>NZ_JBAMDA010000001.1:1960000-3306651 GCF_036964665.1 Nitrobacter sp. NHB1
TACGCACCCTTTACGCCCAGTGATTCCGAGCAACGCTAGCCCCCTTCGTATTACCGCGGCTGCTGGCACGAAGTTAGCCGGGGCTTATTCTTGCGGTACCGTCATTATCTTCCCGCACAAAAGAGCTTTACAACCCTAGGGCCTTCATCACTCACGCGGCATGGCTGGATCAGGCTTTCGCCCATTGTCCAATATTCCCCACTGCTGCCTCCCGTAGGAGTTTGGGCCGTGTCTCAGTCCCAATGTGGCTGATCATCCTCTCAGACCAGCTACTGATCGTCGCCTTGGTGAGCCATTACCTCACCAACAAGCTAATCAGACGCGGGCCGATCTTTCGGCGATAAATCTTTCCCCGTAAGGGCTTATCCGGTATTAGCTGAAGTTTCCCTCAGTTGTTCCGAACCAAAAGGTACGTTCCCACGTGTTACTCACCCGTCTGCCACTGACGTATTGCTACGCCCGTTCGACTTGCATGTGTTAAGCCTGCCGCCAGCGTTCGCTCTGAGCCAGGATCAAACTCTCAAGTTGGACTTGAAACTTTGAGCCGGCTGATCACAACGTTTGACGAGGTCCCACCATTCTTGCCGACCCAAATTCTTTCGAACCGAAGCCGACAGCCATCCGCGATTCACATCGCTGATGACGATGGTGTAACCTTTGAAACGTGTACCGCCGAAGTCTTTCGTCCGGTCTCAATCCCCGAAAGCCGAAGCCTCCGCTGATCGAGACCCGCAAGGACTCCGCCGTCCACGTTTCTCTTTCTTCATCTTCACTTGTCAAACAGCCCGGATCCAGAAGATCCGCTTCCATCTCTGGAAGTTTCGCAAAGCGCTCACCGGACGACAAATAACAACCGATGGTTATCGGTTGTTGATTCGCTCAACCTAGTGAGGAACTTACCGGCGCGGCAAAGCGTCTTGGCAAGAGCCGAAGCAGCGCCGCGCTCAGTGGCCGGTTTATAGCCTCACCCTCGGACGCTTGTCAACGCCCATCGTCAACAAAATGTTGCACTGGGCAAAAACAAAATTGCAGCGTGAAAAGCCCCGAGCCATCGGGCATTTGCGCCGTACTTGAGCCACATTCCTGCGACGTTCTCATCGGGAAATTAAGTGTTGAATCGCCGATTGCTAGGGGTATCGGCCATTCGGTGGCTTCAGAAGACGGCGATCGTCCATGACCGCATCGCCTCATCCGGGGAACCGCAACACATCGAGGGGTTCAGGCGCCATTGATGTTCGTGATTCCCGGTTCGTGATCCTCGGATGTTCGTGACTCCCGCGCCACCTGCGCGTGATTCCCGGGCCGGCATGAAATACGCGAGACTTCCCCACGTCTCTCTTCCGGAGGGGTTTGGAGTCCGCAAAGCGCAGGAATTTCGGCGGTCGCAGATGGAACTTTGGGGGACGGCGGGTTGAATACATCACGTGGTGGACATCGCGGGCGCGAGACCGGGATTATTGATCTCGGCCACGAGCCGCCGCTTTCCGCCGACGGATCCGAAGCCGCCGTGATCGACCGCCGCCGCGTCTCCGTGCAGTGGTTCAGCGGCACCATTCTCACAGGTCTGTGCGGCGCGGCTCTCATCGGCGGCGCCGTTTTTGCGTCGCTCGACGGCGAGACCACCTTTGCGAGGATGCCCGAGCACGTGGAGGGCGCGCTGCGCGGCTCGTTTGGAGCCGGCGACCATCAGACCAGCCTTCACAAGAGCGATCGCCTGCCACCGCCGAGCGAGGCCGCCGCCGCAAAGCACGTTATCCGTGTCTCGACTGTGACCCGCGCCGGCAACCGCGACGTGATGCGGGTTCGGCCCTTCGTTCGCGTATCCGGCAACCTGTCGATGGCGACCAGCGATCTCAGCGCGAAGATCCCGCCATTCAACGCCCAACGCCTGATGGCCGACGCCGGAAGCCACGCTCCGACCGCCGAAGATGCCAGCGACGCCGCCGCGGCGGCGGCAGCGGAGCCCGACGCCGAAGTCTCCTTTGTGACCCGCGATCTTGCGCCGATCCTGCCGAAGGCGAAGATCGCAGCAACCGTTCCGATCGATGAAGTCCTGATGCAGGTGCGCGATGCCTCGAACTGGCGCGGCAATGGCGGCGTGCGCTACACCATGGCCGACGCCACGGCCGACGCCGCCGGCGCAACGTCGAGCATCAAGATGGCCTACGCCGCGGAAGGTGGCGTCGATCCCTATGCCGGATTCGAGGCCCGCATCGTCCCTGAAAACGTGACGTTGCTCCCGAAGACCAAGGAGCAACTCACCGGCGGCAATCCGGTCGGCGAGCGCGTGCATCTGGTCAAGAAAGGCGACACCGTCGTCTCGGTGCTGCGGGACCAGGGCGCGACAACGGAAGAAGCGCAGGCGATCGCGGCGACGCTCGGGCCGCGCGGCCGCAACGGCGGTCTTAAGGAAGGGCAGAAACTGCGCATCCTGATGGCGCCTGCCGCTCCCGGCCAGCGACTTCAGCCCTATCGCGTGATCGTGGCGAACGATTCGACGATCGAGGCCGTCGCCGCGCTGTCGGATCTCGGCAAATACGTCGCCGTCGACGTCGCGAGCATGAATTCAGCAGGAGAGATCGCCGACAACAGTGACAACGACGACGATGGCAGCGGTGTCCGGCTTTATCAAAGCGTCTACGAGACCGCGCTACGCGACAAGGTGCCGCCTGCCGTCATCGAAGACATGGTCCGGATCTACTCCTACGACATCGATTTCCAGCGCAAGGTGCAGCCTGGCGATTCATTCGACGTCTTCTACGCCGGAGACGACGAAGGAACGCCGGCGACCGAGAAGAATGAAGTGCTTTATACCTCGCTCACCGTGGGCGGCGAAACCAAGAAATACTATCGCTTCCAGACCCCTGACGACGCCATCGTCGATTACTATGACGAGACCGGCAAGAGCGCGAAGAAATTCCTGGTCCGCAAACCGGTCGCCAGCGCCATCATGCGGTCCGGCTTCGGCATTCGTCGTCACCCCATCCTCGGCTATGTGAAAATGCATACCGGCGTCGACTGGGCTACACCGTACGGCACGCCGATCTTCGCAGCCGGCAATGGCATCGTCGAAAAGGCCGAATGGGAAGGCGGCTATGGCAAGTACGTCCGCATCAAGCACAACAACGGCTATGAAACCGCCTATGGTCACATGTCGGCCTTCGCGAAAGGCATGGCGCCCGGCAAGCGCGTGCGGCAGGGCCAGGTGATCGGTTTCGTCGGCTCGACCGGCCGCTCCACCGGCCCCCATGTGCACTACGAAATTCTGGTCAACGGCCGTTTCGTCGATCCGATGCGCGTCAGGCTCCCGCGCGGGCGATCACTGGAGGGTCCGGTCCTTGCCAGTTTCGAGAAGGAACGCAACCGGCTCGATGCGATGATGAACAGCCACAATGCCAGCGCCCTGGTGTCGGATGCCGCTGGCTCCCCTGCCCTGCCGCAGGCCCGGCAGGTCACCAACCGCTGAGCACACAGGCGCATCGGCGTGCTGTGAACTAACGGCGACCTGTTCGACTTTTCACCTCTCTATCTTTTGCAGAATTGCAACATCCGAGCCATGACCGACCACCGCAAGCTGCTGCGTTCGATCTTCGATGCGGCTGTGGCAGCCGCGCATCCGGACGACATTCTCGATGCCTATTTGCCGCGACCGCCGAAAGGCCGCGTGATCTGCCTTGCCGCGGGAAAAAGCGCCGCCGCCATGGCGGCCGCCGCTGAACGGCACTACCTCGGCGCCGCCGGTCTCGATCCCGCGCGCTTGACCGGCGTCGCCACGACACGTCATGGCCACGGCGTGCCGACACGCCGCATTGAAGTGATCGAGGCAGGCCACCCCGTGCCCGACGAGGCAAGCTTGCGCGGCGCCGACCTCAGCCTGAAGCTCGCGAGCACCGCGAACGCCGACGACCTCCTGCTGGTGCTGCTGTCCGGGGGCGGCTCGGCGAACTGGATTGCGCCTGTGGACGGGGTGTCGTTGGCGCAGAAGCAGCAGGTCAACCGTGCCCTGCTCCGCTCCGGCGCCCCGGTCGGCGACGTCAACACGGTGCGCAGGCATCTGTCGCGGATCAAGGGCGGGCGACTGGCGCGGGCCGGCCGGCGCGCCGGGATCGTGACGCTGGCGATATCGGATGTGCCGCGCGACGAGCCGGCCGCCATTGCCTCCGGCCCGACCGTGCCCGATCCGACGACCTTGGCCCACGCCCGCGCGCTGGTGGAAAAATACAACCTCGCACTCGACGATGCCGTCATCCGTGCCCTGAACGATCCGGTCAATGAGAGCTGCAAGCCCGGCGATCCCGCCTTCGCGCGTGCCCGTTTCGAGATCATCGCGCGCCCCAAAACCTCGCTCGACGCCGCCATCAGGATCGCGCGCGATACCGGCTACGAGGTACTCGATCTCGGCGCCGATCTCGAAGGCGAGGCCCGCGATGTCGCCGCGGATCATGCGAAACTGGCGCTCCGGGCGCGCGCCGACGGCCGAAAGCTCGCCATCCTGTCGGGCGGCGAACTCACGGTCACGGTGCGCGGCAACGGACGCGGCGGGCCTAATCAGGAATATGCGCTGTCGCTCGTGTCACAGCTCAGAGACACGCCTGATATTTCCGCGCTGGCGGCCGACACCGACGGCGCCGACGGCGGCGCGGGCAACGCCTCCGATCCGGCCGGCGCCGTGATCGACGCCCGCACCTTCGCGGCGATGCGCGCGCAAAAGCTCGACCCTGCCGCCTATCTCGCCAACAACGATGCCACCGCCTTTTTCGCCGCCACCGGCGATCTGCTGCTGACCGGCCCGACGCTCACCAACGTCAATGACATCCGGGTCATCCTGGTGGATGCCGTCTGATCCGGTGATGCTGTCGCTGCATGTGTCGTCGTCACGCAACCCGCGTCAGAAGTCGCGCGCGATCCTCGCCAGCATGACGAGCAGCGCCTCGCGATTTTCCGCCCCCAGCAATTCGTTGAGGCGCGTTTCGTGCCTGGTCGAGATCAGTTTCCTGGCGCGCGACAGAACGGCGCGGCCCTTGTCGGTCAGCATCAGCACATGCGACCGGCGATCGACCGTTGAGCGCGTCCGCGCGCACAGAAGCCGGTGCGGAAACGGGATCGTGCGACCTTCCAACTGCATGACGTTCTCCCGATCGGACAGAAGCGCCCGGAAACGTCGTTGCCGGGCATCGCCAAAAAGATCGGTGCCCGGATCAAGTCCGGGCATGACGATGCCGTTAAAAACAGAGAGACTCGAACCGCGAACGCTTTTCCGGCCAATGCCTGTTGCAGCGCGGCGCGTTACGCCGAGATCAGCGCGACCTCATCGTCGTCGACCTGATCGTCGAGCGGAGCGAACGTGGTGAGCGGTCTGGTCGATAGCGTGATCGGCTTGCGTTGACCGTGCACAGCCGGCACCCCATGGGGCTGCCGTGCTTCGCGCGACAGCGCGAACAGCGTGGAGCCGACGCGGCCGCCAAGCTGAACCAGATCGCGCTCCGAGCAGCTCGATGCGACCGACAGCGCCAGCGCGTGCAGATGGCTCCGGCGGTAGCAGAACATCGCCAGCATCGCTCGTACATCCGGAGCAATGCTGGCGATGAGCTGCGGCAATCCATGCTCGTTGGCACGATACATGGTCCCCAACAGATCGTCGTTGACCGGACAGAGATCGTTCTCGAATGCGTCGCGGCTCGACATGCGGGATTCTCCTCGACCATGAGGATGCCGCGCAATTTCCTAACGAGGAGTTAACCACGCGTGCGAAGGATGCGCGGACGGCCTTGCAATCCGGTTCCGAATCGGAACCACGGTCATGGGCCGATTCGCGAACGCCGCCGGTCAGGCGTTGAACGCCATGACAACGGACAAGCCGAAGCCGGTGAGATGGTGCAGCGCCTGATCGACGCCGATCAGCGTCCAGAACCACGGATGCTGCCCCTCCTGCGTCACGTTGAAGGTGGAGGCGCAGAACCCCTTGACGCGATCCACGACGATATGGATCGCAAAATCGATAAATGCGATGAACCAGAATCGCGGCGCGATGACGAGGATCAGGACCAGCGCCAGCGCCAAATGCACGAGACAGTGCGCGAGCAGCGGCAGCGCCCAGCCGGTCTTCTGATCCTTGCCGATCGCCATCCAGGAATTCTGCAACACGAAATCGGCAATCACGTGCTTGACGGTCAGCACGGCCATCCAGCCAGCCAGCGGACCCACCGCGATCGACGACGACAATGAGGGAAGCAGCACGCGGACGCCCTTTAATTATATTTAATAAAAATAGACTCGCACACACCGAAGATACGGGTCCGGAATCCAGTATCCACAGACTATCTCATGTTACTGGATTCCCGATAGCCGCTGACACGGCTTGGGGAATGACGGCCCGAGTTTCTCACCGGCCACTCCCTCGTGCGAAAGCTACCCGCATATTTTTTAAGGACCGGCGCCGGCCCGCTCCCTGATCCCGGCGATGACGCGTTTCAAGGATTCCTGCCGCGGATCGGAATTCACGGCTGCGCGGGCCTCGGTTATGGCGCCGGCCACATCCGGACAGGCCAGCGTGCCGTCGAACGTCGGCTTGACGATTTGGTCGACGATCAAATTCCAGTCCCTCAAACTCTGCGTGTAACCCTCGCCATGGCCCTGCATCATCTCGGCCGTCGCGACCACGGCGGCGACTGCCGCAGGCTGCTTTGTCAGGCTGCGATCGACCATGTGCAGCCAGCGCTCGACCCAGACGCGCTCCCTGGCATAGCGGAGTGAGGACAACCGCCATCGCTTGAGCGAGGCTTTGATTCTGAGACGGCGACGCCCGAAGCCGCTTGCCGCGCTGAACCGCATAGTGACGGGCAGGTGCAGCCATCCCGGATACTCCAATGCCCGCAGCACGGGACCGGCCACTCTTTCCGGCAGCGACGATACCAGTTCGTCGAGACGCAGCTTGCGGACATCGTCCGGCGGAACGCCCGGACCCGCCGCGGCTCCGGCAAGCTTGAGCTGCGCCATCCGGACGACGTCGTCGTAAGCCATGCGCACGGCCATCAGCCGCGCGATGTCGGCGAATACCGCGTCATCGACATTGCGCCGGCCGATGAAGCGCCTCAGCCGGGCGACATAGAGCTGCGCGTAGCTCGGTCCCTGATAATCGATCAGGCGGTTCACGGCTTCGGCCGCGACCGGCCTCACCCCGTCGGGCAGACCAGCGGGCAGCGCCGGCACTGGATTGTCGTCGTCGCCGAGGACAGCAGCGAAGATCGAGCGGATCGCGGGAAGAGCACCGGCGGCTTTGGGAGCGCCGGGATTCATGCCAACTCGGGTGTCGCGGCCGCCGGCGCCGTACGGTCGGCGAGCCGCTCCTCGAGCTTGCCGATGTTCTGAAACAGCCGCGCGCTGGCCAGCCGTAGGAAGTAGAAGCCGAATTCGGGATTCTGGACGTAAAGCTCCTCCACTTGGCGATAGCTGACGCTGAGCACCGTGCCACTTTCGATGCATTCGAGCGACTGGGTGCGCTCGTTGGAAGGCGATAGCATCCCGAGTTCACCCACAATGGAGCCGACCGGAAGCTCGATGCCAGACTCCACCAGACGATAGCGGCCGCTGACGATGTAGAGCATCGTTTCGGCTTTCTCATCCTTGTAGAACAGCATGTCGCCGGCCTCGCATTTGCGTTTGGTCATGAAGGGCTTCAGCCAGTTCATCGACAGGTCGCCGTTCACGGACTTCTTCACTTCGCGCACGAGCAGCAGCATCTGGTGCAGGCGATAGCCGTTAAGGCAAAACAGCCCGGCGTGAAGCCCGAACTGCAGAACGTTGTGAAGCGAGATCGCGGTGATCATCAGCACGAGATTGGCCAGCATGCCGAAGACACGGAGCGGAATCATGGTCCGCATGGTGTAGGTGGCGACCACGAAGAACGAGGCGGCCAGACTGCCGATGGTTCCAAGATGTTCGGCTAAATGTGATGTGTCCATGGCGATCCAGCCAAACTCCTGACGATGATGAGGTTCGCGGCGATTTATACGGGAAGACAGCGGGTATACCCAATTATACCCCATTTCCCGGCAAAAATGCCGCCCTGCCGGCACCCTGTGGGCGCCAGCCCTCACGTCGCGCGGGCGGGGGGCATTTCGCTTCTGATGGAATCAGAAGCGAGGCTCTATGATTTTGAATTGACGCGTTTTCTTCACGCGAACCGATGCCCATCCCCGGGTCAAGCCCGAGGACATGCTGCGCTCGAAAACGCTCTCATCCACCGCGCCGCGTGCGTTGACGTCTGAACGCGATCTAAAGTTCTCCGCCGGGCGCGGGCGGGTTCGAGCCGGCCCGCTCGTTGCGCTCCTGGCCCACCGTCTGCAGATACGCGACGATATCGTGGCGGGAGGGCGCGTCGAGCACGCGCACCGGCATGCGGGAGCCGGGCACGAGTTTCTTCGGATCGGCCAGCCAATGCTCCAGATTGTCTGGGGACCAAACCAGACCGGCGCTGTTGAGCGCCGGCGAATAGTGATAGCCGGAGACAGTGCCTGCCTTGCGGCCGACCACGCCGCCCAGCCGAGGGCCTGCCTTGTCGGCGTCCAGCGCGTGACATGCGGCACATCGTTCGCTGAAAAGCTGCTTGCCATGGAGGGGATCAGGCGGCGCATTGGGCAGGAAGCGCGACAGGTTCTTGCTCTCCGACGGATTCACCGAACGAAGAAGCGTGTAGCTCAGGGTGATCGTGTCGACCGACTTGTTGTCCGAATCCTTGGCAAAGGCCGGATCGACGAAAAAGACAACCGGCATTTCGATCTTCTCATGCGGGTCGAGGCGCTCCTCGTTGAAGCAGAAGCACTGTATTTTCTTGAAGTAGGGACCGCTGGTGTCCGGCGAGACGTTGTACGTCGCATGGCTGACGATCGGCTCATTGCCGAGATTCTCGGCCGTGAAGAAAACCATCTTCTGCTCCCCGAGATGAACCGTCACGGAACGCTGTTCCGGCTCGAACCGCCACGGCAGACCCGGTGCGACATTAGTATCGAACCTAACGGTGACGGTCTTGCCGGAGACAGCGGTCGGATCCGAATACACCCGCTGCGTCGTTCCTCCGTATCCGGTCGCACTGCAGAACACACGATACAGCTCCGGCGAGTAGGCCACGAGCCCGATCATGATGCCAAGCACGACGACGACAGGCATGAGAACGTTCAGGTGCTTACGATAGCGCCGCGCCATTTCGATTCTCCCCCACCTTCCCCGGCATCGGGGATGTAGATCGATACAGCGTGGTCGTCTACCGCGGAAATGCAGACGTGGTCATGCAAAACGAGAAAGCGCATGCTTTCGGCGCGGATTGACGAATTTGTGATGTCGTTCGGATGGGATGATGGCGGCTCCTGAATGCGAGCCAGCCTCCGCACGTTCGATGGAAAAGCGGAGATCGCGTTCCTCGGCACCGGGCTGCAAAGCATCATGCAATGCCGGATCGAGTGCCGATGCTTTTGTCTTCCACTCGCCAACATACGGCCAAGAAAACAGTCGCGCAAACTCGCCAATAAAACACGGGAACTCAATGGAAGGCTGCCGGTTTTATCGCTGTTGCGTTCGCGCGACGGCGCAACGGATCGAACCTCGATGAGGAGTACCCTATGCGAACCTATATTCTGTCCCTGGCTGCCGCTGTCTCGCTCGGCGCGGCCGCCCCCGCGATGGCCTATGATACCGGTAGCCTTCTCTCGATGGATGAGGCGCTCGGCGTCGCGATGGATATCGGGCTTGCAACCGTGTCAGACACCGAGTTCGCCGGCAACGAATGGCAGATCGAGGGGCGTGACATATCCGGCCAGTATATGGAAGTCGACGTCGACGCCAACACCGGCGAGGTGCTGAACGTCGACCGGTAACGTCACCAGAGCATTTTCCGGCTAATTGGAATTCGGTGATCCGCAAGAAAATGCTCTTATAATTTGCACGTATTCTGATCGCAAAACCGGCACCTGCTTTTCCGGAATACGCGCCAGGCCAAGGTGATGAAGTCGTCCGACCTTGCGCGCCGCGTGATGACGCCGCGGGCCGCGGCCAAATGTTTGCTGCGTTCAGCGATGGCCCTTCCACCGGCTACACGCGGGACGCCAGTAATATCGGTCCATATCGCAGGGCGAACAGGCCGAAGCTGCCGATCCAAAGCATCGCCGAAATCTCGATCAACACGGGAAGCGATCCACTGGCCGCCGCAGCGACGCGCGCCACAGCGGCCAGGAACACAAGCAGATAGATCACGGCGGTGGTCCGATCCGCCGTGAGCGTGCGGCCGGTGTGGCCGAGCGAAACGCGGGTCATCACTCCAAGAACCATGGTGCCGATGGCGCCGGCGGTCAGCGCGTGGATCGCGGCAGCCTCCGCCACATGACCGGTCAACATCGATGCGCCCAACAAAGCCGCGCCGATGACGACCCAGAGATAGCCGACATGAAGAACGATCAACAGCGGTTCGGCCCCGGTGGCAATGCCGCGCCAGCGCACGAGCCGCCAGAGATTAAGCGCAGCGGCGAGAAGCAGCAGCCCGCCGACAGGCGCGAACGCCGGAAAAAGCGCCCAACCGATCATCCCGGCGTGGAGCGCACCGAGTGCGACGTTATCGACCCGGCCGTGCGCGGCTGGAAGGTTAGCCGCGCCTTGTTTGACGAGCCAGTTGCGCGTGAACACCGGAATGATCCGTCCGCCGACGACCGAAATCAGGATGATGATCGCCGTCAAGGCGAGGCGCCATCCCAGCCCCGCGGGCACGGAGAAACCGGCAAGCTCCAGATACATCAGAAGGTCGGCAAAACCGAGAACGGCAATAGGAAGCGGCATGGGCATGTTGCGCCAATTGCGGCCGGCGACGATCTCGCGGGCGCAGACGGCGCAAAGCACGAACGGAAAGGCGAGATCCGTTGCCGCGGCCAGCCAGAGCGGGATCGACGCCGACATGAGACACGCGAGGCGGCCCGCGAGCCATAACGCCGCCAGCGCGGCAAGCGGCCGGCCGTTGATCGGCGCCCGGCCGGTCCAGTTCGGGATTGCGGTCAGCAAAAAGCCGGCGATTGCCGCCAGGACGAACCCGAACAGCATTTCATGGATGTGCCATGCCAGCGGATCGAAGCGACTGGGGAGCGTGAGCCCCGTCGTGAGCATGGCAATCCATCCGGCGAGCGCCGCCGCCGACCAGATGCCGGCCATCAGAAAAAACGGTCTGAAGCCGATCGTCCAGATCGCCAGCGGCCTGTTTCTCGCCTTCTCCACGTCTGACATGGCCATGCGACATCCTCTCATCGTTCCGTCCGATCATAGCAGCCAACGCACTGTCGGTGCACGGGTCGCCGGCCGCGGAGGACGGTATCCTCGATGCGCGAGCATGAGGTTGCGCTGACGCAAACCGGGAGGTTCGGCTCAGCCTGGGTGAGGGAGCCGGGGTCGCATAGACCGTATCGAACAGGCCGACTAAATCCGAATCATCCGGCGTCGCCGCTTCGCCAATCCGACAGAATCGCAAACAGTTCATCGCGCGAAAACGGTTTTGAGAGTCTGGGCCGGTCCGAATATTCCAGCGGAAAGGCCCTGTCGCCACTGTAGCCGGTCACAAAGGCAAACGGGATTTTCAGAACGGCCAGCCGCCTAGCGACAGCAAAGCTTTTTTCCTCGGAGAGCCCGATGTCGAGAAGCGCAAAGTCCGGAGCACGTTCGGCGATCATCGCCAGCGCTTGCGCGACATTTGAGGCGATCCGGACCGATGTCACGCCGAACTCCGCGACGGTCTGCTCGAAGTCGAGTGCGATGATGGCATCGTCCTCGACGATCAAAACGTCGCCGGGGGTGGCGCCTGGCACCGCCGCCGAAGCAACGGGAACGATAGGCTTCATAAGTCTGACCCAATGATGGCTGGAATTTTTCCTGGACACCGGATGAGGACGCCCCCTTTCCGGTTCCCGTCCGGAACCGACCATACCGCCAAGGTGTTGTCTGTTCACTTTTGAACATAACTCAACAGACGCTTTTGTTAGAATCCTGGGAACAGGATGGCGCCGCATGGCCGCACAGCAATATCTACCGACGAACCATAATCGCCCGTTCAACAACCTCCTGCGCAGGCTCAGCGACGCCGATTTCAAGCTGATCGAACCATTTCTCGTCACCGTGACCGGAGCAAGCGACGACCTCCTCTACAATCCCGGGGACAATGTCGAGATCGTCCACTTCCCATGCGGACCGAGTCTTGCATCCTATCTCGTCCCCAACGAGGACGGCCGCGATGTCGAAACCATTCTGGTTGGGCGTGAGGGCGCTGTTGGCGGCATCGTCAGCCATGGATTTTTGCCGGCCTATACGCGGATCACGATCAAGGTCGGCGGCCCGTTTGTGCGATTGCGCATCGCCAAGCTGGAAGCCGCAAAAGCCAAATCGCCCACGCTGCGCAACCTGTTCGCACGCTATGCCGACTGCATGCTGGCCCAGGTTTTTCAGTCCACCGCCTGCAACGCCATCCATTCGATCGAGCAGCGCACGGCCAAGTGGATCCTCTCGGCGATGGAGCGGACCGACAGCGATCTCGTACCGCTCACCCACGAGCAGTTGTCGACCATGCTGGGGGTCGGCCGCAGCTACGCCAGCCGGGTAATCCAGACCTTCAAGGCCGAAGGTGTTCTGGAGACCCGGCGCGGCGCCCTCCTGGTGCGTAACCGCGATGCTTTGGCCCTCCGCGCCTGCCTCTGCAACAACGCGGTCAAAAGCCATTTCGAGGAGGTTTTACGGGGGGTTTACCCGATCGAAGAAGCACAACCTGCGCAGCAGCCCCTATCATCTGCAAAATGAGTTCGACAAACGGCAAACGACGCATTGTTTTTTTGACCATTTCTGACTATATCGCGTTGCAGCGAAGGTGCCCGGAGCTGTAACTCGGGTTATTCGTGTCTAACCGCGTTTGAGAAAAGAAGTGGCGCCAATGACTTGGCCGGAAGCGACGACCCTTTAACCGCTTTCGCCGCGTGATTTGATCACGCCGCGCCCCATTCGATTGACCTTCACCCGCAAGACGAGAACGCCGCCTAATATTTGGGCGATGCGTGGTCTTCCCGATCAAAAAGAAACCAGTTCCATGAACCTCCGTAACATCGCCATCATCGCCCACGTCGACCATGGCAAGACCACTCTCGTCGACAAGTTGCTGCAGCAGTCCGGCACCTATCGCGACAACCAGCGCCAAGTCGAACGCGCGATGGATTCCAACGATCTGGAACGAGAGCGTGGCATCACCATTCTCGCCAAGTGCACCTCGGTGCATTGGGAAGATACCCAGATCAACATCGTCGACACCCCTGGCCATGCCGACTTTGGCGGCGAGGTCGAGCGCATTTTGTCGATGGTCGATGGCGTGATCGTGCTGGTCGATGCTGCCGAAGGTCCGATGCCACAGACCAAATTCGTGGTCAGCAAGGCGCTGAAGCTTGGCCTCAAGCCGATCGTCGCGATCAACAAGGTCGATCGCCCGGACGCGCGCGTCACGGAAGTCGTCAACGAGGTGTTCGATCTGTTCGCCGCGCTCGATGCCACGGACGAACAGCTCGATTTTCCGATCCTCTACGGTTCCGGTAAGAACGGCTGGATGGGCAACTCTCCCGACGCCTCGCACGACGATCGCATGAAGCCGCTGTTCGAACTGGTGATCAAGCACGTTGCGCCGCCGGCGGTCGAGGAAGGCCCATTCCGCCTGCTCGGCACCATCCTCGAAGCCAACCCCTATCTCGGCCGTATCATCACCGGCCGCATCGCCTCCGGCTCGGTCAAGCCAAACCAGTCGGTGAAGGTGCTGTCGCGCGACGGCAAGGTGGTCGAGACCGGGCGTATCACGAAAATTCTCGCTTTCCGCGGCCTCGAGCGGCAGCCGGTGGAATTCGCCGAAGCCGGCGACATCGTCGCCATCGCAGGCCTGCCGAAAGGCACCGTCGCCGATACCTTCTGCGATCCCTCGGTGGAAACACCGATCCAGGCGCAGGCTATCGACCCCCCGACCGTCTCGATGTCGTTCATTGTCAACAACTCGCCGCTCGCCGGCACCGAAGGCGACAAGGTCACCAGTCGCATGATTCGCGACCGCCTGCTGCGCGAGGCCGAAGGTAACGTCGCGCTGAAGGTGGTCGAGGCCTCCGACAAGGATGCGATGGAGGTTTCCGGCCGCGGCGAATTGCAGCTCGCGATCCTGATCGAGACCATGCGCCGCGAAGGCTTTGAACTCTCGGTGTCACGTCCGCGCGTGGTGCTGACAAAGGATGAGAACGGCCAGCTGCTGGAGCCAGTCGAGGAAGTCGTCATCGACGTCGACGAGGAGTTCTCCGGCGTCGTCGTGCAGAAGATGAGCGAACGCAAGGCCGAGATGATCGAGATGCGTCCGTCCGGCGGCAACCGTCTGCGGCTGGTGTTCTACGCGCCGACCCGCGGCCTGATCGGCTATCAGGGCGAACTGATGACTGACACCAAGGGCACGGCTATCATGAACCGCCTGTTCCATAACTACCTGCCCTACAAGGGTGATATCCAGGGCCGCCGCAACGGCGTGCTGATCTCCAACGACCAGGGCGAAGCCGTTGCGTACGCCATGTTCAAGCTGGAAGATCGCGGCCCGATGATGATCGAGCCGGGCTGGAAGGTCTACAAGGGCATGATCGTCGGCGAGCACACCCGCGACAACGACCTCGAGATCAACGTGCTGAAGGGCAAGCAGCTCAACAATATCCGAACCACGTCGAAGGACGAGGCGGTGCGGCTGACGCCGCCGATCAGGATGACGCTGGAAAAAGCGCTGGCCTATATCGAGGGCGACGAGTTGGTCGAGGTGACGCCGAAGTCGATCCGCCTGCGCAAGAAGCACCTCGATGCCAACGAGCGCAAGCGCGCCGAGAAGACCAAGGAGATGGTGGCGTAAGGATCATCCTGCGATGATCGTCGTCCACGAGCGGCCTACGGCACTTTTCCAGAGCCGCACTTAGAGCCTTTTCGCTTCTGATGGAATCAGAAGCGGGGCTCTATGATTTTGATTTGACGCGTTTTCTTGACGCGAACCGATATCCACTTCGCTCGAAAACGCTATAAGTCGCGTCATTGCGAGGCGCCTCGCGCCGAAGCAATCCAGAAAGCCTCGAAAGAAAAACTGGATTGCTTCGCGGAGTTTATCATCGGCGGCGCTTTGCGCCGGCCCGTTGGCTCGCAATGACATCTGAACGAAAACGCCAGGCGAAGCGGCACCGCACTTATCCCGCCGCGTTAAGGCACCAGGCCAGAATGCCCTTCTGGGCGTGCAGCCGGTTTTCGGCCTCGTCGAACACCACCGACTGCGGTCCGTCGATCACCTCGTCGGTGACCTCGTCGCCGCGGTGCGCCGGCAGGCAGTGCATGAACAGCGCGTCCGGATTGGCAAGCGACATCAGCTTGGCGTTGACCTGGTAGGGCTTGAGCAAATTGTGACGATGCTCGCCGTCCTTGTCGCCCATCGATACCCATGTATCGGTGACGATGCAGTCGGCGCCGCGCACCGCCGCTTCCGGATCGGTGCCGAGCCTGATCGGCGCCCCGCTCGACCTGATCCAGTCCTTCAGCAACTTGTTCGGCGCGAGTTCCGGCGGGGTCGCGATGTTGAGATTGAAGCTGAAGCGCTCGGCCGCATGAGCCCACGACGCCAGCACGTTGTTGTCGTCGCCGGTCCACGCCACGGTGCGGCCCTCGATCGGCCCGCGATGCTCCTCGAAAGTCATCACATCGGCCATCACCTGGCAGGGGTGCGAGCGCCGCGTCAGCCCGTTGACGACGGGCACGGTTGCGTGCGTGGCCAACTCCGTCAGCGCGTCGTGGCTGAGGATGCGGATCATGATGATATCGACAAAGCGCGACAGCACCCGCGCGGTATCCGCGATGGTCTCGCCGCGTCCGAGCTGCATTTCGGCCCCGGTCAGCATGATCGCCTCGCCGCCGAGTTGGCGCATGCCGACATCGAACGACACGCGGGTGCGCGTCGAGGGCTTGTCGAAGATCATCGCCAGCGTCTTGCCGTCGAGCGGCTTGTCGGCGATCCGGCCCTCCTTGCGTCGCTTCTTCATCGCCACGCTGGCATCGAGGATCGCGCGCAGTTCCGTCGTCGGCACGTCGAACAGGTCGAGAAAATGCCGTGGCGCCTTGCTCATTGCGCCGCTTCCTTCTTCGCGGATGCGCCGGAGAGTTTGGCGCAGGCCCGCTCCAGCCGCCGCACCGACTCCTCGATCTCCGCCTCGCTGACGATCAGCGGCGGCAACAAACGCACGACGTTGTCGCCGGCGCCGACCGTTAACAGCTTTTCCTCGCGCAGCGCGCCGACCAGATCGCCCGACGGCACCACGGCCTTGAGGCCGATCAGAAGGCCCTCGCCGCGCACCTCGCTCAGCACATCCGGATGGCGATCGACGACCGATGCCAGCTTCTGCTTCAGCAGCAGCGACATCTTCTGCGTCCGCTCGAAGAAGCCGGGCTCCAGCATCACGTCGAGCACGGCATTGGCCGCGGCGACCGCCAGCGGATTGCCGCCGAAGGTCGAGCCGTGCGAGCCCGGCGTCATGCCGGACGCGGCTTCCGCTCTCGCAAGACAGGCGCCGATCGGAAAACCGCCGCCGAGCGCCTTCGCCAGCGACATCACGTCCGGCGCGACGCCGATGCGCCTGTAGGCAAAGAGATCGCCGGTGCGGCCCATGCCGGTCTGCACCTCGTCGAATGCCAGCAGCAGGCCGTGCTCGTCGCAGAGCTGACGCAGCGCACGGAAGAACGCATGGGACGGCTCGCGCACGCCGCCTTCGCCCTGTAGCGGCTCGATCAGGATGCCGGCGGTCGCGGGGCCGATCGCCTTCTTCACAGCCTCGATATCGTCGAGCGGCACCTGGTCGAAGCCGTCCGCCGGCGGCCCATATCCGTCGAGATATTTTTTCGAGCCGGTGGCCGCCAGCGCCGCCAGCGTGCGGCCATGGAAGGCGCCCTCGAAGGTGACGATGCGATAGCGTTCCGGATGACCCTTGGAGGCATGATAGCGGCGCATCACCTTGATGGCGCACTCCACCGCCTCGGCGCCGGAATTGGCGAAGAAGACGAAGTCGGCGAAGCTCTGCTCGCACAGCCGTGCCGCCAGCCGCTCGCCGTCCGGCGACTTGAACAGGTTCGAGACGTGCCAAAGCTTTGCCGCCTGCGCCTGAAGCGCGGCGACGAGATGCGGATGGCAGTGGCCCAACGCATTGACGGCAACGCCGCTGGTGAAGTCGAGATAGCGTCCACCGTCGGATCCGACCAACCAGGCGCCTTCGCCGCTGTCGAATGAGAGATCGGCCCTTGCGAAAACGGGCAACAGATGGGACGCCGCGGCTCTGGTCATGACGGTTTTGCCGGTTGATGGGGGGGCGGATCGATCCGACTGCGCTGCGGCGCGATCGATGAACTGTCAGCCCCGGAAACGAAACGTGCCGCCTTTCCGGCGGCACGTGAGGGTTATTCTAGGTGCGCGGCGATCACTGTCAATATTCCAGTGGTCCGATTTCAGCATTCGCATCCCGGTCCAGCGAGCGCCTTTGTGAATGCAGGAACGGGACCAGCGGCAATACCAGAGCGTTTTCGAGCGAAGTGGGCACCGGTTCGTGTGAAGAAAACGCGTCAATTCAAAATCATAGAGCCTCGCTTCCGATTCGATCAGAAGCGAAAAGGCTCTGGGTTCCAGAACACGCCGGTGATGCGCGAAAGTCGCAGAGAGAGCCGATCTTTCCGATTTTCTTGCAGAACATGTGGACGCCGCCAGGCCGGACTCTTGCGCGCGAGTCACGGCATATTGTAGCGTTAGGACCGTCGGATACGACATCTCGTGCGGCGGCTTTGATCCTCGATGGTCCTGTTCTCGGCGTAAGCGCCCGGGCGGTTTTCCCGCCCGGCGAGGGTTAAGGGATTCTGTCCACACGGGTTTTCAGGGGGACGCTTCAGGTGCGGCCTTAGCGGAGGCACGCGTGACACAAGGGAAAACGTGCGATGACGGTGATAACCTGGACCGACGACCGCGTCGAACAACTGAAGAAGCTCTGGGAAGCGGGCCTCTCCGCAAGTCAGATCGCCGCTGAGATCGGCAACGTGACGCGCAATGCGGTGATCGGCAAGGTACACCGGCTCGGTCTGTCGGGCCGCGCCAAGAGTCCTTCGTCAGCGGTGTCGCGGCCGCGCAAGGCCCGTCCGGCCCAGCACGTCATGCGGGTATCGCGCCCGGTCTCCCGCGGCAACACCGCGCTCGCGCACGACTTCGAGGTCGAACTCGAGCCGGATCCGATCGCCTTCGACAATGTGGTGCCGATGAGCCAGCGGCTGTCTCTGCTCCAACTCAGCGAAGCCACCTGCCACTGGCCGGTCGGCGATCCCTCGAGTCCGGAATTCTTCTTCTGCGGCGGCAAGGCACTCAACGGCCTACCCTATTGCGCGCACCACTCGCGCATTGCCTATCAGCCCGCCGCCGACCGCCGCCGCCAGCCGCCGAAGGTGCGGTAAGACTTCAGCAACTTTCATGAGCGTCGTCCCTGCGAACGCAGGAGCCCATAGCCACCGCCACGCGTTGTAACAACGGCGCTGGCCCCAGTCGCCTGCCAAAACGGAAATGTCCTGGCGTATGGGTCCCTGCGTTCGCAGGGGCGATAGCGGTTTGCTTACTCGACCGCTTTCTGAAACCGCTCGTCCAACGCGTAGCCTGCGCCGCGCACTGTGCGGATCGGATCCTGCTCGCCGCCGGGATTGAGCAGCTTGCGCAGCCGCCCGATATGAACGTCCACGGTGCGCTCGTCGATGTAGATGTCGCGGCCCCAGACGCTGTCGAGCAGTTGCTCGCGACTGAACACCCGGCCGGGATGCTCGAGGAAGAATTCCAGCAGGCGATACTCGGTCGGACCGAGATCGATCGGGCGGCCGGAACGCGCGACGCGGTGTTTGTCACGATCGAGCTCGATGTCGCCGAAGCTCAGGATCGTGGCGAGCCGCTCCGGGCTCGCGCGCCGCAGCAGCCCCTTCACCCGCGCCAGAAGCTCCGGCACCGAGAATGGCTTGACGATGTAGTCATCGGCGCCGGTCGCAAGCCCCCGCACCCGCTCGCTCTCCTCGCCGCGGGCGGTGAGCATGATGATCGGAAGTTGCCTGGTCTCGGGGCGCGCCCGCAGACGGCGGCACAGTTCGATGCCGGACAGGCCAGGCAGCATCCAGTCCAGCACCACAAGATCGGGGGTGCGCTCCTTCAGCCACGTATCGGCCTCGTCGCCGCGCGCCACCGTTTCAACCTCGTAACCTTCGGCGTCGAGATTGTAGCGCAGCAGCGTCGTCAGCGCCTCCTCGTCCTCGACCACCAGAATGCGTGCACTCATCGTGTTCTCGCCTGCTCTGGTTTCAGTTTCCCGGCGCCGCCGATGCGAAACCCGTCGTGTCCCCCTTGGGACGCTTGTCGAGC
Organism: Nitrobacter sp. NHB1; assembly: GCF_036964665.1. Classification (NCBI taxonomy): domain Bacteria; kingdom Pseudomonadati; phylum Pseudomonadota; class Alphaproteobacteria; order Hyphomicrobiales; family Nitrobacteraceae; genus Nitrobacter; species Candidatus Nitrobacter laanbroekii. The sequence goes on from NZ_JBAMDA010000001.1 coordinate 1,979,475, forward strand.
ATCTGCTGGCCCTCGATCATGTAGAACACCGTCTCCGCGATATTGGTTGCGTGGTCGCCGATCCGCTCGATGTTCTTGGCGCAGAACATCAGGTGGATACAGAACCCGATATTGCGCGGATCCTCCATCATGTAGGTCAGGAGTTCGCGGAACAAAGAGGTGCAGATGGCGTCCACCTCCTCGTCCCCCTTCCAGACCGCCATCGCCGACGGCAGGTCGCGCGCCGCATAGGCGTCGAGCACCGACTTGACCTGGGACTGCACGAGGTCGGTCATGTGCTCGAGGCCGCGGATCAGTTTCATCGGATGGAAATCGCTATCGAGCGCAACCACGCGCTTGCCCATGTTCTTGGCGAGATCGCCAATCCGCTCCAGATCGGCGGCGACCCGCATGGCGCCGACGATCGCGCGCAGGTCGACCGCCATCGGTTGCCGCCGCGCGATGGTGAGCACGGCGCGTTCCTCGATCGTGCGCTGCAGCCGGTCGATTTCGGCATCGGCGGCGACGACGCGGGCGCCCAATGCGGTGTCGCGGCGGATCAGCGCATCCAGGGATTCGACGATCTGCCGTTCGGCGAGACCGCCCATCTCGGCAACCAGCCGCGTCAGCTCCTGGAGATCGTCGTCGAAAGCCTTGGCGGTGTGTTCGAAAGCCATTTCAATTCTCCCCGCGCATACGCGCGTTCAGCCGAAGCGGCCTGTAATGTAATCCTGGGTGCGGCGGTCGACCGGCGAGGTGAAGAGCTTGTTGGTCGGCCCAAACTCGACCATCTCACCGAGATACATGAATGCGGTGGTATCCGAGACACGCGCCGCCTGCTGCATGTTATGGGTGACGATCGCGATGGTGTAGTGCTCCTTGAGCTCGTCGATCAGTTCTTCGACCTTGGCCGTGGAGATCGGATCGAGCGCCGAGCACGGCTCGTCGAACAGGATCACCTCCGGCCGCAGCGCGACGGTTCGCGCGATGCACAGGCGCTGCTGCTGACCGCCGGAAAGACTGAGCCCGCTGGCATTGAGCTTGTCCTTGACCTCGCTCCACAAGGCGCCGCCCCGCAGCGCTTTCTCCACCCGACCGTCCATCTCCGACCGCGACAGCTTCTCGTACAAGCGGATGCCGAACGCGATGTTCTCATAGATCGTCATCGGGAACGGCGTCGGCTTCTGGAACACCATGCCGACCCGCGCGCGCAGAAGATTGAGATCGAGCCTGGGGTCGAGGATGTCGGTATTGTCCAGCAACACCTGCCCTTCGACGCGCTGGCCGGGATAGAGGTCGTACATGCGGTTGAAGATGCGAAGCAGGGTCGATTTGCCGCAACCCGAGGGACCGATGAAGGCCGTCACCCGATTGGCGGCGATCGAGAGGTCGATATTCTTCAGCGCGTGGTTCTGGCCGTAATAGAAATTGAGGTTACGGGCGGCGATCTTGGCCGGAGCATCGGGATCGATCGCCGATGGCGGAACGGCCGGGCGCGAGACAGCGGCGGAAACGTCGGTCATTTTGCGGTCCTCTCAGAGCCGATCAACCTTGCACCGATGTTCAGCGCCAGTACGGCCAGCGTGATCAGCAGCGCGCCGCTCCACGCCAAATCTTTCCAATAGGCGTAGGGGCTCTGCACGAAGTTGTTGATGGTGACGGGAAGGTTCGCGATCGTGTGGGTCAGGTCCATACTGAAGAACTGATTGCTCAGCGCGGTGAACAGCAGCGGTGCGGTCTCGCCGGCAACGCGCGCGGTGGCAAGCAGCACGCCGGTGATCAGTCCCGCCCGCGCGGCGCGATAAGCGACGCGCTTGATGACCAGCGAGCGCGGCAGACCAAGCGCGGAGGCCGCCTCGCACAACGAGTTCGGCACCAGGTTCAGCATGTCCTCCGTCGTGCGCACCACGACCGGAATGACGATCACGGCGAGCGCGAGCGAACCCGCGAGCGCCGAGAAACCTCCCATCGGCACCACGACCGCGCCATAGATGAACAGGCCGATGATGATCGAGGGCGCGCTGAGAAGGATGTCGTTGATGAAACGGATGACCGGCGAGAGGCGGTCGTGCTTGCCGTATTCGGCAAGATAGGTACCCGCAAACATGCCGATCGGCGCGCCGATGCCCACCCCGATCACGGTCATCATGATGGAGCCGACGATGGCGTTCAACAGGCCCCCTTCGGAAGCGCCGGGCGGCGGCGTGTTCTGGGTGAAAATCTGCCAGCTCATCCCGGCGAGACCGTTATAGAAGAGCGTAAACAGGATCAGCCCGAGCCAGGAGACGCCGAAAGCGGCGGCGGCAAAACACAGGACGCGAACGATGAGGTCTCGACGGCGGCGGGACGCATAGATCGGATTCATGGCTTCACCTGAACAGGCATGATCTCCGGACCAACGATTTCGTTGGTTCGGAAAAACCGGCTTCCGCTTTTACGGATCATGCCTATTTCCCCGCCTTCTTCTCCAGCCGCATCAGCATCAGCCGCGCCGCGGCGAGTACGAAGAATGTCAGCACGAACAACAGCAGACCGAGCAGCATCAGACCAGACTGATGCAGGCCGTCGCTCTCGGCGAACTCGCTGGCGATCGCCGCGGAAATCGTGGTGCCGGGCGCAAAGATCGACGGCGAGATACGGAACGAGTTGCCGATAATGAAGGTCACCGCCATCGTCTCGCCGAGCGCGCGGCCGAGCGCCAGCATGACGCCGCCGATGACGCCGACGCGCGTATAGGGCAGCACGACGTGGCGGACGACTTCCCAGGTGGTGCAGCCGACGCCATAGGCCGCCTCTTTCAGAACTGGCGGTACGGTCGCGAACACGTCGCGCGAAATCGCGGTGATAAAAGGCAACACCATGATCGCGAGGATCAGCGAGGCGTTGAACAGGCTCAAATAAGACGGCGGCCCGCCGAAGATCGAGCCGAGGATCGGCACCCCTGCAAACAGGTCGATGAAGAAGGGCTGCACCGAATTGGCAAGAAACGGGCCGAGGATGAAGAAGCCCCACATGCCGTAGATGATCGAAGGAATGCCCGCGAGCAGCTCGACCGCCATGCCGATCGGCCGGCGCGCCCACAGCGGGCACAATTCGGTGAGGAATACCGCGATGCCGATGCCGACCGGGATCGCGATTGTCATAGCGATGACCGAGGTCAGGATCGTGCCATACAGCGGGCTCAGCGCGCCCAGCACCGGCGGATCGGCGGACGGCGCCCAGCGCTGCGTCGTCAGGAACGCGCTTCCGAACTCCACAATCGCGGGCCAGGCCCCCACGATCAGCGAGACGATGATTCCTCCGAGCAGCATCAGAACCAGGAGCGCGCTGATGCGCGTGGTCCAGTAGAACGCCGTGTCGCCGAACTTGAAGGCGTTCAGCGCACGGGTGCGGTCATAGCGGCCTGCTGCCTCCATCGCGCTACCATGAACGGCCATTTCCGCCACGCCAATCCCCTATTTCCTGCAACGCATGATGTCCGGGCAACCTGCGGAAAACGCCTTCTCGCAAGGGAGAATGGAGGAGCGCCCTGGCGCTCCTCCACGGCCCGGGATCAGCTCTTGATCTCGGAGGTCCAGGTTTTCTCGATCTGCTTCACGACCGGGTCCGGCATCGGAATGTAGTCAAGATCCTCGGCCATCTTGCCGCCCTTCTCGAATGACCACTTGAAGAACTTGATGGCTTCGGCGGAGGCCGCCTTGTCGATCGGCTCCTTGTGCATCAGGATGAACGTCGCCGCGGCGATCGGCCAGGAAGCATCGCCTGGCTGATCGGTCAGGATCACGTAGTAGCCCGGCGCGTGCGCCCAGTCGGCGTTGCCCGCCGCAGCCTGGAAGGAGGCGACGGTCGGCTGCACGGCCTTGCCGGCCTTGTTGATGAGCGCGGCGTAGGTCAGCTTGTTCTGCTTGGCATAGGCATACTCGACATAGCCGATCGAGTTCCTGGTCTGGCCGACATTGCCGGACACGCCTTCGTTGCCTTTGGCGCCGACGCCCGCCGGCCACTCCACCGCAGTGCCCTCACCGACCTTGGACTTCCACTCGGCATTCACCTTGGACAGATAGTTGGTGAAGTTGAATGAGGTGCCCGATCCGTCCGAACGATGCACAACCGCGATCGAAGCCGAAGGCAGCTTGAGCTTCGGGTTGAGCTTTGCGATCGCAGGGTCGTCCCACTTGGTAACCTTGCCGAGAAAGATGTCGCCGAGCAGTTCACCCGAAAGGACCAGTTCGCCAGGCGTCACGCCTTCGACGTTCACGACGGGGACGATCGCGCCCATCACCATCGGCCACTGCAGCAGGCCGTCCTTGTCGAGCTTGTCGGCCTTCAGCGGCGCGTCGGTCGCGCCGAAGGTCACGGTCTTGGCGAGGATCTGCTTGATGCCGGCGCCCGACCCGATCGACTGATAGTTCACGCTATTGCCGGTCTCTTTCTTGTAGGCATCGGCCCATTTGGAATAGACCGGGAACGGGAAGGTCGCCCCCGCGCCGGTGATGTCAGCCGCCCTCGCCGGAAGCGAAAACGCGGACGCCGAGGCGGCAACGAGGCCGGCGGCGGCGATGGCCTTGAAGAAATTCATGTGTGGTCTCCCTCGAGATTGAGCAGAGCGCAGATGCGCCCATGGCGTCCGTCTAAGTGCGGTCGATGCTGCTTTTACGAAGGTTTGACGACAGTCGGATGACAGAGATAAACCATTGCAATCATTTAACTTCACGTTGCGGTCACGGCCTGCGCCGGTGGGAAACCCGCCGTAAAGGTCGCGCCATGGCCGGCCACGCTTTCGATCAGCAGGCGGCCGCCATGACGGTTCAGGATATGTCTCACCAGCGACAGGCCGAGGCCGGTGCCGCCCTGAGCCCGGCTGTCGCCGGCGTCGACGCGATAGAAGCGTTCGGTGAGGCGCGGCAAATGCTCCGGCGCGATTCCGGGACCGAAATCCCGCACCGCCACCCGGAATTCCGGCGCGCCGTCCAGCGAGACGTCCATCATCGACGACACCACGACCCTGCCGCCGGACGCGCCGTATTTCAGCGCATTCTCGATCAGGTTCTCGAACAGCCGCAGCAGTTCCTCGCGATCGCCGCAGATCATCACCGGCGTTTGCGGCAGTTCGACTTCGATCCTGACCTGGCGCTCCGCCGCCAGCGGCTCGAGCCCGTCGACGACCTGACGCACGATCGGGATAAGGTCGACCGGCGTATCCGGCCGCACATGCGCCGACAGTTCGACCCGCGACAGCGACAGCAGATCGTCGATCAGCCGCGCCATGCGCGTGGCCTGCGCATGCATGATGCCGAGAAAGCGCTCACGCGCCTTGGCATCCTCGCGCGCCGGGCCTTGCAGCGTGTCGATGAAGCCCGACAGCGCCGCCAGTGGCGTGCGCAATTCGTGGCTCGCATTGGCGACGAAGTCGGCGCGCATTTCCTCGACCCGTCGCAACGGCGTCTGATCGTGGAACGTCAACAGCATGCAATGGTCGACGCCGCCGAACGCGGTCGGCACCGGAATCGGCGTGATGATCAGTTCCATCCAGCGATCGACCGGGACATGATTGAGATAGGTCGTCCGCCGCGTTTCCCTCGTCGCGACCGCCTCGCGCAACGCCGTGACAATCTCAGGCGATCGCAGCGCGAATTGCGCGAGCCCGTGCTGGCGCAGCGCCGGCACAAGCTGCGCCGCCGCGGCATTGAGATGGATCACGCGGCCGGCCCGATCGAGCAGCACGTTGGGATCCGGCATACCGGCAACGATGGCATGAACCGCCGCAGTGTCCACCGGATTAGCGCCGAGGTCGGCTTCGCGCGACGCGGCCGGATCGTGAACCTGCCAGGGCACCAGCCCCGCGCCGACGATGCAGACAAAGGCGGCGATGGCGCGGGACGGCTGCAAGCCGCCGAACACGGCGAGCGCAGCCAGCACGAGCCCGGCAACCAGCAGAATGAGCGCCGAACGGCGCAACCGGTCCGTCCAGGATGCAAACCTCGAAGCGGAAGCGGGCACAGGAGTCGGCTGGGCGGCTCCTTCCGCGGTCGGTCGAATGCTGTCAGGCGCCGGAGTCGCCATGCTCCCTCAGACAGGACAATTTGCCCGTTGGCCCGATTTTACCCGTTGGCCCGGCGCTCGATCCGAGCCGCGCGTTCCCCACGCGTTTCATTCGTGCGCTGATGATAATTTCCCGAAGCGTCAGCAAGATGATAGAAATCACGAAGGGCACGACATAGTAAAGCAGCCGGAACAGCAGCATCCCGGCCAGCAGGTCTTTTGTGTCCATCTGCCAGAGGCCGACCAGCATGGCGGCGTCGAACACGCCGAGCCCGCCCGGCGAATGGCTCGCGAAGCCGAGCAGCGTTGCGGACACGAAAATCACTGCGACAACGACAAAGCCGACATTGGGCTGGTCGGGAACCAGCACATACATCGCGAGCGCGCAAAACCCCAGATCGACGATTCCGATAAGGATTTGCAGCAGCGTCAGCGGACCGCCCGGCAGAACCACGGTCCATGGCCCGCTGCCGACGCGACGCGGCCGGATTCCGACCCAGACCACATACCCGATCAGACCGAGGATGATCGCGATCGCTATCAGCCTATTGCACCAGGCCGGAAGCTGATCGATGCTCGTCGCGGCCTCCGGGTGATAGGCGATGCCGAGCCCGAGTACAGCCGCGTTGCCGAGCCAGAAGGTGAGACCGGCCAGAAAGCAGACCTTTGCGACGTCGACCGCACTCAGTCCCCAGGCGGAATAGACGCGATAGCGCACCGCTCCGCCGGTGAAGACGCTGGCGCCGACATTGTGGCCAACCGAATAGCTGGTAAAGGCCGCGAATGCCGTGGCGCGGTAGGGAATATGCGTGACGCCGATCGCCCGTACCGCGAACAGGTCATAGAATGTCAACGTGAAATAGCCGGCGGCAACGAACAGGCCCGACAGCGCGATCAAGCGCGGCTCGGTCTGTCGGACAGCCTCTATCACCTCGTCGATATCGGTATCCCTGAGGATATGGAAGAGCACGTAGAACGCGACCACGATGACCGTGACGCTGATCGCAACACCCAATTTGTGCAGGATTTGCTTCCGGCGCAGAACCGAGATCGCTCTGCGTATTGATCCTAGCATCGAGAACCTCGAATTGCGGTCCACGGCAAAGCCGTCGCCGTTCCGCATTCATTCACGTGGACAGTGTCGTAGCGTGTTTCGGTTCCTAGTGGAATTCCGTCGGCCTTAACAAAACCCTTCATTCCAACACATTAGAGTGTCCCGTCGATCCGCCGGACGCCGCCTGGCGGGAGACCACCCGATCGCGCAGCCACGAGCCGACCGCGCAACCTGCAAGATAAACCCCGAGCATCGCCAGTCCAAGGTCGAGCCAGTAACCGAATCGGCCGGGAACCACATGCGTGAGCGCTGCGACAATCAGCGCTGCGGCCAATACCGACAGCAACTGCGCAACCCGCTTCGTGACCCCCCGGCCGCGATGGACCACCGCGATCCAGCCCATGGCGAAACCCAGCAGCAGCGATCCAGCGAGCCAACCCCAGTGAAACACCGCCAGATAAACCATATCTTTACTGCCTCACAATGAAATCAATGCGGCGATTCTTCGCCTTGCCCTCGTCGGTGTCGTTGGTGGCGATCGGCTGCACACTGCCGTAGCCCATCGGCTTGAATCGATCCGCAGGCATCCCGGCTTTCACCAGATAGTCCACGACCGCCTGCGCGCGCCGCTCGGACAGCGCCTGGTTAAAGGAAGCGTCGCCATCGCTATCGGTATGGCCAACGATCTCGATCGTGGCCGTCGGACAGCGTAGCGCGGTTTCCGTCAGCCGGTCCAACAGGCCGATGGAATCCGGATCCAGCGTGGCCTGGCCGGTTTCGAACTGGATCGTGCGCTTGCCCAGCAGATCGGCGAACAAATGCTGACAGACTCCCGGATCGACCGGTGCCGCCGCCGGCTTGACCGACACTTCCATTTTCGTTTGCCAGCCCCGCGGCAGGTCCTTGGGCAGATCAGCGCGGATCTGCCTTCCCGCTGCATCATACAGCGCGTCGCCGGAGAGATCGACGTCCCGGTCGGAGACGACAAGTCTTCCCGTCGACAGTCGCGATAACGATCCGAGCGCCCGCGTGACGACGGCATCGAACCCTGTCGGCGCACCGAGACTCGCCTTGAGCTTGTCGACGACCTTTTCCCCGAACTTGCGGCCGGCGGATGCGACGATCGCCGCATGAACGGCATTGTCCGGCACATATCCGGTCAATGTCAGCGTTGCGGCCACCGGATCCTTATTGGCCTCGAAGATATATGGCGGACCATGAATGTCGTTGGCGACCGAATATCCGTCGGGCAGGTTTTTCAGCGCCGCCGCAATCGCCTCGCGACCGCCCAGTTCGCGCGCCATGCCCGACAGGTTCACCGTTCCATCGGAAATCGTGGCCTTGCCGGTCTTGAGCTTGCCGATCTCGCCGATCAGCAATGCCGCTGCGGTCTCGAACCGCGGCGGCGCGCCGCGCGATAAATTCATGCGATCGGCGATGTCGATACCGGCAAACGTCGCACGCGCGACGTCCAGCAGCTTGTTCCTGACCACCGGCAACGGCGCGCTGCCGCTGAGCGTCACCTTTCCGACCTCGCGTTCGACGGTCCAGACAAACGGTTTGGCCTCGGCGACGAGCGCGGTGTGATCGTTGACCAGCCGCACACCCGGCACAGCTTCGACCGAGGCCACCGCGTTGCTGCGTTCCTGCTCCGAAAATGCCTCGGCGGAGAACGTGACGTCGCGGCCGGCGACGCTGATCGTGGTCTTGTCGAGAACGCTGTCCTTGAGCGCGGCGGCGGCGTGCGCACTCAGATCGGCTTCCAGCGGAGCTGTTGTCGTCCAGGCGGCCACCGCCCAAAGGATGGCAAGCGGGATCAGGCCCGGCCACCACTTGCTGCTCCACCTGAAAAATCCGCGCATTTGTTATCCTGTCAAGACCTGCCGGCTCGCCGGCGGACCGGCGACGAGATCGTGCAACCCGATTCAACGTCCAAAGCGCGCTCCGGGCAAAGCCGGATGCCGGTTCAGCCGACTGCCGCTGTGTCTGGAAATGAAGAGAAAACAAACCCTTGTGGGGCTGTCAAACCGGAAACAGAGCAGAAGCTCCATCGCCGCTTCATGGGCGCCAAATAACCATTTCTTCAGCCGTTCCTACTATAGACGTCGTTCAACAGAAAGGGGTCGGCCGGTCAATTCGATGAAGCAACTCCGCAACACCGTCATCCGCGTTGGACTGGAGGCCCTGTATTTCAGCGGCGCTCATCATCTGCTGCGGCCGATCTTCGCAGGCATCGGAACGGTCTTCATGCTGCACCATGTGCGGCCGCGCCGAAACAACCCGTTCCACCCCAATCATCACCTGGAAGTGACTCCGGAATTTCTGCGCATGACCCTGGCCCATGTCCGATCGCGCGGGATCGACATCGTGACCGCCGACGAGATGCACCGCCGGCTGATCGAACGCGACGTCTCGCGACGGTTTGCATGCTTCACCTTCGACGACGGCTACCGCGACAACCGCGACTTCGCGCTGCCGGCGATGCGCGAATATGACGCGCCGCTCACCGTCTATGTCGCGAACGACTTCGCGGACGGAGCCGGCCGCCTCTGGTGGGTCGCGCTCGAACGCATCGTCGCCGCCGCCGACCGGATCGACAGCACGATCGGCGACACCGCCGTCCATCTCGACACCCGCACGGTCGAAGACAAGCAGGCAGCGTTCGCTCAAATCCACGATCTGCTGCGCGAACTGCCGGACGATCGCGACATCGCGCGCGAGATGAGCGGATTGTGCGCACGCTATGGCGTCGATGAGGCGGGCATCAGCCGGGAGCTGTGTCTATCCTGGGACGAGTTGAAACCGTTCGCCGCCGATCCGCTGGTCACCATCGGCGCTCATACCATCAGCCACTGCAACCTCGCGAAGCGAAGCGAGCAGCAGGCGCTTCAGGAGATCGCCGTCAGCCGGACGCGGATCGAAGCCGTCTTGCAGCGTCGGGTCGTCCACCTCGCCTACCCTTACGGCGACCGCGGCGCTGCGGGACCGCGCGAGTTCGCTTATGCCAGGACGGTGGGTTTTAATACCGCCGTCACCACGCGACCCGGCATGATTTTTCCTGAAAATGCTGAGCATCCGACGGCACTGCCGCGAATTTCCCTTAACGGAAACTATCAGACCGCGCGCGTCCTGCCGGTGCTGACATCGGGCGCCGCCACCGCCATGTGGAACGGATTCCGCCGTGTCAACGCCACGTAACGGCCCCGGCGGGAGCGGTGCAGAGCCGTTGGCCGCCCTTCAATGCCAAACCGAAACGCTTCATCTCTCGGCGGGAACGGCTTCCGGGCCGTTCCACGGCCGTTCCGGCGAGGCAAGACCGATCAGCCGTCCCTGGATGTAGTCGCAACCCCAGTCACGCAGCATGAGGGCGGATTGCTCGTCCTGAACCCACTCGGCCACCGTCCTGATATCGAGCCGCCGCGCCAGATCGATCAGCGTCTGCACGAACGCCCGGTCGTCGGGGGAGCGCGCGATGTTTTGCACGAACGCGCCGTCGATCTTGACGATGTCCACGCCGAGCTTGCGCAGATTCCGGAACGAGGTGTAGCCGGCGCCGAAATCGTCGATCGCGATCCGGCTGCCGAAGTTCTTCAGCCGCGTAACGAATTCCCTGACGTCGTCGATATCCTGAATCGCCACCGTTTCGGTGATCTCGACGATCAGGCGTTCGGCGACGCCGGGATGCGCGCCCATCAACGATTCGATCGCCGCCCACCAGTCGGCGTCCATGGTGGTCTCCGGCGAGATATTGAGGCTGAGCCGGACGCCGGGCGCTTCTGCCAACTCGGCGATGACAAGCTCAAGCACGCGATGATCGACGAGGCGGATCAGGCCGAGCTTCTCCGCCACCGGCACGACATCGGGCGCGAGCAGGACCTGACCGTCCCGCTGATGCATCCGCACCAGGCACTCGTAGAACGCCGGATCGCGGGTGCGTGCATCGACCACCGGCTCGAAGGCGGTGACGATGCGACGCTCGTTCAGCGCGGTGACGATTTCGTCGGTGACCCGGATGTTGATCCGGCGCTGCGCGTCGCGTTCGACGCTCGGCCGCCACACCGCGAACGAGCCGCTGCGGCGACTTTTCGCGGCCTCGAGAGTTTCCTGGGCACGGTTGATCGCTTCATCGGCGGTGCGAGCGTAGCGCGGGGCGAGGACCGCGCCGATCGAGGCGGTGACCGAGACCGGGCCGGATCTGGTCGGCACGATCTCGTCGCGAATGCCTGCCAGAAGCCGCTCGGCGGCGACACTCATGTCATCGACCGTGCAATTCTTCAGGACCGCTCCGAACTTGTTGCCAGAGAAACGGCCAAGCACGTCGCCGCCGCGCAAGCGCGCGCGGATACGCCTGGCGACATCGCCGATCACCTCGTCGGCGACATCGAAGCCGAAAGCGTCGTTGATGCGCGCGAGGTGATCGATCCCGACCATCATGAAGGCAAAAGACGACCGGTAGCGCGCGGCTTCCTCGATCGCCTCGGCGAGCGCCGCCGTCAGATGCGTGCGATTGAGCTCGCCGGTCAGGGCATCGTTGCGCGACAGCCTGATAAGCTGCTCGTCGCGCGCGCGCCGCTCATTCTCGAGCCGCACGATACCCTCGGCGCGCACCGCCTTGCCGTCGGCGCCGGCGAACCAGCAGCCGGATTCCTCGATCCAGAGCATCGGCGCCGAGGCGCTGGCGCGCACGCCGTATTCGATGCGATAGGGCACCCCCTCACCGCGCCGCCGGGCGGGCGGCGCGGCAAGCAAGACGTCGGCGCGGATCGATCCCGACGGCTCGATCAGGGAGGCAAACCCGGCACCGGTTGCGAGCAAGGCCGGGTCGATATCCTGAAAGATCGCCGCAGCCTGCTCGGTCCAGGTGATGGCATCGCTTGCGATATCCCAGGCGAACGCAGCCCGACCGAGCGCGGCAAGAATCTCCGATACTTGGGGCGCTTGTACTTGGGGCACTTGTACTTGGGGAGCTTGGGGCCGGTCCGCCGGCGCGTTGACGGCTTGTGACGCATCTGCGCCGGACGAGGGATTGGCTGCCGGTGAAATGGATGTCACGGTCGCCTCGTTTTGGGACGCGGTCAGGTGATTCCTGCCGAAGAATAAGACCTCCCCGCCGCCAGGCATAGCTCATAATGCTTCGGAAAGCCGGTCATTCGCCGCCGAAACCGGGTCGCGCTGGCCTCAATGGCGCCCGGCACGACCCTTGCGAGGCCAATCGCGAGCGCGGACACGATGTCCCGGAACAACACATTCGGACAGGGCCGGATTAACGATGACGATCGCGGGAGCGGGCCGGATAGCTGCAATCGCCGCAAATGCCGCGCGGGACAATGGCGTTGCGAGACGATCCGACGATACCGCGCCGGTATCCGTCATAGCGCCTGTCGAGCGCCCGCCTGTTTGGCGTTCCGCGCCGCGCCACGACGCGCTCTTTGTCACGCAACTGATCGCGATGGCGCAGCACAGTCCGCAGACGCGAGTGTTGCGCCGCGCCGCGCCGCAGGTTGCTCACGCCGCCTATCATTCAGCGAGCGAACGAAATCCAGGCAGCGCACAAACGAGCCCGCGGCTGCTCCGCGTGATCTGAATTTAGCGCCTGGGCTGATCGGGAGACACCGGCGTCCCGCTGCCGGGCTGGATGTCGGGCGCTGGAATGTCCGGTTGCTGCTCGTCCGCGGTGGTCTCCGGGTGAACGATCACCGGCTCCGGCACGCTCTTCGGAATCGATTCGGCCATGGGCGCCGCCGTTGCAACGGCGGGGGCAGGCGCCGGCGACGAAATAGACGAAACGGATGCCGGCGCAGATACCGGCGCCGGATCGGAACGCGATTCAGGTGCTGCGGCTTCAGGCGGCCCTTGCGACGGTGGCGGTACGGCAACCGCGCGGGCCGGCCGCCGCGCGCGCAAGGCAACACCGGACAGGAAGTCGACCAGCGACAGCAGCGTCAGCATGAAATAGGTGGATGAGCCGAATTGCGGCAGCATCACGAATTCCGCCGCAGCGCCTCCGAACACCGCCAGCGACAGCAAATGGTCGGTGAGGTATTTGCCACCGGCACGGAAGCCCTTGATGACCTCGAACAGCAGGAGGAGGATGCCGAGCGCAAGCAGCACGTCGCCGAGCGTCACCGGCCATGCCACACCCGACACCAGCGTCAACGTGACAACAGGCTCCGTCAACAGGACGCCCGGCATCAGGAAGACGATGATGTTGCAGATCGCGAGAGGAACCAGGAGCAGCGGGAAACCGATCACGGACATCGGCAAGGCCTCCTTCATTCAAGCGGGAGGGGTGAGCTTGTGCCTAATCCCTCCGCCGCTCGCGCCCCTTCCTTCCGAGCCCGCATTGATCCGGGCCAGAAGCCTGAAATGAGGCTGCCGTCAGGAGTCGCTCTTGGCCTTCAAAACCTGGCGGCCCTTGTACATGCCGGTCTTCAGGTCGAGATGATGGGGACGGCGCAGTTCGCCGGAATCCTTGTCCTCGGCATAGGTCGGCTTGCTAAGCGCATCCGCCGAACGGCGCATGCCACGCCGCGACGGCGATGTTTTTCTTCTTGGAACGGCCATATCCGGTGTCCTTGCAGGGGGTTGTCGGAGTTCCCGGATCTGGGAACGCCCATGGGCAGGCGCGCCCGGTCCCGAACGGGAGCTGAAATGCTGATAAGGCCGGGCTTATAATGCAAGGAATGCCCCAAAGCTAGGGCTGGGGTCGGTCAAAATCGCCGCAAATGCTCTAGGAACCGCGATTGTCGCGCCAGCAACTGCCCAGTTCGGCAGCCCGCGCCCGGACCATATAGGTCCCCGCCAGCCGGCGAACCCCGGGACCGGGTTTTCGGGCGCTGCGCCTGACGGGATTGGGAAGGATCGCGGCCATCAGCGCGGCTTCCCGCGCCGTCAGGTTGGCCGCGGAGCGCCCGAAGGCATAACGGGAGCCGGCCTCGACCCCGAACTGGCCGCCCGGGCCCCATTCCGCGATATTCAGATAGATTTCAAGAATCCGCTGCTTGGGCATGACGGCGTCGATCCACATCGCCAACGGAAATTCCAGCGCCTTGCGGATCACGCTGCGTCCCGGCCACAGGAACAGATTTTTCGCCACCTGCTGCGTGATCGTCGAGGCGCCGCGCTTCACCCCGCCGTCATCGGCATCGTCGAGCACACCTCGCAGCGAGCCCCAGTCGATGCCGTGATGGCTGCAAAACCTGGCATCCTCCGACGCAATCACGGAGCGCGGCAGCACCGGCGACATCGCCGCGAAATCGATCCACTGCCGCGACATCGGCGCACCGGAGAGCTTGCGCCACATCATCAGCGTCGAGACCGGATGGCCGGTCCGGTAAAATGGCGTCAGCAAATAGGGCACCAGCAGCAGGCCGAACACGACCAGCACCATGATACGGATCGCCCGCCGCATCAGGCTGCAGCGCCTTCGACAACGGAACCGCAGACAGATTCCCCCGGTCCGCGACGCAGACCGTGCGTCAAATCGCGATTGACGGCACCGAAGCGGACGAAAGAGGGCATCGAGATCTCCCTTATTTGGCGGATCGGTCGGAATTGACGAAGCCGGCACCATGAACGATTGTCCTGCCGAAATCGACCTGGTCGACTGTTGATGGACCCTTGCCGCCATTTCCGGGCCGTCTCTGTGTTCTTGGAGCCTTTTTTGATGACGTCAGGACTTTCATCCGCCGATTTCGCAAAACGCCTCGACAGGACGGCGGACGAGACCGAGGCCCTGCTGGGGACATTGCTGTCCGATACGCCCCTGTCTGATGAGATCGCGCGCCCGAAGCGGCTGATGGACGCCATGCGCTATTCCTCGCTCGGCGGCGGCAAGCGGCTGCGGCCGTTTCTGGTGGTCGAAAGCTCTGCCGTGTTCGGAGTTCCCCGCGAGGCCGCGCTGCTGGCCGGAGCGGCGCTCGAATGCATCCATTGCTATTCGCTGATCCATGACGACCTGCCGGCGATGGACAACAGCGACCTGCGCCGCGGGCGCCCGACCCTACATAAGACCACCGACGACGCCACCGCGATCCTCGCCGGCGACGGCCTGCTGACGCTCGCCTTCGACATCGTCACCCGCGACGAGGTCCACAAGGATGCGGCCGTCCGCCTGTTGCTGACGCGCGCGCTAGCGCGCGCCGCCGGCATCGGTGGCATGGTCGGCGGACAGATGCTCGATCTCGCTGGCGAAGGACGCTTCGGCGACCGCGAGCCGGTGGATGTGGCGCGTTTGCAGCAGATGAAGACCGGCGCGCTGCTCCGCTTCGGCTGCATCAGTGGCGCGCTGCTCGGCCAGGCCTCGCAGAAGGACCATCAGGCGCTCGATACGTACGGCCGCGCGCTCGGCGAAGCCTTTCAGATCGCCGACGACCTGCTCGATGTCGAAGGCGATGCGGCTGCGCTCGGCAAGCCCGCCGGAGCCGACGCGGCGCTGGGCAAGACCACTTTCGTCACCCAGCTCGGCATCGACGGCGCCAAGAAGCGTGTTTGCGATCTTCTGGCGAAAGCGGACGAGGCGCTGTCGGCCTTCGGCGCGCGCGGCGACGTGCTGCGCGCCGCCGCGCATTTCGTCGCCGACCGCAAGAACTGAAGGTAGCGATGGCGGGCAAGGATACCGACGAGGAATTCTTGCTTCGCTTCAGGAAGATGCCGGCGCCGGTGCGCGTGATCTATGCCCGGCCGCGCACCTTCATCGCCTTCGCCGCCGGCGTCGTCGCGTGCCTGCTGCTGCCGCATTCGCTGCGGCTGGTGACGCGGCTCCTGATCGGCTGGGACGTCTTCGCCGCGCTCTATCTCATTCTGGTCTTTACCGTGGTATTCGGCAGCGGCCTCACCCACATCCGCCGCAACGCCCGGCTTCAGGACGACGGCCGCTTCGTGATCCTGCTGGTGACCGCAATGGGCGCGTTCGCCAGCATCGCCGCGATCGTGTTCGAGCTTGGCGCGCAACACCATAGCGGACCGGAACTGGCGCTGGCGACGCTGACCATCGCGCTGTCCTGGGCCGCCGTACACGCCACCTTCGCGTTGCATTACGCGCACGAATATTATCGCGGGGCCAAACCCGGCGGTCTGCAATTTCCGAGCGGCGATCGGCACGAGGACGCCGACTACTGGGATTTCGTCTATTTCTCGTTCGTGATCGGGATGACCGCGCAGGTGTCCGATGTCGGCATCACCGACAAGATCATTCGCCGCACCGCGACGGCGCATGGCGTGATCTCGTTCGTCTACAACACCGCGCTGCTGGCGCTGATGGTCAATATCGCGGCGAGCGCGATCTGACTCTATAGCGTTTTCGAGCGAAGCATATCCTCGGGCCCGGCCTGGGGATGGGTACGGGTTCGCGCTATGCTCTCAAAGCTCTCAAGCATCCGCCGGGTCCGAACGATCCGTCGGCGCGTGCAAATAGGACGACGGCAGCCCACGAAACGTTCAACCGTGTCCAGATCTGTCGCTACAATCTGCGAAGTTGCGCCGCCCTACTCGCGCGTCCCATCGAAATCAGGCATTGTTGACCCCGCCGCTGTGCCACGCCATCTGAGGAACAGGGGCCTCCGTTCGACATGACCGAAACCTTTCTGAACTCCCTGCTCGTTCTCGCCGTGCTGGCCGCATCGGCCGCGCTGGCCCGGCGGCTGGTGACGGCGCCCGCCATCGTGTTTCTGGTGGTCGGCATCGTTCTCGCCTTCGTGCCAGGTCTTCCGCCGATCGAAATGCAGCCGGAAAGCGTGCTGCTGATGGTGCTGCCGCCGCTGATCTATTCGGCCGGCGTCTCCATGAGCTGGCGCGAATTCAAATCCAACCTGCGGCCGATTGCCCTGCTCGCCATCGGCTGCGTGATCTTCACCACCTGCGCGGTCGCCGCCGCGACGCACTGGCTGCTCGGCCTGCCCTGGGGCGTCGGCTTCGTGCTCGGCGCCATCGTCTCGCCGCCCGACGTTGTGGCGCCGCTCGCTATCGCCAAACGCCTGCATCTGCCGCACCGAATCCTCGTCATCCTCGAGGGCGAAGGCCTCGCCAACGACGCCACCGCGCTCATCCTTTATCGCTTCGCCGTGCTGGCGGTCTCGACCGGTACGTTTTCGCTGCCATCCGCCGCCGGATCGTTCAGCCTCATCCTGCTCGGCGAAATCGCGTTCGGCGCACTGGTCGGCTGGCTCAGCCTGCGGCTGCGGCAATGGGCCCATGACGAGCGGGTGGAAATCCTGCTGTCGCTGTTGACCCCGTATCTCGCCTACTGGGTTCCCGAGCATCTCGGCGGCTCCGGCGTGATCGCCACCGTCGTCGCCGGACTCTATGTGAGCTGGAACGGACCGCTGCTGATCTCGGCGGCGACGCGGCTGCAGGGCATCTTCTTCTGGGATCTGGCGATCTGGCTGATCGAGGGCGTGCTGTTCCTGCTGATGGGCTTCGAGGTCCGGGTGCTGATGGAAAAGGCCAAGGCGGTCCCGCTCGACCAGGTGCTGGTGGCGATCGCGCTGACCTCGGCCATCGTGATCGCGGCGCGGTTCATCTGGGTGTTTCCGGGCACCTACCTGACCCGCATCCTGAGCGCGCGGGTCCGGCGGCGCGATCCGACGCCGTCATGGCGCTATGTCGTCGTCATCGGCTTCACCGGCATTCGCGGCGTGGTGTCGCTCGCGGTCGCCCTCGCTTTGCCGCTGACACTGCCGGACGGGCAGAATTTCCCCTACCGCGACCTTATTCAGTTGACGAGTTTCGGCGTCATCTTCGTGACGCTGTTCGGCATCGGCCTGACGCTGCCCTTCGTCGTCAACCTGCTCGGCGTCTCGCAGCACGGCCGCCGCGAGGCACTGAACGAACGCGACGCCGAGATCGCGGCGCGGCGCACCATCATCGAGGCCGCGCGCGGCACCCTCACCACGATCATCGCCGAGCGCAAGCTGCCCGAAGGCCTCGCCAAGTTTCTCGAGGCACGGCACGAAACCCGGATGCGGGCGTTGCCCGAGCCGCCGGGCGAGGGCGACGAACATTCGCCGGCGACCAAGGGATCATCCATGGTGCGGGAAATCATCGGCATCGAGCGCACGCATCTGCACAGACTGCTGCGCGAGGGCAAGATCACCGACGAGACCCGCCGCCGGATCGAGCGGGATCTCGATCTGGAAGAAGCGGTCGTGAACAATCGGGAAAAGCATACGCCGCTGTAGAGACTTTTGATGGATTGCCATTCCGTCATGCCCGGACTTGATCCGGGCATCCACCCTCAAAAGAGATGGATTGCCGGGTCAAGTCCGGCAATGACGACTGGAAGTGTTTCCGCCAACGTCAAACGCCCTGGCTAATCAGTGAGCCTGGGGGACACGCACCAAATAAAAAAACGCCGGCTCAATGGCCGGCATTTTGATTCTCGAGACGCGCGACTACTCCGCCGCCGTCGCCGCATCGGCCGGCGTCTTGCTGCCGGCGCCATAGCGCTGATCGATATAGTCGATCACCAGCGCTTTGAAATCCGTGGCGATGTTGGGGCCGCGCAGCGTCTTGAACTTCTTGCCGTCGACGAAGACAGGCGCCGCCGGCGCCTCGCCGGTGCCCGGCAGCGAGATGCCGATATCGGCGTGCTTGGATTCGCCGGGGCCGTTGACGATGCAGCCCATGACCGCGACGTTGAGCTGCTCGACGCCGGGATACTGCGTCTTCCAGCCCGGCATCTCGTCGCGGATGAAGTCCTGGATCGATCGCGCCAGTTCCTGGAACGTGGTCGAGGTGGTGCGCCCGCAGCCGGGACACGCCGCGACCAGCGGCACGAAGGTGCGAAAGCCCATGGTCTGCAACAGTTCCTGCGCGACCTGAACTTCCCGCGTGCGGTCGCCACCGGGCTCGGGCGTCAGCGAGATGCGGATGGTGTCGCCGATGCCCTGCTGCAACAGGATGCCGAGCGCGGCGCTTGAGGCAACGATGCCCTTCGAGCCCATGCCGGCCTCGGTGAGGCCGAGGTGGATCGCGTAGTCCGAGCGCGACGCCAGCGTCTGGTAGACCGCGATCAGATCCTGCACCGCCGAGACCTTGGCCGACAGGATCATCCTGGTCTTCGGCAGGCCGATCTCCTCGGCGCGCTTCGCCGACAACAGCGCCGACTGCACCATTGCCTCGCGCGTCACGGCGCGGGCATCGAGCGGCGCAGCCGAATTGGCGTTCTCTTCCATCAGATGCGTCAGCAATTCCTGATCGAGCGAGCCCCAGTTGGCGCCGATCCGCACCGCCTTGCCGTACTTGATCGCCATCTCGACGATGTCGGTGAACTGCTTGTCGCGCTTGTCCTTGAAACCGACGTTACCCGGATTGATGCGGTACTTGTCGAGCGCCTCGGCGCATGCCGGATGATCGGCCAGCAGCTTGTGGCCGATGTAATGAAAGTCACCGATCAGCGGCGTGGTGATGCCGCGCTTGCGCAGGCCGTCGCGGATATGCGGCACGGCGGCGGCGGCCTCGTCGCGATCCACCGTGATGCGGACCAGTTCCGAACCGGCGCGCGACAATGCTGCGACCTGGGCGATCGTGCCCTCGACATCGGCGGTGTCGGTGTTGGTCATCGACTGCACCACGATCGGCGCGCCGCCGCCGACGGCGATATTGCCGACCATCACCTGCGTGGTTGTGTGCCGCGGACTTGGGCCTGCGACGTCGCGTTGCGACGGGTTTTCGAGCTTGTTCATAGGGTTTCAAATATCAGGTTTTTGTGAGTTTCAGCAACGGATCAATGGCCGGCGGGGACGGCCGGTTAACGAGATAAAGCCCAGCAATCACCAAAAGCGCCGCGGCGCCGAAGGCCGGCGTCAACCGATCATGCACGATGAGATAGCCAGCCGCGACGCCAAACAAAGGGGTGATGACGGTAAAAGCCGACAATTTGCTGGCGGAATAGGTCTTAACCATTGAAAACCATATCAAAAATGTCAGTACGGGCACCCAGACCGCCTGACAGGCCATCAGCGCCAGCGCCCCGGGAATCCGGATCAGGGTCCCGCCGGCGGCCAGGCCGCGGTCGCACCGAACGACTGGCGTCGATTAAGCCGCTGTCTGGCAATGTGCGCAGGTGCCGGTGATCTCGACCACGGACAGTTTTGGGGTGAAGCCGGTGGCGCGAGCGGCGTCGGTCAGACTCTGCGCCACGCGGCTTGCCGGAATTTCGCCGACCGATCCGCATTGCTCGCAAATCAGAAACGCCACCATCGCGCTCGCATCATGGTCGTGCCCGCAGGCCAAAAACGCATTGCGGCTTTCGATGCGGTGAACGAGGCCGTTCTCCATCAAGAAATCGAGCGCACGATAGACCGTGATCGGAGCCGGGCGCGGCATCGATTTCGCCAGTTCCTCGATCACCTCGTAAGCGCCAAGCGGCCGATGGCTCGACAGCAGCGCCTGCAACACCTGGCGGCGGATCGGCGTGAATTTCTGCGCGCGCCGCGCACAAACCCGCTCCGCATGGCTGATCGCCTCTGCGGCGCAGCGGTCGTGATCGTGCCCCGGCACGGGGAATGTCGGTCTGGTCGCGGTCATCTGACACCCGTCTAACCGATTTAAGCCGGCTTCGCCCCTATTTCAGCAGCGTCGCCCATGACAATTTCGCGGCTCGCCTCTCTTATTGCGGCGCAACATACCGACCCGGTCGGGGAATCAACGGGAACGGCCCTCTCGGCCGAAGCCATGAGACTCCTGCAAGTCAGCTTCCCATAGCCGGGGGTGACACTCATTCATAAGCTAGCTTATTATAACGAACGTTAGGAGTGTCGATGTGACCGACCGTTCGACCCACAGTGACTTTCTGTTTGCCCTGTTCGAGGTGCAACGCCTGCTACGGCTTTTCGCCGACAAGCAGGCTTCGCGCTACGGCCTGAACCGGGCGCAGTGGGCAGTGCTCGCCAAACTGGAGCGCACCGAAGGGCTGAAGCAGGCGGATGTCGCCGAATTGATGGAAATGCGACCGATCACACTGACGCGATTGATCGACAAGCTCTGCAAGGCCGGTCTGATCGAGCGCCGCGGCGATGAAACCGATCGCCGCGTCAATCGTCTTTACCTGACCAGGACCGCGCGGCCTTTGCTGGCGAACCTCGCCGCGCTACGCAGCGAAATCACCCGAGCCGCGCTCGCCGATATCAGCGCCTCCGACGCGCACCGTCTGATCGGGCAACTCGAAACCGTCAAGGACAATGTCCGCAACGCGCTGCAAGGCGGCGGGCACGTCAACGATGATAAAACGAAAGAGCGGCGCTATGGCTGAGCCGGCCCTGAAATTTCCGTCCGACCGGAAGGACGCCCCCACGGAGGCGGAGGCGCCGCCGCCGCCGACAACGGACGCCAAGCCACGCCGGCGGCTGCTGGCTTCGATGCGCCGCTACCGCCGGCCGCTGCTTCTGGTCGTGCTGCCGCTGATCGCGCTGATCGCCGGGCTGGCGTTCTATCTGTCGGGCGGCCGCTACGTGACCACCGACGACGCTTATGTCGGCGCGCAGAAGGTTCTGATCACACCTGAGGTCTCCGGCAAGATCGACAGCGTGACGGTGACGGAGGGCCAGCATGTCAAGACCGGCGACCCGCTGTTCGAAATCGATCCCGCGCCGTTCCGCTTCGCCGTCCAGCAGGCGCAAGCGAAACTGAACGACGCGACCATCGAATACAACACGCTGAAATCAAACCTCGCCAATTATGCCCAGTCCACGGCGCTTGCCGAGCAGAGCATCACCGTCAAGCGACGCGACGTCGATCGCAAGAGCGCGCTCGCGAAAAACAATGTCGGATCGCAGCTCGACCTCGACAATTCCCTGAGCGCGCTGGTGCAGGCGGAGGGCGTGAACCAGATTCTGCAGCAGCAGATCGACAATACGCGCAACAAACTGCTCGGCGATCCGGATTTGCCGCTGGCGAAATTCCCGGACTATGCCCAGGCCCGGGCCGCGCTGGCCGACGCGCAGCGCAACCTTGCGAATACGGAGCTGCGCGCGCCGATCGACGGCATCGCGACGCAGGTCGACAACATCCAGCTCGGCCGCTTCGTTGCCGCCGGAACCCCGGTGTTCAGCATCATCGCTCTCGGCCACCCATGGGTCGATGCGAACCCCAAGGAATCCGACTTCACCTACGTGGCCGTCGGGCAGCCCGTCACCCTCTCCATCGATTCCTTCCCGGATCATGTCTTTAAGGGCACGGTGGGGTCGCTCAGTCCTGGCACCGGCGCGACATTCGCGATCCTGCCGCCGCAGAACGCCACCGGAAACTTCGTGAAGGTCGTGCAGCGCATTCCTGTCCGGATCTATTTCGACAAGGACGATCCGATGGTCGCCAGGCTGAAATCCGGCATGAGCGTCTACGCGTCGATCGATACCCACCATCGCCGCACGCTTGCGGGCCTGCTCGGCCTGTCGCGCGCGAAGCAGGACTAGAACAATGTCGGCGGCCGCCGCACATTCGGTTGCGGTCCCCGGCCTGCGCCGGAACATGGTGACGATCTGCGCCATGACCGCGACCATCATGCAGGCGCTCGACACCACGATCGCCAACGTCGCGCTGCCCTACATGCAGGGATCGCTGTCGGCGTCGCAGGACCAGATCAACTGGGTGCTGACGTCCTATATCGTGGCGGCGGCGATCATGACCGCACCGGTCGGCTGGATCGCCAACCGCTTCGGTCGCAAGCGCATCTTCATCCTCTGCTCCGCCGGGTTCACCCTCGCATCGGTGATGTGCGGACTGTCGCAAGACATCACCCAGATGGTGCTGTTCCGTTTGCTGCAAGGCATGTTCGGCGCCGCATTGGTGCCGCTATCGCAGGCGGTGCTGCTCGACAGCTACGCGCTACACGAGCGCGCCAAGGCGATGGCGATCTGGGGCATGGGCGTAATGATGGGTCCGATCATGGGTCCGACGCTCGGCGCGTGGCTGACCGAGACCTATAGCTGGCACTGGGTGTTTTTCGTCAATCTTCCGTTCGGCATCGTCACGGTGGCGGGCCTGCTGATCTTCATGGAAGAGACCAGACTCGACACCAAGCTGCAATTCGACTGGTTAGGCTTCGGCGCGCTCGCCATCGGCATCGGTGCGCTGCAACTCGCGCTCGATCGCGGCGAGCAACTCGACTGGCTGGAATCCTGGGAGATCACGATCGAGTTCATCGTCTCGGCCGTCGGCTTCTATTATTTCCTCGCGCACTCGTTCACCACGAAGAGGCCCTTCGTCCAGTTCGCAATCTTCAAGGACCGCAATTTCGCGACTGCCCTCATCTTCATGGCGGTGATCGGCGTGGTGCTGTTCTCGACCTTGGCGTTAACCTCGCCGCTGTTCCAGAGCGCTTACGGCTACCCCATCCTGACCGCCGGTTTTCTGCTCGCAACGCGCGGCATCGGAACGTTTGTGGCCATGATGATGGTCAGCCGACTCATGACCTACTTCGAGGCGCGGACCCTGATCGCAGTCGGCCTCTCGCTGATCGCGATCACGCTTTACGACATGACCGGCTGGACCGCCGATATTTCCGTGCGAGCCATTGCCATCAACAGCATCGTCCAGGGTTACGGCATCGGCCTCGTCTTCGTGCCGATGACCACCGCCGCCTTCATGACGCTGCCCGACCATCTGCGCACCGACGGCACCTCGATGCTGACGCTGGTGCGCAACGTCGCGAGCTCGATCGGCATTTCCATCGTCATCGCACAACTGACGAGCGGAACCATTCGCGTCCATGCCGTGCTGGCCGAGCACATCACTCCGTTCAACGACGCACTGCAGATGCCGAACGTCACAGGCACCATCAACCTGAACACCGACATGGGCCGTGCGATGATGGATCTGATCCTCAGTACGCAGGCGCAGATCATCGCCTTCTCGCAGGACTTCGAGCTGGTCGCGCTGGTGGCGATTTGCGCGATTCCGCTGGTGTTGTTGCTGAAATCGACCAAGGCGGCGATGCGCGCGCCGTCCGCGGATCATGCCGCGGTGATGGAATAAGGCGAAAAAACAGGCTGCCCTTGCTGTCAGCGCAATCGCGAACCGATGCGTGGAAAACGCGCACCATCGCCGCAATGCCATAGGAACCGGCACCGAAACTTTGTAGCTTCGCCGCCATGACGATCCAGCCCGCCGTCCCGACATCGCCGAACAACGCTGCCCCCGAGGCGGCGCGGGTTACGCCGATGATGGAACAATACCTTGAAATCAAGGCGGTCAATCCCGGTTTGCTGCTGTTCTACCGGATGGGCGATTTTTACGAGCTGTTCTTCGAGGATGCCGAAATCGCCTCCCGCACGCTCGGCATTACCCTGACCAGGCGCGGCAAGCATCAGGGCGCGGACATCCCGATGTGCGGCGTTCCGGTGGAACGCTCGGACGATTACCTGCATCGGCTGATCGCAGCCGGCCACCGCGTCGCGGTGTGCGAGCAGATGGAGGATCCGGCCGCGGCGCGCAAGCGCGGCAACAAGAGCGTGGTTCGCCGCGATGTGGTTCGCCTCATCACACCGGGAACGCTGACCGAAGACACGCTGCTCGATGCCAGGGCCAACAACTATCTGCTGGCGCTGGCGCGTGCCCGCGCCTCGTCCGGCGGCGACCGCGTCGCGCTCGCCTGGATCGATATCTCGACAGCGGAGTTCATGGTCACCGAATGCGGTACCGGCGAGCTCGCGGCCACGCTGGCGCGCATCAATCCGAATGAGGTGATCGTTTCCGACGCGCTCTATGGCGATGCCGACCTGGGCGCGCTGCTGCGCGAACTGCCGTCGGTGACGCCGCTGACCCGCGACGTGTTCGACAGCGCCACCGCCGAACGGCGGCTGTGCGATTATTTCGCAGTCGCCACCATGGACGGCCTCAGCGCCATGTCGCGGCCGGAAGCGACCGCCGCCGCCGCCGCCGTCACCTACATCGACCGCACCCAGATCGGCAAACGGCCGCCGCTGTCGCCGCCCTCGCGCGAAGCATCCGGCAGTACCATGGCGATCGATCCCGCCACCCGCGCCAACCTCGAACTGACGCGCACGCTCGCCGGCGAACGGCGCGGCTCGCTGCTCGACGCCATCGACCGCACAACGACGGCGGCGGGGTCGAGGCTGCTGGCGCAGCGGCTGGCGGCGCCGCTGACCGATACCGCCGCCGTCGCACACAGGCTCGATGCCGTCGCCGCGTTCGCATCCGACAGCGCGGCGCGCGACGATATCCGCACCATCCTGCGGACCGCTCCGGACATGTCGCGGGCACTGGCGCGGCTCTCGGTCGGGCGCGGCGGCCCGCGCGACCTCGCAGGCCTCCGCGACGGCATCATGGCTGCGGACCAGACGCTCGCGCGGCTCGGCGCGATGCCTGATGCGCCGCAGGATATCGCCGCGGTCATGGAGGCGCTGCGGCGGCCGTCCCGCGAGCTTGCGCGCGAACTCGGCGAGGCGCTGGCCGAAAACCTGCCGCTGATGAAGCGCGACGGCGGCTTCGTCCGCGAGGGCTACGAGCCGGCGCTCGATGAGGCACGAAAACTGCGCGACGACTCGCGCCTCGTCGTGGCTGCGATGCAGGCACGCTACACTGAGGAGACCGGCGTCAAGACGCTCAAGATCCGCCACAACAACGTGCTCGGCTATTTCGTCGAGGTGACGGCGCAGCACGGCGATAAACTGATGAGCGCGCCGCTGAACGCCACCTTCATCCATCGCCAGACTCTGGCCGGTCAGGTGCGCTTCACCACGTCGGAACTCGGCGAGATCGAGGCCAGGATCGCCAATGCCGGCGACCGCGCGCTCGGCCTTGAACTTGAGATTTTCGACCGCCTTGCCGCGATGGTGGTGGAGGCCAGCGACCACCTACGCAGCGCCGCGCACGCCTTCGCGCAACTGGATGTCGCGGCGTCGCTTGCGAAACTCGCGACCGACGAGAACTACACCCGCCCGGAGGTCGATGCTTCTCTCGGCTTCGCCATCGAAGGCGGCCGGCACCCTGTTGTGGAACAGGCGCTGAAGCGCGCCGGCCAGCCGTTCATCGCCAACGCCTGCGACCTGTCGGCGGGCACAGGCCAGACCTGGGGCCAGATCTGGCTGCTCACCGGCCCCAACATGGCCGGCAAATCGACGTTTCTGCGCCAGAACGCGCTGATCGCGCTGATGGCCCAGATCGGCAGCTTCGTGCCGGCGACGCGCGCCCGCATCGGCATCATCGACCGGCTGTTCTCGCGGGTCGGCGCAGCCGACGATCTGGCGCGCGGGCGCTCGACCTTCATGGTCGAGATGGTGGAAACCGCAGTCATCCTCAATCAGGCATCGGAACGCGCGCTGGTTATCCTCGACGAAATCGGACGCGGCACCGCGACCTTCGACGGCCTGTCGATCGCGTGGGCGGCAATCGAGCATCTGCACGAGGCCAACAAGTGCCGCGCACTGTTCGCGACGCACTATCACGAGCTGACAGCGCTATCGGCAAAGCTGCCGCGGCTGTTCAACGCCACCGTGCGGGTCAAGGAATGGCACGGCGAGGTGGTGTTCCTGCACGAGGTGCTGCCCGGCGCCGCCGACCGTTCCTACGGCATCCAGGTGGCGAAGCTCGCCGGCCTGCCGCTGTCGGTCGTCGCGCGCGCAAAATCGGTGCTGGCCAAACTGGAGGCGCAGGATCGCGGATCGACCGTGCGCGCGCTGGTGGACGATCTGCCGCTGTTCGCGGTGCCGTCACGCGCCGCCGGCGAATCCGCGGCGCCGGGCGAGGCCACGCCACTGATCGAGGCACTGCAAGCCTTGCATCCCGACGAGATGTCGCCGCGCGAGGCGCTGGAGGCGCTTTATGCGCTGAAGGCGAAACTGCCGAAGCCATAGCCGCATTCATTGAAAAATATCGGCGCGCGCCTTAACGTCGAGCAGGAGGGCGCGGCGTATCGCTCCCGGCCAGAGCCTGTCACCGGACGGTGCGCTTTGCGCCGATCCGCTGGCGGGGACGACATCATCCTTTGTTGTTTGCGCCATGCCTCAAAATCGCCCATCCACCATCGATGTCGCCATTGTCGGCGCCGGCGCTGCCGGGCTCGGCGCGGCCAATGCGCTGAAAGACTTCGGCCTCTCGATCATCGTGCTGGAAGCCCGCGACCGCGTCGGCGGGCGCGCTCACACCATTGTCCCCGCCCCCGGCATCATCTTCGATCTCGGCTGCGGCTGGCTGCATTCGGCCGACAGGAATTCATTCGTCGGAATCGCGGAGCAACTCGGCTTCGCCGTCGACAAGACGCGCCCCCCGTGGCGCGAGCAGAGCTTTGACGCCGGATTCCCGACGACGGAGCGCGAGGACTTCATGGCCGCGCTCGATGCATTCGACGAGCGAGCGGAAGAAGCCGCGGAGAGCGACACCGACAGCGCCGCCAGCCTGTATCTCGCGCCGGGCAACCGCTGGAATCCGATGATCGACGCCATCTCGACCTACGTGAACGGCTGCGAACTCGATGCCGTTTCCGTTCGTGACAGCAACGCCTACGAGGATACCGGGATCAACTGGCGCGTCCGCCGCGGCTACGGCGCGCTGATAGCAGCCTACGGCCGGCCTTGCCCGCTCGCGCTGAACACGCGGGTGTGGCGCATCGATCATTCCGGCCGGCGCATTCGCATCGAAACTTCGAAAGGCGCGCTTTCGGCTGCGCAGGTGATCGTCACGGTGCCGACCAATCTGATCGCGAACCAATCGATCCGCTTTCATCCCGAGTTACCCGCGAAAGTGGACGCGGCCGCGGGCCTGCCGCTCGGCATCGACGACAAGGTGATGCTGGCGCTCGACGATTCCGAGAGCGCGCTCCCCAACGACGGCAATCTCCGCGGCACGACCATGCGGACGAAAATGGGCACCTACCATTTGCGCCCGTTCGGCCAGTCCTGCATCGAGGGATTTTTCGGCGGCAGCTTCGCGCGCGAACTCGAAGATGCCGGCGACGGCGCGTTCGCGGCGCAGGCAATCGACGAGATCGTGGCGCTGCTCGGCTCGACTTATCGCAGCAAACTCAAAGCGCTGGCGGAATCACGCTGGGCCCGCGATCCCTTCGCGCTCGGCGCCTATTCCCACGCGCTGCCGGGCCATGCGGGAGCGCGCGCCACGCTCGCTGCGCCGGTCGACGGCCGGCTGTTTTTCGCGGGAGAGGCCACTTCACCGCATTTCTTCTCAACCGCGCACGGCGCGCGCGACAGCGGCGAGCGGGCGGCGCGAGAAGTGATGGATGCGGTGCGATTGCCGAAACGCTGACGCGAAGCGTTGTCGTGGTGTGACTCGTCGCATCATTCGCGCCGGTGACTTCCTCCGATACCATCGTGCCGTGCTGGGCCAATCGAGCCGAGCCGGTCTGCCGTTGCGGATGTCCCTGCTTCGGCCCGGTTCTGCACCGGTCCGCGGCGCAGCGCCCCGCGGACTGTCCCTTTTCGATACAAAACGTCGCACCGGTGATGCCGACAATCAACATTTTAACCGATAATTAATGATGGACCTTGAAGACCGCGCGCCGACTTGCTTTGATTGCGGCATGAGCACGACCCTGATCGAACTCCGGCCGGCCAAAGTCGCGGATGCATCCGCGGTCGCAGCGACCCATGACGAGGCCTGGCGTTCGGCCTATCAGGGCATCATTCCCGGCGCGGAACTGGAAAAGCTGATCAACCGGCGCGGCCCGCACTGGTGGGACAGCGCGATCCGCAAAGGCAGCCGCGTCAGCGTGCTGGTGTTCGGCGACAAGGTCGCCGGCTATGCCAATTATGGCCGCAACCGCGCCCGAAGCCTGCAGTACGATGGCGAAATTTACGAGCTTTACCTGCGCCCCGAGTTCCAGGGCCTCGGCTTCGGCCGGCGGCTGTTCACCGCCGCCCGGCGCGATCTGACGCAGAGCGGACTGGAAAGCATGGTGACCTGGGCGCTGTCCGACAACGAGCCGGCGACGGAGTTCTACCGCGCGCTCGGCGGCCGCATGGTCGCCCGCTCCTCCGAGAAGTTCGGGCCGAAGTCGCTCGACAAGGTGGCGTTCGCCTGGACGAGTTAGAAGTCCGGTCCCCGGTCAATGTTTGGCCCCTCCGTCATCGCCGGGCATAGCCGTTCGAAGAACGGCGGCGCTTGCGCCCGCCTATGCCCGGCAATCTATCCTTTTCCGGAGACTCTTCTCGAAGATGGATAGATACGCGGGTCAAGCCCGCGTATGACATGTGTTGACTGACACGACGCTCTTCAATCACGGGGCCACCCATGCGTATCGACGCGATATCGATCGGACCCAATCCGCCGTTTGAGGTGAATGTCATCATCGAGGTGCCCGTCGGCGGCGAGCCGATCAAGTACGAGATGGACAAGGACGCCGGCACGCTGGTGGTCGACCGGTTTCTCTACACGGCGATGCGCTATCCCGGTAACTACGGCTTCATCCCGCACACGCTGTCGCAAGACGGCGACCCCTGCGACGTCCTGGTCGCCAACACCCGCGCCATCGTGCCCGGCGCCGTGATGAGCGTGCGGCCGGTCGGCGTGCTGCTAATGGAGGACGAGGCCGGCGGCGACGAGAAGATCATCGCGGTCCCGACCTCGAAACTGACCCAGCGCTATGACAAGATAAAAAATCACAACGACCTGCCGGACATCACACTGCAGCAGATTCAGCACTTCTTCGAACACTACAAGGATCTCGAACCCGGCAAATGGGTCAAGGTGCTGCGCTGGGGCGGCGCGGAGGACGCCCACAGGCTGATTCTGGAGGGCATCGCGCGGGCCGGGGCGACAACAAAATAAGATTCCACCTCGTCATTGCGAGCAAAGCGAAGCAATCCAGTTTTAGGTTGCGATGAACTGGATTGCTTCGTCGCAAGTGGTTCTCGCAATGACGCAACTGAAAACGCGCCGCTCGCTATTTGCTGGTTTCTCCTACACCTCCGGCGCCGGCAACCCCTTGATCGCGCAGGCGGCGCGCAGCGTGTTGACCAACAGGCACGCCACCGTCATCTGACCGACGCCGCCGGGCACCGGCGTCACCGCGCCCGCGATCTCCATGGCCTCGTCGAACGCAACATCGCCGATCAGCCGCGTCTTGCCGTCGGCGGCCGGCGCCCGCGTGATGCCGACATCGATCACGGTCGCGCCCGGCTTGATCCAGTCGCCGCGCACCATCTCCGCTTTGCCGACCGCCGCATAGACCAGATCGGCACGCCGACAAAGTTCGGGCAGGTTGCGCGACCGCGAATGGGCGATGGTCACCGTGGCATTTTCATTGAGCAGCAACTGCACCAGCGGCCTTCCCACCAGATTGGAGCGGCCGATCACGATGGCGTCCATGCCTTCGAGCGAGGAATGCACGGTCTTGGTCAGGATGATGCAGCCGAGCGGCGTGCATGGCGACAATGCGGGCAGGCCGCCGGCGAGGCGGCCGGCGTTCTGCGGATGCAGCCCATCGACATCCTTCGCCGGATCGATGGCAGCAATGATCGTCTCGGTATCGAGCCCCTTGGGCAGCGGCAGTTGAACCAGAATGCCGTGCACGGCGGGATCGGCGTTCAGTCTGGCGACCAGCGCCAGCAAATCCGGCTGCGCTACATCGGCCGGCAGGACGTGTTCGAACGAGGCCATGCCGGCAGCCTGGGTCTGCTTGTGCTTGCTTCGGACATAGACTTCGCTGGCGGGATCGCTGCCGACCAGCACCACGGCGAGGCCCGGCGTGAGCCCGTGATCGCGCTTCACCCGCGCCACCTCAAAGGCCACCCGCGCGCGCAAATCAGCGGCGATGACTTTTCCATCGATGATGCTGGCCGTCATGCTGATCCTCAGTTCGGATTATCCCGGTTGAGCCGCGGTCAACGCGCGCAGGGCATTGCCGAGCTTGACGGGATCGCCGCCGACCGCGACCTGCTTGAGCCGCGACGTCGCTCCCGTAACTATCCGGACATCGATTTTCCGCACGCCGAGCGCCTTCGCCAGCACCGCCATGACAGCGCGATTGGCTTCGCCGCCTTCGGCGATGGCGCGGACCCGAACCTTCACCACCGGGCGTCCGTCGGCCAGCATTTCAATGCCGTCGATCCCGTCGCGGCCGCCGCGCGGCGTCACCCGCAGGGCGATGCTGAGGCCCTGCGGAGAATACCTCCACGGCTCCATCGGGCCGCCGATCAGAACACGGCGGGATAGATGTAATAGGTGATGACCCGCTGCATGAACAGGATGATCAGAATCAGAATGATCGGGGAAATGTCGAGCCCACCGAGATTCGGCAGTAACCGACGGATCGGTGCCAGCAGGGGTTCGGTGATCCGTTCCAGAAACTCAGCCACCGCAGCCACGAACTGATTGCGGGTATTCACCACATTGAAGGCAATCAGCCATGACAGGATCGCCGAGGCAATCAGCAGCCAGACATAGAGGTCGAGGATGATGAGGACGATATCCAGTATGGCTCGCATGGGGGATTGGCTCGCGGGTTTGGTCGTGGATTCGACGAGTGGAGCAAGAAGGCTCGCTGAGACGGAAAGTGAACGTTAGAATCGAACCGCTAGCGTGGCGGTTCAGAAGTTCTCTTCACCTTTGCCAAGTCCGTCAAGAGAGCTTCTGAACCGAAAACGAGGCGTATTGGGCTCTCGTCCCCTGGAATTCGAAGTTCGCCCTTGGGTGGGCAGCGATGGCTGCGAACTTCGAACTCAGGAATACGAGCCTGCAAACTATCGTTTCGGTTCCCGCCAAACAAGGGAAGTCCGGGAAATAAGGCTCAAAATGCCGATTCCGGCCGTTCTTGACTTGCCGTCGGCGAGGACTGTAAATGGCGGCGTTTCCGGTCCGCCGCATCTTTCGCCGCCGACCGTGGACGGGGCCATAGCTCAGCTGGGAGAGCGCGTCGTTCGCAATGACGAGGTCGGCGGTTCGATCCCGCCTGGCTCCACCAGCGGTATCCTTCGAGGCAACCGTCATCCTGGTGTCGGCTGCCGTCGATTGCGACGCGCTCGCTTTTGAGCCCTTGAACTGCTCGATCTTCGAAGTGAAGCTCGACAACAATCCTGCCACGTCCCGTGTAGATCGAATTCGTCGTGGGGCATTCTATGGCCGCGTTTCCTCGGCGATCCGCGTTACCGCAAACCCGACGTTTGCAAGGCGTCGCGGCATAGTGGAATGCTGCATCGCAGGGTACCGTTAACCATGTCACCCAAGTGCAACACCGCGACTGAATCGGAACGCGCCGGCTGGTCGAGAGCGGCGCGGGATGTCAGATCCGACGGCAGGTAACACAATATTAGCCATAGGTAAAATAATATCAGTTGCGCGATTCGGTCACGGCTTTGCTGGCGGCCTCCAGCATGCCGCCGGAGGAACGGGGCATGGGCAGGCTGTCAATGGACAAGTCGGGCTTGGTGGCATGGCTCGCTTTGGCGTTGACGTGGGCAGCGCCAGTGGAAGCGCAGGATGCGAGTTGGCTCGCCGCTCCGCCCAGCAGCAATTTTAACGACGCTGCGAACTGGACCCCGATCACCGTGCCGACCGGCACCGCATCGTTCGGCACGTCGACCGGCACGAACATTACGTTCGCAAATGACACCACCCTGGGAGGGTGGACCTTCGACGCCGGCGCTTCGAATTATACCTTTACCAACAACCATGCTCTGATTTTCACGGGAGCCGGTATCGTCGTCAACGACGGCAGCGCCAGCATCACTAACATCGGTTTCCTGCAATTCTTCCACAGCAGCACGGCCGGCAGCGCCAACATCACGAATAACAGCGTCATGGAG
The DNA here is from genome assembly GCF_036964665.1 of Nitrobacter sp. NHB1. NCBI lineage: Bacteria > Pseudomonadati > Pseudomonadota > Alphaproteobacteria > Hyphomicrobiales > Nitrobacteraceae > Nitrobacter > Candidatus Nitrobacter laanbroekii. The sequence continues at coordinate 2,012,262 of NZ_JBAMDA010000001.1, forward strand.
TTCTTCGACACCAGCACGGCCGGCAACGCCAGCATCATCAATAAGGGCAGCGCGTACTTCTACAACGGCAGCACGGCCGGCAGCGCCAGCATTACCAGCAACGTTTTCTTGCGATTCTCTCACTACAGCACAGCCGACGGAGCCAGCATCACGAATAACAATCTCCTGCAGTTCACTGACTCCAGCACAGCCGGCGACGCCAGCATCACCAACAACAAGTTCCTGCAGTTCGCCGCCAGCAGCACGGCCGGCAACGCCAGCATCACCAATGGGGCTGCCGGCGCGCTGACCGACTTCTCGGAGTCGAGCGGACCGGTCAACAACGGGCAGCTCTCCGCCGGCTCGATCGCCGGCAGCGGGCAATTCTATCTCGGCGCCAATCAACTCACGGTCGGCGGCAACAATCTGAGCACCATCGTCAGCGGCGTCATCAGCGACTGCGGGCCGACCGGCCATGATTGTGGTAAGCCTGCCACCGGCAGCTCGCTGGTCAAGACCGGAACGGGGACGCTGACGCTCGCCGGCGCCAACCTCTATACCGGAGCCACCACGGTCGATGCCGGCACGCTCGACGTCACCGGCTCGCTGGCGGCGTCAAGTCCGATCAGCGTCAACACGGGGGCGGTGCTTGCAGGCACCGGCAGCGTCGGCAGCGTCGGCATCAACAGCGGCGGCACGCTGGCGCCGGGCGACGGCACGCCGGGCTCCTTGATGAGTCTCGGCAGACTGGCACTGCACGCGGGCGCAATGTATGTGGTGATGCTCAACCCCGCCACCGCGTCATCCGCCAATGTCACGGGTGCAGCGACGCTCAGTGACGCCACCGTCAACGCGGTCTATGCCAACGGCAGTTATATCTCGAAGCAATATACCATCCTCACGGCAGGCAACGTCAGCGGCACGTTCGGCTCGCTGGCCAACACCAACCTGCCCGCGAACTTCACGACCAGCCTGAGTTACGACCCGACCCATGCCTATCTCAACCTGACGCTGAACTTTATTCCGCAGCCGGCGAGGGCCTTTACCAGCCCCAACCAGCGCAATGTCGCCAATGCGCTGACCAATTCCTTCAACACCGCCGGCGGCATTCCGCTGGTGTTCGGTACGCTGACGCCAGCAGGCCTGACGCAGGTCTCTGGTGAAGTGGCGACCGGCTCGCAGCAGGCAACCTTCAATGCAATGAACCTGTTCCTGGGGATCTTGAGCGATCCCTTCGTCGCCGGCCGCGGCAATGGCGCAACCGCAAACGGTGCGGCCCCGGCCTATGCCGCGATCTATCGCAAGGCGCCTGCAATGGCCTATCCCCTCAACCCGCGCTGGAGCGTGTGGGCCGCAGGCTACGGCGGCTCGCAGAGCACCGGCGGCAATGCATCGCTCGGCTCCAGTACGACGACCTCAGGTGTCGCCGGCGTCGCGGTCGGCGCCGACTACCTCATCTCGCTGTCCACGACCGCCGGCTTCGCAATGGCGGGCGGCGGCACCAACTTCAATGTCGCCAACGGGCGGGGCAGCGGACACTCCGACCTGTTCCAGGCCGGCGCCTTCATTCGCCACAACACCGGCGCCGCCTATCTCTCCGGAGCGCTCGCTTACGGCTGGCAGGACATCACCACCAACCGCATCGTGACGATCGCCGGCTCCGACCGGTTGCAGGCGCGCTTCAGCGCCAACGCATGGTCGGGCCGTGTCGAAGGCGGCTATCGCGTGGTCAGCCCGGCGATGGGCGGCGTCGGGATCACGCCTTATGCGGCTGGCCAGTTCACCACCTTCGATCTGCCGGCTTACGCCGAAAGCATTCTGTCCGGCGCCAACACGTTTGCGCAGGCCTATAACGCCAAGAGCGTGACGGATCCCCGCAGCGAACTCGGTGTCCGCACCGACAAATCCTACGCGGTGCAGGACGCGATCCTGACCCTGCGCGGACGTCTTGCATGGGCGCACGATTTCAATCCGGATCGCACCGTCGCCGCGACATTCCAGACCTTGCCTGGCGCCAGCTTCGTCGTGAACGGCACAGCTATGGCCTCCGACGCAGCGCTCGTCACCGGCGCGGCCGAGATGAAATGGATCAACAACTGGTCAATGGCCGCCACCTTCGAGGGCGAGCTCTCCAACGTCACACAATCCTACGCCGGCAAGGGCATCGTCCGCTACGCGTGGTGAGGAGCCGCAGATCGAACGTCACGATCGCCTTCGCATCTGGAAGCCGGTGACCGCTCGCAGGATGACGTCGCGCGGAAACAGCCGAAGCAGAAACGGCACCAACTTGATCCCGAGGCCGGGAAGCACGGCCCTTCTGTTAGCCATCAGACCGCGGTAGCCGTCCCGAGCAATGTCCTTCGCGGACACGTTCAGGATCGCGGAGTCGAAACCGGGCTTCACGCCCGCCCGCGCCTGAAATTCCGTCGGTACCGGGCCGGGACAGATCACGGTGACACGGACGCCGCGGGGGCCGAGTTCGCCGCGCAGCGCCTCGCTGAACGACAGGACATAGGCCTTCGACGCATAATAGACGGCCATGCCGGGACCCGGCAGAAATCCCGCGATCGACCCGACGTTGAGAATGCCGCCGCGCAACCGGATCAGGCTTTCGGAAAACCGCAGCGACAAATCCGTCAGCGCCCGGACGTTGAGGTCGATCATCGCGAGTTGATCGGCGCGATCCAGTTCAGCGGCACTGCCGAACAGCCCATAGCCGGCATTGTTCACGAGATATTCGACGTCGGCGCTCTCGGCAGCGAGCGCCGCCGCAATCCTGTCGCCGGCATCGGTGCGGCCGAGGTCACACGGAATCACGATCGGGGGCGCGCCGCCCGCTGCGCCGATTTCGGCCGCCAGCGCTTCGAGGCGATCGGCCCGCCGGGCGACCAGAGCCACCCGATGCTCATGGGCGGAAAACACCCGCGCCAGTTCGGCGCCGATCCCGGAGGAAGCGCCTGTTATCAACGTCACCGGATGGGTCACGATCCACGCTCTTGAAACGAACTGCCAGATATCAACGTCAATGTCCGAAATAAAGACGGGGTTGGCCCGGCGCAGCGCGGATCGGCGCTCTGCGTTTTGTGACCGCCCCCTCAGGTCGCGGGATCGATCGCCGACCCTTTGCCGGCGACGCGATGCTTGAGCTCGATGCGATCACGCGAGGAGATAGCTAGGAGATCGGCGGCGCGCCACACCACGTTCTCCTCGAATTCGGTGACGCGACCGTCCGCATAGACCAGTTCCCACATCATTTCGACGATGCGCAAGCGGTCCTCGTCATTCAGCGAGCGCATGAGCACGCTGGTGAAACGATAGAGGTCGACCGCCTCGCCCTCCTCCAGCGCAGCCGACGCGATCAGCTTGTCAGCGGTACCCGGGGTCAGCCCAAACCGGCTTTCGATCAGTTCGTGCAGTTTGCGGATTTCGACATCGGAAGGTTCGCCGTCGAGCGAAATGACATGGATGAACAGCGCCGTTGCCGCAAGTTTGCACCCTGTTTCATCGAATGACCGATGCTCTGGGGCTTCGAGGGTTACAACCTCGGTGATGAAATGACGCAATCTATCGAGCATCGATCCGCCTGCCGCAATGTTTGGGTCATATGGCCGCGTTCACAACACGGGCCGAAGTAAAACATGCGCCCTTTGCCAGCGTTCCCCGCGAGGAGATTACACTTCGGCAAGGCAGCGGCTCGCGGAGGTGGTGTGCCTACTGGCCGTGCTCTGCCAAGGTCCTGGCGCACTTCTTGCTAAGTTTGGCACGGTGTTCCTTCAAGCACGCGAGAACGACCATATCGTCGTCGTTCATCTTGGCCCGGCAATACCGCGCCACGTCACGCGCGCACTCGGAATGGTGTTTCTCCGCGGCGGTTCGCGCCGACGCCGCTGCGCTCATCGCGAGAAGGGGAAGAAGCGATAAAATGGCGGCAAACCGAATCATCGACGCTCCATCAAGTCGGGTTGAAATCTGGCTGCACCCTGTCAATCGACCGGCGCTTGCCGGCACCAAAATATCGCACGCGTCCTGGGCCGGACGATGAAGGGACTGGCGCCGCATGCGTGGCTCGAACACGCGGCCCCATTATTACGAAACACATAGCATAGGCAAACAAAGGCTCACAAGGCGTCACGCAATTGCTCTCCCGGCGCGGGCCTTCGCTTCATCACCGGACATACGGCGGGCGAAAGTCGCGTAAATCGCGTCGTACGATCCCGCGCTCTGCCCGGTCAACGCGACAGTTCATTTCATGAATTTAAGCAATCCGAGCATCGCGCGACGCCAGTTTTAGTCGCGCCTACTGGTCTGATAGCTCCCCCAAGCCAAGCTCAGGGTTAAAGCCAAAAAGACCGCGATCAGACCTCCGAGAATGAGAATGGAATCAACCGACATGATTAGGGTCTCCCAGGGCCGCCCCCTGCGAATACGTACTCGGATGTTTTAGCTCACGCCAATCACGGCTTCGGGACTCGAGCAACCGGACGTTGCCGCGTCCGGCCGCCTGGAGCCGGGCGACGCCAAGGGCGGCCCTTCAGCGCCCACCACCTCGGCAAGCGGCATTGATGCTGGCCTCGATCCGAGCATGCTATACTGAGCGCTCTTACCGGTTGCGGCGCCGCTCGCTAATGGGATGAAGACAATGGGATGAAGACCAGTCACTCGGACTCGATCTTGCCGATCGTCGGCTCGACCTGGGGTCGACGGCGGCTTCGATTTCCTGGAAGTGCAATGCTACGCGACCGGCCGTCAAACCCCTGGCCAGCGCACAGCGCCAATGGAGCGACACGATGAACGACTTGGAAGGATTGCTTGGTCGGGCAGTGTTTCGGCTCTGGCCGGACCTACCGCGAGATATGCAGGAACGAATCTTCGAGGCCGCATCAAGCGACCTCGACACCCGGCGTCGCCTGGCTGTGGTGCTCCATGAGCAACACCCCAGGACAGCGTTCCCGCCGCGGTCCGGCGCCCTCGCTTAGGCCCGCGCGACACTGCGATTTTGAATCTGCGCGTGGCCATGTGTCCGCGCTAACACCGCCGAGCGGAGGCCCACAGATGCCGGACCTAGACCCTCTCGAATCCGTCGCGGCGTCCGGGCTGGTTTCCGCGTCGCTGATTGCAGCGTTAATACCGGCGCTGGTCAATACCGGCGTCCTATCGCCGCGAGGTGCGCGTGAAATTTATGAAAATGCCCTGCTCATGATCGAAACGCAGCAGGGCGATGATCCCGCCGTGGAACGCATCTACGAAGCTGCACGGGAATTGATCGAGGCTCATCTGAGGCCCGAATAGGAGGGCCAGACCGGAGATTGGCGTCAATCTCTCGCCACCGCGCTCTTCGGCCGCTTCATCGTGAATTCGACCCTGCCCGTGGCCGCCTGGTCAACTTATAGGACCACCATGCAGTCGCCTGGTTCCAGCTTTTAATGAGCAGGTTGCAGACGTCACACTCTGCATGGCCTGTGTCCTTGAATGGGCTGGTAAAGACCGTCACTTTGTAGACGGCCCCGCAACCGGGACAGGTATATTCACCGCCATCGCGGGCTCGCACACCAGGTTTGGGACGCTTCGGGGCCATAAGAGGCGAGTAGCGCCCTTTGGTCCATCCCGCAAGTCGTTTCGTTCGCTGCCTTATTCAAAACGACCCACTGCTCGTTTTTATACTTCGCTTGCTCGCGGTCTACTGGTGCATCGAGGATGGCATTGGGCGCCGCGTCGGCGGTGGTCAATGGATCGTCAGCAAGGTCGCCCTGGCGACGTTTCTGGATGGCGATGACGTGGCGCTAGCTAGTCGCGTATAAAAAGGAAGACCGATCCGGCGACCGCGTAATCGTCTACTTCAGAAGAGAAGGACTGGAACGCCTGCTAGAGAAATGGCGGGATCCTTGCCCAATCTGATGATCTCGGCAATGATCGCCCTTGGGCCAAACAGGCTCGGCAACACCCTTTGGCGGGAGGTGTAAAGCTCCGCCTGCACCTTCTCGCTGAATTGGTACACCCCTTTGGGGTGCAACCAATTTTGGATTCACGTCGGAGGATCGATGCTCTTTGTTATCGTCGTGGCTTTGGTGGCGGCCTACTTGATATCGCGGCTGGTTGGGCTGGCTGCCAAGAGGTGGCCGAACACAATCGGCAAGGCCGTGTTCGTCAATGCCGTGAGCGCTATAATTGTCGTGGTCGCGGGAGCGTTAGCCTCCGCAGCAGACGGTAGCCCGCCAAAATTCTATTTAGCGTTCTTGATATACGGCGGCGCACAATTGATCGTGCTGACTTTTGATGCGATCCGGCTAGTCAGGTCAACCGAACCACGTTAGCGATATCCGCCCCACCCCACCCCTCTCAGGACATGGAGCCTCCGGCGAATCCGGGCGCTCCCGCTGACCATCGCGATGACAAGCGTCTTGTGGGGGCCGCTAGGCAGCGAAGACCCTCGAAAATCTCGAGGAAATCGCGAATCTGCTGGGGCAGTCCTGAAACAACAAAAGACCCGACCGCCGATTAAAGCGGCCGGGCTAAGTCAGAGGAGGAAACAGGCCCAGGGCGGGCCTCAACATCGCCGGGCTGGTCTCCTGGCCGGCGATTCGTGACAGCCCCGTGCAGGGCCGACCAGCATCCGTTTAACATCGCTTTTAGATGCATGATTTGATCTACATCAATAGGCACGTCTCTCCGTTGGTCAGCTTGCTGCTGCCTTGTTTTCAAGAACTCCCTTAGGGGTTCCTCTTGGACAGGTATGTGCAGATCGCGCAGGATACCTGCACAAGCAATTCTGCGTCTTCCGGCGCTGGTCTGCTTTGCTCGCTGACATGTCGCCCGTGTTGCGAGGCGAATCCATATAGCTGCTTACCGCTTCATCTAGCGGCTTCGGCAAGTCATAGACTTTGTATCAGACGCACTGGCGAATGTCGTAGAGCACCTCGTCGCGAATATTCGGGACTTCGCTCCAGTTATTTGGGGCTGGAGCGGTTAGCAGCACTCGGCAAACGACAGATCGAATCTGGCCATAACTTGGACCGCAATCGTATGCATTCTGAATTACGGCAAAGCGCAATCCGTCGGGCGCATCTGTTCTTACTGTGATTGGCGGTGCAGAAGCGAAACTGTTATGCTTGGAAAAGGTCATCCCTGCACCGTGGAAGTGAGGTGGTGCCGCTTAGGTGACTCGAACACCTGACCCCATCATTACGAATGATGTGCTCTACCAACTGAGCTAAAGCGGCTTAACCCTTCACACACGCCATACTATGGTGCGTTGCGGCGCACCCGGCAACGGTCCGGCGCGCCGAGCCTCTGATATCGGGCACCGTCCCCCTTTGCAAGAACCCGCCGCCGCGCCGCCGGCATATATCGCCGCCCGGTCGCCGTCAGCTTCCCCGGCGCGACAGCAACCCGCGCAACCCACCGGCCTGGCGCGCGACCTGGGAGGTTTCTTCAGCAAATCCATCATCTTGGGGGCTGTCATCCACGCCCGGATCGTCGGGAGCGCGAACGATCGCGATCACGGCAGGGATGTCGGATGCGGCCTCGGCCTTGTTCGGGTCCGATTGCGTGCGAAAGGTCGGCGATGTCGCGGCCTCGGCCGACGCGGCGACAGTTTCGGACGATGACGATTCGACCGCAACCGTTGCACCGTCCTGAGCGGCGGACTGGGATGCTGCGGGCAGCGCTTCGAAACGCGGCGCATCGCCCGCGATCTGGTCCGAAAACTCCGCCTCGACCAAGGCGGGCCTGCTCGAAGGCAGCGCCGCCAGCGGGGCCTGCCACTGAAACGCGTCAAGCCGGCCGGTCACCGGCGAAACCGGACGCCAGTGGTCCGACACGTAGCCATCCGCGGTCCAGACCGGATCGTGCAGGGCACGCACGGCACGCAGCGTCCAGGCGCGGGCGCGGCCGCTGTCGCCGTGCTCGTTGTGCTCGATTTCGGCCATCAGCATCGCAACGCGTTGCGTCGGCGCTGCGATCAGCGGCTCCAGCACCTCGCGCGCCCGGGCGAATTCGCTGGCATCGATCGCCGCGCGCGCAATCGCCATCACGCTTTCCGGATGACCGGACGCATTTTCCGCCAGCGTCTCGACACGCGCCAGCCGCTCCCGCGCCGAATCGCCGGGCATGACATGAGCGTAGGCGTCGGCGAGATCAGGATGCGGCTGTGCCAGCCACGCGGTCTCGATGATCCGCATCGCACGCCGCATCTGATTCGCTTCGCTCAGATACTTGCTCGCAAGCACCACGGCCGGAATCAGCGTCGGTGCGTACTTCACCGCCTCCATCACCGTATTGCGCGACGCATCGCGATCCGACTTTTCAAGCTCCAGCGCCCGCGCGGTCAACAGCACGCCGCGCTGACGGCGGTACAGCGCCTTGTCGATCAGACCCGACGCGACGTTTTTCTCGAGGATGGCGAGTGCGCCGGTCCAGTCGCCCCTGGCGCAGCGAAAGCCCAGCGCGGCTTGCGAGGCCCATATCGAGGACGGCGATACCTTCAGCGCTTCCTCGGCGATCGCCACCGCAGCCTGCGGATCGTCGGCCCGCTGGGCTTCGATGAAAAGCCCGCGCAAGCCCAATAACCGCGTATCCGCTCGCTCTGCCATGGCGCGGAACGCACGCTGCGCGCGGTCCGCATCGCCGTCGAGCTGCGCGGACTGCGCGTGCAATAGCAGCGCCAACGGCTCGTGCGACACCAGACGCCGGGCAACCTTGGCATGCGTCCGTGCGGCCGCGGCGTCGCCGTGACCGATCGCAAGCAGGCCACGGGTAATCGCGTCCCGGCCGCGCCTGCTCCGACGCTCCCGGCGCGCACGCCGGATGCGTCTCGGTGCTTGCCACAGACCCCGCACGATGCTCCACACCAGCAGGGTGGCAACGACAAGCAGGCCCAACCCAAGTGCGAAAGCCGGTAGCGTGGTCTCGATTCGCCAGACATCCCACGACATCACGATCGTGCCGGTCTGATCGGCAACCCAGGTGGCGCCCAATGCCGCGAGCGCGATTAGAACGAGGAACAGGATGATGCGAAACATCTGAAACCTATGGCGCTGGTTTGGTCAGCGCCGCCATCGCGTCGGCTGCGAACTGACGCGACGCGGCAAGAGCGGCATCGTATGCGTCGGCCTTGGCGATCCAGGGCTCGGCGGCAGTGCGATCGGCTGGAGGAAGCGCGTTCAATTCCGCCTTCGCGGCAGCAACATCGTTTTGCTTTGCCGATGCCGTGATGCGCGCAACCACGGCGCCGGTGGAATCCGCGGGTGAAGCATCGATGCGTTCGATACGCACCAGACGCGCGGCGCCCTCCTGCAACCGGTCCACGAGGCTGCTGCCGGTCGTCGCCAGGACCGGTGCCGGTGCCGGCGCGAGCTTTGGCACGATCGCAAGCAGTTCGTGAGACAGCACGGTCGCGCTCGGCACGCCCGAGTCCGCGAACGTCTCCAGCGGCTTCAACGCGTCGGGGTCGGCAACCAGGGCCTTCGATGCCGCCAGCAGATCGCCATAAGGCTGCCCGTGGCGCACCGACACGTTCAGCAGCGTCGCCGCCACGGCCCGGCGAAGCGGCACGTCGTCGGCCGGAGCAGCGCCATGCTTGGTTGCCTCGGCGGTCAGGGTTTGCGTCGTCTGCTCGACCTGGTGCTCGACTTGGGCGAGCCGCGCGCTGATGGCCGCAAGGTCAGACGCCTGCTCGGCGCCATGCGGCACGGATGCTCCGTCCTTCAAGGCCGCAGCCAACTTGTCGGATTGACCGCGAACGGTTGCCAGTTCGCCGCGCAAGGATGCAACGGATTTTTCCAGAGCACCGATACGCGCCGCGGCGGCCGGATCGGGCGCCGGAGCAGCCGGCTTGCTGGCCCTCGACTCGACACTGGCTACCCGATTCGAAAGAGCGCCAAATTCCGCCGCACTGACTTGCGCTTGCGGCGCAGCAGAGGGTGCGGAGGATAACGGCGGCCAGCCCGTCAGCCACGTGCCGCCAACAACGAGCCCGGCGGCGACCGCACCGGCGACCGCGGCGATCACGGCCGACAAAGCGCGGGACGGTGCGCGCGGAGGAGCCGGCTGCTCGCCGATGGGCTGTCGATCGTCAGCCGCTCCGTCCGCATCCCCTGAACCGGCATCATCCGCCGTCCCGGAAATTCGGTTGGCTTCGAGGTCTGCGGGAGACGAGAGGTCCTGCCAGCCCGCGTCCCCGGGACCGGCATGATCCGCTGACGCGGAAGCTCCAGTCGTTTCAATGTCCGTGGGAAGCGAATGCTTTTGCGAGCTCCCCTCCTGCGACACGTCATCGTGCCTGTCGTCTGCCATCGTCACGGTTCCCCATTGCGGCGACACATCAGTATCAGATCGAGACCCATCTCCCTATTACCGCGATAACGGCCGTAACGCACTAGTTACCGCGATAGCGGCTTACCGCGATAGCGGCCGCAACGCACAATCCAGCGCCTCCAATACCGCATTTTCGGCCGGCGCGCGCGCCATTACCACATGGGGAGCGCCGGCGTCTCGCAGAATCGAGGCCACGGTGCCGGAGATGCAACATTGCGGGACCGCCAAAGCCGATATCTCGACGCCCCCGGTGCGGACGGCGTCCAGGAACGCCCGGGCGCTGCGTCGCGAATAGTGCAGCACCGCCGATATCCGGTGCGCGGCAAACGCATCACAGACCTCGCGCGACAGGATCGCCACCGGCGCCATCCGGTAACACGTCGCCGTCACGACAGCCAAACCGCGCGCTCCGAGCTCTCCGGCGAGATCGCATGAGCGATCGGCCGCTGCGAGATAAAGAATCCTCGCCCCCTTCGCCAGGGGTTTCGCGCGAGCACTCTTTATAATGAGTTCGCGCAATGCCACCGCATCTCCGCCTGCCGCGACCACATCCTGAAATCCGGCCTGGCGCGCGGCCTCCGCGGTGTGCCGGCCCACCGCGAACACCGCCAGCTTCAGCAGCGACTCTCGAGCCGGATGGGCGGCGAGCGCGCGCAACGCGTTGCCGCTGGTCACGACGACGGCGCCATAGCGCGCATCCGGATCGATTTCGAAAGCGACCGCCTCGAAGCGCAACACCGGCGACAACAGAACCTCAAGCCCCCTCGCCCGCAGGACGGCGGCGGTGGCTTCATTGTCCGGTTCAGGTCGCGTGACGAGAACCGCCACGCCTCAGGCTCCGGCGAACAGCGTGAAGAATTTCTCGCCTGCGCGCTCGCGCAATTCATGCGCCGCGTCCGCACCAAGCGCGGCGGCATCCGCGCGCGCGCCTTCGCGCGTGGTCTCGTAGGACTGCGTGCCGTCGGGAGAAATAATGAGGCCGCGGAAATGAATGCGGTCGCCGTTGACGCGACAATGGCCGCCGATCGGCGTGCGGCAGGAGCCGTCGAGCAGCGCCAGAAAGCTTCGCTCGGCGCTCAAAGCCACTTCCGTATCAGAATCGCCGATCGCCTTTACGAACGCGTTGATGCGGTCGTCGTCACGCCGCGATTCGATCGCGATGGCGCCCTGCCCGACCGCCGGCAGGAATTCGTCGGTCTCGAGAATGCGCGTCGCCCTGTCCTGCAAGCCGAGGCGGTTCAGGCCGGCCAGCGCCAGCAGCGTGGCGTCGGCCTCCCCCGCTACGAGCTTGCGCAGGCGCGTCTCGACATTGCCACGGATGACGCTCACTTTCAGATCCGGGCGCAGCCGCAGCACCATGGCCTGCCGCCGCAGCGACGCGGTCCCGACGATCGAGCCCGCCGGTAGATCGTTCAATGACGCGGCGCGCGGACTGATGAAGACGTCGCGCACGTCCTCGCGTGGCAGAAACGCCGGCAGCCAGGTGGCATCGGGCAGAAACGTCGGCACGTCCTTGGACGAATGCACCGCGAAGTCGATGCTGCCGGCCAACAGGGCTTCCTCGATCTCCTTGGTAAAAAGTCCCTTGCCGCCGACATCGAACAGCGGCCGGTCCTGAATGGCATCGCCCGAGGTCCGGATGGTCTTGATGGCGATCCGCTCGGGCGCCACCTGATGCGCTCGCGCCAGCCGGTCCCGCACCTCATTGGCCTGCGCCAGCGCCAGCGCGCTACCCCGGGTGCCTATCGTCGCCAGAATGTCTGTTTCACCGGAGGATTGCACGCCAAGACCTCATAATGCTACGCCGTGAAGAGAGGGAAACGCTGGTTTGCCCGATAACGCAAGGGCCTATATCTAGGTACGACACGCCGATGCTGGTGCTAGGGATCGAGACCACCTGCGATGAAACCGCAGCCGCCGTGGTCGAGCGCCGGGCGGACGGCGGCGCCTTGATTCTCTCCAATATCGTGCGATCCCAGACCGGAGAACATGCCCCCTACGGCGGCGTCGTCCCGGAAATCGCGGCGCGTGCCCATGTCGATATGCTCGACGGCATCGTCGCCAGCGCGATGAAGCAATCGAGCGTCGGTTTTTCCCGGCTGTCCGGGGTCGCGGCCGCCGCCGGACCGGGCCTGATCGGCGGTGTGATCGTGGGGCTGACCACGGCCAAGGCGATCGCACTGGTGCATCGCACGCCGCTGATCGCGGTCAATCATCTCGAAGCCCACGCGCTGACGCCGCGGTTGACCAGCGCGCTGGAATTTCCCTACTGCCTGTTCCTCGCCTCCGGCGGCCATACCCAGATCGTCGCGGTACTCGGCGTCGGCAACTATGTCCGGCTCGGCACCACGGTCGACGATGCCATGGGCGAAGCCTTCGACAAGGTGGCGAAGATGCTCGGCCTGCCTTACCCCGGCGGCCCGGAGGTCGAGCGCGCCGCGGCTGATGGCGATGCCACGCGATTTAATTTTCCGCGGCCGATGCTCGGCCGTCCCGACGCCAACTTCTCGCTCTCCGGCCTGAAAACGGCGGTGCGCAACGAGGCCGCCCGCATCGACCCGCTGGAGCCGCAGGACATCAACGACCTCTGCGCCGGGTTTCAGGCCGCGGTGCTGGAGGCGACCGCGGATCGGCTCAGTGTCGGCCTCAGACTGTTTCAGGAGCGATTTGGTACGCCGCGCGCGCTGGTCGCCGCCGGCGGCGTCGCCGCCAACCAGGCGATCCGCGGCGCGCTCGAGGGCGTTGCCGCCAAGGCACAGACCACGCTCATCATCCCGCCGCCGGCCTTGTGCACCGATAATGGCGCCATGATCGCATGGGCCGGCGCCGAACGGCTGGCGGCCGGATTGACCGACACCCTCGAGGCTCCTCCGCGCGCCCGCTGGCTGCTCGACGCCAACGCTCACGCCCCCGCGGGCTTCGCCAAGACCCGCGCCGGATTTTGAAGGCGTTGTCGCGATGAAACCTCTCAACCGCGTTTGCGTGATCGGCGCCGGAGCCTGGGGCACGGCGCTGGCCGGCGTCGCCGCGCGCGCGGGACGCGAGGTGATGCTGTATGCGCGCGATGCGGCGACGGCCGCGGCGATCTCGGCAACGCGGGACAATCCGCGACTGCCCGGCATCCCCCTCGACCGCAGCATCGTCGTGACGCACGACATCGCCGCTGCCGGCCGCGCCGATATCGTCGTGATCGCGGTCCCCGCCCAAAATTCGCGCATGGCGGTCGCCGCATTGGCCCCCCATCTCGCAGCCGGGACGCCCGTCATCGCCAGCGCCAAGGGCATCGAGCACGGCACCAGGCGCTTCATGACCGAGGTGATCGAAGAGGCCGCGCCCCAAACTGTGCCCGCGATCTTGTCCGGACCGAGTTTTGCCGACGACGTGGCGCGGGGGCTGCCGACCGCGGTGACGCTGGCGGCGAAAAATGAAGCGATGGCGGTCGCGCTGGTCCATGCGCTGGGCTCGGCCGCCTTCCGTCCCTATCACACCACCGATCTGCGCGGGGTCGAGATCGGCGGCGCCGCGAAAAACGTCCTCGCGATCGCGGCCGGAATCGTGGTCGGCAAACAACTCGGCGCATCGGCGCAGGCCGCGCTGACCACGCGCGGATTCAGCGAACTGGTCCGTCTTGGACTTGCCTGCGGCGCGCGCAGCGAGACGCTTTCCGGTCTGTCCGGCCTCGGCGATCTCATCCTCACCTGTTCGAGCCCGCAGTCGCGCAATTTCTCGCTCGGCATTGCGCTCGGGCGTGGCGAAAGCGCGCCGCGCGGCAAACTCAGCGAAGGCGCGTTCACCGCGCCGGCGCTGCTCGAACTGGCGGCGGCGAATGGTGTCGAGATGCCCGTCGCAAACGCGGTCGCGGCCATTCTCGCCGGCCGATTGACGATCGAGACGGCCATCGACAATCTGCTGACGCGGCCGTTCCGGGCGGAGGGATAGCGATGGCGTACTGGCTGGTGAAATCGGAGCCTTCGGCGTGGTCGTGGCAGCAGCAGATGGCGAAAGGCGCCAAGGGCGAGGCCTGGACCGGCGTGCGCAACTTCACCGCGCGGCAGAACCTCGTCGCCATGAAAAAAGGCGACCAGGCCTTCTTCTATCATTCCAATGAGGGCAAGGAGATCGTCGGCATCGCCGAAATCATTCGCGAGGCCTATCCCGACCCCACCGACAAGACCGGCAGGTTCGTCTGCGTCGACATCAAGGCGGACAAGCCGCTGAAGACGCCGGTGACGATCACCGCCGTCAAGGCCGACAAGCGCCTGACCGAGATGGCGCTGGTTAAATATTCGCGCCTCTCGGTGCAGCCGGTGACGCCGGCGGAATGGAAAATGGTCTGCAAGATGGGAGGACTATAAGGGGGCGCCAGTCGCCGCCGGACCTGATCCCGGCAATCCACTTTTGGAAAGTAAAGGCGAGAATTCGCGACTCGAGCGCGATGACGAGGTGCCGCAAGCGAGTTTCCAGTGGCACAACGATAGAATCGGCCAAAATGAGCCCGAACAACCTCGAATTTCGGCCGCGGTATGGTTATATGTTACCAGACGCGCAGCAGCACGACCGTCCGACCAGGGTTCTGGAGCATGATCCCGAAAAGTGGAAACCGGTTTTCGGATCCGATCATGCTCAATCAAAAGGGTGCGGCCGGATTCTGGTTTAATGCCGTTAAATCAGAATCTAGTGCTGACGGCTTGTCGCCGTACCGCGTCGCGACGCATAATTGTCGCAACGGTGAAGACGGACCCGGCTCTGTTGCGAACGCGGGTCCTGCGGTGGAGCAAAAACAATGTCCGACAAGATTTATGACGTAAGCGCGGATTGGGCCAAGCGGGCCTGGGTCGACGACGCCAAATATCGCGAGATGTATGCGCGCTCGATCAAGGACCCGAACGGATTCTGGTCCGAGGCAGCCAAGCGGGTCGACTGGATCAAGCCCTTCACCAAGGTCGAGAACACCTCGTTCGAACTCGGCAAGGTGTCGATCAAATGGTTCGAGGACGGTGTGCTCAACGCCGCCTACAATTGCATCGACCGGCATCTGGAAAAGCGCGGCGACCAGACCGCGATCATCTGGGAAGGCGACGATCCCTCGCAGTCGAAGCACATCACCTATCGCGAACTGCACGACGAAGTCTGCAAGATGGCCAACATCCTGCGGCTGCGCAACGTCAAGAAGGGCGATCGCGTCACCATCTACCTGCCGATGATTCCGGAAGCGGCCTACGCGATCCTCGCCTGCGCGCGGATCGGCGCGATCCACTCGGTGGTGTTCGGCGGCTTCTCGCCCGATTCCATCGCCGGACGCCTGCGCGATTGCAAATCCCGCGTCGTCATCACTTCCGACGAGGGCCTGCGCGGCGGCCGCACCATCGCAATGAAGGCCAACGTCGATACCGCGATCGAGAAGGTCAACGGCGAGGTCGACTGGGTAATCGTCGTCAAGCGAACCGGCGGCAAGGTCAACATGAACCCGACGCGTGATGTCTGGTATCACGAGGCAGCGGCCGTGGTCGAAAGCGAATGCCCGTGCGAGCCGATGAACGCGGAAGACCCGCTGTTCATCCTCTACACCTCGGGCTCGACCGGACAGCCCAAGGGCGTGCTGCACACCACCGCAGGCTATCTGATCTTCGTGTCGATGACGCACCAGTACGTGTTCGACTATCACGACGGCGACATCTACTGGTGCACCGCGGACGTCGGCTGGGTCACCGGCCACAGCTACATTCTCTACGGGCCGCTGTGCAACGGCGCGACCACGATGATGTTCGAGGGCGTGCCGAACTATCCGGACAATTCGCGGTTCTGGAATGTAATCGACAAGCACAAGGTCAACATCTTCTACACCGCGCCGACCGCGATCCGCGCCTTGATGCAGGCGGGCGACGATCCGGTGAAGAAAACCTCGCGCGCAAGCCTACGCCTGCTTGGTTCGGTCGGCGAGCCGATCAATCCGGAAGCCTGGGAATGGTATTACCGCGTGGTCGGCGACAGCCGC
Source organism: Nitrobacter sp. NHB1 (assembly GCF_036964665.1). Classification (NCBI taxonomy): domain Bacteria; kingdom Pseudomonadati; phylum Pseudomonadota; class Alphaproteobacteria; order Hyphomicrobiales; family Nitrobacteraceae; genus Nitrobacter; species Candidatus Nitrobacter laanbroekii. The sequence continues at coordinate 2,028,547 of NZ_JBAMDA010000001.1, forward strand.
TGCCCGGTGGTCGATACCTGGTGGCAGACCGAGACCGGCGGCATCATGATTTCGCCGCTGCCGGGCGCGATCGCGCAGAAGCCCGGCTCCGCGACCAAGCCGTTCTTCGGAATCGTGCCCGAGATCGTCGATGCCGACGGCAAGGTGCTGGAAGGCGAATGCAGCGGCAATCTGTGTATCGCGCGGTCGTGGCCGGCCCAGGTGCGCACGGTCTATGGCGATCACGCCCGCTTCGAGCAGACCTACTTCTCCTCCTACAAAGGCAAGTACTTCTCCGGTGACGGCTGCCGCCGCGACGCCGACGGCTACTACTGGATCACCGGCCGCGTCGATGACGTCATCAACGTCTCCGGCCACCGCATGGGCACGGCGGAAGTCGAAAGCTCGCTGGTGGCACATGAGAGCGTGTCGGAGGCCGCCGTGGTCGGCTATCCCCATAACATCAAGGGCCAGGGCATCTACGCTTACGTGACCCTGATGCAGGGCGTGGAGCCGAGCGAGACGCTGCGCAAGGAACTGGTCGCCTGGGTGCGCAAGGACATCGGCCCGATCGCGTCGCCCGACCTGATCCAGTTCGCGCCGGGCCTGCCGAAAACCCGCTCCGGCAAGATCATGCGCCGCATCCTGCGCAAGATTGCCGAGGACGAGCCGTCCAGCCTCGGCGACACCACGACGCTGGCCGATCCCGGCGTCGTCACCGACCTCGTCAAGAATCGTCAGAACAAGAAGGACGGCGCCGTGGCGTAGATCGATTGAAGCAGCACATCGTTCTTCCCGCTTCAGAGTCCGAACCAGACTCTGATCCTTTTAATTTGAGACGGAATCATTCCGTACTCTGGCGTCGTGCGCGGGCTCGACCCGCGCATCCATCTTCTTCGAAAGACTGATAGATTGCCGGGTCAAGCCCGGCAATGACGGATAATCGAGATATTTCCGTCAAACATGAACCGCTATAGCGCGGAGGACAGAGGATCACTGGCTCGCCCACACGATCCGAGCGATCCATTCCACGTCGGTGGCGGCCAGCGTGCGGTTGACGTGATTCGGATTGAGCGATTGCAGTTCGATCATCTTCGCGGTTCGGCGCTTGAGTTCCTTCACCATCACCTCGCCGTCGCGGGTCTTGACCACCACGCGGTCGCCGCGCCGGATCGGCGTCCCCGGCGAGACCACGATGACGTCGCCGTCGCGATAGGCGGGCTTCATCGAGTCGCCGGATATCTCTAGCGCATAGGCGTGCTCATCGTGGACGGAGGGAAGACCCACCTCGTCCCAGCCCTTGCCGACAGGAAAGCCGCCGTCGTCGAAATACCCGCCGGCGCCGGCCTCGGCAAAACCGAGCAGCGGCACCGCCTGCGCGGCACGCGCCGTATCCTCGATGAACTGCACGAAGGTGTCGATCGCGGTATCGGTAGCCGCGAGCGCTTTCGCGACCGACTCGGTGGAAGGCCAGCGCTCGCGGCCGTCGCCGGTGATGCGTTTCGATTTGTTGAAGGTGGTCGGGTCGAGCCCGGCTTTTCTCGCGAGGCCCGATGGCGACAGGCCGGAGCGCTCCGCGAGACGATCCAGCGCCATCCAGATCTGGGCGTGTGTCAGCATGGCCATGTGGCGCGTCCTGATGTCCGCTCCCCGGGGCGGTGAATTCTGTCAAAGACTAGGAATTATTACCTCAACCGACGCGAGCCTGCAATGCACCGGACAGATAAAACGCGGCTCTTGAAGTGTGACCGGGCCCCCGATACGGTCACGCATGATCCGCTGCAATTTAAGCGAGTGGACACATAATCATGCGCTTTTCAGTATCTTGGGGGCGCAATGACGGGCTCGGGGCACACGTGCGCACGATCTACAAAATCTGTCCTGCTTCGGCCTGGCGGGAGGCCGAGCGGCACGGCGTTTTTCGCGGCAGTGCCGACGATTTGCGCGACGGGTTCATTCATTTTTCCACCGCGTCTCAGCTCGAAGGCACGGCCCGCAAGCACTTCGTTGGCCAGACCGATCTGCTCCTGATCGCGATCGATGCCGATGCACTCGGTGAGGCGCTGCGCTGGGAGGTATCGCGCGGCGGCGAACTGTTTCCCCATCTCTATGGCGAACTCCATCTCAGCCATGTCACGGCGGTGCTGGACATGCGCGCACGAGCGGACGGTTACCACGACATCCCGGAGCTTGCGCCGTGATCCGCGCCTTCGACAATTTCTCGTTGCCGCTGTTGCGCTGGCTCGATCCCGAGGACGCGCATCGCATGGCGTTGCAGGGATTGCGGCTGCTGCCGCCGATACGCCAGCGCGCCGATGATCCGAAACTCGCGGTGCGCGCCTTCGGTTTGAATTTTCCCAACCCGATCGGCATGGCCGCCGGCTTTGACAAGAGCGCCGAAGTCCCGGACGCGCTGCTGAAACTGGGATTCGGCTTTGTCGAGATCGGTTCGGTGACGCCGAGGCCGCAGCCCGGCAATCCGCGCCCGCGTGTGTTCCGGCTCGAACGCGACGAGGGCGTGATCAACCGCATGGGATTCAACAACGACGGCGCCCACGTCGTGCTGCGCCGGCTGGCGGCCCGTGCGCATTCCGGCGGCATCATCGGCGTCAACGTCGGCGCCAACAAGGACTCGGGCAATCGCGTCGCCGACTATGTCAGACTGATCGAAATCTTCGCGCCGGTGGCGAGCTACTTCACCGTCAACGTGTCGTCGCCCAATACGCCGGGCCTGCGCAACCTGCAGCAGGCGGCGGCGCTCGACGAACTGCTGGCGAAGGTGATCGACGCCCGCGAGCGGGTCCGTCAGAATGCCGGCGACACGCCGGTGCTGCTCAAGATCGCACCCGACCTGACACTGGCAGAACTCGACGACGTCGTTCACATCGCACGCTCGCGCCGTATCGACGGCATGATCGTCGGCAACACGACATTGGCGCGGCCATCAACCCTGCGCGATCAATCGCGTGCGAAAGAACAGGGCGGGCTGTCGGGACGACCGCTGTTCCGGCTGTCGACCCGGATGGTGGCGGAGACCTATGTGCGCACCGAGGGCGCGTTCCCGCTTGTAGGGGTCGGCGGCATCGACTCCGGTGGCGCCGCACTGACCAAGATTCGCGCCGGCGCTACCCTGATCCAGCTTTATTCGTCGCTGGTCTACAAGGGACTCGGATTGGTCGACGACATCAAGCGCGATCTGATGTCCACGCTGCTGCGGACGGGACACGACTCGCTGTCGGACATCGTCGGCGCGGACGCCGCGACAATTACGGCGGAAGACTGGCCGGGCTAAAGCCTTTTCGCTTCTGATGGAATCAGGAGCGAGGCTCTATGATTTTGAATTGACGCGTTTTCTTCACGCGAACCGCTACCCATCCTCGGGTCAAGCCCGAGGACATGCTTCGCTCGAAACGCTCTCGCCTTATCCTTTTGATTGAGCATGATCTTATCCGAAAACCGGTTTCCACTTTTCGGGATCATGCTCAAACTGTTGAGTGATCGCATTTCCTTACGGTGAACCGGTTTTTCCACTTCACCGGGAAATGCTCTACCGCCCGCGTGGCGCGCCGAACAAGCGCGACAACAGCCAGATCGGGATCACGATGACGGCGCCGAGCACGAAGTAGCGCCACAATCCGTTGATCGCATCGAAGCCGAGATTCCAGACCCGTTCGACCAGCAGGCGAATGCTTTGCACGATATTCCAGGGGTCGAAGCCGATCGCCGCGAGCATTACCCCGACCAGCGTCGATAGCAGGATGAGGCGAAACGCAACCGCCAGCGGCGAGCCGCCCAGGAAACGCGACAGGCTGTCGTGGCTGACGCGCAAGTTCCTGGTGTCGTCGTTCGGCATCGTGGCTCTCCTGCGGGCGTCAGCGCCCGCGCATATCAGCAGCATAAACCATAAACAGTGTGAGGCAGATGGGGAACCAGCATTCCGCCGTCAATGGTCATGGAGCGCGATCAGCAAAAGTGGATTCCGGTTTTGCGTCCGATCGCGCTCGTGACGCCGGACGTCACATCCGCTTCAGTGTCTCCAGCCGGTCGGCTTCGCGCGACGGCTTGTCCCGGCGCAATAAGCGGGCGCTGGAGCCGTTCGAGTCCCGGCGCTCGACGGTGCCCAGGCGCAACGAAAAAGCCCCGGCCTTGGCCGGGGCTTCGCGTGTCAGATCGTCTGGTTGTTCGTTGAGGCATGATCCTCCGAAAACCGGAAGACCCCTTTTCGGGATCATGCCTATTCGCGCTGTCCGAGCAACTGCAGGAGTAGCGTGAACAGGTTGATGAAGTTCAGGTAGAGCGATAGCGCACCGGTAATCGCCGCGCGCTCCGCGATCTCGCCGCCCTGCGAGGCGTAGCCGTAGATGTAGTCGTTCTTCAGCCGCTGGGTGTCGTAGGCGGTGAGACCTGCGAACACCAGCACGCCGACGATCGACACCAAGAACTGCAGCATCGAGCTCGCCACGAAGATGTTGACGACGCTCGCGATGATGACGCCGAACAGGCCCATGATCAGGAACGAGCCCATGCCGGTCATGTCGCGCTTGGTGGTGTAGCCATAGAGGCTCAGCGCGCCGAACGAGGCCGCCGTGATGAAGAACACCCGCACGATCGAGGTGTGGGTGTACACCAGGAAGATCGACGACAGCGACACGCCCATCAGCGCCGAGAACGCCCAGAACAGCATTTGCGCGGTTGCAGGCTTCAGCCGGTTGATGCCAAACGAGATGGCGAAAACCATCGCCAGCGGTGCAAAAATGAACACCCACTTCAGCGGGCTGGCATACATCGTAAAGCCAAATGGCGTCAGGTATTGTCCACCCTTCAGGGCGAGCGAAGCACCCGTCGCCGACTTGGCTGCAAGGTTAGCGTCACCGGTCACGGCGAACATGTACACGCCGAGCGCGGCCAGGCCGGTGATAGCGAGACCGATCGACATGTAGTTGTAGATCTTGAGCATGTAGGCACGCAGACCGGCGTCGACGGCCGCGCGATCAACGCGCCCGGCGGTCCGGCCAAACGGAGAGGCATAGTTACGGTCTAAGTCCGACATGGTCGAATTCCCGTGGTTGTCTGGCGCCGCAAAGGATTTACGCGCCAGTTCGAATCTGTCTCGGATGCCTTTGGCCTGCTGATATTGATTTTTGGTCATCAGGCCAGTATCCGACCCAAGCTGTATGTGGGAAACTAGCACAATCGGCGCAAGCTTCCACGCGCGGCTGAATGTCGCCCTCCGGCGAGGGTATCGGCCCCATCCACGGCAGACCGATGCGCCAAAAGCGCCAAACCCGCAAGAGAATCCTTGATCCCGTCTCATGGCTGGAACCGTGGATACGGTCGCCGTGACGCATGCCACATATCGTCATTAATTTTGTCATAAATTCCGCAATACCGAGGCCGGCTTCTGGTTGAGCGCCATCAGCGTGCCGGTCAGCCCCAGCGCGACCGTGACCAGCAGCGCGGCGGCCACCACCAGGACCGCGCTGCCCGCCTGCCATTCGAAGCCGAGCGTCATCAGCCGCGTCACGATCAGCCACGCCGCGATGGAACCGGCGGCCACACCGAACACCGCGGTGGCCGCGCCGAGCATCAAGTATTCCAGCGTGTAGGCGCCGAGCAGCCGCAGCCGGGTGGCGCCGAGGGTTTTCAGGATCACCGCGTCGTAGACACGATGGCGATGGCCGGCCGCCAGCGCGCCGCCGAGGACGAGAATCGCCGAAATCAGGGTAACGGAGCTGGCACCGCGGATCGCCAGCACCAGGTTGGTGACGACGGTCCCGATGGTTTCCATGGCCTCGCGGACCCGCACGCTCGTCACCATCGGGAAGGCGTCGGCGACGGCCTTGATGATGGCGGTATCTTTGGCAACGCTGTCATGTGTCTCGGTCAGGGTCGCGATATGGGTGTGCGGCGCGCCGCGAAAGGCGTTGGGCGAGAACACCAGCACGAAATTGATGCCGAGGCTCTGCCAGTCCACGCTGCGCATGTTGCTGATGGTGGCGGTGATGTCGCGGCCGAGCACATTCACCACGACGGTATCGCCGAGCTTAAGCCCGAGCCCGTCGGCGATCTTCTTCTCGAACGATACCAGCGGCGGCCCGTCATAGTCCGCTCCCCACCACTCGCCCTCGACCACCTTCGACCCCTTCGGCACCTCGCCGGTGTAGGTGAGGCCGCGATCACTTTGCAGCACCCATGCGGCATCGTGGGAGGGTTTCAGGTCTTCGGCCCTGACGCCGCGCGCCGCGACCATGCGCCCGCGCAGCATCGGCACGTCCTCCACCTTTGCCTGCGGCGCCTGCTGCTTGAGGAATGCCGTGAACCGATCCGCCATCGAGGAGGGAATGTCGATGAAAAAAAACGACGGCGCGCGCTCCGGCAATGCCGCCAGGAACTGCCGCCGCAGATTGCCGTCGATCTGGGTGATCGTGACCAGCACGGCAAGCCCGAGACCGAGCGACAGCACCACCGACGGCGTCAGCGTTCCCGGACGATGAATGTTCGAGATCGCAAGCCGCACCATGGTGATCCGGGATCGCGGCAGCCGGCGCGCCAGCACCATCAGGGCGGAGGCGATGCCGCGCAACAACGCGAACACCATCGCCGACGCCGCCACGAACACCAAAGCCACGCGCTTGTCGTAGGAAAGGCCGATGGCGATCCCGGCCAGAAGCGCGATCAGGAGCGCCATCCAGACCAGGTAGCGGGTCTGCGGCCGGTAGGCTTCATTTGCGACGGTATCGCGAAACAGCGCCGCGACCGGAATGTCATGGACCCGCGCCAGCGGCCAGATGCCGAACGCCAGCGCGGTCAACAGGCCATATACGGCCGATACCGCCAATGCCTCGGGGTGCAGCGCCGGGACCACCGGCAACGGCAGAAGATGGCCGAACGCGCCGACGATGATGAAGGGCAGCGCCGCGCCGACAACCAGACCGGCGAGTGAGCCGAGAGCGGCCAGCACCATGACCTGCGTCAGATAGATCGCAAACACATCGCGTCCGGTCGCGCCCAGCGCCTTGAACGATGCAATGACATCGCGGCGGCGGTCGATGTGGCTCTTGACCGCATTCCCGACGCCGACGCCCCCCACCAGCAAGGCGGCGAGCCCGACCAGGGTCAGAAACTGCGTGAACCGCGAGATGGTCCGCTCGAGTTGCGGCGAGGCATTGTTGCGGCTCCGGATATCCCAGCCCGCCTCCGGCAGCGCCGCCCGCGCATCGTCGGCCAGCGCCGTCGCCGCCTTGTCGTCGGCACCGTCGCCGGCAAGCCGCACCCTGTAAGTCCAGCGCACCAGACTGCCGGGCTGCAGCAAGGCGGTGGCGCGCAAACCGTCGATGCTGACCAGAAAGCGCGGACCGAATCCAAGACGGCCGGCCAGCTTGTCGGGCTCGGCGTCGACCGCGCTGCGGATCGCGAAGGTGGCGCTGCCGATCGTAACACGATCGCCGACCTTGAGATCCAGCCGCGCCAGCAGGGTCGGATCGGCGGCCGCGCCGAATACCCCGTCACGTTCGGCGAGCAGACCGGCCATCGGGATGTTTGGCGCCAGCGTCAGCGCGCCGAGCATGGGATAGGCCCGATCCACCGCCTTGAGCTCGACCAGCGCCAGCTTGCCGTCCGGCGCGCGCGCCATCGCGCGCAGCGTCGCCGCCACCGAGACTGTTCCTCGCGCGCGCAGGAATGCGATCTCGTCCGGCTTCGCCTCGCGCTGAATCAACGAAAATGCGACATCGCCGCCAAGCAGCGTGCGGCCCTCACGCGCCAGGCCGTCCGACAGGCTCGACGCCACGGAGCCGACGCCGGCAATCGCCATGACGCCGAGCGCGATGCAGGTGATGAAGACATAGAAGCCGCGCAGGCCGCTGCGCAGTTCGCGCAATGCCAGACGCAGGGGAAGGAAAGGCGCGCGACTCATCTTCGTCTACTTCGTCATTCCGGGGCGCGAACGAAGTTCGCGAACCCGGAATCCATGAACACAGACCGGGCGTATGGATTCCGGGTTCGTGGCCTTTCGGCCACGCCCCGGAATGACGGATGGTTTGCGGCCCGGAATGACGTAACGATAACTCATCGAGCCGTCCCATCGATGCGTCCCGAGCGCAGCCGCACCACGCGGTCGCAGCGTTGCGCGAGCGCGATATCGTGCGTGACCAGCACCAGCGTCATGCCGCGCTCGGCATGTTTGGTGAACAGGAGATCGACGATCTGCTGACCGGTCGCCTCATCCAGATTGCCGGTCGGCTCGTCGGCGACGAGAATCGCGGGATCGGGCGCGAGCGCCCGCGCCAGCGCCACGCGCTGCTGCTCGCCGCCCGACAACTGCGCCGGATAATGATGCAGCCGCTCGCCGAGACCCACAGTCTCCAGTTCGCGCGCGGCGCGCTTTGAGGCGTCGGCAATGCCTGCGAGTTCGAGCGGCACCGCGACGTTCTCCAGCGCCGTCATGGTCGGAATCAGATGAAAGGACTGGAACACGATGCCGACGTGACGGCCGCGAAATCGCGCCAGACCGTCTTCGTCGAGAGCATTGAAAGCGGTGCCGTCGACCACTACCTCTCCGCTGTCGGGACGCTCCAGCCCCGCCATCACCATGAGCAGCGTGGATTTTCCCGACCCCGACGGGCCGATCAGACCGACGGCTTCGGCGCGGGCAATACGGAGATCGATGTCCTTGAGGATGTGGACCCGAGCCGCGCCGCTGCCGAGCGAGAGGTTGACATTGGAGATGGCGATGGTGTCCGGAATTTCGGAATAACCGGCCGGTGACGAGCGTTCGATGAGACTATCCATGCAAATGTCATATGGCACTTTTTTTGCGGCGGTCGAGAGGTTGATGCGCACGTTCGCGTGGCTGCTGCTTGGCGCGGGCATCGCCATGGCAGTGCCGGCACAGGCGGCCGATGGCCCCGTCAAGATCGTCGTGCTCGGCGACTCCTTGAGCGCCGGACTCGGACTTCCGGCCGCCGACGCATTCCCGGCACAACTGGAAAAGGCCTTGAAAGACAAAGGCCTGAACGTGGCGATCGACAATGCTGGCGTCTCCGGCGACACCGCGTCCGGCGGTCTCGGCCGGCTCGACTGGTCGGTGCCTGCCGGCACGCAGGGCGTGATCCTCGAACTGGGCGCAAACGATGCCCTGCGCGGCATCGATCCCAAGGTGACGCGCGCCGCACTGGAAGAAATCCTGAAGCGGCTGAAGGCCCGCGATGTCGCGGTCCTGCTGTGCGGCATGATCGCGCCGCCGAATTACGGGGCCGAGTATGTCTCTCAGTTCAATGCGATCTTTCCCGATCTCGCGAAGACCTACGACGTGCCGCTTTATCCGTTCTTCCTCGACGGCGTCGCGGCGAATACAAGGCTCAATCAGGCCGACGGAATGCATCCGACCGCCGCCGGCATAGCGGTGATCGTCGGCCGTATCCTGCCCACGGTTGAAGCCTTTCTCAGCGCCATCCATGCGCCGAAGGGTTGAGAAAGAGCATACGTTACACCGCACCCACGCCTCGCCCTTGCACCGTCACATAACTACGATAAAAACGGATATCGGTGATTCGTCACCGGATTGATTTCGAGGCTCGATTTTCGCCGAGCCACTTTTCGGGGGCGAGCCTAAGCATCGAGGGTTTTGCGATGCCGCGTTTGTTCACCGGGCTGGAGATTCCGCCCGATATCGGCCAGACGCTGTCGAGTTTACGCGGCGGCCTGCCGGGCGCCCGCTGGATCGATCCCGAAAACTACCACCTCACGCTCCGCTTCATCGGCGATATCGACGGCGCCTCCGCCAACGAGATCGCGTCGATGCTGTTCCGGGTCAACCGCAAGCCGTTCGAGGTGACGCTGCGGGGACTGTCGAGTTTCGGCGGCAAGAAACCGCGCGCCGTCGTCGCCTCAGTGGAGCCGAGCAGCCCGCTGGTCGAATTGCAGGGCGAGCTCGAACGGCTGATGCGGCGCTGCGGACTCGATCCCGAGGGCCGCAAGTTCACGCCCCACGTCACGCTGGCGCGCTTGCGCGATGCGTCCAACCAGGACGTCGCGGATTATCTGTCGGTGCGCGGCTATTTCCCGGCCAGGGCGTTCACCGCCGAGCGATTCGTGCTGTTCTCCTCGCGCGCGTCGGTCGGCGGCGGCCCCTACGTGGTCGAGGACTCCTACGCGCTCAGCGCGTGATCGCCCGATCTGCACAGATCTTCAACCAATTCACGGCTTGCATTTCGGCGCGTATGGGACCGTAAGGTATTCGATGCATTCGGCCTCGCCGCCCTCGTTCCGCGAACACTATCAGGCCCTCGTCGCGTCAGGCGCGATCGAGGCGGACCCTGCGCAGGCGCAAGCGGTGGAAGCTCTCGCCACGCTGGACGAGCGGCTCACGGCCTACAAGCCGGCGGGCAAAGGCGGCTTTCTCGACAAGCTGTTCCATTCCGACGACGAACCTGCCCCGAAGGGACTTTATATCTACGGCGAGGTCGGACGCGGCAAGACCATGCTGATGGACCTGTTCTTCCAGGAGAGTCCGGTCGCGCACAAACGCCGTGTTCACTTCCACGAGTTCATGGCCGACGTTCACGAACGCATCTACGCCTTCCGCCAGACCATCGCACGCGGCGAGATGGCGGACGCCGACGTCATTCACCTCACCGCGATCTCGATTTTCGAGGAAGCGTGGCTTTTGTGCTTCGACGAATTCCATGTCACCGACATCGCCGATGCCATGATCCTCGGCCGCTTGTTCGCGCGGCTGTTCGAACTTGGCACGGTCGTGGTGGCGACATCCAACGTCCCGCCCGAACACCTCTATGAGGGTGGCCTCAACCGCGTACTGTTCCTGCCGTTCATCGCACAGATCGAGGAGCGCATGGACGTGCTGCGTCTCGATGCCCGCACCGACTTCCGCATGGAAAAGCTCGCCGGCGTCACGATGTGGCTGACACCCGCCGACGCTGCCGCCGAAACGGCGCTCGACAAGGCCTGGGCGCTCATGACCGGCGGTGCGCCCTGCAGGCCGCGCGACATCGCGATCAAGGGCCGCATCCTGCATGTGCCATGCTCGGCCCACGGCGTCGCCCGGTTTTCCTTTGCCGAACTCTGCGAGGAGCCGCTTGCGGCTTCCGACTACTTACGGCTCGCGCACGACTATCACACGCTTATGATCGACCGCATCCCGGTGATGGACTACGCCGACCGCAACGCCGCCAAGCGATTCATCGCCTTGATCGACACGCTCTATGACACCGGCGTGAAACTGATGGCGTCGAGCGATACCGATCCGCTGTCGCTCTATCGCGCCACCGACGGCTATGAGGCGAACGAATTCAAGCGCACCTCCTCGCGTCTGATCGAGATGGGCTCGGAATCCTATCTGGCGCAGGCCCACGGCCGCAGCGATTCCGCCGCCAGCGGAGCGGCCACCGGATTGGTGGAAACGTGACATTGATTCCGTCATTGCGAGGTCGAAATCCGGGTATGGAACGAATGCACGTTGCGGCGACTTGAACGGGCGAGACGAAAGGTCTAACCACGATCTTGTCGAGATTTTTCCTTCCTGCCTCTGTTGTCATCAAAGGACAGATTTCCATGGCGCGCGACAAGATTGCCTTGATCGGCTCCGGTCAGATCGGAGGAACGCTTGCTCATCTCATCGGACTGAAAGAACTCGGCGATGTCGTGATGTTCGATATCGCCGAAGGCATTCCACAGGGCAAATCTCTCGATATCGCGCAGTCGTCCCCGGTGGACGGGTTCGACGCCAAACTGACCGGCGCCAATTCCTATGAAGCGCTCGAGGGCGCCAAGGTCTGCATCGTCACCGCCGGCATCCCGCGCAAGCCGGGCATGAGCCGCGACGATCTCTTGAGCATCAACCTCAAGGTGATGGAGCAGGTCGGCGCCGGCATCAAGAAGTACGCGCCCGACGCCTTCGTCATCTGCATCACCAATCCGCTGGACGCCATGGTGTGGGCGCTTCAGAAAGCCTCGGGTATGCCGGCGAAGAAGGTGGTCGGCATGGCGGGCGTGCTGGACTCCTCGCGCTTCCGCTATTTCCTCGCCGACGAGTTCGACGTGTCGGTGGAAGACGTCACGGCCTTCGTGCTCGGCGGTCACGGCGACAGCATGGTGCCGCTGGTGAAGTACTCGACCGTGGCCGGCATTCCGCTGCCGGACCTCGTCAAGATGGGCTGGACCTCGCAGGCGCGCATCGACGAGATCGTCGATCGCACCCGCAACGGCGGCGCCGAGATCGTCAACCTGCTGAAAACCGGTTCGGCGTTCTATGCGCCCGCGGCCTCCGCGATCGCGATGGCGGAAAGCTACCTGCGCGACAAGAAGCGCGTGCTGCCATGCGCCGCCTATCTCAACGGCGAGTTCGGCGTGAAAGACATGTATGTCGGCGTGCCCGTCGTGATCGGCGCCAGGGGCGTCGAGCGCGTTGTCGAGATCGAACTGGCGGGCAAGGATCGCGAGGCCTTCGACAAATCGGTCGGCGCGGTTCAGGGGCTCGTCGATGCCTGCAAGAAGATCGCGCCCGATCTGCTGGGGAAGTGACATTTCCGAAATAGGACTTTCATCGATCCGTCATTGCGAGGAGCGACGCGACGAAGCAATCCAGTTCTTAATTTTGTGGTTTCTGGATTGCTTCGCTACGCTCGCACTGACGCCATAAGGGGCATCCAGATGAACATCCACGAATATCAGGCCAAGGCGTTGCTGCGCGAATTTGGCGTGCCGGTCTCGCGCGGGGTCCCGGTGCTGAAGGCATCGGAAGCCGAGGCCGCGGCGGAAACGTTGGGCGGCCCGGTCTGGGTGGTGAAAAGCCAGATTCACGCGGGCGGCCGCGGCAAGGGCAAGTTCAAGGAAGCCTCCGCCGGCGACAAGGGCGGCGTCCGCCTCGCCAAATCGATCGACGAGGTGAAGCAGTTCGCCAGCCAGATGCTCGGCGCGACGCTGGTCACGGTGCAGACCGGCCCCGCCGGCAAGCAGGTCAACCGCCTCTACATCGAGGAAGGCTCCGACATCGACAAGGAGTTCTATCTCTCCGCGCTGGTCGACCGCGAAACCTCAAGGGTCGCGTTCGTGGTCTCCACCGAGGGCGGGGTGAACATCGAGGACGTCGCCCACACCACGCCTGAGAAAATCGTGAGCTTCTCGGTCGATCCCGCCACCGGCGTGATGAGCCACCACGGCCGCACTGTCGCCAAGGCGCTGGGACTGCGCGGCGATCTCGGCAAGCAGGCGGAGAAGCTGGTCGCGCAGCTCTACAACGCCTTCATCGCCAAGGACATGGCGATGCTGGAGATCAATCCGCTGGTCGTCACCAGGCAGGGCGAACTGCGCGTGCTCGACGCCAAGGTGTCGTTCGACGACAACGCGCTATACCGCCATCCCGACGCGGTGGCGCTACGCGACGAGAGCGAGGAGGACGCCAAGGAAATCGAGGCGTCGAGGTTCGATCTGAGCTACGTCGCGCTCGACGGCCAGATCGGCTGCATGGTCAACGGCGCCGGCCTTGCCATGGCGACCATGGACATCATCAAGCTCTACGGCATGGCGCCTGCGAACTTTCTCGATGTCGGCGGCGGCGCCACCAAGGACAAGGTCGCAGCCGCCTTCAAGATCATCACCGCCGATCCGAACGTGAAGGGCATTCTGGTCAACATTTTCGGCGGCATCATGAAATGCGACGTCATTGCCGAGGGCGTCGTCGCCGCCGTGAAGCAGGTCGGCCTCAATGTCCCGCTGGTGGTTCGTCTCGAAGGCACCAACGTCGATGCCGGCAAAAAGATCATCCGCGAATCCGGCCTCAACGTGCTACCCGCCGACGATCTCGACGACGCCGCACAGAAGATTGTCAAGGCCGTGAGGGGCTAAGGCTCTCCGCTCGTCCTCCAAAGACCGTTTCGTGAAAGCGATCCCAGCATGTCCATTCTGATCGATAAGAACACCAGGGTCATCTGCCAGGGCTTTACCGGCAAGAACGGCACGTTTCACTCCGAGGCCGCCATCGCCTACGGCACCAAGATGGTCGGCGGCACCTCGCCGGGCAAGGGCGGCATCAAGCACCTCGACCTGCCGGTGTTCGACACCGTCCGCGAAGCGCGCGAGGCGACAGGCGCCGACGCCAGCGTGATCTACGTACCGCCGCCGGGTGCGGCGGACGCGATCTGCGAGGCGATCGACGCCGAAATCCCGTTGATCGTCTGCATCACCGAGGGCATTCCGGTGCTGGACATGGTGCGCGTCAGGCGCGCGCTGTCGGAATCGAAATCGCGGCTGATCGGACCGAATTGCCCGGGCGTCGTGACGGCCGGACAATGCAAGATCGGCATCATGCCCGCGAACATCTTCAAGCCGGGCAATGTCGGCATCGTCTCCCGCTCGGGCACGCTGACCTATGAGGCGGTATTCCAGACCAGCCAGGAAGGCCTCGGTCAGACCACGGCGGTCGGCATCGGCGGCGACCCCGTCAAGGGCACCGAATTCATCGATATTCTGGAAATTTTCCTGGCCGACCCCAAGACCAGCTCGATCGTGATGATCGGCGAGATCGGCGGTTCGGCCGAGGAAGACGCCGCCCAGTTCCTGATCGACGAGGCCAGGCGCGGCCGCAACAAGCCCGTGGTCGGCTTTATCGCCGGCGTCACCGCGCCTCCCGGCCGCCGCATGGGCCATGCCGGCGCGATCATTTCCGGCGGCAAGGGCGATGCCGCATCCAAGACCGCAGCCATGGAAGCGGCCGGCATCAGCGTCTCTCCGTCTCCGGCGCGGCTCGGAAAGACTCTTGTCGAAAAATTGAAGTCATGATTCAAACTTTGGTTCTTTTCGGCGCGAAGTTTCGCCCCAAATAAGGTAAAAAGTTCGAATTCGCGCTGATCCCGGCCCGGAATCGGCGGACGCGCCGTCTGTTACGCGCAAGGCCAAAATTCGTCAGGACGCGATATGTCTCGCCAGAACGCGAATGCAGCATTTGCCCTTTCCTCGTTCCTGCAGGGCGCGAATGCCACTTATATCGACGGCCTCTACGCCCGCTACGAGAAAGACCCCGGCTCGGTCGATGCCGAGTGGCAGGACTTCTTCAAAAGCCTGAAGGACTCTCCCGAGGACGTCCGGAAGAACGCAAAAGGCCCGTCCTGGGAGAAGGCGAACTGGCCGCCGGCGCCGCAGGACGACCTCACCTCCGCGCTCGACGGCAACTGGACGCAGGTCGAGAAGGCCGTGGGCGCCAAGGTACAGGCCAAGGCAAAGGAGAAGAGGGATTCGGCGCTGGCCGGCGTCGATGTCAACCAGGCCACCCGCGATTCGGTTCGCGCGCTGATGCTGATCCGTGCCTATCGCATGCGCGGGCATTTCCATGCCAGGCTCGACCCGCTCGGTCTCGAACCTCCGCGCGATCACGAAGAACTCGACCCGCGCGCCTACGGCTTCACCGATGCCGACATGGATCGCAAGATCTTCCTCGACCACGTCCTCGGCCTCGAATACGGCACGCTGCGCGAGATCGTGGCGATCTGCGAGCGGACCTACTGCCAGACGCTCGGCGTCGAGTTCATGCACATTTCGAACGGCGCGCAGAAGGGCTGGATTCAGGAGCGCATCGAGGGGCCGGACAAGGAGATCAGCTTCACGCCGGAAGGCCGTCGCGCCATCCTGAAGAAACTCGTTGAGGCGGAGGGCTTCGAGAAGTTCTGCGACGTCAAGTTCACCGGCACCAAGCGCTTCGGTCTCGACGGCGGCGAATCGCTGATTCCGGCGCTGGAGCAGATCATCAAGCGCGGCGGCAACCTCGGCGTCAAGGAAATCGTGATCGGCATGCCGCACCGCGGACGGCTGAACGTGCTGACGCAGGTGATGGGCAAGCCGCACCGCGCGCTGTTCCACGAATTCAAGGGCGGCTCGGCAAATCCCGACGTGGTCGAGGGCTCGGGCGACGTCAAGTATCATCTCGGCGCGTCGTCGGACCGCGAGTTCGACAACAACCGGATCCACCTGTCGCTGACCGCCAACCCCTCGCACCTCGAAATCGTCGATCCGGTAGTGCTCGGCAAGGTGCGCGCCAAGCAGGACCAGCACGGCGATCCGCCCGACCAGCGCGACTCGGTGCTGCCGCTCTTGATGCACGGCGACGCCGCCTTCGCGGGGCAAGGCGTGGTGGCGGAATGTTTCGCGCTGTCGGACCTCAAGGGCTACCGCACCGGCGGCTCGATCCACTTCATCGTCAACAACCAGATCGGCTTCACCACCTATCCGCGCTACTCGCGCTCGTCGCCCTATCCGTCCGACCTCGCGAAGATGATCGATGCGCCGATCTTCCACGTCAACGGCGACGATCCGGAAGCCGTGGTGTTCGCCGCCAAGGTGGCGATCGAATTCCGGCAGAAGTTCCACAAGCCGGTGGTGATCGACATGTTCTGCTATCGCCGTCACGGCCATAACGAAGGCGACGAGCCGTCGTTCACCAATCCGATGATGTACAAGAAGATCGCGACGCACCCCTCGACGCTCGAACTGTACGCGAAGCGGCTGACCGCTGAGAGCCTCATAACCGAGGGCGAGATCGAAAAACTGAAAGCCGACTGGCGCGCACGGCTCGACGCCGAATTCGAGGCCGGCGCCGGCTACAAGCCGAACAAAGCCGACTGGCTCGACGGCAAGTGGGCAGGCCTCAAGCTCGCCGAGCAGGACGAGGAGCCGCGCCGTGGCATCACCGGCGTGGACATCGCGACGCTGAAGGAGATCGGCCGCAGCATCACGCGGGTGCCGGACGGTTTCCGCGTGCATCGCACGGTGCAGCGCTTTCTCGACCACCGCGCCACGGCGATCGACAGCGGTGTCGGTCTCGACTGGGCGACGGCCGAGGCGCTGGCGTTTTGCACCCTGGTGCTGGAGGGCCATAACGTCCGGCTGTCCGGCCAGGACAGCGAGCGCGGCACCTTCTCGCAGCGGCATTCGGTGCTGTTCGACCAGCAGGACGAGAGCCGCTACACGCCGTTCAACCATCTCGGCAAGGACCAGGGCAGCTACGAGGTCATCAACTCGCTGCTGTCGGAAGAAGCGGTGCTCGGCTTCGAATACGGCTATTCGCTCGCGGAGCCCAACACGCTCACGCTATGGGAAGCGCAGTTCGGCGATTTCGCCAACGGCGCGCAGGTGGTGTTCGACCAGTTCATCTCCGCCGGAGAGCGCAAGTGGCTGCGCATGTCGGGCCTCGTCTGCATGCTGCCTCACGGCTATGAAGGCCAAGGACCGGAGCATTCCTCGGCGCGGCTGGAGCGATTCCTGCAGATGTGCGCGGAAGACAACATGCAGGTGGTCAACCTCACCACGCCGGCAAACCACTTCCATGCGCTGCGCCGGCAGTTGAACCGCCAGATCCGCAAGCCGCTAATCATGATGACGCCGAAGTCGCTGCTGCGTCACAAGCGGGCGGTATCGCGTCTCGACGAGCTCGCCGCCGACACCGCATTCCACCGTATCCTTTACGACGACGCGGCGATGCTGCCGGACCAGAAAATCAGGTTGGTGGAGGACGAGAAGATCCGCCGCGTGGTGCTGTGCTCCGGCAAGGTCTACTACGACCTCTACGAGGAACGCGAGAAGCGCGACATCACCGATGTCTACCTGGTGCGGATCGAACAGTTGTATCCGGTGCCGCTGAAGGCGCTGGTGCAGGTCCTCGGCAGCTTCAAGAAGGCCGAGATCGTCTGGTGCCAGGAAGAGCCGCGCAACATGGGCGCGTGGCACTTCATCGAACCCTATCTCGAATGGGTTCTCAACCAGATCGACGCACCCAACAAGCGCCCGCGTTATGCCGGACGCGCCGCCGCCGCGGCCACCGCGACCGGGTTGCTGTCGAAGCATCTTGCGCAACTCAAGGCGTTGATCGACGAGGCCCTGGACTGAGGAATTGTCATGCTCCGCGAAAGCGAGGCATCCAGTACCATGCAGCGCCGGTGCTCCCGCATGACGCGCCTCGGACTATCATCCGCGTTCGCGGATGGTCACTGCGGAGTTTTATTGAGGACAAAACAACAATGATTGAGATACGCGTTCCGACGCTCGGCGAATCGGTGACCGAGGCGACAATCGGAAAATGGTTCAAGAAGCCAGGCGACGCCGTGGCCGTCGACGAGCCGCTCGTCGAGCTCGAAACCGACAAGGTGACCATCGAAGTGCCCGCACCCTCCGCCGGCACGCTTGGCGAGATCGTCGCCAGGGACGGCGAGACGGTTGCCGTCGGCGCACTGCTTGGGCAGATTTCCGAAGGTGCGGCACCCGCGAAGGCTGCCGCACCGGCGGCGCAGCCTGCTGTCACTGCTCCGGCTTCCCCTGCCCCGGCGCAAAAATCGCCGCCATCCGACGCGCCGCTCGCGCCCTCGGTGCGAAAACTCTCCACTGAGAGCGGCGTCGACGCCTCGACCGTGCCGGGCTCCGGCAAGGACGGCCGCGTCACCAAGGGCGACATGCTGGCCGCGATCGAGAAGGCCGCATCCACGGCGACCCCGGTCAACCAGCCGGCCGCCGCCGTGCAGGTGCGCGCGCCCTCGCCCGCCGACGACGCCGCGCGCGAGGAGCGCGTGAAGATGACGCGGCTGCGCCAGACCATCGCGCGCCGCCTCAAGGAGGTGCAGAACACCGCCGCAATGCTGACGACCTTCAACGAGGTCGACATGACCGGCGTCATGACGCTCCGTACGCACTACAAGGAGGCGTTCGAGAGGAAGCACGGCTCCAAGCTCGGCTTCATGGGCTTCTTCACCAAGGCCTGCGTGCAGGCATTGAAGGACATTCCCGCCGCCAACGCCGAAATCGACGGCACCGACCTGATCTACAAGAATTACTACCACATCGGCATTGCAGTGGGCACCGACAAGGGTCTCGTCGTGCCCGTGGTGCGCGACTGCGACCGCAAGTCGATCGCCGAGATCGAGAAAAGCATCGCCGATTACGGCCGCCGCGCCCGCGACGGTCAGCTCAAGATCGACGAGATGCAGGGCGGCACCTTCACCATCACCAATGGCGGTATCTACGGCTCGCTGATGTCGACGCCGATCCTGAACGCGCCGCAGGCCGGCATTCTGGGTATGCACAAGATTCAGGAGCGGCCGATGGCGATCGGCGGCAAGGTCGAAATCCGCCCGATGATGTATCTGGCGCTGTCCTACGACCACCGCGTCATCGACGGCAAGGACGCCGTCACCTTCCTCGTGCGCGTCAAGGAATCGCTTGAAGACCCGGCCCGACTGGTGCTGGATTTGTAGTTCAAGCTAAGGGGGAACCACATGACGCAAATCTTGCTGAAGTCCGACACCAAAACCACCGAGTTTGGTCATTTGACCTCAATCGATCTGGAGCTGAATGCAGTCATTTTAGAACTGTTTTATTTGGCTTGCTTGAGCTTTGAGCATGGGCCATCCGCTGCAAAGATTTACGCCTTCGAATACGCCGGGGAAATTAAAAGCATTGACTGTGAAAACTCTTTCAACGCTCTTGGATCTTTCGAAAACATCTCGAAAAAATCCGCGGACTGGGTCTTGTCGCGAACTCTGTTCTACCATGACAACCAGAGGCGACGGGCGAAGGCCGATCCGGAAAACGCGAAAGTTGAAGAAAAGCATCAACTGGCGATCGAGAAAAAGCTCGACAACCTCGACAAGGCGCACTCTTTGAGGCGAAAGCTGATCACCGACGGAGCCGACCCAGACGAGGTCAACCGACTAGTCGGCGGATTGCTATTCGACCAGCGTGCAAAATTGCTCCCCGGACCGGACCAAACGGGTTGAGAGGCGCTCTTGAAACCACGCAGTTCGAGCTTCGTATTGGCCGCAGCGCGGCGGCACCGCGGATGAAATCGCCAACGCCATCGCCAGACTGTTGTTTGACGAAGCCTCCTGTGTCGCTGGCATGACGACGAACGTCTCCGGCGGATGCTATAGCGTTTTCGAGCGAAGTATGTCCTCGGGCTTGACCCGAGGATGGATACTGGTTCGCGTGAAAAAAAACGCGCCAAAACAACAACCTGGAGCTTTGCTTCTGATCCCCTCAGAAGCAAAGCTCCAGGCGCGTCACAAGGATTGAAACGACAGGATTTGAGACTATGGCGACTTACGACCTCATCGTTATCGGCACCGGCCCTGGAGGTTACGTCTGCGCCATTCGCGCGGCACAGCTCGGCATGAAGGTCGCCGTGGTCGAGAAGAACCCGACGCTCGGGGGCACCTGTCTCAATGTCGGCTGCATGCCCTCGAAGGCGCTGCTGTACGCCTCGGAAATGTTCGAGGAAGCCGGGCATTCGTTTGCAAAGATGGGCGTGACGGTCTCCGCGCCGAAACTCGACCTGCCAACGATGATGAACTTCAAGCAGCAGGGCATCGACGGCAACGTCAAGGGCGTCGAGTTTTTAATGAAAAAGAACAAGATCGACGTCATCAGCGGCACGGGCAGGATTCTCGCCGCCCGCAAGGTCGAGGTGTCAGGCGCCGACGGCAAGAAGCAAACCGTGGAAACCAAGACCATCGTTATCGCCACCGGCTCCGATGTCGCGAAGCTCAAGGGCATCGACATCGACGAGAAGCGCATCGTGTCCTCGACCGGCGCGCTGTCGCTCGACAAGGTGCCGGGCAAGCTTCTGATCGTCGGCGCCGGCGTGATCGGCCTCGAACTCGGCTCGGTGTGGCACCGGCTCGGTGCGCAGGTCACGGTGGTGGAATTCCTCGATCGCATCCTGCCCGGCATGGACGGGGAGATCGCCAAGCAATTCCAGCGCATCCTCGAAAAGCAGGGCTTTGCGTTCAAGCTCGGCGCCAAGGTCACCGGCGTCGATACCTCAGGCAAGACGCTGGTGGCGCAGGTCGAGCCAGCCGCGGGCGGCGCGGCCGAGACGATCGAAGCCGACGTGGTGCTGGTCGCGATCGGCCGCACGCCCTACACCGACGGCCTTGGCCTGAAGGAAGCGGGTGTCGCGCTCGACGATCGCGGCCGTGTCGAGATCGACGCGCATTTCGCGACCAATGTGAAAGGCGTCTATGCCATCGGCGACGTGGTCGCGGGACCGATGCTCGCGCACAAGGCCGAGGACGAGGGCGTGGCCTGCGCGGAAATCCTCGCCGGCCAGGCCGGCCATGTGAACTACGACGTGATACCCGGCGTGATCTACACCACGCCCGAGGTCTCCTCGGTCGGCAAGACCGAGGACGAGTTGAAGCAGGCGGGAACGGCCTACACCGTCGGCAAGTTTCCGTTCACGGCCAATGGCCGCTCCAAGGTCAACCAGACCACCGACGGCTTTGTGAAGATTCTCGCGGATGCCAAGACCGATCGCGTGCTCGGCGTGCACATCATCGGCCGCGAGGCCGGCGAGATGATCCACGAGGCCTGCGTGCTGATGGAATTCGGCGGCTCGGCGGAAGACCTCGCCCGCACCTGCCACGCTCACCCGACGCGATCGGAAGCCATCAAGGAAGCCGCCCTCGCCGTAGGCAAACGCGCCATCCACATGTGATGCTGCGGGTCATGCCATCAGGCGCGAGGATGGGCGGTCTTGTAGACCTCAAACAGCCGTTCGCTGTCGATGCCGGTGTAGATCTGGGTGGTCGAGAGCGAGGCGTGGCCAAGCAGTTCCTGGATCGCGCGCAGGTCGCCGCCGCGGCTTAAGAGGTGCGTCGCAAATGAATGGCGCAACGCGTGTGGCGTCGCGCTGTCGGGCAGGCCCAGCGCGCCGCGCATTCGCGCCATGACAAGCTGGATGATGCGGGCCTTAAGCGGGCCGCCCCGCGCACCGACGAAGATCGGCCCTTCCGGCGGCAGCGAATGCGGGCACATCGCTACATATTCTTGGACCAGCGCCAGCACGTTTTGCAGCACCGGCACCATCCGCGTCTTGTTGCCCTTGCCGGTGACGACCAGAACGTCGCCCGCGCCAGGTTGCGGCACATCGCGGCGCTTCAGCCCGAGCGCTTCGGAAATTCGCAAGCCCGATCCGTATAGCAGCGCCATCACCGCCGCATCGCGCGCCCAGATCCAGGGCTCGCGATCCTCGCCGGCCCGCTCGGACGCGTCCGCAAACCGCTTCGCCGCGCTGATATGGATCGGCTTCGGCAGGCTCTTGCCGACTTTCGGCGCGCGGATCGCGCTTAACGCGCCGACCTTGCCGAGCCCTTCCCGTTCCAGGAATCGCGCGAACGAACGCAGGCCCGCCAGCGCCCGCATCAGCGAGCGGCCACCGATGTCATCGGCGCGGCGCGCGGCCATGAAGGCCCTGACATCGCTCGCCTCCAGCGAAGCAAAGCGCTTTAGCGTCACCAACCCACCCCAATGCTGACTGAGAAACATCAGGCACTGCCGGGCGTCCCGCGCATAGGCCTCACACGTCTTGGGCGATAGCCGGCGCTCGGCCCGCAGATGCGCCAGCCATCGCACCATTTGCTGCCCCAGATCCGGGGCCGCACAGGCGAGATCGGGAAGCGGCTCTGGCGCGGGTTTGGCCATGATTCGTCCCCATATAGCGTTTTCGAGCGAAATGGCTCGAACGCGACGATTCCGGTGATTATATCGCACCGCCTTCGTTTATCGTTCGCTAACTTTCCGGACCATGGCTGGCCTCCTGCGGCGACGCCGCCTAACTTTAGCGCGCACTCACAATCGAAGCCGATTCTTGGATGGATCATTTCTCGCGCAACGACACGTCCCCGGTATCGTCATCGACGACACGCGTCGTCGACGTGCTGGTTCCCGTCGCGATCGATCAGGCCTATTCCTATCGCGTGCCGCGCGGCATGGAAGTTGCGCCCGGCGACGTGGTGACGGTGCCGCTCGGACCCCGCGAGGTGATCGCCGTGGTCTGGGCCGAGAACCCCGCACCCGATCCGCGCCTGCACAACCGCTTGAAAGACATCGGCGAAAAACTCGACGTGCCGCCGCTCAAGGATGAACTGCGCACGCTGGTCGACTGGGTCGCCAACTACACGCTGTCGGCGCGCGGCATGGTGATGCGCATGAGCCTGCGAATGGGCGAGCACTTAGGGCCGGAGCGGGCGCGCCCCGGCGTGCGGCTGACCGGCGAACCGCCGCAGCGCATGACGGCGGCGCGACAGCGGCTGATCGCGGCGTTGTCCGATGGTCTGCTGCACGGAAAATCCGACGCGGCAAAGGAGGCCGGCGTCAGCGCCGGCGTCGTCGACGGGCTCGTCGACGAGGGCACGCTGACGATTGAGCCGATGCCGCGGCCGTCGCCGCCACCGCCGCCTGACCCGGACTTCGCCGTGCCGGATTTTTCCCGATCGCAGCGGACGGCCGTGGACGCGATGCGCGCGCTGGCGTCGAACGGCACGTTCCACGTCGCGCTGCTCGACGGCGTCACCGGCTCGGGCAAGACTGAGGTCTACTTCGAAGCAGTCGCCGAAACCATCCGCCGCGGTAAACAGGCGCTGATCCTGATGCCGGAGATCGTGCTGACCGGGCAGTTCCGTGACCGTTTCGCCGCCCGCTTCGGCGAGCGGCCGCTGGAGTGGCATTCCGAACTGACACCGCGCACCCGCGCGCGCAACTGGGCTGCCCTCGCGGCGGGCGAGGCGCAAGTCGTGGTCGGCGCACGCTCGGCGCTGTTTCTCCCTTATGCCGATCTCGGATTGATCATCGTCGATGAGGAGCACGACCAGGCCTATAAGCAGGACGAAGGCACGCACTATCACGCCCGCGACATGGCCGTGGTGCGCGCGCATATCGCGAAAATCCCGATCGTGCTGGCGTCGGCGACCCCATCGGTGGAGAGCGAGGTCAATGCGCGCAAGGGACGCTACCAGCGCATCGCGCTGACGTCCCGGTTCGGCGGTCAGCACATGCCGCAGATCGAGCTGATCGATCTGCGCCGCGAGGGACCGCCGCGCGGCCGCTTCATTTCCCCGCGTCTCGCAGGCGAGATTCGCACCGCCATCGAACGGCGGGAGCAAGCGCTGCTGTTTCTCAACCGCCGTGGCTATGCACCGCTGACCTTGTGCCGGGCCTGCGGCCATCGCTTCGCCTGCACCATCTGCGATGCATGGCTGGTCGATCACCGCTTCCGCCAGCGGCTGGTGTGCCATCACTGCGGCTTCTCGATGCCGCGCCCGCACCAATGCCCGCATTGCGCCGCCGAGGGATCGCTGGTGGCGGTCGGCCCCGGCGTCGAGCGGTTGCAGGAAGAAGCCGCCGCGCTATTTCCCGAGGCCCGCACCCTGGTGCTGTCGAGCGATCTGGTCACCTCGATCGAAACCATGCGCTCGGAACTCAATGACATCGCGGAGGGCCGCGTCGACATCATCATCGGCACGCAACTGGTGGCCAAGGGACATCACTTTCCGCGCCTGAACCTCGTCGGCGTCATCGACGCCGACCTCGGACTCGGCAACGGCGATCCTCGCGCCGCGGAGCGAACCTTCCAACTGCTCAACCAGGTGATCGGCCGCACCGGCCGCGAGCAGGGCCACGGCATCGGCTATCTGCAAACCCATCAGCCCGAACATCCGGTGATGAGGGCGCTGGTCGCAAGCGACCGCGAAGCGTTCTACGCCAGCGAGATCGAGGCACGGGAGCGCTCGGGCTATCCGCCGTTCGGCCGGCTGGCGAGCCTGATTATTTCCGCAGGCGACCGCCCGACCGCAGAGAGTTTTGCCCGCCACCTGGCGGCGATCACGCCGATCGACGAGCGCATTCAGGTGCTCGGACCGGCGGAAGCGCCGCTCGCCGTGATCAAGGGCCGCTATCGTTTCCGGCTGCTGGTGAAGTCGGCGCGCGGCGTGGATCTGTCCGGCTATTTGCGCGAATGGCTCGCCGCGGGACCGAAGACCAAAGGCAATCTCAAGCTGGAGATCGACGTCGATCCCCAGAGCTTTCTTTGAGGTTGCTCCGCATTTCGGACGCAGCGTGAGCATCCTGACGCGCCGCCCTCATCCGGACCGACACCCGCTTCGCCGGAGAGCGCCTTGACGCGGCGCTTACATCACCTCGGCGACCACGCGGCCGACGCCGCGGCCGGTCAACCCTATCGCGCGGGCGGCGCCTTTCGAAAGATCCAGCACGCGGCCGCGGATGAACGGACCGCGATCGTTGATGGTGACGACCACGCTGCGGCTGCCATGGGTGACCCTCAGTCTGGTCCCGAACGGCAGACTGCGATGGGCGGCGGTCATGGCGTTCTGGTTGAAGCGCTGGCCGGACGCGGTGCGGCTGCCGGACTCACTGCCGTAATAGGAGGCCATGCCGGAGAACGACCGGTGCGAACCGGCGGAACGCCCCAAGGACGCATTGGCGTTCATCCAAGACGAGCCCGCGGTGCCGTGGCCCGCAGCATGATGTGCCCGGTCGTGATGGTGATGATGATAATGATGATGCCGGTGATGGTTGCGCGAGCGGGCCGATGCCTCGGTCACGCTCCCCGCAATCAGAACGGTAGCGGCGATCACGGCAGCTACCGTGCGCGGCCGGATTAGAAACCCCCACGTCGACTTTAGCGAGTGCACCATATTGAAGGACCCCTTAAAAGTATTGCCGCCTCTGCGGCAAGTGAAACCCCTAACCGTTGAGTCGCCGCAGCGTTAAACCTCCAACTAAGGCGTAAAATAGGCAGGAAACTGCTTCATGACTCGGCTGAAATATCTTTTGATCGGCAGGTAGTGACCAACTAATCGTATCAATACTTATTTTAATAGAATATGTACGACGCTGTGCTTGCATGTACTGTAAAAGAAAGCCCTGTCACGGCACCGGTAACCATTCAGCAAGTATTACAGCGCGTTTCGACACCGGCCCGATCGGAAGCCGGAGAGAAAACCGCTGCCGCACGGGACTAACTTGCGCTTCTTCAGACACCGGCATGCCCGTCTGAATTACTGTACGGCGGAAACGCACCCTCGCGCTCCAATCGTTCGGCTGAATGTCCGGCCTGGCGAATTCCCGCCATGCGACAAGGTATCGCCGCACGCTGCCGTCATGTTGCACCTGCGCGTGCGCTATGTTAGCAAAGCCGCGATTTTAACGCTGCCGATACGCTTGTGTCGGTCGGAAATCGAAGTCCCTCTTGAATTCCAAGGGCTTGGGCCGCTTTTAGCGCCGCTTGTTGGCGACGGCTTTTCCCTTGCGAATTTGACAGCTTGAAGAGCGCTCTGGTGGCTGCTGTAGAATCCTCGGTTTCCGGTGTGTCCGGCCGTTATGCGACGGCCCTGTTCGAACTGGCCCGCGAAGACAAATCGATAGACGCCGTCAAGGCCGACCTCGACAGGCTCGATGCCATGCTGGCGGACAGCCCTGAACTGGTCCGCCTGGTGCGCAGCCCGGTTTTCAGCGCCGATACGCAGGCCAAGGCGCTCGGCGCCGTGCTCGACAAGGCCGGAATCGGCGGCACGACCGCGAAGTTCCTGAAAGTTTTGACTGCCAACCGCCGGCTGTTTGCGGTCACTGACGTGATCCGGGCGTTCCGCGCGCTGGTCGCGAAGTTCAAGGGCGAGGCCACGGCAGAGGTCACCGTCGCCGAAACGCTTAATAAGAAGAATCTGGACGCGCTGACGACCGCGCTGAAATCAGTGACGGGCAAGGACATCACGCTCAGCGTGAAGGTCGATCCGTCCATCATCGGCGGGCTTGTCGTCAAGCTCGGCAGCCGCATGGTGGACAGTTCGCTCCGCACCAAACTCAATTCGATCAAGCACGCGATGAAAGAGGCAGGCTGATGGACATCCGCGCCGCGGAAATTTCCGCGATCCTGAAGGACCAGATCAAAAATTTCGGCAAGGAGGCCGAAGTTTCCGAAGTCGGACAGGTGCTGTCCGTCGGCGACGGCATTGCCCGCGTCTATGGCCTCGACAACATCCAGGCTGGCGAGATGGTCGAGTTCGAAAACGGGACGCGCGGCATGGCGCTGAACCTCGAAACCGACAATGTCGGTATCGTGATTTTCGGCGCCGACCGCGAGATCAAGGAAGGCCAGACCGTCAAGCGCACCCGCGCCATCGTCGATGCGCCGGTCGGCAAGGGTCTGCTCGGCCGCGTCGTCGATGCGCTTGGCAATCCGATCGACGGCAAGGGTCCGATCCAGGCCACCGAGCGCAAGCGCGTCGACGTCAAGGCGCCCGGCATCATTCCGCGCAAGTCGGTGCACGAGCCGATGGCCACCGGTCTCAAGGCCATCGACGCCCTGATCCCGATCGGCCGCGGCCAGCGCGAGTTGATCATCGGCGACCGTCAGACCGGCAAGACCGCAATCGCGCTCGACACCATTCTCAATCAGAAGCCGCTGAACGTCGCGGGCGCCCCCGAGAGCCAGAAGCTCTATTGCGTCTACGTCGCGGTCGGCCAGAAGCGCTCGACCGTTGCCCAGTTCGTCAAGGTGCTCGAGGAGCAGGGCGCGCTGGAATATTCGATCGTGGTCGCGGCGACCGCCTCCGATCCGGCCCCGATGCAGTACCTCGCGCCGTTCACCGGCTGCACCATGGGCGAATACTTCCGTGACAACGGCATGCACGCCGTCATTATCTATGACGACCTCTCCAAGCAGGCCGTCGCCTATCGCCAGATGTCGCTGTTGCTGCGCCGTCCGCCGGGGCGCGAGGCCTATCCGGGCGACGTGTTCTACCTGCATTCGCGCCTTCTGGAGCGCGCCGCGAAGCTGAACGACAGCCAGGGCAACGGCTCGCTGACCGCGCTGCCTGTGATCGAGACCCAGGCCAACGACGTGTCGGCCTACATCCCGACCAACGTGATTTCGATCACCGACGGCCAGATCTTCCTCGAAACCGACCTGTTTTTCCAGGGCATCCGCCCGGCGGTGAACGTCGGTCTGTCGGTGTCGCGCGTCGGCTCGTCGGCGCAGACCAAGGCGATGAAGAAAGTCGCCGGCAAGATCAAGGGCGAACTGGCGCAATACCGCGAAATGGCGGCGTTCGCGCAGTTCGGCTCCGATCTCGATGCCTCGACCCAGCGTCTGCTCAACCGCGGCTCCCGCCTGACCGAGCTTCTGAAGCAGCCGCAATTCTCGCCGCTGAAGATGGAGGAGCAGGTGGTGGTGATCTGGGCCGGCACCAACGGCTATCTCGATAAGCTCCCCCTCAACAAGGTGCGCGCGTTCGAGGACGGGCTTTTGTCGTTGCTGCACGGCAAGCACGCCGACGTCCTCAGCACCATCCGCGAAAGCCGTGATCTGAGCGACGATACCGCCGCCAAGCTCAAGGCTGCCGTCGAGGGCTACGCCAAGACCTTCGCTTGATCGTTCTTCACCTCTCCCGCTCGCGGGAGAGGTCGACCGGCGCAGCCGGTCGGGTGGGGGATTTTGCGATAGACTTCGGCCCCCTCCCTAATCCTCGCCCGCATGCGGGAGAGGGAAAAGGCCGAGCAAGAGGATAGACAGAGTTACCGATGGCCAGCCTTAAAGACATGCGCGTCCGCATCGCCTCGACCAAGGCGACGCAGAAGATCACCAAGGCCATGCAGATGGTGGCGGCGTCCAAGCTCCGCCGCGCGCAGAACGCCGCGGAAGCAGCGCGGCCCTACGCCCAGAAGATGGACGCGGTGATTTCCAACATCGCCAGCGCCGCAGCGGGCTCACCCAATGCGTCGCCGCTTCTGGTCGGCACCGGGAAGGATCAGGTTCACCTGCTGCTGGTCTGCACCGGCGAGCGCGGCCTGTCGGGAGCATTCAACTCGGCCATCGTCCGCCTCGCCCGTGACAGGGCGCTCGCCCTGATGAACCAGGGCAAGGAGGTCAGGTTCTTCTGCGTCGGGCGCAAGGGCTTCGAGCAGCTTCGCCGTATCTTCGAGAAACAGATCGTCGAGACCGTCGAACTGCGTTCGGTGCGCCAGCTTGGCTTCGTCAATGCCGAGGCGATTGCGAAGAAGGTGCTGGCACGGTTCGAGGCCGGCGAGTTCGACGTCTGCACCCTGTTCTATTCGCGCTTCCAGTCGGTCATTGCCCAGGTTCCGACCGCCCAGCAGATCATTCCGCTGGCAATTGAAGCCTCGGCCGGGACT
The DNA here is from genome assembly GCF_036964665.1 of Nitrobacter sp. NHB1. NCBI lineage: Bacteria > Pseudomonadati > Pseudomonadota > Alphaproteobacteria > Hyphomicrobiales > Nitrobacteraceae > Nitrobacter > Candidatus Nitrobacter laanbroekii. The sequence continues at coordinate 2,057,509 of NZ_JBAMDA010000001.1, forward strand.
GGCGATTCTGCGCCGTCCTACGAATACGAACCGGAAGAGGATGAAATTCTCAACCGGCTGCTTCCGCGCAATCTCGCGGTGCAGGTTTTCCGCGCGCTTCTGGAAAACAACGCGTCGTTCTACGGCGCGCAGATGAGCGCGATGGACAACGCGACGCGGAACGCGGGCGACATGATCCGCAAGCAGACGTTGGTTTACAACCGGACCCGTCAGGCGATGATCACGAAGGAGCTGATCGAAATCATCTCCGGCGCCGAGGCCATCTAGCAGCAGGAGCGTTCATGGCTTACGTCACGAAGGCGACAACGAGCGGCGGCCGCAACGGCCGCGCCGTCCTCGACGGCGGTGCGCTGGCACTGGCGATGGCGCTGCCGAAAGATCTCGGCGGTGCCGGCGACGGCCACAACCCGGAACAGTTGTTCGCGCTTGGCTGGTCCTCCTGCTTTGGACAGGCCATTCTCGTTCTGGCGAAGAAGCATGGCCTCGACGGGCAGGCCGCCAAGGTGACCTGCGAAGTCACGCTTAATGTCAATGACGGCGCATTCTCGCTCGCTGCCGAATTGAAGGTTGCGCTGCCCGGTGCCGACAGGGCCAAGCTGCAAGCGCTGATCGAAGACGCTCACACCATCTGTCCTTATTCCAAGGCGACCAAGGGCAACGTGCCCGTCAAATTGACCGCCGTCTAAAGCGCTTGATCCCGGAAAGTGGAAACCAGTTCCCGGATTAGATCACGCGCCAACTAAAACGAGTTCTCAGGAGATATTTCTAATGGCATCCCCCGCCAATCAGACCGGACGCATCACGCAAGTCATCGGCGCCGTCGTCGACGTGCAGTTCGAAGGCCACCTGCCGGCCATTCTCAACGCCATCGAAACCAAGAACGGCAATAACCGCCTGGTTCTCGAGGTTGCCCAGCATCTCGGCGAATCCACTGTGCGCACCATAGCCATGGACACCACCGAGGGTCTGGTCCGTGGTCAGGAAGTCACCGACACCGGCAACCCGATCATGGTGCCGGTCGGCGTTGGCACGCTGGGCCGCATCATCAATGTCATCGGTGAGCCGGTCGACGAACAGGGTCCGGTCAAGTCAGACGGCCTGCGCGCGATCCATCAGGAAGCGCCGAGCTACACCGACCAGTCGACCGAAGCCGAAATTCTCGTCACCGGCATCAAGGTCGTCGATCTGCTGGCGCCTTACGCCAAGGGCGGCAAGATCGGCCTGTTCGGCGGCGCCGGTGTCGGCAAGACCGTGCTGATTCAGGAACTGATAAACAACGTCGCCAAGGCGCACGGCGGCTACTCGGTGTTCGCCGGCGTCGGCGAGCGGACCCGTGAGGGCAACGACCTCTATCACGAGTTCATCGAATCCGGCGTCAACAAGAAGGGCGGCGGCGAAGGCTCCAAGTGTGCGCTGGTCTATGGCCAGATGAACGAGCCTCCGGGCGCTCGCGCCCGCGTTGCGCTGTCCGGTCTGACCGTCGCCGAGCACTTCCGCGATCAGGGCCAGGACGTGCTGTTCTTCGTCGACAACATCTTCCGTTTCACGCAGGCTGGCTCGGAAGTGTCGGCGCTGCTCGGACGTATTCCGTCAGCCGTGGGTTATCAGCCGACGCTCGCGACCGACATGGGCGCGCTGCAGGAGCGCATCACCACCACCACCAAGGGCTCGATCACCTCAATTCAGGCGATCTACGTGCCAGCCGACGACCTGACCGACCCGGCGCCGGCAACCTCGTTCGCCCACCTGGACGCGACCACGACGCTGAACCGTGCGATCTCCGAAAAGGGCATCTATCCCGCGGTGGATCCGCTCGACTCGACCTCCCGCATGCTGTCGCCGCTGATCGTCGGCGAGGAACACTATCAGACCGCGCGCATGGTTCAGCAGGTGCTGCAGCGCTACAAGTCCCTGCAGGACATCATCGCCATTCTCGGCATGGACGAACTGTCCGAAGAGGACAAGGTGGCCGTGGCCCGCGCCCGCAAGATCGAGCGCTTCCTGTCGCAACCGTTCTTCGTCGCCGAAGTGTTCACCGGCTCGCCCGGCAAATTCGTCGACCTCGCCGACACCATCAAGGGCTTCCGCGACCTTTGCCAAGGCAAATACGACCATCTGCCGGAAGCAGCGTTCTACATGGTCGGCACCATCGAGGAAGCCGTCGAGAAGGGCAAGAAGCTCGCGACCGAAGCGGCGTAAGCTGGGCGAATAGCAAACAGGGAGTAGCGAATAGGAACCGGTGAAGAATGAAGCGCGATCTATTCGCTATTCGCTATTCGCTATTCGCTAATTGATCATGGCCACCTTCCACTTCGATCTTGTCTCCCCTGAAAAGCTCGCCTTCTCCGGCGAGGTCGATCAGGTCGACATTCCCGGCGTCGAGGGCGACTTCGGCGTTCTTGCCGGCCACGCACCCGTCGTCGCGGCGATCCGTCCCGGAATCCTGACCGTCACCGCTGGCGGCAGGCAACAGAAGATCATCGTGCTCGGCGGTCTGGCCGAAGTCTCAGAAAAGGGCCTGACAGTGCTCGCCGACGTCGCGACCTCCATCGAGGAGATTGATCGCGCCCAGTTCGCTGACAGGATCGCGAGCATGGAGGCCAAGCTGGCGGAAAAGGAAGGCTCCGAACTCGACAAGGCCATCGAGCGGCTGGATCACTTCAAGAGCATTCAGAGCCAGCTCAATACGACGGCGCTGCACTGAGCCTCATAGCTGAGCATCGTTTTCGGATGCGCCGCACTGCCGTCATTGCCTGGCTTGACCCGGCAATCCATCAATCTTCGAAAGAAGCTGGATGCGCGGGTCATAGGCGAGCAGACGCAACGCCGTTCCTCGAACGGCTATGCGCCCGCATGACGCCGGAACACAGATCGATTCCATGCCATCAAGAAGAGCTTTTCGCTTCTGATGGAATCAGAAGCGTGGCTCTATGATTTTGATTTGACGCGTTTTCTTCGCGCGACCGGTACCCACTTCGCTCGGGAACGCTCTAACCGCTCGAGAGGCTCGCGAATTCCTCGACAACACGCTCATAGACCGGGCGCTTGAAAGGCACGATTAACCGGGGCAGGTTCTGCATCGGCTCCCAGCGCCAAGTGATGAATTCCGGCTTGTGGCCATCGCCCGGATTGGCGACATCGATCTCGTTGTCCTTGCCGGTGAAGCGCATCGCATACCACTTCTGGCGCTGTCCGCGATAGCGGCCCTTCCAGGCCCGTCCGGCCACCGTGCGCGGAATATCATAGATCAGCCAGTCGGATACCTCGGCGAGCTTCTCGACCGAGCGAACGCTGGTTTCCTCATAGAGTTCGCGTTTCGCCGCGAGCCATGTGTCCTCGCCGGGGTCGACGCCACCTTGCGGCATCTGCCAGACATGCTCGTCGTCGACGTGCTCAATGCCGCCGGCCCGGCGACCGATGAAGACAAGTCCCCCCTCGTTGATCAGCATCATGCCGACGCAAGTGCGGTAGGGTAGATCGTCGTAGCGTGCCATTTCCGTCAATGCCTTTCGCGCCTCCCCGCTTTTGAAAAACGACGGGACGCGGATTCGGATATCAGAGCAGGATCCCGAAAAGTGGAAACCGGGTTTCGGGTAAGATTATGCTCAATCAAAAGGATAAGGCTAGACTCCGATTCAACGCAGTTGGATCGGAGTCTAGCCCGATTTTGATTTCAGCATCGCGGTCGTCAACGGCACAAGCATCACGCCACGGCTTTCGAGACCCTTGGTCCAGGCGTCGATTCGGGCGATGGAAACCGGAAGCGCCGAAGCCATGCCAATGGCAGCCCCCCGCTCCTTCGCCAGGTCTTCAAGTCTTGCGAGCGCCTTGTCGATTTCCACCGAGGTCGGGACGGCATCAATGGTCAGGTCGGCCTTGGCGAACGGCATCGCCTGCCCCTCCGCGAGCTGACCCGCGACGCTCCTCGGAGTGGAGCCGTCGTCAAGATAGCCAAGGCCGCGCTTGGCTGCTTCGCGAATGATCGGCTGCATGACCGCAGCGGCGGCGACAAATCGGGCTCCCATGAAATTGGCGAGACCGACATAGCCCTGAAAGCGGCTGAGGTGCCAATGCAGGCGATCGATATTCTGTTCAGTACCGAGCGTCGTCAGCAGGGTCTGCGGTCCGGGGTCGTTGTCGGGATAGTCATAGGGCTCCATGGGGACCTGCAACAGAATCTCGTGGCGTTGCGCGCGCGCCTGCTCCACCAGCTCGCCCGGATCGGACCCGTAAGGCGTGAACGCCAGCGTCACGGCCGGCGGCAGTTTCATGATGGCATCGGTGGTTTTGGCCGCGCCGACGCCGAGACCGCCGACCACGATCGCGACCACCGGCATCGTCGCCGCCTTCGCGCGATCCGCATCGGTGCCCGTCGCGTAAGCCTTGAAGGGCTTCAACCCGTCGGCGGCAACCGGGATCATTCCGTAACGCGACTTCTCCAACAGACGCGGATCGATTCCGGCCATCGTCACCGGCGCGGCGCCGCCGCCAGCCGTGCCGGAATCCGCGCCCGCGACAACGACATCCTGGCGCGTTCCGCTGGAGCCGTCGATGATGGTGATGGTTTTCCGACCGGCCTCGGGCTGTGCGGCGACGGCGGTGGCGCTGGCCGGCTTTTGTGACGCTGGTGGGGTCGTCGCGGACTTGTCCTCGGGGGCCACGGTTTGCCGGATCGCAACCCGCGCCGTGGGCTCGCCGCCCAGAGGATCGTGGTTGAAAAGAGCAAAGCCCACGAAGACGACAAGAATGAATCCGAGCAAAACCGCCGTTGCCTGTGGCAACGTGAAAGGGAGCCGGAAACGGCGCTTGGGCGCGGAGTTCTGTCCAAGTGGCGCGCTGAGATCGTCCGTCGTGTCGGCCATCGAGCTCCCCGAATCATCCGATTCGACGATACCATGGACGCTCGCAAAGGCGGCAGGCCGCGATCACGCGTAGTCGCCGGCCAATCGACCTTGGCGGAAAAAGGAAAACGGGCGTCCAAAGGACGCCCGAATCCGAAAAATCCAACTTATTTCAGTTCGTTGCCTTTTTCGCGGGCTTCTCGATCGCCGCCTTGTCGCCGGGAGCCGGCGACGAGGCGTTGACCTTGATGCCGTGCAGAAGGTCATCGGCCATCTTGAGCGCCTTGTCGTTCTTGGCGTCCGGCGGAACGTAGGATTGCGAGCCGGTCTTTTCGTCGTTGCCGTTCCGCAGATGGCCGCGCAGCGATGCCTCGCCCTTGGTGTCGGTCCGCGACTTCAGTTCATCGGGCACATCCTGAAGCACCTCGACATCCGGAACGATACCCTTGGCCTGAATCGAGCGGCCCGACGGCGTGTAATAGCGCGCCGTCGTCAGGCGGAGCGCGCCGTTGCCCGACCCGAGCGGAATGATGGTCTGCACGGAACCCTTGCCGAATGAACGGGTGCCGATCAGTGTCGCCCGCTTGTGGTCCTGCAACGCACCGGCGACGATTTCGGAAGCCGATGCCGACCCGCCGTTGATCAGAACGATCACCGGCTTGCCCTTGGTGAGGTCGCCGGGATGCGCGCTGCGACGCTGGGTTTCCTCGGCGTTGCGGCCGCGCGTCGACACAATCTCACCGCGATCGAGGAAGCTGTCGGAAACGGTCACCGCTTCTTCGAGCAATCCGCCGGGGTTGTTGCGCAGATCGATGATGTAGCCCTTGAGCTTGTCCCCGATCTGGCCTTGCAGGTCGGAAATCGACTTCTTGAGGCCTTCGGTGGTCTGCTCGTTGAAGGTGGTGATGCGGATATAGGCGATGTCGTCGGCCTCGACGTGCGAGCGCACCGAGCGGACGCGGATGTTGTCGCGCACCAGCGTCACATCGATCGGATTGTCCTGGCCCTTGCGGACGATCTTCAGCTTGATCTTGGTGCCGATCGGACCGCGCATTTTGTCGACGGCCTGGTTGAGGGTGAGTCCCTGCACCGCCTCGTCGTCAAGATTGGTGATAATGTCGTTGGCCAGGATGCCCGCCTTGGATGCCGGCGTGTCGTCGATCGGCGAAACCACCTTGACCAGGCCGTCCTCCATCGTGACCTCGATGCCGAGGCCGCCGAACTCGCCGCGCGTCTGCACCTGCATGTCGCGGAAGCTCTTGGCGTCCATGTAGCTCGAATGCGGATCGAGACCCGACAGCATGCCGCTGATGGCCGATTCGATCAGCTTGCTGTCGTCGGGCTTCTCGACATAGTCGCTACGGACCCGCTCGAACACATCGCCGAACAGGTTGAGCTGGCGATAGGTATCCGAAGTCGCGGCTCGCGCGCTCGATCCCATCAGCACCGACCGCGGCTGGGTCACGAACAGCGTCAGCGCCGCACCCGCGGCGACGCTGAGAAGAATAAGGGAAACCTTGCGCATCATCCGCGAACCTTTTGGCCTTTATTTGCGGCCCACCACGGGCCAGGATCAATGGGAGTGCCGTCCTTACGGAACTCGATGTAGAGAACAGGCTGACTCACGTTTGCCGCGAGAATCGAGGCGACACGGGAAGTCGATCCCATCGTCGCTACCGGTTCTCCGGTCAACACGAACTGGCCGATGTTAACCGAAATACGCTCCATTCCGGCGATCAGCACATGATACCCGCCCCCGGCATTGAGGATCAAGAGTTGTCCATAGCTGCGGAACGGTCCGGCATAGACCACCCAGCCATCACACGGTGTTGTGACCTGCGCACCCGGACGGGCTGCCAACGAAATGCCTTTTTCCACACCGCCGACGCCGTCGGAACCGCCAAAGTCACGTATCTTCGTGCCGTTAACCGGAAACGCCAACAAGCCCTTGGCGGACGCAAAGGCGATGGCCGGACTGAGCCGGCCGGGATTCTTGAGCGCGGCCAGATTCGGCTTGCCGTTGAGCGGAGCGGGAGCGCCTTGCCGGCTGGCTGTCGCCGCCGCCTTGGCCGCGCTCTTCAGATCCTGCTCCATCTTGGCGATCAGGCCTTGCAGGCTGTCGACCTGGTGCGACAGTTCAATCGCGCGCGCGCTCTCCGCGGCCATGTCCTTTTCGATGCTGCTTTGCTGCCGTTGCCGTTCATCCACCAGCGTCGCCAGACGGGTTTGGTCGTCCTTGAGCCTGTCGCGATCGACCGCCATCAGATCACGTTCGGCGGCGATTGATTTGCGCAGGCCGACGAGTTCCTCGAGATCAGCCACAAGCTTTTTCGCGCGCGCGCGAATCTCCGGCACCACGGAGCCGAGCAGTATCGCGGTACGCAGCGACTGCAACGCATCCTCCGGCCGCACCAGCAAAGCGGGCGGTGTGCGACGGCCGACGCGCTGCAGGGCGGCAAGCACTTCCACGATTTCCGAGCGCCGCGAATCGAGCGAGCCGCGGATTTCCTTTTCGCGCGCGTCGAGCGGCAGCAGACGCGCTTCCGCCTCAGCAATCTTGGTCTCGATGGCGCGGACCCCGGCGGCAGCATCGATTAACTGTTGATTGAGCTTGGCGCGGTTCTGACCAATCGCCGCGATATCGACCTTCAGTCGCTCCTGCAGTTTGGCCGCGCTCTTTTGCTGCGACCGCACCGCCTCCAGTTCCTGCTCGCGCTGCTTGATGTCGTCCGCCGACGGAGCGGCAGCCGGCGCAGGCGTCCCGGCCACCTGCGCCATCGCGGACGAAGAAACCGCGGATGAAAAGCCTGCGAGCAGGCAAGCCGAGATGACAAGCATGGTAGCCGACGGCGGTTGTCCGCCGCGCGCTTCCAAACGAAGGCCCTGGATCGGCCGCATGTCAGGTGATAGGCGCCGGCTTGTTCGTACCATGTTAACCCGATCGCGTCAGCGCATCCGGCAGGGCGCGCTAACCGCGGTGATAAGGATGGCCGGCCAGGATGGTCGCGGCCCGGTAGATCTGTTCCAGCAGCATCACACGCACGATCTGGTGCGGCCAGGTGGCCGCGCCGAACGCGACGCTCAATCTAGCCTTGCGCCGCAATTCGGGCGAAAGTCCGTCCGCGCCGCCGACGACGAAAACAGTGCTGGCCACCGACTCATCCCGCCAGCGGCCGAGATGATCCGCGAATGCGGCGCTGTCGATGTTTTTGCCCTTTTCGTCCAGCGCCACCAGGGCCGCTCCCTCGGGGACCAAAGCGAAAATTGCCGCGGCCTCTTCGCGAATCCGTTGTCCGGCATCGCGGGCGCGGCTTTCCGGGATTTCATGGACGTCGAGGCCACGGAAGCCGAGCTTGCGGCCGATATCATCAAGGCGTCCGCGATAGCGATCGGCAAGTTCCCGCTCCGGACCCTGCTTGAGACGCCCAATGGCAATGACGACGAGTCGCATCCGCGCAAGCTAGCACGCGCTCCATCAGTTGGCAGGCGCGACGGTTCAGACCGTCTTCGCCGTCGCCGTGTTTTGCATCCACAATCTCTCGAGATTGTAGAATTCGCGAACCTCAGGCCTGAACACGTGCACGATCACATCGCCGGAATCGATCAGCACCCAGTCGCAATTGGGCAGACCTTCGATATGGACGGTCTTGGCTCCGGTTTCCTTGAGGCCCTTGGCGACGCTTTCGGCGACCGCACCAACGTGCCGGTTGGACCGGCCGGTGGCGATGACCATGTAGTCCGAAAACGCCGATCTGCCGCGAAGGTCGATGGTGACTGCATCTTCCGCCTTCATATCCTCGAGGCGGGAAAGGATCAGCTTGAGGGTCTCTTCGACGTCGGGTCGCGCCTTCGCAACCACAGTGTCTGCCGAAGTAGTGTCTGCCGAAGCAGCGTCTGCCGAAGTCTTGGGTGCTCTCGACCTGGCGGTCTTCGATGTCGTTCGCTTCGGCGCCGACGAGGGTGCAGAGGACGAGGCAGACCTGGACAATACAGGTGCGGTCAGGGACCATTTCCTTTCGCTGTATCGCGAACGCCGAATCCTTGGCGCCGGATGGTTATATTAGGCATGTAGCGTCGATGGTTTCAATATTCCAGTGATGCGGCGGCTTCATGTTTTCAGGCTCCCGCCTTTCCATGTTCCATCCCGGTTCCGCAGCCCGGTCGAGGACAGCCTCGATTTCATCCCGGTGAGAAAGACCCAGGCCGGCGGACGATGCGTGGCCAGCCGGTCGGCCCCGGCTTCAGGCAGACGCCACCGCGCAAGTGTCTGCGCGGCAGGCGCCGCGAGGGCACGGAAACTGTGCGGCGGGCGATCCATTACCGCGATCGGCACCTCGGCGGCGATCCGCCGCCAGTTTTCCCAGCGATGGAACTGCTCCAGATTGTCAGCGCCCATGATCCAGACAAAGCGCACGTTGGAGCACCTGCGTCGCAGATAGGTAATGGTATCGATGGTGTAGCGCGTACCGATGACAGCCTCGAGACAACTGACGTCGATCCGCGGATCGCTGGCCATCGCCCGCGCCGCAGCGGCGCGTTCGCCGAGGTCATGCAGTGCGCGCGCATCCTTGAGCGGGTTGGCGGGTGATACCAGCCACCAGACCCGGTCGAGTTGCAGCCGCTTCAGGGCATACAGGCTGATGGCGCGATGCGCGGCATGGGGCGGATTGAACGAGCCGCCGAGCAGACCGATGCGCATACCGTCGAAATGAAGCGGGATGACACCGGACGAAGCGACTGAACGCGGCCCCAAGTCAGTCTCCGCGCAGCGCTGTGCATGATCCGCTGAAGTGTGTGCGGTTCGACGATACGATCATCGCGCGCTTGACTGAGGTTACGCTCACGGCCGGGTCTGCCCGGTACCGTGTACACGATATTTGAAACTGGTCAGTTGCTCGGCGCCGACCGGTCCGCGCGCGTGGAATTTGCCGGTCGCGATGCCGATTTCCGCGCCGAAGCCGAATTCGCCGCCGTCGGCGAATTGGGTCGAGGCGTTGTGCAGCACGATCGCAGAATCCACCTCGTCGAGAAACCGCGCGGCGGTCTTCGGATCGTCGGTCACGATCGCATCGGTGTGGTGCGAGCCGTGACGCTGGATATGGTCGATCGCATCACTGATGCCATCGACCACGCGCGCGGCAATGATCGCGTCCTCGTATTCGGTGTCCCAGTCGTCATCGGTCGCGGGCTTGACGCGCGCATCGACCCCTTGCACGGCGGCATCGCCACGCACTTCGCAGCCCGCACCGATCAGCATTTCGACCAGCGGTTTCAGGGCATTCGGCGCGCCGGCGCGATCGATCAGCAGCGTCTCCGCCGCGCCGCAGACGCCGGGACGGCGCATCTTGGCGTTGAGCACGATCGACTTCGCCATGGCGAGATCGGCGGCGCCATCGACATAGACGTGGTTGACGCCTTCCAGATGCGCGAATACCGGTACGCGCGCCTCGGCCTCGACGCGCGCCACAAGGCTCTTGCCGCCGCGCGGCACGATCACGTCGATGCCGCCGTTCAACCCGCTCAGCAGCAACCCGACCGCGGCGCGGTCGCGCGTCGGCACCAGCGTGATCGCAGCCTCCGGCAATCCCGCCTCGCGCAATCCCTGCACCAGACACGCATGGATCGCGCGGCACGACCGGAAACTGTCCGAACCGCCGCGCAGGATCACGGCGTTGCCGGACTTCAGGCATAACACGCCGGCATCGGCACAGACGTTGGGGCGGCTCTCGAAGATCACGGCGACCACGCCGAGCGGCACGCGCACGCGCTCGATGATCATGCCGTTGGGACGCTGCCAGCGCTCGGTGACCTTGCCCACGGGATCGTCGATCCCGCGCACCACTTTCACGCCATCGGCCATCGCATCGATGCGCGCTTGCGTGAGCGTGAGACGATCGACGAAAGCGGAGGTGGCGCCGCCGGCGCGCGCCTCGGTGACATCCTCGGCATTGGCATTGAGAATCGCAGCCGCATCGGCGCGGATTGCGCCCGCCATTGCATCGAGCGCCTGATTTTTCTGCGCCGTCGACGCGAGACCGAGCACGCGCGCGGCGGCGCGCGCCTGCGTTGCAAGGTCGTTCATCAGGACCGGAAGATCGGCCGAGGCGCAGGTCGCCTTCAGGGGGGCTGTCATGTCAGGGTGCAGTCCGGCGGTTCCGTTCTCACTTAAGGTCATGTCCTAGCACAGAAATCTGTGTCCGGCGAGGCGCGCGCGCCTCTTTCGAAAGCATCCCTTCTTCCGAAAAGAGCATGGTTTTCGGGACACGCAGGCAAGGCGGAGCGGCGCCGTTCTTCGAACGGTTTGGTCCACGCATGACGCGTCGCATCGCGCCTGTGAAAACATCGAAAGCATGAGGTGATCCGAGGCGCGATTCGATGCCCGCATTCTGGGAAGTTCTTCCGGCAGCAAGGCGGAAACCCAGGGCGGGAAACAGAACCGCACCAAGGATCAGCTTTGCAACATCAACACAATTCTCCGTGACCCTGAAACCCGCTGCGATCGAAGTGGTTTTCCTTCTGTACGGCTGGTTGGCTCAATGCGGTCGGCACCAGCCCCCAATGCCGCGGTGTGGCGTCTCGCCATTCGAACCGGCACTCACCCGCATTGCGCACCTTCTCAAGAAAGGCAACTTCCATGTCTAGAGAACTTGTCGATCATAATCATCCGGCGAACGAGACCTACACTCAGCTTCACTCCAGCATCCCAAAGATTGCCGCCGGCCTTGTTATCTGGTTCGTGCTGATGGCATGGATCTTTTTTGACGGGCAGAGCTCGAGCCTCATCGCACTTCCGCTGGCCTTCATCACCGTGCTGTTTCTGGTAGTCGGCCTGTGTTTCAGCGGATCGTTTCTGGTGTCGTACAGACATCAGCCGGAATCCGGCAAGCATCCGAACGAGGTCCCGTTCCGGGATTGGAGCACGGGCAAGTTTGCGGTTTGGGGCAGCCAGCAGAGCGCCGCGCAGGCGGCGACCGAGATATTGCTGCCGATAGCGGCTGCCGCCTCTCTCATGACGGTGATGGGAATTATCTACGCGATCCTGAGCTAATGCGTTTTCCGGCTCGCTCCAGTCATTGTTGGGTTTGCGATCATAATACGCGCAAGTTGTTGATTGAGTGTATTTTTTTCACGTAAACCGCATTCCACCTAGCCAGAACCAACACGCGTCATAGCCCGGCATAAAGCCGGGCTTGGCGATTCAATCACCTGATCCGCTCTAGACTGTTGAGTGGTCGCATTTCCTTACGGTGAACCGGCTTCCACTTCACCGGGAAATGCTCTAGCTGGCATCGCCGCGCGGCCCGCCGACCACGAGATCGTCGCGATGGATCATTTCGGCCCGGCCGCTGATGCCGAGAATCTGCGCCGCATCGGAGGACGAGCGTCCCTTGATCTTCTCCGCGTCCTCGGCGTCGTAGGCGACGAGGCCGCGGCCGATCTCATGCGTATTGGGACCGCGCACGATGACGGCATCGCCCCGCGCGAATTGCCCGTCGACCCGGATCACGCCGGCCGGCAGCAGGCTTTTTCCCGCGCGCAGCGCGGCGACCGCGCCGGCATCGATGGTCAGCGTGCCTTTCGGCTCCAGCGAACCGGCGATCCAGCGTTTGCGCGCCGTGACCGGATTTGCCGGCGTCAGAAACCAGGTGCAGCGGCCGCCGTCCATGACGGCCTGCAGCGGATGATCGATCTTGCCGGAGGCGATCAGCATGTGCGTGCCGGCGGTCGTTGCGATCTTCGCCGCCTCGATCTTGGTCTGCATCCCGCCGCGCGCCAGTTCGGACGCGGCGCTGCCCGCCATCGCCTCGATGTCGGCGGTGACCCGCTTCACGACCGGAACCAGTTTCGCATCCGGATCGAGATGGGGCGGCGCGTCGTAGAGCCCGTCGATATCCGACAACAGAATCAGCAAATCGGCGCTCGCCATGGTGGCGACGCGCGCGGCGAGACGGTCATTGTCGCCGTAGCGGATTTCGTTGGTGGCCACCGTGTCGTTCTCGTTGATGACGGGGACCGCGCGCCAGTCGAGCAGTTTTGCGATGGTCGAGCGCGCATTGAGATAGCGGCGGCGCTCCTCGGTGTCCTGCAAGGTCACCAGAACCTGCCCCGCGCCGATGCCGTGATCGGCCAGCACCTTCGACCAGATCCGCGCCAGCGCGATCTGTCCGACGGCGGCGGCGGCCTGACTCTCCTCCAACTTCAGCGGGCCGCGCGGCAGTTTGAGTTTGCTGCGACCGAGCGCGATCGAGCCGGACGAGACGATCATCACGTCGCGCCCCTCGCCATGAAGCCCGGCGATATCATCGGCCAGCGCCGACAGCCACGCCGCGCGTACCTCGCCGGCATCGGAATCGATCAGCAGCGACGAGCCGACCTTGACGACGATGCGGCGGAATTTCTTGAGTTGCGGACGGATCATGGCGGTCGGCGGTCAATCGAAACGAAATCGCCGCTTTCATCACATGAAAGCGGCAGCTTGGAAAGCGGCGGCTTGGAAAGCGGAATGCCGGACCGGATCATTGCATCGCAAGACGGTTGCGCTCGTGGCTTTACGGAAAATGACGGACGGCCCTGGGCGCAACAACGCCTACGGCGACCACGGCTTGGCCTGCGCCACCGGGGTCACGATCGCCTGCGCCGCCGCGGCCTCGGCGCCCTTCGCTTTGTCCGACACCGGCGCCTCGCCGATCACGGCGACAAGTGTCTGCAAAGCCTCGGGCACGCCCTTGCCGGCGATGCCCGACAGCAGCAGCGGCATTTTTTTCGCCGCGCGCTTGAGCCGATCGCGCTGCTTCTTCAAGTCTTCGGCTGAGACCGCGTCGATCTTGTTGAGCGCGACAACCTCGACCTTCTCCGCGAGCGTTCCGGCATAGGCTTCCAGTTCGCCGCGCACGGTCTTGTAGGCCTTGCCCGCATGCTCGCAGGTGGCGTCCACCAGATGCAGCAGCACGCGACAGCGCTCGACATGGCCTAAAAATCTGTCGCCAAGCCCCACGCCTTCATGGGCGCCCTCGATCAGGCCGGGAATATCCGCCAAAACGAATTCGCGGTCACCGACATTCACCACGCCGAGTTGCGGGTGCAGCGTGGTGAACGGATAGTCAGCGATCTTCGGCTTCGCCGCGCTGACCTTTGACAGGAACGTCGACTTGCCCGCATTGGGCAGGCCGACCAGGCCGGCATCCGCGATCAGCTTCAGCCGCAGCCAGATCCAGCGCTCCTCCCCTGGCTGGCCGGGATTGGCATTGCGCGGCGCGCGGTTGGTGGACGACTTGAAATGCGCGTTGCCGAAACCGCCGTTGCCGCCCTCGGCCAGCACGAAGCGTTCGCCGAGCGTGGTGAAGTCATGGATCAGGGTTTCGCGATCCTCGTCGATGATCTGGGTGCCGAGCGGCACCTTGAGCACGATGGCCTTGCCGTTGGCGCCGTGCCGATCCGAGCCCATGCCGTTGGTGCCCTTCGGCGCCTTGAAATGCTGCTGATAGCGATAGTCGATCAGGGTGTTGAGGCCGTCGGCAACCTCGACGAGGACGTCGCCGCCGCGTCCGCCATTGCCGCCGGAGGGGCCGCCGAACTCGATGAACTTCTCGCGGCGGAACGCCACGCAACCGTTGCCGCCGTCGCCGGAGCGGATATAGACCTTGGCTTCATCGAGGAATTTCATGGGAGATAGGTAGTGCGGCAGGACGCGCGGAGCAACCGTCAAGCTCCAAGGGTGCGATTTCGACATTCGCATCCCGTTTCACTGGCATTCCAGCGAAACGCGGCCGTTTTCAGGACTTCGAGAGACTGACTAGCGGCCTGACGCCGATATCCCGCGCGCCTGCCACATCAATCGCGCCGCACTCCACCAGCGTGCGGTGGAAACGGCGCTTGCGCTCCGACGATGACGCGAAATAAGCCTCGCCGCACTGATCGAGCAGGCTCGCGCGCGTGGCGAAAATCTCGTCCAGCGGCAGACCCGCCAGTTGCAGGGCAACGGTCCCGAGAAAGGCGATATCGAGCGCCCGGCCCCGCCCGGCGACAAGTCCGTCGGCAGCGCCGTTCAAGGCCTCGATGGCGTAGAAGGTACGAAACTGACGGCGCGCGTCGGGGGCCAGTCTGCATTTCGCCTCGATCCTTCGCGTCATGACGGGCTGATGATCGCCGTAGTGAATGACCAGCATGGGCCGGTCCGGAAAACGCGCGGCGAGGCCGGCCCTGAGCCTGCTCCAGGTCGCGGCGGTCTCGGCGAGGCGCGAGTAGTATTCCGCGTAATTCGGATCGGGGTTGCTGGATAATGCAAACGCCCGCTCGCTCTCAAAATGTCCGGGCGCGACCAGCCGCCGGCTGTGCGGGCCATGATTGAAATTGGTCAGTGCGTAGAGAAATCGCGGCGAGGCGTCTTCGGCGATCCGCCGGACGTGCGCCCCGATGGCGGCGTCCAGAAATACGGCATCGGAACTGGTCGTCTCGAACCTGTTGACATCGAAGGGCGGCGGAAAGTCATCGGCAAACATGCGATCGCCGATTCCGATCGCCCGGTAGAAGGCATCGTAGTTGAGAAAGTCGCGGCGGCAACTTGACGTCAGCACCGTCCTGTAGCCCAGCGACGTAAGCCAGTTGGGCAGACTGTGATGAAAGCGGCCGACGCCGCGCTTGAACAGATAATACGCGTTGGAGCCGAAGCTCGCGCTGGACAGGCCCGTCAGCAGGCTGAATTCGGATTGCCACGATCCGCCGCCGAAAATATCGACGTTGAGACTCCCGTAGCAGCCATGTGCCGGGGACAGAAAGGCCGCGACACCGGGCTCGACCGGCAGTCCGTAAGTCCGCGGATCAAAAATCGATTCATGCTGGATAACGATGATGTCGGGATACATCAGGGTACGTGCGGGAACCGCCGGCATCAACGGCAACCGCTCGCTGGCGATATCGCAGAGTTCCAGACGGCCGAACTGCCGCCAGGACCTCGGATCGAGCAACGAGGCAATGAGGGCCGACAGGAAACAGCGGCGCTGTATCGCGATAGGCTGGAAAGCAACCGTTCCGCCGCCCACCCGGTAGGCCGCGACCAGACCGGCCAGGGCCGCGATGAAAATAACGATCTGCCATCCGAATGAAACCGGGGAGCCCTGCACATAAAGCAGCGTGGCGATACCAGCGCACGCTAGCGCGACGCCGCCGGTGACGACCTCCACTACCGCCAGCGGATATTGCACCACAAGGAACGGCACGGTGCCTGCGAACGCCAGCGGCAGATCCGTCACGACCAGTTTCAGCCCGCTATGCTTGTATTTGACCATCGATGCGCCTGATACGGCGGCAGCCAGCATCGACGCCAGCAGGATGGCTCGTCCGGCATCGCCAACGACGAACAGCAGCAGCGCGGCGCTGAAACACAGTCCGGCAACCGCCAGCCCGAGATGCGCAACGCTGCGCTCCGCCAACGAGATGACGGCGATCGCGAACACGAGGATCAGGAGCAAGGTCATTCGAATTCAGCGCCGCGAACCAGGACCTCCAACCGCTACACCATCGAACCCGCAGGGGACAGCAGTTATGGTACCACCTTCAGACGATTGCGACCGCCCCGGCCGCGACGAAACCGCTATGAACCCGCCGGCGTGAAAGTATGTCATCATTCGGGACGCGCTGAAAGCGCAAGCCGGAACCGGCACGCCCCGGGACATCGCGTGTCACCCAGCGATGGGGCAATCAGGTCCCAAACCATGAATTCGGTCGTTTGTTCCCGGCGCGCGTTCGCCCCGCCCGCCTCGCCGGGATGACGACGTGTTCGTTCCGAGAGCTAGCGTTCGCGGCGCGCGGCGTTGCTCCAGTTCTTCAGCGACGACCACACGCCGCGCGTGAGGCGAAAGCGATCGACCGGCGTCGATGACCCCAGCGCCCTGAAGCGATGCAACTCGACGCCGCTCCACTGGAAGCCGCACTTCTCCAGCACGTTGCGCGACTTGGGATTGACGACGCGCGCGCCGGAAATCATCTGGTCGATCGCGAACGTCTCGAAGGTGTAGTCGATCACCGCGCGCGCGGCCTCGGTGGCGAAACCCAGCCCCCAGTGATCGACGCCGAACCAGTAGCCGAGTTCGGGCGCATCCGGCTCGCTCCAGTCAACGCCGGCCACCCCGACCGGCGTATGATTGTGCTCGATCAGAAATACCGTCTCGCTGCTGTCGCCGGCGACGGCTCTGACGAAATGAACCGCGTCGTCCTGCGTATAGGGATGCGGCAGGCGGCGCGTCATCTCCGCGATGCGGCGGTCGTTGGCGAGAGCGGCGATCCCCTTGACGTCCGCGAGCGTCGGCTTGCGCAACGTGAGACGCTCGGTCTCGAGGACGAACGGCCGCGTCTGGCGCAGCAGGGGCGTCGGGGTTGGGATATCCTGCAACATGAGTCGGGCTCCGTGATGCGAACGCAGGTCCACATGCAAACGCAAAAACTGAGAAAGGGAGGCCGGTTTCCCGCCTCCCCCTTGGAGCCCTCGATGCTCCGCCGGTTCGACAGGGACCGGCGGACGCGATGTCATCCACCGTTTATTCGGCCGCGGCTTCCGTCATCGGGAGGACCGATACGAAAGTGCGGCCGCCGGCTTTCGCACGGAACTCGACTCGGCCTTCGACCTTGGCGAACAGAGTGTGGTCGGTGCCCATGCCGACATTAAGGCCGGGATGCCAGGTGGTGCCGCGCTGACGGGCGATGATGTTACCGGGAATTACATGCTCACCGCCGAACGCCTTGACCCCAAGACGCTTGCCGGCCGAATCCCGACCGTTACGCGATGAACCGCCTGCTTTTTTGTGAGCCATAGCCCGTCTCCAACCTCGTCCGTCTCTCTAGATCAATTCCGTGACGGAATCATTCACTTTTTCTCACGGAGATTTTTAATCGCTCTTAGTTATCGGCCTTCGGCGCCTCGTCGTCACCCTCGGCTTCGGCGGGCCTGACGACCTTTTCCTTCTTGGGGCGCGGACCGACGGTCGGGGTCTTGCCGTCCGCGAGAATTTCGGTGATGCGCAGCACCGTGATCTCGTCGCGATAACCGCGCTTGCGCTTCGAATGCTTGCGGCGGCGCTTCTTGAACGCGATCACCTTGGGGCCGCGCTTGTGCTGCAGCAGCTCCGCCGCGACCGAGGCGCCGGGCACCGTCGGCGCACCGAGCACAGGCGTATCGCCGCCGAGCAGCAGAACTTCACCGAGCTGCACGATCGTTCCGACATCGCCGGCGATCTTGCCAATCTCAAGCACATCATCCGGAACGACGCGGTATTGCCGGCCGCCGGTTTTGATGACTGCGAACATCGTTTTATTCCTTCGTGTTCGATCCCGGCCTCGGACAGGTCCGGGCCGGCTTTTTGGTCAGTCGTTAAATCGCAGCATCTTCCAACGACAAACCGGTTTCCGCTTTGCCTGAAAATGCTGAATGGGTTTAATTCCACGCTCTCGAGGGGAAACCGCCCGCCGGCCGCGCAAAAACAAGCGGCGCTGGGAATTCCCGCGCCGATTGCGGGACTTATAGCCGCCGAAGACCGGGAGTCAAGGCGAAGCGCTCCTGAAAGCGGCCAAATGTCAACAATACCGGCGTTTTCGGACCGGTTTCGCCTTGAGTCGGCAAGCCGCCATCCATCATGAAACCAACGGGTTCCCCCGTCGTTGTTGCCGGCAGGACCACACCGGGAAAGGGGCACACTTATCATGGCGGAAGATACCCTGACGACGGCGGGCATCGGCAAGCACGGCGTTGCGCGGCTGCCGTCGGTGGATATCGACAGCTACAACATCGAACTGAAGGACGACGAGGGTTTTCTCGGCGACCGCGCCAGCAAGGGCGCATTCCGGAAAATCCTCGACGGCCTGCGCAAGCCGCTGAAGAAAAACGGCGACGATCCGCTCGGCAAGACCCCGTCGGAGGAGATCGCCAAGGGCTCGCTCGACGAGGCGCTGGTCGGTGATGACATCGAGGCCGCCGCCCTGGTGCATAGCGCCATCGAGGAGTTCGCGCAGGAACTGGCCTATGTGACGGGACGCTTCCTCAAGACCAAGGCATGGGCCGACACCGAATGCATCGTGGTCGGCGGCGGCTTTCGCAAGAGCCGGGTCGGCGAGATCGCGATCGCGCGCGCCGACCTGTTGCTGAAAAGCGAGGGCCACAAGGTCCATCTGATCCCGATCCGCTTCGATCCCGACGAGGCCGGACTAATCGGTTGCCTGCATCTGGCGCCCTCATGGATCTTCGAGGCGTTCGACAGCATTCTGGCGGTCGATATCGGCGGCACCAACATCCGCTGCGGCGTGGTCGAGACCCGCTGGAAAAAGGCCGCCGACCTCTCCAAGGCCGGGGTGTGGAAGTCCGAGCTATGGCGCCACGCCGACGACGAGCCGACCCGCGAGAGCGCGGTGAAGAAGCTCGTGAAGATGCTGAAGGACCTCATTTCGCAGGCGGAAAAGCAGGGGCTGAAGCTCGCGCCGTTCATCGGCATTTCCTGTCCGGGCGTGATCGAGGAGGACGGATCGATCGAGAAAGGCGCGCAGAATCTTCCGGGCAACTGGGAAAGCAGCAAGTTCAACCTGCCGGGGTCGCTGATCGAGGCCATTCCGGAGATCGGCGGTCACGACACCACCGTGCTGATGCACAATGACGGCGTGGCGCAAGGCCTGAGCGAAATGCCCTACATGCAGGACGTCAGCCGCTGGGGCGTACTGACCATCGGCACCGGCCTTGGCAACGCGCGGTTCACCAACCGCAAGAAAGACAACAAGAAAGAAAAGAAGCCCGACGACGGCAAGGACAAGAACAAAGACAAGAAGGACAGGAAAGCCAGGGACGACCGTTAGCGCCTATTCCCATAACAGCGGATACCGGTTTTGCGATCAGGATACGCGCAAGCTATTGATTGAGAGCATTTTCTTCACGTGAGCGCTGGGTCCCCTCATCCGCCGCGATTTCGTCACCGCTGCGCCGACCGCGACCACGCCCCGCGTTCACGACGAAGTAACCTTGATTGGTGAGGTTAAAACCAGGATCGCGTTGCCGGTTTCGTAAAGACCGCTACGGTCGCGTAGTCGCGCAAGTGGTCCGCGAAGCCGCACTTCCGGCCACGATTTCAATGACGCGGCACGGGACCGCCGGTTATTATCGCGTCCGGCGGTCCCACCTTTCCGGCAGCGGCGTGCCCCCGCAAGCTCGGGCCCTTGAGCGTCGGAATTTCCTCGCCCCGCGCCTTGTCTGCCCCGGCATCCTCACCTAGAACACGGCCTGACTCGGAGCGCATTCAGCAAAAGCGGCTCCGGTTTTGCGTTCGAGTGCGCGCCCATGTATCAATGAGCGCGTTTTCTTCACGCGAACCGGTTTCCTCTTCGCTTGAAAACGCGCTAAAGGCGGTCCGCCGCCTGCGTGGCACCTTAGGAGAGGTGGCAGAGTGGTCGAATGCACCGCACTCGAAATGCGGCATAGGTGCAAGCCTATCGGGGGTTCGAATCCCTCCCTCTCCGCCAATTCACGCAGCTCTATGGCTTGCGCGGCCAGATTTGGACCGCCGCGGCTGAACGCGGGATCGACGTGCTGGCCGTGATCGTTGCGGGGTCACCGAATAGCGCTCTCGCCGCTTTTTGCTAAACCCAAGGTCCGGCGGGCCGCGTGATTCCACGCCCGATCTTTCCGCGAAAAGGCTCATCGTGCCGAAAGCGGTTCTCAATAGCACGGAATCCGGGCATAGCCGTTCGAACATCGTCGTTCACGTTCGGCTACCACCCGCGCATCATGTTGTCCGCACGGCTGGCAAAAAACAAGCTTCGATAAGGAAAAATGGCGTCCCGGAAGGGAGTCGAACCCCTGACCCCAGGTTTAGGAAACCTGTGCTCTATCCAGCTGAGCTACCGGGACTGAGCGCCACGCGATCTCGGTACTTATCCGGTACTCAGGCGCGTCGGGCAAGCCCAAAGCGCACGATCTGACGATGATCCGAATTGCGTTCTGAGTCTCAAGAGCATCCGATTGGACCGTCACTCTCCCGGATCGAGCGCGGCCGGATACCTCGCGGCAAATGCGGTTTCCCCGAAAGCCCATATCGACGCGGCACCGGACCCGCTAACCCTACCCCGCGGCCCATACCTCGGCCTCGCCATTCATCCCGCAGTCATTTTCGTTTCGATAGCAGAATAGCAGAAAGGAGAGCGGGGCGCCTCTTGCCCGCCAGATGTGCCTTGTGACCGCCATGTGGCGACGTTACTCTTGCCGCGGGGGCTGGAGCGTAATCAGGAGACGATCATGGGTTTGCTCGATGTCCTCAATGGAATGCAGAACGGCCCGCGCGGTCCAAGCGATCCCAGTGCGCCAAGCGAAAGCGGCGGCATGTCGCCGATCACAATGGCGATCCTCGCCGTGCTTGGCTACAAGGCGCTGAAACATTTCACCGGAAGCCAGCCAGAAGCCAACCCGTCCTCGCCTCCGGCTCCCGCGCCTGGAAGCACCGTCAATGCCGGCCTGCCCGGCAGCGCCGGCGGCGGCCTCGGTGACTTGCTCAAGGGCGGGCTTGGCGGCCTGCTGGCGGGCGGCGCCGCCGGAAGCATTCTGAGCGGCGGCCTCGGCAGCCTGCTGAACCAGCTTCAACAGAAAGGCCACGGCGAGACTGCGAATTCCTGGGTCAGCCCGGGGCCGAACAAGCAGATCGCGCCGGGTGACCTCGCCGACGCGCTCGGTGCCGACCAGATCAATGCCCTGACAGCGCAAACCGGCCTGTCGCGGGACGAATTGCTCGCCGGATTGAGTCAGCATCTGCCCAAGGTCGTCGACCATCTGACACCGGACGGGCGTGTGCCGACCGAGGACGAGCTGTCACAGCGGCTCTGATGGAATTGCTGCTCGCCGCGGGAGCAGCCGCCTGAACCCGACCGATCTCGCGGAAGTTTCAACACGGTTATTCCGAGGAAGGATTTTCATCATGGGCGGCATTCTCTGGATCATTCTCGTCGGATTCGTCGCTGGGGTCATCGCAAAGCTCATATCGCCCGGCCCGAACAATCCCAGCGGATTCATCCTCACCACGGCCCTCGGTATTGGCGGTGCGTTCCTGGCCACCTTCATCGGGCAGTCGATCGGCCACTACAGCCCCAATCAGGGCGCTGGCTTCATCACCTCGACCATCGGCGCGCTGGTGGTGCTGTTCATCTGGAACAGGCTGGTTGCACGCCGCGCGATTTCCGGTCCCGGATCGAAATAATGCAACCCGGCCGTCGGACAATGCTCCGAGGGCCCGAACGATCCGAACGCTCGCAAGCGGCGCGGCGTGCTGCTGCCGTAGCGTTGCTCTGCGCAATAGCGTTCGGCGTCACCGTCCCGTCGGTCGCGGCCGGCTGTCGATTCGACATTCAGGGTGATGGCGTCGTGAGCGCCGTCATCGACGCGCGGACGCTCCGTCTCGACGATGGCCGTGACGTCCGCCTCGCCGGCATCGAAGTCGTCGCAACAGACTCGGACGATCGCCGGCCGGCGCTGGCGGCGCTGATCGGCCGGCACGTGATCCTGCGCGGCCAGCGCGACGATCCGGATCGCTATGGCCGGCAATCCGCCTTCATATATCTCGATCCCTCCGCGACTTCGGTACAGAGCGAGCTTCTGGCGCGCGGCAAAGCGTTAGCATCCGCCGACGTCGCCAATAAAGCCTGCGCGGCGGAACTTGCGACTGCGGAAGCGGCGGCGCGGCAGGCCCGTCGTGGAACCTGGGCGGGCTCGTTCATCGTAAAAAGCGCCGACAATCCGGGTGATATTTTGACTCGGATTGGACAATTCGCCGTCGTCGAGGGCAAAGTCCTGTCGGTCAGGCAGGCCGGCGGAACGATATATCTCAATTTCGGCCGGCGCTGGACACGAGACTTTGCTGCGACTATTTCAAGGCGCATAATGCCATCTTTCGAGGCGGCGGGTGTCGTCCCGGCGTCTTTCGAAAACCGGCGGGTTCGTGTCCGCGGCTGGGTCGAACGGCGCGGCGGACCGCGGATCGAGGTGCTCCGGGTGGGGCAGATAGAAGTGGTCGGCGATTAGTAAACCCAAGCCGCGCTGGAATCATAAGTTGCTAGTGGTTTTTGATTCCAACATTCGCAAAGTTGCCTGCGTAAAAGAATGTTAGAATCAAAACGCTGGCCGGGCGGAGACGTTACGACCATGACAGGGTGTGCGGAACGGCGCGGGACGAGAGTGAGCCGCCGCCTTTTGGCTGCTCCTGCTGTGCTGTGCGCGGCGCTGGCCCTTGCCAGCTGCGGCGACATGAGCCGGTTCCAGACCGCGTCCCACCCATCCGCCGCTACGCATGCGAAACCGGCGCGAACGGCGGTCCATACCCCGGCGGCCGAACGCGAGCACGAGCGCATCCTCGCCTCTTACGGGGGCGTCTACGACGATCCTCGCCTCGAAGCGCTGATCAACAAGACGGTCCAGCGGCTGGTCGCGGTGTCCGAGCGGCCCGACCTCGCCTACAAGGTCACGATCCTCAATTCAGGCGCGGTGAACGCGTTCGCGCTGCCGACGGGCCAGCTTTACGTAACGCGCGGCCTGGTCGCGCTCGCCAACGACACCTCAGAGCTGTCCTCGGTGCTGTCGCATGAAATGGCGCACGTTCTGGCCAAGCACGCGGCGATCCGCGAGGACCAGGCGCGGCAGGCCGCCCTCGTCAGCCACGTCGTCACCGAGATGGGCACCGACCCGGATCTGACGGCGCTGGCGCTCGCCAAGTCCAAACTGACGATGGCGAGCTTTTCGCGCGCCCAGGAATTCGAGGCCGACGGCATCGGCGTCGGGATTTCCGCACGAGCCCATTTCGATCCCTATGGCGCGGCGCGCTTCCTGACGGCAATGGAGCGCAATGCGGCGCTCAAGGCCGGCAAGCCGTCGCTGGACCCGCGCTCGCAGGACTTCCTGTCGTCGCATCCCGCAACGCCGGAGCGCGTCGAGAACGCGCGGGCCAATGCGCGCCAATACAGTTCTCCCGCGCATGGCGAGCGTGACCGCGAGGTCTATCTCGACGCAATCGACAACATCGTCTACGGCGAGGATCCGAGCGAGGGGTTTGTTCGAGGCCGGCGCTTCCTGCACCCAAAGCTCGGCTTTACGTTCCAGGCGCCGGAAGGTTTTACGCTCGACAATACGGCTCAGGCGGTGATCGGCGTCCGCGAGGGTGGCAGTCAGGCCATGCGCTTCGACGTCGTCCGGGTGCCCGCGGAACAGAAGCTCACCGAATACCTCAACTCCGGCTGGATGGAGAACGTCGACAAGGCCTCGACCGAGGAGTTGACCATCAACGGTTTTCCGGCCGCCTCGGCGGTTGCCCGTGGCGAGCAGTGGCAGTTCCGGGTCTATGCCTTGCGCTTCGGCAGCGACGTCTATCGCTTTATCTTCGCAACCCGCCACAAGACGACGGAAAGCGAGCGCAACGCCCGCGAAACGGTCGCCTCGTTCCGCCGCCTGACGCTGGACGAGATTCAGGCGGCTCGGCCGCTGCGGATCAAGGTCATCACCGTGCAGCCCGGCGATACCGTGGAATCGCTGTCGCACCGCATGGCGGGCGTCGATCATCCCGCCGAGCGTTTTCGCGTGCTCAACGGCCTCGATCCGCATGCGCAGGTCAAGGTGCGCAGTCGGGTCAAGATCGTGGTGGATTGACGCGAAGCGTCTTCTATAGCGTTTTCGAGCGAAGCATGTCCTCGGGCTTGACCTGGTGGTGGATACCGGTTTCGCGTCAAGAAAACCCGTCCACACAGATGGACAGTTGCGCATCGGGACAATTGCCTTCCGGAAAACGACGACAGCAAAAAGCCCAGCCTTTCGGCCGGGCTTTTTTGTCCTTTGTCCGCCAAAACCCGGCTATGCAGCCTCGTCGGCAACCGCCGCGTCGTCGCCATCGGCGTCAGCATCGCCGTCGGTCTCGGCGTCCGACTCCGCCTTGGCGCCGCGGCGCGGGCTCTTGGCGAGTTGCCCTTCGATCTCCTTGACCGCCTCGGTTTCCGTCACGTGCTGGACGACCGCGATCTCGCGCGACAGGCGGTCGAGCGCGGCTTCATAGAGCTGACGTTCGCTGTAGGACTGCTCCGGCTGCGATTCCGAGCGATAGAGATCGCGGACCACTTCGGCGATCGCAACGATGTCCCCCGAATTGATCTTGGCTTCATATTCCTGCGCACGCCGCGACCACATGGTGCGCTTGATGCGCGCACGGCCCTTCAACGTTTCGAGCGCCCGCTTGACCAACCCCGGCTCCGACAGCTTGCGCATGCCGACATTCGCGATCTTCGCAGTCGGCACCCGCAGGGTCATCTTGTCCTTCATGAAATTGATGACGAACAGCTCGAGCCTGGCGCCCGCAATCTCCTGTTCTTCGATCGCCAGAATCTGGCCGACGCCGTGCGCCGGATAGACCACGAACTCGTTCGTCCTGAACCCCTGTCGCTGGGTCAGAACCTTCTTCGGTTCCTCGACACGGGGCGCACCGGCCCTGGCGGCAGACTTTGCGGCGGCCTTGCCGGCCAGCGCCGTTTTCGCTGCGGGTTTTACAGCCGGCCTGGTCGCGGTCCTGGCCACCTTCGAGGCCGCGACGGTCTTCGATGCGGCAGCCTTCGAAGCGGCGGTTTTCGAAGCGGCGGCTTTAGAAACAGTGGCTTTCGAAGCAGTGGCTTTGGCGGGAATTCTGGCAGTCTTGCTTGGCATCTCGCCTCTTTTACGTCTTGAGGATTTGGCGGCCGAGCCCTTAGCAGCCGTTCGAGTGACCCGGGTGGCAGTCCGGGCACGAGTTCTTTTTGCACCGCGGTTAGCCGCAGACGCCTTGGATGTATTCCTTTTACGCGTTTTCTGTGACACAGCCTGCGCGTGGACATGCCACGCCCTGTTGGGTGTTTTCACGGGAGCCCTTCCGGGCCACAAGCGGGTAAAACGTAGCCCAGCTTCGAAAACATGCTCAATATAGCACATTTTCCGCAAAAATCAATGATTTATACCCAACAACCCGCGTTCAGAACGGCTTTTGGGCGGTCCCGGTTGCTAACAGGGTTAAAGCAGGGCGCCGGTCCTGGCCTCGCGCCCGCACCGAATGCCGCTCCAGGGACGAAATCAGTCTCCGGTACCCGGATTTGGCGAAAAATATTTTTCGAACTTCCCTTCCTGGCCCTCAAAGTCCTTGGCGTCCGGCGGAGCGTCCTTCTTTTGCGTAAGGTTGGGCCAGCTTTTGGCGTACTCCGCATTCAACTCAAGCCACTGCTCCAGCCCCGGCTCGGAGTCCGGCTTGATGGCCTCGGCCGGGCATTCCGGTTCGCAGACACCGCAATCGATGCACTCATCCGGATGAATGACGAGCATGTTCTCGCCTTCGTAGAAGCAATCGACAGGGCAAACCTCAACACAGTCGGTATATTTGCATTTAATGCAGGCATCATTGACGACGTAAGTCATCCAGGGCTCCAGGAGGATGAGTTTTGCAGGCTGGCGTAGCGCAGGAACAGCGTTGCCGCAAGCGGCGGAAACACGCGACCTGTGCAGGTCATGACGATCCGAAAGCATCCGACACATCGTCATAGAGTTCTCTTGCGTCGGTCGCGTTACCTCGCCGTTCGGCAAATCCGGTGACCCTGAGAATACGGACGCAACGGTCCAGTCCGATCGTGAGCACGTCATCGACCTTGAGCGGATGCCCTGGAGATTTCTCGCGGATGCCGTTGATGCGGACATGGCCGGCCTCGACCAGCGCCGCAGCATGGGTCCGGGCTTTGACCACCCGCGCATGCCATAACCATTTGTCGAGACGCTGGCGTTCCAAGGACACCTAAAGGATCACACCAAACAAGACATACCAATAGCGATCCAACCCACAAGACCCGGATCGTTCGCCCCCGCCTCAATCCTTGCGACCGGCAAGCTGCTCCCTGAGTGCGGCCAGTTTCGCAAACGGCGAATTCGGGTCCATCGGACGCTCACGCTCGCGCGGCGCGCTGCTGGCGTAGGGGCGATGCGACGGTCCGGCGTCCGGACGTCCCTCGCGGCCGCCCTTGCGGGAGCCCTGAAACCGGCCCTTCTCCTGATCCCTGTCCCTGTTTTTGCCTTTGCCCTGGAAGTGATCGCGCGGCGGACGCCCCTTGCCCTCGCGCGGCTCACGGCCGGGCGCGCTCGCGCTCCCGGCGGACGCGCCTTCGGCGGCCACACCGGTGGAGGGCCGGCGGGCCTCCTTTTGACGCTCGCGCCGCCCTCGTCCATGCCGCTCGCGCTTCTGCGCCCCCTCGCCCGCTTCGCCGTCCGCGGCAACCGGTTGCGCGCCATCCTGCCGAGGCTGTTGCCGGCGATGACGGTTGCGGTCGTGGCGCGGCCGCCGATCGGCGGCCCGGCCGCCCGGCCGCCAGACCTCGACCGTTGCGGACGCGGCGTCCGTAGCATGAGCCGGCGAGGCATCCGCTGCGGCGATATCGGCGGATGCCGCGCCCTCGGACACGCTCACGGCATCGACCGGTGCGAACTCATCCGGCGTGGATGCGGTTTCGACGGCATCATCGGAAGCCGCCGAGGCATCCGCTCCAACGATCTCGGCGGATGCCGCGCCCTCGGGCGCGCTCACGGCATCGATCGGCACGGACTCATCGGGCGTGGTATCGGCGGGTGCGGTTTCGACGGCATCACCGGAGGCCGCCGAGACCGCGATGTCGGGCGTTAACGCCGCCGACGGCGACGTTTCCTCGACCACCTCAGCCAAGACTTCGGTCGCCAAGGCTTCGGTCGCCGTAGCGATATCGTCCGATGAACCCGCATCCGCGGCAGGCGCCGGTTCAGCAGCCGATCCGGCATCGGGCGCACCCGCGCTATCCAGCGCGGGTTCCTGCCCCTCGGGCATGGCGTCCGGCGCGGCCGATTCCTGCGGCGCGCTCTCCGCCGCTTCGGCGGAAACCGTTTCCGCGGCAGCATCCGTCGTGGGGCCGGTATCTGTGACGGGCGGGGGAACCGGACACCGCTCCATGCGATAGCCTAGCGCGCGCAGGATGGAGGCGAAATCCTCGCCGGCGGTGCCTGCGAGCGATGTCATGGCCTGGGTCACGACGAACCCGCGGCCATCGAATGCGCCGGCCGGTTTTTCGCCGGGCGCCGCTTCCCGCCATGCGAGCGCCGGACGGATCAGATCGGCCAGCCTTTCGAGGATGTCGACGCGGACGGCCCGCTCGCCGCATTGCCGATAGCCGAGCGTACGATAAGCGTCGCGATCGAGCAGTTTGTCGGCCGGGAACGAGGTGCGGCCGCTGCCTGCCAGATGCTGCGCGCTCGACAACGCCGACAGGTCGACGTTGTCCTGCTTCTGCGCCCACAACAGCGAGGCCAGCGACCGCGCGGCCGGTTTCAGAAGCGCCGGGAAATAGACGTGGTAGGCGCCGAAGCGCACGCCGTACTTGCGCAAGCTGGCGCGCGACGGCTGATCGAGATCTTTCATTTCGGCGGCGATCCTCGATCGCTCCAGCACGCCGAGCGCCTCGATCAACTGGAATGCAATACCGCGCGCGATGCCGGTGACATCCTCCGCCTTGGACAACTCAAACAGCGGCCCGAGAAGCTTCTCGATATGGGTCTTCAGCCACAGATCGAGCCGGGCCTGCACCGCGTCGCGCGGCGCGCCGGTCAGCCGCTCATCCGAAATGATCCGCAGCCGCGGATGCAGCGCGTCATCCGCCGCGACCAGTCGCGCCACGGCGTCGCCGGTCCAGCGGATGGTGCCGTCCGAGGTCAGCACGAACTGATCGTCCGGCGCGCCGGACAGTTTTTCGGCGCGCGCCTCGATTTCGCCGGCCAGCGCCTTTTGCGCGACCGCCTGCAAGGCCTTGGCCTCCGAGCCGGCCTCTGCCGCATCCGGCGCGAAGGTAAATCCGTCGAGACGGCCGATCACATGGCCCTCTACGATCACCTCGCCGGTCTTGCCAATTTCCGTATCCAGCATCGTGTTTTCCCGCAGGCGGCGCATCAATACACTGGTCCGGCGATCAACGAAACGCTCTGTGAGCCTTTGGTGCAGCGCATCTGACAATTTATTTTCGACTTCTCGCGAAATTCCCTGCCAGTGATCGGGGTCAGCCAGCCAGTCCGGACGATTGGCGACGAAGGTCCAGGTCCGGATTTGCGCAATTCGCCCCGACAGGGTGTCGATACCACCGTCGACCCGGTCGGCCTGCGCCACCTGGGCCGCGAACCAGTCGTCAGGAACCCGGCCCTCGCGCATCAGGAAGCCGAACAGTGTCGTGACCAGTTCGGCATGGGCGGCCGGCGCGATCTTGCGATAGTCCGGAATCTGGCAGGCGTCCCACAGCCGCTCCACCGCCGCCGCGCCCTGCGCCATGGCGCGCACGTCGGCGTCGCGCGCGGCGTGATCGAGCACGCGCAGGTCCTCGGCGATCGGCGCGCGGGTCAGCGTCTCGTGCGAGGGCGTCAGCGCCAGCGACACCTGCAGCGCCCCGAGCGAGGAGAAATCGAGATTGGAATTGCGCCATTGCAACGTCTTGACGGCCTCAAAAGTGTGGTTCTGCAGCGCGTTCACGAGTTCGGGCTCGAACGGCGCGCAGCGTCCGGTGGTGCCGAAGGTGCCGTTACGGGTGGCGCGGCCGGCGCGACCAGCGACCTGCGCGAACTCCGCCGGCGTCAGCCTGCGAAACTGGTAACCGTCGTATTTGCGGTCGGAGGCAAAAGCGACGTGATCGACGTCGAGATTGAGTCCCATGCCGACCGCGTCGGTGGCGACGAGATAATCGACGTCGCCGGACTGGAACATCGCGACCTGCGCGTTGCGGGTGCGTGGGCTGAGCGATCCCAGCACCACCGCCGCGCCGCCGTGCTGGCGGCGGATCAGTTCGGCGATGGCATAGACCTCGTCCGCCGAGAAGGCGACGATCGCGGTGCGGCGCGGCTGCCGGGTGATCTTGCGGTCGCCGGCGAACTCAAGCTGCGACAGCCGCGGGCGCGTGACGATGCTCGCCCCCGGCAACAACCGCTCGATGATCGGGCGCATGGTCGCGGCGCCAAGCAGCAGCGTCTCGTCGCGGCCGCGCCGATGCAGAATGCGATCGGTGAAAACGTGGCCACGTTCGAGATCGGCACTGATCTGGATTTCGTCGACGGCAAGGAACGAGACGTCGAGATCGCGCGGCATCGCTTCGACGGTCGAAACCCAGAAGCGCGGGCGCGCCGGCTTGATCTTCTCCTCGCCCGTGATCAGCGCGACGGAATCCGCGCCGGCGCGGTCGGCAATCTTGTTGTAGACCTCGCGGGCGAGCAGCCGCAGCGGCAGGCCGATGATGCCGGACGAATGCGCCAGCATCCGCTCGATCGCGAGATGGGTCTTGCCGGTGTTGGTCGGGCCGAGCACCGCCGTCACGCCCGCACCGGGCGCACGACCGTTGCCGGGCGGAGATATCGAAGACGAAAAGGCCATGTGTTCCGAGGGTTTTCGCGGCACTGGCGATCAGATGTGTTTCACAATGCGACGCTTGCAGGGCCGCGGCTTAAGCTTTGGAACGAGTCCGGAACGAATCGCGCCCGAATCGCTGACTCCAGATCTCTCCGGCTTCGTTCACCGCAATATCTCGCGTTCAGATCGATATCCGGCACTAGATCAAGTTCCGACGATATCAACAAGAGCGGATATTTCTCCTCAATTATGAATCCACCGGGCGCATGAATCGCGAGCCAAGAGTCAACAGGATTCCATAACGTCGGGTACCTCGATTTTCGCCGGACTGCCCCGCGAATCCGTCGCGGCAAACTCAAAACAGCGCACGAAGCGGGCCGCGCGCGCCGAAGCCCGCTGCTATCGGACCCTGGCTGCGGTCTTCGGCGGTATGGCGGTCGTGATGAACTGGGTCGCTTCCAGCTTGCCGACACCGAGCGGTGTCGGGATTGTCAGGCGATAGGGTACCAGCACGCGCGTGCCGGCGATCGGCGCCAGCCAGATCTCCATGTTGCGCTGGGCGGCGAGATATCTGATCGCGAAGCGGTCGGGGACGTAGCCGGAGACCGGCGAGAAATAGATCGCGCAGACCACGACCGGGCCATGATAGCCCTTTTCCGACTTCACCGTTTCCATGCGCTTGAAGTCGAGGCGCAGGTCGTAGCGCATCCGGCCGTCGAAGATACCGGTCGTGGCGTGACAGGCCTCCGGACCGAGCGGATCGGCGGTGCCGGATACCTGCAGCAGCGTCGCGCTCATCGGATCGAACACGCCGCGCTTGTGCGCATCGGTGACCGGAATGCGCTTGGCGTCGACCGGCGGGGTCGGCTCAATGACGAAATCCTTTACATTGCCGCCGGCCAGCGACATGCGAATGGTCTCCGACTTCTTCGACGACGAAATGGTCGCGGTATAGTTCGCGGGAACCAGCGCGCCGTTGACGACACGACCCTGGGAGGTGCCGGTGCCGGCGCCGTGGGCAAACGCCTTGAGAAGTCCGGTAGCGCCGCCGTCTGCCGTAGCCGAATACTGATCATCAAGGATATCGACCGCCCAGGTGCCGGTACCGACAAGAATCCCGGCCAGGGTGACGTCATAGTGAGCCTCAAGCTTGCCCTGCGCGGCCGCCGGGCTGGTCAGCGCCAACATCGCGGCAAGGAGTGCCAGCGGTGCGCCAACCAGGGTCCGGACCGAAACGGGCATCGACCGGGGCAACATCATACGGAATATGCTCACTTAAGGGGTGGTCCTGCACGTCACGGTTCGGGCTCACGCGGCTTTTAATCAGGCTTGCGGGTCAATGTCTTTGTGGCAGCCGATAGATACTCATCCAAACGGGAATCGCATACCGTCAAACGCGGCAGGTCTGCGAGCGCGTCAAAATGGTCGCCTCGGACTCGCGGTTTCGCGCACTGGCAAATCCGGCCTCCAACCGGGCAACGCCGGCGCACGGCCGGTCGAGTGCCATGATGTCGGTACGGATTGCGCCCTTTATATGATGGAGGGACCGGACGGCGGTTCGTCGAAAACGGGCCGAAACGAAGCAGTTGGCGTTGATTTTGCGCCGCAAACAACCCGACTTCGGCTCTCCCATGCCTTGACGTCCCGCCGCTCTCCCCCTATACAACCGCGGTTCCTGAAATGGACGCGATTTCGAACCCCGAGCCTGCCCTTAAAGGGCCGATGCCGGGGACGACAGAGGATTTTCGCCATGTCCCGGCGCTGCGAACTGACGGCCAAGGCTCCCATGGTGGGCCACAGGGTCAGCCATTCCAACATCAAGACCAAGCGGCGCTTCCTGCCGAACCTGGTGAACGTCACCTTCCAGTCCGAAGCGCTGGCCAGCCCGGTGCGGCTGCGGGTGTCGACCCATGCGCTGAAGAGCGTGGACCATCGCGGCGGCTTCGATGCCTTCCTGCTGAAGGCAAAGAACTCGGAGCTGTCGCCGAAAGCGATCGAGATCAAGCGTCGGATCGAAAAGAAGCAGGTCGCCAAAGCGGGCTGATAGCAGCGAGCTTGTTGGTTCGCTCGAACTCATCGTCGCCACCGAGAACAGGAAGGCCGGATCGGACGCCCCGAACCCGGCCTTTAACTTTTGGTCGTGCCGGTCGTGCGGCTTATGCGGCTCAATGCGCGTGAGGCCGCAATTCGCCGGGAATGCCGTGCTGCTCGAGCCCGCCCTCGGCGATCCATTGCTCGGTCTTCCTGATCGCGCGCTCGATGTGTTCGTCGGTCCGCGAAAAGTCATAGGCCGAGCCGACCAGCGGACAGAGCGGCGGCACGACGCGGTACTCGATCGACGGATCGATTTCTTCGAGATCGTCGATGATCTGCCGCGAGATCAGAAGCGTCACGGCATGCAGCGCGTTGGCGATCACGCCCTTGGGCGGAGCATCGCCCATGCAGGCGAATCCGGTCGGCAGGATGATGAGCCGCCGTGCGCCCTTTTCGACCGCAACCCTGACCGGTGTGTTGCTGGAAATCGCGCCGTCCGCGAGATACATGCCCTTGTGCAGGACGGGAGCGAAAACGCCGGGGATGGCTGTGCTCGCGATGATTGCCTCGGCCGCCGGGCCGTCCGACAGCACGACGCTGTCACCGGTCACGATGTTGGTAGTCACGATGTGAAGCGGCAGCTTCGCCTCCTGCAAGTTCCTGTACGGCAGGTAATCGTCGATCAGCCTGCGCACGCCGTCATGGGAAATCAGGAAATCGCGGTGACGAAGGAAGGCGAACAGGGTCAGGACAGAAATGGGGAACACGTCCTTGTTCCGCAGGCGGCGCCAAATGTCCGCGAGATGCTTCACGCCGTCGAGGGTCGGGACGCCGGCGTAATAGGCGCCGTTCAAGGCCCCGACGCTCGATCCCACCACCATGTCCGCGACGACGCCATGGGCGGCAAGCGCGTGCATCATGCCGACCTGGATGGCGCCGAAACTGCCGCCGCCCGCGAACACGAAGGCGGTTTTGCGGAATAAATTGCCGGACGAAGGCATTGAGGCTGACAACGATCCGCAGCTCCTCTTGCGCCGTAACAACAGGCTGTCCACGGCCTGGCGCTGTATATCAACGCTGCCCAAGCCGGCGCAATCCGGATCGGTCCCGAAACCGGCCGCGCTAACCCTGTACTAACCGGGATTGCTGACGCAGCTTCAGTTTGTGCGGTATCCACGTCGCCCCCTCGCGGGAAGGATCGCTCTCGATCGTGCAGGCGGTGGTCATATCGCCACCGCGTCGAAGACAGTCCGCCGCGCGCGCCGCGCGATGTACCGAAAGGCTTTGCAAATGCGGTCGAGGCCAACATCGTCGAGCGCCTGCGGTCCCGGCCGCCATCCAATCCACCCGGCTAGCTTCACCCAATTAGCGGTTCGGTAACCGTCACTCCAGTGCGCGTCCGTGATTTTACTCATCGTTCAAGGTCTGAAAATACGGTCCGGTCCCGGATCGCGATTTCGCGGCCATCGAATTCGTGGAGTCTCCCCATGAAGGGCGTGGTTTACAATCTGCTCGAAGAGGCCGTCGTCGAGAAATTTGGCGCCGATACCTGGGACGATCTGCTCGACGATGCCGGCGTAACCGGCGCCTACACCTCGCTCGGCAATTACTCCGACAAAGAGATGATCGCCCTGGTCGACGCCGCGGCCGCCAAGCTGGATATGACCAGCGGCGATGTCCTGCGATGGTTCGGCGAACAGGCGATGCCGCTGCTCAAGCAGCGATACCCGGACTTCTTCCTGCCCCATAGTTCATCGCGCAGCTTCGTTCTGAGCGTCAACAACATCATCCACCCGGAAGTCCGCAAGCTCTATCCCGGCGCCAAGTGCCCCGACTTCCACTTCCGCGAAACTCCGGAAGGCAACGTAACGATGGGCTATAAATCGTCGCGCCGGATGTGCGACCTGGCGCATGGCTTCATCAAAGGCGCCGCAGGCATTTTTTGCGAGAAAGTCGATATTACGCACCATACTTGCATGAACCATGGTGCGGACAAATGTTTGATGGAAATCAAATGGGCACCCTGACCCCTTTTGCAGCTGAGTCCGCCGATCCGTTCGATCAGCTCAATCTCAAGATACTGAAGCTCGAAAATCGCCTGCAGCGCGAGCGCGTGGCGCGGCTGAAGGCGGAAGAGATAGCGGAAAAGGGGTTGAGAGATCTGTACGAAAGGCAGCAACAGCTTGCGCTGCTCGAGACCATCGCGACGGCGGCAAACCAGAGCAGTTCGATCGACGACACCATGCGTTTTGCGCTCGACGCCATTTGCCAGCACACCGGCTGGGGCTTCGGCAATGTCTACCTGCCATCGGCAACCATCCCCGACTATCTCGCGCCGGCGGGCATTTGGCATGCCGCCGACCCGGAGCTTCTCGCTGCTTTCATTTCGTTGACATTGGAAACCGGCTTCGCCACCGGCGAAGGATTGCCGGGCCGCGTCTACCAATCCGCCAAGCCGGCCTGGATTGCCGACCTGACCTTGGACCGCAACTTTCCGCGCGCCGCGGCTGCGACGCTGTCCGGCTGCCGCGCCGCGTTCGCATTTCCGGTGCTGGTCGGCAACGACGTGCTCGGCGTCCTGGAATTTTTTCATCACAGTACGGTCCACCCCGACAATCAGTTCCTTGGCGTGCTGGCACAAATCGGCACCCAGCTCGGCCGAGTCGTCGAACGCCGCCGGGCCGAACAAAAACTGATGCACGATGCGACGCACGATCCGCTGACCGGACTGCCGAATCGCCTGCTGTTCTCCGACCGGCTGGAGCGCGCGGTTGCGACGCACCTGCGCCGGCCGGACATCGGCTTCGCGGTAATTTTCATCGACCTCGACCGCTTCAAGCTGGTCAACGACAGCCTTGGCCATTCCGCCGGTGACGTATTGCTGCAGGAAATCGCCCATCGCTTCCGCCAGGCGCTGATCGAATCCGGCCACAAGCTCGCCGCCGGCGAGGCTGTGACGCTGGCCCGGCTCGGCGGCGACGAATTCACCATCCTGCTGGAAGACATCGAGCGCAGCTCCTTCGCTGTCGATGTCGCGCAATCGTTGCAGGATTCGCTGCGCAACCCGCTGTTCATCGATGGTCAGGAACTGTATTCGTCGGCCAGTATCGGCGTCGCCTCCAGCGAGGCCGGATACACCTGCGCGGCGGACATCATGCGCGATGCCGATCTGGCGATGTACCGCGCCAAGGCCGAAGGCCGTGCCCGCGTCGAAATCTTCAATCAAAGCCTGCACGTCGAAGCCAAGCGGCGCCTGATGCTGGAGAGCGACCTACGCAATGCGCTGAAGAAGAAAGAATTCGTGCTGCACTATCAGCCGATCATCGCCCTTGGTTCACGGGCAGTGACCGGCTTCGAGGCGCTGGTGCGCTGGCAGAAAAGTGACGGGCAAATCATCCCGCCGTCGGATTTCATTCCGCTCGCCGAGGAAACCGGTCTTATCGTCTTCATCGGCAGTTGGGTGCTGGAACAATCGCTCAAAACGCTAGCGAGGTGGCAGCAGGATTTCCCGCGGGCCAAACCGCTGACCATGAGCGTCAACGTCTCGCCGCGCCAGTTTCACCAGACCGACTTCGTCGAGCAGGTGGTCGATGCGGTGACCGCCAGCGGCGTCCCGCCACATACGCTGCGGCTGGAAATCACCGAAAGCGTCACCATTCAGAACGCCCAGCATGCCATCGGAATTCTGCAACGCTTGCGCCAGCTCGGCGTACGCGTCAGCATCGACGATTTCGGCACCGGCTATTCCTCGCTGAGCTATCTGCATCAACTGCCATTTGACACCCTGAAGATCGATCGCTCGTTCGTCTCGGCGCTGCAATCGCGCAGCGACGGCGGGCAGATCGTTCAGACCATCCTCGACCTCGCGAAGAACCTCAATCTCGATGTCGTCGCCGAGGGCACCGAGTCCGAGGAGCATGTCAACATCCTGCATGAGATGGGCTGCGGTTATGCGCAGGGCTATTTCTTCTCGCGCCCATTGAACGAAACCGCGGCGATCGAGATACTGTCGACCGAGATGCTGTCGGCCAAGGTTGCGACGGTGGAGGCGCTGCCGCTGCCGGCTAGAGCGTTTTCGAGCGAAGTGGGCACCGGTTCGCATGAAGAAAACGCGTCAATTCAAAAATAGAGCCTCGCTTCTGATTCCATCAGAAGCGAGGCTCTACTCGACCAGCGTGAATTGCAGCAGCAGCGTGCGCTGGATCAGCGAAAAGTTGTCGTCGGACACAAGCGTCACGACGATGTCGCCGCTATCGTTCGCGAACGCATCCAGGCCTTCGAAATTGTCGATCTCCTGCCCGAGGTCCGCCTCGAAGATCGAGGGGCCGTCCACGAGCGCGCCCGGCGCGATCGCTGTGAGCGCTATTCGCCGGATGCGGATGCCGATGCCGCCGGTCAGCGAGAACTTGCGTTCGAGGACCAACAGGTCGCCCGAGGGCAGCAGGCAGGCATCGCTGATGTCGAAATTGTCGGTCCGGCGGATGGAGAACCGGCCCGGCGACGGCCCGCCGATCAGGAACGCCATGATATTGCGGCCGGCGTCGAGACCGCGCTCGGAGATCGCGATCAGTGTGCCGCCAAGCGGCCTGTCGTGGGGAACGACCACCATCGCCTCCAGCCCCCGGTTGAACGGCAACTTGCGAATGGCCGGCGGCACCTCGACCTCCTCGCCGCACGCCCGCGTAAATCCCTTGCCGAAATCGAACCGCATGATCCGGTTGACCCTCTCGATGCCGACATAGACCAGCGATCCGTCGAGCGCGATCGACTCGGTATCGAACCAGCCGCGCCCGGTGATCGTCCTGCCGTCGGCGGCGAGCATCGGCGCGGCTTCGACATCGGCGAGGCCGGTCATTTCTCTGGCCCCATAGACGATGCGGCCGGTGAACCAGGTGCCCTTGTCGCTGGCGGAAATGAATTGTTGCCCTTTCGGATCGAGCCGCAGGCTCGACAGTCCTCCGAAGCCGCGAAAGGACGAGGTCAGGATCAGGCCACTGCGAAAGGCGAGCGCGCCGAAGCGGGTACGCGAGCGGTCGCGCAGATCGAACGACGCGATCGGACGCGCGTTGACTGTGATCGACACCGGTGCCGGAGGCGTCAGTATGTCCGGCGGCGGCTGCGTTGCGAATTGCGCGCGGGCGGAGACTGGAATTAACGCGAGCGAGGCAGCCGCTGCACCGAGTGCGAGAACGTGGCGACGATTGGATGCGACGCTTCCTTTACCTCCCCCGGCAAGGGGGAGGTCGGCTGCCATAGGCCACCGGGAAAGGGTCCAATATTGCCACATTATTCGCAAACGACCCCCACCCCAAACCCTCCCCCTGGGGGAGAAGAAATCGGTCGGACTCCTCCGACAATTCCTGTGAGTCGTCCCTGCGAATGCAGGGACCCATAATCTCCGACCTTCATGACCGAGCCGGTGGCGGTTTCATCGACTTGATGAGCCACCGCGGCGTATGGGTCCCCGCGTACGCGGGGACGACAGAACGGTCACGAATGCAGCCTTCGCGGCCGCCGCGTCCGAGGCTCCGGCGGATCGTGCGTCTCGCTGAACAGTTCGGCGAGCTGTTCGGTGATGGCGCCGCCGAGTTCTTCCGCATCCACGATGGTCACCGCGCGGCGATAGTAGCGCGTCACGTCGTGGCCGATGCCGATCGCGATCAGTTCGACCGGCGAGCGGGTCTCGATCTCCTCGATCACCCAGCGCAGGTGGCGCTCGAGATAGTTGCCGGGATTGACCGACAGCGTGGAATCGTCGACCGGCGCGCCGTCCGAGATCATCATCAAAATCTTGCGCTGTTCGCCGCGCGCCAGCAGCCGCTTGTGCGCCCAGTCCAGCGCCTCACCGTCGATGTTCTCCTTAAGCAGGCCCTCGCGCATCATCAGCCCGAGGTTTTTCCGCGCCCGCCGCCAGGGGGCATCCGCCGACTTGTAAATAATGTGGCGGAGATCGTTGAGACGTCCCGGCGCGACCGGCTTGCCGGCGACGAGCCACGCCTCGCGCGACTGCCCGCCCTTCCACGCCCGTGTCGTGAAACCGAGAATCTCCACCTTGACGCCGCAACGCTCCAGCGTTCGCGCCAGAATGTCGGCGCAGGTCGCGGCCACCGTGATCGGCCGCCCGCGCATCGAACCGGAATTATCGAGCAGCAGCGTCACCACGGTGTCCCGGAAGGTCGCCTCCTTCTCGTGCTTGAACGACAACGGCTGGTAGGGATCGATCACCACACGCGCCAGCCGCGCCGGATCGAGAATGCCTTCCTCGAGATCGAACTCCCAGGCGCGGTTCTGCTGCGCCATCAGGCGGCGCTGCAGGCGATTGGCAAGCCGCGCCACGATGCCCTGCAGGTGCGCGAGCTGCTTGTCGAGATAGCTGCGCAGTCGCTCCAGTTCGTCATGATCGCAGAGATCCTCCGCCGCGATCACCTCGTCGAACTTGGGCGCGAAAGCGTGATATTCCGGACCGCGCGGCTCGTTGGCGCCCCTGGCGTTGGGCCGCGTCGCCTCGCCCGGCGTCTCGTCGTCGCCAAGATCGCCGTCGTCGAAGCTATCGCTCGCGGAAGCCTGCGCGCTTTCCATGGCGCTGTCCGACATCTCGTCGGTGGTCTCCTGCGCCTGATCCGCGCTCATCTCCTGCACGGCGTCGCTGTCGGCCGAACCCTCCGCCCCGGACTGATCGCTCTCGCTTTCGCGGTCGTCGTCCTGGGTCTCGTCCTTGTCGGCCTCGGCGTTGGTGTCGCCGCCGAGATCGAGCGCTGCCAGCAGGTCGTGCACGACGTCGCCGAACTTCGCCTGATCCTCGCTGAGGCGGCTGAGCCGGTCCAGCCGCGGGCCGATCTTGTCTTCCAGGAACGGACGCCACAGATCGACCATCTTGCGCGCGGCGGCGGGCGGCGGCAGGCCGGTCAGCCGCTCGCGCACCATCATCGCCAGCGCATCCGACAGCGGCGCGTCGGCGCGATCGGTGATTTCGTCATACTTGCCGCGATGGAAATGGTCGTCGAGCATCGCCGTCAGATTCTTTGCGACGCCAGTCATCCGGCGTGAGCCGATGGCCTCAACCCGCGCCTGCTCCACTGCGTCGAACACGCCGCGCGCCTGCGGATTGCCGGGCATCAGCTTGCGGTGCACCTTCGGATCGTGGCAGGCGAGCTTCAGCGCGATGGAATCCGCATGCCCCCGTACGACGGCGGCGTCGCGCTTGCTCATTTTGCGCCCGGGCTCCGGCAATCGCGCCTTGCCCGGCGACAGGCCCGGCCGCTCGGCGGCAAACGTCACCTCAAGCTCGGATTGCCGGGCGATGGCGCGCAGGCAGGATGCAACCGCGCGCTTGAACGGCTCGCTCGGCGCTTCCTTCGACCCGGTACGGAACCTGTTGCTCGGCGGTGTGGTGCTCATCGAACCCTACGTCTGTCGTCTCCGCGAAGGCGACGCCGCTCATGTCGAAACATTCCCGCCGCTAACGTGTGGGAAGTCTGGTCCTCAGCTCAGCGCCACGTTGACCGCCGATTCCGCCAGTTCGACGTTGAAGCAGCGCTGATAAAACTCCGCGACCAGCGGGCGCTCGAGCTCGTCGCACTTGTTGAGAAACGTGACGCGGAAGGCAAAGCCCAGGTCGCCGAAGATCTCGGTGTTCTCCGCCCAGGTGATGACCGTGCGCGGGCTCATCACCGTGGAAAGATCGCCGTTGGCGAAGGCGTTGCGCGTGAGATCCGCAAGCCGCACCATCTTGCCGACGGTATCGCGGCCTTCCGGCGTGCGGTAGGGCTTGGCCTTGGCCAGCACGATCTCGACCTCGTTGTCGTGCGGCAGATAGTTCAGCGTGGTGACGATGTTCCAGCGGTCCATCTGCGCCTGATTGATCTGCTGGGTGCCGTGATAGAGGCCCGACGTGTCGCCGAGACCGATGGTGTTGGCGGTCGAGAACAGGCGGAACGCCGGATGCGGCTTGATGACCCGGCTCTGGTCGAGCAGCGTCAAGCGCCCTGAGGATTCCAGCACGCGCTGGATCACGAACATCACATCCGGACGGCCGGCATCGTATTCGTCGAAGCACAGCGCCACATTGTTCTGGTAGGCCCACGGCAGGATGCCGTCGCGGAATTCGGTGATTTGCTTGCCGTCCTTGATCACGATCGCGTCCTTGCCGACAAGATCGATACGGCTGATGTGACTGTCGAGATTGACGCGCACGCAGGGCCAGTTCAACCGCGCCGCCACCTGCTCGACATGGGTCGATTTACCGGTACCGTGATAGCCGGTGACCATGACGCGGCGGTTCCTGGCGAAGCCGGCGAGAATTGCGAGCGTGGTCGGGCGATCGAAGCGGTAGTCCGGATCGACATCGGGCACGTGCGGATCGGCTTCGGAATAGGCGGGGACCTCGAGATCGCTGTCGATCCCGAACACCTGCCGCACCGACACCTTCATGTCTGGCAAACCGGCGGGGGTTTCAGTTTTGGGCATGGCGGCGGTCGTCATCGATCCTCCGAGGTTCGGGGCGCGCTCCCGAAACCAGAACTGCGCATGGCTGCGGATGAGGGGCGCACGCGAAACTAGCAGAGAGCGGCGGCCGGCAGAAGCCCACCGCACAATCAAAGTTCCGTTGGGATATCATGAAGATAGGCGCTGGCTGCGAATTTTGAAAGGCTGCCCTGCGAATCAGGGCGCGTTTGGGCAAAATTTGCTGCGGCAAGCTATTGAACCGAAGATCGCCGACGGCATTTGACCCAGGCGTCAGCGAACTGCGCGAGGACGGATTTCGTGACTGACTACATAGCGCAACTGACCGGCCTCGTCGCCGCCCATGCCGGGCTCGCCTATCTCACCGTCTTTCTTGCCGCCCTGCTCGAGGCCATTCCGGTGTTCGGCTCGGTGATCCCGGGATCGACGATCATTCTGGCGCTGAGCGCCCTGATCGGCGGCGGCGAACTGGAATTCCTGCCGGTCATGCTGGCCGCGATCATCGGAGCGGTCATCGGCGACGGCAGCGCGTTCTGGATTGGGCATCGCTCGCAGCGGGACATCCTCAGCGCCTGGCCGATGGCACGCTATCCCGGCGTGGTCGCGCAAAGCGAGACGTTTTTTAATCGTTACGGCACGCTCGCGGTGTTCTTCGCCCGCTTCGTGGCGCCGGTCCGCGCCTTCGTTCCGCTGACGGCCGGCGCGCTGGGGATGCCGCCGCAGCGCTTTTACGGCGTGAATATCGCCGCGATCGTCCTCTGGGCATCGGCCCATATCCTGCCCGGGATAGTGGCGGTGTCGGTGCTGCACCGCTATGGCGGCATCGATCACCCCGCGGCGCTGGTGCGCCACTACTGGCTGCCGACCGTTCTCGGCGCCGGACTGATCGCAGGGCTCGTGGTCTGGTACGTCCGCCGCCGGCGCGGCATCAATGCGCCGGCGAAGCGACAGGCCTGATCATGCCGGCTCAGGCGCCGCGCACCACCGTCTTCAGGTAATTATACGCCTTGATGATCTCGATCAGGCGATCCTCCGTCGAGCGGTCGCCGCCGTTGGCATCGGGATGATGCTGCTTCACCAGCAGCTTGTATTTCGCCTTGACGGTTTCGAGCGTGGCGTCGACGCCGAGCCCCATCACCTGCAGCGCTTTACGCTCGGCATTGAAGATCTTGCGCGTCTCGGGTTTGGCTTCGGATCCCGACCCCGGACCGGGACGCCACTTTCCGCGCCCATTGAGTTCGCCGAACACGCTGAAGGGATCGGCCATGCCCTCGAGATCGATATCGCCGGACTTGCCTTTGCCCTTGGTGCCGTTGGCGCCCATCTTCCAGGTCGGGCGGTGACCGGTCAGCGCATCTTTCTGATAGCGCGCGACCGCGTCCGCGTTCATGCCCTGAAAGAAATTGTAGGACTGGTTGTAGGCGCGGACATGGTTCAGGCAAAAGTGGAAATACTCGCGCTCGTTGCCGCGGCCTTTCGGCGCGCGGTGCGATCCCTTGTTCTGACAGTCCGGCCACTCGCAGCCGACCGCTTCCTCGCGCACGCGCGGCTGCTTCGCACCGGCCCGGGTGGGCTTGATGCGGATACTGTCGAAGAATTTCGATGCATCGATCGGCATGACCATGTTTGACTACGCAATGCTCCACGCTTCAAGTCTTGACATCGCATTTATTCCGTTAGGCTTGCGCGCCATTGACGGACATGGACGATGGGCGTTAAGTCGCTCGCCATGAGCGTCAAGGATAGCATCACAAAGAAGCTAAGCGAAGCTTTCATGCCGGAGAGCCTCGACGTCGCCGATGAATCACATCTTCACGAGGGACACGCGGGCCATCGGCCAGGCGGCGGAACGCATTTCCGAATTAATATTGTATCGCGGGCGTTCGAAGGGAAGGGCCGGATCGATCGCCACCGCATGATCAATATGCTGCTGGCGGAGGAACTGGCGGGCAGCGTTCACGCGCTGGCGATCCGGGCGCTGACGCCGGGCGAACAGGGGCGCTGAACGCCGGGTGAGACGACCGCCCCCACCGGAGCCGGCGATCCATCGCCACGATGAGTTGCGCGTCATTCAAATCGCTGCGCGTCATTCAAGTCGGGGGCTGGAACTCTGGACCGTTGTAGAATTTCGATCGCTTTTATCGGATATTAACCGGCGTCTAAGAACATCGGAGTGAAATACCGCCGCCGTTACGGCAAAACGCGAACGCGATAATGCGTTATGCGCGTCCGGATTTGACTCGCTGGAATCATCATGTCCGAAACAGCCTCAACGGCGCTCATCGTGGAACTGGAAAGCGCGGTGAAGGGCGGCTCACCCGAGCGCCGGCTCCAGATGCTTCGCCAGGTTACCGACCTGTTCCTGTCCGACGCCGACCGGCTGAACGAAAACCAGATCAGCGTCTTCGATGACGTCCTCGTCCGGCTCACGGAGCAGATGGAGGCGCGCGCGCTGGAGCAACTCAGCACCACGCTTTCGGGCTCAAGTCTTGCTCCGAAGGAGACCGTCCGGCAGCTTGCGTATCATCAGGAAGTGTCCGTTGCGGCGCCGGTTCTGTCAAAGTCCGCCAGACTGTCCGAGGGCGACCTGATCGCGATCGCGAATCTGCGCGGACCGCAGCACCTGCTGGCGATTTCAAACCGGAACGCCTTAAGCGAGGGCGTGACCGACGTGCTGCTCAAGCGCGGCGACTCGCAGGTCTCCCACGCGCTGGCCAGGAATATGGGTGCCTGCTTTTCCGAATTCGGCTACGCCACCCTGGTCGAAAGCTCCGCAAAAGACGACGCGCTCGCCGAGAAGCTCGGACTGCGGATAGACCTTCCGATCAGGGTACTGCGCGAGCTTCTGTCCAGAGCCGGCGCGGCGGTTCGCAACCGCCTGCTCAAGGCCGCGCCGCCGGAGATGCGAGCGAAGATTCAGGAGGCGATCCGCTCGATCGTGGAACAGATTGCTTCCCCGGCTCTCGCGCCGACCGATTACACGGAATCGGAGGCGATGGTGTTTGCCCTGAACCGCGCGGGAAAGCTGGGCGATCAGACCATCAACCGCTTTGCGACCCAGGGCGAGTATACGCACATCATTGCCGCGCTCTCGCTGTTGACCTCGGTGAAAATCGAAGCGATCGAGCCGCTGATCGCCAATCCCCGCCCCGACGGATTGATCGTCGCCTGCAAGGCCTCCCGGCTGGACTGGTCGACGGCCAACATGATCCTGCGCAATCGCCCGCATTGCCGTCCCCTCACCAGGCAGGAACTCGAAGCTGGCCGGGAGGTGTTCGACGCACTCTCGCTGTCATCAGCGCAACGCACGATCCGGTTCTGGTCCGCGCGCGGCTCGGCGAGAAAAGCCGACGCTCCGGATACGGCAGTCGCCATTTCGGATATCTGAGCCATGGGCTGGGGCAACCGAAAAGCGGATCGGGTGACGTTTGCCACCGGCTACTCCGTCCTGATGATGGGAATCGACGGAACATGGCAACGGCCCTGCACCCTGCTGGACATCTCGGACAGCGGCGCGCTGCTTCAGGTGAAGGATTCGATCGAAGGACTGAACCTCAAGGAATTCTTCCTGCTGCTATCCTCGACCGGCCTCGCTTTTCGTCGTTGCGAGCTCGTCCGTGTCAATGGCGACGAGATCGGCGTCAAATTCGTTGAGGACAAGGTTCCCGGCAAGAAGAAAAGCCGCGCGCTCGCCAGATCCGATTCGTGATGAGGTCGTGCCCCGCGATGCGACCACTCAATAGCCCGTTCTGATTCCATTAGAACAGCAAGCGCTCTAGAACGCCGTTCCGGCCCGCCTCGGCCTGTTCTCCATCGCCTCCGCTTCGCGTGGCACCGGCTGAATGCGCAGCGCGGTGATGCGGTTGCGCTCGCGCCGCAAAACCCTGAAGCGAAAACCGTGAAACGTAAAATTCTGACCGCGCTCGGGGATCGAGCGTGCCTCGTGAATCACGAGGCCCGCGATCGTGGTCGCCTCCTCGTCGGGAAGATGCCAGTCCATGGCGCGGTTGAGATCGCGGATCGGCACCGAGCCGTCCACCACCACCGATCCGTCGGCCTGCTGCCGAACACCGGCCACCACCACGTCGTGCTCGTCGGAGATGTCGCCGACGATCTCCTCCAGAACGTCTTCAAGCGTCACCATGCCCTCGACCTCGCCGTATTCGTCGACCACCAGCGCGAAGTGGGT
Source organism: Nitrobacter sp. NHB1 (assembly GCF_036964665.1). NCBI lineage: Bacteria > Pseudomonadati > Pseudomonadota > Alphaproteobacteria > Hyphomicrobiales > Nitrobacteraceae > Nitrobacter > Candidatus Nitrobacter laanbroekii. The sequence goes on from NZ_JBAMDA010000001.1 coordinate 2,102,442, forward strand.
CTTGCGGCGGCGAAACGCCTTGAGCTGATCGGAGACCGGGCGCATTTCCGGCACGAACCACGGTGGCAACGCGATCGCGCTGACGTCGATGCTCGCTATATCGCCTTTGGAGGCGTCGATCGCCCGCAACAGATCCTTGGCATGGAGCACGCCGACGATGTTTTCCGGCTTGTCGCGCCAGAGTGGAACGCGGGTGTATTCGCTGGCAAGCACCTCGCGCACCAGCTCCTCCGGCGGCAGGTCGGCATTGACCGTCACCATCGCCGTGCGGTGAACCATCACGTCCGACACCGCGAGATCGCCGAAGCGGAACACATTCTGGATGTATTCGGCCTCGCCGCTTTCGATTCCGCCGTACTCGGCGGATTCGCCGACCAGTCCTTCGATCTCCGCGCCGCTCAACACCTCATGCTGCGAGACTTCCTTGACGCGAAGCGCGCGCAGGATGGCGCGCGAGGCCGAATTGAGCAGCCAGTTCAGCGGATAGAACACGACATAGGACGCGTGGAGCGGATAGGCGATCCACTGCGACACCGGCTCCGGCTGGCGGATCGCCAGCGTCTTCGGTACCTGCTCGCCGATCACGATGTGCAGCGACGAGAACACAAGAAATCCCGTAAGGAACGAGATCAAATGCAGCGCTGATTGCGGCATACCGAGCGGCCGCAGCAGGGGATCGAGCAGCGCCGCCACCACCGGCTCGCCGACCCAGCCGAGGCCGAGCGAGGCCATGGTGATGCCGAGCTGGCAGCAGGCGAGATAGGCCTCGATGTTGCCCATGATGTCGCGCACCAGCCGCGCGCCGAACGCGCCACGCTCGACCATGGCCTTGACGCGAAAACCACGGCTCTTCACCAGCGCGAATTCGGAAGCAACGAAAAACGCATTGGCGGCAAGCAGCAGCACCGCGAGCAGTATCTGGAAGAGCGTCGAACTCATTGCGGTCCCATGACCATGTCAAACTAGAGCATGACCCCGAAAGCGGAAACTAGACCGGCGCGCCGGCGAGCTTGCGGGCCAGAAAATCGCGAACCGTGGCCGGCTCCACGTCGGTGGAGACCACCGCCTGACCTATCGCCTTCAGCAGGATGAAGGTCAGCCGGCCGCGCTTCACCTTCTTGTCCTGCGCCATCAGCGCCATCAGCCCGTCCGCGTCGGCCAGGCCTTCCTGCTTGAAGCCGGCGATGTCCTGCAGGCGCGTCGGCAGACCCGCCGCCGCCAGATGCCTTCGGATACGGGCCACGTCGGCCTCCGCGATCATGCCGAGTTGCGCCGAAAGCTCGGCGGCCAGCACCATGCCGATCGACACGCCCTCGCCGTGATAGAGGCGGTCGGAAAACCCGGTCGCGGTTTCCAGCGCGTGGCCAAAGGTATGGCCGAGATTGAGCAGCGCGCGCTCGCCGGTCTCGCGTTCGTCGCGGGCGACGATGGCGGCCTTGGCGCGGCAACTGGCGGCGACCGCGTGCTCGCGCGCCGCGCTGCCCTTGACGATGTCCGCATGGTTGGTTTCCAGCCACGCGAAGAACGCCTCGTCGCCGAGCAAGCCGTATTTGGCGACCTCGGCATAGCCGGCGCGGAACTGGCGCGACGACAGCGTATCCAGAACCGCGGTGTCCGCGACCACCAGGATCGGCTGATGAAAGGCGCCGACCAGGTTCTTGCCCTGCGGCGAATTGATGCCGGTCTTGCCGCCCACCGACGAATCCACCTGCGCCAGCAGCGAGGTCGGCACCTGCACGAAATCCACGCCGCGGCGGACGATCGCGGCGGCAAAGCCCGCGAGGTCGCCGACCACGCCGCCGCCGAGCGCGACGACGAGATCGTTGCGCTCGATCCTGGCCTTGATCAGTTCCTCACAGACAAACTCGATGCCCTCGTAGCTCTTCGAGACCTCCCCTTCGTCGACGACGATCCGCGAGGTTGCGATGCCGGCACCGAGCAGCGACGCCTCCGTCGCGCGCAGCCAATGGGTCGCAACATATTCGTCGGTGACAACAGCCACGCGCGCGCCGGGACGCAGCGCGGCGATCCGCTCGCCAAGCGACGGCAGGATGCCCCGGCCAATGACGATGTCGTAGGAACGGTCGCCGAGCGCGACATCGACCGTGACCGGGTCGGAATTTTTCAACGGAGCGCTCATCGCGTGGTGCCCAATCCTTTAGTGTCAAATCCCTCGTCAGGTCGTTCGTCGCGAGCCTCCGGCGGTTTCAACTCCGTCGTTCCGCCGCGACAAAGCCTGCGGTGAAGCAGGCCGATGCATTCATCGACGATTCGTTCATACGGCACGTCGCACGAGACAACCATGATATCCGCCAGTTGGTAGACGGGCTCGCGCTCGGCGATAAGACGCCCGATCGTCGCGGCGGGATCAGCCGTTTGCAGCAGCGGCCGATCGGCGCGGCGCCTGACCCGACGCAGGATCACCTCGGCGTCCGCCTTGAGCCAGATCGAGATCGCCCGCTCAGCGATGCGCGCGCGGGTCTCCTCGCGCAGCACGGCGCCGCCGCCGGTGGCGAGCACCATCGGACCATTGCCCAAGAGCCGCGCGATCACCCGCGCTTCGCCATCGCGGAAATGCGGCTCGCCGTGGGTTTCGAAAATTTCGGGAATCGACATTCCGGCAGCGCGTTCGATCTCGGCATCGGCGTCGACGAACCGCATCGCGAGGCGCGCCCCCAGACGCCGTCCGATTGTGGACTTTCCGGCCCCCATCATGCCGACGAGCACCAGCGAACGCCCGCCGAGCGCCGCGACGATTGCGGTCTCCGGCAATGTGCCCGCACTGGCCGGTGAAACGGTCTCTGACGTCAAAAGACACCTGTCGGAATGCGGTTGGCCCTTCCCGCCAGCTATACTACTCCCGTCGAGGGGGTTGCCAGAGACTCTTGCACCTGGCCTGCGAACATGTTGGTACTCGAAGCATTCGCCCCAAAGGTTAATATCGTGCCCCGGGACCGCAAATGCCTAGCCTTCTCCGCTTTCTGACTGTCGTCGCGGTGCTCGGCGCGATCGGCTACGGCGTGATTTTCGCGCTGGCGAATTTCGTCAACCCGACGCCGCGGGAAATGACGGTAACCGTCCACCCGGACAAATTTCTCAAGAAGTGAACTCCTGGTTCGTCATTCCGGGACGCGCGTCTTCGCGCGGGCCGAAATCCATAATCCCTGTCTATCGATATGCATTGATGCAGGGGTTATGGATTCCGGGCGCGCTCGCAAGCGGCTCGCGCCCACAGATGCGCCATTGCGCATCGGGAATGACGACTTGCGCTCATGATTAACCCGCTGGAACGGAAATCCAGCTTAACATCGCGGCATGAGCACTCGACCTTCATCCGACGCGAAGCTGATTAATCTGTTCCTCGACATGCTGGCGGCCGAGCAGGGCGCCGGCGACAACACGCTCGACGCCTACCGTCGCGACCTTGAGGACCTTTCGGCTTTCCTCACACGCGCGGGCCGGAATTTCGTCACCGCCTGCACCCAGACGCTGCGGGACTATCTCGGCGATCTCGACATCAGGGGCTTCAAGTCATCGAGCGTCGCTCGCCGTCTGTCGGCAATGCGCCACCTGTTTCGCTTCCTGCTGAGCGAACGCGTCAGAAACGACGATCCCGCGGCCATCCTGTCGGGTCCGAAACGCGGACGGAGCCTGCCGAAAGTGCTGTCGATACCGGACGTCGATCGCCTGCTGGCGCGCGCGAAGGCCGCGATCGATACGCCGGACGCCTCACCCGCCCGGCGATTGCGCGCCGCGCGACTGTATTGCCTGCTTGAAGTGCTCTACGCCACCGGCCTGCGCGTATCTGAACTGGTCTCGCTGCCGCTGTCGGCCGCGCGGCGCGATACACGCATGATCGTGGTACGCGGCAAGGGCAACAAGGAGCGGCTGGTGCCGCTGAACGATGCGTCGCGGCAGGCGATGGCCGATTATCTCGCCGCGATGGACCATCAGCGCGGTGCGGACACGGCCGCCGCAGCGCGGCCGAAGTGGCTGTTTCCGTCGTTCGGCGAAAGCGGCCACCTGACGCGCCAGCACTTTGCGCGCGAGCTGAAAGAGCTGGCGGCGGCGGCCGGGCTCGCGCCCCGGCTGGTCTCGCCGCACGTGCTGCGTCATGCCTTCGCAAGCCACCTGCTGCATAACGGCGCGGACCTGCGAATTGTGCAGACGCTGCTCGGCCACACCGACATCTCGACCACGCAAATCTACACGCACGTCGTGGAAGAGCGGCTGAAAAGCCTGGTGCGCGACCTGCACCCGCTAGCGGAGGCCTGATGACGCCGTCACAGCAGGCCCAATTCTTCTTCCAGTGGCTTCGGGCCGCCTTGACACCGGCGCGATCAGCCGCGAAAGAGCGCTGCGCCGTCCCGCCCGCGACCGACCCTAGTGCCCGCCGCCAGATCTCCTAAACACTTGAATTAAAGGTTTTTTTCCGTCCTCACCGATAGATTTCGCCCCCGAGCGTCTTCGCCCCTATATTGCTGGAATGCCGGACCCCATGCGCAGTTACCTCGATTTTGAAAAACCCGTCGCCGAACTCGATTCCAAGATCGACGAACTCCGTGCGCTCGCCGCCTCCGGCAGCGACATCGGCGAGGAGATTTCGAGCATCGGGGACAAGGCCGCGCAAGCACTGAAGGACCTCTATGCCAATCTGACGCCCTGGCAGAAAACCCAGGTAGCGCGGCACCCGCAGCGACCGCACTTCTCCGATTTCATCAAGGGGCTGATTACCGAGTTCACGCCGCTGGCGGGCGACCGCAAGTTCGGTGAGGACGAGGCGCTGATCGGTGGCTTCGGCCGCTTCCGCGGCGAAAGCATCTGCGTCATCGGCCAGGAAAAAGGCGCAACCACCGAGAGCCGGCTGAAGCACAATTTCGGGATGGCGCGACCGGAAGGTTACCGCAAGGCGGTCCGGCTGATGGAAATGGCCGATCGTTTCGACATTCCCGTGCTGTCGCTGATCGATTCCGCCGGAGCCTATCCCGGTATCGGCGCCGAAGAGCGTGGTCAGGCCGAGGCGATCGCTCGCTCGACCGATACTTGCCTGTCGCTCGGCGTCGCCAATGTCGCCGTCATCATCGGCGAGGGCGGCTCCGGCGGCGCGATCGCGATCGCGACCGCCAACCGCGTGCTGATGCTGGAACATGCGATCTATAGCGTGATCTCGCCGGAAGCGGCGTCGTCGATTCTCTGGCGGGACAGCAGCAAGGCGCAGGAAGCCGCGACCAACATGAAAATCACCGCGCAGGACCTGCTGCGGTTCGGCGTGATCGACGCCATCCTCAAGGAGCCGCCGGGGGGCGCCCATCGCGACCCGGCAGCGACCGTCGCGCTCACTGGCGGCGCCATCGCCGAGGCCTTCAACGACCTGCGCAATCTCGACCGCGACACGCTTCGCAAGCAGCGCCGCCAGAAATTCCTCGACATCGGGCGCAAACTGGGCTGAGACGCGCCGCATTTTTTCGGCGTCGCCGCAAAACAAGGCTTTTTCCGGGCTCCGGCCGACCCGCCCTAATTCAGCCCCGCGCGGACTATTTAACCTCCGTTCACCATCTCCGCCATGGACCCTGTCGTCCCGGCAGACCCGGCTTGCGGGGCCGCAGGCTTGAGGATAATATTTGATTCAATGGCTTGGGGCACGGACGCCATGGATTTGGGGTACAGGTTTGCCCGTTGCTTGCGGAGCGTTGCTTTGACCCGGCGCATGATCGTTCGCGCGGTCATGGCGTCGGCTGTGCTGGCGTGCGGCGCGCTTCTTGCCGGCTGCAACGGCAACGACGCTTCACTCGAGAGCAATGCCAAGGCCAACCAGCCCGTCCCGCCAAAGCTCGTCGCCGCCATGACCGCAAAGGACATGGAGCTGCAGTCGCCGATCCTGATCCGCCTGTTCAAGCAGGAAGCCGAGCTCGAGGTCTGGAAGCAGAACCGATCCGGCAAGTTCGCCTTGCTCAAGACCTACCCGATCTGCCGCTGGTCCGGCGATCTCGGCCCGAAGATGCGCGAGGGTGATCGCCAGGCGCCGGAAGGATTCTACAGCATCACGCCAGCGCAAATGAATCCGCGCTCCGCCTACTATCTCTCGTTCAATACCGGCTATCCCAACGCCTTCGACAAGTCGCTGGGACGCACCGGTTCCGAGCTGATGGTGCACGGCGACTGCTCCTCGCGCGGCTGCTATGCCATGACCGACGAGCAGATTGCGGAAATCTATGCGCTCGGCCGCGAGTCGTTCTTCGGCGGCCAGCACGCCTTCCAGTTTCAGGCCTATCCGTTCCACATGACGCCGGTGAATCTTGCGAAGCATCGCAACAATCCGAACATGCCGTTCTGGAAGATGATCAAGGAAGGCAACGATCACTTCGAGGTCACGCATCAGGCGCCGAAGGTCGAGTTCTGCGAGCACAAATACGTATTCGATCCGGCACCGCCGCCCGGCTCCACCAGGCCGTTGGAGTTCAATGCCTCGGCGGCGTGCCCGGCCTATGTGGTCCCCGACGACATCGCGAGCGCGGTGCGCGCGAAGCAACAACGGGACAACGCCGAGCTCGCCAGGCTGATCTCGAAGGGAACGCCGGTGGCCAGGCTCAACACCGGCATCGACGGCGGCATGAACCGCGTGTTCGCCGCCAAGCTTCCGGAGGGTCAGACGGGATTGTCGGATCCGGTCGAACCCGGTCTGAAAAACATGGCCTTCTCGCCGGCGCCAGGCACCATTCCGCCGACCGTCAATCCGCCGCGCACTTCGGCAACGGCAACGGTCGCGACCTCATTCGAACCGGAGGCCGACGTGACGAGGCCGGCGTCATCGCTGCTCGCTCCCTCCCCGCCAAACAACGTCTTCACCAACCTCGCCCGCAAGATCGGTTTCGGAGTCGCCGACACCACCGCCACCACCAGACAGCCTGCTCCGGCCAAGACGAAGATGGCCGCTCCGGCGCGCAGCGCTTCGCATCGCCGGGCCGTTGCGGCGAAGCACGCAACGCCCAGGAAGACGACCGAAACGGCGGCTGGCAAGGCAGCCAAGCCCGAGCACGTCGCGACCGCGCGGCCGCCGTCCAGGCCAACAATCGCCGCGGATGCGCCGACCTCCAATCCGGGTACGGCGCCGGTGGCGTCAACGGGTTCGTTCGACAGCCGCTTCTCGGCATTCCGGTAACCAATGCGGTCGTGCCCGCGAAAGCGGGCATCCCGTATTCCGAAGCACCGATAATAGACGCAGATATCGCGATGTACGTCATCATCCCATCATCCGCTTTCGCGGATGATGACGACATCCATATGGGGCTGGTGTCGACCCTCCCCACTCGGCGCAGCAATTGCTTTGCTCAGGGGAGCCCGTTCGCTTAGGGGAGCCCGCCCGCCCTCAGGCTTAGCGACCGTGGCAATGCTTGTACTTCTTGCCCGAGCCGCAGGGACAATCCTCGTTGCGGCCGACCTTGCCCCAACTCGCGGGATTGCCCGGATCGCGGCTGGAACGATCCGCATTCACCACCGGCGCCAGCGAGGCCTGGGCAAAGTTGCCTTGAGCAAACGCCATCTCGTCCTCGCCGGTATGGGGATCGAGCTTGTGAGCTTCCATCGCGGGCAGCACCGGCTGCTCCTCCTCGGGCGGCACAATCTCCACGCGCATCAGTTGCCCCGTCACCGCCTCGCGCAGATGGGCAATCAAGGCCTCGAACAGAGAGAAGGCTTCCGACTTGTATTCCTGCAGCGGATCGCGCTGGCCGTAGCCGCGCAAACCGATGACCTGGCGCAGATGATCGAGCATCACCAGATGCTCGCGCCAGAGATGATCGAGGGTCTGCAGCAGGATGGTCTTCTCGACGTAGCGCATGACGTCGGGACCCCATTGCCCGACCTTGGCCGCCATATGCTCGTCGACGCGGCTCTCGATACGCGACAGCAATTCCTCGTCGGCGATGCCCTCTTCCGCGGCCCATTCGTCGACCGGCAAGTCGATGTCGAGCACGCGCTTCAACTCTTCTTTCAGGCCGGCGACGTCCCATTGCTCGGCATACTGGTTTTCCGGAACGTGCTTGGCGACGAGGTCGTCGACGAACGCATGGCGCATGTCGGCGATGGTTTCCGCGACGCTTTCGCTCTTCATCAGATCGACCCGCTGATCGAAGATCACCTTGCGCTGATCGTTCTGCACGTCGTCGTATTTCAGCAAGTTCTTGCGGATGTCGAAGTTGCGCGCCTCGACCTTTTGCTGCGCTTTCTCCAACGCCTTGTTGATCCAGGGATGGGTGATCGCCTCGCCTTCCTTGAGGCCAAGCCGCTGCAGCATGGTGTCGAGCCGGTCCGAACCGAAGATCCGCATCAGATCGTCTTCCAGCGACAGGAAGAATTTCGAGCGGCCCGGATCGCCCTGGCGGCCGGAGCGGCCGCGCAACTGGTTGTCGATGCGGCGCGACTCGTGGCGTTCGGAGCCGATGATGTAAAGGCCGCCGGGCCTGGTCACGGTCTTGGCCGGCTTCGAGCCCTTGGCCGGCTCGACCTCGACGACGTCCTCGGCCTTGAGCACCATTTCGCGGAAGCGTTCGATATCAGCCTTGATTTCCGCGATCTTCGCGTCCTTCGCGGCCTCGTCGGCGAGATCGGCGGTCTCAAACTGGGCACGCATCTCCAGCGAGCCGCCGAGCTTGATGTCGGTGCCGCGGCCGGCCATGTTGGTCGCGATGGTGATCGCGCCGGGCACACCGGCCTCGGCGACGATATAGGCTTCCTGCTCGTGGAAGCGGGCGTTCAACACCGCGAACAGCTTCGCCGGCTTGCCGGCGCGGGCCGCCGCGTACAGCTTCCGCATCGACTTGGGATCGCCGAAGTCGATCAGCTTGTAGCCGTTCTTCTTCAGATAGTCGGCGAGCACTTCCGATTTCTCGATCGAGGCGGTACCGACCAGCACCGGCTGCATCCGGGCGTTGGCGCGCTCGACCTCGGCCAGGATCGCGGCGTACTTCTCGTTCTGGGTACGGTAGACCTCGTCGTCCTCGTCGAGGCGCGCGATCGGCAGGTTGGTCGGGATTTCGACGACCTCGAGCTTGTAGATGTCGGCCAGTTCGTCGGCTTCGGTCAGCGCCGTGCCGGTCATGCCGGCGAGCTTCTTGTACATACGGAAGTAGTTCTGGAAGGTGATCGAGGCGAGCGTCTGGTTCTCCGGCTGGACCGAGACGTGTTCCTTGGCTTCGAGCGCCTGATGCAAGCCTTCCGAATAGCGGCGGCCCTGCATCATGCGGCCGGTGAATTCGTCGATGATGACGACCTCGTCATCGCGGACGATGTAGTCCTTGTCGCGCGTGAACAGCGAGTGCGCGCGCAGCGCCTGGTTGACGTGGTGGACCACCGAGACGTTTTCGATATCGTAAAGCGAGTCGCTCTTGAGCTGGCCGGCGTCGCGCAGCAGCGTCTCGATCTTCTCCATGCCGGCTTCGGTCAGCGCAACCGTGCGCTGTTTTTCGTCGACCTCGTAGTCGGCCAGCTTCTCGAGGTTCGGCATGAAGGTGTCGATGGTGTTGTAGAATTCCGAGCGGTCGTCGAGCGGGCCGGAAATGATCAGCGGCGTCCGCGCCTCGTCGATCAGAATCGAGTCGACCTCGTCGACGATGGCGAAGAAGTGCTCGCGCTGGACCATGTCCTCCAGCCGGTACTTCATGTTGTCGCGCAGATAGTCGAAGCCGTATTCGTTATTGGTGCCGTAGGTGATGTCGCAGGCGTAGGCCGCCTTGCGCTCGACATCGTCGAGGCCGTGGACGATCACGCCGGCGGTCAGCCCGAGGAAGGAGTAGATCTGCCCCATCCAGCCGGCATCGCGGCTGGCGAGATAGTCGTTGACGGTGACGACGTGGACGCCATTGCCGGCGAGCGCGTTGAGATAGACCGCAAGCGTCGCGACCAGCGTCTTGCCTTCGCCGGTCTTCATCTCGGCGATGTCGCCCTCGTGCAGCACCATGCCGCCGATCAACTGCACGTCGAAGTGGCGCTGGCCGAGGGTTCGCTTGGCCGCCTCCCGTACCGTCGCAAAGGCGGGAACCAGGATGTCGTCGAGGGTCTTGCCGTTGGCGAGTTGCTGCCTGAACTCGGCGGTGCGCGCCCGCAGCGCCTCGTCGGACAGCGCGGCGACCTCGGGTTCGAGCGCATTGATGGCATTGACGCGGGACTGATATCCCTTGACCCGCCGATCGTTGGCGGAACCGAAAAACTTGCGGGCAAGCGCGCCGATCATGCCAAATTCCTGTCTTCACGGTTCGGCGTTGCAGCCATGTGGTGGTCTCCCCGGCCGCCCATCAACTCAACTCATCGTGACGCATCAGGGCTGGGTGACGCATCAGGGCTGTCAAAGTCCCGGAAGCCGAGCATCCGCGTCATGGGTTGGGTTTCGGCGACCCGGGGTTCAATCGCAAAAGCACAGCCAAAACCCGCCTTTGCTGCCGGCCCGGTCCGGCAGAGATATGGCCCACCCCGTGGGTTGTCAACGGTCGCCGGACTGCCGATCCCAAGCGTCCGCGGCGGAAACCGCAGCCGCCTACCTGTCAGGGAATTCATGATTTTGACAGAGTTTTCGCGTTGCCAAGGCCGGATGATTGAGCGAGTGTCCGCCGTCCCAAAAACCCCTCCTCCTGGAGATCAAGGACTTCCCATGACCACCTCATTGCCCGCAACGAAACACAGCCTGCGCGTTCGCCTGGCCTTGTCTGCCCTCGGCGGCTGCCTGGCCTTGACCCTGCTCGTCGGCACGCCGGTCCGCGCAGATGATTCGAATCGCGTGCTGGCAAAGGTTAACGGCTCCGAGATCCGCCAGAGCGACGTCAATGTCGCCGAAGAGGAATTGGGTCCGAGCCTTGCGCAGATGGACCCGTCGGCCAAGCAGGAGAACGTGCTGTCGTTCCTGATCGACATGAAGATCATCGCCAAGGCCGCCGAAGACAAGAAGCTCGAAAACAGCGAGGACTTCAAAAAACGGCTCGCCTTCGCCCGCGACCGTCTGCTGATGGACAAGCTGCTGGCGGCCGAAGGCAAGGCGGCGATCACCGACGAGGCCATGAAGGCGGTCTATGCGGACGCCTCCAAGCAGATCACCAGCGAAGAGGAAGTGCATGCCCGCCACATCCTGGTGCCTACCGAGGAAGAGGCCAAGAAGATCGAGGCCGAATTGAAGAAGGGCGCGGACTTCGCCGAACTCGCCAAGAAGGAGTCCAAGGATCCCGGCGCCTCCGACGGCGGCGACCTCGGCTTCTTCACCAAGGAACAGATGGTGCCGGAATTTTCCAAGGTCGCCTTCGCGCTGGAGCCCGGCAAGATTTCCGATCCGGTCAAGACCCAGTTCGGCTGGCACATCATCAAGGTCGAGGAGAAGCGCGCCCGCAAGGCTCCCACCTTCGATCAGGTGAAACCGCAAATCGAGCAGTTTGTGACGCGCAAGGCGCAGGCCGACTACGTCGCCAAGCTGCGCGAGACGGCCAAGGTCGAGCGCATGGACAAGCCGGCCGAACCGGCGAAGACCGGCGCGGACAAGACGAGCCCCGCCAAACCCGCCGATAGCAAGATTGCGCCGGCGAAGAAGTAAATCTGCGATTTCGTCATGCGCGGGCTTGACCCGCGCATCCATCTCATTCGATGGATTGCCGGATCAAGTCCGGCAATGACGAGAAAGCCATGTCCACCGCCATCTCACCCCTCGCCCCCACCGATGTCCCGGACATGCCCGCGATCGCAGGCGTTCGACTGGCGACCGCCGCCGCCGGCATCCGCTACAAGGGCCGCACCGATGTGCTGCTGGCGCTGCTGGACAAGGGCACGACGGTGGCCGGCGTGTTCACCAGATCCAAATGCCCGTCGGCGCCGGTCGAGTGGTGCCGCGCGCGGCTGAAAGGCGGGAGCGCGCGGGCGCTGGTGGTGAATTCCGGCAACGCCAACGCCTTCACCGGCAAGACCGGCCGCCAGGCCGTCAAACTGACCACCGACATCGCCGCCAAAGCGGCCGGTTGCAAGGTAACCGATATCTATCTCGCCTCGACCGGCGTGATCGGCGAACCGCTCGACGCCACCAGGTTCAACGGCGTGCTGGAGACGCTGGCGCGCGATGCCGCGCCCGACCGCTGGATGGACGCGGCGCGCGCCATCATGACCACCGACACCTTCCCGAAAGTCGCGACTGCGAAAGTGAAGCTCGGCAAGGCGACCGTCACCATCAACGGCATGGCCAAGGGCGCCGGCATGATCGCGCCCGACATGGCGACCATGCTGTCGTTCGTCTTCACCGACGCGCCGATTTCAGCGACCGCGTTGCAATCGCTGTTGAAGAGCGGCGTCGAGGACACCTTCAACGCCGTCACCATCGACAGCGATACTTCGACATCCGACACGCTGCTGGCGTTCGCGACTGGGGCCGCGGGCGCCCATGGCGCACCGAAAATCTCCCGCGCCAGCGATCCGCGCCTGAAAGCTTTTGTCAAAGCGTTTCAGGGCGTGCTGGCCGATCTCGCCGAGCAGGTGGCGCGCGACGGCGAGGGCGCGCGCAAGCTGGTCGAGATCATCGTCGAGGGCGCGACCTCGAAGCTGTCGGCGCGCAGGATCGCCAAGTCGATCGCCAATTCGCCGCTGGTGAAGACCGCGATCGCCGGCGAGGACGCCAACTGGGGCCGCGTGGTGATGGCGGTGGGCAAGGCCGGCGAGCCGGCCGATCGCGACAAGCTCTCCATCGCCTTCAACGGCATCCGCGTCGCGACCCGCGGCGCCCGCGATCCCTCCTATGACGAGGCGGAGGTTTCAATGGCGATGAAGAGCCCGACCATCCGGATCAAGGTGACGCTCGGCCTCGGCAAGGGCCGCGACCGCGTGCTGACCTGCGACCTCACCAAGGAGTATGTCGCCATCAACGGCGATTATCGGTCGTGATGGGACACACTCCGATGTATCGTCGCCCCTGCGAAAGCAGGGACCCATAGGCTGTGTCGTCTCGATTTGAGAACAGGACAAAGGCTCGGCGCGATCATCTGCGCCAGTGGTCATGGGTCCCTGCTTTCGCAGGGACGACAAATGAAGAGCCTTCCATTCTTGTTCGAGGGCTGGCTGGGGTGCCCGCATGAAACTCACCCTGGTCGTCGCCTGCGCCTTGATCGATGCCGACAACCGCGTGCTGATCGCGCAGCGGCCCGAAGGCAAGCAGCTTGCAGGGCTGTGGGAATTTCCCGGCGGCAAGTTCGAGCCCGGCGAGCGGCCGGAAGCGGCGCTGATCCGCGAGTTGCGCGAGGAACTCGGCATCGTGACGCAGGAGACCTGCCTCGCACCGCTGACCTTTGCAAGCCACGCCTATGAGAACTTCCATCTCCTGATGCCGCTCTACATCTGCCGGCGCTGGCAAGGCGATGTCACCGCGGAAGAGGGGCAGGCGCTAAAGTGGGTTCGCGCCAACAAGCTGCGCGATTATCCGATGCCGCCGGCGGACATCCCGCTGATCCCGCCGCTGATCGATCTGCTGATGTAAACCGTCATTGCGAGCTCGCGACAAATTGGCTCTTGCCAATTTTGCGCTGAGCGAAGCAATCCAGAGATTAAGAGTAAGAGATGGATTGCTTCGTCGCTATCGGTCCTCGCAATGACGAAAATTAGGACTTGCGTCCCTTCACCGCTTCTTCCAGGCTCGCCTTCGCCGAACCCGGCTGCAATGGCTTCTGCTGGCTCTCATGCGGCGCCCAGCCCGACAGCCAGACGATATCGAAGGTGGCGCGGATGCGGCCGTCGGGGTCGGCGAAGCGCTCGTGATAGATTTGCGCCATCCGCAGCAGCGTTGCCCGGCGCAAGGGCGTCCGCCGCCGCGCAATCAGGGCATTGGCCGCGCCCATGCGGCGCAGATCGTGCATCAGTGCGAAAGCATCGCCATAGCGCACCACGACGCGATCGACGTCCGTCACCGGCACCGCGAAGCCGGCGCGTTGCAGCAGCGCACCGGCGTCGCGGAGGTCGGCGAACGGCGCGACGCGCGGCGAGATGCCCCCCTCAAGCTCGGACTCGGCGGCAGCGAATGCCTGACGCAATTCGGTCAGCGTCTCGCCGCCAATGGTGGCTGCGAGCAGCAATCCGTCCGGCTTCAGCGCGCGACGAATCTGCGCCAGCACGCCCGGCAGATCGTTGACAAACTGGAATGCAAGCCCGGAGACGGCGAGATCGAGCGATTCCGGCGACAAACCCAAGGCATCGCTCTCGTCGACGGGAAGATCGACGCATACAAGCTCGGCGACCCGCGCCGCGAGCGCGCCGCGCACCTGATCGCCGGGCGTGCCGATATCCGCCGCGTGTTGAAACACCCGCAACACGGCCTGCAAGCGCTCCGCCATATCCTCCGCGACGCGGTCGAGCAGAAACGGCACCGCTCCCATTTTGGCGGCGCGGCGCTGACGCACGCGCAGCAGCGCGCGGTCGAACAGAACGGGCGGAGACGACGGGTTCGGAGCCATGCGGCTTGGTACGCCGATCTCCCCGCCACTGGCAATCGGAAGCATTCACCAACGATCGTCCCTGCGAACGCAGGGACCCATACGCCCCGGCCTTTGCGATTGCGGAAGGCGTTTGCCTCATTGCAAAGCCGAAAATCCTCGGTGTATGGGTCCCGGCGCATGCTCGCAAACGCTCGCTGGCCGGGACGACATGACGCGCAAGGTTTGCTTGAGCGCGGTTAAATCGCGCGCTAGCCTCCCGTCCCATGGACGCAGAGACCGCACCGTCACGTTCCATGGTCGGCCGCCTGCACGGTGCGCTGCGGCAATGTTTTGACGCGGCATCCCACGCGGCGCGAACGGCGCTCGACGTCGCGCTGCCGACACTCTGCGTCGGCTGCCGCGAACCGGTCGCGGGCGTTGGCGTCTGTGCGGATTGCTGGACCAAACTGTCGTTCATCGAACGGCCTTATTGTCCCCGTCTCGGCACCCCGTTTGTTTATGATCCCGGCTCCAACATGCTGTCGATGGAGGCGATCGCCAATCCCCCGGCCTATCAGCGTGCCCGCGCCGCGGTCCGCTATGACGACGTCGCCAAGGTACTGGTCCATGCGCTGAAGTATCAGGACCGCACCGATCTCGCGCCCGCGATGGGCCGCTGGATGGCGCGCGCGGGCACCGAATTGCTCGACGGCGCCGATGCTCTGATCCCGGTGCCGCTGCACTGGCAGCGCGGCTGGAGCCGCCGCTACAACCAGTCCGGGGCGCTGGCGCGCATCATCGCCGGACAATCCGGCGTTCCGATCGTGCCGGACGCGCTGCGGCGCATCCGCCCGACCCGGCAACAGGTCGGATTGTCGAAAAACGACCGCGCCCGCAACGTCCAGGGCGCGTTCAAGGTCGCGACTGAGCGCACCAGTCGGATCCAGGGCCGCCGGGTCGTCCTGATCGACGATGTCCTGACCTCGGGCGCGACGGTGGACGCCTGCGCGCGCGTCCTGCTGCGCGCCAAAGCCGCACAGGTGGACGTGCTGGTGTTCGCCCGGGTTGTCGACACCATGAAAGCTCCCATATAATTGAGGCTCGGACCCGAAGCCTTGTTCTTGCTCGCGGGCGAAAGGCAACACATGGACACCGAGACCACGTTCATCGCGGCGATGGTTCAGATGCGGGCCGGTCTCCTGCCGGAGCCAAATCTCGATCAGGGCGTAAGGCTGATCCGCGATGCGGCGGCACAGGGGGCTAGCTTCGTGCAGACCCCCGAAGTCAGCAACATGATGCAGACCAATCGCGTTGCATTGTTCGAGCATCTCCGGAGCGAGGACGATGACCGCTCGCTCGCCGGTTATCGCGATCTGGCGCGCGAATTGGGAATCCATCTCAACATCGGCTCGCTGGCATTGCAGGCCACGCCCGAGAAAGCCGTCAACCGCTCGTTCCTGATCGGGCCGTCCGGCGACATCCTCGCGCGCTACGACAAGATCCACATGTTCGATATCGATCTCGGAGGCGGCGAAAGCTATCGGGAGTCCGCCAACTACCAGCCGGGCGAGACCGCCGTGATAACGGACCTGCCCTGGGGCAGGCTCGGCATGACGATCTGCTACGACGTCCGCTTTCCGGCGCTGTACCGCGCGCTGGCCGAAGCCGGCGCATCGTTCCTTACGGTGCCCTCTGCCTTCACCAAAAAGACCGGCGAGGCGCATTGGCACACGCTGCTGCGCGCCCGCGCTATCGAGAACGGCTGCTTCGTGTTCGCCGCCGCCCAGGCCGGGCGACACGAGAACAACCGCGAAACGTTCGGCCATTCGCTGATCGTCGATCCCTGGGGCGCGGTGCTGGCCGAAGGCGGCGGCACCGAACCCGGCATCGTGCTGGCAACGATCGACCCGGCCAAAGTCGCGACCGCGCGCAAGACCGTACCCTCATTGCAGCACGGGCGACGCTTTTCCGTCGCCGATCATAAGTCGGCGAGCGATCATCTGCATCTTGTGCGAGGCTCGGCATGATCCGCTACAACCTGCGCTGCGAGCGCGGCCACACCTTCGAAAGCTGGTTCCAGAGTTCGTCGTCCTACGACTCGCAAGTCAAGCGAAAGCTCGTCACCTGCGCGGTCTGCGGCTCGGCAAAGGTCGAGAAGGCGATCATGGCGCCGCAGATCGCCGGCTCCAAAAAGCGCCGCACGCCGAGGCTCGCGGCCGCTCCCGCATTCATGATGGACGACCCTCCCGAGCGAGGTTCGGCATGATCCGCTACAACCTACGCTGCGACCGCGGCCACAGCTTCGAAAGCTGGTTCCAGAGTTCATCGGCCTACGATTCGCAGGTCAAGCGCAAGCTCGTCACCTGCGCGGTCTGCGGCTCGGCGAAGGTCGAGAAGGCGATCATGGCGCCGCAGATCGCCGGCTCCAAAAAGCGCGGCGGGCCTGTGCCTGCGGATTCGTCCACGCCGGCGACGATGGCGCAGGAGCGCGAGTTGCGCGCCGAGCTGAGGGAACTGCACGACCATCTCGTCAAGAACGCCGATAATGTCGGCGCACGGTTTCCCAACGAAGCCCGCAAAATGCATTATGGCGATATCGAGCATCGCCCGATCTACGGCGAAGCGTCGCCGGAGGAAGCGAAATCGCTGATCGAGGAAGGCGTCGAGGTCGGTTCGCTGCCGGTGCTGCGGGACGACCGGAACTGACTGGCGATGACGCCGGACACATTTCCGTCCTGGCTGTTCTGGGCGCTGCTGTCGGCAGCCTTCGCAGCGCTGACCGCCATCTTTGCCAAGGTCGGTGTCGAGGGCATCAATTCGGATCTCGCCACTTTCCTCCGCACCATCGTTGTCCTCGTCAGTCTCGGCCTGATCCTGTTGGCGACGGGACAGTTCAGCCATCCCGGCCCAATCCCGACCCGGAGCTGGATTTTTCTCGTGCTGTCGGGACTGGGCACCGGCGCGTCTTGGCTCTGCTATTTTCGTGCGCTCAAGCTCGGTCCGGCCACGCTGGTCGCGCCGATCGACAAGCTGAGCGTCGTGCTGGTGGCCTTGTTCGGCGTCGTCTTTCTTGGCGAGCGCCCGTCGCTGAATGGCTGGATTGGAATCGCCCTGATCGCAGCCGGCGCGGTCGTCATCGCTCTCAAACGCTAGAGCATTTCCCGGTGAAGTGGACACCGGCTCACCGTAAAGAAATGCGACCACTCAACAGTTTAGAGCGCCCGTTCTGATTCCATCAAAAGGTAAGCGCTTCGACTACACCGCCACCAACAATCCCACCCCAATCAGGATCAGCACGATGCCGCCGAGTTCATGGAACGAGAACGGCTGCTTGAACGAATAATACGACACCGCCTGCGCGAACAGCACCTCGACCAGCGCCAGCGTGCGGACGTCGGCGGCGGCGGTGAGCGCGAACGCCAGGAACCAGAATTGCGAGGCGAACGCGCCCAAAAAGCCCGCGACCATCGACGGCCGCCACAGGCCGAGAATCTTTTTCGGCACGTCCGGCGCGCGCAGCAGCAGATACGCCGTCAGCACGGCCGTCTGCACGAACAGCCCGAACACCAGCGTGTAGGACGCCGCGGTGACGAAGGATACGTCGGGCACGGCGATGATGGCGCCGCGAAAGCCGACCGCGGACAGGGCGAAGCCGGCGGCTGCGACCAGTCCCCGCGCCGTCGGCTTGAAATCGGCAAAGCCCTTGGCGCCGCCGGGCCGGAGCGCGGTGATGACGACGCCGGCGGTGGCGATCAGAATCGCGACCACTTTCAGCAAGGTGAGGTGGTCGCCGAGAAAAACAAATCCGAAGATCGCGGTCTGGATCGCTTCGGTCTTGAGATACGCCGTCGTCACCACGAACGAGCGGTCGTTCATCGCGAGCAGCATCAAGCCGGTGGCGACGATCTGTGTGAGCGCGCCGAGCAACAGCCACAGCCAGAAGGCAGCGACGGGCCACGGGACCGCGTCGCCGGTGAACACGATCACAAGCGCGAAAAAGATCAGCGCAAACGGGAAGCCGAACAGGAAGCGGATGTTGGTCGCGCCCCACGTACCCAGCGGTCCGGTCAGCGACCGCTGCATCGCGTTGCGCGCCACCTGTCCGAGCGCAGCCGTGACGGTGAAGGGTATCCAGAGCGAGGCGACGGTGAACATGAAAGGTGTCTCTTCACCCTTCTCTTAAGGGGAGGGTGAAGAAAATCTCACCCCACCGCCTCCGCCACCACCATGTAGTTGACGTCCATATCGGACGACAGGCTCCACTTGTCCGCGAACGGACTGTAGACCACGCCGCTCTGCTCGGTGATGCCGAGCCTGTTGCGCTCGAGGTGACGCGCGAGCTCATCGGGGGTGACGAACTTGTCCCACTGATGGGTGCCGCGCGGCAGCCAGCGCAGCACGTATTCCGCCGCAACGATGCCGAGCGCGAAGCTCTTCCAGTTGCGGTTGAGGGTGGAGGCCACCATCATGCCGCCCGGTTTCAACATCGCAGCGCAGCGGTCGAGGAACAGGCCGACATCGGCGACATGCTCCACCACCTCCATCGCGAGTATGATGTCAAAGCGCTCGCGCACATCCATGTCTTCCACGGTGGTGCAGCGATAGTCGATCGACAGATGGGCTTTCTCGGCATGGAGTTTCGCCGCGGCGATGTTGGTCGCGGAGGGGTCGACGCCGATCACCTGCGCGCCGAGCCGCGTGAACGGCTCGCACAGAAGGCCCGCGCCGCAGCCGATATCGAGCAGCCTCAGGTCCGCCAGGCAGTTCAGGCTGCGGGCGCTGCGCTCGAACTTTCGGCAGGCGGCGTCGCGGATGAACTGGAGCCGCAGCGGGTTGATTTTGTGCAGCGGCGCCATCTTGCCGTTGGGATCCCACCACTCCTGCGACAGTTTCGAAAACTTCGCGATCTCGGCGGGATCGACCGTCGATCCCGGAGCGGCTGAAGAATTCGCGGAAGGGTTGACTTGCATGGCCATGGTTGCGCGCGGCTCCTATCGCGCCGTGATGTGGCTGCGGAACGCCAGCGGCGAGGCGATGGTTCTGATCCTCTCAGCCCCTTCGCCGACCCCCCGCACCATCACGTCGCCGTAGTTGAGAATACGGCCGAGAATGCTCTGATTGACATCCACGCTCTCGACCTTGTCCAGGCTCATCTCGAAGGTCCGCCGTTTGATGAAGCCGGTCTTGTGCACGACCCGCAAATTGGTCACGTCGGTCTCGGTGGTCCAGCGGTGAAACCACGCCCCCAGCATCCGGTATAATGCCACAAGCGCCGCAATGACGGCCAGCGCCAGGCACAGCAGCATCGGCGTCTGGGTCACAAACATTCTCGATACCATGAGAAGAACGACCGCCCCAATCCAGGCAGCGATAGCCGGCAGATAGAAAATCCAGTGCACGTTGGTCGAATACAACACCTTCTCGCCCGGTTGCAGAATATCGTCGATATAACGCCCCATCGGCCTGCCTCACGCGCCTTCCCTGGATCATCCGGCCGCCCCTGGAACGGCTGGAAGCCGGGTTGCCTGCCCGCAACCGCGCCGGTATGTATACGCGCCTTCTCGCCCGTGCGCCCCGCTTTTCGCACGATATCCTATCCAGTTAGCCATTCTATTCAGGTGGCCTTTTCTATCCAGTTTGCCTTGGGAACTCACCATCCGTCATGAGCCGGCTTGTGATGAAATTCGGCGGCACCTCCGTTGCCAATCTCGACCGCATCCGCAACGTCGCGCGGCATGTCAAACGCGAGGTCGATGCCGGCCACGACGTCGCGGTGGTGGTGTCGGCGATGGCGGGCAAGACCAACGATCTGGTGGCATGGTGCAGAGACGCCTCGCCGATGCACGACGCGCGCGAATACGATGCCGTGGTGGCCTCCGGCGAGCAGATCACCTCGGGGCTTCTGGCCATCGCGCTGCAGGCGCTCGGCATTCAGGCGCGCTCCTGGCAGGGCTGGCAGATCCCGATTCGGACCAGCGATGCCCACGCCTCGGCGCGCATCCTCGGGATCGACGGCAATGAGCTTGTCAACCGCTTCACGGAGCGCAAGGAGGTTGCCGTGATCGCCGGATTTCAGGGCATCAACCCGCAGACCGGCCGCATCACCACGCTCGGCCGCGGCGGCTCCGATACCTCGGCGGTGGCGATCGCCGCCGCCATCCGCGCCGACCGCTGCGACATCTATACCGACGTCGACGGCGTCTACACCACCGATCCGCGCGTGGTTCCGAAAGCCCGCCGACTCGACAGGATCGCGTTCGAGGAAATGCTGGAGCTGGCGTCGCAGGGCGCCAAGGTGCTGCAGGTTCGTTCCGTGGAACTGGGCATGACCCAGAACATGCCGATTTTCGTCCGCTCCAGTTTCGACAAACCCGAGGACATCGACCCCCATGGCACACCGCCGGGTACGCTGATCTGCGGCGAGGAGGAAATCATGGAAAGCCACGTCGTCACCGGCATCGCCTTCTCCAAGGACGAGGCTCAGATCTCGCTGCGCCAGATCGAGGACAAGCCGGGGGTCGCCGCCTCGATCTTCGTCCCGCTCGCCGACGCCAATATCAATGTCGACATGATCGTGCAGAGCGTCTCCGAGGACGGCAAGACCACCGACCTGACGTTCACGGTGCCGGCGGCCGACTATGCCCGCGCCAGGGAGACCATCACCCGCGCCAAAGACAAGATCGGCTATGCGCGTCTCGACAGCGCCACCGATCTTGCAAAGATCTCGGTGATCGGCTCGGGTATGCGCAGCCACGCCGGCGTCGCGGCGCAGGCGTTCAAGGCGCTGTCGGAGAAGAGTATCAACATCCGCGCCATCACCACCTCCGAGATCAAGTTCTCGCTGCTGATCGACACCGCTTATACCGAACTCGCTGTGCGCACCCTGCACACGCTGTACGGACTCGATCACACCTGAGGGGATGCAGCGTCGATCATCCTCCGGCTGAGCCGGCGCAACGCGGTCGTGGCCTCACCCGTCGCGACACGCACGCCGGTTGCGGCTTTTCCAAACCGCCGCCCTCGATGGCAGGCGTTTTGCTTGGCAAAATGGATGTCGATTGGTTATACGGCCTCATGACGTGGCCGTTGCGGCTAACGCCACGGCTTCAAACAATCATTCGGTCGTCGACCGCGCGGCTGCGCTTCGGACGCGGTAAAGTCATTGTTTTTCTGAGGCTTATCGAAACGGCCTCGCAGCGGAGGATACCGGGACATGCGGAGCGCGTCGAGCGGCCCCCGCGTCTTGTTGAGACGGCTCCGCGAAGTCATGGCGGAGCAGGTCAGCGCACAGGAGCGTCTCGACAAGATCGTGGTGCTGATCGCCGCCAACATGGTGGCGGAGGTCTGCTCGACCTACGTGCTGCGCGTCGACAACACCCTGGAACTCTACGCGACCGAAGGCCTCAATCGCGACGCCGTCCATCGCACCGTGCTGACCGCGCACGAGGGCCTTGTCGGCCTGGTCGCGAGCGAAGCGACGCCACTTAATCTGTCGGACGCGCAGACCCATCCGGCGTTCTCGTTCCGCCCGGAAACCGGCGAAGAAATCTACAATTCGTTCCTCGGCGTGCCGATCCTGCGCGCGGGCAACACGCTCGGCGTGCTTGTGGTGCAGAACCGCGCCAGACGCACCTATGTCGAGGAAGAGGTCGAAGCGCTCCAGACCACGGCGATGGTGGTCGCCGAGATGATCGCCTCGGGCGAACTGGCCGCCCTCGCCCAGCCCGGCCTCGAGCCCGCCGCGCGCCACTCGATCCGCCAGACCGGCGCGATCCTGTCCGACGGCATCGCGCTCGGCCATGTGGTGCTGCACGAACCGCGCGTCGTCATCACCAACTACATCGCCGAGGATCTGCCGAAGGAAATCAGGCGGCTGGAAGCGGCGCTCACCAAGCTGCGCGCCGACCTCGACCGCATGCTGGAGCGCGGCGACGTTGCGGACGGCGGCGAGCATCGCGAGGTGCTCGAGGCCTACCGGATGTTCGCCAACGATCACGGCTGGTCGCACAGGCTGCAGGAGGCGGTCGCAACCGGTCTCACCGCCGAGGCCGCCGTCGAGCGCGTGCAATCGGACACCCGCGCGCGGATGCTGCGCTCGACCGACCCTTATCTGCGCGATCGCCTGCATGACCTCGAGGATCTCGGCCACCGCCTGATGCGGCAACTGGTCGGACAGGACCACGCACCTTCCCGCGAGCAGCTCCCGGAGAATGCGATCCTGATCGCGCGCGCCATGGGGCCGGCGGCCTTGCTGGACTACGACCGCAAGCGGCTGCGCGGGCTGGTGCTGGAGGAGGGGACCGCGAATTCGCACGTCTCCATCATCGCGCGCGCGCTGGGCATCCCCGCCGTCGGCGAGGTGCCGAACGCGCCTGGAATCGCCGACCCCGGCGACGCCATCATCGTCGACGGCACCTCGGGCGCGATCTACGTGCGGCCATCGGCGGAAGTCGAATCGGCTTACGCCGAGCGCGTGCGCTTTCGCGCAAGGCGGCAGGCGCAGTACATCGCGCTGCGCGACAAGCCCTGCATCACCAGGGATGGCCAGCCGGTCGACCTCATGATCAATGCCGGCCTCCTGATCGACCTGCCGCATATCGAGGACACCAATTGCTCGGGCATCGGCCTGTTCCGGACCGAGCTGCAATTCATGGTCGGACAAAACCTGCCGCGCACGAGCGAGCAGCTTGCGCTGTACCGCGCGGTGCTGGACGCCGCCGGCGACAAGCCGGTGACCTTCCGCACCCTCGACATCGGCGGCGACAAGGCGGTGCCCTACATGGAAACCGTGGCGGAAGAAAATCCCGCGCTGGGCTGGCGCGCGATCCGGCTCGGGCTCGACCGTCCCGGTCTGCTGCGCGGCCAGATCCGCGCGCTGCTGCGCGCCGGCGGCGGACGCGCGTTGCGCATCATGTTCCCGATGATCTCGGAAGTCGCCGAATTCGATCAGGCCAAGGCGATCATCGAGCGCGAACTCACATATCTGCGCCAGCACGGCCACGCGCTGCCGGAGCGCGTGGATGTCGGCACCATGGTCGAGGTGCCCGCGCTCTTGTACCAGCTCGACGAATTGCTCAGGAAGGTCGATTTCGTCTCGGTCGGGTCGAACGACCTGTTTCAGTTCATGTTCGCGGTCGATCGCGGCAACAGTAAGGTGTCGAACCGCTTCGATACGCTCTCGGCGCCGATCCTGCGGGCATTGCGCGACATCGTGACCAAGGCCAAGGCAGCGGGGAAAAGCGCCTCGCTGTGCGGGGAAATGGCGTCGCAGCCGCTGGGCGCGCTGGTGCTGATCGCGCTCGGCTACCGCTCGCTTTCGCTGTCGGCCACCGCGCACGGTCCCGTCAAGGCCATGATTCTCGATCTCGACGCGAAAAAGGCGGAAGCGACGATCATGCCGCTGCTCGACGCGCCCTCCGGCAGCATTTCGATCCGCGACAAGCTTAAGGAATTCGCCGAAGCCGAGGGCCTTGCGTTGTAGCGAGCCTTTTGCCGCGCGCCATCCCCTTTGCATCCCGGAATTTCAGCCATGTCCTCCCTGCCCGAAGCCAAACTCGATATCCTTCTCGCCCGTCACGCCACGCTCGAAGCCGAACTGCTGAGTCAGGTCAGTGCCGAGCGGTACGTGCAGATGACGCGCGAACTGGCCGAGCTCAATCCCGTCGTGGAGGCCGTGAAGAACTGGCGCGCCGTCGGGACCGAAATCTCCGGCATCGACGCGATGATCGCCGATCCGGCCACGGACGCAGAGATGCGGGCGATGGCGGAAGCCGAGCGTCCGGCGCTGGAGGCGCGCGGCGACGAGCTCGCGCAGAAGATCCGCGTCGCGTTGCTGCCGAAAGACGCGATGGATGAGCGCAACGTGATGCTCGAAATCCGCGCCGGCACCGGAGGCGACGAAGCCTCGCTGTTCGCCGGCGATCTGTTCCGGATGTACGAGCGCTTCGCAGGCTTGCAGGGCTGGAAGGTGGAGGCGGTATCGGCGAGCGAAGGCACCATGGGCGGCTACAAGGAAATCGTCGCCGAAGTGCGGGGCCGGGGCGCCTACGCCAAGCTGAAGTTCGAATCCGGCGTGCACCGGGTGCAGCGCGTGCCCGATACCGAGACGCAGGGACGCGTCCACACCTCTGCGGCGACGGTGGCGGTGCTGCCGGAAGCCGAGGAGGTCGACGTCGAGATCAAGACCGACGATCTGCGCATCGAAACCATGCGCGCGCAGGGCGCGGGGGGCCAGCACGTCAACAAGACGGAATCGGCGATCCGCATCACCCACATCCCGACCGGCATCGTCGTCATGATGCAGGACAGCCGCTCGCAGCACAAGAACCGCGCCTCCGCGATGAACATCCTGCGTTCCCGCATCTACGACGCCGAGCGCCAGCGCATCAATGCCGCGCGCTCGGCCGACCGCAAGGATCAGGTCGGATCGGGCGACCGTTCCGAGCGCATCCGCACCTACAATTTTCCGCAAGGCCGCGTCACCGATCACCGCATCAACCTGACGCTGTACAAGCTGCCGCAGGTGATCGCCGGCGACGCATTGCATGAACTGATCGATGCGCTGACCACCGAACATCAGGCGGCGCAGCTCGCAACCGAAGGCGGCGGCGCGTGAGTACTTACTTCCCTCTCCCCTTGTAGGAGCCGAGACGAGCGAAGCTCGCTCTTAGGATGGCGAGCATCGTTAAATGCGAGCTGGGTGAAGGGTTTCCTCACGGAAATACCCCCTCACCCGGCCGCTTCGCAGCCACCCTCTCCCGCAAGGGGAGAGGGGAAAAGAGGTGCATGTGGCCGAATCATTCGCCGCACAGACCATAGAGACCGCGCGACGATCGCTGGCGGCGCGCTTCGAGGCCGCCGGGATCGACAGCGCCGCACTCGACGCTCGAATGCTGACCGGCGCGGCGCTGCACCTCGATCTCACCGGGCTGATCGCGCAAGGCCCGCGCCAGCTCACCGCGGATGACGTGACGCGCCTTGACGCTTTCGCGCGACGCCGTCTCGCGGGCGAGCCGGTGGCGCGCATTCTCGGAACGAAGGAATTCTGGGGGCTGCCGCTCAAGCTGTCGGCGGACACGCTGGTGCCGCGGCCGGATACCGAAACCGTGGTCGAGGCCGCACTCGAAATTCTCCGTGCCGAAGGCCGGACCAGGGCTCCGCTGCGCATCGCCGATCTCGGCACCGGCAGCGGTGCGATCCTGCTCGCGCTGCTGAGCGAACTGCGGGAGGCCACCGGCGTCGGCACCGATCTGAGCGCAGCGGCGCTCGACACTGCGAAAGCCAATGCGCAACACCTCGGTCTCGCGCCGCGCGCAGACTTCATGGTCAGCGACTATGCGTGGGGCCTGTCCGATCCGTTCGACCTGATCGTCTCGAACCCACCCTATATCCGCTCGGCCGATATCGCGTCTCTCGCGCCGGAGGTGCGCGACCACGATCCGCATCTCGCGCTGGATGGCGGCCGCGACGGGCTCGATGCCTATCGCCGGATCGCGACGCAAGCGGCGGGGCTGCTATCGCCCCGCGGCCTCCTCGTGCTGGAGGTCGGGCAGGGTCAGGACGGCGACGTCGTCCGACTGGTGGCCGCCGCAGGGTTAACGGTCGCGGAGCCTGCAAGGGCCGACCTCGCGGGCATCGGCCGGGCCGTCGCAGCCCGGAAATTGCCCTTTTAAAGCCCGATTGAGCCATAAAAAACCACTTGGAATATCCCTCGGGAGCGATTACGTTTCAGACATAACATCGGTCCCGGGTTGCTGGCCCCGCAGCATTGTTGCAGGTGAGCCTAAAGTTCTGGGACGAGAACCGGCCCGAGTGAACGGTTCTTAAGGGCAGGTCATCAAGCGCGATGGGCGAGAGCTGCGCTGCTTGCGACCGCGAAGCGAACGAAAGCCTATATTGCGCTTGAAGACTCACGCGAGAAAACCTGAGTTTGGTGTCTCTGGCTGAATGATCTGGCCGTGCGGGCGTGATGCGCCTGCCGGCGACTTGGGAACGCGTCTTTGCTGAGCGCAACGAACGACGAATCCGTCATGGAGATGAGCGGCGCCGATGCGCATTGCGCAGGCCGTGTCGGCGGCGGCCATTACGACGAAACGTCAAGACGATTCCCAAGGCTGAAAACGTCAAGCTGAAAACGTCAAGGCTGGAAACTTCAAGGCTGATAACCGAAGGCGGGACATGAGAAACGGTCAGAATAACAACAAGCGGATGCGTAGCCGGAACAACAACAATAATAATAATAACAATAACAACCGGCGCGGCCAGAATCCGATGACGCGGGTTTTCGAATCCAGCGGCCCCGACATCAAGATCCGCGGCACCGCCTCCCACGTCGCCGAGAAATACGTCCAGCTCGCCCGCGACGCTCGCTCATCCGGCGATCCGGTGGCCGCCGAGAACTACTATCAGCACGCCGAGCATTATTTCCGCCTGATCGCCGCGGCGCAGGAACAGTTTCGCCAGAGTCAGCCGCAGCAACAGCCGCGGATCGACGTCGACACGCCGGACGATGCGGGCGGCGACGACGACAGCGAAAGCTACTCGAATTTCGGGGCGGAGCCCGGCTTCGTTCCGGTTCAGCAGCCGCGCGACAATCATCAGCGCGACCAGCAACCCTTACAGCGCGACCAGCAGCAGCCTCGCGAGCACCGTCAACCGCAACCGCAATATCAGCCGCAACCGGCAATCCAGCCCGCCGACGATGGCGGCGTCGATCGCCTGCCGTCGTTCATCACGGGATCGCAACCTCAGGTGAGCGGCGGCCGGTTCGAAGGCAACGGCCATCAGGGCAGTGAGCGCACCGACCGCTTCCCCCCGCGCCGTCGCCGTCGCCCGCATGGTCCGCGCCCGGACGGCATGGTGCAACCGCCCGTCCCCGGCGAGGACTTCAACTCCGGCAACGAATAGCAGTGCGTTTCACCCTCTTCCGGATGGGGTGAAAGCGTCGGAACCCGCGACCGGATATCACTCCTCGGCACTGCATGACGACGGCGCGAGCGCAGGCGGCAAGGCCGGGATCAACCGGCTGTGCGCCCGCTTTGCGGCAATGGGGCGATAGACCTGCTTGGTCGCCTCCACAATATGAACGCCGGCGAATGGCAGCGACAGCGCCGCGCCGACACGCTCCCACGCCACGGCCGAGCGCAGGAACCAGCCGCCATTGATCGGCGGGACGAACAGCGCCTCGCCCCAGGCCGACGGCGTAAACCATGTCTGCCGCAGCAGTTGGGTGATCTGCGAGCGCGAATACGGCCGGCCGTAGCCGAACGGCGTAGCATCGGTCCTGGTCCAGATACCGCGGCGATTGGGAACGATTGCCATCATCCGGCCTGACGGCGAGAGGACGCGCCACACTTCACGCAGCAAGCTTTCCGGATCGTCCGACATTTCCAGCGCATGAACCAGCAGGATGCGGTCCGCCGCCGCATCCTGCAACGGCAATGAAAGCTCGTCGACCAGGGTCGCCAGCGCCGGCCGCGCCGTCGGCCATTTCAATACGCCCTGCGCCGCCGGCATGAAGGCAATACAGCGTTCGCAGTCCTCGCGGAACAGGCCGAGATAAGGCGTCGGGTAGCCGAGGCCGACCACGCACTGACCTGCCATACTCGGCCAATGCGCATGAATGCCGCGATTGATCAGCCGCCGCGCCACGATGCCGAGGCGCTGCGAATAGAAATCGCGGAGGTCAATGACGTCGATCGCCATGGCCCACATCTACCATGTAGCCAGCAGGACGGCACCCCTGCCCCGCCCCGATTTCTGCAATCGTAAACCACCCTTAACGGCATGTTTCACCGTATACATGCCTGTGCTAGCGTCGAACTCCCGGGTTCACGGAGACGACATGACCGCCGAAATTCGCCTGTTCACCTGCCTCACCGATAATTTCGGCGCCTTGATTCACGACCCCGCGACCAATGCAACCGCCGCGATCGATGCCCCGGAGGCCGGGCCGATCGTCAAGGCGCTGGAGCGTGAAGGCTGGATGCTGACCGACATTCTGGTCACTCATCACCACGCCGATCATGTCGGCGGCATCGCGGAACTGAAGCAGAAATACAACTGCCGGGTGGTCGCGCCGCATGACAAGAGCAGCCGGATCGCCAACGTCGATTTGCGCGTCGGCCAGGGCGATATCGTCAAGGTCGGAACGCTGCTGGGGCGCGTGCTGGAAACGCCCGGTCACACGCTGGACCACGTCAGCTACGTGTTCGACGACGACAAGGTGGTGTTCGCCGCCGACACGCTGTTCTCGATCGGTTGCGGGCGGGTGATCGAGGGCACCTATCCGATGATGTGGGACTCGCTTTTGAAACTGCGCGCGCTGCCGGACGATTTCCGGCTCTTTTGCGGCCACGAATACACCGCATCGAACGTGAAATTCGCGCTGACCGTTGAGCCGAACAACACGGCCCTCAAGGCCCGTGCCGAGGACGTCGCGCGGTTCCGCGCCGAGGGCAAGCCGACGGTGCCGACCCTGATGGGCGAGGAGAAGAAGGCCAACGTATTCCTGCGCGCCGACGATCCGGCGGTGGCGGCCGGAGTCCACATGAAGGGAGCCAGCGGGGCCGATGTTTTCGGCGAGTTGCGCGAGCGCAAGAACAAGTTCTGAGATGGCGCTCTGATGGATATGACGCTCTCCGCCGCCGACATCATCGCGCGGCTGGGTCTCAAGCCGCACCCGGAAGGCGGCCACTATCGTGAAACCTTTCGCGACTTCCGCACCGACGACCAGAGCCGCGCCGTCTCCACCGCGATCTATTTCCTGCTGGTGCGCGGCGAACGCTCGCGCCGGCATCGCATCGATGCGGTGGAGGTCTGGCACTACTACGCCGGCAGTCCGCTGCTGCTGCAGATCGATGACAGCGCCATCACGCGCACAATCCGTCTCGGCGCAAATCTCATAGCGGGCGAGGTACCGCAGGCGCTGGTGCCCGCTTATGCCTGGCAGACGGCGGAGAGCAGCGGCGACTGGACGCTGGTGGGATGCACGGTTGCGCCGGGGTTTGAATTCTCCGGCTTCGAACTGGGTTAGAAGCAGTCCATACTTGCAGGAATTATTGTCATTGCGAGGCGCATCGCGCCGAAGCAATCCAGAAACCGCGACGAAGGAACTGGATTGCTTCGCTCAGTGCAAAATTGGCAAAGCCATTTTGTCGCGATCTCGCAATGACGTATGAACGAGTGCGCTTCCGCCAAGGAGCTGAAAGGACTCTAAAAAAGCGTGCGCTGCCGCATCGCAGCCGACAGCGTCCCTTCATCGAGATAATCGAGTTCGCCTCCGACCGGAACGCCATGGGCGAGCCGCGTCACCTTCACGTTGGCATCGCCAAGCAGATCGGTGATGTAATGCGCCGTAGTCTGGCCGTCGACGGTCGCATTCAGCGCCAGGACGATTTCCGTCACCCGCGGATCGTGCGCCCGCGACACCAGCGCGTCGATGGTCAGATCCTGTGGACCGACGCCATCGAGCGGCGACAGCGTCGCGCCGAGCACGTGATAGAATCCGTTGGTGGCGCCGGCGCGCTCCAACGCCCAGAGGTCGGCCACGTCCGCAACCACGACGATGATGGAGGGATCGCGCCGCGTGTCCGTGCACACCGTGCATGGACTGCGCGTGTCGATGTTGCCGCAGGTTTCGCAGACCAGGATCCTGTCGATCACAACCTGAAGCGCGCCTGCCAGCGGTGTCATCAGTGCCTCGCGCTTCTTGATCAGATGCAACGCTGCCCGGCGCGCCGAGCGCGGGCCAAGCCCCGGCAGCCGCGCCAGCAACTGGATCAGACGGTCGATCTCGGGTCCGGTGACGGCGGACGGCATCTTCTGAAGCCACTCATACTTAGACCTTAGACGGAATCAGGTGCCGCCACTGCGAGGCGCTTCGCGCCACTCCGCGGCAGAACGACAAATAGACCGCGGCATCAGCCGAAACCGAGGCCGGGCGGCAGACCAAGCCCCCCCGTCAAGGACTGCATCTTCTCCTGCATCGCGACCTCCGCCTTGCGGCGCGCGTCGCTTAGTGCGCTCACCACAAGGTCCTCGAGGATTTCGCGTTCGTCCGGTTTGATCAGCGACGGATCGATCGAGATCGTCTTGACTTCCATCTTCGCGGTCATCCGCACGGTCACGAGGCCGCCGCCGGAAGCGCCTTCGACCTCCACATGGTCGAGTTCGTCCTGCATCGCCTTCATCTTGGATTGCAATTGAGCCGCCTGCTTCATCATGCCAAGAAAGTCAGCCATCAAACGTTCCTCTTTGCTATTCGTCGAAGCCGTCGGCCGGATCGTCAGGAACGGCATCGGAGTCCGGTGACGACAAAGCGAGCTTTCGCACTTCGACCACCCTCGCGCCGGGAAAACGCGCCAGCACGTCCTTCACGCGCGGATCGGCCTCGGCGGAGCGCTCCCGCTCGTTCTTTTGCAGCAGCGCCAGCGAGCGCAGCGTCGGCTGGCCCGGCTCGTTGGAAACGATCACGGTCCAGCGCCGGCCTGTCCACTGCTCCAGCTTGCGCGCGAGTTCGTTCACCAGGGTGCGCGACGCGCTGCGTTCGAGCGCGACCTCGAGCCGGCCGTCCTCCATGCGGACAAGACGCATGTCGGCCTCGAGCGCGGCCTTGATGATCAGATCGCGCTTTTCGCCGGCAAGCGCCACAAGCGCGGTAAAACTCTCGAGCCATACCGCCGGCACCGCACCCGTCGGATCGATCATCGGCGTGATCGCTTGCGGGCGGGACACCGGCTCTGCGGCGGCGCGCGGCGCCGACAAGGCGCGCGCGGCCGACGATTGGGCGGATGACACTGATCCGGGAGCCGGCCTTTGCGGCGCGGCGATGTTCGGGACGACCGGCGATTCGCCGCCGTCGCGATCCAGCATCCGGATCGCTTCATCGGGCGTCGGAAGGTCTGCAACATAGGCGATGCGCACCAGCACCATCTCGGCCGCGGCCGCCGGCCGCGTCGCGCCCTGGACTTCGGTGATGCCTTTCAGCAGCATTTGCCACATCCGCGACAGCACCCGCATCGACAGTTTCGCGGCGAAATCGCGAGCGCGCAGACGCTCGGTTTCACCGAATGCGACATTGTCTGCGATCGCGGGGACGATCTTGATGCGGGTCACGAAGTTGACGAACTCGGCCAGATCGCTGAGCACCACGACCGGATCGGCGCCGGTATCGTACTGGTCGCGAAATTCGCGGAACGCGCTCGCGATATCGCCCCGCGCCAGCGAATAGAACAGATCGATGACCCGCGTGCGGTCCGCAAGACCCAGCATCTGCCGCACGGCATCGGCCCGCACCACGCCGGCGGCGTGGGCGATGGCCTGGTCGAACAGCGATAGCGAATCGCGTACCGAGCCTTCGGCCGCCCGCGCCACGATGCCGAGCGCTTCCGGCTCGACCTCGACATTCTCTTTCGCCGCGATATTGCCGAGGTGCGTCACCAGGACATCCGCATCGACACGCCGCAGATCGAAGCGCTGGCAGCGCGACAGCACCGTGACCGGAACTTTCCGGATCTCGGTGGTGGCGAACACGAATTTTGCGTGCTCCGGCGGTTCCTCCAGCGTCTTCAGAAACGCATTGAAGGCCGCCGTCGACAGCATGTGAACTTCGTCGATGATGTAGACCTTGTAGCGCGCACTCGAAGGCGCATAGCGCACGCTGTCGTTGATCTGCCTGACATCGTCGACGCCGGTGTGAGACGCGGCGTCCATTTCCAGCACGTCGATATGCCGGCTTTCCATGATGGCCTGACAGTGAACGCCGGGCCGCGGCATCCGGATGGTCGGCCCTTTCACCGAGCCATCGGGCAATTCGTAATTCAGCGCGCGGGCGAGAATACGCGCGGTGGTGGTTTTTCCCACACCGCGCACACCGGTCAGGATCCAGGCCTGCGGGATCCGTCCGGTCTCAAAAGCATTGGACACGGTGCGCACCAGCGCCTCTTGCCCAATAAGATCGTCAAAGCTGGCGGGACGGTATTTCCGCGCCAGCACGCGATAGGCGGCGCCAACTTCGGAGGACGCCGCCGCGCCGAGATCGAAGCCGGTCTGGCCAGCGACGCTATCGGTGGATGTCGAGGGATTGCCAGCATCGGTCATTGAGCGATCCGCAATTTTTCTCTCGCGAAGCCGGTTTGCGGAACAACTGGAGCGGCCTTTCGGGCCAGGCCGAAATCCGGCGCTGGCATGGCTCGTCCAAAAAACAGGTAGGAGACTGACGAGCGACCCGATCCGGACCTCGTTAGGGCTGCTTCCTTCCGGACCTGACCCGATTGGCGAGTGGCTCGTCCACCGCCAATCTCCCGATCCCTATTTGGGGCCAAAAGGACCGGAAAGCAAGCGGGCGCGAAGGTCTCCGGCGCTCCGGATTCCGGCCATTGACCTGTGCAGGTCGCCGGGCCAGCTTGCACCGGCGCTCCTTCATTAAAGTGTTCGCAAACAATGTCCGCAACCTGGTCGCTTCATCCGCAGCTCCGCACCGACACGGTCGCAATCGGCGACCTGCCACTCAGCCGGCTCCTGCTCAGCAAGGACGGCAACTATCCCTGGCTCATTCTGGTCCCGCGACAGCCCGACGCGGTCGAGATCATCGACCTCGATCCGAACGCGCGTACGCGCCTAATGACCGAGATCGGTCAGGTCTCGGAAGCGCTCAAGGACATCGCCGATTGCGACAAGCTCAACGTGGCGGCACTCGGCAATCAGGTGCCGCAGCTCCATGTCCATATCATCGCGCGTCGAAAAGGCGACGCCGCATGGCCTCGTCCGGTCTGGGGCGCTGTGCCCGCGCGCGATTACGATGCGGCAGGACTTGAGGCATTCATCAATGCAATCCGGCGCAGGATGGGGTTCGGCTAGGCCAATGACCGCATTCGATGCGCTTTCCGACTGGCCAAACCTGCCGATTAACCGCTTGTCTCGACCTTCCGCATCGGCAAGGATTCTCGCATGAAAAAGCCCCGCATCCTGTGTATCGGCCTGCCGGTGCGTGACCTGACTTTTCGCGTGCAGGACCTGCCGGCACGCGGATTCAAGATCGGCGCCGAGCATTTCGAGGAGATCGCCGGCGGCAATGCGCTCAACGCGGCGGTCGCCATCTCCAGGCTCGGTGGCCGCGCGGCAATCTGCGGTCCGATGGGCGATGCCGGCGAAACATCCAGCCGCTATATCTTCGACAGGATGACGGAGTTGAGCATCGAGACCCGCGACCTCGTCCCCATGCCGGGCCTGGTGACGCCGATCTCCGCGATCATGATCGATCCTCGCGGCGAACGCACCATCATCACCTTCCGCGATCCCGAACTCTGGAAAGTGCGTTTGCCGGAGACCGACAGGCTGCTTGAAGACTGCGACGCCATCCTCGCAGAAAGTCGTTGCGCCGCCTTCTGCACCGGTCTCTGCGCCGAAGCGCGCCGGCGCGGCATCCCCGTCGTGATCGATGTCGATTCCGCCATGTCGATGCGGGAGGGTTTGCTCACCGCATCGTCACATCTGATTTTCTCAAGCGAAGCCCTGCAGGCCACGGCCGACGTCGCCGACGATGCGGCGGCGTTGCAGAAGCTTGCCAGGGTCACCTCGTCTTTCCTTGCCGTAACGCGCGGGGCGCAGGGCACGGTATGGCTCGATCCGAACGGCGCGCTCCGGCAGACTCCGGCCTTTCCGGTCCACACTGTGGACACACTGGGCGCCGGGGACGTGTTCCATGGCGCGTTCGCTCTCGTCATGACCGAAAAGCGGGACGTGCGGGAGGCGCTCCGGTTCGCCTCGGCCGCGGCCGCTATCAAATGCACCCGCTTCGGCGGGGCTTTCGCCTGCCCGCAACGCCCTGAAGTGGAAGCGCTTTTGCGGCAGGCGGTCTCACCCTCGGCATAGTCCGGGACTGACTGCTCTTGCATTGGAATATTTTTCTATATATGAGGTTGAACAACTTCCATGTTGGAATAACGTTCTAATCATGAGCGACCTCGCCCTCCAGCCCCCTGAGTCCGGCCGTCGCCTCGACGCCATCGACCGCAAGATCCTGACCGTGCTCCAGGAGGACGCATCCCTGTCCGTAGCCGAGATCGGCGACCGGGTCGGGTTATCCTCGACTCCCTGCTGGAAACGTATCCAGCGGCTCGAAGCGGACGGCATCATCCTGCGTCGAGTGGCGCTGGTCGATCAGAACAAGATCGGACTCGGCATTTCGGTATTCGTGTCGGTGGAAAGCGGCGACCATTCCGACGCATGGCTAAAGACGTTCGCCGATGCAGTCAGCGCGATGCCCGAGGTGATGGAACTCTACCGCATGGCGGGTGACGTCGATTACATGCTGCGCGTCGTGGTTGCGGACATGGCGAGCTACGACCTTTTTTACAAGAAGCTGATCAGCGCCGTGGCGCTGAAGAACGTCACCTCGCGATTCGCGATGGAGAAGATCAAATCGGTGACGGCGCTCCCGGTGCCTGCCCTCTCCGGCGCCTGACGTTCGCAAGACTGCGTTCGTTTCAAAGAGCCCGCCTGGGGAAACGCCGGCGGGCTTTTCTAGGGCTGGTATAATCGATTATATCGATTGAATTTACACATACAATCAATTGGATTGATTGATAATGATTTGCGATTTTGCCGGCCGGAACAGGAGATTCGGCCATGACCGCTCAAACACTCGCCGCAACGGAAAGCCGTCATCAGTGCGCGCCCGCCGCATCCGGAATTATGCCGGGCCTTTTGCTGACCGCACTCATCACAGCCGCGGCATTTGGCCTGCGTGAAATGCCCGACATCGGCACATTCAGCCCGCTGATTCTCGCCATTGTACTGGGCATGCTGTTTCACAATGCCATCGGTACACCCGCCCGCGCCAAGGCAGGGGTGACCTTCGCACTCCGCAGGGTTTTGCGCTTCGCCATCATCCTGCTCGGACTGCAACTCACCGCCGCACAGATCGCCGAGGTCGGCGCAACCGGACTGGCGGTCATCGCGCTGACGCTAATCGCGACGTTCGTATTCACGACTTGGGCCGGACGCCTGCTGGGTGTGGAAAAGAAGCTCACGCAATTGATCGCCGCAGGCACGTCGATCTGCGGAGCCTCCGCTGTGATCGCCACCAACACCGTGACCAACGCGCATGACGAGGATGTCGCCTATGCTGTGGCCTGCGTTACGGTATTCGGCTCGATCGCGATATTCGCCTACCCGCTGCTGCCAGGGCTGCTGCATCTGGAGCCCCGCGCCTTTGGCTTATGGAGCGGCGCTTCGATCCACGAAATCGCGCAGGTGGTGGCCGCAGCCTTCCAGGACGGCCAGCAAGCCGGCGAGTTCGGCACCATCGCCAAGCTCTCCCGTGTCGCGATGCTAGCGCCGATGGTGATCGGACTCGGGCTGATCGCAGCGCGGAACAACCGCAAGGCGGGCGTGACGAATGCGACCGGGCGCGCGCCGATGCCGTGGTTCGTGCTGGGTTTCGTCGCGCTGGTCGGGCTCAACAGTGTCGTCACGATCCCGCCGGAAGCAAGGAGCGTCATCGTCACCGTAACCACCGTCATGCTGTCGATGGCGCTGGCGGCGATGGGACTGGAAACCGACATCCGCAAGCTGCGCGCCAAGGGCCTGCGGCCACTGATGCTGGGCGCTGCGGCCTTCCTCTTCATCGCGTGCTTCAGCCTGTTGCTTGTGAAGATCACGACATGAGGATCACGGCATGACCCTGGAGCAGCTTCGCATCTTCGTTGCTGTCGCGGAGCGGGAGCATATGACACGCGCCGCCGATGCGCTCAACCTCACGCAATCGGCAACGAGCGCAGCGATCGCCGCGCTCGAAGCGCGCTATGCGATTCGGCTGTTCGATCGCGTGGGGCGCAGCATCAAGCTGACCCATGTTGGAAAACAGTTCGTGGTCGAAGCCCGTGCCGTGCTCGCCCGCAGTGCCGCTGCGGAATCCGTGCTGGCGGATTTCGCAGGACTGAAACGGGGATCGTTGTCGCTCGCGGCAAGCCAGACGGTGGGGAATTACTGGTTGCCGCCGTTGATCCACCGCTTTCATTCGCTATATCCCGGCATCGCGCTTGACCTGACGATCGGCAACACCGATCAGGTCGCAGCACGGGTTCGCGACGGTATGGCCGATCTCGGATTCGTCGAAGGACAGATCGACGATCCGGTGCTCTTCGTCAAACTGATCGCAGAGGACGAGCTCGTGCTGGCGGTCGGCGCAAAGCATCCCTGGGCCTCCTTGCGCACCGTGAAACCCGCCCAGATGAAAGGTGCAGCGTGGATCGCCCGCGAAAAGGGATCGGGCACGCGCCAGATTTTCGAGACAGTGCTGGCTGGCTTCGGGCTGACACGCAGCGACATCAACATCGCGCTCGAACTGCCGTCCAACGAATCCGTTCGTTCAGCGGTGGCCGCAGGCGCGGGTGCCACCATCCTGTCGAAACTGGTCGCTGCCAACCTGCTGACATCGCACACGCTGACCGCGCTGAAGATCGCGCTGCCGTCGCGCCGCTTCTTCTTGCTGCGTCACAAGGAACGCCATGTGACGCAGGCCGAGCGTGAGCTGGAAAAGATGATCGCCGAAAACAGCAGCAAGCCGCAGTCGCGAAGCCGGACGTAACCCTCAGATCTTCTGATTGTATTCGCCGACCTCGGGATGGGTACGCAGCACGCTGTCCATCGCCTCGAACATGTCGCGCATCCGCTGCTCAGAAACCGGGCTTTCGACCACTACCACGAGCTCGGGCTTGTTGGATGACGCCCGCACCAGCCCCCAGCTTCCGTCTTCCGCCGTCACCCGGACGCCGTTGACGGTGACGAGATCGCGGATCGGCTGGCCCGCCACTTTGTCGCCGTTTGTTTTGGCCGCCTCGAAATGCTTCACAACGCTGTCGACGATGCCGTATTTGGCTTCGTCGGCGCAATGCGGCGACATGGTCGGCGACGACCAGGTTTTGGGCAAGGCGTTCTTCAGATCGGCCAGCGATTTGCCGGCTGCGCGATCGAGCATCTCGCACACGGCGATCGCCGAGACCAGGCCGTCGTCGTAACCGCGGCCCATCGGCGCGTTAAAGAAGAAATGGCCGGATTTCTCGAAACCGGCCAGCGCGCCGAGTTCGTTGGTGCGCCGCTTCATGTAGGAGTGGCCGGTTTTCCAGTAAGTCGTGCTGGCGCCCTGCTGCTGCAACACCGGATCGGTGACAAACAGGCCGGTCGACTTCACATCGACCACGAAGTGCGCATCCTTGTGGATCGCCGACATGTCGCGCGCCAGCATCACGCCGACCTTGTCGGCGAAAATTTCCTCGCCGGTATTGTCGACCACGCCGCAGCGGTCGCCGTCGCCGTCGAAGCCGAGGCCGACATCGGCCTTGTGTTCGAGCACCGCGTCGCGGATCGCGTGCAGCATCTTCATGTCTTCGGGATTCGGATTGTACTTCGGGAAGGTGTAATCGGGTTCGGTATCGAGCGGGATCACCTCGCAGCCGATCGCCTCCATCACCGCAGGCGCGAAGGCGCCGGCGGTGCCGTTGCCACATGCCACGACCGCTCTGAGCTTGCGCCTCAGCTTCGGACGCCTGGTCAGGTCGGCAATATAGCGCGCCGGAAAATTCTCGTGGAACTGATAGGAGCCGCCGGTTGTGTTGGTAAAGGCGGCGTCGAGCACGATCTCCTTCAGCCGCGTCATCTCGTCGGGCCCAAAGGTCAGCGGCCGGTTGGCCCCCATCTTGACGCCGGTCCAGCCGTTGTCGTTATGCGACGCCGTCACCATGGCGACGCAGGGGACGTCGAGTTCGAACTGCGCAAAATACGCCATCGGCGTCATGCACAGTCCGATATCGTGGACCTTGCAGCCGGACGCCAGCAGGCCGGAGATCAGCGCGTATTTGATGGACGACGAATAGCTGCGGAAATCATGACCGGTCACGATGTCCTTGTTCTGGCCGAGTTCGGCAATCAGCGTCCCGAGCCCCATGCCCAGCGCCTGAATGCCCATCAGGTTGATTTCCTTTTCGAACAGCCAGCGCGCGTCATATTCGCGAAAGCCGGTCGCCTTCACCATCGGCTCGGATTCATAGGCATAGGTGTTCGGCGCCAGAACGGGTTTCGGCTTCGGAAACATGCAGATGGCCTCGTTAGGGGAAGGGCATGAATACACGGAAAGTGCAGCCCTGGCGAATGCCATGGCTGCTGGAAATGCGGGGAGCCGGTCAGTGAACGGCAATTGCGGCATAATTCACAACGGCACCCGCGCGCGTCGCCGCAACCTCGGTCAACGGCGACGCCGGACTATTGTTCCAGCACCATCCGCCCGTTCGCGAATTCGAAGCGTTTGAGTTTGGATAAAAACGACAGGCCAAGCAGGTTTTCAGACAGCGCCTCGTCAGGCAACACCATGGCATCGACATCGCGCACGATGAGGCCGCCGACGTCGACCATGGCGAGCCGGGTGCGCGCCGCCTTGATCTTGCCGTTGGCCGTGGTCACCTGCGTGGTGTAGTCGTTTTGCGAGGGCCGCACGCCGATCCGCGCCGCCGAGGTTTCGTTGAGCGCGATCACCGACGCACCGGTATCGACCATGAAGCCGATGCGCTGGCCGTCGATCCGGCCTTCGGTCTGGAAGTGGCCGCGGCCGTCGCGTGCGATGCTGACGCTGCGGTGACCCGCCTGGGTGTTATCCTGAATCGCTTCGAATGCCGTCTGCTGCGCGGGTGTCGTCGCCCGTGCCGCTGCTGTTGCGGTCATCTTGTCGGCCAGTTGCGCCATATAGGTTCCGGAACCGATCAGAAGCGCGGCAAAAATCATCAGATTACGCATGGCGCATACTCACTGACACACGACGACGACGACTGCGATCTCACGACGGTCGCCAGCCGGCCACGGCGGCGGTGAGGTTCGTTATTTGGGAAAACGATGAGCGAAGCGTTAACGCGGGCGTCTTTGGCGCGGGGCAGTGAGGCAATCGAGACGATTCTAGCGGCCGTTTTCGGTGGTCAGGGCGAACACCTTGATCTCATAGTGCTGCCGAATCAGCGTCAGCAGATCGGCCGGCGGTGTCGATCGCTCGGCACGCCGCCACGATATATCGAATGAGCAATCGATCGACCCGTCATCGCGCCGCTCGGCCTCCGCGAAGCGCGCGCGATAGCCGAGTCCGCCGGTCAGGCGCGGCAGTTCGATCATCGCACGCATCTCCTTGTCGGCCGTCACGGTCAATCTGGCGCGGTGCTCGCGGGGAATCGCGCGGTCCACCCATTGCAACGCCCACAGGGTGATGACGGCCAGTGCAGTCGCCACCAGGCCGAGCACCACTTGACCGCCGCCCAGACAGAGGCCGATCACCGTCATCAGCCACAACGTCGCAGCGGTGGTGATCCCGGTGATGAGATCGCCTTTCTTGACGATGGTCCCGGCGCCGATGAAGCCGACGCCGGTGAGGATGCCGAGTGGCAAACGCAAGACGTCCATCACAGCGAACGACTCCGGCGTCTTGCCACTGGCTGCCAGAAGGATGTTGGTCTGGATCATGGCGACCGCGGCGGCGAGCCCAACCAGAATGGTGGTGCGAAATCCCGCCGCGTGCCCCCGCGCGCCCCGATCGAAACCGACGATGCCGCCGGCGACCATCGTCAAGGCGAGACGGATCGCGATGTCGGACCAGGTCGGTTGCAACGGCATGTCCATGGGAGAGGCCTCGGAGCGAGACCGGTGTTAACGCTGCGAGGCCGGTACGGGTTCCGGCGAAAACAGGCGGCGAGACGTCAACGCTCCTCAGGTCCCGCGCGGCTTGACCCGTCGCGTCGGCGGCGCGTTCGCCGGATCGTCCGGCCAGGGATGCCGGGGATAGCGCCCACGCAGATCGGAGCGAACGGCGGCATAGCTGCCGCGCCAGAAGCCCGGCAGGTCGCGCGTCACCTGAACCGGGCGATGCGCCGGCGACAGCAATTCCAGAACCAGCGGCACCTTGCCTTTCGCGATCGACGGATGCGCCGTCAGGCCGAACAGCTCCTGCAATCGCACAGCGATGGTTGGCCCCTGCTCCGCTGCATAATCGATCGCCAGCATCGTGCCGGTCGGCGCCTCGACATGCGTCGGCGCTTCGCGCTCCAGCCGCGCCCGCAAATTCCACGGCAACAGCGCCATCAGCGCGTCCGACAGATCGCCGGCGGAAAAATCCTTCAGCGATGTTGTATCCGATAGCGCAGGCACCAGCCAGGTTTCGATTTCCGCCGCCAGTCCTGTGTCGGACAGGTCGGGCCACTCCTCACCCTCCGCCGCGCGCAGGAACATCACGCGGTCGCGCCACTGCTTCAGCGATTTCGACCACGGCAGGCGATCCAGTCCCGCATCCGTCAATCCTTCCGCGAGGATGCGCGCCGTCACAATCGAGGGAACGACCGCCAGCGGCGCCTCGGAGAGCGTGATCGCATGAAGCCGCTTCCGGCGCCGTGCCCGCAACGCCATCGCCACGCGGTCGAACACGACCTCGTCGTCGGTCTCGATCTGGTCGACGAAGCGCAACTCGATGTCGGCTTGCGCGATCGGCGCAGCCAGCAGAATGCGGCCGTTGGCGGCCGTGCCGGTCAGTTCGGCGACGGCGATATAGGGCACCCGCGCCAGCGCGGAAGCCGGATCGACCGCCGCACCGCGGCCGTTGGCAAGCACGAACGATCCGGTGCCGCGGTTGCGCGCCACGCGATCGGGAAACGCGAAGGCCAGCATCACGCCGGTGGAAGGAATGGCTTCTCCCTGCCCCCTCTGGTGGGGAGGGGTAAGAGGGGCCGCCACCTGCGACGCCCATCGCTCCGCGAGCTGCCTTGCGCCGGCTCCACGCGGCGAGCGGTCACGGCGGAAACCGTCGAGCCGCGCATCGAGATCGACGCTGTCGCCGCCGAGGCCGCGCTCGGTCAATACCGCCGCGATATCGGCGGCCTCGCGGCCCGCGCCGAGTCGATGTGAATCCACGATCATGCGCGCGAGCCGTGGCGGCAACGCCAGCGCGCGCAGGCTCTTACCCTCGTCGGTGATGCGGCCGTCGGCATCGAGCGCGCCGAGTTCGCGCAGCAGGGCGCGGGCCTCGTTCAGCGCCGGCGCGGGCGGGGAATCGAGAAAGGTCAACTCCGCCGGATCGCCGACGCCCCATTGCGCCAGATCGAGCACCAGCGTCGAGAGATCCGCGCTGAGAATTTCAGGCTGCGTGTAGGCGGCCAGCGAGGCGGTTTGCGGCTCGTCCCACA
The DNA here is from genome assembly GCF_036964665.1 of Nitrobacter sp. NHB1. Lineage (NCBI taxonomy): Bacteria > Pseudomonadati > Pseudomonadota > Alphaproteobacteria > Hyphomicrobiales > Nitrobacteraceae > Nitrobacter > Candidatus Nitrobacter laanbroekii. Next base: position 2,144,071 of record NZ_JBAMDA010000001.1, read on the forward strand.
GCCGATAGCAGACGCCGGGCTCGGTGCGGCCGGCGCGGCCGCGACGCTGGTCCACTGCGGCGCGCGAGGCGCGGATCGTCTCAAGCCGCGTCAGCCCTATATCAGGCTCGTAGCGCGGCACCCGCGCCATGCCGGAATCCACCACGATGCGGACACCCTCGATGGTCAGCGAGGTCTCCGCGATGGAGGTCGCCAGCACCACCTTGCGATGGTCTTTCGGGGCCGACGCGATGGCGCGATCCTGCGTACCGGGGTCGAGCGCGCCGAACAGCGGCACGATCTCGATGCTCGCATCATGCACGCGCTCGCCGAGAAAATTCTGGGTGCGACGGATTTCGGCCGCGCCCGGCAGAAACGCCAGCACCGACCCGGCTTCAGTGCGCAGCGCCATAGCAATCGCGTCAGCCATCTGCCGCTCCGGCGGCGCATCCACCTTGCGGCCGAGATAGCGCGTCTCGATCGGGAAGGCGCGGCCTTCGCTTTCGATCACCGGCGCGTCGCCGAGACGCTTTGCTATCCGCGCGCCATCGATGGTCGCGGACATCACGAGGATGCGCAAATCCTCACGTAGGCCGGTCTGCACGTCACGCGCGAGCGCAAGCCCCAAATCGGCGTCGAGCGAGCGTTCGTGAAACTCGTCGAACAGCACCGCCGCGACGCCGGTCAGTTCGGGGTCGTCGAGAATCTGCCGCGCAAAGATTCCTTCGGTGACGACCTCGATGCGGGTTGCGCGCGAGACTCTTGATCCGAAGCGCACGCGATAGCCCACGGTCTCGCCGGCGCGCTCGCCCAGCGTCTTCGCCATCCGCTCCGCACTGGCGCGCGCCGCGATCCGGCGCGGCTCCAGCACGATGATCTTCTTGCCGGCGATCCAGGACGCATCGAGCAGCGCCAGCGGCACCCGCGTCGTCTTGCCGGCGCCGGGCGGCGCCACCAGCACCGCCGTATTATGCGCGGCGAGCGTGCGCGCGAGTTCGTCGAGCACGGCGTCGATCGGAAGCGGTGTGGCAAACGTTTTCGTCAAAGAATAATCCCGCTCGCGGCATGGTTAACGGGGGTGCCGGGCTGCCTCTTAGCGCACGGCCAGCACCCGGGCAAAGCGATACCTCCGCCCGATCATATCCCCTAAACACGGCACATTATTTGATTGGGGAAAGGAGAATGAAACCGATCCTCCTGTAAACGCGCCCAATCGCGCCGAAAAGAGACACCCATGACCGGAAACGGCACAGCCGCACTGAAGAACGAACGGGTCGACTGGGTCGACTACGCCAAGGGCATCTGCATCATCATGGTTGTGATGATGCATTCGGTGCAGGGTGTCGAAAAGGCCGTCGGGCAGGACGGCTTCATGCATCTGGTGGTCGAATTCGCAAAACCGTTCCGGATGCCGGACTTCTTCCTGATTTCCGGCCTGTTCCTGCCGCTCGTCATCGATCGCGGCTGGCGCACCTATCTTGACCGCAAGGTCGTGCATTTCGCCTACTTTTACCTGTTGTGGACCGCGATCCAGTTCGGCTTCAAGGCACCCCACTTTGCCGCCGAGGTGGGCTGGCCGGGCGTCATCCATCTCTATCTGATGTCGTTCATCGATCCGTTCGGCACGCTGTGGTTCATCTATCTGCTGCCGGTGTTCTTCGTGGTTATCAAGGCCACGCGCCGGATCTCGCCGTGGGTGATCTGGGGCGTTGCCGCAGTACTCGAGATGGCGCATATCTCCACCGGCTGGACCGCGATCGACGAATTCGCCGCGCGCTTCGTCTACATCTATTCCGGCTACCTGTTCGCAAGTTATGTGTTCGCGCTGTCGAACCGCGCCCGCGCCTATCCGGCACTGGCGCTGGCGGCGCTGGCGCTGTGGGCGGTCACCAATGCCGGCCTCGTCTATACCGGCGCTAGCGAATGGCCCATCGTCTCGCTCGCGCTGGGTCTGGCAGGCGCCTGCGCCATCATCACCATCGGCACGCTGCTGGCCAAAATGCACTGGCTGGACGCCGTGCGCTATTGCGGCGAGCATTCCATCGTCATCTATCTCGCCTTCTTCCTGCCCATGGCCGCCTCGCGCACGATTCTGCTGAAAGCGGGCTTCATCCACGATATCGGCCTGGTGTCGCTGATCGTCACCATCGTCGGCGTGATCGGCGCGGTGCTGATCTGGTGGGCCTGCCGCAACACGCGGGCGAATTTCCTGTTCGAGCGTCCAGACGCCTTCTGGATCGCGCCTAAGAAACGCGCGGCCGCGATTCAGGCCGCCGAGTAACGCAACACGGTCGCCGCGCCAAAAGGCGTCATCCCGCGAAAGCGGGCAGCCAGTCATCGCCTGGTCAAGCCGGGCGATGACTCAAAGCGCATGGCGATATGCCCTGCAATACCGATCGCAATCCTTCTCGGAGGCTGTCTTTCGGCGCAAAAATCCTTAAGTTGCGGGCCATGCCCAAGAAGCCCACCCCTGCCACCACGCCCGTACCCACCACCCCCGCCGTGGAAGCTGTGACCGTAGAGTCCGCTGCCGCAACCAGATCAGACATGCAGGGCAAGCACATCTTTCTGGTCGACGGCTCCTCCTACATCTTCCGCGCCTATCACGCGCTGCCGCCGCTGAACCGTAAATCCGACGGTTTGCAGGTCAACGCGGTGCTCGGCTTCTGCAACATGCTGTGGAAGCTGTTGCGCGACATGCCGAAGGGCGACAAGCCGACCCATCTCGCGATCATCTTCGACAAGTCCGAGGTGACGTTCCGCAACAAGCTCTATCCCGACTACAAGGCGCATCGGCCGCCCGCGCCCGACGACCTGATTCCGCAATTCGCGCTGATTCGCGAGGCTGTGAAGGCGTTCGATCTGCCCTGCATCGAGCAGGGCGGGTTCGAGGCCGACGACCTGATCGCCACCTATGTGCGGCAGGCGTGCGCGCGCGGCGCGACCGCGACCATCGTATCCTCGGATAAGGATCTGATGCAGCTCGTCACCGACTGCGTCACCATGTTCGACACCATGAAGGACCGCCGCCTCGGCATCCCCGAGGTGATCGAGAAATTCGGCGTGCCGCCCGAAAAGGTCGTCGAGGTGCAGGCGCTGGCCGGCGACAGCGTCGACAACGTGCCGGGCGTGCCGGGCATCGGCGTCAAGACCGCGGCGCAGCTCATCACCGAATACGGCGACCTCGAAACGCTGCTGGCGCGCGCCGGCGAGATCAAGCAGCCGAAGCGGCGCGAAACGCTGATCGAGAACGCGGGGAAGGCGCGCATTTCGCGGCAACTTGTGCTGCTCGACGATAAGGTCGCGCTCAACGTGCCGCTGGACGACCTCGCCGTGCAGGAGCCCGACGCCCGCAAGCTGATCGCCTTCCTGAAGGCCATGGAGTTCACCACGCTGACGAAGCGAGTCGCCGACTATTCCGAGGTCAACGCGACCGAGATCGAGCCGGACAGGAAAAACGCCAGCGGCGCTGCTCTTTCTGCTCCCTCCCCCCTTATGGGGGAGGGCCGGGGTGGGGGGGCCACAGGCGACCTCTTCGGCTCACCCCCCTCCCTACCCCTCCCCCACAAGGGAGGAGGGAACGTCCTACCTGCCGGGCGAAGCCAAGCTCCGGCAGATGCTCCACCCCGAACACCGCAAATCCTCGCCGCGACCCGCCTTGAGGCGGTACGCGCGCTGCCGGTTCAGCGAGACAAATACGAAACCATCGGCACGCTCGAACGACTGCAGGACTGGATAGCCCGCATCGAGAGCCATGACAGCTTCGTCGTCGAAGCGCTGGCGCCGACAATAGACCCTATGCAGGCGGAATTGTCGGGCCTCGCGCTGGCGCTCGCGCCGAACGACGCGTGCTACGTCCCGTTCAACCACAAGCAGGCCGGCGACAGCGCCGGTCTGTTCGCCGCCGGCCTTGCGCCCGATCAGATCGCGATTCGCGATGCGCTCGATCTGCTAAATCCGCTCCTCGAATCCGGCGGCCACCTGAAGATCGGCTTCAACGTCAAGTTCACCGCGGTGCTGCTCGCGCAACACGGCATCGTCATGCAGAACCACGACGACGTCGAGCTGATGTCCTACGCGCTCGATGCCGGGCGTGGCTCCCACGATCTCGAATCGCTGGCGCAGCGCTGGCTCGGCCACACGGCCTTGAGCTATGGCGAACTGATCGGCAGCGGCAGGAACAGGCTCACCTTCGATCAGGTGACGATCGATCGCGCCACGGCTTACGCGGCGGAGTACGCCGACCTGACCTTGCGGCTGTGGCAAGCGTTGAAACCCCGGCTGGTCGCCGAGCGCATGAATGCGGTCTACGAGACGTTGGAACGGCCGATGATTGCGACGCTGGCGCGGATGGAGCGGCGCGGCATCACCATCGACCGCCAGGCGCTGTCGCGGCTGTCGGGTGAATTCGCGCAGTCCGCGACGCGGCTGGAAGCCGAAATCCAGGAGCTTGCCGGCGAGCCGATCAATGTCGGCAGCCCGAAGCAGATCGGCGAGATCATGTTCGGCAAGATGGGGTTGCCGGGCGGCAGCAAGACCAAGACCGGCGCATGGTCCACCTCGGCGCAAATCCTCGACGACCTCGCCGAGCAGGGTCATGACTTCCCGCGCAAGATCCTCGACTGGCGGCAGGTTTCAAAACTGAAATCGACCTATACCGACGCGCTGCCGGAATACGTCAATCCGCAGACCAGCCGTGTACACACGACCTATGCGCTCGCCGCCACCACCACCGGGCGGCTGTCGTCGAACGAGCCGAACCTGCAGAACATTCCGGTACGCAATGAAGAGGGCCGCAAAATCCGCCGCGCCTTCATCGCAACGCTGGGCCATAAGCTGGTCTCCGCCGACTACTCCCAAATCGAACTGCGACTGCTTGCCGAGATCGCCGACATCCCCGTGCTGAAACAGGCATTCCGCGACGGGCTCGACATCCACGCCATGACGGCGTCGGAAATGTTCGGCGTGCCGGTCCAGGGAATGCCGGGCGAAATCCGTCGCCGCGCCAAGGCCATCAACTTCGGCATCATCTACGGCATTTCGGCGTTCGGCCTCGCTAACCAACTCGGCATCCCGCGCGAGGAAGCCGGCGCCTACATCAAGAAATATTTCGAGCGCTTTCCCGGCATCCGCGCCTACATGGACGCGACCCGGGACTTCTGCCGCGAGCACGGTTATGTCGAAACGCTGTTCGGCCGCAAATGCCACTACCCGGACATCAAGTCGCCGAACCCGTCGCACCGCGCCTTTAACGAGCGCGCCGCGATCAATGCGCGTTTGCAGGGCACCGCCGCCGACATCATCCGCCGCGCCATGGTGCGGATGGACGATGCGCTCGCGACGAAAAAGCTGTCGGCGCGGATGCTGCTGCAGGTCCACGACGAACTGATCTTTGAAGTGCCTGACGACGAGGTGGCCGCGACGCTGCCGGTGGTGCAGCATGTGATGCAGGACGCGCCGTTCCCGGCGGTGTTGCTGTCGGTGCCGTTGCAGGTCGACGCCCGCGCCGCCGACAACTGGGACGAGGCGCATTGATCTTTTGTCGTCATGCCCGCGAAAGCGGGCATCCAGTATTCCGAAACGTCAATCGGTGATCGCAGACTTGGGCGTATACTGGATTGTCCGCCGGAGCCTGTCATCGGGCCGGCAAAGCCGGACCCGCTGGCGGACGATGACGGCTTCATACGAGACCTACCTTCATAGTTGCACTGTTGACGGTCCCACATGGTACTGGAATCCAGCCGGCTCGCCCGATAGATTGCGCGGCGGTTCACCAGAGAGACTAGCGCCAGTGCCGACGTCCGCTTCCCGCGCCCGCCTTGCCGAGATCATTCGCACGCGCTCGTTCGGGCGCGGCGAAATCACCCTGGCCTCGGGCCGCAGGAGCGATTTCTACTTCAACCTGAAGCCGACCATGCTCGATCCCGAGGGCGCAGCGCTGCTCGCCGAACTGAGCTTCGAGGCGCTCAAGGACGACAGGCTCGACTACATCGGCGGCCTTGAGATGGGCGCGGTGCCGCTCGCCGGCGCCATCGCGCAGTTGTCGTGGCTGAAAAATCAACCGATCGCCGCATTCTTCGTGCGCAAGAAGCCGAAGGAGCATGGCGCGCGGCTGGCGGTGGAAGGCCTCACCAAGACCGAAAGCCTCAGGGGCAAGCGCGTCGTCATCGTGGAAGACGTCACCACCACCGGCGGCTCGGCGATCAAGGCCGTGGACTCCGTACGCGAGGCCGGCGGCGAGATCGTGCTGGTCTTCACCATGGTGGATCGCGAGGAAGGCGCGGCGGAAACCTTCGCACAGGCCGGGGTGCCGTTCCGCGCGCTGTATAAGGCGAGCGAATTCCTAAAACCCTAATCGCCTGCGGCCGCGCAGCAGATGTCGGTTTCAAAAAACACCACAAGCTCGCCAAGAACACAACCGGAACACCTCGGGCCTGCGACGCTGACGCCCCGCGTTTACCACGTTCCCGACTCGGAACGTTTCGCCGCTCGTGATATTGATCTTATTCTGCCGTCCCCGGCCAGTATGGAGTTTGTCCCATGGCCCCGCGTGCGAACTGGAAAGGCTTTCTGCGCCTTTCGCTCGTGACCTGTCCGGTCGCCCTGTTTCCGGCGACCTCGGAGTCGGAGAAGGTCAGCTTCAACCAGATCAATCGCAAGACCGGACATCGCATCAAGTATCAGAAAGTCGATGCCGAAACCGGCGAGGATGTCGATAATGACGACATCGTCAAGGGCTACAAGATCGATACCGATACCTATCTCGAGGTGACCAAGGACGAACTCGACAACGTCGCGATTGATTCTACCCATACCATCGAGATCGACCGGTTCGTGCCGCGCGCCGAGATCGACGATCTTTATATCGTGCGGCCGTATTATCTGGTGCCGGACGGCAAGGTCGGCCACGACGCTTATGCTGTGATCCGCGACACTATCAAGGCCACCGGCAAAACCGCGCTGGCGCGAGTGGTGTTGACCAATCGTGAGCATGTCATTGCGCTGGAGGCACGGGACAACGGGCTGGTCGGTCTGCTTCTGCGCTACGCTTACGAAGTTCGCGAGGCATCGGACTATTTCGACGCCATCAAGGACGTGAAGATCACTAAGGACATGCTCGATCTCGCCAGGCATATCGTCGAGCAGAAGTCCGGCCATTTCGAGCCGACCGCTTTCGAGGATCACTATGAGGCGGCGCTGCTCGACCTGATCGAGCAGAAGAAGGCGGGGCATCCGATCGCGAAAGCCAAGGTCAGGACCGAAGGCAACGTCATCAACCTGATGGACGCCTTGCGGCAGAGCCTGAAGGGCGGCAAGGCAGGGCCGGCCGCGGCTGTTCCGGCGAAGGGCAAGAAGTCCAGGAAGCGCGTCGAAGGGCAGCGCGAGATGCTGTTTCCGATCGAGGGCAAGAAGACCGCCGCGAAGGAGACTAAGCGGGAGCCTGCCAAGCGACCGGCCAAAACTGCGAAGACACCGGCTGCGAAGGCATCGACTGCGAAACGCAAGACCGGTTAGCCGGCCGCGCCGATGCGCAAGCTGATCGCCTTCGACGACGAAACCATGGCCGCGCTGACGCAACTCGGCCGCGACCGCATGGCGACGATTCAGGAGCTGGCCGACGAGGCTTTTGCCGACCTTTTGGGGAAGCACGGCGTCCCGATCGACTTGAAGGACGCGTTGCGCAAGAGTGCCGGCGCCAAACGAAAAAAATCGTGAATTCGGGGCACTTGCGCGCCCTTGTGGGCGTTGCACATCGTCTGATCCAATTTGGAACCAACGCCGTGCCCTCCCGCAAGCTCAGCACCTACCGCAACAAGCGCGACTTCTCCAAAACCGCCGAGCCGAGCGGCAAGGCGCGCATCGCGACCTCGAAGCAGCGGCGCTTCGTGATCCAGATGCACGATGCCACAAGGCTGCATTACGACTTCCGCCTCGAATATGACGGGGTGTTCAAGTCATGGGCGGTGACGCGCGGCCCGTCGCTCGATCCAACCGAGAAGCGGCTGGCGGTGGAGGTCGAAGATCACCCGCTCGACTACGGTGACTTCGAGGGCACGATCCCGAAGGGTCAGTATGGCGGCGGCACCGTGGAAATCTGGGACCGCGGCTACTGGTATGCCGAGGACCCGGCGAAGGGTCTCGCCAAGGGCGACCTCAAATTCGCGCTGATGGGTGAGAAGCTCAAAGGCGAGTGGGTGCTGGTGCGCATGAAGCACGACCGCAGCGGCGGCAAGCGCACCAACTGGCTGCTGATCAAGCACCGCGACGATTATGCCGAGCCCGGCAGCGGCGAGGACGTGCTGAAGCACGATCGCTCGGTCGCCTCGGGGCGCAGGCTCAACCAGATCGCGGAGGGCAAGGGCAAGGCGCCGAAGCCTTTCATGATGACCAGGCGGATCGCGGGCTCTGACGCGGTGTGGGATTCGAACAAAGGCGTTGCCGCCGAAGAACGCGCCCGCGGCGCGAAACGACCGGTGGCAAAGACGAGCGCCAAGCCGGCTTCGACCCGAGAGCGGGCACCGAAGCGTAAAGCTTCCAAGACTCATGGCCACAAGGCCCACGCAATCAAAGGCGCCATGCCGGATTTCGTCGGCTTTCAACTCTGCGAAGCCTCCGCAACTCCGCCCTCGGCCGAGGGCTGGGTGCATGAGATCAAGTTCGACGGCTACCGCATTCAGACGCGGATCGAGAACAGCAATGTGACGCTCAAGACGCGCAAGGGCCTCGACTGGACCGAAAAATTCCCGATCATCGCAAAAGCTGCCGCCAAACTGGCCGACGCCATCATCGACGGCGAGATCGTCGCGCTCAGCGGCAAGGGCGATCCGGATTTTTCGGCTATGCAGGCCGCGCTGTCTGAGGGCAACACTGGTGAACTGGTGTTCTTTGCATTCGACCTGCTGTTCGCCGAGGGTGAGGATCTGCGCCCGCTGTCGCTGCTCACGCGCAAGGAACGGCTTCGCAAATTGCTTGGACGTTCTGCAAAATCAGCTTGCGCTCCAGTCCGATACGTCGAGCATTTCGACGTGAGCGGCGAACAGATGTTCGCATCGGCCCGCGACGCCGGCCTCGAAGGCATCATCTCGAAACAGGCGGATGCGCCCTATCGCGCCGGCCGCGGTGGAAGCTGGCTCAAAATCAAAAGCCGCCCCGGCCATGAGGTGGTGATCGGCGGCTGGAAAACCACGGACGGGAAATTCCGCTCACTGATGGCCGGCGTCTACAACGGCGACCACCTTGTCTATACCGGCATCGTCGGCACCGGCTACGGCCGCGACACCGTCAAGCGCATCATGCCGGCGTTGAAGGCCGCCGCCTCATCGAAAAGCCCGTTCTCCGGCAAGAACGCGCCGCCGGGCGGTCGCGAGGTGCATTGGCTGAAGCCTGAACTCGTCGCCGAGATCGAATTCGCCGGCTGGACCGACGGCGGCCTGGTCCGACAGGCCGCCTTCAAGGGATTGCGCGCGGACAAGCCGGCCCGCGAGATCAAGGCGGAGACGCCGGCCCGTGCGGCGGTCCCAAAGCTCGACGCTAAAAGGCTTGACGCGAGAGCCGCAGCCGCAGCGCGCACCGATACGACGACATCGCGCCAGCCGCGCGCACCTGCGGCGCGGGATCGCTCGACGGTCATGGGCGTTGCGATCTCGCACCCGGACAAGGCGCTGTGGCCGGATGCCGGCGACAAGCAGCCAGTCACCAAGCGCGACCTCGCCCTCTACATGGAAACGACCGGCGGCTGGATGATCGGCCACATCCGCGGGCGGCCGTGTTCAATCGTGCGCGCTCCCAACGGCATCGGCGGCGAGACCTTCTTCCAGCGTCACGCCATGCCGGGCCTGTCCGATCTCGTCACCGAAGTGAAGGTGTCCGGCGACCGCAAGCCTTATCTGCAGATCGACCGCGTCGAAGGCCTGATCGCCGTGGCGCAAATCGGCGGGCTCGAACTGCATCCGTGGAATTGCGCGCCCGATCAGTATGAGGTGCCGGGACGGCTGGTGTTCGACCTCGATCCCGCGCCGGAGGTCGCATTCCCGGATGTGATCGCGGCGGCCAAGGAGATGAAGCAACGCCTCGAGGCGCTCGGGCTTGAAACCTTCTGCAAGACCACCGGCGGCAAGGGCCTGCACGTGGTCACGCCGCTTGCAATCACGCAGAAGAACAGGTTGAACTGGAAGCAGGCCAAAATGTTCGCGCAGGCCGTCTGCGAACAAATGGCAACCGACGCACCCGACAAATATCTCATCACCATGTCGAAGCAGCAGCGCGAGGGCAAAATCTTTCTCGATTATCTTCGCAACGACACCAAATCGACCGCGGTCGCGCCGCTATCGCCGCGCGCGCGCTCCGGCGCCACCGTGTCGATGCCGCTGAACTGGTCGCAGGTGAAAGCCGGCCTCGATCCGAAGCGGTTCACGCTCCGCACCGCGCCGGACCTCCTGAAAAAGAGCAAGGCCTGGTCGGGCTATGACGAAGCCGCGCGGCCGCTGCAGACGGCGATCGGAAAGCTCGTCCGATGACCGACACAACCGGCGGCCGGGTCGGAAGCGTTGCGCTGCTCGGCGTTCCCATCGACATGGGCGCGGCGCAACGCGGCACCTTGATGGGACCGGCGGCGCTGCGCACAGCGGGCATCAAGCCGGTGCTGGAAAGCCTGGGCATCGACGTGTCGGATCACGGCGATATTTCCATCGCTCACGCCGCGCCGGCGACCGATCGGATACCCGCGAACGCCAACCACTACCGCGACATTCAGGCATGGACCCGCACGCTCAGCCCGCGCGCTTATGATCTGGCGAAGTCCGGCGCCATACCGATCTTTCTCGGCGGCGACCACAGCCTGTCGATGGGTTCGATCAACGGCGTCGCGCGCTATTGGCATGAACAGGGACGCGAATTGTTCGTGCTCTGGCTCGACGCCCACGCCGACTACAACACGCCGCTGACGACGATGACCGCGAACATGCACGGAATGTCTGCTGCTTTTGTGTGCGGCGAGCCCGGACTCGACGATCTGCTCGGCGAGGAGCCACGCGCTTCGATCACGTCAGCGCATCTCGACCTGTTCGGCGTCCATTCGATCGACCCGCTCGAGAAGAAACTGGTGCATGACCGGCGGATCGCCATTGCCGACATGCGCGCGATCGACGAGTTCGGCGTAGCGGTACTGATGCACAGCGTCATCGAGCGGGTCAAAGCGCGCAACGGCGTGCTGCATCTCAGCTTCGACCTCGATATGCTGGATCCCGGCATCGCACCCGGTGTCGGCACCACCGTTCCCGGCGGCGCGACCTATCGCGAGGCGCATCTCATCATGGAACTGCTGTACGATTCCGGACTGGTCCATTCGGCCGATATCGTCGAACTCAATCCGTTTCTCGACGAGCGCGGGCGGACCGCGCGGGTCGCGGTCGAATTGATCGCGAGCCTGTTCGGACAGCAGATCACCGACCGTCCAACCCCCAGCAATACGCTGATGCCGAGCAGTAGCTGAAAGCGGCGCGCGGTCGCGAAAATCATGCGAGTGCGGTCGTGACCGCACGCCCCACGGCCGCCATGACGGCGTTTTGCCGGTCCGCCGAGACCGCGGCGCCGGTGAGATAGGCCGTTACAATCATCGGCGCCCGGTCCGGCGGCCAGACCACAGCGACGTCGTTCGCCGTTCCCCGCTCGCCCGTTCCGGTCTTGTCGCCGGCACGCCAGCCGGCCGGCAATCCGGCGCGCAGGCGTTTGCTGCCGGTCGTGTTGGCGGCGAGCCAGGCCACGAGTTGCGCGCGCGATTTCGTCGACAGCACATCGCCCACCACCAGCGCGCGCAGGTCGGAGGCCATCGCGTTCGGCGTGGTGGTGTCGCGCGGATCGCCCGGCGCCGCCTCGTTGAGTGCGGTCTCGATGCGGTCGAGGCGCGTCACGTCGTCGCCCAGCTTGCGCACGAAGGCGGTCAGACCCTGCGGGCCGCCGAGGCTGGCGAGCAGCAGATTTCCCGCGGTGTTGTCGCTGAGCGTAATGGCGGCCTTGCAGAGTTCAGCAACGGTGATGCCAACCGGGCCGACACGCTCGTGCGTCTCCGGCGAGTGCGCCACGAGATCGGCTTCGCTGAAATAAATCCGCCGCGCGAGACTTTCCTTGCCGGCATCGACTCCGTGAAGAACGGCGCCCGACGCCAGCACCTTGAAGGTGCTGCACATCGGAAATCGCTCATCCATCCGATGGCCGACGCACTGACCGGTGCCGGTATCGAGCAGCGCGACACCCAGCCGTCCGCCGCTTTCGGTCTCCAGCCGCTTCAATTCGTCGACAAACCTCTGCTGCAATACCGCAGCCGCCCGAGCCCGACCGGCGCGGCCCATGACGACAAGCCCGACCAGCCCCGCACCCGCCGCGCGCAACAATCGCCGTCTGCCGATCATTTTTGAACCACCCTCATGTTCGGCTGCGCCGACGCTGTCTACGATGCAGCGTCAAAACATCCATTGCTCAAGACCCGGCATCAACAGGAAGACTCGGGATAAAAAAGGGCGGCCGATCGAGCCGCGCTTTGATTTCACGAAATTGATACACGGGCCTACTCCGCTGCCACCCTCACCTCGGGCGCCGCCGCCTTGACCTCGGCATCGACGTCATTCTCGAATCTGGCGAAGTTGTTCTGAAACATGCCGACCAGGGCGCGCGCGGTCTTGTCGAAATCGGCCTTGTCGGCCCAGGTCTTGATCGGATCGAGGATATGCGGCTCGACGCCGGGCACCGATGTCGGCACCGCGAACCCGAAATACCTGTCGGTGCGGAATTGGACCTCGCGCAGGGAGCCGTCGAGCGCCGCGCCAAGCAGTGCGCGCGTGACCTTGATCGGCATGCGACGTCCGGTGCCGTATTTGCCGCCGGTCCAGCCGGTGTTGACCAGCCAGCAATCGACGTTGTGCTTCGCGATCAGCTCGCGCAGCATGTTGCCGTAAACGCTGGGATCGCGCGGCAGGAACGGCGAGCCGAAGCAGGCGGAGAATTCCGGCTGCGGCTCGTTGCCGAGGCCGCGCTCGGTTCCCGCCACCTTCGCGGTATAACCGGAGAGAAAATGATACATCGCCTGCGCCGGCGTCAGCCTGGCGATCGGCGGCAGCACGCCGAAGGCGTCGGCGGCCAGCATGACCAGATTTTTCGGCTGACCGGCGCGGCCAGTCGGCGATGCGTTTGGAATGAATTCGAGCGGATAGGCCGAACGGGTGTTCTCGGTCTTCGAGCCGTCATCGAAATCGGGCACGCGGGTGGATTCGTCGTGCACGACATTTTCAAGCACCGCGCCGAAGCGTTTCGAGGCCGCATAAATCTCGGGCTCGGCCTCTTCCGACAGCTTGATGCATTTGGCGTAGCAGCCACCCTCGAAATTGAAGATGCCATCCTTGCTCCAGCCATGCTCGTCGTCGCCGATCAGCGTGCGTTTGGGATCGGCGGACAGCGTGGTTTTCCCCGTTCCCGAGAGGCCGAAGAAGATCGCGCTGTCGCCGTCGGGACCGACATTGGCCGAGCAGTGCATCGGCAGCACGCCGTTGTCGGGCAGATAGTAATTCAGCGTGGTGAAGATGCTCTTCTTCATCTCCCCGGCATAATGAGAGCCGCCGATCAGAATGATCTTGCGGACGAAATCGATAGCCACGACATTCTCCGAGCGGACGCCGTGCCGTTCGGGATCGGCGCGGAAGCTCGGCAGGTCGATGACGGTCAGTTCGGGAACGAAACCCGCGAGCTCCGATGTGTCCGGCCGGCGCAGCAGCGTGCGGATGAATAGCGAGTGCCAGGCCAACTCGGTGAACACCCGCGTCCTGATACGGAATGTCGGGTCAGCGCCGCCATAGAGATCCTGTGCGAACAGCGTCATGCCTTCAGCGTGTTCGAGAAAGTCGGCATACAGCGCGGCGAATTGCTCCGGCGTGATCGACTGGTTGCCAGCCCACCATACGCCTTGATCGGTGGTCGCGTCGCGGACCGTGAATTTGTCCTTCGGGCTGCGGCCGGTGAACACGCCGGTATCGGCGCAGAGTGCGCCGTCCGCGTTCACCATCGTTTCGCCTTCGCGCAGCGCGTACTCGTAGAGTTGCGGCGCGCCCAAGTTCCAGTATACGGCCTTGAGATTCTTCAAGCCGAACTTGTCGGCGCCGAAGGCGCCGTTACAAACGCCCGTCTCAGGCACGGAAAACTCCTCCTCAAACCCGCGCATCACCGGGCGCGATCACAGCCGATCGCACCTCGGCCGCAATGATTTCATCATAGCCATCCGGCCCCGGGCCGGCGACCCGATATTGATGAACGCCGGACCTGCCAAGCCGATCCCGGATAACCCGGTTTATTCCAGGGCGAATCCAGGTCAGTGCCGGGTCGCAGCGCGAGCCTTTTCCGCCAGTTCCTTCAAAACAACGCGAAGCTCGGCCGGAGTGACAATCCGCCGCGGAAAATCCAGCCGCAGCGCATCATGCTTTTCGGCACTCATGTCCAGGCCATCAGGATCGCAGCCGGTGCAGCACCAGTCGGCGGCCTCCGCGCCGAGCAATCGCGTCGCATAAAGATTCAAGGAGTCGCGATGATCGGCGTTCATGTGATCGACCGCACTCTGCTCGGCCTCGAGCAATGCCTCCGCGCCCTCAAGGCTGGTCAGAATCTTTTCCGGCTTGAGATCGACGATCCGCCCGAAGCCGGCCACCAGATGAACACCTGTCGGCCGAATCCGGAAGAACGAAAAATCCTTGAAATCCGCAAAGGATTCCGCCGACGGATGAGCGTTCAGATAACGCCGGCGCAGGGTTGCCCTGAGTTCCCCGTCCGCTTCCTCGGCTGTTCCCGCGACCATGATCCGCGAGCCTTCCAGCGGGTCGCCCTCGACGCGCTCGTCCAGCATCAGCGACACCCTGGTATCGGCGATCACATTTTTGGTATGCACCGCAAGGCGCGAGATGAGAAGAATTGGTGAGCCATCGTAATGGCTTGCGACATTGACGAGTGAGCAATAAGGATCGCCGCCGCCGGTCATCAGGGTTGCCAGCGCGCCCTGCCGACTCCGGCGCAGCAGCGATCGGGCAAGGTTGGCGGCTGTGAAATTGGCGGTCGGCTGCATGGCTTAATTCCTCAATTTATTTGAAAAAACCACTCTCTCAGGCTAAATAGATATCCGAAGAGGCATGGAGCGGACGGCGCCCTTCGCGCGTTTCCGGGAACTCGGTCACACTTCAGCCCAGCTTGCATTGCTCGTTGACTGCGTTCTTAAAGCCACTCCAACGGCAGACGGTCGAATTGTTCGCCTCTCGCCATCCGCTTCGGAAAGCAGGCATATGCCCACAATCGCTTTGGTCGATGACGACCGCAACATTCTCACATCGGTCTCGATCGCGCTCGAAGCCGAAGGCTATCGCATCATGACCTACACCGATGGTGCGTCGGCGCTCGACGGCTTCCGCACCAGCCAGCCCGATCTCGCGATCCTCGACATCAAGATGCCGCGCATGGACGGAATGGAGACGCTGCGACGGCTGCGTCAGAAATCCGACTTGCCCGTTATTTTCCTTACCTCCAAAGACGAAGAGATCGATGAACTGTTCGGTCTCAAGATGGGTGCCGACGACTTCATCCGCAAGCCGTTCTCGCAGCGGTTGCTGGTGGAACGCGTCAAGGCGGTGTTGCGCCGCGCTTCCCCGAAAGACCCGGCAGCAGCGCCCAAGGAGAGCGACGCCAAGGCGCTCGACCGCGGCCTTTTGCGCATGGACCCGGAGCGTCACACCTGCACCTGGAAGAACGAGCCCGTCACCCTGACCGTCACGGAATTTTTGATCCTGCAGGCGCTGGCGACACGTCCCGGCGTTGTCAAGAGCCGCAACGCGCTGATGGATGCCGCCTATGACGATCAGGTCTATGTCGACGACCGCACCATCGACAGCCACATCAAGCGGCTGCGCAAGAAGTTCAAGGTCGTCGACGACGACTTCGAGATGATCGAAACTCTCTACGGCGTGGGTTACCGCTTCAAGGAAACCTGATAAACTGTCATTTTCGGGGCGCGCCGCCCGCGAGCCGAATTCATCGTCAATGAGCATGGATTCCCCGACGTGCGGTTGTACATCCGAGGCCTGCGCCACCGACGTGAACATGAAACGTTCGTCGCCCAGGGTGCATCTTCAGCGACAAGCGCGGAGGCGTTTGTGCGGGGACGACGATGATAGTGAGTTGGGTGAGACCAACAACCGGGTAGTTCCAGTCATTGCTTGATCGAACGCAGCCTGATCTCAATCCGGATACCGAGGACACCTCGCAGGTCCTCGCGCCGGAAACCCTTGCCGATCCGGAAACTTCTGCCGATCATGTCGAGTTGACACCGCTCTGGCAGCGGCCGCTGGGCTGGTTGCGCCGCGTCGGACAGTTTTTTTTCACACTCAGCTTTTCAAGTCTGACCCGCCGCATCGTGTCGCTGAATCTGGCGGGCCTGATCGCGCTGGTCGCCAGCATTCTGTATCTCTCGCAATTTCGCGCCGGCCTGATCGATGCGCGCGCGCAAAGCCTGCTGGTGCAGGGCGAGATCATCGCAAGCGCCATTGCCGCTTCGGCGACGGTGGAGACCAACACCATCACCATCGACCCCGATCGCCTGCTCGATCTCAAGCCAGGCGAGAGCTTCGGCGCGCCGGACGAATTTTCCGGGCTGGATTTCCCGATCAACCCCGAGCGCGTCGCTCCCGTACTCCGGCGGCTGATCTCTCCGACCAATACCCGCGCGCGCATCTACGATCGCGACGGCGTGCTGACCCTCGACAGCCGCAGCCTTTTTCGTCGCGGCGATGTCATCCGTTTCGAACTGCCGCCACCGACCGACGTCAAGCCCGGCTTCCTGGAGCGCACCACGATCGCGATCCGCACCTGGCTCAATCGCGGCGATCTCCCGCTTTACCGCGAACTCGGTCCCGAGAACGGTAACGGCTACCAGGAGGTCGCGCAGTCGCTCAAGGGAGAGAAGTCCAGCATGGTGCGCATCAACGACCGCGGCGAAATCATCGTCTCGGTCGCCGTTCCGGTGGAGCGTCCTCGCGCCACCATTTTCGGCGCGCTGATGCTGTCCACGCAGGGCGACGACATCGACCAGATGGTCATGGCGGAACGGCTGGCGATCCTGAAAGTGTTCGGCGTCGCCGTTGTCGTCATGATCGTGCTGTCGCTGCTGCTGGCCAGCACCATCGCCGGGCCGGTGCGGCGGCTCGCCGACAGCGCGGAGCGTGTTCGCCGCCGCATCAAGACGCGCATCGAGATCCCCGACTTTACCCGCCGCCGCGATGAAATCGGCCACCTGTCCGGCGCGCTGCGCGACATGACCGACGCCCTCTACAACCGCATCGAGGCGATCGAGACTTTCGCGGCCGACGTCTCCCATGAGTTGAAAAACCCTCTCACCTCGCTGCGCTCCGCGGTGGAGACCCTGCCGCTTGCGAAGACCGATACCAGCCGCGCCCGCCTGCTCGAGGTGATCGAGCACGACGTCCGCCGGCTCGATCGCCTGATCTCCGACATATCCGACGCAAGCCGTCTCGACGCCGAATTGCAGCGCCAGGACGAAGCCCAGATCGATATCCGGCGTCTGCTGACCACGCTGACCTCGGTCGCGAACGAAACCAAGCTCGGCCACGACATCGGCGTCGACGTGCGCTTCGAGGGCAATCGGGCCGATACCTTCTCGGTGCCGGGGCATGACTCGCGGCTCGGCCAGGTGATCTCCAATCTCCTGACCAATGCGCAATCGTTCTCGAAATCCGGCGGCCGTGTGCGCATCGTGTGCCGGCGCCTGAAATCCGAAATCGAGATCGTGGTGGACGACGACGGCCCCGGCATTCGGCCCGACGCGCTGGAGCGCGTGTTCGAGCGCTTCTACACTGACCGGCCGCACCAGGGTTTTGGCCAGAACTCCGGCCTCGGCCTGTCGATCTCCAAGCAGATCATCGAAGCGCACCGCGGACGCATCTGGGCCGAAAACCGCCCCGGCCCGACCGACGCCCAGGGCGACACCCGGATCGCAGGTGCGCGCTTCGTGGTCCGGCTTCCCGCGCCATGACCGCATCGTCCGCTCCGACGATCCACGGCTCCGCGGTGCTGGTGGGAGACCGCGCCGTTCTGATCCGCGGGCCCTCCGGCGCCGGCAAGTCGCGTCTCGCCTTCGATCTCATCCTGGCCGGCCGCAGCGGCCAGATTCCCGCGGCGACGCTGGTCGGCGATGACCGCCTTTACCTGGAGCCGGTGCGCGACCGGCTCCTCGTCAGGCCGCCGCCTGAACTTGAGGGATTGATGGAAATCCGCGGGCTCGGCATTCGCCGATGCGCTTTTGTCGCGGAGGCGCCGGTCGGCCTCGTGATCGATCTCGACGCGCCCGATGGAGAGCGCCTGCCCCCGCCAAAAGCGCTGCGGACCACCATTTTGGAGATCGAACTGGCCCGAATCCCGGTCGCAGCCGGTTTTTCGCCACTTCCGATGGCCATCGCCGCGCTGACGACCGCTCCGGGTTGCAGCGGCACACGCTCCGCCACCAATTGCCGGGAGGAATCTGGTAACCATATATAGCCCACTATTGCCACGGAGTAGATCATCGCGACTTTCGGAGCGGGCCCGCTTTTCAGGGAATAAAGCCACCGCTCCCCCTTGCGTGAGGGCTCCGGATGGTCAAAGTGGCCCTTTCGTGCGGTGCACCAAAAGCACCCGCGAGGAGTTGTCAATGATTGGTCTGGTACTTGTGACCCACGGGCGCCTCGCCGATGAATTCAAGGCAGCGCTCGAACACGTAATGGGCCCGCAAAAGCAAATCGAAGCCATCACCATCGGCGCCGAAGACGATGCCGATCTGTGCCGGGGCGATATCATCGAAGCCGTCAACCGCGTCGACAGCGGCGACGGTGTTGCCATTCTCACCGACATGTTCGGCGGCACGCCTTCGAATCTCGCGATCTCCTGCATGAGCCGGCCCAAGGTCGAGGTGCTCGCTGGAATCAATCTTCCGATGCTGGTCAAGCTCGCCAAGGTACGCGAGGAACGCTCGCTGCCCGACGCCATCGCGATGGCGCAGGAAGCCGGACGTAAATACGTGACGATCGCCAGCCGGGTGCTTGCCGGGAAATGACCGGAAAACCTGACGACGCAGTTTCGTCGACCGACGCGCCGACGGCGAAGAAAGCATCTCCCGCCGTCGCGGTCTCCCGCGAAATTTCGATCATCAACAAGCGCGGCCTCCATGCCCGGGCCTCCGCGAAATTCGTGCAGATGGTCGAGCGCTTCAACGCCGAGGTCAGCGTGACGCGCAACGGCGAGACGGTCGGCGGCAATTCGATCATGGGACTGATGATGCTGTCGGCGGGAATCGGAACAACAATCACCGTGTCCGCAACCGGCCCCGAGGCCAAGGCCGCGGTCGCCGCAATCGCCGCGCTCGTCGGCGACAGATTCAACGAGGAAGAGTAGCCGGCATCGATCGCCCGAGCCTGTAGTACGGAAACGTCCGGAAAGCGCTTTCTGCGGTTGGCCCTTGCTTGCCCACCGTTCGGGCCGGTGCTATCCCGCGCCCCATGACGACCAATGCCGCCGATTTGCAGTTCCTGCAGCAGTTGACGCGCTTCCTTTCAGGAACTGCAAATCGAAAAGCCGGCACTGGCTCGTTGGAGTTGGTCGTGCCCCTTTGCTTCCGAAGTTCGTACTAGAGGTTACCGCGATGTCTGACGAACTTCGGAAGCGAGGCACGACCCCAATTTCCAACATCCGCAACTTTTCTATCGTCGCCCATATCGACCATGGAAAATCGACGCTGGCCGACCGCCTGATCCAGATGACCGGCGGCCTGAGCGATCGCGAGATGGCGGGCAAGGAGCAGGTGCTCGACTCCATGGACATCGAGCGCGAACGCGGCATCACCATCAAGGCGCAGACGGTGCGCCTGAAATACCGCGCCAAAGACGGCAAGGACTACGTCTTCAACCTGATGGACACGCCCGGCCACGTCGACTTCGCCTATGAGGTCTCGCGCTCGCTGGCGGCGTGCGAGGGCTCGCTGCTCGTGGTGGACGCGAGCCAGGGCGTCGAGGCGCAGACGCTCGCCAACGTCTATCAGGCGCTCGACAATAATCACGAGATCGTGCCCGTTCTCAACAAGGTCGATTTGCCTGCCGCCGAACCGGACAAAGTCAAGCAGCAGATCGAGGACGTGATCGGCATCGACGCGTCGGACGCGGTGATGATCTCGGCCAAGACCGGCCTCGGCGTGCCCGACGTGCTGGAAGCCATCGTCACCCGTCTGCCGCCGCCGAAAGGCGACCGCGACGCCACGCTGAAGGCGCTGCTGGTCGATAGCTGGTACGACGTCTACCTCGGCGTTGTCGTTCTCGTCCGCATCGTCGACGGCGTCATGAATAAGGGCAGCCGCATCCGCATGATGGGCACCAATGCGGCCTATGATGTCGAGCGCGTCGGCTTCTTCACGCCGAAGATGCAGCAGGTGGACGAACTCGGCCCCGGCGAGATCGGCTTCATCACCGCCGCCATCAAGGAGGTCGCGGACACCCGCGTCGGCGACACCATCACCGACGACCGCAAGCCGGTCACAGAGATGCT
Source organism: Nitrobacter sp. NHB1 (assembly GCF_036964665.1). Taxonomy (NCBI): domain Bacteria; kingdom Pseudomonadati; phylum Pseudomonadota; class Alphaproteobacteria; order Hyphomicrobiales; family Nitrobacteraceae; genus Nitrobacter; species Candidatus Nitrobacter laanbroekii. The sequence goes on from NZ_JBAMDA010000001.1 coordinate 2,164,657, forward strand.
GCCGGGCTTCAAGCCGGCGATCCCCGTGGTGTTCTGCGGCCTGTTCCCGGTGGATGCCGACGATTTCGAGACGCTGCGCACGGCGATGGGCAAGCTGCGCCTCAACGACGCCAGCTTTTCGTTTGAAATGGAAACCTCCGCGGCGCTCGGCTTCGGCTTCCGCTGCGGCTTCCTCGGCCTCTTGCATCTTGAGATCATCCAGGAACGGCTCTCCCGCGAGTTCGATCTCAACCTGATCGCCACCGCTCCGAGCGTCATCTACAAGATGCGACTCACCGATGGCAGCGAGATCGAGATTCACAACCCGATCGACATGCCCGACGTGGTGAAGATCGCCGAGATCGCGGAACCGTGGATCGAGGCTACCATCCTCACGCCCGACGACTATCTCGGCAGCGTGCTGAAGCTGTGCCAGGAGCGGCGCGGATCGCAGAAGGAGCTCACCTACGTCGGCTCGCGCGCGATGGTGAAATACGATCTGCCGCTCAACGAAGTGGTGTTCGACTTCTACGACCGGCTCAAGTCCGTCTCCAAGGGCTACGCCTCGTTCGACTATCACCTCACCGACTACAAGGTGGCCGATCTGGTGAAAATGCAGATCCTCGTCAACGGCGAGCCGGTCGATGCGCTCTCGATGCTGGTGCACCGCAGCCGCGCCGAGGGCCGCGGCCGCGCCATGGTCGAGAAGATGAAGGAATTGATCCCGCCGCACATGTTTCAGATTCCGATCCAGGCGGCGATCGGCGGCAAGGTGATCGCGCGCGAAACGGTGCGCGCGCTACGCAAGGACGTCACCGCGAAATGCTACGGCGGCGACGTCAGCCGCAAGCGCAAGCTTCTTGAGAAACAGAAGGAAGGCAAGAAGAAGATGCGGCAGTTCGGCAAGGTCGACATTCCGCAGGAAGCCTTCATCGCTGCTTTGAAAGTCGACGGCTGATACTCCGCGTCTGCCTGTAGCTGCGCTGGACCTGGATAGCTGGCGGCCACGGTTCGCGCCGGCCGAAGCCGCAATGGAATCAAAGCCTGGCTCCAGATTCCTATTTTGATGTGTTTTCTTGACGCGAACCGGTAGCCACTTCGCTCGAAAACGCTATAGAATCGCCGCTCATGAACATCCGCGCGATTCTCCCTTTGCTTCTTGTGTCCGCCATCGCCGTCTTGGTCGGCGGCGCGCCGGCGCCCGACGCGTTCGCGCAGGACAAGGGCACGCTGCACCCCAAGCCGCTGCCGCCGCTGGCCAATCCCGACGACCCCTCGCTCGCCGCCAAGCAACTGTTCGGCCGCAAAATGCTCCCCACAGCCGGCCCGCCGCACGTTATCGGTTTTTATGCGAAGGGCTGCATCGCCGGTGCCGAGGCGCTGCCTCTCACCGGGCCGACGTGGCAGGTGATGCGGCCGTCGCGCAACCGCAACTGGGCGCATCCCGCCATGGTGGCGCTGCTCGAACGGCTGTCGGCCAAAGTGCACAGGGATGCCGGTTGGCCGGGACTTCTGATCGGCGACATGGCGCAGCCGCGCGGCGGGCCGATGATCACCGGTCACGCCAGCCACCAGATCGGACTCGACGCCGACGTCTGGCTGACGCCGATGCCGAACAGGCTGTTGTCGCGCAACGAGCGCGAGAATATGTCGGCGGTCATGATGGTGCGTCGCGACCGTCTCGATATCGATCCCCGTGCCTGGACGCCGAAGCATCTGCGCGTCATCCGCGACGCCGCGAAGGAGCCGTCGGTCGAGCGCATTTTCGTCAATGCCGCGATCAAGAAGGCGCTGTGCCGCGAGGCCAGGGGCGACCGCAGCTGGCTCTCCAAGATCCGTCCCATGTACGGTCACGACTATCACTTCCATATCCGCATCAAGTGTCCTCCGGGCAGTCCTCAATGCGAATCGCAGACTCCGCCAAAGCCAATAGAGGGGTGCAGCGCCCACGATCTGGCCTATTGGTTCAGCGACGCCGTGCTGCATCCGAAGCCGCCGAAGGTGCCGCCGAAGCCGAAGCCGCCGCTCACGCTGGCGCAGCTGCCGTCGGATTGCCGTCAGGTGCTGGCCGCACCGGATGCCAACAATAGCAGTGCAGCAGCCGGCGCGCGGAACGCCGTTTCGCCCCGCTAGAAGACCTGCTAATGTCGGCTATCGCCGCGCCGTAAGCGCCGGCGAGGTTGCAGATCAGAGCGACTGATCCTTTCATCCCCGTTTTCTCATCCCCCGTTCGCCGGCGCGGCGTTTTGCCGCGGGGATATCATTGCGAAGGATCCATCATGCGCATCAGTGCACGCAACCCGATCAATCCTGACGTCATCGATTACCGACAAAGCCGTCGACGAACCCGACACGATCGCGGTGAACTGACGATGCGATGGTCCCTGCCCATCGCGCTGCTCCTGATCACCGCGACGTCGGCTTTTGCTGCCGATCCCGTCGGATGCGAAAAGTTCAAATGGCCGATGGACAAGGAACTGGCCTTGCTCACCGCGCCTTCCTTGCCGAAGCTGACTGTGGGGGCGGAAATGCCTCCGGCGCCCGCCGCCTTCACGGTGACGCTGCGTCCCATCGCCAACGCGGATTTGCCCAAACCGCCAGAGCGCCCCCAGAAGCCGGGCAGCTACGCAGGCTTCATTCGCGCCACGGCGGGATCCCCAGGACTCTATACCGTGACAATCTCGGACTATGGCTGGATCGACGTCGTCCAGAACGACGCCTATCTCAAGGCAACGGGATTTAGCGGCGTCACCGGCTGCCCGGGAGCAAGGAAAAGTGTTCGGTTCGATCTTTCGGCCGGCCCGCTTACCATACAGGTCAGCGGCGCCGCCAAAAACGCCATCAACGTCGCCTTTACGCCCGCCACCCCCTGAAACCCGTGGCCGCAGCCCTTTACGTCTGCGTCGTGCGGCTGGTATTGTTCCCGAGCGATCTTTCCGGCTGGCCGTAAGCCCGCTGGAAATCCCTGGAACGGCGCTTCCACTGATCGTCCTGTCAATCCCTCGCATCGTCCGCGCGATTACTTGCGCCGGACCGATTAGGAGCGCCCCATGACGATATTCACCCGTTCATTGTTCTCGGCATTGTTGGTCGGTGCCTTCCTTGCCGTGCCGGCCTCGGCCAAGGACGCCAAGCCCTCGGCCACGACACCCGCAGCCGCGCAGGGCAAGACGCTGACCGTGTTCGCTGCCGCTTCGATGAAAAACGCGCTCGACGATGTCGACAAGGCCTACACCGCCAAGTCCGGCGTCAAGATCGTTGCGAGCTATGCGGCAAGTTCGGCGCTGGCCAAGCAGATCGAACAGGGCGCGCCGGCCGATGTTTTCATATCAGCCGATACGGCGTGGATGGACTATGTGAACAACAAGAAGTCCATCAACGAATCGACCCGCGTCAACCTGCTTGGCAACAGCATCGTGCTGATCGCCCCGAAGGATTCCAAGATCGACCACGTCGCCATCGAACAGGGGTTTGATCTCGCCAAGCTCGCCGGCGACGGCAAGGTCGCGACCGGCGATGTCAAGGCGGTGCCCGCCGGCAAGTACGCCAAGGCGGCGCTGGAAAAGCTCGGCGCATGGAAGGCGGCGGAACCGAAAATGGCGATGGCGGAAAACGTTCGCGCAGCGCTGGCGCTGGTGGCGCGGAACGAAGCCGTGCTCGGCATCGTCTATTCCACCGACGCCAAGATCGAGCCCGGCGTGAAGATCGTCGGCACCTTCCCGGCAAGCTCGCATCCGCCGATCATCTATCCGGTCGCGGCGACCTCCACGGCTCACCAAGGCGCAGCCGATTACCTCGCCTTCCTGCGCAGCTCGGACGCCAAGGCGATCTTCGAGAAGTACGGCTTCTCGTTTCTGGTCAGCCCCACGACCTGAACGGTTGCGGTCATAGCGGGATCGCGACAAGGCTGGCTGTTGCCGGTTTGCACGTGACGCGAAGCGATCCGGGGCCCGCTTCCTTCCCTCCCCCGCAAGCGGGGGAGGATTAGGGTGGGGCAATTGCTCCGTCGCTGCCGGGACGACGCTACGCGTCGTTCTTGAAAATCGGCTTTGCCAATTTTGTCTCGACCTCGTAGCGACAAAAACATTAACGAGACCTCATGTTTGATATCTCGCCCCCCGAATGGACGGCGGTCCTGCTCTCACTCAAGGTGGGCGTGGTCGCGACACTGGTGGCGACACCGATCGCCGTCATGCTGGCGTGGGCGCTGGCGCGGTACGAGTTCTGGGGCAAATCGATCATCGATGCCGCCATTCATCTGCCGCTGGTGCTGCCTCCTGTCGTGACCGGCTATCTGCTGCTTCTGACCTTCGGCAGACGCGGGCTGGTCGGCGGCTGGCTCGCCGATCACCTCGGAATCGTTTTCGCATTTCGCTGGACCGGCGCGGCGCTCGCCTGCGGCGTGATGTCGTTCCCGCTGCTGGTGCGGCCGATCCGGCTGTCGATCGAAGCCATCGACCGGCGGCTGGAACAGGCCGCCAGCACGCTCGGGGCTTCGCCGTGGAAGGTCTTCGCCACCGTGACGCTGCCGCTGGCGTTGCCCGGCATTCTGGCCGGCATGGTGCTGGGCTTTGCGAAAGCGATCGGCGAATTCGGTGCGACCATCACATTCGTGTCCAATATTCCCGGCGAAACCCAGACGATTTCCTCGGCGATCTATTCGCTGATCCAGACGCCCGATGGCGATACGGCGGCGCTGCGGCTGGTGGTCGTGTCGGTCGTCATGTCCATGGCGGCGCTGATCGCTTCTGAAGTGTTCGCACGGCGCGCGACACGGCGCATACACGGGAACTGACCATGCTGCGTGTCGAGGTCGCAAAACAGCTTGGCAATTTCTCGATCGATGTCGCGTTTGCGAGCGAAGGACGCGTCACCGGGCTGTTCGGGGCATCGGGCGCGGGCAAGACATCGCTGGTCGGCATGATCGCGGGGTTGCGAAAACCGGATCGGGGCATGATCTCCGTCGACGGCGACACGCTCGACGACACCGCGCAAAATCTCCATGTCGCCGTGCATCGCCGTCGCATCGGCTATGTCTTCCAGGACGCGCGGCTGTTTCCGCATCTCGATGTGCGCCGGAATCTCGACTACGGGCGCTGGATGAACCGCCTGACCCGCGACACCGCGCAGGAAACCCGGCTCAACGAGATGCTAAACATCGGTCACCTGCTGGATCGCCGGCCCGGCCAGCTCTCCGGCGGCGAGCGGCAGCGGGTGGCGCTCGGTCGTGCGCTGCTGGCGCGGCCCCGACTCCTTCTGCTGGATGAACCGCTGGGATCGCTGGACGGCAGCCGCAAGGCGGAGATCCTGCCCTACCTGATGCGGCTGCGCGACGAAGCCGGCGTGCCGATGGTCTACGTCAGCCACGATCCGGATGAGTTGCGCCAGCTCGCGTCGCAAATCGTGATGCTCAAGCGCGGACGGGTCGCCGCATTCGGCGGTATCGACATCCTGCCCGCCTAGCGCGTATATCGCAAAAGTGGATACCGGTTTTGCGATCAGAATACGCGCAAGTTATTGATTGAGAGCATTTTCTTACGGCCCAGCCGGAAAATGCTCTGATGCCGGTCAAATCCCCGCAATCGACGACCAGGCTCCTGCCATTTTCTGCCTCAATGCGCTCATCCGTGTCGGCGGCGGCGGCGGCTCTTCGTCTTCAGGCAACCGAAGTCCGACCGCGTTGACGCGGCCTTCGCTGATATTGCGCGCGACAAGGACGATGGTATCGAGCGGCAGGGTCGCACCGTCCTTCGGCGCACGGTCGAGATGAACGTCGAAGTAATCCGCCAGTGTCAGCCGCGCGGCGGCCGGATCGACGGAGATGCCGTAGATTTGCGCGATATCCTCAACGGTGGTTTCGCCCGAGACCAGGAAATCGCCAAGCAGATGCGGGTCCGGCGACGCCATCGGCTGCATGTCGACGAAGAAGCGATCGAGCGCCTCGGCCTTTTCCGGCGGCGCCAGCAGATAGAGGTAGTCTCCCGCCGCGATGGGCTCCGCTTCAGCCGGCGACAGAATTTTCTCGTTGCGGATCACGAGCGTCGGCTTCGACCATGACGGAATCAACCCGCGCCGAAGGAACAGGCTCTTCGGTCTCACCGCATAGCCGACCAACTGCTGTTCGAGCTGCCCCGGCAGATCGAGTTCGACGCGGCGCGGGCCCCGCTCGGCGCGCGGCAGCGCCACATGCAGCCGCCGTGCGGCTGCGGCGAGCGTCCAGCCCTGCAGCAACAGCGAGATGATCACCACGACGAAAGCGACGTCGAAGTACAGATAGGCCTTCGACAACCCGACCAGCATCGGAATCGAGGCGAGGAAGATCGCGACCGCGCCCCGCAGCCCGGTCCAGGCGATGAACAGCTTTTCCCGCCAGTTGAAACGAAACGGCGCGAGGCACAGAAACACCGCGAGAGGCCGCGCCACCAGCATCAGCACCAGCGCGACGATCACCGCCGGCACGACGCTGTCCAGCAGGCGGTGCGGCGAGACCAGCAAGCCGAGCAGCACGAACATCACGATCTGCGCCAGCCAGGTTGCGGCATCGAGGAATGTCACCACGGATCTGTGGGCGCGGGTCGGATGGTTGCCGATGATAATTCCCGCGAGATAGACCGCGAGAAACCCGGACGCGTGGAATATCTGCGCCACCCCGAAAATCACGAGCGCCGCGGTCGTGACGAACGGCGCATGCAGCCCTTGCGGAAGCTCCACACGGTTCAGCGCGGCGACCACAAGCCGCCCGCCGATCACGCCGACGAGGCCGCCAAGCATGGATTCCCGAAGGAATTCCAGCATCACGTGCCAGACCGAGCTGTCGCCTACCGAGATCAGTTCCACCAGCATCAGCGTGAGAAACACCGCGAAGGGATCGTTGGTGCCGGATTCCACCTCCAGCGTCGCACCGACGCGCGGGCGCAGCCGCAGCCCTTGCGCGTGCACCAGCAGGAACACCGCGGCCGCGTCGGTGGAGGCGACGACGGCGCCGATCAGCAGCGCCTCGGTCCAGTTGAGGTCGAGCGCATATTTCGCCACCGGCGCGGTGACGAGCGCGGTCAGCAGCACACCGAAAGTGGCGAGCACCATGGAGGGCGCCAGGACCGTGCGGATGCTCTGGAATCGTGTCTTCAGACCGCCGTCGAACAGAATCAGCGCCAGCGCGGCCGACCCGACAAGGTAGGTGTTCTGGACATCGCTGAATATCAGGCCACCCGGCCCGGAATCGCCTGCCAGCATGCCGATGAACAGAAAGACGAGCAGCAAGGGGGCGCCGAACCGCAGCGCCAGCAGACTCGACAGAATTCCGGCCATGACCAGAATCGCGCCGAGCAGGATCGCCAGACTGACCGAATCCAGAGATGCCATCAGAGGTCCGAAGCGGTAAACACTTGCATTTTCATACTTATCGTCGCCGGCGCGATGCGCCAACCGATTTCTGTCCGTCAGTCTCTCCGGGCCGCGAGCGCAACGCGCAAGCTGGCGTATTCGGCAGGTCGGCTCGGTGCGCGAAAGCCGGGCCGATCCTGACGACATCGATCCGGCCTGTGGCCGGACTTTTCCCATCAGCCCCTGAGCGTGCCGCACAGGTGCTCCAGCTTGCGCTCACCGCGCCATCCATTAGATTAGAGGTTGGCTACTCCTTTCCTCCCGGAATCCAGATCGTCTGATGAGCTACGTCGAAGCCTCCGAAACCTCCCTGCGCAAGACCGGCCAGATCAAACTGCATGGCCCTAGCGGATTCGCCGGCATGCGCAAGGCCGGCGCCCTGACGGCGCGCTGCCTCGACGAACTCGCCGATCTGGTGAAACCGGGCCTTCCAACGTCGCAAATCGACGACTTCGTGCGCGAATTCGCCTTCAGCCATGACGCCTATCCGGCAACGCTGATGTATCGCGGCTATCGCTACTCGACCTGCACGTCGATCAATCACGTGGTCTGTCACGGGATGCCCGGCGATCGCACCCTGAAAGAGGGCGATATCGTCAATGTCGACGTGACGCTCATCGTCGATGGCTGGTATGGCGATTCCAGCCGGATGTATCCGGTCGGCCCGATCGCGCGCAAGGCCGAACGGCTGATCGAGGTGACCTATGAGGCGATGATGCGCGGCATCGCCGCGGTCAGACCCGGCGCGACGACCGGCGACATCGGCCACGCCATCCAGAGCTTCGTCGAACCGCAGGGCATGAGCGTGGTCCGCGATTTCTGCGGCCACGGGCTCGGCCGCATGTTCCACGACGAACCGAACATCATCCATATCGGCCGGCCCGGCGAAGGCGTGCCGCTCAGGCCGGGCATGTTCTTCACCATCGAGCCGATGATCAACCTCGGCAAGCCGCATGTGAAGATCCTGTCGGACGGCTGGACCGCAGTGACGCGCGACCGCTCGCTGTCGGCGCAGTTCGAGCATTCGGTCGGCGTGACCCAGACCGGAGTCGAGATCTTCACGCTGTCGCCGCGCCAGTTCGACAAACCGCCCTACGGCAGCTGAGCCTCAAGCCCCGGCAAAGATCGCGCCGGAGCGCACAGGCTTTCGTAACTGGCATCCGGTGAATTGGGGTTGCAAATGCCGCCGGCCACGGCAAGGTTGCGGGGGCCAAGAAATGGTTCGCTGCACCCAATGCCCGCCGATGCCGACAACCCCGCAGGATTCGCCGAAGCGCCGCATTATCACGGCCATCGCGAGCGGCTGCGGGAGCGATTCCGCGACGCCGGACCGGATGCGCTCAGCGATTACGAACTGCTCGAAATGGTGCTGTTTCGCGCACTGCCCCGCCGCGACGTCAAGCCGCTGGCCAAGTCTTTGATCGGCCGATTCGGGTCGTTCGCCGAGGTGGTTCATGCGCCCGACGCCCGGCTTCGCGAGATCAGCGGGCTCGGCGAAGCGGCGATCATCGAGATCAAGCTGATCGCGGCGACCGCCAGTCGCGTTGCCAAGGGACAACTGAAGCCGCGGACGATGCTGTCGTCATGGACCGCGGTCATCGACTATTGCCGGGCCTCGATGGCGTTCGCCGACAAGGAGCAGTTCCGCATCCTGTTCCTCGACAAACGCAACCAGCTTATCGTGGACGAATTGCAGCAGGTCGGCACCGTCGATCACACGCCGGTCTATCCGCGCGAGGTCGTCAAGCGCGCGCTCGAACTATCGGCGACCGCGATCATCATGGTCCACAACCATCCCTCCGGCGATCCGACGCCGTCGCAGGCCGACATCCAGATGACCAAATCGATTATCGACATCTCGGCCCCGCTCGGGATTTCCGTGCACGACCACATCATCGTCGGCAAAAACGGCCACGCCAGCCTGAAAGGGCTGCGGCTGATTTAAAGCGAAGGAATAAGGTTGAATCGTCATTGCGAGCGAAGCAAAGCAATCCACAGCCACGAAACCAAACCGGATTGCTTCGTCGCTAACGCTCCTGGCAATGACTGGAAAAATCGGTCCAGCCTCGTTTCATTATGCTCCGGAGCATTCTCACTGCCTCACAAGAATCAGCGGATTGGCGCTGTCCGGGACGAGCCGCCACTGCGCGTTGTCGTCCGCCTGAAAGTGCCAGGTTTCGCCGCTTGCCGACATCAGCAGGATTTCGCCGCGCTCGAGCCGCCAGACCTCGGGCTTGAAGTTCGCGATCGCCGGATCGCATTTGGGCTTGAGGAAGGCCTGGAAATTGTCCGGCGGGACCTCGGTGTTGGTCAGCGTGATGCCGCAGATGGTCTGACCGTTGCCGCGCACGAATGCCCAGTCTCCGATCATCTGATCCATCGATCTGGCGAGCGAGCGAGCCTCGGCGAGGTTTTGCAGGATGTAGATGCCCTCATTCTCCCGTCGGCCCTCGAAAATGCCGCTCTCGACTTCGGTGAAATCGATCACCGGTTCTCCAGTGGCGGTCTGCAAGCGCACGATATCAAGGCCGGCGACGGTCCAGGCCTCGATGTCCTTTGTGAACGGCAGCGCCGTCGCGCAGCCCGGTTCGAGGTCGAGCTTGAGACCGTGCGGCGACGCATCGCCTTTGAGCGTCACGACACAGGTCTTGCTGCGTTCGGTGGTCGACAGCTCCCACTGTCCGATCATGTTTTTCTTTAAGGCCGACGCGTCTTGCGCCGACACGACCGATCCGCCACTCATCAGCATCACCACAGTGGCGAGAACGAACCCCCGCGTCCGCCATGCCTGCGTGCCGTCGTCCGGACAACGCATACTAGCGTCCCTCCATCGGCGTCTCTGGAACCGGCGTCAGCGGCGGCTTGCCTGCGAACCACGCCCTGAGATTATCGACCACAAGCTGGTCCATCACATTGCGAGTCACCACCGACGCAGAACCGATGTGCGGCAACAACACGACATTCTGCAACGCGCGCAGTTCGTCCGGCACGTCCGGCTCATTGGCGAACACGTCGAGACCGGCAGCGAGGATGACGCCGGATTTCAGCGCGTGAACCAGCGCCGGTTCGTCAATGACGGAGCCACGCGCCATGTTGACGATGACGCCGCGCGACCCGAGCGCCGCCAGGACATCGGCATTGATCAACCTCATGGTCGATGCGCCCCCGGGCGTGATGACGATCAATGTGTCGACGGCCTTCGCCATCTCGATCAGGTTCGGGTAGTGCTGATAGGACACGCCCGCGGCGGGATTGCGCGCATGATAGACGACCGGCACCCGCGCCGCATCGAGCCGGCGCGCGATCGCCTGACCGATCCGGCCCATACCGACCATGCCGACCTTGCGGTCGCGCAGCGAGCCGACGCTCAAGGGAAAGTCCTGCGTGGCCCACAATCCCTCGCGCACATAACGATCCGCCTTGACGAATTCGCGCAACGTCGCGATCAGCAGGCCGATCGCGACGTCCGCGACCTCCTCGGTCAGGACGTCGGGTGTGTTGGTGACGACGATGTTGTGTTCGCGCGCGTGATCCGTATCGATGTGGTCGTAGCCGACGCCAAAGGAGGACATGATCTCGAGTTTCGGAAAGCGCGCCTGCACCGTGCTCCGGCAAGGAACGGAATCGGTGATGGCCATGCCGCGGATTTTCCCGGCGACCGCGGGCGTCAGGCGTTCCAGATCGGCCGGTTTCTCGCAATGATGCAGCACGAACTGGTCGGTAAAGCCGTTGTCGACGATCGGCCTGTGCGGTCCGTACACCAGCAGGTCGATCTTGTCCGGGGAGACAGGCGCGGCCATCAGTTGTCCTTCCTAAGCGCGCTTTCGTGCCAGCGCCGCAACATCAGATGCGATACCGCCGCGAGGCACATATAAATGACAATGCCCGCCACCGAGAGCAACAACAACGCCGCGAACATGCGCGGAATGTTGAGCCGGTAGCCGGACTCCGCAATCCTGTAGGCGAGACCCGAACCCGCCCCGGCCGAACCCGCCGCGATTTCCGCAACCACGGCGCCGATCAGCGACAGGCCGCCGGCGATGCGCAATCCGCCGAGAATATATGGCAACGCCGCCGGCAGTTTCAGATATCGCAGCGTCTGCATCCGCGAGGCGCCATAGAGCTGGAACAGCCCGGCGAGGTTGCGGTCCACGGAATTGAGGCCGAGCGTGGTGTTCGACAGCACCGGAAAGAACGCGACGATCCAGGCGCAGACGACCACCGCGGTCCGCTGCGGCAGGTAGATCAAAAGCAGCGGCGCAATCGCGATCACCGGCGTGACCTGCAGGATGATCGCATAGGGCAAGAGCGCATGTTCCAGCCATTTCGACTGGTTGAACAAAAGCGCGAGCGCGACGCCGCCCACAGTTGCGGCAGCAAAGCCCTCCACCGTGGTCAGCAGGGTCGTCAGCAGCGATTGCCACAGGATCGGCCAGTCCTGCACCAGCGTCGCCGCCACCAGCATTGGGCCCGGCAGCACATAGGGCGGAATCCCGTTGATTCGCACCACCAGATCCCACACCAGAACGCCGGCCGCCAGCACGGTGACCGGCAACAGCACGCGTGCCGCCGGTGTTCGCGAATCGCGCTCCGACGCCTCGTTACCGGTCGGCGGCGGTGGACTGGATACCGTCATCGACGGAACGCTCCTTCGCCGGTCGCCAGCGACAGCCCGATCGACACCTCACGGCAATACGCGGCGTATTCCGCCGAAGTCCTGAAATCCTCGTCCCGCGGCTCGGCGGTGTCGATGCGGTACTCGGCGCTGATGCGGCCGGGACGCGGCGTCATCACCACGACGCGGCGCGAGAGATAGACTGACTCGAACACCGAATGGGTGACGAAGATGACGGTCTTGCGCAAGTCGCGCCACAGCGCGAGCAGATCGTTGTTGAGGCGGAAGCGGGTGATCTCGTCGAGCGCCGCGAACGGTTCGTCCATCAAAAGAATATCCGGATCGGTGACCAGCGCGCGCGCCAGCGACACCCGCATCCTCATGCCGCCGGACAGTTGGCGCGGATAAGCGGCTGCGAACTCGGCAAGCCCGACCCGCGCCAGCGCGGCCTCGACGTGTCCGCCGATGTCGGCGCGCGGCCGATGCGCGAGCTTCAGCGGCAGCGCCACATTGTCGCGAACGCTGGCCCATGGCATCAAGGTCGGCTCCTGAAACACGAAGCCGATGGAGCGTCCGCCGCCGGCGACGCGAACCGTGCCGGACGTCGGCGCGCTCAGCCCGGCGATGATCCGCAGCGCGGTCGACTTCCCGCAGCCGGACGGCCCGAGCAGCGACACGAAATCGCCCTCGCTCACATTGAAATCGAGCGGTCCCAGCGCCGCGACGCCGCAGGCATAGAGTTTCGTGACACCCTTCAGATTCACGGCGTCTCCCGCGCACAGACCCGTGCCGGCCGCGGACAACGCTGTTGCGGGCTCGATCATCGGCGCCGGGTTCTAGTTCTCGGGCCGCAAATCGATGCCGACGCCTTTGTTGACGAACCGCAGCGTGTAGGCCTTGCGAAAGTCGATGTCCCGGCGCACTACGCCGGCCCGCACCATCTTGTCGAAGAAGCTCGCATAGCGCGCATCGCTCATGGCGCCGATGCCGTCGCGCAAGGAATCGCCGGAATCGACGATGCCATACTCCCGCAACTTCGCCACCGAATAGGCCAGCAGGCCGTCGGTCATTTCGGGATTGAGCTTCTTGATCATGGCATTGCCGGCCGTGTTATCGCCGTACAGATAGGTATACCAGCCGACGATCGAGGCGTCGACGAAGCGCTGCACCAGATCCTGCTTGTTCTCGACCAGATCGCGGCGGGTCTCGATCAGGGTCGAATACGGGTTGAACCCGGCATCGGCGAGCAGAATCACGGTCGGCTTGAAGCCGGCCCGCTTCTCCACCGCGAACGGTTCCGAGGTGACATAGCCCTGCATCGCGCTGTTCTTGTCGGCGAGAAACGGCTGGGCATTGAAGGTGTAGGGTTTGACCTTCTCCCCGCTGAATCCATACTCGGATTTGAGCCACTGGAAATAGCTTGCGATGCCTTCCTTTGACACGAACAGGGTGAGCGGCTTCAGGTCCTCGATTTTCGTCACCTTCGATTCCGGATGCGCGAGAAAAACCTGCGGGTCCTTCTGGAACATGGCCGCGACCGCGACGACCGGCACGTTGTTGGCCACCGCGTCGAACGATTGCAGGGTGTTCGCGGTCATGAAGAAATCGAGCTTGCCGGAGATCAAAAGCACCCGGTTGTTCACGTTGGGGCCGCCCGGCACGATGGTCACGTCCAGGCCATATTTTTTGTAGGTGCCGTCGGCCAGCGCCTGAAAGAAGCCGCCGTGTTCGCCCTCGGCGACCCAATTCGTACCAAAGGAGACCTTGTCCAGCGCCGGCCCGGCCGTGGCTGGTCCGGTAAGGCCGAGCGCCAGCACCAGTCCGGCCGTCAACGTTCGCAGCGATAGGGCAAGGCGCATCATTGGACTCCCTCGATCGTTCCGGCGCATGATAGGAAGCGACCGGATCGGCGCGAATCCCATGGGATTTACGCCCGCGGTCAGTCGGACGCGACAACCTAGAGCCTTTCCGCTTCCGATGGAATCAGAAGCGGAGCTCTATGATTTTGATTTGACGCGTTTTCTTCACGCGAACCGGTACCCACTTCGCTCGAAAACGCTATAATCCGCATTTCGGCTCAATGAAACGCTGCGTGAGATGACCAGAACACCCCCTTTCGACTGGTCTGTCATCCACTGGCCCGGTGTGCCGCCGGAGACCGCCGCGAACTGGATCGCAGTGCTGCCGCTGGCGGCGACCGAGCAGCACGGGCCGCACCTGCCGCTCACCACCGACGTGCTGATCGCGGAGGCCTATCTCGCACGGGTTCGCGCGTTGCTGCCGCAGGATACGCCCGTGACCTTTCTGCCGGTGCAGCCGATCGGCATTTCCACCGAGCACACCGATTTTCCCGGCACGCAAACGCTGGCCAACGAGGCGGCGCTCAAAGCGTGGACCGCGCTCGGTGAAGAGGTGGCGCGGACCGGAATCAGAAAGCTCGCGATGGTGTCCAGTCACGGCGGCAACAGCGCCGCAATGACGATGGTGGCGCAAGATTTGCGCGCGCGGCATCGTATGCTCGCGGTCACCACCGCCTGGTCGCGCTTCGGCGTGCCGGATGGCCTGTTCGATGCGCAGGAGTTGCGCCACGGCATTCATGGCGGCGCCATTGAGACCTCGATCATGCTGGCGCGCTATCCGGAACACGTGCGGCGCGACAGCATCGCCGACTTCCGCCCCGCGAGCATCGCAATCGAGAAGACCTATCGCTGGCTCGGCACGCAACGGCCCGCGCCGTTTGCGTGGCAGACGCAGGACCTGCACCCGAGCGGCGCCGTGGGCGATGCGACACAGGCCTCCGCGGAAAAGGGCGAACGGCTGCTCGATCACGGCGCGCGTGCGTTCTGCGAGTTGCTAGCCGACATGGCCAGGTTCGATCCGGCGGCGCTGACAGACGGCCCGCGCGGCCGCGCCTGAACCTCGACCGGCGACGACCTCACGACAGCTATCGCCGCCGCGGCCGGGTCCGCCAATATGAGGGCTTCGGCAACGCCGCCGGTCGCGTTCGGATCTGCGATCAATCGGTCGGTTGTCCGCAGCCGAACACGCCGTACAGCACATCACTCCTCCGCTGGAAAACGATCCGTCCGGTGTGGCGCGACAGCCATCTGACCGCTGTCGCGCTGGTGTCATCGGGCAATGGGATGCGGGTGCCGTTCGCCTGTCGATATCAGTTGCAATTGCGAATTAGTTGCAATAATAGTCGGGAATAATCTCACCTGGACCTGATCCGCGGGCAGATCGACGAGAGAAATGGCGATATCAAACCGGTCGCGGATCGGCGGTCGCCCTGCGGACCGGGAGAACCAGGTGACACGTTGCGATCGAACGGGGCGACAAATGACCAATACGGGACCTTGCCAGTCCAAGCGGACGGTCCGATGAGCGCGATCCGGCCATTCCGGCTGCGGTGCGGAAGGCATATTGTGCTGGCCGGCATGGCCTTGAGCGCGCTGGCGCTGGATGGCCCGGCCGTCGCCGCCGATGTCGGTGCATCTCTCCCGCCGGCCAAGGCCATGCCCCGCCCGGTGATGGACTGGACCGGCCTCTATTTTGGCGCCCATGCCGGGTTCGGCGGCGGCCGATCCACAGCAACGCTCTTCGATCCCGCATTGACCATGGGCCGCAACGATTTCGGCGGGCTGATCGGCGGTGTTCAGGCGGGCTACAATATCCAGCTTCGCTCGGGACTGCTGCTCGGCCTCGAAGCCGATATCTCATTCCCCAGCTACATCGAGTCCAATTCGCTCGTCTCAAAGCTCGCGACCGCACGCTCCGACGTCATGCAGCAGTGGGACTTCATCGGAACGGCGCGCGGACGGATCGGCTACGCAACAGGCCCATGGCTCGCCTATGCCAGCGGCGGCCTCGCCTTTACCGGCGGCCGCTATCTCAACAATCTGCCGTCGGGCGAGCAGGAGAAGGCGCTGGACATGCGCCTTGGCTGGGCCGCCGGCGCAGGGCTTGAATACGCCTTCGCGCCGCACTGGAGCGCCCGGCTGGAATATCTTTACTACCAGTTTGACAAGACGAACGTTCAGTTTCCATCGGCCGCGCAATACGCCGCGACGATGGACATGCAGTCGATCCGCGTCGGCCTCAACCGCAAGCTCGGCGGGTCGGCCGACATCGCCGATCTCTCGCTGAAGTCCCTGACCGATCCCGAATCCGATCGCTGGGAGATTCATGGCCAGACAACCTATCTCGGCCAGGGCTACCCGTCCTTCCGCGCGCCCTACAGCGGCGCCAACAGCCTGACGCCGGGCGCGCAGTATCAGGCGACCTGGAGCAACAGCCTGTTCTTGAACGCGCGGCTCTGGGACGGCGGCGAAGTCTACTACAATCCCGAACTGCTTCAGGGCTTTGGCCTCAGCGACACCGTCGGAGTCGCGGGCTTTCCGAGCGGCGAGGCGCAAAAGTCCAACTTCCCCTATCCGCACTACAACACCTCACGGCTGTTTGTGCGCCAGACCTTCGGCTTCGGCGGCGAGCAGGAAGAGCTGGCGAGCGGACCGATGCAACTCGCGGGCAAGGCCGACATCTCGCGGCTGACTATCCAGGCCGGCAAGTTCGCCGTCACCGACGTGTTCGACGGCAACGCCTATGCCAAGGATACCCGCTCGGACTTCATGAACTGGTCGCTGTGGGCGCCCGGCGCCTTCGATTATTCCGCCGACAGGGTGGGGCTGAGTTACGGCGTCACCGCCGAGCTCAACCAGAAACAATGGGCGCTGCGCGGCGGCTATTTCCTGATGGATTCGGAATCGAACTCGAACAGCTTCGACACCCGCCTGTTCCGGCGCGGCGAGTACGTGCTGGAACTGGAGACGCGCTATTCGCTACTGGGCCAACCCGGCAAGCTCCGCACCCTCGGCTGGCTCAACAGCGCTTACATGGGCAGCTATCGCGACACGCTGAACAATCCTGCTTTCAATCTCGACATCGCCCAGACCCGCACCGGCCGCATCAAGTACGGTTACGTCGTCAATGTCGAGCAGGCGGTCACCGACGACATCGGGCTGTTCGGCCGCTGGAGCTGGAACGACGGCAAGACCGAGATCATGGCGTTCACCGACATCGATGCCAGCCTCGCACTCGGGACCTCGATCAAGGGCACGCGCTGGAGCCGGCCGGACGACGTGATCGGCATCGGCGGCGCGATCAACGCGCTGTCACGAGATCATCGCGACTTCATCGCCGCCGGCGGCCTCGGCGTTCTCGTCGGCGACGGCCAGCTCGACTACCGAAACGAGCACGTGCTGGAGACGTACTATGCCTATGCGCTCAACAAGCAGTTCACGCTGACCGCGGACTATCAGTTCATTGCCAACCCCGCCTACAACGCCGACCGCGGCCCCGTGCATGTGTTCTCCGGGCGGCTGCACGGGGAGTTTTGAAGGCCTCGTCATGCCCGGGCTTGACCCGGGCATCCATCTTTCATGAAAGTTTGATAGATTGCCGGATCAAGTCCGGCAATGACGCCCGGTGATCGCGATAAAGCACTCCCCTCACCCAGCCGGCGCAAACGTACCCGCCTGCGCCTGCGCCCAGGCGTCGCGGAAGCGCGGATCGGCGGTGCCGTCGAGCAGCTCGCCGGGCCGCAGCGTCGGATAGAGCTTGTCGAACGACGCAACCTCGGTGTTCGACACGCGCTGCGAGAAGTGGACCGGGCGCAGTTCCTGCGGATGCTCCAGCCCCGCCGCCGCGATCAGTTCGGTCAGTGCCAGCAGCGTGGCCTGATGATAGTTGTAGACCCGCTCGAGCTTGTGCGGGACCACCAAAGCGCGGTTGCGCGTCGGGTCCTGCGTGGCGATCCCGGTCGGGCAGCGATCGGTGTGGCAATTCAGCGACTGGATGCAACCGAGCGCGAACATGAAGCCGCGCGCCGAATTGCACCAGTCGGCGCCGAGCGCCATGGCGCGCGCGACGTCGAAGGCGGTCGCGATCTTGCCGGATGCGCCGATCCTGATGCGGCCGCGTGCATCGATGCCGATCAGCGCATTGTGGACGAAGTTGACGCCCTCGCGCATCGGCATTCCGAGATGATCCATGAATTCCAGCGGCGCGGCGCCGGTGCCGCCCTCATTGCCGTCGACGACGATGAAATCGGGATAGATGCCGGTTTGCACCATCGCCTTGCAGATGGCGAGAAACTCCCATTTGTGTCCGACGCAGAGCTTGAACCCGGCCGGCTTGCCGCCCGATAGCCGCCGCATCTCGGCAATGAATGTCATCATGCCGACCGGCGTCGAGAACGCCTTGTGATGGGATGGCGAAATGCAATCCTCGCCCATGCCGATGCCGCGAATCCTGGAAATTTCCTCGGAGACTTTGGCGGCCGGCAAGACACCGCCATGACCGGGCTTGGCTCCCTGGCTGATCTTGAGCTCGACCATCTTGATCTGGTCGTCGGCCGCGACGCGGGCAAACTCACGGGCATTGAAGCTGCCGTCACGGTTGCGGCAGCCGAAATAGCCGGAGCCGATTTCCCAGATGAGGTCGCCGCCATTTTCGCGATGATAGGGACTGACGCCGCCCTCGCCGCTGTCATGGGCGAAGTTACCCATTTTGGCGCCGGCGTTGAGCGCGCGCACCGCATTGGGGCTGAGCGCGCCAAAGCTCATCGCGGAAATGTTGAAGATCGACGCCGAATAGGGCTGCTTGCAATCCGGCCCGCCGATGGCAATGCGGAATGTCTCCTCGGCATGGGGCTTCGGCGCCATCGAATGATGCATCCATTCGTAGCCTTCGGCATAGACCTTTTCCTGGGTGCCGAACGGACGCTTGTCGAGCACCATTTTCGCGCGCTGGTAGATTACGGAACGGGTGTCGCGGCTGAACGGCATGCCGTCCTTTTCGCTCTCAAAGAAATACTGCCGCATTTCGGGGCGGATTTCCTCGAGCAGGAACCGGATATGCGCCGAGATCGGATAGTTGCGCAGGATAGCGTGGCTCTTTTGCAGGAGGTCGTGGACACCGAGCACGGTCAGCGCGCCGAAGATCAAGATCGGAACGACGACCACGGTGAGGATTTCGTGGTCCGCGATCCCGAGGCCGATCAGCAACGCCGTGACCACGGCGCAGATCGTCAGGACGATGAAGCGCGGCGAAAAGGGAAGCAGTAACGTTTCCATGAGTCCTCGCTGAAACCAATCCTCGCTGGCAAATCCGCTGCGAGCCGGCAGGACGACGCCCCCTCGGGTCCGGCCAGCGCCGCGAAGGTGGCGGTTTGCAGGCCCCGAGTCTCCCGGATATTACACGACATCCGCGGCGTTTGGACGCGCTGCCCTTCCTCAAGCCACCGCAACTCTTGTGCATAACCGGGAACGCAAAACCCCGGCGCGGGTTACCAAGCGTGCGCATTGATTTCGGGGATCGTAGCCTTCCTTCCTTTTTCGTTTCAGGTCGCCGACGGGCTTTGATGACGAGCACTGAAGGCGGATCGACTCCAGGAACTTCACAAGATTCGATGGCATCATGGATATCGAGTTCCTAAAGCAACAGGCAGAACGCTGCCGCCGTCTCTTAAAGGGGACTGATCCATTCACCGAAAAGCGCCTGCTTAAGCTCGCCGAAGAATACGAAGCGCAGATCAAGGAGCTTGAGAAACGCGGCCCAGAACCCTGCAGCCATTAGAGCTTTTTCGCTTCTGACGGAATCAGAAGCGAGGCTCTATGATTTTGAATTGACGCGTTTTCTTCACGCGAACCGGTACCCACTTCGCTCGAAAACGCTCTAAGTGGCCCGCCGCGCTATTCGCACTCACACGGCGAAAAAAGGGGAAACGGCGCCGGTCGATCTGATCTGCCGGGACCTACAGTTCATTACCAGGCGCACCTCTTTGCCAGCGTTCGAGGGGCGTCTCCGTCGCGGGATCGGATTTTCAGCTTACGACCTTCGCTCCGGTCCCTCCGCGAGACGGGTTTCCGGCATAAGGGTCAAGACCACCAGCAGACCCGATAATGCGACGGCAGCCAACGCCATGAACGCGACGCCATGTCCGAAATGATCGCTCACATAGCCGGCAACCACGGTGCTGAGCGACGCGCCTATTCCAACCGCCGTGCCAATGAGGCCTTGCGCGAGGTTGAAATGACCGGAGCCGAAGGCGACGTCGGCGACAATGAGCGGGGTCATGACGCCGAAGACCGCGGCCGTGATGCCGTCCAGCACCTGCACGGCGACCAGCAGCGACGGATCGTGGACCATCGCGAACAACGCTCCCCGAAGCACCAGCGCGGCGAAGGCGATCATGAGCAGCGGGCGACGTCCCCAAAGCTGCGCCTTGCGGCCGACGGAAGGCGACACCAAGGCGACGATCGCCTGCGGGACGATGATGCAGAGCGCGATCAACGCCGGCGCCCCCTGGCTTGAACGTTCGGTCACGATGCCCGCCATCAACGGCAGCATGGCCGCATTGGCAAATTGGAGCAGGAAAACCGTACAGGCAAAAATGACCAGCGGCCGCTGATGCAGAAGCTGGACCACGCTGGTCGCATCGGGATCCGGCTCCGCGCGCGCAATCGCCCCATGGGCCTGCTCCGGATCGATTTCCCGGTCGCGGATTCGCGTCAGCGAAAGCAGCGTCGCGACCGCAAACGCAAAACTCACCACGAACACGGCACGGCTCGACAGCAGGTATCCGACGACACCCATCACGCCCGCCGCCACGCCATTGCCAAGGGATGCGTAGCGGGCATTGCGTCCGAGCCTCTCGCCGATCGCTCTCGGTCCCACAAGGCCGAGGCTGATGGCGGCGATCACAGGTCCGAGCACGCAACTCGCGGCGGCATGCAGGATCGCCGCCAGCGCGATAACCGGAAAGATCGGCCAGGCCGCGTAGGCGAGCGCGCTGACGCCGATCGTGGCGACGGCGAGCCCCGCGACCAAACGCTCCGAGCGGGCCGCGTCGATAATGGCGCCGCCCGGCATCTGACCGATCAGACCGACGACCCCGCCGATCGACAGGATCAGTCCGATCTCGGACTGTGTCCACTTCTGCGTGGTGAGATAGACCGCGACGAAGGGACCAAATCCGGTCTGCACGTCGGCAAGGAAGAAAATGAACCAGTCGAGGCCGCGCTGGCTTTGCGCCGAAGGATGACGGCCCTGCTCGCCGGCCGGCGGCGGATTCGCATCCCCCCCGCGCGCGCGCCGCTGGCGCACGCTATCCGGATCGGACGATCGTCGGGGCCCGTCGCGCAGATCGGATATCCTCCCTGATCAAGGACCGAAATTGAGAGGTTGAAGCGTTCCCGACGCGCCCAGCACCACGACAGGCGCGCCTGCCTTGTATTCGGGGGCCGCCTTCACCTGGTCCTGCGTCAATTCGAGGCTGATGCTGTCGTTCGCGCCCTTTACCTTGCCAAAGCGGAGCGCATTCCAGTCAACCGCGATCTTCCGGCTGCCGACCCCAAGGAAGCCGCCGAAATCGATCACGGCGGCGCGAACCACGCCCGCCCGGTCCACGATCACCTCGACGATCCGCCCCATGTTCTGACCGCTCATGCTCCGCACGTCGCGTCCCAGCACGCCGTGGGCATCGGCTGGACTGATCACGGTGATCGAGGGCGGAGGCGCTGTCTTCTCGCCCGAGGGCTTGGCAGCCGCTGGCGGGTTGGCGGGGACGGGATTGGCCTGCGACTGAGCCGTGTCGTCAGCCATCACATGCGTGGCGGCAAAAACCAGGACGGCCAGCGAAAGAACGGCATTGGTCGAGCCTTTTCGAAACATGAATCCTCGCTGCCAAATGAGCCATGCCGCGCGAAACGCCATCCAGTGTGGCAAGGCTATGCGAACTTCGGAATCGAGGCGCTAGCGCGTCAGCACGATCGACACCTGAATGTGGCCTCGCGTCCGCAAAACTTCGAGCGACACGTCCTCATCATGACGGCGCAGCCGCAGATCGACACTGGATTCGCCAAGATGCAGCCCGCGCAGAATCACCTCGTTGAGGAATGCGGGAAGCCGCGGGTTGCGCAGCCTGATCTCGCTCCTTGCGGCATCGAACTCCAGACCCAGCGTCGCTTCCAGCAGCGTGAACGGCGTCGCGCTCGCCCATGCCTGCGGCAAGCAGGCAACAGGATAGAGCGTGGGCCCGCGCCGCGGTTCGCGCCGGAAGCCGCAGAACAGTTCCGGCAGCCGCCGCAAATCCATATAGGTGGCTGCATCGAACAGTCCCTTGAAGACATGTTCGACCGAATGCTTGAGGCCGTATCGCGCGAGCCCGAGCGCGATCAGCGCGTTGTCATGCGGCCAGATCGAACCGTTGTGATAGGACATCGGATTGTAACGCGCCTCGCCGGAGGCAACAGTGCGGATCCCCCATCCGGTGAAGAACGACGACCGCATCAGGTCGGCGGCGACCATCCGCGCCCGCTCCTCGCGAATCAGGCCAGTGAACAGCAACTGTCCGGCGTTCGATGTCCGTACCTTGCAGGGCCGTTTCTTCCCGTCGAGCGCCAGCGCGTAGGTGCGCAGATCCGGCAGCCAGAACGCCTCTTCGAAGCGCGACGCCAGGCGCTCCGCCGCGCGCTCCAGTTCCCTCGCACGGTCGCTCAGGCCGAGCGCAAGCGCGCATCGCGCCGCCGATCGCTTGGCGGCAAAGACGTAACCCTGCACCTCGGCCAGCGCGATATCGCCTTCCGCAAGCGCGCCGTCGGCATGGAAGATCGCGTCGAACGAATCCTTCCAGCCCTGATTGACGAGCCCCTGTTCGGACGAGCGCCGATACTCGACGAAGCCGTCGCCGTCCGGATCGCCGGGGCCGTCGATCCAGCCGAGCGCAGCCTCGATCGCCGGCCATAGTTCTTTGAGGATCGACGCGTCGCCCGTGCGTTCGACGTAAAGCCCCGCCAGCAGCACGAACAGCGGCGTCGAATCGACGCTGCCGTAGTATCGCGCGAACGGCACCTCGCGCAGCGCGGCCATTTCTCCGCCGCGCATCTCGTGAAGAATCTTTCCCGGCTCCGCATCCGCGAGGGGATCGACGGCCTGCGCCTGAAACGCCGCGAGCCTCCTCAGAACGCCGCTTGCGATGCCGGGGTCGATCCACAACATCTGCAGCGCCGTTATCAGTCCGTCCCGCCCGAAGGTCGTCGAATACCAGGGAATCCCGGCATAGGGATAGCGACCGTGCGGCGTCTGCGTCATCAGGATATTCAGATCGGCCATCGACTGGCACACCACCTCGTTGAAGATGTTGTTCGAGGTTTCGATATTCGTCGCGCCGGACCAGGCGCGCCGCATTTCGCGGCGATGCGCCAGCAATCCGCGGTAGAAAGGAACGGGTGTCTCGGCCGCCGGCTTGTTGCAGGACACGGCGAGGAATATGGCAGTGGTCTGCTGCGGCGGCAGATCGAGGTGATAGATCGCCCTGTTGACGGTCAGGCGCGTCGGTCGCGGGTCGAAATGCAGGCGCGAGGTCCGAACGATGTCATCGAGACCGATGTAGGAGAGAGCGACGGTAGCGGGATCGGACAGTTCGCCGGCGCCGACGCCGCGGCGCGCGCGCCGCTCGCCGCGCACCTCGAACAGATCGGCGAAATCGTTGTCGAACAGCAGGGAGAGATCGAAGCTCGCGGTCCCCTCGCCGTGGTTCTGGATGCCGATCCTCTGATACGCGGTCCCGCGCCAGAGAAAGATCGTGCGCACGATATGGATGGTATCCTTGTGGAATACGATCCTGTCGCCATCATAGATATCCGGATTGGTCAGATCGACGGTCAGGCCGGAATTGTCGTTACGCAGATTGGAGCCGAGCAGCAGCGGCTGCATGTCGTTGAGAACCAGCTCCAGCCGGGCAAGATAGCGCGTGTCGATGTTGAACAGCCCGTCGGGTCCTCCCGCCGAAGCTCCGATATCGCCATGGCTGTCCAGCACAACGAACGTATCATCGTGCTTCAACGTGCGGCGAGGGCGGGCAGAGGGCCCGGTCATCGGAATGTAGAACGGCGATTCCGCCGCAAAAATATCGGACGACTGCGCGATCGTGATTTGAGCCGTGGCCTTGATTGCCATCATCTGACCCCTGCCGGATTCCCCATCGCACGGCCCCGGCCGATGCTCGACGCCAAACGGTGAGCGGCGTTCAAGCCGCGTGAACCGCGAGGCGGCTCATCTCCTTGGCGACGAGCTGCCGGTAGTGTCCGTCTTCGCGCATCAGACGGCCGGGCTGACCGTCTTCGACGATCTTTCCGTTCTTGAGCACGACCATACGGTCGAAATTGCGCAGGGTCGCAAGCCGGTGGGCGATCGCGATCACGGTGCGACCCCGCATCAAACGGCCGAGCGCCTCGCGGATAGCTTCTTCGGATTCACTGTCCAACGCCGAGGTCGCCTCGTCAAGCAGCAAGATCGGCGCATCCTTGAGGAACGCGCGCGCGATGGCGATGCGCTGACGCTGGCCGCCGGAGAGCTTGACGCCGCGGTCGCCGACCATGGTCGAGAGCCCATCCGGCAGGCTCTCGACGAAATCGCAGCGCGCCGCGATCGCTGCGCGCAGCACCTCGTCGTCGGTCGCCGTCGGACGGCCGTAGCGGATGTTATCGAGGATGGATCGATGGAACAGGGAAATGTCCTGGGGCACCACGGATATGGCGGCGCGCAGACTCTGTTGTGTGACCCGCGAAACATCCTGGCCGTCGATCGTGACGCTTCCGCGCTCGGGATCGTAGAATCGCTGCATCAGGACGAACAGCGTCGACTTGCCGCCGCCGGATTCGCCAACCAGGCCGACGCGCTGCCCGGGTTGAAGCCGGAGATTGAACCGCTCGAACACCGACCGACCGCCGGGATAGCGAAACGAAACGTTGTTGAAGGCGATGGCCGCGCCGTTTTTCCGCAACGGCTCCGCTTCCGGATGATCAGTCAATTCGTGCGGAACCAGCAGCGTCGCAACCGCTTCGGACAGCCGCGCGACATGCTGGGTGATATCGACGAGAGCGACCGCCAGATCGCGGGTCGCGTGCAGGATCGACAGGCCGAGCGTGCAGACCAGCACGACATCGCCGGTGGTGGCACCGCCGCGCTGCCAGAGCGTGATGGCCCATGCCAGCAGCGAAACGATCAGCACGACCGTGATAGCGGCATGGGTGATCCTGAGCTTCTCGAGATAACGAAGACTTCGTCCGCGCGCGCCCAGTTCGCGACCGACGGTCGTATTGAACCTGTCCAGCTCATGATCGATCCCGCAGAAAGCCCTGACCAGCGGCATGTTGTTGACGACATCGACCATCTCGCCATCGACCGCCGCAGCCTTGTCGGCGAAATCCTCATGCAAGGGTTTGCCCGCTGCCGCCATTCTGAACATCGCGACGACCATGATGCCGGCGACGACCATCAATCCGCCCGCCATCGACGGACTCACGGTTCCAACCAGCGCGATCGCGGCGATGGTCGCGACGCAGGGCGGCAACACATTCCAGACCAGCATGTTTTCGACACTATACACGGCGTTCGAGGTCGCCGTGATCCGGCTCGTCAGCATCCCCGGCATCCGCTCGGCGAAGTAACTCGGCGCATGGCCGGTCAGGTGCCGGAAGATGTCGCGGCGCAGGTCGCCGGTCACACCGACGAAGGTGAAGCTCGCGACCCAGCCAGCGACCCGCCACAGAAAGTTGTCAGCGGCGATCAGCGACATGAGAAAGATGAATGCCAGCCATACGCCGCCGCTGCGCGAAGGGCCGCTCGCGAGGGCATCGACCAGCGATTTGACGCCGTATTGCGTTCCCACCGAACACGCCACCGCCGCGACGACGCAAAAAATAATCGCGACATGCGAAGCCGATCGCTGGCGGCAATAGCGCATCACGAATGCGAAGGGCCGACCGCCGTATCCCGAGAAATCGTCCATGCATTTCCTACCGAGGCGCTTTGAGTTCACCGGAACGTTACGTCTCCTTGGATCCGGTTCGGCAGTGCCGCACAAGACCCTCAGAAAAGCCGTCAATGCGCAGAAACTTGGTTGCAATGACTGCCTAGCCTGTCTGAGAGGGTGTGATGGCATCAGCAAGACGACATTGTGAAGAAGTTCGTAGATCAGGGGAACTGCGCAGTTACAAAAACGTTCCTCGAAGTAGCGGTGCTGGCGCTATCGATGGCTTTTTAATCTCATGAAAACGTAAATGTGACAGGAGGTGATTAGATGCGCATCGCGCAGGTTGCTCCATTGACGGAGGCTGTTCCGCCGAAACTGTATGGCGGCACTGAACGTGTAGTTCACTGGTTGACAGAGGAACTCGTGGCGCTGGGTCACGACGTGACGCTTTTCGCCAGCGGCGATTCTCATACTTCGGCCCGGCTCGATGCGACATGGCCGAAAGCCTTGCGGCTCGATGGCGCCGTGTGCGATCCGAACGCCCTGCACATGGTGATGCTGGAACGGGTCCGCCGGAAATGTGACGACGAGGAGTTCGACTTCCTCCACTTCCATCTCGACTACTATCCGTTTTCGCTGTTTTCGCGACAGCCGACGCCCTTTCTCACAACGCTTCACGGGCGGCTCGACCTTCCGGAGCATAAGCCGGTATTCACGGCATTTTCATCAATTCCCGTGATTTCGATCTCGAACGCGCAACGCCGCCCGGTGCCGCAGGCCCGCTGGCTCCGCACCGTTTATCATGGTCTCCCGGAAAAATTGCTGACGCCGCAGCCGATCACGCCAGGTTATCTCGCCGTGCTCGGTCGCATCGCTCCGGAAAAAGGCGTCGACCGCGCGATCAGGATCGCCCTTCGATGCGGCATCCCGCTCAAGATCGCCGCAAAAGTCGATCGCGCCGACCAGGACTATTACGATGAAGTCATCCGCCCGATGATGGATCATCCGCTTGTGGACTTTATCGGCGAGATCAGCGACCACGAGAAGCCGGCTTTCCTCAGCGGCGCCATCGGGCTGCTGGTGCCGCTCGCCTGGCCTGAACCGTTCGGCCTCGTCATGATCGAGGCGATGGCGTGCGGAACGCCCGTCATCGCCTACAATCGCGGTTCGGTTGCCGAAATCATCGAGGATGGCCGGACCGGCTTTATCGTCGAGGACGAAATCAGTGCCGTCGCCGCCGTCGACCGCCTGGCGTCGCTCGATCGCGCAATCGTCCGCAAGGAATTCGAGGCGCGTTTCACGGCACGGCGCATGGCACTGGATTATCTCGATGCCTATCAGGACCTGATCGAGGCCACGACGCCGAGGATCAAGCTGGTCAGCAGCGCCGAATGATACCGCAGCCTGCCTTGAGCCCGCCTTGCCGACCCACAGTATGGCTCGGCGGGCGGTCGCTTCGATAACCGCAGCCGGCAGAGTGATGGAACGCCTCGGCTACCAATTCGTTCCTCCATCCGGAGGAAATATCATGCGCAATTTGATCTGTGCGGCCCTGTCGGCCGCGGCCATTCTGGCAATCGGCACTCCGGTTTCGCCGGCCTCAGCTCATGACTACAGATACTGCCTGCAAGGCAGGGAGTGGGGTTATCCGGGAAACTGCCAGTTCTCGACATACCGGCAGTGCATGATCACGGCATCAGGCACCGACGCCTATTGCGGAATCAATCCGCGCGTCGCTTTCCGCGAGCGAGGACATTACCGGTAAGCCGTAACGACCGCCAATTCGGCGGTTGAATGACATCGAGCGTTCGAACGGAAGTTCGTCGAGGCTTAATCGGTCGCTAGAAGATTCATTTGGCGAGCGCGGGCAGGTGAACGCCATAAGCGCTAGTGTCCCGACTCCGAAGTTCGCATGGCCTTGCAGCAACCTTTGATGCGAGCTCCGGAATCAGAGGGACACGCACTTTATGACTAGCTGCGCTCGTCCTTGCGGGGGAATGAGCCGAACAGAACCTTTTTGAAGTCGCGCACGCCGGTTGAAATTCGGGACCAACCGCAGGTCGAGAAAAAATCTTCCTTGCAGTGACTGGCAATCTTCGGGCGCGGGCGCGGAAGTACAGCTACACGCCTTTCGGCCATTTTCGGCGCTGTCGTCAGCCTGACATTGCCGGAGCCGGCGTTGGGCTTGACCGCGGCCTTGGCCTGCTCGACCTGCTGCCGCTTCCGAAAAAACGCCGCCGCGATGATGCCGCGCCGCTGGTCCTTGAGATAAGCGGCATACTGCTCATCGATATGCTTCTGCTCTTCCGCCGTCGGGTTCGGACCTGCGATGTCGAAATGCCGGTTCTGCATGAAGTCGTAATAGGTGTAGCCGCCGCTGGGCTTGCGCCGGCCGGCGAATTTGGCCTCGCATGTCGTAATCTGCTTGTCCTTGTCCTCCGCGGACGTCGCATTTTTTTTCGCACGCGCAGCGCAATCCTCGAAGTCAACTGGCGTGCGCGACCACCATCCCGCGTCCGCTTCCACGGAGACCAGCACCAAGCCGCAAACGATTGCCAAACCTGATAGAAGCCTTCTCGTGCCAGCCACCGCCAACAACCCCGTCCATCGCTCTCCCGATCGACCGATTCTCAGGAAATATCGCTGCCTTGTCACCCCCGGATCGAGGTTATCCCGCTTTTGCTTTCGGCCGACGGCGGGTCAGACCGACGCTGCGTCAGACCAGCGCCAGCTTGCGGTCGATGACAAGCAGGACGCGGTCGAGTTCGTGGCCACGCCGCAGGACCAGGCCGCTTGCCGAAATCACGCTATAGGCGCCCTGCTTGCGCGCCAGCCGCGGATCTTTCTCGATGCGGTAGATCGGAACTTCCGAGGCGCGGCGGAAGATCGAGAACACCGCACGGTCCTTGAGGAAATCGATGGCATAATCTCGCCACTCGCCATTGGTGACCATGCGTCCATAAAGATTGAGGATGTGATTGAGTTCGAGGCGGGTGAACGTTACGCGGCCTGGAACGGGGAGCGCGGCGGGACTGCGATCCGCCGCGCGGCTCTCGCTTGGATCAACGTCGCCCGATAGCGAACTCATCGGCGCCTCCTGTCATGTCGACGACATGATCGCGCCGGATACGCCTCGCCGCAAGAGGGCTTGAGTGTTCCGAGAGGCCCTGACGCGTTTTCATCACGCGAACCGATACTCAGCCTTGGGTCAAGCCCGAGGACATGCTTCGCTCGAAAACGCTGTAGCTGCGTCAGAACGCCGCGATCAAAACAGTGCCGTAACACGAACGTTAGTCAAAATCATAATGCAGCCCAATTTCCGTCAAGCAACCGCCCTGCTGGATTGCGAGATAGCAGACACTGCGATGGCCCGGTCCTTTCGGTACCGGATCCTCAGCCCCCAGCCCCCCGGGGCCATCAGGATCGGGCCTATTCGCAGGGAACTAAAGCCCAAGACCGCTCGGGACCGGCGAAAGCTGGTCCTTTTTCTTTTGCGAGACATTCCCTCTTTGGAGGGAGCCGCCGGTGGTCGATTCGCGCATCGGGTCTGCGTCATCCTCGCAAACGCGTTGCACCCGTCGGACAAGAACATCCCGAAATGACGATCCGAAAAGTTGAGAACGATCAGCGCAGCGAGGTATAGGCCGCACCGAGCATCAGACCAGGCCTGTCGCGATTGCCATCCTGAACGTAGACGATCGCGGCATCGACGCCATTTTGCGCGATATTCTCCATCGGCACCGCCCAGGTACCGGCCTTGCCGGTCCAGTCGCCGACCTTGAGCCAGCTTCGAACGACGTTGTGGTAGGTCACTTCGCGGCCGCCGTTCTCACCGCGCCCGATCGCGATCGGCACGGCCTTCGAGATCGCACATATCCAGATTTCGCCGTGATCGGTGGGATGATTGGCGCTGGCGGACGCAACCGACACATTGAGCTGCCGTCCCGACACCGCCATCGAGACCGGCACCGACATCACGTCGTCGTTCTTCTTGGTATCGCGGACCGCCTTGTCGATGGCCGCACGATCGCTGCCGATCACATGGGCCGATCCGTTGACGATCACCTGCGGCGTGTAGACGTCACGGTCGCCGCGCATCTGCGAATAAGCCTTCTGGCGCGCGGTGAAGCGGTTGTCGGCCAGCGTATCCTTCCAGCCGAGATAGTCCCAGTAATCGATCGGCATGCTCAGCGCGACAATCGAGGGATCCCTGGAGAGGTCGCCAAGAATCTTGTCGGCCGCCGGGCACGATGAGCAGCCCTGCGACGTGAACAGTTCAACCACCGCGCGCGGACCGGCCTTGGCGGGAGCAACGACCGCAACGAACGCGCAAACGCTGAGCGCGCCGAACAGGCGCGACAAACAACCATGAGTCATCATCAAGGCCACATCGAAACCGCGGCACAACGTGTGCCGGCGCCATGAAGGGAAACATACCTCCGAACGCGAGGAACCGGCATTTTCATAAGCCGCCTTCCGCTGACCCGCCACTCAATTCGCGGTGAGGCCATCGCGAGGCTGGAGGAGTGGATTTGATAGTCGCTACCCTCTCGACCGCGGTTTCCGGATGCGAATGTCAAATCCAAAACTCCACTAGCAACTTTATGTTTGCTGATGGTCCTCTTGATTCCGGCATTCGCCAAAACACTCGCTGGAGCGGGATGCGAATGCTGGAATCGGACCACCAAGTCACGCCGCGAGCTTGCGCAGCACATAATGCAAGATACCGCCGTTGCGGTAATAGTCGAGTTCGTCGAGCGTATCGATGCGGCAGAGCAGCAAGACGCGACGCAGCGAACCGTCGCGGGAGACGATGTCCGCCGTCAGCTTCTGGCGCGGTTTCAGATCGCCCTGCAAACCGCGAATCGTCACCGTCTCGTCGCCCTTGAGTCCGATCGATTGCCATGACGCGCCGTCCTCGAAGGTCAGCGGCAGCACGCCCATGCCGACGAGGTTGGAGCGGTGGATGCGCTCGAAGCTCTCGCAGATCACCGCGCGAACACCGAGCAGCAGCGTGCCCTTGGCCGCCCAGTCGCGCGACGAGCCGTTGCCGTATTCGGACCCGGCGAACACGACGAGCGGCACGTTCTCCTGCCGGTACTTCATCGCGGCGTCGTAGATCGACATCTGCTCGCCGTCCGGCCAGTGTCTGGTCAATCCGCCTTCCGGAATGTTGCCGTCGGCGCCCTTGAGCATGAAGTTCTTGATGCGGATATTGGCGAAGGTGCCGCGCATCATCACCTCGTGATTGCCGCGCCGCGTACCGTATTGGTTGAAATCCGCCGGCCGCACCTGATGCTCGGTGAGGTACTTTCCGGCGGGCGAGGTCAGCTTGATGGCTCCGGCGGGCGAGATGTGGTCGGTCGTGATCTTGTCGCCGAACATGGCCAGGATGCGAGCATCGACCACATCGACGATCGGTTCCGGCTCCTTCTTCATGCCTTCGAAGTAAGGCGGGTTCTGCACGTAGGTCGAACCCATGTTCCAGCGATAGGTCTCGCCCTCCACGGTCTCGATCTTGCGCCAGTTGGCATCGCCCTTGAACACGTCGGCATATTTCTTCTTGAATATCCTCGAGGTCACGAACTTCTTGATGAGAGCGTTGATCTCCTTCGAGGTCGGCCAGATGTCCTTCAGGTACACCGGCTTGCCCGCCTTGTCCGTGCCCAGCGGCTCGGTGGCCAGGTTCCTGGTCACCGAACCCGCCAGCGCATAGGCGACGACCAACGGCGGCGAGGCGAGATAATTCGCCTGCGTGTCCGGCGAAACGCGACCCTCGAAGTTGCGGTTGCCCGAGAGCACCGCCGCGGCGATGATGCCATTGTCGTTGATCGACTTTGAAATTTCCTCGGGCAACGGACCGGAATTGCCGATGCAGGTGGTGCAGCCGAAACCGACAAGATTGAACCCGACCGCATCGAGGTCCTTCTGCAACCCGGAATTTGCCAGATATTCCGCGACCACCTGGCTGCCCGGCGCCAGCGAGGTCTTCACCCACGGCTTCGCGGTCAGCCCCTTTGCCGCCGCCTTGCGCGCGAGCAGTCCGGCGGCAATCAGCACGGTCGGATTGGACGTGTTGGTGCATGAGGTGATCGCCGCGATCACCACCTCGCCGTGTCCGAGATCGAAGTCGCGGCCTTCGACCGGGTAACGCGCCGCGGCGTCGGTCTTCCTGTATTCACTTGCGAGTGCGGCGGCGAAGCCCTCCGCGATCGCCGGCAGCGACTGCCGGCCCTCGGGCCGCTTCGGTCCCGCGAGCGACGGCACGACCGTGCCAAGATCGAGCGTCAGCTTTTCCGTGAATACCGGATCGGGCGAAGCCGTGGTGCGGAACAGGCCCTGCGCCTTGGCATATTTCGTCACCAGCGCGACGCGGGACGCCGTGCGGCCGGAGGTCTTGAGATAATCGATGGTCGCGGCATCGATCGGAAAGAAGCCGCAGGTCGCACCGTATTCCGGCGACATGTTGCCAATGGTCGCTTTGTCGGCGACCGACATATGATCGAGGCCGGGGCCATAGAACTCGACGAACTTGCCGACGACGCCCTGCTTGCGCAGCATCTGCGTGACGGTGAGCACAAGATCGGTGGCGGTAACGCCCTCCTTCAGCGCGCCCTTGAGCTTGAACCCGACGACGTCGGGCAACAGCATCGACAGCGGCTGGCCAAGCATCGCGGCTTCCGCCTCGATGCCGCCGACACCCCAACCCAGAACGGCGAGGCCGTTGACCATCGTCGTATGCGAATCGGTGCCGAGCAGCGTATCGGGATAGGCGACCTCGAAGATGCGGGTCTTCTTGCTGATCGTCAGTTTCTCTTTCTTTGTCCACACCGTCTGCGCCAGATATTCGAGATTGACCTGATGGCAGATGCCGGTGCCGGGCGGCACCACGGAGAAGTTCGAGAACGCCTTCTGGCCCCATTTCAGGAACTCGTAGCGTTCCTGGTTCTGCCTGTATTCCTCGACCACGTTCTTGGCGAACGCCTTGTTGTCGCCGAAGAAGTTCACAATCACGCTGTGGTCGATGACGAGATCGACCGGCACCAGCGGATTGATCTTCGCAGGCTCGCCGCCGAGATTCTGCATCGCGTTGCGCATCGCCGCCAGATCGACCACCGCGGGCACGCCGGTGAAATCCTGCATCAGGACGCGCGCCGGGCGGAAGGAGATTTCATGCTCGATCTTGCGCTTCTTCAGCCATTTGGAGACCGCGACAATGTCCTCCTTCGTCACCGAGCGGCCATCCTCGTTGCGCAGCAGGTTTTCCAGCAGCACCTTCATGGAGTAGGGCAGCCTGGAGATGCCTTTGAGGCCATTTTTCTCCGCAGCCGGCAGACTGTAATAGGCGTAGGTCTTGCCGCCGACCTTGAGGGTTTTCAAACATTTGAAGCTGTCGAGCGAAGCCATGTGAGGAATCCCGATCCAAGAGTTGGGGGGTAGCCGGTCGGGCGAGCCCTAGAGGTATTAAAACACCGCAGACGAGCCGGGCTCGCGGGGTTTCGTTGCGGGGCAGTTTGTGCTGCATCAAGTTCCGGTTTTATAGAGTCTTTCCAGATCGTCCGCCACGCCAACAATGCTTGCTCCCCGCCTTTCAGCCATGCACAGAAGCCGTGCGACGGCTCCGCAAACAGGATCATCATGAAACTTTCAGGGCACGGCTTGCGGTGCGTACGAGGCGGACGGGAGGTGTTTTCCGGCCTCGATGTGGCGGCGGAGTCCGGCCGGGCGGTGGCGATCACCGGGCCCAACGGCGCCGGGAAAACCTCCCTGCTGCGGCTGCTGGCGGGACTCCTGGCGATGGAGGGCGGGTCGATCGACCTTGAGGGCGGCGATGGCGACCTGACGCTGCCCGAGCAGGCGCATTACCTTGGCCATCGCGACGCCCTGAAACCCGCGCTCAGCGTCAGCGAAAACCTGTCGTTCTGGCGGGAGTTTCTCGGCGGCGCGTCGCGCGCATCGGCCCCCGATGCCGCGCAATCGCTCGCGGCGGTCGGGCTCGATCATGTCGCGCATCTGCCGGCCGCCTATCTCTCGGCGGGACAGCGGCGACGGCTGTCGATCGCGCGGCTGCTGGCGGTGAAGCGCCCGGTCTGGCTGCTGGACGAACCAACCTCGGCGCTCGACGTCGCCGGCCAAGACGCTTTCGCCGCCATCATGACCGGCCACCTTGGGGGCGGCGGCATCATTCTGGCTGCGACACACACGCCGCTGGGCATCGCCGCGCGGGAACTGCGGATCGGGGGGACGACGTGAGCGTGATTATTTTGGAGATGCCACCCGACGCGATTCTCACCCCTCCCCCCGCGCAGCGGCGGGGAGGGCGCGCGCCCTGCTCGGGGAATCCCTCATGACCGCGCTCGCCGCACTGGTTCGCCGGGACGTCAGCGTCGCGATGCGCGTCGGCGGCGGCGCGCTGATCGGCGTGCTGTTTTTCCTCACCGTCGTGGTGCTGATGCCGTTCGCGGTCGGCCCCGACCTCGCGCTCCTCAGAAAACTCGGCCCCGCGATTCTCTGGATCGGCGCGCTGCTTGCAAGCCTGCTGACGCTCGATCGCCTGTTCACCGCCGATCACGACGACGGCTCGCTCGATCTGATCGTCATGAGCCGCACACCGCTCGAACTGGCCTGCGCGGCCAAGGCCCTGGCGCACTGGCTGGCGGCGGGGCTGCCGCTGGTCGCCGCGACGCCGGTGCTGGGGCTGCTGCTCAACCTCGACGCTACCGCGACCGGCGCCGTGGCACTGACGCTGCTGGCGGGAACGCCGGCGCTCACTTTCACCGGCATGATCGGCGCCGCGCTCGCCGTCGTCCTGCGCCGCGGAGGCCTGTTGCTCTCGGTGCTGGTTCTGCCGCTGTCGATTCCGGTGCTGATTTTCGGCGTCGCCGCGTCCAATGCCGCGCTATCCGGACCATCGCCGTTCGGCACGCCGTTCTCGATTCTGTGCGCGCTGTCGCTGGCAAGCCTGGTGATCGGCCCGTTCGCCGCCGCGGCGAGCCTGCGGCATGGGCTGGATTGAGGCGTCCGATGCGGCCGATCAACTTTTGCTTAACAGAGAAGCCGGGCTCGAATCCGCATTGCCTGCGATGGCTTCGGCGACTATCAGTGGTGCCATGACTCTGATCGATCTCGCCAATCCCTCCCGATTTCTCGCGCTCGCCGGCCGGATTCTGCCGTGGCTCGTGGCCGTGACCGTGTTCGTGCTGGCGATCGGTCTGTACCAGTCCGCGACCGCGCCCGACGACTACCAGCAGGGCGCGACCGTAAAAATCATGTTCATCCACGTTCCGAACGCGTGGCTGTCGATGTTCGTGTGGGGCGTGATGAGCATCGCTGCGCTGGGCACGCTGGTGTGGCGGCATCCGCTGGCCGACGTCGCGGCCAAGACCGCCGTCCCGATCGGCGCGGCGTTCACATTCCTCGCACTGTTGACGGGATCGCTGTGGGGC
This sequence comes from Nitrobacter sp. NHB1, assembly GCF_036964665.1. Taxonomy (NCBI): domain Bacteria; kingdom Pseudomonadati; phylum Pseudomonadota; class Alphaproteobacteria; order Hyphomicrobiales; family Nitrobacteraceae; genus Nitrobacter; species Candidatus Nitrobacter laanbroekii. The sequence goes on from NZ_JBAMDA010000001.1 coordinate 2,199,896, forward strand.
CGCCCGATGTGGGGCACCTACTGGCAGTGGGATGCGCGGCTGACCTCGGTGCTGGTCCTGTTCCTGATGTATCTCGGCCTGATGGCGCTGTGGCGCGCGGTCGAGGATCCGTCGCGCGCCGCCCGCGCCGCCGCGGTGCTGACGCTGGTCGGCTCGATCAATATTCCGATCATCAAGTTCTCGGTAAACTGGTGGAACACGCTGCATCAGCCGGCATCGGTTCTCCGCATGGGCGGCTCAACGCTCGACCGCGCGTTCCTGATTCCGCTGCTGGTGATGGCGATCGGATTCACGCTGCTGTTCCTGACACTGCATATCGCGGCGATGCGGAATGAAATCCTGCGCCGCCGCGTGCGCACCCTGCAGATGCTGCAAGCCAGCAAGTCGGCGGCGTGACGATCATGACGCTCGGTCCCTACGCCTCCTTCATCGTCACGTCCTATGTCGCGGTCGCAGTCGTGGTCGCGGCGCTTGTTATCTGGGTAATCGCTGATTACCGCCGCCAGAAGGCGCGCCTGCGCGACCTCGAGGCCGCCGGCGCCGTCAGGCGGTCGGGACGCAGCGCTGCGGAGGTCAAATGACCGACCCTGCAATTCCCGCCGCGCCGAAACGACGCTGGCTGATGGCGCTGCCGCTGGTGCTCTTTGCCGCGCTGGCGCTGCTGTTCTGGTTCCGGCTCGGCGACACCGACATTTCGCGAATCCCCTCGGCGCTGATCGGCCATGCCGCGCCCAAAACCACGCTGCCGCCACTGTCCGGCCTCGTCGCGGATGGCAAGCCGGTACCGGGCCTCGACCCCGCGGCGTTGAAGGGCAAGGTCAGTCTGGTCAACGTCTGGGCGTCCTGGTGCGTCCCCTGCCACGGCGAGGCGCCGCTTCTGACCGCACTCGCCAAGGACCGGCGGCTGCAATTCATCGGCATCAACTACAAGGACGCGCCGGACAACGCCCGTCGGTTCCTCGGCCGCTACGGCAATCCGTACGATATCGTCGGCGTCGACGACAACGGCCGCGCCTCGATCGAATGGGGCGTCTACGGCGTGCCCGAGACCTTCCTGGTCGGGCGCGACGGCACTATCGTCTACAAGCTGGTCGGAGCGATCACGCCCGACAATATCGACGCGGTGCTGAAGCCGGAAATCGACAAGGCGCTGAAGGCGGGCTCCTGACATCCATCTGCTGTCGTCTCGCGTTGGCAGGGTAGCAATGGCCTTGCTTGAACACGCACGCAAGGGGTTATAGGTCCCGGCTTTCGCCGGGACGACTCGCGGAGAGGTCGACGGCCGACCAAATATATTTTGGCGTTTATCTGCCGTTCATTTGATGGCCTTGCCGCCGCCGCAAATTCGCAGCTAGCCTTTGCGGCGTCAGAGCATTTTCCGGCTAAGTGGAATCCGGTCAGCCGCAAGAAAATGCTCTCAATCGATAATCTACGTGTATTCTGATCGCAAAACCGGTGTCCACTTTTGCGGAATACGCGCCAGCACCAGCCCCTGGAGGGAAATTTTTCATGCGCTATTTCACGCTCGCCTCGATCACCGCCGCCGCGCTTGCGCTCGGCCTGCTCGCCTCCACGCCGTCGATGGCTCAGTCGACCCAGCCCGCCGCCAAATCCGACAGGATGGCGCCGGCGGGAAAAATGGCGCCCGCCGACAAGATGGCGCCCGCCAAGTCCGACGCGGCCAAACTCGACATCAACACCGCGACCAAGGAAGAACTGATGGCGTTCAAAGGCATCGGCGATAAGTATTCCGACAAAATCATTGCCGGCCGTCCCTACGCCAAGAAGGACCAACTTGTCTCGAAGAAAATCCTGCCCGAAGCGACCTACAAGAAGATCGCCGGCCAGATTATCGCCTCGCAGCCGAAGTAGTCATTGCAGTCGTCTTCATAAGGCGGGTCAATATCAAACGCACCGGCCATCGCCGCCGGTGCGTTTTTTCATGCGTTTGAAAGAGCCCGCCCTAACATCACACCAAGGCTCTGATGATGCTGTCCTTACGGCCGGTGGCTTCTTGCGTAGCGATTTTGGCGCAGCGATTTTGCGGGCCGAGATTCGGCATTGCGGTCCACCACCCCAACCTGTCGGCTTAATCCCGAAAGAGCCTTGCGAAAGGTTCCTTACTTAGCTTTTGTCCACAGCGACTTAATTTTGTTCGGAACACGCGTGAAGGGCAATAAAAATCCCAGCCAGAAAAAAGACAAACCGAGCAGCACACCCAAGTTCACGATATCTGATGTATTGGCTAATCCTGTTTGAAGCGTTTGGGTATAAGCAAAAACAAAGTAAACGCAAAACAGCGCGCTCACGCTTAAAGTCAGAAACCTTTTAGGACGCGGTCTTACGAACCGACCAACAAGTTGACCCGCTTGATATCCAACCATCACTCCAACCGCTGCTATGAGCCGAAACATTGCGTGCTCTGGAGGCACAAAAAATGCAAAGCTCAAAACAAGCCCGACGACACCAAATATAATAGTCAGCATTAAATTCATTATTCATTCTTTTGCGGGAGCCAACAACGATACGTCACCGGCAAAGATAGACTCCAATTTTCCACGATCAAGCAAAACCAGATCGACAGATACTTTTTGAACCTTCTTCGCGGTTATTTCAAATTTCATTGACTATCCCGAAACGACGAGAAAATCTGATTTTTTACGGTATTTCGACTGGAACGCTTGGTTTTGAGGGCTTTGGGCGTCAGAAGCCTTATAGTCCTCGCGATCCGCTGGCGAAATTCAGGAGTATTCAGAAGTACATGTCCCAATAAACCCAATGGGTTGCTGCGCTGCATAATGTGTGCAGTCTCGTGCGCCCTCATGGCCGCAAGAACACAAGGCAACACCTGGACCCCATCGGTTTGGGTGAAGCTACTTCCTGACATCGCCCTCGCTGGCATCGCTGCCCTCAAGCGTGGCAGGCTCCAGATGATAGCGTTTTGTCAGCGGCATCTGCATCATCGCAAATATCATGGTGAGCGGAACCGCTCCGAAAACCTTGAAATTGACCCAGAAATCCGTGCTCTGGGTGCGCCAGATGAATTCGTTCAAAATCGCCATGCCGAAAAAGAACAGTGCCCAGCGCAGCGTCAACACCTGCCAGCCCCGCGGCGTCAGGTTGAACACCTGATCGAACATGATCGCGATGAAGGAGCGGCCAAACAGCAATCCGCCGCCGAGCACGCCGGCGAACAGGGCGTAGATGATGGTCGGCTTCACCTTGATGAAGGTCTCGTCGTGTAGCACGAGCGTCAGCGTGCCGAACACGATGACGACGATGCCGGTGACCAGCGCCATCAGCGGGATATGTCGCGTCACCACATAGGACGCGATCATCGCCGCCACGATCGCCACCATGAACGCAGCCGTTGCGACGAACAGGTTAAACTTCGCGTTGGCGGCAAAGAACACCAGCAGCGGACCGAGTTCGGTTGCAAGCTTGAACAGCGGGTGCGGTTGTGACTTGTTCATCTGGGTGATACCGGCTTGCTTCGGGAACTTGCGTCATGCGCGGGCATAGCCGTTCGAAGAACGGTGTCGCTTCCACTCGCCTGTGACCAGCGCATCCATCCCTCTTCAAAAGAAGATGGATTGCCGGGTCAAGCCCGGCAATGACGCTATTATTGCAACCAATTTCTTCACGTCTCGATCCCCGCGATCGCCTTTGCGAAATCGTGCGCGGTGAACGGCGCGAGATCGTCGACCCCCTCGCCGACGCCGATGAAATGCACCGGCAGCTTATGCTTTTCCGCCAGCGCCACCAGAATGCCGCCGCGCGCGGTGCCGTCCAGCTTGGTCATCACGAGGCCGGTGACGCCGGCGATGCGATGAAACGCCTCGACTTGCGACAGCGCGTTCTGTCCGACGGTGGCATCGAGCACCAGCAGCACCACATGCGGGGCCGACGCGTCGACCCTGCGGATGACGCGAACCATCTTTTCGAGTTCGTTCATCAGTTCCGCCTTGTTCTGCAACCGGCCGGCAGTGTCGATCAGTAGCACGTCGCGCCTGTCGTCGCGCGCCTCCGTCAGCGCATTGAACGCAAGGCTCGCAGAATCCGATCCTTGTGCGCCCGCAACGACAGGCGATCCGGTCCGCTCGCCCCAGACCTTCAATTGATCGATCGCTGCGGCGCGAAAGGTGTCGCCGGCCGCCATCATCACCCTGCGCCCTTCGGCGGACAACTTCGCCGCGAGCTTGCCGATAGTGGTGGTCTTGCCGGAGCCGTTGACGCCGACCACCAGGATGACGAAGGGCTTGTGCGTCTGATCGACGACCAGCGGTTTAGCCACCGACGCGAGAACCTTTTCCACTTCGGTCGCGACGACAGCCTTCACCTCATCGGCGGAGATCGCCTTGTCGTAGCGCCCCTCGCCGACGGCCGCCGCGATCCGTTCCGCTACCGCGGTTCCGAGATCGGCGCGCAGCAGCACGTCCTCGATGTCGTCGAGCATTGCGCGGTCGAGCTTGCGCTTGGTGACGAGATCGGCCACCGCCGTGCCGAGCGAAGTCGAGGTTCGCTTGAGGCCGCCGGACAGCCTGCGCCACCAGCTCTGTTTCGGTTTGTCGTCGGTGCTGTCGCTCATTGTGGCGGTGTGTTAGCCGTTTCAACCTCCAAGCGAAAGCCTTGAACTGTTCATGGATACGCCCCAACTCAGCGCCGAACAAATCCAGGCCCGCGTGCTCCACCGCGACGGGCTGATGCTGGTGATCGACAAGCCGGCCGGCATCCCCGTGCATCGCGGCCCCAAGGGCGGCGCCAATCTCGAGGCGTCGTTCGATGCGCTGCGGTTCGGCCTGCCGCGGCCGCCGGTGCTTGCCCATCGGCTTGACCGCGACACCTCGGGCTGTCTGGTGCTCGGACGTCATCGCAAAGCAACGGCGTCGCTCGGCCTGCTGTTCAAGCACGGCAAAATTTCAAAAACCTACTGGGCCATGGTCGAGGGCGGCCCCACTGATGACGAGGGCACCATCGACATACCACTCGGACGGCTGAACCACGAACGCGGCTGGTGGCAGAAGCCGGACCCGAACGGGCTGCCGTCGGTGACGAAATGGAAAGTGCTGGGGCGCGGTGTTTTCACTGCGCCCAGCGATCGCTTCGTCCCCTCCCTTTGTGGGGTCGAAACAAGCGAAGCTCGCCCTGAGGCGTCGGGGGCGGAGGTCAACAATTACGGCATCGCATCAGGTCACCCTCCTCCCCAGCCCTCCCCCTTAACGGAGGAGGGAGCCAGAAAGACGGGGGATATCCCAGAAAGGCTGACCTGGCTGGCGCTGGAACCGGTCACCGGCCGCACCCATCAACTGCGCGTCCATTGTGCGGCGATGGGCTGGCCGATCGCCGGCGACAATATTTACGGAACGCAGGCAAGCTTACGCCGCCTGCGTAATGAACAATATATCCCGTGGTTCGGCGAACCCGGCCTGCAACTGCACGCGCGCGAGATCGCGATTCCCTTATCGAGAAACAAGCCGCCCGTTGTCGTCACCGCACCCGCGCCGGTGCATTTGCACGCGCGACTCAGGGCGTGCGGGTGGAGCGGGGAGTAATTTGCGGAGAAAGAACGGCGACGCCGCCAGCATTAAACCCGGCCACTTTTTGAGCATGTGCGGCTGACCGGTTAGAGCCTTTCCGCTTCTGATAGAATCAGAAGCGGGGCTCTATGATTTTGATTTGACGCGTATTCTTCACGCGAACCGGTGACCACTCCGCTCGAAAACGCTCTGGAATTATCGCGCTGCGAATCACAAGCCCAGGCGCGCGGCGAGGATCGGCTTTTGGCTTCCGGGAACCCTTCGCCAGGCGAAACCTCGACAAAATACCTTGAATCTGCCGCGTTCCTGTTCCATATGGTGTCGCGACCCTGAGAATGATCGGGTCACTGCGAGCCGCGTGTTCTGAGCCCGTTCGACGGTTTCTGGCTTGCCCTTCATCTAACCTCAATCGACGCCCCAAGCACGCGGGTGTCCGCAGACACCCTGTGGCACGCTCCGGCTGATGTGGCCGGGCGCCCAGTCGCATAATGGAAAGAAACCACCTTTTGCCCTCCTTTCAGGATTTCGGCCTTGCCGATCCCATTACACGTGCGCTCGCGGAAGAAAACTATCTGACGCCCACGCCCATCCAGGCTCAAACCATTCCTCTTGCCCTTACCGGGCGCGACATCATCGGAATCGCCCAGACCGGCACCGGAAAGACCGCGGCCTTCGCGCTCCCGATCCTGCATCGCCTGCTGCAGAACCGCATCAAGCCACAGCCGAAGAGCTGCCGGGTGCTGGTGCTCAGCCCCACGCGCGAACTTTCGGGCCAGATCCTCGAGAGCTTCAACGCCTACGGCCGCCACCTGCGCCTGACCTCGGCTCTCGCGATCGGCGGCGTTCCGATGGGGCGTCAGGTCCGCTCGGTCATGCAAGGCGTCGAGGTCATGGTCGCCACACCGGGCCGCCTGCTCGACCTCGTTCAAAGCAACGGGTTGAAGCTCGGTCAGGTCGAATTTCTCGTGCTGGACGAAGCCGATCGTATGCTCGACATGGGCTTCATCCATGACATCCGCAAAGTCGTCGCCAAGCTGCCGGTCAAACGGCAGACGCTGTTTTTCTCGGCCACCATGCCGAAGGACATCGCGGAACTCGCCGAGCAGATGTTGCGCGATCCGGCACGCGTCGCTGTGACGCCGGTCGCCTCGACCGTGGACCGTATCGCCCAGCGCATCATCCAGGTCGATCATGCCAGCAAGCCCGCGTTTCTGGCTCAGCTTCTGAAGCAGGAACCGGTCAACCGCGCGCTGATTTTCACGCGAACCAAGCATGGCGCCGACAAGGTCGTGAAGAGCCTCGCCAAGTCCGGCATCAGGTCCGATGCGATCCACGGCAACAAATCGCAGAACCACCGCGAGCGCGTGCTGGCGGCCTTCCGGACCGGAGAGATCCGGACACTGGTTGCGACCGATATCGCGGCGCGCGGCATCGACGTCGACGGCATCAGCCACGTCGTCAACTTCGACCTTCCGAACGTTCCCGAGACCTACGTCCATCGCATCGGCCGCACCGCGCGCGCAGGCGCCGATGGCGCCGCGATCTCGCTGGTCGCCGGAGCCGAAGAAATGGCCTATCTCCGCGATATCGAAAAGTTGATTCGCGTGGCGCTGCCGAGAGAAGATCGCCGGACACCGGGGCAGCGCGAGGCGGCGCCGGCCCACCAGCAGCATCGCGCCGGACGCCCAGCACCCCATGGTCACGCGACCAGAGCGGGCGACGCCGCTCCCGGCGCGAAAGGTCCGCGACGCCGCAGCCGTTATGGCAAGGGGGCACCGCAAACGAACCGCCCGGAAGGCGGCCGGCACGAGCCCTCCCGTTCATCGCAGGGCGGCAAGGCCGAGGGGATGCAGGGTGTTGCCTTCCTGCACCGCCAAAGCCGGCCAGCGCGCTCGAAGCCCAATCAACGCCCTCAACGCTAGAGCACCTACCGTTCTGATGGAATCAGAACGGGCGCTCCAAGCTATTGAGTGGTCGCATTTCCTCACGGTGAACCGGTTTCCACTTCACCGGGAAATGCTCTAGTGGAGTGGATTTGAGGTTCACTACCCGCCTGCTGCGGGTTCGTGATGCAAATGTTGGGACCGGACCACTGGCGCGTATTTTCGCAAAAGTGGAGACCGGTTTTGCGATCCGAATACGCGCAAGTTATTGATTAAGAGCATTTTCTTCACGCTAACCGGTTTCCACTTAGCCGGAAAATGCTCTAGTGAAGCGCCACACCGATCCGGAGAACCATATGGCGAAAGAAGAACTGATCCAGTTCGAAGGACTGGTCACCGAAATCCTGCCCGACGCCCGCTATCGGGTGCAGCTCGATGCCGGGCACGAAATCGTGGCCTATACTGCCGGCAAGATGAAAAAGAACCGGATCAAAACGCTGGCCGGCGATCGCGTCACCATCGAGATGTCCCCCTACGATCTCGAAAAGGGTCGCCTGATTTTCCGGCACAAGGACGAGCGCCCCAGCGGCGCACCGCGTGGCGGACCGCCGCGCGGCGGCCAGTTCCGCCGCAGGTAGCCAACGTCCGACGGTAGGACGACCGCGCGCCGATGTCGGGGCGAGGGCCGGCGGTCGCGCCGGCGGCTCCGCAGCTCAAAAAATCCTGCACGTCAGGATTGTTTTGGGACCTGCCTTCGAATAATATAGGATTTAGCGATTTTCGGCCGGACGACATTGGCTATCCACCGGTACAGCCGGTTTAGACGCTGACGACCCTTCCAAAAATCCGATCTCACCAACCCGCCGAAAGCGGGCTTCGACATACGTATTTGAAAAGGGACTACCCGTGAGCATGGGAACCGTGAAGTGGTTTAACGCGACCAAGGGCTACGGCTTCATTCAACCGGACGATGGCGGCAACGACGTGTTCGTTCACGTCAGCGCCGTTGAACGCGCCGGACTTGGAACGCTGCGTGAAGGCCAGAAGATCAGCTACGAGATCGTCGCTGATCGCCGCTCTGGCAAATCATCGGCCGACAACCTGCGGGCCGCTGGTTAAATACTATCCAGACGCTTCGTTCCGCGAAGCGCAATTAGAGCGTTTTCGAGCGAAGTGGATACCGGTTCGCGTTAAGAAAACGCGTCACATCAAAATCATAGAGCCCCGCTTCTGATTCCGTCAGAAGCGAAAAGGCTCTAAGATCGAAAACAATCAGGCGACCAAAGGCCGTGCGTTCAGCGCGGCCTTTTGTTTTGGCGCCGTCGATCTTTTTGCGCGCGACAGGCTCTGATCACCGTCAGTTTGTCGGGCAAGGGTTTGACGTCGGCTCGTTATAATGCACGCAGGCCAACTGACGCGGCCGCGTATAGGCGGTGTCGCTCAGCGTCACGCCGGCTTTCGCCATGACGTAGCCGACGATCGGCTGGTAGAGATAGCTGACCTCGCTGTAGATCAGGTACTGATTGGGAAGCGTTTTGTTCGACGAATCCTTGCCGATGAGGCCCGGCGGAATATCGACTGGCGATCCCGTGCCTCGTGGCGACGACCCCTTGCTCCATTGCACCCGCGCGACCGAGGTTGCCGGATCGATGTACAGCTCCGAAATCGTGGCCTGGATGGGCGCCGACGGATAGGGCCACATGATGCCATAGCTGGCGGCGAGGAAATTGGTGATATCCGCGTCGCCGACCCCGGTGGATTGAGACGTCAGGTCGGACAACGTCTTCGCGACCAGCGTGACCTTGCGCTTGACCGCCACGCCCGACGAAACATCGATGGTCCCGAACAGCATCACCAGCATCAGCGGCACGATCATCGCAAATTCGATCGCGGCAACGCCGCGGGAATCACGCCGCAGCGCGACCGCTGAAACCCTGATGCATGACCAGATGCGGGACATCGATGTCACATCCTTCAGTTATAGGGTTCGTTCTTGAAGGCGGCCGTCGCAGCCAGCAATCGCTTGCTGCCGCTCAGGTTGGCGAGGTTGTAGCCAAGTCCCGTGACGAACAGCGGCCATTGATAGAACAGGCGGACAACGACGATAGCTCCCGGACCGCCGGGGTCGTATTTCGTGCTATCGACGAAATTATTGCCCGTGACCGGATCGGACGTGATCGGATCGGAGATCGCCACGCTCCCGAATCCGGCGGGGTAGCTCTGGACGTCGACATAAATGCCGTTCGCGCAGTCGAACAGCACGCTCACATTCGGACAGACGACGTCTTTCTTAAAGCTCGCCTTGTCGTACTTGGCGATCTGCGCCTGACCGGTCTGGATCGTGCGCGCCGAGTCCTGCAACGCGGTCTCCAGGCTCTGGCTCGCAAAGAACACCATGCCGGTCTCGATGATCGCAAACAGCAGCGCGAAGAACAGCGGTGCGACGAGAGCGAATTCCACCGCCGCGGACCCGCGCTGATTGCCGCGAAAACGCCCGGCCACCCTTGCGGCTGCGATCCTGAGGCGGGGGAATGGCGACATCGCAAAATCCTTGCACACGGCGGGATTTATCTACCGTCAAGGACTAACCGAAACTGATTGTTGAAGTGTTTCGCCCGATGGAAGCAGAATGCCCCTCGCCGTATACTAAATGTTAACCATTCGGATGGCTCAACGGCACCGTCGCGGAACGCATGCGCCAGGCGTCCCGGCACCGGTTGCCGGACGGTCAACCAACTTTTTTACTTTGAGGGCGCACCGCTGGCCTGCGAACTCAGATTACTGGCCTGGTCCATCGTCGCCTTGAAGTAAGCGGCGCTGTCCCCGAGGGTGATGCGCTTCTGGCAAACCGGCATACAGCTATACGACTCGCGCTCCACGCCGCGATAGACCGTCACCACCCGATCGCTCGGTCCCTCGACCTGAATGACGCGATCCACCAGAATGCTCCCGGCGCGGTCCATCGCAATCACGTTGGTTGCGCCGTAGCCCTTTCCGGTCACGACCACGAGGCCGCCCGGCTGCAGGGTGACATCGGCGATCAGCGGGTTACCGACCACGATCGTCGCGATATGTCCGGGCAGCTTGACCAGCTTCGCTTGGTCCACATTGACCGAGATCGGATCGCTCGTCACCTCGGCGAGAGCCGCCGCCGGAGAAAGCAAAACCGCCGTTGCAAGCGACAGGCCGACGATCGAAACACGCGAACGGCCACGCAGGGACTTGAACCACATATTGTACTCCGGGACGCATACCAGCCGGCAAAAGCGATACCCAACGGTGCCGGCGCCCGACATGGCAAATCTGCCGTTAATTGATGAACGAACTGCAAACGCAGGCCCCGCAGCCGTCCCTTGAAGGTCGAATGCATTTTTATAAATCTCCCTTAAATCTAAATTCACTCTGAGAAAGAACCAGCCCGTTACGGCCGCGTTTCTGCAATCGAATTAACTGCGCTGCAATTTCTCCCATCCTACGGTGGTGTCATGGTCACGGTGCTGAGAACGCCGTTAAGACCAGGTAGTTCGACAGCCACGTGAACACAGGGAGTTTTCCTATGAAGAATCTGGTCAAGCGTTTCGCCAAGGACGAGTCCGGCGCCACCGCCATCGAATACGGCCTGATCGCCGCCGGCATCGCGGTTGCGATCATCGCCGCCGTCAATACGCTCGGAACCTCGCTGAGAGGCACATTCACCAGCGTGGGCACCAGCCTGAACACCACCACCAACTAGAATTAAGTGACGGTTCAACTGCTGTTCGGCACGAAAGGGTCCCGGTATGCCGGGACCTTTTCTGTTCCTGCTTCCTTTCGTTCGTCCGCAAGAAGTTGAGGCGGGCCGCCATGATCCTGTCGAAACCTTCCATACCCAAGACGCATTATCCGCCCGATGATGAGCCAACGAGACGGGCTATCCAGACCGTTTGCATGGCGCTGACTCTCGCCGTGATTGCCGTCACAGCCCGGATAGTCGCTAACTGGCCATGACCTTTCCCGTTTCCCGAATGTTCACTTTGACCGGCTAGGATCATACTCCGCGTAACAGATGGCACTGCAGAGGCTCTTATCTCCATGACACTCGATGTCGCACGCTTGCTGCTGTTCCCGGCCTTGATGGCGTTCGCCGCCGCCAGCGACCTGCTCACCATGACGATCTCCAATCGGGTCTCGCTGCTTTTGGTGGCCGGCTTCCTCGTGGTGGCCGCCCTGAGCGGCATGAGCCTTCACGACATGCTGTTACATGCGGGGGCGGGACTGGCGGTCCTCGCTGTGGCCTTCACCTGTTTTGCGATGGGCTGGGTTGGCGGCGGCGACGCAAAGGTGGCCGCCGCGACCGCCCTCTGGTTCGGCTTCGGACATCTGCTGGAGTATCTGGTCTATGCCTCGCTGTTCGGCGGAGCCCTGACGCTGCTGCTGCTCCAGTTCCGGCAATGGCCTCTGCCGGCGCTATTTTACAGGCAGGACTGGCTGCTCCGGCTGCACGGCAAGGATACAGGAATTCCCTATGGCATCGCGCTCGCGCTCGGCGCCCTGCTGGTCTATCCGGAGACCGGCTGGATCAAGGCGGTCGACCTGGCGCGCTTTGCGCTTCACTGAAGCGCGTACAAGAAACCTCTCATTAACGCGATTTAGATACGCCTCATTAACCATGCTTTGACGAATAACTGTTCAACTCCCGTTACAGCGGCGCAAGCGCCCCGGCGTAACGTGGAAAGTGAAGCGTATGAATACCGCACGCATTGTCGTCCTGACCATCGCAGTCGGTGCCGGCGGCCTTGCCGCCTATCTCGCGAGCGGATCCGACAAGAAGCCGCAACCCGCGCAGACCGCGCAGCTCCAGACCGTGGACGTTCTGGTCGCGAAGTCGGACATCCCGCTCGGACAGGCGGTGACAGCGAACGACGTGGCGTGGCAGGCCTGGCCCGCAAATAGCGCCAGCAGCAGCTTCATTCGCCGCGATCAGCGCCCCGACGCCACCACGCAACTGGCGGGATCGATCGCCCGCTCGCCCTTCATCGCGGGAGAACCCATTCGCGAACTCAAGCTGGTCAGCGCGAAAGGATCCGGATTCATGGCCGCGATCCTGCCGACCGGGATGCGCGCGATCTCGACCGAAATTTCGCCCGAGACCGGCGCCGGCGGCTTTATCCTCCCCAATGACCGCGTCGACGTGATCCTCTCGAAACGGGACAAAAACCCGGACCATCCAAACGCGAACTCCGTCAATTCGGAGACCATTCTCAGCAACGTGCGCGTTCTCGCGATCGACCAGACCATCGAGGAGAAGAACGGGCAGAAGGTCGTGGTCGGCAAGACCGCGACGCTCGAATTGAAACCGGAGCAGGCGGAGACGCTGGCGCGGTCGCGCCAGATGGGAACGCTGGCGCTGGCGCTGCGCAGCCTCGCCGACGCCAACGCCCCGGAAAGCAACAACGACGATCAGAGGCGCGACAGCATCAATGTCGTCCGTTACGGCGTCCCGACCCAGACCACCGTACAGAGGTAATCAAGGACGCCCGTCATGACGTGGACGACAAATCCGGCACCGCTACAGGCCTTTGTGGCGCGGTCTCTCTCGTTCGCGGCAATCGCCGCCTTCACGCTAAACCCGGCGCTGACGCCGGCATTCGCGAGCGATTCCCGCGTGCCGACCGCAACGGCCGGCGCGAAGATGCACGCGCAATCTCTCTCGCTCGGCATCGGCAAGTCCGTCGTGGTGGACTTGCCTCGTGACGTCAAGGACGTCCTGGTCGCCGACCCGAAGATCGCAAATGCGGTGGTGAGATCGGCGCAGCGTGCCTACATCATCGGCGCCGCGGTCGGTCAAACCAACATCATATTCTTCGACAGCAGCGGCCAGCAGATTTCGGCCTACGATATCGCGGTCACGCGCGACCTCAACGGCTTGCGCGCCGCGCTCAAACAGCTTTTGCCGAATGCGGACATCAAGATCGACGGCCTCGGCGACGGCATCATGCTTTCGGGTTGGGCCCAGAACCCGGTGGAAGCCCAGCAGGCGGCCGATCTGGCTGCACGCCTCGCGGGCGGCGCCGACAAGGTCGTCAACAGCATAGCGGTTCGCGGCCGCGACCAGGTGATGCTGAAGGTGGTGGTCGCAGAGGTGCAGCGCGACATCATCAAGCAGCTTGGCGTCGATTTGAGCGCCAACATGAGCTACGGCACCGCCGTCGTGAATTTCAATAACGCCAATCCTTTCACCTCAAACGGCGGCCCTTTGGTGAGTGGCAACAGCGCTGTGGGCGGCTTCGGCAAGAGCGTCGTCAACGGCGTGACGGTGCCGAGCGTTCAGGCGACGCTGCGCGCAATGGAAAACGCAGGCGTCATCCGCACGCTCGCCGAGCCCAGCCTGACCGCGATTTCCGGCGAATCGGCAAACTTCCTCGCCGGTGGCGAATTTCCCGTGCCGGGCATACCCAGTTGTACCGGAGGTGTCTGTACATCTCCGACGGTTCAGTTCAAGAAGTTCGGCATCTCGCTTGGCTTCACGCCGGTCGTCATGAGCGGAGGCCGGATCAGCCTGCACGTCGCGACCGAAGTATCGGAGCTTTCGCAAGAAGGCGCGTTCACCTACAACGGCACGACGGTGCCGTCGCTGAAAACCCGCCGCGCCGATACAACACTTGAAATCCCGTCCGGCGGCTCGATGGTCATGGCCGGGCTTATCAAGCAGCAGACCAAGCAGTCGATCAGCGGCATGCCGGGGGTATCCCAGATCCCGGTGCTGGGAACGCTGTTCCGCAGCCGCGACTACGTCAACAACAATACCGAGCTGATGATCCTGGTGACGCCTTACGTCGTGCGCGCCGTCGCGCAGAAGGATCTGTCGCGGCCCGACGACGGGTTCGCAGATGCATCGGACCCGCAGGCCGACCTGCTGGGCAGCATCAACCGCATCTACGGCGTTCCGGGTCGCGCCGAACCCGCGCGCCAATATCGCGGCAGCTATGGCTTCATCACCGACTGAGGCGGGGCAAGGAACGAAACGATGACATCCGCAGATTCCGCCGAACGCTACCGCAGTCTTCGCGTGGCTGTCCTCATAGCCGGCCTGGCCGCCGCGCTGGGCGCCTGCACGCATACGAGCCAGGAGGGCACCACCGCGAGCATTCCGAACGATTATCGCTTGCGGCATCCCATTGCGATCCAGGAAGCCAACCGGACCGTCAACATCTTCGTCGGCAACACGCGCGGCGGCCTGTCGGCATCGCAGCGCGCCGATGTCGTCGGGCTGGCGAGCGTCTGGCTCCGCGAAGGAACCGGCGCCATCGTCGCCGAGGTTCCGTCCGGCACCAGCAACGCCCGGGCCGCCGCCGATTCATTCAGGGAGGTGCGCTCTCTGTTGAGCGCCGCGGGCGTGCCGTCGCGCGGAATTATCGTCCGGCATTACCATCCCGCCGACCCGCGCCTGTTCGCAACCATTCGCCTTACCTATCCGAAAATCGCGGCCGTGGCGGGCCCCTGCGGCGTCTGGCCGGAAGACCTCGGCCCTTCGATCAAGAACAAGGGCTATCTCGACAACAAGCCGTACTGGAATTTTGGCTGCGCAAGCCAGCGCAATCTTGCTGCAATGGTCGATAATCCCTCCGACCTCGTGCAACCGCGCCCGGAAACGCCAGCCTATACCGCCCGTCGGACCTACGCGCTCGACAAGTATCGACAGGGTCAATCGTCAGCCACCGTCTATCCGGATGATAAGAGCAAAATCAGCAGTGTGGGACAATGATCAGTTACCCTCGCCAGGACGCAGAAGAGCCAACCGCCTCCCCTTCGCCGAAGGCCGACGATCATATCGCGCCGGCGCCGCGCGTATCGGTGCAGGCCTTTTGCGAGACGATGGAAACAGCCACGGCCGTGCAAGCGGCCGGCGAGGATCGCCGGCTGGGCAAGGCTCACCTCAAGATCCAGATGGGCGGCATGGTCGTCGCCGCGGAAGCCTATCGCTCGGCACCGACGCCGAACGTCATCATTCTCGAAACTGACGAGCGCGGCGATATCCTCGCCGGGCTCGACCAGCTTGCAACCGTGTGCGACGCAGGCACGCGCGTCATCGTGATCGGCCGCGTCAACGACGTCACGCTGTATCGCGAACTGGTCAAGCGTGGCGTCAGCGATTATGTCATCGCGCCGGTCACCGCCATCGACATCGTACGCGCGGTTTGCGGCCTGTTTTCAGCTCCTGAAGCCAAGGCAGTCGGCCGGGTCATCGCCGTTGCCGGCGCCAAGGGCGGCGTCGGCGCGTCGACGATCGCCCACAATGTCGCCTGGGCGATTGCACGCGATCTGGCGCTCGATTCCGTCGTCGCCGACCTCGATCTCGCCTTCGGCACGGCCGGGCTGGACTTTAATCAGGACCCGCCGCAAGGCATCGCCGATGCCGTGTTTTCGCCGGACCGCATCGACACGGCGTTCGTCGATCGGCTGTTGTCGAGATGCACCGATCATCTGAGCCTGCTCGCCGCGCCGGCGACGCTGGACCGGGTCTATGACTTTGGAACGGAGGCGTTCGACTCGATTCTCGATACCCTGCGGGCGACGATGCCCTGTATCGTGCTCGATATCCCGCATCAATGGTCGGGCTGGACCAAGCGCGCCCTGATCGGTGCGGACGACATCCTTATCGTCGCGACGCCCGATCTCGCCAACCTTCGCAACACGAAAAACCTGTTCGATCTGCTCAAGGCAGCGCGGCCGAACGACCGGCCTCCGCTCTATTGCCTCAACCAGGTCGGCGTTCCCAAGCGGCCCGAGATCAGCACCAACGAATTCGCCAAAGCCATTGAAAGCCAGCCGATTGTCAGCATCCCGTTCGACCCGCAGTTGTTCGGGTCGGCCGCGAACAACGGCCAGATGATCGCCGAAATCGCGGCGAGCCACCGCATCACGGACATGTTCTTGCAGATCGCCCAGCGCCTGACCGGCCGCGGCGAGGCAAAGAAGCCGCGAAAATCGTTTCTGCCGCCATTCATCGAGAAGTTGCGGGCGAAATAAGTCACTGCGTGGAGTACCGTCGTGTTTGGCAAGCGTAGCGGACCAGAGGACGACGCCCGGAAGATGGCGGGCCTGACGCTGGAGGCCGCCCCGGCCGTCCAGAATGTGCGAGCGCCCGCGGAGACCGCTTCGCCGGCCGTCGCCTCGCCGCCGCTCGCGCCGGCGCGCCCCGCCCCGCAGACGCCGGCCATCGAAGCCCGCCGGTCCGAAACCTATTATCAGGTCAAGGCGACGATTTTCGGCGCCCTGATCGAGGCCATCGATCTCGCCCAGCTTGCCAAGCTCGACGGCGAATCCGCGCGCGAGGAAATCCGCGACATCGTCAATGAGATCATCGCGATCAAAAACATCGTGATGTCGATCGCCGAGCAGGAAGAGCTGCTCGACGACATCTGCAACGACGTTCTCGGCTACGGTCCGCTCGAGCCGCTGCTGTCCCGCGACGACATCGCGGACATCATGGTCAACGGCGCCGGCACGGTCTTCATCGAAGTCGCCGGCAAGATCCAGCGGACCGGAATCCGGTTCCGCGACAACCAGCAACTGTTGAATATCTGCCAGCGGATCGTCAGCCAGGTCGGCCGCCGGGTCGATGAATCCTCGCCGATATGCGACGCCCGTCTCGCCGACGGATCCCGCGTCAACGCCATCGTTCCGCCGCTGGCGATCGACGGGCCCGCGCTGACAATCCGTAAATTCAGGAAGGACAAGCTGACCCTCGATCAACTGGTGAAGTTCGGCGCTATTACGCCGGAGGGCGGCACGATCCTCCAGATCATCGGACGCTGCCGCGCCAACGTCCTGATCTCGGGCGGCACCGGCTCCGGCAAGACCACGCTGCTGAATTGCCTCACGAACTATATCGACCACGACGAGCGCATCATCACCTGTGAAGACGCCGCCGAGCTTCAGTTGCAGCAGCCGCATGTGGTGCGGCTCGAAACCCGGCCGCCCAACATCGAGGGCGAGGGCCAGGTCTCGATGCGCGAACTGGTCCGAAACTGCCTTCGTATGCGCCCCGAGCGCATCATCGTCGGCGAGGTTCGCGGACCCGAGGCCTTCGATTTGCTGCAGGCCATGAACACCGGCCATGACGGCTCGATGGGCACGCTGCACGCCAATAACCCGCGCGAGGCGCTGTCGCGCTGCGAGTCGATGATCACGATGGGGGGCTTCGCGCTGCCCTCGCGCACCATCCGCGAGATGATCTGCGCCTCGATCGACGTCATCATTCAGGCTGCCCGCCTTCGCGACGGCTCGCGCCGTATCACTCACATCACCGAAGTGATGGGAATGGAAGGCGACACCATCATCACCCAGGAAATCTTCGTCTACGATCTGCTTGGCGAGGATGCCAACGGAAACGTGGTCGGCCGGCACCGCTCGACCGGAATCGGCCGGCCGCGGTTCTGGGAGCGCGCCCGGTACTATAACGAGGAGAAGCGGCTCGCGGCCGCGCTCGATGCGGCTGACGTCAAGATCGAGATCTGAGGACGCGCGCCCATGAACTTGCAGACCCTCGCACTGGCATTCATGGCTGCAACCGCGGTCGGCGGCGTCGCATGGGTGTTCCTGTATCCGGCGCTGTCGGGCGAGGCGAAGGCGGAGAAGCGCCGTTCGGCATTCGCGCGGACGGCGCCGGCTGTCCGTCAGGTCGACAGGGCCCAGCGCTCGCGTCGCGAGCAGATCGAGGGATCGCTGCGGGAAATCGAGCAACGCCAGAAGCGCGACCGCAAGATCGCGCTCAACGACCGCATCGCACAGGCCGGCCTGTCCTGGTCGAGGGAGAAATTTCTGATCGTCTCCGGCATTTTCGCCGCGGTCTGTTTTGCCGTTCCGATGTTTTCGGGAGCCGGGCCGGTCGCCGCGGTCGGCCTGGCATTCGCGGCGGGCTTCGGCTTGCCGCGCTGGCTGCTGGGCTTCCTCAAGACGCGCCGCGAGAAGGCGTTTCTGCGCGCGCTTCCCGATGCGGTGGACGTGATTGTTCGCGGCATCAAGGCCGGCCTGCCGCTGTTCGAATCCATCAAGGTCGTCGCGGCCGACTCGCCGGAACCGCTGAAAAGCGAATTCGCGGCGATCATCGAGACACAGGCAATCGGCATGCCGCTCGGCGATGCCTGTTCGCGCCTGTTCGAGCGCATGCCGGTTCCCGAAGCGAACTTCTTCGGCATCGTCATCTCGATCCAGCAGAAATCCGGCGGCAACCTGTCGGAAGCTCTCGGCAACCTGTCCAAGGTGCTGCGCGATCGCAAAAAGATGGCCGAGAAGATCCAGGCCATGTCGATGGAAGCCAAGGCGTCCGCCGCGATCATCGGCTCGCTGCCTCCGGTCGTCATGCTGCTGGTCTATCTGTCCACACCGGACTACATCGCGCTGCTGTGGACCCATCCCACCGGGCGGCTGATGCTGGCCGGCTGCGTGTTGTGGATGTCGGCTGGCATCTTGGTGATGAAGAAAATGATCAACTTCGACTTCTGACGGTGCATCATGCTCGACTTCCTGATCGAGAAACTCCACGATCCGCAGTTCATGACGATGGTCCTCGCCGCCATCGCCGCCAGCGCAACTGCCTATACTCTGATCACGCCGTTCTTCGCGGCGGAGGGGCTCACCAAGCGGATGAAGGCCGTCGCCAGCGAGCGCGAACGCATCCGGCAGCGCGAGCGCGAGCGGCTCGCGAAATCCGAAAAGGTCTCGCTTCGTCAGGTCCCGAAGCAGTTCGTCTCGAAGATCGTGGAAGACCTCAATCTCGGCAAGTGGGTGGCTCAGGAAGCCGCGCGCGAGAAGCTTGTCATGGCGGGGTATCGCGGCCAGGCTCCTTACATCACCTTCCTGTTCTTCCGCATGGTCACCCCGATCGTGATGCTGATCGGGGCAATCGTCTACGTTTTCCTGCTGTCACACATGAAGCAGTCCACCCCGATCAAGATCGGCATCTGTATCGGCGCTGCGTTTCTCGGCCTGCAGGCGCCCATGCTGTTTCTGAAGAACGCCATCGCCAAGCGGCAGCTCTCGATCAAACGAGCCTTCCCGGACGCGCTCGATCTGCTGCTGATCTGCATCGAATCCGGCATGTCCATCGAAGTCGCTTTCCGCAAGGTCAGCACGGAAATCGGCAGCCAGTCGGTCGCGCTGGCCGAGGAGTTCACGCTGACCACGGCCGAACTGTCGTACCTTCAGGACCGCAAGGTCGCCTACGAGAATCTGGCGAAACGCACCGGGATCGAAGGCGTGAAATCGGTGTGTCTCGCGCTCCAGCAGTCGGAACGATACGGTACTCCGCTCGCGCAAAGCCTTCGTGTGATGGCCCAGGAAAACCGCGACATGCGCATGACCGAAGCCGAGAAGAAGGCGGCTGCCCTGCCGCCCAAGTTGACGGTCCCGATGATCGTGTTCTTCCTGCCCGTGCTGTTCGTGGTCATTCTCGGGCCGACGGGCATCAAGATCGCGGCCCAAATGCATTGAGGACTTGCAATCGGCGGCGCAGGGGACCCGGCGGGCCGGTCACCCCTTGATGAATCCAACGCTCATGACTTGCGGGAATCCGGATCGAGACCATTTCCCGCACTGGCCCGCGCGTGGGCGCCGCGGCCGAGCATCTGCTTCAGATAGGCGACGTTAGCCGCGGCTTCGTCGGCGGGCAAATCGGCTTTCACGATGCTCTCAGCCTCGTCGAACCGGCCCTGCAAGCCGACGACCAGCGCCAGGTTCTGCCGGATCCGGCTGTCGGCCCGAGCGCTGGCGTAAGCGCGGCGCAACACCTTCTCGGCTTTTGGAAGCTCCTTGGTCAGAACATACGACATGCCCAGATTGGACAGCACCGAGGGCTCGTCGGGCCTGATCCTGAGCGCGCTCGCGTAATAGCGGCGGGCGTCATCGTGACGGCCGAGTTTGTCGAGCGTGGTCCCCTGGACCGAGAGAATTCGCCAGTCCGGATTTACCGGCGTGTGCGCCCGGCTGAGCACATCGAACGCCTCCTGGGACTGACCGTTGTCGGCTAGCGCCCGCCCCCAGCCAGCTAGCACCGCCTTGTTGCCCGGATTCAGGATCGCGGCGCGTTCCAGCACCGCAACGGCCTGGGCGCGCTGCCCGATGGCACGCAACGCCTGTCCGTACTTCAGGGCCGCATCGGGGTCCTTGGGATTGGCGCGAAATCGCTCACCATAGACTTCGGCGGTGCGATGAGGATCGGTTGCGGGATTCGCCTCCGCCCTTGCGCCGAGCGAGCCGGTGATGTCAGGCATGCCCGCGGTCTGACAACCGGCGAGTCCGGCCGCCAGCACCGCCGTCACGGCTGCGGATGCGAGGAGCCTGGCGAGACACGACTGCTGACGCATGGCACCTACTCGCAATTGCTGGACGATCGGGAAGCTGGACGGTTTCAGCAATAGACTGTTAACCCTAACGTCTGGTTAACTACCCTGCCTGACACCCAAGCCTCCTCCCGTTAAAAGACCTCATCAAACCGAGAGATCGAGACAACCATGCATCCCGCGTTTGCGACCGCGCCGGCCGGAGAGGCCGTTCCGATCACCTTTGTGGCCAAGGCCACGTGGAAAACGATGGGTGCAACGCTTGACGGTCCGGCACGCCGGTTTGCGGAGGCGAGCGGCTTTGCGGCGAAGCCGGGGCAGTACCTCGCGCTGCCCGCAGCGAACGGCGACGTCTCACACATTCTCTTCGGACTTGGCGATGCATCGGACCTCGCGCGCGATCCCTTTCTCGCCGGCAAGCTGCCGGGGCTGTTGCCCGCCGGAACATTCCGCTTTGCCAATTCACCGCACGATATGCATCTCGCGGCGCTGGCGTTCGCGCTCGGCAACTACCGCTTCGATCGCTACCGCAAGACAGACGCACCGAAAGCGCGGCTGGTGCCGCCCAACGGCATCGACATCGCGGCGATCTCGCGGATGGCGGAAGCCGCAACGCTTGCCCGCGACCTGATCAATACGCCGGCCAACGATATGGGACCGGAGGAGCTTGCGGCGACGGCCGAGAACCTTGCGCAGCGTTTCGGCGCGGAATTCGGCTGCGTCGTCGGCGACGATTTGAGGCACCGGAATTTTCCGCTGATCCATGCGGTCGGCATGGCCTCGCCGCGCGCACCGCGCCTGATCGATATCGCCTGGGGCGATCCCGCGCACCCGAAGGTTACGCTGGTCGGGAAAGGCGTCTGCTTCGATACCGGCGGCGTCGATCTCAAAACCGCCAGCGGCATGGCCATCATGAAGAAGGACATGGGCGGCGCGGCCAACGTGCTGGCTTTAGCGCTGATGGTCATGGATGCGAAGCTGAAGGTCCGGCTGCGCGTGCTGATCCCGGCGGTCGAAAACTCCGTGGCCGGCAACGCGTTCCGGCCGCTCGACATCTTTCCGTCGCGCAAGGGACCGACGGTGGAAATCGGCAACACCGACGCCGAGGGCCGGCTGGTCCTCGCCGACGCGCTGGCGCTGGCCGATGAAGAGACGCCCGACCTGCTGATCGATCTGGGGACGCTCACCGGCGCGGCGCGCGTGGCGCTGGGACCGGATATTCCGCCGTTCTATACGAGCGATGACGCATTGGCGCTCGATGTCGCGCGCTGCGCGCAAGCCGAGAACGATCCGCTGTGGCGGATGCCGCTCTGGCCTGCTTACGATTCGTGGCTCGATTCCAAGGTCGCCGACATCAACAATGCGCCGTCGGGCGGTTTTGCCGGCTCGATCGTCTGCGCGCTGTTCCTGCAGCGCTTCGTCGAAGCGGCGAAGAACTGGCTTCATGTCGACATCTATGGCTGGACGCCGTCGGCGAAACCGGCGCGTCCGGAAGGCGGCGAATGCCAGGCCGCGCGCGCGATCTACAGACTGCTGAGCGAACGTTATGGATGATCCGCGTCTCACGCCGGCCCGGCCGGAGGTCGCCGCCCGCTATCTCGAGGGCACGATCGAGGCAGCGCGCTTCGCCGATGGCGAGGAATGGGAGGTCGTTGACCCCGTGGCACCGCTGCGGCGCCAGCCTTCGCCCGATGCGATGCTCGACACCCAGGCGCTGCGCGGCGAGCGCGTCACGATCTACGACCACAACGCCGAAGGCTGGGCCTGGGGTCAGTTGAACGGCGACGGCTATGTCGGCTGGCTGCCCGACCGTACGCTCGCAAGGCCCGGCGCGGCACCGACGCACAAGGTCATTGCCTTGCGGACGTTTGCGTTTCCCGGACCATCGATCAAGCTACAGCCGGCCGAGACGCTGTCGCTCGGCGTCAGGCTGACCGTCCAGCGCCATGACGGCGTCTTCGCCATCGCCACCGGCAATCTCCACATACCCGCCATCCATGTCGCGCCGCTCGAACACATCGCGGTGGATTTCGTCACGGTCGCCGACATGTTCGTCGGAACGCCGTATCTGTGGGGCGGCAAGACCAGCCTCGGCATCGACTGCTCGGGCCTTGTGCAGGTGGCGCTCAATGCATCCGGCATCGGATGCCCGCGCGACAGCGACATGCAGGAGCGAGCCCTGGGCCGAACGCTATCGCCGGCGGAGGTGCAACAGCCTCGGCGTGGCGATTTGATGTTCTGGAAAGGACACGTCGCCATCGTCCGGGACGCGACAACGCTGGTCCACGCCAACGCGCATCACATGGCCACCGCCGTTGAGCGCATTGACGAGGCGACCGCCCGCATCAAGGCGGCGGGAAGCGAAGTGACGAGCGTGAAGCGGCTAGAGCATCGGGCGCTCATTTAAATCCAT
The DNA here is from genome assembly GCF_036964665.1 of Nitrobacter sp. NHB1. Taxonomy (NCBI): domain Bacteria; kingdom Pseudomonadati; phylum Pseudomonadota; class Alphaproteobacteria; order Hyphomicrobiales; family Nitrobacteraceae; genus Nitrobacter; species Candidatus Nitrobacter laanbroekii. Next base: position 2,223,051 of record NZ_JBAMDA010000001.1, read on the forward strand.
ATCCGGCGGCATTGAAGTAGTTTGAGCACTCATGCGGAGAGAAGAGCGCGCAGATGTTGCCGATGGCCTTCCAAAGATCGTCGATGGTTCTGACAGCCCTGGCGCGTAGATGGGCCTTGAGTTTTGCGAAGGCCATTTCAATGGGATTGAGGTCCGGGCTATAGGGCGGCAGGAACAGGAGCCATGCGCCTTGCGCCCGGATCGCTTTTTCGGCCCGCTCACTTTTATGGCTGGAGAGGTTGTCGAGGATGACGACGTCGCCTGGCTTGAGGGCGGGCGCGAGCTGGGTTTCGACATAGGTCTCGAAGATCACCCGGTTCATTGGGGCATCAATGACCCAGGGGGCGATGAGGCCGTCGCACTTGAGGCCCGCCACGAAGGTCTGCGTGCCCCAATGGCCGAAGGGAGCCTTGCTGTTCAACCGTGTGCCTTTTGTTGAGCGTCCGCGCAGGCGCGTCATCTTGGTGGTGGTGCCGGTCTCGTCAATGAAGATCAGCCGCTCGCGCTGCTTGCGCATGATGGGCTGGCGGCCCACTTTCCACTCGGCCCGGGCCTTGGCCAGTTCAGGTCTGTCTTGTTCGCTGGCCCGAAGAGTTTTTTTTGAAGCTGAGCCCGCAGGCGATCAGAAACTTCGAAAGGGTCGACGGGTCGGCTTTGACGCCTTTGGCTTTCGACAGTTCTTTCGCCAGCTCAGGCATGGTGATGTCATCGCGGGCCGCCACAGCAGCGAGAATAAAGTCCCGGTGGGGCGCGAGCTTGCCATGCCGGAAGCCGCCGCGAGGCCGTGGATCAACCCGGCCGGTCTGCCGCCAGAGCCTCATCAAATTGACGACGAAAGACACCGAAGTTCCGAAGCGCTCCGCCGCATGGTGGCAGGAATGCCCCGCCTCGACATGCGCCACAACACGTTCACGAAGATCGTTCGACAAAGGATACGGCATGGCAAATCACCTCCGCATACTTTGAATCATTTTCAGCCTGATTTGTGAATCGCTTTCGATTCCAACTGACAACCCGTTGCTCTAGATTGATTTATTTTGCGCTCGATTCGCCCGGCGCAGTCTCAAGCCGGAAGGCCGCCGCAAACAGCGCGCGCGTGTAATCCGATTTCGGACTCTTGAACAGGTGCGACGCCGGCCCTTCCTCGACCACCTTGCCGTTCCGCATCACGATGAGATGGCTGGCAAGAGAGGCGACCACGCGCAGGTCATGCGAGATGAACATGTAGGTCAGGTCGCGCTTGCGCTGCAATTCGCGCAAGAGATCGACCATCTGCGCCTGGAACAGCATGTCGAGCGCGCTGGTCGGCTCGTCCAGCACGACGAAATTCGGCTCCAGCACCACGGCGCGCGCGATGCTGATGCGCTGGCGCTGGCCGCCGGAGAATTCGTGCGGATAGCGGAAGCGTGTCGCCGGATCGAGCCCGACATCCTTAAGCGCCTTGACCACCCGCGCCTCGCGCTCAGTGTCCGAAAGCGCTCGCTGATGCACGCTCAAACCCTCGGCCACGATATCGCCGACCGACATTCGCGGGCTCAACGCCCCGAACGGATCCTGAAACACAATCTGCATGTCGCGACGGAACGGCCGCATCGCCTTGAAGCGCAGCCCCTGGATGTTCTTGCTGAGGAACGCGATCGGGCCATCCGACGAGATCAGCCGCAACAGCGCCAGCCCGAGCGTGGTCTTGCCGGACCCGGATTCGCCGACGACGCCGAGCGTTTCGCCCTTGCGCACCTTCAGCGTCACGCCGTCCACCGCCTTGATGTGGCCGACCGTCTTGCGCAACAGACCGCGCCGGATCGGAAACCAGACCTTGAGATTGTCGGCTTCGATCACGACCGGGGACTCCGGCCGCGGCGGCGCCGGGTCGGGCTTCGGCTCCGCGGCCAGCAACTCGCGCGTGTAGGGATGGTGCGGCTCTTCAAAGACCTGCTCGACCGGTCCCTTCTCGACGATCTTGCCGCCGTTCATGACGCAAACACGGTCGGCGATGCGGCGGACGATGCCGAGATCGTGCGTGATGAACAACAGACTCATTCCGAGCCGGGCGCGGATATCCGCCAGCAGGGTAAGGATCTGCGCCTGCACGGTGACGTCGAGCGCGGTAGTCGGCTCGTCCGCTATCAGAAGGTCGGGTTCGTTGGCGAGCGCCATTGCGATCATGACCCGCTGGCGCTGGCCGCCGGACAATTGATGCGGGTAGCTGGCAAGCCGGGTCTCCGGATCGGGAATGCCAACTTGTGTCAGCAGCTCCAGGGTCCGCTTCCGTGCCGCCGCGCCGCGAACCCCGCCGTGCAGCAGCATTATCTCGCTGATCTGCGCTTCGATGGTGTGCAGCGGATTGAGCGAGGTCATCGGCTCCTGGAAGATGATCGAGATGTCGTTGCCGCGAATGCTCCTGATCTCGCGCTCCGACATGCCGAGCAGTTCGCGGCCTTTGAAGCGGATGTTGCCGGAGGGATGCGACGCGGCCGGATAGGGCAGAAGCTTCAGGACCGAGAGCGCGCTGACGGATTTTCCGGAGCCGGATTCGCCGACCAGCGCCACGCACTCGCCGCGTTTGATATCGAACGAAATACGATCGACGGCGACCGATGGTCCACCGGCATGGTGAAACGCAACGGACAGGTCGCGAACCTCGAGCAGCGGCTGGCTGGTGGCGTTCATGCCGGCCTACCTGAACGTCTTGCGCGGGTCGAAGGCATCGCGCACGGCTTCGCCGATGAAAATCAAGAGCGACAGCATGATCGCGAGCGCGAAAAATCCGGTGAACCCAAGCCACGGCGCCTGCACGTTGGCCTTGCCCTGCGCCAGCATTTCGCCGAGCGAGGGCGAGCCCGGCGGCAGCCCGAAGCCGAGGAAATCCAGTGCGGTCAGGGTCATCACCGACGACGACACGATGAACGGCAGGAACGTCATGGTCGCGACCATAGCGTTGGGCAGAAGATGGCGGAACATGATGGTCGCGTTCGACACGCCGAGCGCCCGCGCCGCCGTGATGTATTCGAAGTTACGGCCGCGCAGGAATTCGGCGCGCACCAGACCGACCAGCGAGACCCACGAGAACAGCAGCAGGATTCCGAGCAGCACGAAGAATCCCGGCACCAGCACCGACGACAGTATCAAGAGCAGATAGAGCGAGGGGATCGCGGTCCAGACTTCGATGAAGCGCTGGAATCCGAGATCGATCCAGCCGCCGAAATATCCCTGCACGCCGCCGGCCGCGATGCCGATGATCGACGACACAATGGTCAGGCAGAGTCCGAACAGGACCGAGATGCGGAATCCGTAAATCAGCCGCGCTACGACGTCGCGCCCCTGATCGTCGGTGCCGAGCCAGTTGTATTCGAGATCGCGACAACCTGTGAGGTGCTTTCTCTGCACCACATCCTTGCATTCAGCCTCGGTCAGAAGCCAGGTCGGTTTCGAGGGCGCCGGCGTCGGCAGATCGAGGTTGTGGGTGTCGTAGGAATAGCGGATCAGCGGCCAGATGATGGTGCCGCCCTTCGCCGCGATCAGCTTCTGCAAATAGGGATCGCGATAGTCGGCGGCGGTCTGGAAGTCGCCGCCGAACGCGGTTTCCGGATAGGTCACGAATGCCGGAAAATAGAGATGCCCGTCGAAGCTGATCAGGAACGGCCGGTCGTTGGCGATCAATTCCGCAAACAGCGAAATGAAAAACAGGATCAGGAATATCCAGAGCGACCAGTAGCCGCGCCGGTTCGATTTGAAGCTCTGCCAGCGGCGACGATTGAGCGGCGACAGGCGGAGCGGATGGCGCGCCGGCGGCACCGCTTCGCCCAGCGGCGAGACGGCTCCGGATTCGACGGGCTTTGGCGAAGTCACCGCCATCAGACTTCCCGCGCCTCGAAGTCGATCCGCGGATCGATCCACATGTAGGTCAGATCGGAGATCAGGTTGATCGCAAGCCCGACCAGCGAAAAGATGAACAGCGTGCCGAACACCACCGGATAGTCGCGATTGAGCACGCTCTCAAACCCCAAAAGGCCGAGCCCGTCGAGCGAAAAGATGGTTTCGATCAAAAGCGAGCCTGAAAAGAAGGCGTGAACGAACGCGCCGGGAAAACCGGCGATAACGATCAACATGGCGTTGCGGAACACGTGATTGTAAAGCACCTGCCGCTCGCTACAGCCCTTGGCGCGCGCCGTAATCACATATTGCTTACGGATTTCGTCGAGGAACGAGTTCTTGGTCAGCAGCGTCATCGTGGCGAAGGCACCCAGCGCCATCGAGATGATAGGCAGCGTGAGGTGCCAGAAATAATCGAGGATTTTCCAGTACCAGGGGAACTGGCTCCAGCCGTCCGACGTCAATCCGCGCAAAGGAAAGATGCTGAAGAACGATCCTCCGGCAAACAGGATAATGAGCAGGATCGCGAACAGAAAGCCGGGGATCGCAAAGCCGACGATAATCACCGCCGAGGTCCAGGTGTCGAAGCGCGATCCGTCCTTGACCGCTTTGCGGATTCCGAGCGGAATCGAAATCAGGTAGGTCAAAAGCGTCATCCAGATGCCGAGCGACATCGAGACCGGCAGCTTTTCCTTGATGAGCTGGATCACGGTGGTGTCGCGGAAGTAGCTCTTGCCGAAATCGAAGCGGGAGAAATTCCACACCATCAGCAGAAAGCGTTCCGGCGCCGGTTTGTCGAAGCCGAACTGCTTTTCAAGACTCTTGATGAAGGCGGGATCGAGTCCCTGGGCGCCGCGATACTTCGAATTGATGGCGTCGGACGACGCTCCGACCTGGCCGCGCGCGCCGAAATCGCCGCCGGACGATCCGGAAATGCGCGACATCGCGCCGGTGTCCGCACCGCTCAGTTGCGCGATCACCCGCTCGACCGGACCGCCGGGCGCGAACTGCACCACGACGAACGACACGAACAGGATGCCCAGCAATGTGGGAATCATCAGCAGAATGCGGCGGGCGATATATGCGCTCATGCCTATTTTGCCTGCCCGGACGATACCGGTTTGGCCGGCGCCGACCACCAGATGTCAGGCGCCATCACGCCGAGATATTTCGGCAAGCGCGGCGGATGTCCGAACACATCCCAATAGGCCAGCCGGTGCACGTTCGAATACCATTGCGGCACCCAGTAACGGCCGGCGCGAATGACGCGGTCCAGCGCGCGCGCGGCGAACACGAGCCTGGCGCGGGTATCGGCGGCGATCACCTGCTCCACCAGGGAGTCGACCGCGGGATCCGAAATGCCGGCGAGGTTGTTCGATCCCTTGGTCCTTGCTGCCTGCGACGAAAAGAACGGCCGCAGCGAATCGCCCGGAACGGTCGAGAAGCCGAAACGTTCGATCACCATGTCGAAATCGAAATCGTCGCGCCGTGCCCTCGCCTGCACGGGATCGACCAGCCGCAGCGTCGCCTCGATGCCGAGCGTCCCGAGATTCTTGATGTAGGGCATATGATGGGCCTGGAACGCCGGCTCATCGAGCAGGAACTCGACGCGAAAGACCTCGCCCCGCGGCGTCATCCGCTTGCCATCCTTGATGGGAAAGCCCGCATCGCTGAGCAGTTGCACGGCCCTGCGCAACAGCTTGCGGTCCTGTCCCGAGCCGTCGGATACCGGCGGCACGAACGGCAGGCCGAACACCTCGTCCGGCACCTTGCCGCGGAACGGCTCCAGCAACGCCGCTTCCTCCGGCGACGGCAGGCCGCTCGCCATCAGGTCGGAATTCTGGAACGGCGACACCGTCCGCACGTAGGCGCCGTACATGATGCTCTTGTTGGTCCACTCGAAATCGAAGGCGCAGTCGAGCGCCTCGCGAACGCGCGGATCCCTAAACTTGTCGCGGCGGGTATTGATGAACCAGCCCTGCGCGCCGGACGGCGTCTCGTCGGGTAACTTCTCGCGCTTGACGCGGCCCTCGGTCATCGCCGGAAAATCGTAGCGGGTATTCCAGATGCGGGAGGTGAATTCCTCGCGGTACAGGTAGCTGTGGCCGGTGAAGCCTTCAAAAGCCACGTCGCGATCGCGATAAAAATCGAACCGCACCGTATCGAAATTGTAAGCACCGCGGCAGACCGGAAGGTCGGCGCCCCACCAGTCCTTGACCCGGTCGAACTCGATGAAACGGTTCGACTCGAACCGGCCGACCTTGTACGGCCCGCTGCCGAGCGGGACGTCGAGCGTCGATTCCTCGAACGGATGCGAAGTGTAATAGGACCGCGAAAAGATCGGCAGGCCGGCGATGAACGGCGGCACGTCGCGTCCGCGCTTGGCTGCGAAGGTCACGATCAGCGTCGCGTCGTCGGGTGCTTCCGCGCTCACCATGTCGCGCATCTGCTGCGTGATCAGGGGATGCCCCTTGGTCTTCAAGACCATCAGAGAGAACGCGGCATCGCGCGCGGTCAGTTTTTGCCCGTCATGAAACCGCATCTCCGGCCGCATCGCGAAGCGGTAGGTCAGTCCGTCGGCCGAGATGCGCACCGACTTCGCGGCCAGTCCATACATCGCATCGGGCTCGTCGCCGGCCCGCGCCATCAGCGACGTGAACGTCATGCCCATGCCCTGCGCGCCGTCGCCCTTCAAAATAAAGGCATTGAGCGAATTGAAGGTCTGGAACGATTGATTGAAGGCGCGGCTCGACGGAATGGTCGAAAACAGGCCGCCTTTCGGCGCGTCAACATTGACGTAGTCGAAGTGATGGAAATCGGCCGGATATTTCAGGTCGCCGAACGCCGACATGCCATGAGATTCACCTTGGGATTCGGTCTCCGCGCCGGCCGCGGGTGTAGCGATAGCCGGCCGGAACCAGGCCACGCCCGCCGCACCGATTCCGAGACCGATCACCTGCCGGCGGCTGGGCTGGCTCATCCGCGCGAAACTCCTCAAGATCGATTGCCGACCTTGGCCGCTTTGCCGGCATCGTACCACCACAGCGCCGGGAAGGCCGAAAGACCGTACTTCGGCATCTCGGCCGGCCGGCCGAAGCGATCCCATCGCGCCGTGCGCACTTTCGAATAAGTCCACTGCGGCACGACATAGTTATTCCACAAAAGAACCCGGTCGAGCGCGTGGGTAGCTGCGACGAGATCGGCGCGGTCCGTGGCGAAGATCACGCGCTCGATCAGCTTGTCGACGGCGGGATTCTTGATGCCGACGATGTTGCGCGAGCCGGGCATGTCCGCCGCGCGCGAGCCCCAGAACTCGCGCTGCTCGTTGCCGGGCGACAGCGATTCGCCCCAGGAAGCTACGACCATGTCGAAGTCCCAGGTGCGCAGCCGGTTCTCGTATTGCGTCGAATCAATGGTGCGGATGCTGACGGTGATCCCCATGCGCTCCAGCGATGGCTTGTAGGACAGCAGGACGCGTTCGAAGTTCGGATCTTCCGTCAGCAATTCGATCTCGAACGGCGCGCCGGTCTTGCCGTCAACCTGCTTGCCGCCACGCACCTCGTATCCCGCCTCCTTCAGGAGCTTCATGCCCTCGCGCAGGTTGGCGCGAACCGCCTGTGAACTGCCGCCGACCGGATTGCTGTAGGGTGTCGTGAACACCTCGGGCGGAATTTCGGCGCGAACGGGTTCGAGGATCTCAAGCTCCCTGCCCCCCGGCAGACCGCTCGATGCCAGTTCGGTGCCCTCGAAATAGCTCGCGATGCGCTTGTATTGCCCGAAGAACAGTTGCTGGTTCATGGTCTCGAAATCGAACGCGAAGTTCAGCGCCCGCCGCACCCGCATATCCTTGAACTTGTCGCGGCGGATGTTCGGCGCGAACGCCTGCATCACGCCCGAACTGCGATTGGGAAATTCCTCCAGGACGACGCGGCCTTCCTTTACCGCCGGAAAATCGTAGGCCGTGGCCCAGTTCTTGGCGCTGTTTTCCGTGCGCCAGTCGACCTGGCCGCCCTTGAAGGCTTCGAGCGCGACGGTGCCGTCGCGAAAATAGTCGTAGCGCAATTCGTCGAAGTTGTTGCGGCCGACATTGAAGTTGGAATTCAGGCCCCAGTAATCCTTGACCCGCTCCAGCATGACCGATCGCGCCGCTTCAAAACTTTTGATCCTGTAGGCAGCGCTGCCGAGCGGCGGCTCCAGCGTGGTCGCGGAAATGTCGCGCCTTTTGCCTGCATCATCGGCGCCTTCCCACCAGTGTTTCGGAAGCACCATCAGTTGTCCGACGATCTGCGGCAGTTCGCGGTTTCCCGGCGCATCGAAGGTGAAGGTGACGTCGCGCTCGCCGGTCTTTTCGGCCTTGACCACATGACGATAGTAAGCCGCGTATTGGGGGTGATACTTCTTGAACGAATTAAGCGAGAAAATCACGTCGTCCGGCGTTACCGGCTTGCCGTCGTGCCATCTCGCTTCCTTGCGCAGCCGGTAGACCACGAAGGAGAAGTCGTCGGGATAAGCGACCGACTCCGCGAGCGCGCCGTACTCCGTTGAAACCTCGTCCAGCGAGGGCATCGTCAGCGATTCGTAGATCAGCCCGACTGCCAATGCGATCGAGCCCTTCACGCCCGACACGACCGGGTTGAAATTGTCGAAGGTGCCAAGCCCGATCTGCCGCACCGCGCCACCTTTGGGCGCGTCCGGATTGACATAGTCGAAATGCTTGAAGCCTTCCGGATATTTCACATCGCCGAACAACGAAAGCCCATGCCGCCACTTGAGATCGGTCGGCCCGGCCTGCGCACGAGCCGCCTCAATGGATGAAGCTCCGGTCAGGACTTTGATCGCGGGAGCGGCTGCGATCAGGGCTCCGCCATGAAGGAGACGTCGTCGGGTGAAGGCCAATGCGGGTTTCCTGCGAGCTGTCGGTCGACGGACTAGCGCACGATCCGCCAAAGTGTGAGCGGTTTGGCGGATCATGCGCATTTTCAGTATCTTAGAGCGCGATCGGACGCAAAACCGGAACCCGCTTTTGCTGATCGCGCTCCAACAATGCAACACGAAGCAGTGTTTCGGCCGATTATGTCGGTTTTTCGGGATGACGCCACCCCACCTCCCGCACTTGTGCGGTGAAACGCCCGGATAATCGGAGGGTTGGCTGGCGAGGTGACCGGCCGGGAAAATCCTGGTCGCGAACCGGCAGCCGTCCTCGGGTCAAGCCCGAGGACATGCTCCGCTCGAAAGCCCGCGCTACTTCGAGGCAGCCGGCAGCGGCAGCGGCTTGTCGGAGTTCTTGTTCAGATAGGCAATGATGTCGGCACGCTCGCTGTCCTTCGGCAGGCCAGCAAAGGTCATGGCAGTGCCGGGGATGTATTCCCTCGGGTTGGTGAGGAACTTGTTCAGTTCGTCGAAGGTCCAGGTGCCGCCCTTGGCCTTCATGGCCGCCGAGAAGTTGAACCCGCGGCCCTGGCCGCGCGGCTCGCCGACGATGCCGTAGAGATTCGGACCCACACGGTTCGGTCCGCCCTTCTCGAAGGTATGGCAGACGGCGCACTTCTTGGTCGCGGCGGCGCCCTCCTCGGCCGATGCGGTTTGCAGCAGCTTTCCGATCGGAACCTCCGCCGCCGGCTTGGCTTCCTTGGCAGCCGCAGCCGGTTCTTGCTTGACGTCAATTTTGAAACCCGGCTTCGCCGGCACCACCGGCGCGAAAATCGCGCGGGCGGCGAAATTCATGACCAGCAGAACGATGCAAGTGCCCAGGAGCACACCGAGAAATTTATTGATAGCGGAGGAGTCCATTTTCGGTCAGGCTCCAAGTGCTTGTCAGGCTCCAAGTCCTTAAATCAGGCTTCAAGTCCTTGAAAGTCGACTGTAAGACCGGCTGAACGACCACGGAATGCCACCGCAGCCACTGGCCGGATCGCGGGAGGCGGCGGGACGAGATAACGGTTTGCCCCTGCCCTGACAACCCGTATAAACGCCGCGCCCCTTGAAAAACCGCGTCAATTCCCGATCACTTTCTCCGGGCCGTGGACTTTCCGACCGATGACCGAGACCCGCACGCTGGTGCTGATTCCGGCCCGCATGGCCGCGACCCGGCTGCCCGGGAAACCGCTGCTGGATATCGGCGGTCTGCCGATGGTGGTCCATGTCCTGCGGCGGGCCGAGACCGCCGGCATCGGCCGCGTCGCCGTCGCCACCGACACTCCCGAGATCGCGGCCGCCGTGACGGCCCATGGCGGCGAAGCGATCATGACGCGCGCCGATCACCCCTCCGGATCCGACCGTGTTTTCGAGGCGCTCGACAGGCTCGACCCCGACGGCCGCGTTGAGACGATCGTCAACCTGCAGGGCGATTTTCCGACCATCCGCCCGGAGATTATCCGCGACGTGCTTAAGCCCCTGGCCGACCCCGCGGTCGATATCGCGACGCTGGCCGCCGAAATCCACACCGACGAGGAGGCCACCAACCCGAATGTCGTCAAGGCCGTGGGATCGCCGGTGGGCGCGCGGCGGCTGCGCGCGCTTTACTTCACCCGCGCCACCGCGCCGCACGGCAACGGCCCGCGCTACCACCACATCGGGCTTTACGCCTACCGCCGCAAAGCGCTGCAACGCTTCGTCGAACTGCCGCCCTCGCCTCTGGAGCAGCAGGAAAGGCTCGAGCAGTTGCGGGCGCTGGAAGGCGGAATGCGGATCGACATCATGATCGTGGACGACGTGCCGCGAGGCGTCGATACCGCGGCCGACCTCGAAACCGCCCGCCGCATAATCGCTAGCCAAAAATCGACCGGCTGATAGAAGACCTGATGACCAAGACCATGACAATCGCATTCCAGGGCGAGCCCGGGGCGAATTCCCACATCGCCATCGCCGAAGCCTATCCCGATGCCGAGCCGTTGCCGTGCGCGACCTTCGAGGATGCGCTCGCCGCGATCGCCTCGGGCGAAGCCGACCTCGGCATGATTCCGATCGAGAATTCGGTGGCTGGCCGCGTCGCCGACATTCACCACCTGCTGCCGCAGTCCGGATTGTTCATCGTCGGCGAATACTTCCTGCCGGTCCGGCATCAACTGATGGCGCCGCGTGGCGCAACGCTGGCCGACATCAAGACCGTCGAAAGTCACGTTCACGCGCTGGGGCAATGCCGCCGCATCATCCGCAAGCTCGGCATCAGGCCGATCATCTCGGGCGATACCGCGGGCGCAGCCCGTATCGTCGCCGAACGCGGCGACAGGAGCTGTGCATCGATCGCCTCGCGCCTCGCCGCGCAAATCCACCATCTCGATATTCTCGCCGAAGACGTCGAGGACGAGGCCCACAACACCACGCGTTTCGTGGTGCTGGCGCGCGAGGCCAACTGGGCCAGACAGGGATCGGGACCACTGGTCACCAGTTTCGTCTTCCGGGTGCGCAACCTGCCTGCCGCGCTCTACAAGGCCATGGGCGGCTTCGCCACCAACGGCGTCAACATGACAAAACTCGAAAGCTACATGGTCGACGGCAATTTTTTCGCGACGCAGTTCTATGCCGACGTCGAAGGCCACCCCGACGACCGCGGCCTCGCTTTTGCGCTGGAGGAACTGAACTTCTTCTCCAAGGAGTTTCGCATCGTCGGGGTCTATCCGGGCCACCCGTTCCGCGCCACCTTCTGCGAACAGGCGGACTGATCGCGGCTTCACGCGCTTTGTCGTCTACGAGTGTTGGGCAGTTCTATCATGTTTTTGAATGTCATGTATTTTTCCCAACGAGCACGAGTTTTATTTAATGGCTTAAAATCAATAACTTACTAATAAAAAATACTGCCCACATTTCTAGAATTGCGGGCAATATAGCCCTACATACTAACAATATTGGGCTACTTCCCATCGCATCTTGTGCAGTTAATGGGCTACATTCGTAGGAATGCCCGTTATTGAACTGCCCGGCCAACGAGGCGCCAGGCGCTCCCGAAGCCATCCCGATGCGGGAGGCGTTGAAGCAGATGCAGGTGGAGTTTGACGAGTTATGACCGACGCTTCCACCCCGGTGCATAATGGCCCTGCGGCGCAAAAACGCCCGGCGATCTCGTTCGAGTTCTTCCCGCCCAAGACCGAGGAGATGGAGCGTAATCTGTGGGACACCATTACCCGCCTCGCGCCTCTTGATCCGAACTTTGTCTCCGTCACCTACGGAGCTGGCGGCTCGACGCGCGAGCGCACCCATTCGACCATCGCGCGCATCCTGTCCGAGACCGAGCTTCGGCCGGCGGCGCATCTCACTTGCGTCGGCGCGGCGCGCGGGGAAATCGACGAGATCGTCAGCCGCTATCACGACATCGGCGTCCGCCATATCGTTGCGCTGCGCGGAGACCCGCCGGGCGGCATCGGCACCGCCTACAGCACCCATCCCGATGGCTATCGCAGTTCGGCCGACCTCGTCGCCGGCATCAAACGGCAATACGGCGATATCGAAGTCTCGGTCTCGGCCTATCCCGAAAAGCATCCGGAAAGTCGCGACATCGATGCCGACCTCGATGTCCTCAATGCCAAGGTCGATGCCGGCGCCGCCCGCGCCATCACCCAGGTCTTTTTCGACAACGACCTCTACCTTCGCTATCTCGATCGCGTCCGCGCCCGCGGCATCTTTATTCCGATCGTGCCCGGCATCATGCCGATGCACAACTTCAGGCAGGCGAGAGCCTTCGTGACCAAGGCGGGCACCACCGTGCCATCGTGGCTCGCTGAAAAGTTCGAGGGCCTCGACGACGATCCGGAAACGCGCAAGCTGGTCGCGGCCACCGTGGCGGCGGGCCAGGTGCAGAAACTCGCCAAGCGCGGCGTCGATACCTTCCACTTCTACACCATGAACCGCGCCGACCTCGTATTCACGGTCTGCCATCTGCTCGGCATCCGGCCGGACGCCGCGCGGAAGGCGGCATAGTTTTTTTCCTCCGTCATGCCCGGCCTTTGTGGGAGGCATTCACGTCCTGGCGGCAGATGTCTTTGAGGGCGTGGGTGGGACCAGGACACAGGCGAGCCAGGCGACGCTCTTGTTCGAACGGCTATGCCCGGCCACGACGATCATAAGGTGACCATAGTGACAAAAATCTCGAATCCCATCGCCGACAAACTTCGCGAACTCGCGCGCGAGCGCATTCTCGTGCTCGACGGCGCCATGGGCACCATGATCCAGGGCCTCGAATACGACGAGGCCGCGTTTCGCGGCGAGCGCTTCAAGGATTTTCACCGCGACGTGCGCGGCAACAACGATCTTCTCATCCTCACCCAGCCGAAGGCAATCGAGGACATCCACGCGCAATACCTGCGCGCCGGCGCCGACCTCGTCGCCACCAACACGTTCTCATCCACCTCGATCGCGCAGGCCGACTACGAGATGTCGGACCTCGCCTATGAGCTCAACCGCGAGGGCGCGAAGCTCGCGCGCGCCGCAGCGATGCGCGTCAGCGCCGAGGACGGCAAGCCGCGCTTCGTCGTCGGCGCCATCGGTCCGACCAACCGCACCGCGTCGATTTCGCCCGACGTCGCCAATCCCGGCTATCGCGCCGTCACCTTCGACGATCTGCGCAAGGCGTACGGTGAACAGATCAACGGCCTGCTCGACGGCGGCGCCGACCTGCTGCTGGTGGAGACCATCTTCGACACCCTGAACGCCAAGGCAGCGCTCTACGCTATTTCCGAAATCTGCGAGGCGCGCGGCATCGACATTCCGGTGATGATCTCCGGCACCATCACCGACAAGTCCGGCCGCCTGCTGTCGGGACAACTCCCCGAAGCATTCTGGAATTCGATCCGACATGCGAAACCGATCACCGTCGGCTTCAACTGCGCGCTCGGCGCCGAAGACATGCGCGCGCATATCGCCGATATCGGCCGTGTCGCCGACACGCTGGTCTGCGCCTATCCCAACGCCGGCCTGCCGAACGAATTCGGCCAGTACGACGAAAGCCCCGACTATATGGCGCGGCTGGTCGGCGAATTCGCAGCCAGCGGTCTCGTCAACATCGTCGGCGGCTGCTGCGGCACCACCCCGGACCACATTGCGGCGATCGCCGCCGCTGTCGCGCCGCATAAGCCGCGCGTGATTCCTGCAATCGAGCCGCGGCTGCGGCTGTCCGGCCTCGAACCGTTCACGCTCACATCGGACATTCCCTTCGTCAACGTCGGCGAGCGCACCAACGTCACAGGCTCCGCGCGCTTCCGCAAGCTGATTAAGGCCGACGACTACGCCGCCGCGCTGCAGGTCGCGCGCGACCAGGTCGAGAACGGCGCGCAGATCATCGACGTCAACATGGACGAGGGCCTGCTGGACTCGGAAGCGGCGATTGTGACGTTCCTCAACCTCGTCGCCTCCGAACCCGATATCGCCCGCGTCCCCATCATGGTGGACTCCTCGAAGTTCAGCGTGATCGAAGCCGGACTGAAATGCATTCAGGGCAAGCCGGTGGTGAATTCGATCTCCATGAAGGAAGGCGAGGAGAAGTTCATCCGCGAGGCAATGATCGCGCGGCGCCACGGCGCCGCCGTGGTGGTGATGGCGTTCGACGAGACCGGGCAGGCCGATACGTTCGCGCGCAAGACCGAAATCTGCAAGCGCGCCTACGACATTCTGGTCAACCGTCTCGATTTTCCGCCCGAAGACATCATCTTCGATCCCAACATCTTTGCCATCGCCACCGGGCTTGAGGAGCACAACAACTACGGCGTCGACTTTATCGAGGCGACGGGCTGGATTCGCCAGAACCTGCCGCACGCGCATATCTCGGGCGGCGTCTCCAACCTGTCGTTCTCGTTCCGCGGCAACGAGCCGGTGCGCGAGGCGATGCATGCGGTGTTCCTGTATCACGCCATCAAGGCCGGCATGGACATGGGCATCGTCAATGCCGGACAGATGATCGTCTACGACGACATCGATCCCGAACTGCGCCAGACCTGCGAGGACGTGATTCTGAACCGCGATGCCGGCGCATCGGAACGGCTGCTGCAACTGGCCGAGAAATTCCGCGGCGCGGGCAAGGAAGTGAAGGAGAAGGATCTCTCCTGGCGCGAATGGCCGGTGGAGAAGCGGCTGGCGCATGCGCTGGTCAACGGCATCACCGAATACATCGAGGAAGACACCGAAGCCGTACGCCTGACGGTCGAGCGCCCGCTCAACGTCATCGAGGGCCCGCTGATGGCCGGGATGAACGTGGTCGGCGACCTGTTCGGCGACGGCAAGATGTTCCTGCCGCAGGTGGTGAAATCCGCGCGCGTCATGAAGCAGGCGGTCGCCTATCTGATGCCGTTCATGGAGGAGGAGAAGGCGCGCAATCTCGCCGCCGGCATCGCCGGCCAAAGCAGCAATTCCGCCGGCAAGATCGTGCTCGCCACCGTGAAGGGCGACGTCCACGACATCGGCAAGAACATCGTCGGCATCGTGCTCCAGTGCAACAACTACGAGGTGATCGACCTCGGCGTGATGGTGCCGGCCGCCAAGATCATAGAGACCGCGAAGGCCGAGAAGGCCGATATCGTCGGCCTGTCCGGCCTGATCACGCCGTCGCTGGACGAAATGGGCCACTTCGCGGCCGAACTGGAACGGCAGGGCCTCGACCTGCCGCTGCTGATCGGGGGCGCGACCACCAGCCGCGTCCACACCGCGGTGAAGATCGATCCGAACTATCGCAACGGCCCGGTGGTGCATGTCAACGACGCCAGCCGTGCCGTCGGCGTCGTCGCCTCGCTGATGTCGCCGGAGCGCCGCGAGGCTTACGCGGCCGGGGTGCGCGCCGAATACGCCAAGATTTCCGCGGCGCATTTCCGCGCCCAGCAGGACAAGAAGCGGCTGCCGCTGGCGGCCGCACGCGCCAATGCGGTGCCGATTGACTGGAGCACCTATCGCCCCGTCAAGCCGACATTCCTCGGAACCAAAGCCTTCGCCGACTATCCGCTGGAAGAACTGGTGGAGGTGATCGACTGGACGCCATTCTTCCAGGTCTGGGAACTGTCCGGACGGTACCCTGCAATCCTCGACGACAAGGTGGTCGGGGAGACCGCGCGCGCCCTCTATGACGACGCCCGCAAGATGCTGGACCGCATCGTCAAGGAAAAGTGGTTCAAGGCCTCCGGCGTGATCGGCCTCTGGCCCGCCAACCGCATCGGCGACGATATCGCCGTCTACAGCGACGAGACCCGCACCACGCAGATCGCGACCTATCATACCTTGCGCCAGCAGTTGGAGAAGCGCGAGGGCCGTCACAACGCCGCGCTGGCGGACTTCATCGCGCCGCAGGAGACCGGCATCGCCGACTATATCGGCGGCTTCGCCGTCACCGCCGGGATCGGCGAGGACGAAATCGCCGTGCGTTTCAAGAACGCCAATGACGACTACTCGTCCATTCTGGTGAAGGCGCTGGCCGACCGCCTGGCGGAAGCCTTCGCCGAACGGATGCATCAGCGCGTGCGCAAGGAATTCTGGGGCTACGCGGCGGATGAGACGCTGACCAACGATCAACTCATCAAGGAAGACTATGTCGGCATCCGCCCCGCGCCCGGTTATCCGGCGCAGCCCGACCATACCGAGAAGGCCACGCTGTTTCGGCTGCTCGACGCGACCCGGGCCACCGGCGTCGAGTTGACCGAGAGCTTTGCGATGTGGCCCGGCTCCTCGGTCTCCGGTCTCTATTACAGCCATCCCGAGAGCCAATATTTCGGCGTCGGCAAGATCGAACGCGATCAGGTCGAGGACTATGCCGCGCGCAAGGGTATGGAGGTTGCCGAGATCGAACGCTGGCTGGCGTCGATCCTCAACTACATTCCCGGCCAGATCGGAAAGGCCGCCGCGATGCCGGTGCCGGCGCCCGCCAACGACGCATCCGCCGAAGTCGCCAATCATCCGCCGGGCTGCCAGTGCGCGGTCCATGTGCAGCTTCGCAAGACCAAGGCGCGGGCGGGCTGACCGATGGACGCATCGTCGGTCGCCGCCGCCTTGCTGCATTCGTCCGCGGACGCGATAATCGCAGCCGACCCTGACGGCACCATCACGTTCTGGAATCCCGGCGCTGTCAGGATCTTCGGCTTCACCGCCAGCGAGGCGACCGGCCGGTCGCTGGATCTGATCATTCCGGAAAAACAGCGCGCCCGGCACTGGGCCGGATATCGCGAGGTGATGCGGACCGGACAAAGCCGCTACAGCGGCGGCGACATTCTCGCCGTTCCCGCGCTTCGCAAGGATGGGCGGCGTATCTCGCTCGAATTCACCATCGTGCCGGTGAAGGACGCCGCCGGCCGCATGGCCGGGTTGGTGTCGGTGCTGCGCGACGTCACCGCCCGTTTCGAGGAAATCCGCGAATTGCGCCGCAAGGCCGCCGCGTCGGAAGCCTGAGCGATCCAGTTCTCGGCAGCGCCGTCGCCGCCCCCGATTTTCAGCTCAACCAACTCACGCGTCCGGTAGCGAGATCATGCATGGCCGCCGCGATGCGCAACTCGCCCTTCGCCGCCAGCGCTTTCAGGATCGGGCTCCGCGCCGTGAGCGCCGCTGTGGCCATGCGGGCATTGGTTTCAGCCACCGCCTGAACAAAGGCGTCGTTTTTCGATGAAGGCTTGCCGTCGGCCTTGGTGGCCAAGACCGCGGGCCGGATATGGGCAAGCGTCTCGGTCAGATGGCCGAGCCTGACGTCGTCGATCGCGCCCTTGATCGCACCGCAACTGGAGTGTCCGAGCACCACGATGGCGCGCGCGCCGGAGACCTCGGTGGCGAATTCCAGACTGCCGACGATGTCATCGTTGATGAAATTGCCGGCGATACGGGCGCAGAACACGTCGCCGATGCGCTGGTCGAACACCAGTTCGGGCGGCACCCGCGAATCGATGCAGCCGACGATGGCCGCAAACGGCGCCTGCGCCTTCGCGGTTTCGCGAACCTGCGCCATCAGATCGCAATTGACGGTCTTGCCGCCGACAAAACGATCATTGCCGGCCTTGAGTCGTGCGATTGCCTCATCGGGACTGATGTGCTTCTGCCGGTCCGGCGTGAACACCGCACATTCCGCGGGTTCGGCACGCGCGCTTCCGGCCGAAGCGCCGGTAAACAGCGCAAGCGACGCACACTGGCAGAACAAACGGCGGTTCAGCATTGGAGATCTCCCTCGGGGACCGGCATCTCCCGGTACGGCGCGCTGATCATACCGCATCCTGATTAACGATATGTCGCGCCGATCCAGCGCCGGGAGACTTACCGACCCTCGCCCTCATCGCTTGCCAACAGGCCACGCATCGCCGCCGCCCAGCCCTTGAGCTTTCGCGCGCGCGTCGCGGCGCTCATGGCCGGCTTGAACCGGCGCTCGAGCCGCCAGTGGTCGGCGAATTTCGATGGCTCCGGATAAACGCCTGCGGAGAGTCCTGCGAGATAGGCAGCGCCGAGCGCGGTGGTCTCCTGGATCACCGGCCGATCCACCGGCGCATCGAGCAGATCCGCAAGGCGCTGCATGGTCCAGTTCGACGCCGCCATGCCGCCATCGACGCGCAGCACGGTGTGCGCGGCGTCGGCTTCCGGCCAGTCGGCGCGCATCGCCGCCCACAAATCGAAAGTCTGGTAGCAGACGCTTTCCAGCGCGGCGTGCGCAAGCTCTGCCGGGCCGGTGTTGCGGGTCAGCCCGAACAGCGCGCCGCGCACATTCGGATTCCAGTAGGGAGCGCCCATGCCGACGAAGGCCGGCACCAGGTACACCGATTGCGTGGCGTCGGATTTGTCGGCCAGCGGCCCGGTCTCGGACGCCTGCTTGATGAGGCCGAGACCGTCGCGCAGCCACTGCACCGCGGAGCCCGCGACGAAGATGGAGCCTTCCAGCGCGTAGGTGCGTTTTCCCTTCAACTGGTAGGCTATCGTCGTCAGCAGCTTGTTTTTTGAGGCGACCGGCGTCGCGCCGGTGTTGAGCAGCGCAAAACAGCCGGTGCCGTAAGTCGACTTGATCATCCCCGGTGCGAAGCACGCCTGCCCCACCACCGCGGCCTGCTGGTCGCCGGCGATACCCCCGACCGAAATCGGCGCGCCGAACAGATCAGTGACGCTGTCGCCGAAATGCGCCGACGAATCCTTCACCTCCGGCAGCATCGCGCGCGGCACCCGCAGGATATCCAGAAGCTCGTCGTCCCACTGCCCGGTGTGAATGTTGAACAGCAGCGTGCGCGACGCATTGGTAGCGTCGGTCGCGTGAACCTTGCCGCCGGTCAGCCGCCACAGCAGATAGCAGTCCACGGTGCCGAACAGCAGATCGCCGCGCATCGCCCGGCCGCGCGCGCCGGGCACGGAATCGAGAATCCACGCAATCTTGGTGCCCGAGAAATAAGGATCGACGATCAAACCGGTTTTCGCCGTGATCGCGGGCTCATGGCCCTCGGCTTTCAGTCGCGCGCAGATATCGGCGGTGCGGCGGTCCTGCCAGACAATGGCGCGGTGCACCGCCTGTCCGGTGGCGCGGTCCCAAACCACGGTGGTCTCGCGCTGGTTGGTGATGCCGATAGCGGCGATGTCCTTCGGCCCGAGACCGGCTTTCTTCATCGCCTCGCGGCAGGTCGCAACCGTCGAGGTCCAGATGTCCTCCGGCTCGTGCTCGACCCAGCCCGATGCCGGGAAATGCTGCGGGAATTCCTGCTGCGCGATCGCGGCGATGGAGATGTCGGCGCGAAACACAACTGCGCGCGAGGATGTGGTGCCCTGATCAATGGCGAGGACGTGGGTAACCATGAGGGCTATTCCCGGCAGTGTCGGCTTGTGTAACGGTCGGACCAAGGCAAGCGGATTGCGCCTGGGCCGTCAAGTTTGAGTGCCGCCGTTTTGACTCACGCTCCTGCTAGCGAGAGGGTAGGATGTCGGCATGATGCTCGATCCGACCACGGCGCAACGGAACAAATTATCCGTGCGCCCAATTGTCTGTCACCGTTCAACAACCGAAAGACCTTAAATGAAACTGGCAAAGATGATCCTGGCTGGCTCCGCGCTCACGATCGTCAGTGCGATGGCCTCTGCTCAAACAACGCCCGCGATCAAGGAAACGCCGCCGCCTCCGGGGACCCAGAAAGGTCTGGTGACGGTCGTCAACCGGATCGACAACACGATTGCGATTCGGGCGGAGCAGGACAACAAGGATGGAGCGAAAGCTCCAGACAAAGCGAAACCGGATGAAGCCAAACCGGATGAAGCGAAATCAGATGGAGCTAAACCGGACGAAGCGAAAGCCGAGGGCGCAACCACGCAGTTCAAGATCGACCACAAGCTGTCGGAGACGGTGCACGCCGGCGACAAGGTGACGTTTTCGGTCAGCGACAGCGGCGACCCCAAGACCATCACCAAAATCAAGGCGGAGTAGAGGCGGAGCAGGTTTCCCGCCATGCCTTACCTCGCCACTCCGCGGTGAGGTGAGATAAGCGGTCAGCAAGACGGCTCCATCAGGCCCCGCCTGTCGCTTCATTGCGGAAGGCGATTTCGTCCCTGGTGAAGCTGGAATCCATCGTATGCTGGATATGAATTAGTCGTCCCCGCGAAAGGGGGGACCCATAGCCCCGGCATTATGAACTGGCGAAACTGCTTGCTACCACGCCTGGCCTTGAGTCCGCGCCGTATTACTGCACCACCTCGAACAGCCCGGCCGCGCCCATGCCGCCGCCGACGCACATGGTGACGACGGCGTACCTGGCCTTGCGGCGGCGTCCCTCGATCAGCGCGTGGCCGGCAAGCCGCGCGCCCGTCATGCCGTAGGGATGGCCGAGCGCAATCGCGCCGCCGTCGACATTCAGCTTCTGCGGATCGATGCCGAGCCTGTCGCGGCAATAGATCACCTGCACCGCGAACGCCTCGTTCAGTTCCCACAGATCGATATCGTCGACGTTAAGGCCGTGGCGCTTGAGCAGGCGCGGCACCGCGAACACCGGGCCGATCCCCATTTCATCGGGCTCGCAGCCGGCGGCGACGAAACCGCGGAAGACGCCGAGCGGCTTGAGACCGCGCCGTGCGGCTTCCTTGTCGCTCATGATGACGGTGGCGCTGGCACCGTCCGACAACTGGCTGGCATTGCCGGCGGTGATAGTGAACCCCTCGCCGCGTACCGGCCTGAGGCCGGCCAGACCTTGCGCCGTGGTATCCGGACGCGGACCTTCATCCTGCGACAGCCTCACGTCCTTGAACGAGACCTCCCTGGTCTGCTTGTCGACGATCGCCATCCTTGTGGAGATCGGCGCCAGTTCGTCCTTGAACCTGCCGCCCTGCTGCGCGGCGGCGATGCGTCGCTGGCTTTCCAACGCGTACTCGTCCTGTGCCTCACGCGAGATGTTGTAGCGCTTCGCCACCACCTCCGCGGTGTCGATCATCGGCATGTAGACCTCGCCCTTGATCGCGAGCAGCGCCGGATCCTCGGCATGGAAGGTGTTGGCGTGCTCGTTCTGCACCAGGCTGATCGATTCGCCGCCGCCGCCGACCGCGATCCCGACGCCGTCGAACAAGACCGAGCGCGCGGCGAGCGCGATTGCCTGAAGGCCCGAGGCGCACTGGCGGTCGATGGTAGCGCCGGCCACGGTGACCGGCAGGCCGGCGCGAAGCAGCGCCTTGCGGGCGATATTGCCGCCGGTCGCGCCCTGCTGCATGGCAGCGCCCATCACCACGTCCTCGATCTCCTTGGGATCGACCCCGGCGCGCGCGACGGCCTCGCCGATCGCATGGCCGAACAAGGTCGCGCCCTCAGTGGCGTTGAGCGCGCCGCGATAGGCCTTGCCGATCGGGGTGCGGGCGGTGGAGACAATAACGGCTTCGGTCATCGGCAGCCTCCTGTTGCAACTGTCCGTTCAGATATCCTGCCGGCTGCCAGCGACGCAAAGGTGCTGCCGTCGGCGACAAGGCGCTTGAGCAGCGCCGCGGGCTCCAGCGACGGATCGTTGGTGGCCTGCGCCGCCATGAGTTTGCTGTCGTCGTCGCGCAACCTGCGCGGCGGACGCCGCTCCACCAGCACCCGGCGCGCGAAGGCTTCGCCGCCCGCCGCCGGCCCCTCGACGATCGCATCGATCAGGCCCCGCTTCAGCGCCGCCGCAGCGTCGATCGGATTGCCGCCGACGATCATCCTGACCGCAAGCTCTGGACCGACCGCACGCGGCAGGCGCTGGGTGCCACCGGCACCCGGCAGCAGGCCAAGTTTCACCTCGGGCAGGCCGAGCTTCGCCTCCTTCACCGCGACGCAGAAGTGGCATCCGAGCGCGACCTCGAGACCACCACCGAGCGCGGTGCCGTGGATCGCGGCAACGGTCGGCTTCGGCGAATCCTCAAGCTCCGCAATCACCTCGGCGAGCGCCGGCGGCTGCGTCGGCTTGCCGAATTCGGTGATGTCGGCGCCGGCGATGAAAGTCCGTCCCGCGCAGATCAACACGATCGCCTTCACCGCGGGATCGGTGACCGCTGTTTGCACACATTGCAAAATCCCGCGGCGAACCGCCGCGCTCAACGCATTGACCGGAGGGCTGTCGACCGTGACGACCGCGATCTCGTCATGACGTTCAAGCCTGACCACCTCGCTCACGGCGTACTCCCTGGAGATTTTTTAGGCACTGCCCTCGATGTGCTGCGCGCATTTCATCCAACAACGGCCTGCTTAGCAATGGTAAGGAGCATCGAAGCTGCGCTGGTCAACTGTTGATCTGCACGACTCCGGGAAGTCAGGAGGCGCCGCGTCGCCACGTAATCTCGTAGCGTGCGCAGGTTGGTGAGGCCGAAATGGGGAGGGTCGACGAACTGGTAGCGCGAGCTCTCCCCGACCAGGCTCGACTGCTGAATGGTGCGCCTCGTATCGAGATGCGAGCCGGCTTCGTCCGCCGGGAAGGAAAGGCCGTTTCAGCGCGACGGACGTTTCGTCAGGCGGCGTTGAGCGTCTTGAAGCGCTCCCGCAGTCCGCGCGCGCTTTCGGACACGGCCGCGAGGGTGGTCGAGATCTCGTTGACGGCGGTGCTCTGGGCGCCGATGGCTTCGCTCTCCGTGGTCATGCCGGCATCGATCTCCTGCACCAGCCGTTGCGAACCGGAGACCTGCCTGATGGCGTGATCGATGGCGGCCTGGATTTCGCCGGCTTGCCGCGTGACATCCCTGGTGGCGCTTTCGGCCTCATTGGCGAGCGCCTTGACCTCGTTGGCCACGACCTTGAACCCGCGGCCGTATTCGCCGCTGCGCGCCGCCTCGATCGCGGCGTTCAGCGCCAGCAGCTTGGTCTTGCGCGAGACGTCGGTGATGACTTTGACGAAATTCTCGATCTGCCGCGTGGTCTGCGCGAGATCGGCGAGATTTTTGGTCAGGGTCTCGATGCTCGACACGGTGTCACGGCATCGCTGCATATTGTCGAGGTTGACGTCGACGATGTTCTTGATGGTACCGTTGAGGTCTTCGGCGGCGCCGGCCATCGATTTGAGATCGCCGGCCACCTCGACCTCGAAGGCGTTGAGCAGCGGCTCGGAGATCTGTTGGAAAGCGGTTCGGGCGGCGGCGTTGTCGTAGGCCGAAATCGCGTGGGAGATATCGAGGAAGAACATCCGGACGATGGCGCTGAGCGACGCCTTGAGCGTCGCGGCTTGTCCGGCATCATCGAGATGCTGATCAACCGCGAGTCCGAGAAATTTCTCAAGAATGACGGCAGAACTCGCGACATAGAGATCGCTGCTGAGAAGACATTTCTCGTGCGCGATTCCGATCCTGTTGGCGAAATCCTTGAAGGCCTTGTCCGGCGTGCCGTCGAAGAATCGCTGCCAGTGCTTGAACTGGACGTCGTTGATATGGGCGACAAGCTGCCCGATATCGATCTTCTCCCGTTCGCAGCTCTGTTCGATCATCTCCTTGAAGGCGGGAAACGACAGAATGTGCCCGTAGAAGGCGTTGATGATCTCGTCCTGGCTGCCCCCCATCCGCGGCTTGAGCGACTGTAGGCAGCTTGCGTCCGCCGGTGTCAAACCGACGAGCGCGGCAAGATCGATGTCCATGTTGAATTATCCGGGCAGGAGGTGATGCATTGAACATCAGAATGGTAAACAACGGCTGAATCCGGTTGTCTGACCAATGCCTGTCGACTCCAGGCTTTGCCTCACTCACGAGACCTTGATCGCGAGCCGAAGATGACGCGGTTCCCCGGCGGCAGGCGGCGCCGTGACCGATTGGCGGCTGACATTGGCCGCGGGCTTGCTAAACAGGTCGGATGCGAAACCAAGCGATTCGCCGCTGCAACCCAATCATTGCCTGCGCGCTGCTGCTCGCGGCGCTAAGCGCCGTTTCCGGAAGCGCGGCGGTTCCTGCGGCCGCGTTCGAAGCGATGGCGCAGGCCGCGACTCCGGCGGCCATTGCGGACTATCGCCGCAAGCTGAAGACGTATCAGGAGGCGCGCGCGGCCTTTGAGGAAGAGGCCGGCGCCTATTGGAATGCGATCGCCGACAGGCGGCGCATTCGCAACGCCAGGCGGCGCGACCGCCAGCCCATCACCCTCGACGACTACGTGCTGACCCAGCCACCGCTCTATGACGGACCGAAACGGCCGGTCAACCCGGAACCGGAAGAAGAGCGCCCGCCGCGTCAGCGCAAAGCCATTCCCGTTGTCGCCGATCTGCTGAAGGCCGCGGCCCAGCAGTTCCAGTTCGTGCCGCAGCGCCCGGCGAGCGAGATGGATTTCAAGCGCGCCTATGCGCGCCTGGCGCGGGCTTACGGCCTGACGAGAGAGCAGGCGGTCCGGGTCTATTCGTTCGAGACCGGCGGCAACGGCAATCACGACATGCAGTCGGGCCTCAGCGCCTCGCGGCCGGGATCGCGCGCGATCTCCACCGCGATCGGCTACAACCAGTTGCTCACCACCAACAGCGTCGAACTCGTCGCCGAACAAGGGCACGACATCGTGCACGCGCTCGGCGAGAAAGCGGCGCGGCTGTCAGGACCGCAGCGCACGGCAATGGAGCGCAAGATCGCGATCGTCCGCCGCATGGTGGCCTATGCGCGCTCGGTACCCGATACCTGGAGCGCGCATGAGAAGCTCGCCGACACGCCGAAAGGCTGGGCGATCCATGCGCTGGTGCTGGATATCGACGTCGGTCCGCTGTTGCAGACCCACAAGCTCCTGACCTCGATCATCTTCGCGCGCAACAAGGGCTATACCCGTCCGCTGACCGCCGCCGAACTGGAGATGATGAACCTCACCGGCGACGGCACCGGGCTCGACATGGTGACGATGCCGCAGGCGATGCGCGAGCAGGTGCCGACCGCGAATTTTTTCCAGCGCCGCGGCTATGAGCGCAATCCGGTTGCGATCCGCCACAACACGGTGGCGAAACTCCTGGCAGTCACCGATGCGCGGATGGACAGCAACAGCGCTAAGCCGGGCGCGCGGGAACTGGCGGCAGCGTTCTCCACTCGTTGATGTCGGCCTTTGCAGCAGATCCGATCACACGGACGGACCGCCATACGATCCGCACCCGTGGGCTGAAACCGGGTCTTGGGTGAAAGGACTAGAGCGGATCGACATTCAGCGCAGCCAGATCATGGCTGCGGCCAGGTGAACGAAGCGGTGCGTCTGTCGTAGCGGGTGGCGAAGCGGCGAAAATGCTTGAGACGGTTGAAGCAGCGCTCGATCCGGTTACGGTGTTTGTAGAGGCCGGCGTCATGCGGGATGATGACTTTGCGCGTCCTGTTTGACGGGATCACCGCTTCGGCGCCCATGGCGGCGATGAGGGCACGCAAGGCGTTGCTATCATAGGCCTTGTCGGCGAGCACGGCGTCCCCGTCCTGGCCTTCGAGCAGCATGGGGGCTTGCGTGATGTCTCCGACCTGCCCGGCGGTCACGATGACACGCAAGGGGCGGCCCAGCGCATCGGCAAGCATGTGGACCTTGGTGGTCAGTCCACCTCGGGACCGCCCCAGCGCCTGATCCTTGGCCCCCCTTTTCCGGTGGCCGCCTGCTGATGGGCGCGAACGATGGTGCTGTCGAGCATCAGGTATTGGTTATCGCGGTCGGCGGTCAGGGTGGCGAACAACCGTTCCCACACGTCGGCATGGCACCACCGGCTGAACCGCCGATGCACCGTCTTCCACTTGCCATAACGCTCTGGCAAGTCGCGCCAGTGCGCGCCGGATCGCAGCACCCACAGACAACCGTTCACGAACAGCCGATTGTCCGCTCCGGTCCGCCCCGGATCACCGACCTTGCCTGGCAGCAACGGTGCAATCTTCGCCCACTGCCGATCGCTCAGCTCATACCGCTTGATCCCCATCGTGCAGCTCCGTGCCAGAATCACGGAACCCTATGAATCAGCGATCAGACCGCTTGGGAATCCTGAATGTCGATCCGTCCTAATCCGTTACACCAAGCACAACCGGCGGGACCCTGGCCTGCTCCATCGCCTGGCGAACGTGGCGGCGCAGGCTTTCAAGGTCGTAGGGCTTTTGCAGAACAGCCACGCCGTACCGTGCGGCATCCTGGGCGCAGGCGCTGTAGCCGGTGGTGAGCAGCACCGGGATGTACGGAAAGCGCGTACCGATCTCGCGCGCGAGATCGAGCCCGTTGCGGCCGCCCGGCATCATGATGTCGGAGAATACCAGGTCCACTCGCGCATCAACCTGCAGGGCGGCAAGCGCAGCCTCCACACTGGCAACACTGCGCACGCGATAGCCGAGTTGGCGCATGTAATCGGCGCCGACATCGGCTACGTCGACATTGTCCTCGACCAGCAGCACGGTGCCGGCGGCTTCGGCCTGCGCCGGCGCCTGTAAGGGCGGCTCGGCGGGTTGCGGCAGTTCCAGGCTGCGCGGCAGATAGAGCGTCACCGTGGTGCCCTGCCCTTCGGTGCTCGTCACCGTTGCGGTGCCGCCGGACTGCTTGGCGAAGCCATAGACCTGGCTCAAACCAAGCCCGGTGCCCTTGCTGACATCCTTGGTGGTGAAGAACGGCTCGAACACGCGCATCATGACATCGGCGGGAATGCCTTGCCCGGTGTCTGCGACGTGCACGGCAACGAAATCGCCGGAAAGTCCTTCTTCGCTGGCATTGCCCCTGAGCGTCACCGGCCTGGCGCTCATCGACAGCGCGCCGCCGTCCGGCATGGCGTCCTTGGCGTTGACGGCGAGGTTGAGGATTGCAAGCTCGAATTCGCCGGGGTCGACGCGTACGGCGCAGACCGTATCCGGCACTTTGACATTAATCTCGATATCGGTGCGAAGTGAGCGCGTGAGCAATTCACGCAGCACCGGAAGCCGCTGCGCGAGATCGATCACCTCCGGCGTCAGCGTCTGGCGTCGCGAATAAGTGAGCAAATGGCGGGTGAGCGTCTCGCCGCGGTGAGTGGCGGTGCCGATCATATCGAGCAGCCGCAGGGACTTTTTGTCGGTGAGTTCGCCGCGCAGACGCTGCACGCTGCCGCTGATGATCATCAGCAGGTTGTTGAAGTCGTGCGCCACGCCGCCGGTTAACTGCCCGATCGCTTCCATTCGTTGCGCGTGACGCAAGGCGTTCTCGACCGCCTCGCGCCGCTCGGATTCGTCGTAAAGACGTTGCGTCCGCCGCAGCGCCAATCCAAGGACCGCGAACAGAAACACCATCAACGGGGCGCCGAAAATCAGGTAGTTGATATTGTAACGCAGCCACTCGGAAACAATCGCCTTCCATTCCACGCCCGCCAGCGCGTAGAGAGGATAGCCCGCGATCTTGCGATAGCCGATGCGGCGGGTGATGTGGTCGTATGGCGACTCCTCCGTATAAATGGAGTAATCGTGCCCGCGCGCGATACGGGCGCTAAAATCCTTGTCGTCGTCGAAGCTGAGAAGACGAGCCGGCGAGACAACAGGATAGCGCGCCAGAAAATGGCCGTCGGCGCGCACCAAGGCAAAATAGTCGACTGTACCGCTGATATGGGCGTAGAAATTCTCGAAATAGCGCGTCAGGACTGCAATCGAGATGGCGCCGTTGAACGTGCCGTCGTCCGAAGGCCGGCGCTGCGACAGTGAAATGAAATAGCCTGGCACGCCCGGGCGGGGCGCGTTGATGGTGCTCACATATGTACCGCCCTCTCTGCTTTTCAACGCGGTAAAATAGTCAGCCTTGCTGAAGTCGATATCCCCCGGCGCGGGCAGATCGTTGGAGGAAACCAGCGGACGGCCGTTGCGGTCGATGATCTCGATGCCTTGCATCTGCGGCGCGTCCGTGACGATCCGCTTGAGCCGTTTGTGCAGGGCAGCTTCGTTCAGGCGGATGTCGTTATCCGACATGCCGCGCACGACCTCGTTGACTTCTGCGCAAGCACGCTCGACCGTTTCCAGCACCTTAAGCGAATGCTCATGCAAGATGTCGAGCGAGCGATCGATGCGCTCGTTGGTGATGCGTTCGAAATTGCGGTAATCCACCCAGGCGGTAATCGCAAACAACGCCATCGGCAGCACGACCGATGCCACCATCAAAGCCTTGAGCAGCCTGACGGCGGCGTAACGCTCGCTCTGCACAGCGCGGTGGGACTGCCCGTGTTCCACGGTCATACACCTTCGAAACCGGAGGTCCGAATACAGTTTATAGTATACGCCTTAATCGAGATAAAATCTCGCCGTCGCGGACGAGCCGTATATGGAATACGCCATAGTGGACGCCACCATCGTGAGGTGAGGGTCCCCCCGCCACGGGCACACGAGAATTGCGACACCCGGAGTTTGCAGTTTTATCCTGGACGGTGGCAGTTTGGCGCGCCATTCAGAGTAAGCATTTGAAACTTTATATCATTGAGTCTGCTATATAATTCCGAGCAATTGTTTGCCTTCGGCAATCCTGACGTCGGTTTCGGCAGGCGAGCGACGGCGCGCTTCGATCCCGGCCGCATTGAGGTTGGGCGAGGATATCCTTATATCATTCCGACAAGGGAGTGCTCGCCGTGCGGGCCGTACAGGCGATTCTTGCCGTGGCACTTGCAGCCGCCGCTTTGGTTTTCTCTCCCCTTCCCGCCTCGACGCAAGAGAGCGGCAAACTTGTGCTGACGATCGCGATCGATGGAGCGATCGGACCGGCGACCACCGGTTATGTGAAGGACGCTCTCGCCAAGGCGCGCGAACGACACGCTGACGCCGTCATTCTGCGTCTGAATACGCCGGGCGGTCTCGCCAGCAGCATGCGCGAAATCATCGCCGATGTACTGGCCTCGCCCGTTCCCGTCATCGGTTATGTTGCCCCGTCCGGAGCCCATGCCGCCAGCGCCGGCACCTATATCCTCTATGCCACGCACATCGCCGCAATGGCGCCAGGCACCAATCTCGGCGCAGCGACGCCAGTGCAGATCGGCAGTCCGGTGCCGGGCCTGCCGGGCATCCCCCACAAAGACGGCAAGGACAAAAAAGACAGCACCCAGCAACCGGAGCCGAAGGACGCAATGACGGCGAAGGTAACGAACGATGCCGTCGCCTTTATCCGCAGCCTGGCCGAGTTGCGAGGACGGAACGCCGATTGGGCCGAGAAAGCCGTCTGCGAGGCAGCCAGCCTTTCCGCCAGCGCGGCGTTGCAGGCCGGTGTCATCGATCTCATCGCGCGCAACCCGGCTGAATTGCTCCGGCAAGTCGATGGCCGTACTGTGGAAGTTGCCGGCGGCCAGATCCGGCATCTGGCAACGAAGGGCGCGACGATCGAGACGATCGATCCCGGATGGATCTCGCAATTTCTGTCGATCATCACCGATCCCAACGTCGCCCTCATTCTTCTGCTGATTGGCACCTACGGCCTGATTTTCGAATTCATTTCCCCCGGCGCCGTCGCGCCCGGCGTGGTCGGCACGATCTGTCTGCTGCTGGGCCTCTATGCCCTCAACCTGCTGCCGATCAGTTATGCCGGCCTTGGGCTGATGATGCTGGGAATCGCGCTTCTGACGATCGAAGCCTTCAACCCGACCGTGGTTCTCGGACTCGGCGGAGTCATCGCCTTCGTCCTTGGTGCGCTGATGTTGTTCAGGAACGAGGCGCCCGGATACCAGTTGTCATGGACCTTCGTCGGCATCGTGGCGTCGATGTTCACCGGGCTGGTTCTCATCGTGCTCCGCTCGCTTCGGCGCGCCCGCAAAGCTCCGGCACAAGTCGGCGCGCAAGCCATGCGCGGCCTGTTTGCCGAGGTTCTCGACTGGAACGATAGTGAAGGCCACGTCTTCACGCAGGGTGAGCGATGGCAAGCCCGCGGCACGGAAGCCTTCATGCCCGGAGAGACGGTCGAGGTGGCCAGCATCACGGGTCTGACGCTGACGGTGCGTCGCCGGCCGGCACTCAGCGGCGGCCAAGGAGGTGTGCGATGATGTTCGATTACGTAACCTATGTAGTGCTCGCGGTCGTCGTGATCGCATTTCTCTCCTCGGCCATTCGCATCCTGCGGGAATACGAGCGCGGCATCATCTTCACGCTCGGACGCTTCACCGGCGTGAAAGGTCCGGGCCTTATCATCCTGATTCCGTTCGTGCAGCAGATGGTGAAGGCCGATCTCAGGGTCATGGTGCAGGACGTGCCGCCGCAGGACGTGATTTCCCGCGATAACGTTTCCGTCAAGGTGAACGCCGTGCTTTATTTCCGCATCATCGATCCCGAACGCGCGATCATCAAGGTCGAAAACTTCATGGCCGCGACCAGTCAGTTAGCGCAGACCACGCTGCGCTCGGTGCTCGGCAAACACGAACTGGACGAGATGCTCGCGGAGCGCGACAAACTCAACGGCGCCATTCAGGAGATTCTCGATCAGCAAACCGATGCGTGGGGAATCAAGGTCACCAATATCGAGATCAAGGACATCGACCTCAATGAAAACATGGTTCGCGCCATCGCCAAGCAGGCCGAGGCGGAGCGGCTGCGGCGGGCGAAAGTGATCAACGCAATGGGCGAGCAGCAAGCTGCCGAGAAGCTCGTCGAAGCCGGACGCATCCTTGCTCAGGAGCCGCAGGCCATGCAACTGCGCTATTTTGCGGCGTTGCACGACATTGCGGGCGAGCGATCGTCGACTGTGGTCTTTCCACTGCCGATGGATCTGCTCAGCCATCTGATGCCGCGATCCGACGGAACGTCATGACGTCTGCCAATGCTGGATGTCCAGAACCTGACCAAAACCTATCGTTCGGCGCAGGAACGGATCACCGTTCTTCGCGGTGCCTGCCTGCGCGTTGACGCCGGCGAGAGTGTCGCGCTGACCGGCGAGTCGGGAAGCGGCAAAAGCACCTTGCTGCACCTGATCGCGGGCCTCGATCGGGCGGACGGCGGTTCCATCCGGCTCAATGAGACGGAGGTGACTGCACTGGCGGACCGGGGCCGTGCAGCGCTGCGCCGGGACCGGCTGGGACTGGTTTTTCAACAATTCAATCTGATCCCCTCTCTCACGGTCGCCGACAACCTGGCTTTTCAGTCGCGTATCGCCGGGCGTCACAACAGCCGGTGGCAAAGCGAACTTGTCGATCGGCTGGGGCTCGGCGATTTGCTGAACCGATATCCCGAGCAACTCTCAGGCGGCCAACAGCAGCGGGTTGCAATCGGGCGCGCGCTTGCGGTCAGGCCGCCTCTGCTCCTCGCCGACGAGCCGACCGGCAACCTCGACGAAGCGACGGCCGACGAGGTCATGGATCTCGCACGCGATCTCATTCAGCGAACCGGATGCGGTTTCCTGATGGTCACGCACAGCGCGCGGCTTGCCGCGACGCTGGACCGGCAAGTCCTGCTCAGCGCCGGACTGATCTCGTGAAACAAAGATTCTGGATCCTCGCCGTTCTGCTCAGCCATTGGCGTCGGCATCCGATGCAATTGACAACCCTCATGGTCGGCCTGATCTGTGCGACCGCATTATGGAGCGGCGTGCAGGCGCTGAACCAGCAGGCGCGCATCAGCTACGATCGGGCCGCGGCGGTCTTTGGCGGCGCCCGCGTCGCGATGCTGGTCGGGCAGCGGGACACGACGTTTCCCCAGCAACTCTTTATCGACTTGCGCCGGGCAGGTTGGCCGGTCTCACCTGTCCTCGAAGGCCGCGTTCGCATTCACGGGAAGACATTTCGCCTGCTGGGAATCGAACCGGTGACGTTTCCGGCGGCGGCAGGGTCGGTCCCGGCGATCGGAAAATCGAATCTGCAGACATTCATCGCCCCGCCGGGAGAGGCTCTGGTCGCGCCGGAGACATTGAGCGAACTCTCGGAAACGGGAGGCGCGGCCCTGCGGACAGACGACGGTGCATTACTGCCGCCCCTCAAGGTTCGCGCGCAACTCGCACCGGGCGTTATGATCGTCGATATCGGACTGGCGCAAAGCATTCTTCGCCTGCCGGGCCAGCTCTCGCGTCTGTTGATCGGAAAAGCGCGCGGCACGCACGCGCCGCTCGAGGCTGTCGCTGATGACAAGCTCAGATATGTCGCCCCGGACGCCGAAACCGATCTTGAGCGTCTGACCGACAGCTTTCATCTCAATCTATCGGCCTTCGGGCTGCTGTCGTTTCTTGTCGGGCTCTTCATCGTCAACTCTGCGATCGGCCTCGCCTTCGAGCAGCGCATGCCGATGCTGCGGACCCTGCGCGCCTGCGGGGTAGCGTCCCGGACGTTGAACGGTGTGTTGCTGATCGAGCTGCTGGTGCTGGCCCTCGCAGCCGGCCTGATCGGGTTGGCCTGCGGCTATCTGATCGCCGCAGCGTTGCTGCCCAATGTCGCCGCAAGCCTGCAAGGGTTGTATGGCGCCCGGATTCCGGGTGAATTGACGCTCAGACCGGAATGGTGGGCCGCGGGACTTGCGATGAGCGCCCTGGGAACGCTGGCGGCGGCAACGACGAGCCTCTTGAAAGTGATCCGCACTCCGGTTCTCGCGATGGCGCAGCCCTATGCCTGGCAGCAAGCCCAACGGCGATGGCTGCGCTGGCAGGGCATCGCGGCCGTCGCGATGCTTGTGACGGCGGTCGCCGTGCTGACGACCGGCGATTCGCTGATGTCGGGATTCGCAGTGCTGGCGGCCCTGCTGCTGGGCGCAGCGCTGGCGCTGCCTGTTCTGCTCGGATTCGCGCTTCGCGCCGGCGAACGAAGCACGCGCCGGCCGCTCGTGTTGTGGTTCTGGGCCGACAGCCGCCAGCAACTTCCGGGCCTATCACTCGCGCTGATGGCATTGCTGCTCGCGCTCGCGGTCAATGTCGGCGTGGGAACCATGGTCGAGAGTTTCAGCAAGACGTTTGCCACATGGCTGGACGGCCGGCTCGCGGCGGATGTGTATGTCAACGCGCGCGACGACACGCAGGCCCGAGACATCGAAACAAGGCTGCGCGCGCGGCCCGAGGTCACCGCAATTCTGCCGAGCGGCCGTGCCGAGATCGAGATCGGCGGCTGGCCGGTGGAGGTTCTTGGCCTCGCCGATCATGCCACCTATCGCGAGCGGTGGCCGTTGCTCCGATCGAAAACCAATGCGTGGGACGAGGTCAAATCAGGTCAGGCTGCGCTGATCAGCGAGCAACTGGCGCGCAAGTTGAAACTGCGGCTCGGCGATCGGCTGACGATCAGCACCCCCCGCGGCACCTGGCCTCTGGACATCGCGGCGATCTACGCCGATTACGGCAATCCCAAAGGGCAGATCGCCGTCAATATCGACGCCTTTACACGCCGGTTTCCAGACCTGCCGCGAACCCGGTTCGGTCTGCGTGTGACCCCCGGCAAGATCGCACCGCTGATCGACGACATGCGCAAGAGGTTTCATCTCGACGAGAGCCGCCTCTCGGATCAATCCGCGCTGAAAGCGGAATCGACGCGGATTTTCAACCGCACCTTCGCCGTGACCGCTGCGCTGAACACGTTTACGCTCGGTGTCGCCGGCGTCGCGCTGCTCACCAGCCTGCTGACCCTGAGCAATTCCCGCCTTCCGCAACTGGCGCCGCTGTGGGCGCTCGGCCTGACCCGGCGGCAGTTGGCCGGCATCGAGCTTCTCAAGACGATGTCCATCGCCTTCATCACCGCGCTGCTGGCGCTGCCGCTGGGACTATTGGTGGCATGGTGCCTGATCGCGGTGGTGAACGTCAGGGCCTTCGGCTGGCGTCTCCCGTTCCATGTCTTTCCGCTGCATCTGATTGAGCTTCTCGGCGTCGCCATGCTGGCATCGCTGCTGGCGATGCTGGTCCCGGTCTTGAAACTGATACGCATGCCTCCGGCGGCGCTGATCAAGGTCTTTGCCGATGAGCGTTAGCGCAAATATCTCGCGCCGGGCATTCGCAACAGCGCTCGCCGTTCTCGGCCTCGGGCGAAAGGCAGCGCTGGCGCAGGGTTTCGCCGGTCTTGGTGTTAATGCCTCCGGATTTGCCGCGGTCACGCCGGGGCGACGCTTCGTGTTTCCCGCGGATCACGGTCCTCATCCGGATTATCGCATCGAGTGGTGGTACCTCACCGCCAATCTCAGCGACGCCGAAGGCCACGCTTACGGCGCGCAGTGGACGCTGTTTCGCCAGGCGATGCGGCCGGGGCCGCAACGGGATGGCTGGGCCAATCAACAAATCTGGATGGGGCACGCCGCGGTCACGCGCGCCGACACCCATCGCACAAGCGAAACCTTTGCGCGCGGCGGCGTCGGTCAGGCCGGCGCGGAAGCTGACCCGTTTCGCGCGTGGATCGATTCATGGCAGATGCGCGGGCGCGATGGCATGTCCACGATGAATGTCGCACCGCTTCAGATCAATGCATCAGGCGCAGATTTCAATTATGCCCTGAGGCTCGACGCCGACAAAGCCCTCGTGCTCGAAGGCGACGCCGGCTACAGCCGGAAATCCGAGCGCGGACAGGCGTCCTACTACTACAGCCAGCCGTATTTCACTGCGGAGGGGACCATCACGATTGACGGCAAACCCGTCAACGTCAGCGGACAGGCCTGGATGGATCGCGAATGGAGCAGTCAGCCGCTGGCGTCGGATCAGACCGGATGGGACTGGTTCTCCCTGCACCTTGGGACCAGCGAAAAACTGATGCTGTTTCGCTTGCGGCAAACCGACGCCAAGCCCTCCTTCGCAGGCAACTGGATTGGACCGGATGGGCAATCGGTTGCGCTCTCTCCGCAAGCCATTGAGATGACCCCGATTGCGATGACCGAGGTCGCGGATCGCAAGCTGCCGACGAGCTGGCGCATCGCCGTTCGCGACCGGGGGCTGGCGATAGAAGCCGTCCCGCTGAATGCGCGAAGCTGGATGGGGACGAGCTTTTCCTATTGGGAGGGTCCCGTCAGCTTCACCGGCACCCACCGGGGCGTCGGCTATCTTGAAATGACGGGCTATTGATCGACGTTGCCAGCCACTTCGGTCACGACGTCTTTCGAAACAAACGTTGAAAAGCGTCATGGTGCCCAGGGGCGGGATCGAACCACCGACACTGCGATTTTCAGTCGCATGCTCTACCAACTGAGCTACCTGGGCGCCGCCCGGCTTTAGCCGGGGCGCGCCGGTTTATAATCAGGCCCGATGGCCCTGTCCACCCACCCCGCGACGGACGAACGAACGCCGCGCGCGCTCCAAACCCTTGACCGGACGGCTATAGCGTTTTCAAGCAAAGTGGTTACCGGTTCGCGCCAGGAAAACGCATCAAAACAGAAAGCTGGAGCCCGGACTTTGATTCCATCAAAGCCGGAATAGCTCCAGAGCATGATCCCGAAAAGTGGAAACCGGTTTTCGGATAAGGTCATGCTCGATCAAAAGGATAAGGCTAGAGTCTAAACGCCGGCCCGGGAGGTGCCGGCCTATCCCGCATCTTCTTCGTCGGTCTTGCTGACGGGGATGACGTAGGAGCCGGATAGCCAGCGGTTGAGATCGACATCGCGGCAGCGTTCCGAGCAGAACGGCCGCGACGCTGCGACAGCGGGCTTGCCGCAGATCGGGCACGGCTTTTCCGGCCGCGCGCCGGCTGGTTTCCTAGCCGGCATTCAACCAGCCGGAGCGGATCGGAAATCCCTCGCCGCCGAGCAGCAAGACCGATTCGTAAAGCGGCAGGCCGACCACATTGGTATACGAGCCCACCAGCTTGACCACGAAGGAGCCCGCGATGCCCTGGACCGCGTAGCCGCCGGCCTTGCCGCGCCATTCGCCGGAGCCGATGTAGGCGCCGATGTCTTCCTCGGTCAGCCGCTTGAAGCGCACGCGGGTCTCGATCAGACGCTGACGGAAATTGCCCTTCGGTGTCACCAGACAGACCGCGGTGTAGACGCGATGGTTGCGCCCCGAGAGCAGCCGCAGGCATTGCGAGGCCTCATCGGCCAGATCGGCCTTGGGCAGAATGCGGCGGCCCACCGCAACCACGGTGTCGGCGGCCAGAATGAACGAACCGCGCAGGTCGTCGTCGAGCTGCACCGCCTTCAATGCCGCATCGGCCTTGGCGCGGGCGAGACGATTGGCGCAGGCGCGCGGCAGTTCGCCACGTTCCGGCGTCTCGTCGACGTCGGCAGGGCGCAGCGCGTCGGGTTCGATGCCTGCCTGATTGAGCAGGCTGAGCCGCCGCGGCGAACCGGAGGCGAGTACGAGTTTGGGGCGGCCTGTCATGCGGGCTTTATGTGTCGGAGCAAGGATCGATGCGCGCGGAACCTATCGGAACGCATCCGGTTCGACAACCGGGGACAGCGCTGGTCATGGAAACCCGCGTAAAAAACCCGCACTGCCTGTCGCTTACGTGCCGCGCCGGAAGAACCCGCAATACAGCGCGACAGGAACGGCCAGCACGACCCACGATACGCCGTCCCAGATGCCGTCGCCGAGCAGCGCCGACAGCAATCCGGCCGCGCTCAGGACGGCGATGACGGCCGGCCACGCGAAAATCTGGCGGACGGTCCGGTGTCTGGCGCGCGCCGGCGTCATGACGACAGCATCGGCCGGTTGACCGCGACCGCGGCGTCCGCGGGTTCGCGCGCAGCGCTTTCGCCGGGCTTGCGCCGCCGCAGCCAGAGATAGACGCCAGTTCCGAGCACGATGATGGTCATGGCGTCGAGCAGCGCCCAGATGATCTTCAGCGGCATCCCGCCATAGTCGCCGAAATGCAGCGGCTGCGAGATGAACAGCGTCGTGACGTACCATGGCATGTTGCGGCTGTCAGTGAGCTTGCCGGTTTCGGCATCGATCAGCGCCGGCTTGAGCAGCCGCGACGTCGCCGGCGTGTCGCCGCGCATGAATACCGCATAGTGGCTCTTGCTCGAGAAGATGGTGCCGGGGAACGCGATGAACGACGGCAACATGCCGGGCGTCGCCCTCGCCGCTACCTCCGCCGCCGCCTGAACCGGGGTCGGATGCGCCGGCAAAGTCCGGTCGCGATATTGCGCCGTCATCTCGGCAAGCTGGCCGTACTGCCACGCCTTGAGCACGAGGTCGGCCCAGGTGTTGATGACGCCGGTGAAGCCGACAACCAGCGTCCACATCACCAGCAGGATGCCGGCGAGGTTATGCAGATCGAGCCAGCGCACCACGCGCGGACGCTCAGCGCGATAGGCGCCGAACTTCTGCTTGCGCATCGACGGCGCGTAGACCACGACGCCGGTTATGATCGCGACGCAAAACAGAATACCCATCAGCCCGAGAAACAGCTTTCCGGGCAAGCCGGCGAACATGTCGGTGTGCAGCTTGAGCATGATGTAGGTGAAGCGCCCGGTGACATCGGGCGCGTCGAGATAAGCCCCGGTATGGGCGTCGACGCGGACGATGCGGTTATCGGCCGGACTGGCGTCGATGGTCTTGCCGACGCTGACCAGCATCGCGTTCGGATCGTCGCGGTCCCAGATCAGGAAATGCGGCACCTGCCCCGGCATTGCCGCCACCGCGCTGGCCACGACGCGGTCGAGATTCGCGGCCGGCGTGCCTTCAGGGACGACGGTCGCCTCGACCTGATCATGCAGCAGCGCGTCGATCTCGTCGTGAAAGATCAGCGGCAGGCCGGTGATGCACAGCATCAGCATGAACAGGGTGCAGACAATGCTGGACCACTTGTGGACCCAGCTCCATTTGCGCAAGGCTTTTGGCGTCATTGCTCACTCACTTCGTGATCATCGCCGGATGCGGATCCGCATTCCAGCTATACTTCAGTGTGCCAAGCACCATTCGGCCCGTGCCCATCGCGCAATAAGGTAAACCGGTCAGACACGACTGCACATAGTAGCGGTCGGCGAGGTTGGTTGCGTTGACCTGCATCCTCCAGCCCTTCATATCCGGCCGCAGGTAAGCGAGATCGTAGCTCATGGTTGCGTCGAACAGAGTGTAGGACGGAATCACGAACGTGTTGCCGGCATCTCCATAGCTGTCGCCGACGTAGCGCACACCGGCCCCGATGCCGAATCCGGCCAACGGCCCGTTGTACCAGGTGTATTTGCCCCACAATGACGCCTGATCGAGCGCCGTGCTTTGCAGATATTTGCCGGCGTTGCCGGCAAGGCTTTTGGTCACCCGCGGATCGATGTGGCTGTAGCCGGCGATCACCTCGAACTCGCGCGTCACGTTGCCGCGTGCCTCGAACTCGAATCCGCGCACCCGCGCCGCATCGGTCAGGGTGCCGAACAACGGGTTGAGCGGATCGGGTGTCATGACGTTGTCCTGATTGATATCGAACAGCGCCGCGCTCAGCATCAGGTTCATGCCGTTTGGCTTGAACTTGACGCCGATCTCCTTGCCCTCACCCGTGGTCGGCCTGAACACGTTGCCAAGGCGATCCGCGCCGAGGTTCGGCGTGAACGAGGTCGAGTAGCTGGCATAGGGCGCCAGCCCGAAATCGAACAGATAGCTCAGGCCGACGCGGCCAGTCTGCGCCGAGTTGTAGCTGCTGTAAGTCGCGGCCGGCGGAAAAAACGCCTTACTGGTGAAACCGGTGCTGACCCAGTCCTGGCGCCCGCTGAGCGCCAACGTCCAGCTATTCCACTTGATCTGGTCCTGCAAATAGAGGCCGGCCTGACTCTGCTTGTCATCGCGCAGAATGAGCGAGGGCAGAGAGGCAAACGACGGAATCGCGGCGCCGTAAACCGGCGCATAGGCATCGATCGGATCGATGCCCGCGGATCGGTAGTCCGAGCTGGCAGCCAGATTGAAATAGTCGAATCCGGCAAGCACCTTATGAACGAGAGGGCCGGTTCTGAAATCCGCCTGCAACTGGTTGTCGAGCGTGTAATTGCTCGCATGCGCCACGACATAATTATATGTGCGAGCGACCAGCCGATCGGTCAGCATTCCTTCGCTGCGCGTCGCGGCAAGATTGTTGTCGACGTTGAAGTACCGGAAGTTCTGCCTGAATTGCAGGTTGTTGTCGAAACGATGCTCGAATTCGTAGCCGACCGACCATTGCTCCAGCTTGAAGCCGTCCGGACCGGGCTCGCCCAGATAGCGGCTGTAGGGAACGTGGCCATTGGGATTCGGCAGGAACGACACCTGCCCTGGAACGTATTGCTGATAACCCTTGTTGTCGATCTTGGAATACTGCGACAGGATCGTTAAGCTCGTATCCGTCGTCGGCCGCCAGGTCAGGCTCGGCGCGAAGAATATCTTGTCATCGGTCATGAAGTCGGTCTGCGTATTGGAGTCGCGCGCCAGACCGACGAGGCGATAGAGGAACTCGCCGTTCTTGTCGACGGGACCGCCGATATCGAAGGCGCCCTGGAAGCGTTCGAACGAACCGAACGTGCCTTCGACACTGTAATGCGGCACAGCCGTCGGTCTTTTGCTGACCATGTTGATGAGACCGCCGGGATCGGACTGGCCGTAAAGCCCGGATGACGGTCCCTTCAACACTTCCAACCGCTCAAGGCCATAGGTCTCAATGCGCGGAACGGCGAATGTCGTCGAATCGTTCGGCAGTCGCAGCCCGTCGAGATAGCGCGGCGCGTCGAAACCGCGCAATTTCAGGAAATCGAAGAAGGTGTTGGCGCCAAAACTCTCGAGCGAAACTCCGGGCGTGTAGCGCAAGGCATCGTTGACACTCTGCACGCCCTGCGCGGCGATCTGGTCCTGCGTGACAACGGAGATCGACTGCGGCGTTTCGAGGATCGGGGTATCGGTCTTGGTCGCGCTCGCGCTGTGCGTCGCGAGGTATCCGACCACATGACCCTTGGCGCGTTCGATGCCGGCACCGGCATTGTCCTGCGGCAAGACGACATCTTGGCGCGGCGCCGGCGCGGCGACACGGCGATTCGAGCGCGCCGCGCGCCGCTTCGGTTTCGAGGCGTGCGCCGGCTGCTGCTGTGGCGCGATCACCGTCACTGGCGGCAGTTCGGACTGAGCATGTCCGTCATTCGGCAAACCGATGGACAATGCGACGATGCTGACGGACCCCAGGCATACGCCCTTCAGATTTATTTTCCACATCGGTGCTATGCCCCACATCCAGAACCGCATTTCACTTAGCATTGTGATTTTCGCTGGCGACCGATCGGCGACTAGAAAGTCTATAAAACCGCGCGTCTTGGATTCGAGGCCTTGAACTTATGCCTGCGGCACAGGAGTTTCCTGCGCCAATGCGTCCCACAAATTTGGAGTTTTTCTAATTCTAGCTAGGTTAGATGCGGCCGCATGAAGCGGTTTGAATGGCGCCTACCCGCACACAGGCCACAACGCGCCATCTTGAACCCGCTATTGCCGGGCTCACGAAACGCGCGATCAATGCTATTCTTCGCTAGAACATTTCCCGCCAAGCGGGAATCCGATCCACTGTTGCGGAATACGCGCTAAAGGCCGGCACCGCCGCCCCGCGCAAAACGCTTGCGGATGCGCGACAGCAATCCGTCACAGACATCGCGATAGGCCTGCATGCGCTGCTCGCGGCTGCCCTCGATGCCGGTCGGATCCGGCGTCGGCCAGTACTCGACGTCGGCGGCGATCGTGCGCGTCAGTTCCAGTGCCTTGTGATGGGCTTCCGGCGACAGCGTGATGATGAGATCGAAGTTGAGGCCTTCCCAGTCCTCAAGGTCCTCGAACGTCACCGGCCGGTGTTTCGAAATATCCTGGCCGAGTTCGGCCATCACGGCGACGGCGAACGGATCGAGTTCGCCGGTCCGAACGCCGGCGGATTTCACATACAGGGTTCGCGGAAACATCTGCTGCAACAGGCTCGCCGCCATCGGCGAGCGCACGCTGTTGAGCCCGCAGGCGAACAGCACCGACTGGGGATTGTGCACGCGCGTCGGCGCGGCCATGCGCTCAGGCCGCTTTCGTTTCGCGCGCGCCCTCCGCGCAACCGTTTCGTATGCATCGCGACGACAACGGGTGTTCCGTGGTTCGGATCATGCGCTAACCCTTCCAGTGCAGGACAGAGATCAACGTGAACAGCCGCCGCGCGGTCTCGAAATCGATGCGGACCTTGCCGCTCAGCCGCTCCTGCAGCGTGCGCGAGCCTTCGTCGTGGATGCCGCGGCGGCCCATGTCGATGGCCTCGATCTTGTCCGGCGTCGCGGTGCGGATCGCCTGATAGTAGCTGTCGCAGATCATGAAGTAGTCTTTCACGATCCGCCGGAACGGCGTCAGCGACAACAGGTGCGTCACCACGGGCGCGTCGTCTTCGCGCCGGATGTCGAACATTAGGCGGTTGCCGGTGATCGCGATGCGCAATGTGAACGGGCCGCCTCCCGCGCCTTCGGGCGCGAACAGGTTCTTTTCCACCAGATCGTAGATTGCGATCGCCCGTTCGTGCTCGATATCCGGCCCGGAACGCCCGATCGAATCCTCATCGAGCGTGACCGCCACGATACGATTGCGGGAATCTTCCTTTGGTGGGGCCTTGCTCATTGCAGATTGAGGCGCACTCCGACCGAGCGGGCATGGGCGTCGAGGCCCTCGGCCTTGCCCAGCGCCATCGCCGACGGCCCCAGCGCCCGCAACTGGTCCGGCCCGCATTTCAGGATCGACGTCCGCTTCATGAAGTCAAGCACGCCAAGGCCCGACGAGAACCGCGCCGAGCGCGCCGTCGGCAGCACGTGGTTGGAGCCGCCGACATAATCGCCGATCGCCTCCGGCGTATGCGGTCCGAGGAAGATCGCGCCGGCATTGCGGATCCGTGCGGCGAGGCTTTCGGGATCGGCGGTCATGATCTCCAGATGCTCGGCGGCGATGGCGTCGGCCAGCGTCACCGCTTCGTCGAGGCTCCTCACCAGAATGATGGCGCCGAAGTCGGTCCACGAGGCGCGCGCGATGTCGGCCCGCGGCAGCGTTGCGAGTTGTGCGTCCACCGCGCGCTCGACATCGGCGGCGAGCGCCTCGCTGACGGTGATCAGGATCGATTGCGCGTTGGCATCGTGCTCGGCCTGCGCCAGCAGGTCGGCGGCGATCCAGCCGGCATTTCCGGTGTCGTCGGCGATGACCAGCACTTCCGAGGGGCCGGCGATCATGTCAATGCCGACCTTGCCGAATACCTGACGCTTGGCGGCCGCGACATAGGCGTTGCCGGGCCCCACGATCTTGGCCACCGGCGCGATCGTCGCCGTGCCGTAGGCGAGAGCGGCGACAGCCTGCGCGCCGCCGACACGATAGATTTCGGAGACGCCGCCGAGCCGCGCCGCCGCCAGCACCAGCGGATTGATCCTGCCGTCCGGCGACGGCACCACCATGACGACGCGCGCGACGCCGGCGACCCTGGCCGGCACCGCGTTCATCAGCACCGACGACGGATAGGCCGCGGAGCCGCCGGGCACATAAAGACCGACCGCCTCGATCGCGGTCCAGCGCGAGCCGAGCTCAACGCCGAGCGCGTCGGTGAAGCGGTCGTCCTTCGGCAGTTGGCGGCGGTGAAACAGCTCAATGCGGTCGCGCGCCAGGTTCAGCGCATCGAGCGTGGCCCTGTCACAGGCCTCCACGGCGGCGTCGATCTCGGCCGCCGTGAAACGGAGGCCCGCGGCATCGACTTCGAGCCGGTCGAACTTGCGCGTCGCCTCGATCAGTGCCGCATCGCCGCGCGCAGCCACGTCGCCGACAATGGCGCGGGTCGCGGTCTCGATATCGGCCGAAACCTCCCGCTTGGTCGCGAGAAACGCCTTGAAGCGCGAGGCAAAGTCGGCGCTGCGGCTATCGATGCGGATCGGCATGGCATGTTTCCGGCAAGAGGCAGGACCTGGTGGAGTGAACCCGCTCACGGGTACCGTGCTCAATGGCGCGGCCTCAAATCGTCGTCAACCCTTTGCGGCGGCAGACGAACCTACTCGCTGACCCGTTCGATCGAGGCACCGCAGGCCGACAGCTTTTCCTCGAGCCGCTCGAAGCCACGGTCGAGATGGTAGACGCGGTTGACCATGGTCTCGCCTTCGGCGGCGAGCCCCGCAATCACCAGCGACACCGAGGCGCGCAAATCCGTCGCCATCACCGGCGCGCCGCGCAGCGTCCCGATGCCATCGACGGTGGCGGTTTCGCCGTCGAGATGAATGCGCGCGCCGAACCGCGCCAGCTCCTGCACGTGCATGAACCGGTTTTCGAAGATGGTCTCGGTGATGCGGGACGAGCCCTTGGCGCGCGTCATCAGCGCCATCAATTGCGCCTGAAGGTCGGTCGGGAAACCGGGGAACGGCGCGGTCGAGACCGTCACCGGATTGATGCCGGCGCCGTTGCGGGCCACCCGAATGCCCTCGTTGTTCGGCGTGATGACAGCCCCCGCCTCGATCAGCACATCGAGCGCGGATTGCAGCAGTTCCGGCCGCGCGCCGCGAAGCAGCACCTCGCCGCCGGTCATCGCCACCGCCATCGCATAGGTGCCGGTCTCGATCCGGTCGGGCAGCACGGTGTGCCGCGCGCCACTGAGCCTGCTGACGCCCTCGATGACGATCCGCGGCGTGCCCGCGCCGGAAACGCGCGCCCCCATTTTATTGAGACAGTCGGCGACGTCGACGATCTCCGGTTCGCAGGCCGCGTTGGTGATCACGGTGGTGCCCTTCGCCAGCGTCGCCGCCATCAGCGCGACGTGGGTGCCGCTCACGGTCACCTTGGGGAAATCCACCTCGGCCCCCGTGAGGCCGCCGGGGGCCTTCGCGATCACATAGCCGCCGTCGATCGCGATCTGGGCGCCGAGCTTTTCCAGCGCCACGATCAGGAAATCGACCGGACGGGTGCCGATGGCACAGCCGCCGGGCAGCGAAACTCTGGTTTCATGCATCCGCGCCAGG
Source organism: Nitrobacter sp. NHB1 (assembly GCF_036964665.1). Classification (NCBI taxonomy): domain Bacteria; kingdom Pseudomonadati; phylum Pseudomonadota; class Alphaproteobacteria; order Hyphomicrobiales; family Nitrobacteraceae; genus Nitrobacter; species Candidatus Nitrobacter laanbroekii. The sequence continues at coordinate 2,266,980 of NZ_JBAMDA010000001.1, forward strand.
AGCGGCGCGATCACCCAGAAACTCGCCCGCATCCTTGAGACCAGCTCGTATGGCGCCGTGGTGTCGATGATGTCGGCGGCCGAAATGTGCAGGGTCTGTCCCTGATATTCGTGATCGCCGGAGCGCTTGCCCGCCGACATGATGTCGACGCCGTGGTTGCCGAGGATACGCTGCAACTGCGCGACGTCGGCCAGCCGCGGCACATTGTCGAGGATCAGGGTCTCCTCGGTCAGAAGCGCAGCGATCATCAAGGGCAGCGCCGCGTTTTTCGCGCCGGAAATCGGAATGGTGCCGTTGAGCTTGTTGCCGCCGACGATGCGAATGCGATCCATACCGATTCCTGTTTTCTATGCATGAAGTATAGGGCAAATCGCCCGACGCTCCAAAGAGCGGGAAATTCAAGGCCGTCTGAGGGGTCCAGGGCGGATTGCCCCGGATGGTGCGGGCCTTCACTTAGCCCTGTCCGAGCGCGTCTGTCGCGCACCGAAGAGAACTGCACCGGAGAGAGCAATGGACTTCAATGTCATTCGTCCTGGCACTCCGAATCAGCCTTCTCCGTGGCAGCTGACTGATCGGCGCGGTCGCGGGATTGCGACTTTCGCCGCTTGAGATTTTCGCGCAGCGCCGCGCGCAGCCGCATCTCGCGCCCCGCATGTCCTCCGTTGCGATCCGCGTTTGGTTTGTCGATCATGGCGTCCCTTGCCTGGGCGTCCGGAAACGCCGGTCCCGATCCGCCGAGGCCAGCGGAATGACGACCGCAACATATACGCCGGCGCCATGGCCGCAACAGAAGCGGCGCGGGCTGTTTGCCGAAGCCCCGCCTCGCGCTTGCGCGCCTTCCAGCCTTGTGGCAAGGATCGGCCCGCCTTGCGGACCTTGGATTTATGAAGCCTGATTCCCGCGTTGGCCCTGCTGCCGTAGCTCAGTGGTAGAGCACTCCATTGGTAATGGAGAGGTCGACAGTTCAATCCTGTCTGGCAGCACCATTTCTCCTTGGAAGCGCGGCAAGCATGAGCGCAGGAAACCTTTCTCGCCGCGGCCGAATCGCGGGCGGACGTCGTCCATAATGATTCGTTCGCTCTCTGTCCGGCGTTACGAAACGAAAAACAGATTTCGCTCCCCGATTTGAAAGAAGATTCTCATCGGGACCCGTTCTGATGTTTGTTGTCGCGCGAACGGGGCGTGAATTAAGGCTTCATTTAGTTCTGTTTAAGGCATCATTAAGCAAACAAGTTCCGTTGTTCCCCAAAGGGTTACGAACGCTCCCGAGTGTGGCCTATCAGTGACAGCTTTTTGCCGGGAATCGATCTAGGGTTTTGATGACGGGGCCGACGAACGGTTGCTCGGACATCGAATTTCTGGAGAATGTAATGAAAAAAATCCTGCTCGCTTCTGTAGCAATTGTGGGCATGGCCGCGATCGTGCCGGCACAGGCCGCCGATCTCGCTGCTCGCCCCTACACCAAGGCTCCGGCCTATGAAGCCGCGCCGATCTACAACTGGACCGGCTTCTACATCGGCGGTCACGTCGGCGGCGCCTTCGGCGGTGACCACAACATCTTCGCCCCCGGTTTCAACGGCGGCGGCAGCGGCAACGACGGCGCGTTCATGGGCGGCGGACAGGTGGGCTACGACACCCAGTTCGCCCCGAACTGGGTCTTCGGTCTCGAAGCCAACTACAGCTTCCTCGACACCAACGGTGCTCCCTTCGTCAACCGCGGACTCGGTTCGGTCACCGGCCGCCTCGGCTACACCTGGGGTCCGGCGCTGCTCTACGTCAAGGGCGGCTACGCTTGGGCTGACACCCGCAACACGAACGGTTTCGGCGGCGGCACCTTTTCCGACAGCCACATCGGTCGGGACGGCTACACCGTCGGCGGCGGTCTTGAATACATGTTCACCCAGAACTGGTCGGGCAAGATCGAGTATCAGTACTATGACTTCGGCCACACGACCGCTCTCTTCGACGATGGCACTGGCCCTGTCCCCGTTCGCTTCACCAACAACGAACACACCATCAAGGTCGGCCTGAACTATCGCTTCAACTGGGGTAGCCCGGTCGGCCCGAGGTACTGATCCTCCCGAACCTTAACGGTTTCGAAATAAGAAAGGCCGGCATCATCGTGCCGGCCTTTCTGTTGTTTTCAAACCGCATCACAAGACGAAAACGAACGGCCTCCGATAAACCGAAGACCTCATTCGAAATTCGCAGCACGTCATGGTATCGTCGTGGCACGCGGACGACCGTTTTGAAATGCCGGTTCCGCGTAACGGCAACACGGGGATCGCGACATGGATACAGCATCGGTTTCGTTCGGCAGCGATCACGATTTGTCCTCGCAGCCGCGCCACGACTGGACGCGATCCGAAACCGAGACACTTTATAATGTGCCTTTCGTAGACCTGATCTTCCAGGCGCAGACCCTTCATCGCCGCAATTTCGATCCCAATCACGTCGAGACCGCGAGCCTGCTCAGCATCAAGACCGGCGGCTGCCCGGAAGATTGCGGCTACTGTTCGCAGAGCGCGCATTACGACAGCGGCGTGAAAGCCACGAAGCTGATGGACCGGGAAGCCGTCATCGAAACCGCGCGGCGGGCCAGGGATGCCGGCGCCAGCCGGTTCTGCATGGCGGCGGCATGGCGCAATCCGAAGGACCGGGATCTCGACCGGGTCTGCGACATGGTCAGCGCCGTCAAGGAACTCGGCCTGGAGACCTGCGCGACACTGGGAATGCTCACGCCCGATCAGGCCCGACGGCTGCACGACGCCGGACTCGATTTCTACAACCACAATGTCGATACCTCGCCCGAATTCTACGGCAACATCATCACCACGCGCACGATGCAGGATCGCATCGACACGCTCGCTTATGCGCGCGAGGCCGGGCTCAAGGTCTGCTGCGGCGGCATCATCGGCTTGGGAGAACAGGTCGGCGACCGGCTCGGTATGCTGATGCTGCTGGCCAATCTGCCCGTGCACCCCGAAAGCGTCCCCATCAACATGTGGAACGAGGTCAAAGCGGTGCCAGTCAACGACACGGCCGAGCGGCCCGATCCGATCGCGCTGGTGCGGATGATCGCGGTGGCGCGGATCATGATGCCGAGGAGCGTGGTCCGGCTGTCGGCGGGCCGGCAATACATGACCGACGAATTACAGGCGCTGTGCTTTTTGGCCGGCGCCAACTCCATTTTCATCGGCGATGTCCTGCTGACCACAAAAAATCCGCAGACCACACGCGACGCCGCGTTGCTCGACCGCCTCGGCATCAAGTCGCGGCTGGACGACGCGAAGGCAGCCGCACCGCCCCACTGATCCGGTGGAAAACGGGCCATTGCCTGCAATTCCCCGGACCGGTTTTCGGGCTGTCTCCCATCGGCGAACTGCCAGTCCCGAACAAGACGAGGCCGTCCGGATTCTTTGCGCCAGAGCAAATCAATGGCAATTTTTAACCCTTAAACGGGCGCTTTTGCGGATTCCGGCTCGACAGCCCGGCTGGAAAGGCTCTAAAAAGGTGTCCGATCGGTCCGGCCGTCTCGGGCCTTCTTCCGGATTTTGTCATGGATTATAGCAAGTTCTTCAGTAACGCGCTCGATCGACTTCATGACGAGCGGCGCTATCGCGTCTTCGCAGATCTTGAACGCATCGCCGGCCGGTTCCCCTACGCCACATGGCACTCCCCCAAAGGGCCGCGCAACGTCGTGATCTGGTGTTCCAACGACTACCTCGGCATTGGTCAGCACCCGAAGGTTGTTGGCGCCATGGTCGAGACCGCGACCCGCGTCGGCACCGGCGCCGGCGGCACCCGCAACATCGCCGGAACCCATCATCCGCTGGTCCAACTCGAGCAGGAACTGGCCGATCTGCACGGCAAGCCGGCAGCGCTGGTGTTCACGTCCGGCTATGTCTCGAACCAGACCGGCATTTCGACCCTCGCCAAGCTCATTCCGAACTGCCTGATCCTGTCGGACGCGCTCAACCACAATTCGATGATCGAAGGCATCCGGCAGTCTGGCTGCGAGCGCATCGTATTCCGCCACAATGACGTGGCGCATCTGGAGGAACTGCTTCGCGCCGCCGATCCTGACCGTCCGAAGCTGATCGCCTGCGAGAGCCTGTATTCGATGGATGGCGATGTCGCGCCGCTTGCGAAGATCTGCGATCTCGCCGAGCGCTACGGCGCGATGACCTATGTCGACGAGGTGCACGCAGTCGGCATGTACGGGCCGCGCGGCGGCGGTATCGCGGAGCGCGAAGGCGTCATGCATCGCATCGACGTCCTTGAAGGCACGCTCGCCAAGGCCTTCGGTTGCCTCGGTGGCTACATCGCCGGCAATTCCGATATCATCGACGCGGTGCGTTCCTATGCGCCCGGCTTCATCTTCACCACCTCGCTGCCGCCCGCGATCTGCTCGGCGGCGACGGCTGCGATCCGGCATCTCAAGTCATCGACATGGGAACGCGAACGCCATCAGGAACGCGCGGCGCGCACCAAGGCAAGCCTGATTGCGGCCGGTCTGCCGGTAATGGTGAGTTCGACCCACATCGTCCCGGTCTTCGTCGGCAATCCCGAGCGCTGCAAGCAGGCGTCCGATATGCTGCTGCATGACCATGGCATCTACATCCAGCCGATCAACTATCCAACCGTGCCCAAGGGCATGGAGCGGCTTCGGATCACGCCGTCGCCATATCACGACGACGCGCTGGTCGATCAGTTGGCGGAAGCCCTGCTTCAGGTCTGGGAACGTCTCGATCTGCCGTTGCAGGCAAAATCCATGGCGGCCGAGTAGCGATCTGCCAGAACGCGTTCGCTTTTGATGGACCGGAGCCTTTTCGCTTCTGATGGAATCAGAAGCCAGGCTCTATGATTTTGATTTGACGCGTTTTCTTCACGCGAACCGGTGCCCACTTCGCTCGAAAACGCTCTAGATCGTGATGACTTGAGGTCAGATCAGCTCCCCCGTCATTGCCAGCGAAGCGAAGCAATCCAGGAGCCACTCTGAAAGACTGGATTGCTTCGTCGCTTCCGCTCCTCGCAATGACGACGATTCAAACTCATTTCATCCCGCTCTAGGAAGCGGACAACCGCCGCCGGGCGCTCGCCTCCGACAACACGATCCTTATCAGATCGGCGGCATTTTTGGCGCCGAGCTTGTCCATGATCCGCGCGCGATGAACCTCGACCGTGCGCGGACTGATGCCAAGTCTGCGTCCCGCTTCCTTGTTCGACGCGCCCCTGGCCACCTGGGACAGGACTTCGCGCTCCCGGCAGGTCAGCAGATGGCGGCCGGGGAAATTGGCGAGCCCGTCGATCTCGCCGCCCCGCGCCTCGCGCCACACGTTCACCGCGGCACGAACCCGGTCGACGATCGCATCCGAGGAAAACGGCTTCTCCAGAAAATCGAGCGCGCCGTATTTCATCGCCGCGACGGCTGTTGCGATGTCGGCCACGCCGGAGATCACGAGGATCGGCGCGGCAACCCGCTCGGCCGCGAGCTTGCGCAGGATATCGAACCCGGATTCGCCGGGAAGATGCAGGTCGAGAATGACACAGGCCGGCGACACGCTCCGAACCGCCTCGAAAAACGAGGTTCCGTCGCCAAAGCTTTGCGCGGCATAGCCCTCGATCTTCAAAAGCAGGACCAGCGTTTCCCGCACCGACGGATCGTCGTCGACGATGAAAACCGGAGTATCCGGAACGAAGGACAGAAGTTGACCCATTCGCAGCGTCCTCGATAGAGATCGATGAGAAACACAACTTATACGTGTATAAGCTGATTCGCGCCGGTGTGCAAATCATGACGGCAGGGCTGTCGCGCGGGGCCGCGTAAGACGCTAGATTTTTCGCCGGAACGGCTACGGCGTTAACCCGAAGCAGACCCAAGGCAGCGCCTGCCGGAGGAGCCACCGCAATGCTGCACGACTGGGGCGTGATCGCGGCCGCCATCGGCTACATCGGCTTCCTCTTCCTGGTCGCAAGCTATGGCGACCGGGCGCCGAAGTTTGGGCGTGGCCGCGCCGGCCCGCTGATCTATCCGCTGTCGCTGGCGGTGTACTGCACGTCGTGGACGTTTTTCGGTTCGGTCGGACTCGCGACCCGAACCGGCCCCGAGTTTCTCGCGATCTATGTCGGGCCGGTCCTGCTGATCGCATTCTGCACGCCGCTGCTGCGGCGGATCATCCAGTTGGCCAAATCGCAGAACATCACGTCGGTCGCCGATTTCATCGCCGCGCGCTACGGCAAGAGCCAGGCGGTGGCGGCAACCGTCGCCGTCATCGCCATGATCGGCTCGGTTCCATATATCTCGCTTCAACTCAAGGCAGTTGCCTTGTCGCTCGGGACCATTCTGATCGACGACCAGGCGATCGCCAAAATTCCTGTCATCAGCGACATCGCGCTGATCGTGACGCTCGCGCTGGCCCTGTTCGCGGTGCTGTTCGGAACCCGGCAGACCGATGCGACGGAGCATCAACACGGCCTGATGCTGGCGATCGCGACCGAGTCCATCGTCAAGCTGGTGGCGTTCATCGCCGCGGGCGCCTTCGTCACGTTCTGGATGTTCAGTCCCGTCGAACTGGTCGAGCGCGCGCTGAAGTCGCCGGAGGCGATGCGGGCCATCGAGCACACGCCGTCGATCGGCAACTTCCTGACGATGACGCTCTTGTCGTTTCTCGCGATCATGCTGCTGCCCCGGCAATTCCATGTCAGCGTGGTGGAGAACTCCAGCGACGCCGAAGTCGGCCGGGCGCGCTGGCTGTTTCCGCTCTACCTGGTCGCCATCAACATCTTCGTTGTCCCGATCGCGCTCGCAGGCCTCGTCACATTCCCGTTCGGCAACAGCGACATGTATGTGCTGGCGCTGCCGATCGAGGGTCACTCGAGGTTGCTCAGCATCGCGGTGTTCATCGGAGGACTTTCAGCGGGAACCGCGATGGTGATCGTTGAATGCGTGGCGCTGGCGATCATGGTGTCCAACGACATTGTCGTGCCGCTGGTGCTCCAGCGCAGTCCGGCGTCCCGCGGCGGCCGCAAGGACTTCGGCAACTTCCTGCTCAAGACCCGCCGTCTTGCGATCTTCGCCATCATGATCATGGCGTATTTGTACTACCGCGCGCTCGGCAGCGCACAACTCGCCGCGATCGGGCTGCTGTCGTTCGCCGCCATCGCCCAACTCGCGCCGGCGTTCCTCGGCGGCCTGGTCTGGCGGCGCGCGACGGCGCGCGGCGCGATGGGCGGGATGCTCGCCGGCTTTGCCGTCTGGGCCTACACGCTGTTTCTTCCGAGCTTGCTCGACGGCACCACCGTCGGCACGATGATGATGCAACATGGCCCGCTGGGCATCGCCGCGCTGAAGCCGCAGGCGCTGTTCGGCGTCGGCCTGCCGCCGCTCATGCACGGCGTGCTATGGAGTCTGTCGATCAATGTCCTGACCTACGTCGCGCTGTCGCTGACGCGGCAGCCATCGTCGATCGAGCGGGTGCAGGCGGGAATCTTCGCGCCCCACGCGCTCGCGCCGCTGACCCCGCCATTCCGGCGCTGGCGTTCGATGGTGACGGTGCAGGATATTCTCGACACCGTTGCACAATACCTCGGTCCCGACCGCGCACGGCAGTCGTTCAAGGCGTTCGCGGCTGCGCGACGCCTCAACCTCGATCCGGCAGCGCCGGCCGATTTCGAACTGCTGCAGCACGCCGAGCATCTGATCGCGTCGTCGATCGGCGCGGCGTCGTCGCGGCTGGTGATCTCGCTGCTGCTGCGACGCCGCACGGTGTCGGCGAAGGCGGCCTTGAAGCTGCTCGACGACGCGCACGCGGCGCTCCACTTCAACCGCGAGATGCTGCAGACCGCACTGAACCACGTGCGGCAGGGAATCGCGGTGTTCAACCCCGATCTGCAACTGATCTGTTCGAACCCGCAATTCGGAAATATTCTCGGGCTGCCGCCGCAAATCGTTCAGATCGGGATTCCGCTGACCGAGATTCTTGAATTCCTCGGTGCCATCGATAAGCCGCAGATCGACCGGGAGACTGCGAAGCAGGCCCGTCTCACCGCATACACGACGGAGGGACAGCCGTATCTGGAGCGGCGTCCCGACCGCAACATCGTGATCGAGGTCCGCGCCAACCGGATGCCCGACGGTGGCCTGGTGATTACCTTTTCCGATGTGACCCCGAGCTTCGAGGCCGCCGAGGCGCTTGAGCGCGCCAACGCCACACTCGAAAAGCGCGTACGCGACCGCACCGGGGAACTGACCCGGCTGAATTCCGAACTCGCGCGCGCCAAGAGCATCGCCGAGGAAGCCAACATCTCCAAAACCCGGTTCCTGGCGGCCGCCGGCCACGACATCCTGCAACCGCTCAACGCCGCACGGCTCTATGTCACGAGCCTGGTAGAGCGGCAGACCGGTGGCGAGGATTCCAGGCTCGTCCAGAACATCGACGATTCACTGGAGGCCATCGAGGAGATTCTCGGCGCGTTGCTCGACATCTCGCGACTCGATGCCGGCGCCATCACGACGTCGATCACAAGTTTCCGGGTCGGCGACCTGATGCGCTCGCTCGAAATCGAGTTCGCTCCGATGGCGCGGGCGAGGCAGCTTCGCCTGACGTTCGTGCCGAGTTCACTGCCGGTCGCATCCGACCGGCTGCTGCTGCGGCGGCTGCTGCAAAACCTGATCTCGAACGCCATCAAGTATACGCCGCACGGCCGGGTGCTGATCGGCTGCCGCCGTCGCGGCAAATCGCTCCGGATCAACGTCTATGACACCGGGGTCGGAATCCCGATCCCCAAGCGCGGCGAAATCTTCAAGGAATTTCATCGGCTCGAACAGGGAGCGCGGATCGCGCGCGGGCTCGGGCTCGGCCTGTCGATCGTCCAGCGGCTTGCGCGCGTGCTTGATCACACCATCGCGCTGGACTCAAACCGCAGCGGCGGCTCGGTGTTCTCGGTCACGGTTCCGATCGCGCCGGCCGTCAATCACACCGCCCATGCCACCGCGGTGACCAGCAGCACGCCGCTGTCGCACGCGCCGATGAGCGGAGCCCTGATCATCTGCATCGAGAACGATCTGGCGATCCTCGACGGCATGAAGACGCTGCTGACCTCCTGGGATGCGCGCGTGATCGCCGTGGCCGAGCCTGAGGCGGCGATCGCGGCGATCGAAGCGGCCGGCGGACGGATCACCGGGCTGCTGGTAGACTATCATCTCGATCGCGGCAACGGCATCGCGACGATCCGGGAGATCCGGCGGAAATTCGGCGACACCATTCCGGCGATCCTGATCACGGCCGACCGCAGCCCCCACGTTCGCGAAGCGGCGCAACTGGAACGGGTTTCGGTGCTCAACAAGCCATTGAAGCCCGCATCGCTGCGGGCGCTGATCGGCCAGTGGCGAAGCCAGCAGATCGCCGCCGCGGAATAAGGGGAACGCCTCCTTGACCTCCGCCATCGTCGCGGACAGACGACTCAACCCGCCGACGGCTCGCTCTGACGCCACTGATCTCCGGCAATCCGCGCCGCCGCAATGACCGCCTGGGTGCGGCTCTCGACCCCCAGCTTTTGCAGGATCGCGGAGACGTGCGCCTTGATGGTCGCCTCCGACACCCCGAGTTCGTAGGCGATCTGTTTGTTGAGCAGTCCTTCGGACAGCATCATCAGGACGCGCACCTGCTGCGGCGTCAGCGTGACGAGCCGGTCGCGCAAGCGCGTCATCTCCGGATCGGCGGCGGCCGACAGATCGACGTCGGGCGGGATCCAGATATCGCCCTCGATGACCTTGAGGATCGCGGTGCGTAGCGCATCGACTCCCAACCGCTTCGGAATGAACCCGGAGGCGCCGAAATCCATCGAGCGACGGATCGTCGCCACGTCGTCGCTGGCCGACACCACCACCACCGGAATCGCCGAATACTGGGCGCGCAGGTAGATCAGCCCGGAAAACCCGCTGATCCCCGGCATCGACAGGTCGAGCAGAATCAGATCGACGTCGGCCTCCTGCTCGAGCCGCGCCGTCAACTCCTCGAACGTGCCGGCCTCGTCGATCTGTGCAGGCATGATGCTGGCGACCGCCTGCCGCAGGGCATCGCGGAACAGCGGATGATCGTCGGCGATCACGATACGGGTGCTATCGGATGCGGTCATCGAATTCACGGGCTCGCGCATACCTTCGCGTTCACTGCGGTGGTCTCAGGCCGGGTGGGTACCCCGGAACCGGATTGTCCACCGCTCGAACCGGTCTTGCAAGACGCAATGCCGCGGACCATGGAAACGAAGCAAAAACGATCCGGCCGCGCAAAGCGGCCGGATCGTCGCGCCGGACAAGCCGCGTCCTCGTCTGACTACGGGCAGGGATGGCGGTTGCCATCGTAGCCAAGATACGTCCCGGAGCGCGGGTCATAGGATTTGAAGCGGCGGAAGCAATAGGCGTCGTCGCTTCTTGGGGCGCGAGCCTGACTCCCGGCTATGGCGCTGCCGATGATCGCGCCGGCGGCGAGCCCGCCGAACACCGGACCCGGGCCATAGCCATAGTAACCTGGGCCATAACCATAGTAACCCCGCCGCCAGCCGCGGTGATGCCAGCCGTGATGATGCCAGCCATGGTGATGCCAGCCATGGTGTCGATAACGGACCGGCTGTGGCGTCGCGGCTGAGGTGGCAAGCGATCGGTCGAGCGTCAAAGGCGCAGCCATCGCGGGCTGAAACGAAATGGACGCGGCGCCCATCGCCAGCGCCGCGAGCAGGATTTTCGAAAACCGCATAGAGACCTTCCTTTATCTGCAGTGAAAGGAGGACAACCGGTGCGTGCAGCAAGCGTTCCGGCAAAACGGGGAGATCGTTTTGCGTCAGATCGTCGCGGGGCGGAACCGCGAGGAGGATCGTAGCGCGAGCCCAGGTCGTGAACCCCGAGTCTTGAGTCAAATTGTCTTTGAGTCGAACCGCGCCGGTCAGATTCCTCCGGATGCATCGCGGTGAACGCGGCCGGCCATCTCGATCAGCCGCCGCCAGGCGCGCTCGGCGAACGACATCACGCGATCCATGTCGCGATCGCTCGGCAGCGGAATCTCGATGCTGTTACGGTTGGCGTCGGCGGATTTCGGTTCGTCGGCTTTTGGCACCGCTGCGCCGGGCTCGCCCGGCCTCAGCGAATCCGCCTTGGGCAAAGCCTGCCGGGTCTTGCCGCCGGCGGTCGGCTCGCGCGCGGCGAGTTGCGCCTTCAGTTTCTCGTTCTTCGCCAGCAGCCGGCCGATTTCCTTATCCAGGGCGGCACGTTCTTCGGGCAACGCGTAACACGCCCAGCCATTGCCCTTGTCCGCGCAATGCGCGACCACGCCGGTCCGCGTATCCAGCCTGACGAAGCCGCCGCTCATCGGCGTGAGCGTATAGCGTCCGTTCTCCACATCCGGCGGCGCCTGCGCCAGCGCCGGTGCGGCGAGGCAGCCAAGCAAGGCGGCGGTCGCGGGAATCCGCAACAGTCTGAGAAGCGAAATTGCTGCGCTCATGCTCGGCTCCGTCAATGCCAAATCCGCTCGCCACCGGGCCGGCGTCTGCGTCAGGCACTTTCGAACTATAGGGCGCACCGCGCGATTTCAACGCGCCGACCGCCGATTCGATCCGGTTCCGCCCTCGACAACCCAGACGCTGCAAAAGCGAGCCGCCGATTTTGCAGAACGGGTCAGCCGACGCTATTCACCCTTGGATTATAAGTGTTTACGAGATGACTGGAACGGCGCAGGGCCGATATGATCCCTACGCCGACCGGCTCGAAAAACGAGCAGCGATCTGCTGGATCATACGGCCCGCAGAATGTCCCACCCGCCGGCTTGCGTGCGTCCCGGCGGCGCCGCGAAGCAAAAGCAGACAACCGCCCCCGCGAGTCCGCCGTTGCAACGCGGCAACTGGGCGCAGCCGGTTTGATTTTCCGAAATAAAATCAGCCAATTCAATGCTGTAGTCGGATACGACCCAATCTTGACTTGACCTGTGGCCGTCAGTATGGTCCGCGCGGCTTTTGAGGGTAACGGGCGTTATTTCCTGAGATCGCGGCGTTGTGTCGGGTGTCGAGAGCATGGCTGACGGCACAGACAAAAACAGCGGCGGGCACGGAGATCGCGAGCATTCGGCTCCCGACGAAGCTGCGCTTTCCGAAAGGCTTGGAAATCTCGATCAGCGGCTGTCCAAACTTCGAGGACCCCGCAAGAGCGAGACTGACCAATCCGGAGATGGAAGCGGGAACGGAACCGCCAGAGCCTCGGCGATGGCGCGCGGTTTTCGCTTGTCCTCCGAGTTGGTCGCGGGCGTTGTCGTCGGAGCTGTGATCGGCTGGGGATTCGACCGCTTGCTGTCGACCTCGCCTTGGGGGCTGATCGTGTTTTTCCTGCTCGGCTTCGCGGCCGGCGTGATCAACGTGATGCGGTCGGCAGGCGTGGTTCCCGAGCAGACCGACCGATGACGGGTGGCTGCCGGATAACTGAGTTGCTTGAACGCCGGCCTGCCGGCAGACTGAAAGTTGCACGCGGATGATGGACCCGATCCACCAGTTCAACATCGAGAATATCTTCACGATCGGCCATATCGGCGGCCAGGAAATCGCTTTCACCAATTCCTCCGCCTATATGCTGCTTGCCGTCGTTCTGACGTCGCTTTTGATGCTGGCTACCGGCCGCAAGCTCGTGCCCGGGCGGATGCAGTCGATCGCCGAGATCAGCTACGAATTTGTCGCGGACACCATACACACCACCGCCGGCAAGGACGGGATGAAGTTCTTCCCGTTCGTGTTTACGATCTTCATGCTGGTAACGGTCTCCAATCTGGTCGGTATCATCCCCTATAGCTTCACGATCTCGAGCCACATCATCGTCACGGCCGGGCTGGCATTCCTCGTCTTCTTCACCGTGCTGATCTACGGCTTCTACAAGAACGGTCTGAGATTCTTCAAACTGTTCGTGCCCTCGGGCATTCCGATCGTGATCCTGCCGCTGGTGGTGGCGATCGAGGTGATTTCGTTCCTGTCGCGGCCGGTCTCGCACAGCGTGCGTCTGTTCGCCAACATGCTGGCCGGCCACATCACGCTGAAGGTGTTCGCGAGCTTCGTCACCATGCTCGGCGCCATGGGCATCGTCGGCGTGTTCGGCGCCGCGCTGCCGCTGGCGCTGGTGGTGGCTCTCACCGCGCTCGAACTGCTGGTCGCATTCCTTCAGGCCTACGTCTTCACCATCCTCACCTGCATCTACATCAACGATGCGATTCATCCGGGCCATTAGAAGCCCGCCCCAACCGCGCGTTATTTCAACAAACCTCAACTAAGGAGTTCGTTATGGATCCGCTCGCAGCGAAGTACATTGGTGCTGGTATTGCCTGCATTGGCATGGGTGGCGCCGGCGCCGGCGTGGGCATCATATTCGGCAACTATCTTGCCGCCGCCGTGCGCAATCCCTCGGCCGCCCAGGGCCAGTTCGGCAACCTGATCTTCGGCTTCGCCGTGACCGAAGCGCTCGGCATCTTCTCGCTGCTGATCGCCCTGCTGTTGCTGTTCGCTCTTTAAGATCACTGACTGGCTGACGGGACCCGGAAAACCGGGACCCGATCAACCGCAGAGGAGAAGCCCGTGGCTGAGAGTCATGGCAACGCAAAGGGCACGACGGCCCACACCGAAGCCGGCGGCGGCCACAAGGCCCCGTTTCCGCCATTCGAGAAGGACACGTTCGCGTCCCAACTGGTGTCGCTGACGATCGCGTTCGTCGCGCTCTATCTGATCTCGTCGCGACTGGCCTTGCCACGCGTCCGCAAGACCATCGACGACCGCCAGAACAAGATCGAGGGCGATATCGCGCAGGCGCAAAAGCTGAAGGACGAGTCCGACGCTGCGTTGAAGGCCTACGAGGCCGAACTCGCGGCCGCGCGGACCCGAGCGCAGGCGATCGGCAACGAGACCCGCGAGACGCTGAATGCCGAGGCCGATGCCGAACGCAAGGCGCTCGAGGCACGGTTGTCCGTCAAGCTCGCCGACGCCGAGAAGACCATCACCTCGACACGCACGGCAGCGATGAGCAACGTCCGCGGCATCGCGAGCGATGCGGCAACGGCTATCGTGCAGCAACTGACCGGCGCGATGCCTGACCGCAAGCTCGTCGACAGCGCCGTCGACGCCTCGATGAAGGGATGACGAAACCATGTTGGCCGCACCGGAAACCTGGGTTGCCATAGCCTTCGTGATCCTGATGGGCGTCTTCGCCTATGTCGGATTGCATCGTACCGTGCTGACCGCGCTCGATCGTCGCAGCGCGCGCATCAAGGACGAACTCGACGACGCCCGCCGCTTGAAGGACGAAGCCGCCAAGCTGCTTGCCGACTACAGAGCCCGCCGTGCGAGCGCCGAGCACGAGGCGCAAGACATTATCGCCTCGGCCAAAGCCGAAGCCGAGCGCATCGCGGCCGACGCCAAGATCAAGATGGAGGATTTTGTCGCGCGCCGCACCAAGAGCGCGGAAGGCAAGATCGCATCGGCGGAAGCCCAGGCCATCGCGGATGTCCGCGCCGCCGCCGCCGACGCCGCGGTCGCCGCCGCTTCCACCATCCTGTCGCAGTCGGTGAAGGGACAGGTCGCCGACGACCTGCTCGCCGCTGGCGTCAGCGAGGTTCGCGCCAAGCTGAACTGAGTTTTTTGACGATAGGAAGCAAAGCCGGCGCGAGCCCATCGCGCCGGCTTTTTGATTCTTGCAGGTATTCCGATTTCAGACGTCATCACCCGCGAAAGCGGGTGATCCAGTATTCGATAGAACCGCGGTGAAATTCGCAAGGCCACGGCATACTGGATACCCGCTTGCGCGGGTATGAGACCGCCAGGCACGCGTGAGCGCGGTGCTTTCGCATCCGTCGCCTTGATTACCTATGCCGCGTGCGCCTCGCCCGCGGCTCAGGCTTCAGTGCCTGCGGATCGAACCCGATGTAAAACACATATCGGTCGGCGGCCGCGCCTTGCGGCGCCGGATAGGCGATATCGTCCGACACGAAACTGTAGGTTCCGCCTTCGACGCCCGGCACGTTCACCGTAATCGTATAGGCCTTGGTGGCGATGGTTTTCGGGGAAACACCGTCCTCGACCACCGCGATGCGCAACGGCACCTCCACCGTCGGCGGCGCACCGGCCGGCCCCACGATGACCCGCCCCTGAATCCCGACCTTGATCGCGATCTGATGCGTATCGGTGTTGTAGTCGCATTCTCTCGCGGTCTGGCGGATGACCGCTTGGTAGCGGAGATCGGTGCCGCTCGCCGGCTGGCCCGGCAGGCCGACCGCGTAAGTCGATGCGCCGGCGCGGATGGTCACAGGCGGACAACTAAGGTCGCTGGGCG
The DNA here is from genome assembly GCF_036964665.1 of Nitrobacter sp. NHB1. Lineage (NCBI taxonomy): Bacteria > Pseudomonadati > Pseudomonadota > Alphaproteobacteria > Hyphomicrobiales > Nitrobacteraceae > Nitrobacter > Candidatus Nitrobacter laanbroekii. The sequence continues at coordinate 2,282,329 of NZ_JBAMDA010000001.1, forward strand.
CGGAAGCCGTCTCGCCCGATACGGGTGCCGTCCGCTCCGGCTGCGATTTGATGCCGAACATGTCCTTGAAACGATCCCCGAGCGATTGCGCTTGGGCCGCCGAGGCCGCAACGATACTGAAGACTGCAACCATGGTCGCCAGACCAAACGGAAAGCGCCGCAACGGCCCGGCGACAGCCGGTCCAGGCGCGTCAGTCGAATCCGCAACATGAGCCATTCGCGTCGTCCGATCATTATTTCCACGCGGCGGCTTTATAACAAGGCAATGGCGGCAAGCCAAAGGCGCAAAACGGCCAGCGCGGATCAAATCAAAATCATGGAGCCTCGCTTCCGATTCGATTTGAAGCGGAAGGCTTTAGAGCGCTTACCGTTCTGATGGAATCAGAACGGGCGCGCTCTAAACTTTTGAGTGGTCGCATTTGCTTACGGTGAACCGGTTCCCACTTCACCGGAAAATGCTTTAGCCGTGAAAATCCTCGTGCAGCATGCCGAACAGCAAGTGATCCTGCCAGATCCCGTTGATGCAGAGATAGCGGCGCGCCAGCCCCTCGCGCGTGAAGCCGGACTTTTCCAGCACCCGGATCGACGGCGCATTGCTGGGAATGCAGGCGGCCTCGATGCGATGCAGGCTCAGTTCGCCGAACAGGGTCGGCAGCAGCACCCGCAGCGCCGCGGTCATATAGCCCTGTCCCGCATAGGGTTCGCCGATCCAGTATCCGATGGTGCCGGCCTGCACGATGCCGCGGCGGACATTGGCAAGCGTCACCCCGCCGAGCATGACGCCGTCGGATTCCCGGAGCACGATGAACGGATAGGATTTGTCGCCGGCGATATCCTCGGCGTAGCGACGCAGCCGCCGCCGGAAGCCGGCCCGCGTCAGGTCGTCCGACGGCCAGATCGGCTCCCATGGCGTCAGATAGGCGCGGCTGTACTCGCGAAGCTGCATCCATTGCAGAAAATCGGACGCCTCCGGCGCTCGCAGCAACAGGCCGTGCCCCCGCGGCATGAGCGCCGCCACGCTGGATGGCAAACGAAACAGGGCCATGGCCGTTCCTCGATGCCGAACCCGCCAGTCTCTAACCTACAGCGTTTTCGAGCGAAGCATGTCCTCGGGCATGACCCGAGGACGGGTACCGGTTCGCATAAAGAAAACGCGTCAAAACAATAGGCTAGTGAAGCAGGATTTTCGCCTTCGACTGCGCCAATCCTTCCGCAAAAGCCACCGCCGTGTCCAGTCCCCTGCCGCTGCCGAGCGCGACGACCGCGGGCCGGCTGCGCGTGAGGAGATCCCGTGCCACGTCGCGGGTCGATTCGACGCTGACGGCATCGATCCTGGCCATCAATTCGGGCACGCTCTGCGGCCGCCCGTAGACGAGGATGTGACGCGCCAATTGTTCGGCGCGGGCGCTGCAACTCTCCAACGCCATCAGCAGACCGGCTTTCATCTGCGCTTTGGCGCGCGCGATTTCAGCCTCGGTCAGCGTCTCCACCGCCTCGTTGATGACGTCGACGACGACTTCCATCATTTCCGGCGCGTCGCTCGGATCGGTGCCGGTGTAGAGCCCGAAGAACCCGGTATCGGCATAAGGCGCGTGGAAGGCGTAGATCGAATAGCACAGCCCGCGCTTCTCGCGGACCTCCTGAAACAGCCGCGAGGACATGCCGCCGCCGAGCAGGTGGGTGAACACCTGCAAGGAGAACAGCGAGCGGTCGGTCTGCGGCAGCCCTTCCAGCGCCAGCGTCAGATGGGCCTGCTCGAGGTCGCGATGCACCACCCTGGAGCCGCCCTGGCCGAATTTCGCCGCTTGCGGCTTCGGCGCCGGCGTGGCGTCGAAGCTTGCGAAGCGCCGCTCGGCCTCGGCTACGACCGCCTTGTGCTCGACCGCCCCGGCCGCGGCCACCACCATGTTCGGCCCGCGATAATGCGTCGCGAGATAGCCATGCAGCCCGTCGCTGTTGAACCGCTTCAGCGTCTCCGGCGTACCGAGCAGCGAGCGCCCCATCGGCTGATCGGGATAGCAGAGTTCGTTGAGATGCTCGAACACGACGTCGTCGGGCGTGTCCTGCGCCGCGCCGATTTCCTGCTCGATAACGCTTTTTTCGCGTTCGAGTTCGTCGGCGGCGAAGTTCGGATTGGACAGGATGTCGCTCAGCACATCGAGCGCGAGCGGAACGTCCGCCTTCATCACCCGCGCGTAATAGGCCGTGGTCTCGACGCCGGTGGCCGCGTTGAGATCGCCGCCGACCGCCTCGATTTCCTCGGCGATCTCTCGCGCCGACCGCGTGGTGGTTCCCTTGAACGCCATGTGTTCAAGAAGGTGCGAGATGCCGTGCTCGTTCGGCTTCTCGTCGCGGCCGCCGACCCCCGTCCAGACGCCGAGCGCGGCCGTTTCCAGATGCGGCATGGTGTCGGTGACGACCGTGAGGCCGGAGGGCAGCTTGGTCACGTCGACACTCATCCGGCAACTCCGTGCTTGGCGGCGCGGCTGACGGACAGCACGAACCGTTCGATTTCTATCTGATCGTTGTTCATGACTGTGATCCGCTCGGGCCGCGTCATCAACCCGTCGAGCCACGCCGGCAATTGCGGCCGCACGCCGCAGGCGGCCTCTACCGCATCGGGAAATTTCGCGGCATGCGCCGTCGCCAGCACGACATTGGGAATTCCGGAGTCGGAGGTGTCGCGATCGGCTATCGCAAGCGCCACCGCGGTATGGGGATCGACGAGATCGCCGGCCTCGCGCCACGCCGCACGGATCGCGGCCGCGGTTTCGGTCTCGTCGCTACGCCCGGCGTCGAAATCGCGCCGGATCTCGGCCAGCACGGGATCCGGCAGCACGAAGCGCCCGGATTGTTGCAGCGACGCCATCAGCGCACGCACCTGCGCGGCGTCACGACCCGTCGCCTCGAACAGCAGCCGCTCGAAGTTCGACGAAACCTGGATATCCATCGACGGCGAGGTGGTGGCGTCAACCTCGCGCACCTCGTAGATGCCGGTCTTCAGCGTGCGCACCAGGATATCGTTGACGTTGGCGGCGATGCGCAGGCAGCGCACCGGCAGGCCCATTTTCTTCGCGACGTAGCCGGCGAAGATGTCGCCGAAATTACCGGTCGGAACGGTAAAATCGACGGTGCGCGCCGGCGCGCCGAGCGCGACCGCCGAGGTGAAATAATACACCACCTGCGCGACGATCCGCGCCCAGTTGATCGAGTTGACGCCGGAGAGCGACACCTCGTCGCGGAAGCGGTGGTTGTTGAACAGCCCCTTCACGATCGCCTGGCAGTCGTCGAAAGTGCCCTTGACCGCGAGCGCGTGAACGTTCGGTGCGGCCGTCGTGGTCATCATCCGCCGCTGCACCTCGGAGATGCGGCCGTCCGGAAACAGCGCGATCAGATCGACATTGGCGCGGTTGGCGAACGCGTCGACCGCGGCGCCGCCGGTATCGCCCGAGGTTGCGACCACGATCGTGGTGCGCCGGCCGCGTTGCGCCAGGACGTGATCCATCAGCCGCGACAGGAGCTGCATCGCCACGTCCTTGAACGCGAGCGTTGGACCGTGAAACAGTTCCAGCATGAACTGATTGGGCCCGATCTGGTCGAGCGGCACCACCGCCGGATGCCGGAACGTCGCATAGGCCTCATTGGCCATGCGGCCGAGATCGGCATCGGAGATGTCCCCGGCCACGAACGGCCTGATGACCTCGACGGCCACTTCCCAATACGGCCGGCCGACAAAGCCAGCGATGGTATCGGGCGGCAATTGCGGCCAGACCTCGGGCACATAGAGACCGCCGTCGCGGGCGAGCCCGGCCAGCATCACATCGCAGAACCTGAGTTTCTGGGCTTCGCCCCGGGTCGAAAGATAATGCGTCAAGCCGGCCTCCAGCGGCGGCGTATGTTGCCAAGTATTTGATCTTGAGGGGTATTCACTTCGCCTTCGGGCGATAGCCGCCGCGCACCATAGAGTGTTTCGCGGTGAAGGCAAAACCGGCAAGCAAGAAAAACGCGCCGCAAGGACCGCGCCAATTGGCTCTATAGAGCGTTTCACGCCGGGACGGCAACACCTCGATGATCCGTCATTGTCGGGGATAGCCAGTTCGAAGAACGGCGTCGTTTCACTCGGTATGACCCGACGATCCATCCGGAAGGAGGAGGACGATGGATGCGCGGGTAAAGAGAACAGCGTCCTTCGACCGGCTATGCCCGCGCACGATGCCAGAACACGAGCCTTTCCAGTTCTGATGAACCAGAACGGGGGCTCTATGATTTTGATTTGACGCGTTTTCTTGACGCGAACCGATATCCACCCTCGGGTCAAGCCCGAGGGCATGCTTCGCTCGAAAATGCTAACGGATCGATTGCATGTCATCGAGAACCGTTCTGGTCGAGCGACCAGGCCCAATTTTTACTCTCTCCCGCTTTAAAACTCTCTCCCGCTGGTTTGTGAGCTTAGTCAGGGGAGCTCGACCGGATGGATCGGCCTTCGGCGGCCTTGTGGTGGAATTGCAGGCTGATCAGGAGCGATTTCATGGCGCGCAACGGTGCCAGGGTGACGGCAAGGATCAGGGGGATCCACAGCACGGCGTGAACCCAGTACGGCGGCTGATACTTGACCTCGACGATCAGGGCGCAGCCGACGACGATGAAGCCGCCGATCAGGATGATGAACACCGCGGGTCCGTCGCCGGAATCGATGAAGGTGTAATCCAGTTCGCAGCGCTCGCAGGACGGCCGCAGCGTCAGGAACCCGGCAAACAGCTTGCCCTTGCCGCAGCGCGGGCATTTGCAGGCGATCCCGCGCAGGATGGCTTGAGACAAGGTCGCCCGGGCGTAAAAATTGGACATCGGTGTTTCCCGGAAGAGAAAAAGGGCGGCCGCGCGGCCGCCCTTTTCATGATTGAGTTGCTTGCGTCCCGATCAGTGCGCGGCGTGCGCCATGGCCGAGGCGCCGTTGCCCCAGACATAGATGCAGATGAACAGGAACAGCCACACCACGTCGACGAAATGCCAGTACCAGGCGGCGAATTCGAAGCCGAGGTGCTGCGTCGGCGAGAAGTGTCCGGCATTGGCGCGGAACAGGCAGACGATCAGGAAGATGGTGCCGACCAGCACATGGAAGCCGTGGAAACCGGTGGCCATGAAGAAGGTGGCGCCATAGACGTTGCCGGCGAAGTGGAAGGCCGCTTCAGAGTATTCGTGGGCCTGCACGGCGGTGAAGGTGGCGCCGAGCGCGATGGTCAGGATCAACCCCCACTTCAGTCCCTTGCGGTCGCCGTTGAGCAGGGCGTTATGCGCCCAGGTCACGGTGGTGCCCGAGGTCAGCAGGAGCAGGGTGTTGAGCAGCGGCAGGTGCCAGGGGTCGAAGACCTCGATGCCCTTGGGCGGCCAGACGCCGCCGAACAGCGCGTCGCGGGTGGCGTGCACGGGATCGCCCGGGAACAGCGCGGAATTGAAGAAGGCCCAGAACCAGGCAACGAAGAACATCACCTCGGAGGTGATGAACAGGATCATGCCGTAGCGATGGCTGATCTGCACCACGCGGGTGTGGTCGCCCTTGTGCTCGGCCTCGCGGATCACTTCCGCCCACCAGTTCGCCATGGTGTAGAGCACGCCGACCACGCCGATGCCGAAAATGATCGGCGCTGCCGCGGTCAGGTGATGCATCCACAGGATGGCGCCGACGGCCATGACGAAGGCCGCGGTCGCGCCTATGATCGGCCACGGACTCGGGTCGACAAGGTGGTAATCGTGCTTGACTTGCGCCGTAGCCATTGCGGTCTCTCTCCGTCTGCGTTAGCGGTGCCGGCTGAATTGGCACCTAATCCATCCCAAAAACAAAACGCGTCAGCAACCAAACGCGTCAGCCGTCGAAGGTCAGATGCTTCCCCCTGGCCGGTCCGGTTCGCTCGCCGCCACCGGCTTCGGCGCGGCATCCCTCACCGGGAAGAACGTGTAGGACAGGGTGATGGTCCTGACGCCGTCGTTCTCGCTGTCGGCGGCGAAGGCCGGGTCGACATAGAAGACGACGGCCATCTCCCGCTTCTCACCGGCCGCCAGGGTCTGCTCGGTGAAACAGAAGCAGTTGATCTTGGTGAAATACGATCCGACCGTCAGCGGCGTGACGTTATAGGCCGCCTGCCCCGCCGTGGCGGTCCCCGCCTGGTTGGTGACGGTGTAGTATACGGTGGTGACCTCGCCGATCCGGACCTTGATTTCGGTCTGTTCCGGCTCGAACTTCCACGGCAGCCCGCCGGAGACGTTGGAGTCGAAGCGCACGGCCACCGTGCGCGCCAGCGGCGCCGCACTCGGCGCGACTTTTGCGACCTGCGTGGTTCCGTTGAAGCCGGTGGCGCGGCAGAACCAGTTGTAGAACGGCACCGCCGCATAGGCGGCGCCGACCATGAGCGCGACCAGCAGGCCGCAGGTCGCGCCGATCTTCACGTCGCGGCTCACGCGCGGCGCAGCCTTCGGCGCGGCGGGAGCCGCCGGTGCGACTGAGGCCGTGGCGGGTTGCTGCGGGTGCTGTGGCGCGTCGGTCATCTCAATCACATCGGACGGACGACAACGCCCGGCCCCTTGACGAATGTGACCGCGAAGAACAGCACGACCAGGATTCCGAGCGCGACGGCGATCGCGATCGAGCGCTCGCGCCGGCGCTTTTTCTGCGCCTCGGTGAGCACGATTTCGTCCGGCTTCGGCTTGTTGTCCATCGCTCCATGCGTCCCCACTACCAGATCAACGGCGCGACGGCCTTCGCAACCACATCGAGCAGCAGAACGGCAAACAGCGCGAACAGATAGAGGATCGAAAATGCGAACAGGCGCCGCGTCGCGCGCAGCGCCACGCTACCGGTGCGATGGCGGTAGACATTGATGGCGAGCACCAGCATGCCGAAGCCGAGAACCAGCGAGGTGACGCCATAAACCCAGTCGAAATAGCCGAGCGGCCAGGGCGCGGCGGCGATCGCCACCAGCACGATGGTATAGAGCAGGATCTGCAGCCGCGTCGCATCGGGCCCGGCGACCACCGGCAGCATCGGCACGCCGGCGCGCGCATAATCGTCAGAGCGGAACAGCGCCAGCGCCCAGAAATGCGGCGGCGTCCAGAAGAAGATGATCAAAAACAGCAGCAGCGGCTCGACCGACAGCGACCCTGTCGCCGCCGCCCACGCCACCACCGGCGGCAGCGCGCCGGCGGCGCCGCCGATCACGATGTTCTGCGCGGTCCGGCGCTTCAGCCCCATGGTGTAGATCACCACGTAGAAGAAGATCGTAAAGGCGAGCAACCCCCCGGCGTACCAGTTAACCAGAGCGCCGAGCGTCATCACCGAGAAAAACGACAGCGTGAGGCCGAACCCCATCGCCTCGCCGCGGGTGATGCGGCCGCGCGGGATCGGCCGGTTGGCCGTGCGCGACATCAGCACGTCGATATCGCCTTCGAGCGCCATGTTCAGCGCGCCGGAGGCGCCGGCGCCGACCGCGATGCACAGGATCGCGGTGAAGCCCAGCACCGGGTGAACATGACCCGGCGCAATCATCAGTCCGACCAGCGCGGTGAAGATCACGAGCGACATCACCCGTGGCTTCAGCAGCGCGAAGTAATCGGCGACGCTCGCCTCCGATATCCGGGGCGGCAGCTCAATGGCGTTTCGATCGACTACCGGCAAGACACAACTCACTTTGTTGGCGCCCGGCGCGGCGGGCGCGTCGCGCACAGTTCGCTTGTTGGGTACGCGGCGCGCACGGTTCGCTTTGTCGGGTGCGCGTCGCGTAAGTTGCCTTGTTGGGTGCGCGGCGCGCCAGGCGCGCCGCGCACAGTCACATTACTGCACCTTCGGCAGCGTTCCGAACTGGTGGAACGGCGGCGGCGAGGACAGCGTCCATTCCAGCGTGGTGGCACCTTCACCCCACGGATTGTCCGCAGCCTTCTCCTTGCGCGCGAAGGCATCGACCAGGCCGTAGAGGAAGACCAGAGCGCCGGCCCCCGCGATGAACGCGCCGTAGGACGAGATCTCGTTCCAGCCCGCGAACGCATCCGGATAGTCGACCGAGCGCCGCATCATGCCCTGCAGTCCGAGGAAATGCTGCGGGAAGAACAGGATGTTGGCGCCGATGAACATCAACCAGAAGTGCAGCTTGGCGATGGTCTCGTTGTACATGTAGCCGGACATCTTCGGGAACCAGTAGTACCAGCCCGCGAAGATCGAGAACACCGCGGCAATGCCCATCACGTAGTGGAAGTGCGCGATGACGTAGTAGGTCTCCTGCATCACGCGATCGACGCCCGCATTGGCCAGCACCACGCCGGTGACGCCGCCGACCGTGAACAGGAAGATGAAGCCGACCGCAAACAGCATCGGCGCCCTGAACTCGATCGAGCCGCCCCACATGGTGGCGATCCACGAGAACACCTTCACGCCCGTCGGCACCGCGATCACCATGGTCGCCGCGACGAAATAGGCCTGCGCCGACGATGCCATGCCGACCGTGTACATGTGGTGCGCCCACACCACGAAGCCGACGCCGCCGATCGCGACCATCGCATAGGCCATGCCGAGATATCCGAAGATCGGCTTCTTCGAGAAGGTCGAGATCACATGGCTGACCATGCCGAAGCCCGGCAGAATCAGGATGTACACCTCGGGATGACCGAAGAACCAGAACAGATGCTGGAACAGCACCGGATCGCCGCCGCCGTCGGCAGCGAAGAACGTGGTGCCGAAGTTACGGTCGGTCAGCAGCATCGTGATCGCACCCGCCAGAACCGGCAGCGCCAGCAGCAGCAGGAACACCGTGACCAGGATCGACCACACGAACAGCGGCATCTTGTGCATGGTCATGCCCGGCGCGCGCATGTTGAAGATCGTGGTGATGAAGTTGATCGCGCCGAGAATCGAGGAAGCGCCGGCCAGATGGATCGCCAGGATCACGAAATCCACCGACGGACCCGGATGACCGCTGGTCGACAGCGGCGCATACAGCGTCCAGCCCGTGCCAGCACCGATGGCGCCCGGCTCGCCCTCCATGAAGTTCGACAGCAGCAGCAGCGCAAACGCCGCCGGCAGCAGCCAGAACGAGATGTTGTTCATGCGCGGAAACGCCATGTCGGGCGCCCCGATCATCAGCGGCACGAACCAGTTGCCGAAGCCGCCGATCATCGCCGGCATCACCATGAAGAAGATCATGATCAGGCCGTGCGAGGTCACGAACACGTTGTATTCGTGAGCAGGATGGAAAACCTGCACGCCGGGAAACATCAGTTCCGCCCGGATGCCCATCGACATCAGGCCGCCGATGACCCCCGCAACGATGGCGAACACCAGGTACATGGTACCGATGTCCTTGTGATTGGTCGAATACGCAAAGCGCCGCCACCCGGTCGGGTGGTGCGCATGGTCGTCGTCGTGATCGTGGTCGTGAGCAGATGCTGCGGTTGTTGCCATTGTCCAATCCTGTCTTTACGTCCCTTGAAGTCCTTCAAACCCTTGCGGTTGCGCCCGCGTCAGAAAACCTCCCGACGCCGGCGCCTGCCGCATCACGTCTACTGCATCACGTCGGCAGCCGAGGCCACCGCGTTCGCCGGGTTCGAAGCAAACTTCTTCTTTGCGGTTTCAACCCAGGCCGCAAAATCCTGCTCGCTCACCACCCGCACCGCGATCGGCATGAAGGCGTGATCCCGGCCGCACAGCTCCGAGCACTGGCCGTAGAACACGCCGGTCTTGGTGGCCTTGAACCAGGTCTCGTTGAGACGACCCGGAATCGCATCCACCTTGATGCCGAACGCCGGTACTCCAAAAGAATGAATGACATCGGCCCCGGTCACCTGAACCACGACCACCTTGTTCACCGGAACCACCAGCTCGTTGTCGACGGCCAGCATCCGCGGCTTCTTGTCTTCCGCGATCAGCGAGTCGAACTCAAACTTGCCGTTGTCCGGATAGGTGTAGCTCCAGTACCACTGCTTGCCGGTCGCCTTCACCGTCAGGTCGGCCTTCGGAATGTCAAGCTCCTCGAACAGCAGCCGGAACGACGGCACCGCAATGCCAACCAGAATCAGAACCGGGATGATCGTCCACGCAACCTCGATCAACGTGTTGTGGGTCGTCTTCGACGGCACCGGGTTGGCCCGCGCGTTGAACCGCACCATCGCCACAACCAGCAGCCCCGTCACCAGCAGCGTGATCAACGTGATGACAACCATAAGCCCGTTATGCATCCGCTGGATGCTGTCCATCACAGGCGTCACCCCCGCCTGAAGATCCAGCGCCCACGCATTCGGTTGACCGACCAGCTCCTCTGCGGAAACCGATCCACCAGCGGCCAGCGCCGCTATTCCAAACGCTAATCCCAGAAACCGGCGGCTAAACCGGCGACCAACCTGGCCCTTCGACATCTTCATGCCGCTCGCGCTCCTTGTCATATAAAAACCCTAAACTAGCCCCCTTAAGCAGTTCCTGCCGGCGGCAAGGCTGCTGGTCGATATGACGCTTCCGCGAACAGCCTGCGGGGCCGTTTAGCTAGAATGCGTCCAAAGCCGCCCCTCTCAAACCATAATTTGTCGTCCCTCGCAAGGACCAAGGACAACGAGTCGAACGATGCCTTCGAACCGCGGTCCGGCGCATTTGGCTGACAAACGCCTTTGGCTGACAAAACAGAGCGCAAACGCGCATTTTGCTGCCGGACGCCGCTTGACAGGTGGATTGTCCGATGTAGGCACAGGCGCGGCCGCTTCACGGATTCGGCTGCGGTTCGGGCTGATCCGGGCCGGGACCGCCTCAAGGCGCCGTCATTGCCCATCGGGCCGGCGCGCCAAGGCACGGCATGCGAGAGCAGGGGATCGACCCGGATGAGGTTTTCGAAACCGCATATCAGGCATACGCCAGGACGCATGGCAGTTGCGAAACGTCAGCCGGTCCGCGCGTTGACGAGCTGGGCCGCGGCCCTTCTCGTTCTGGGCTTTGCCGGCGCGGCCTGCGCCCAGGGGGCCGTCAAATCGGTCCATGGCGACTGGCAAATCCGCTGTGACACCCCGCCTGGCGCCAAGGCCGAGCAATGCGCGTTGATTCAGAGCGTGGTGGCGGAAGACCGCTCCAACGCCGGCCTGACCGTGATCGTGCTCAAGACCGCCGACCAGAAAAGCCGGCTGATGCGGGTGGTGGCGCCGCTCGGCGTGCTGCTGCCCTCCGGCCTCGGCCTGAAACTCGACAACGTCGACGTCGGCCGCGCCGGGTTCGTGCGCTGCCTGCCCAACGGCTGCGTCGCCGAGGTCGTGCTGGACGACAAGCTGCTGGGGCAGTTGCGCAGCGCCAAGACCGCGACATTCATCATCTTCGAAACGCCCGAGGAAGGCATCGGCTTCCCGCTCAGCCTGAACGGGCTTGGCGAAGGTTACGACAAGCTGCCGTAGCGATTTAGGTTTGCAAAGAGCCTCCCTTTTCGCGACCATCGTGCCTATCTTGAACCTTAGACCGCTTCGGACGACACGGAACGGCCGCATATCCGCGTTGAATGTTGAATCTGGAGTCCGCATGACCAGTCCCGCCGCCACGTCTCTGCTCGACCGCGCCGATCTCGACCGCGATTCCGTACGCGATGAAGTGGCGCGGAGCCTCAAGGGCGCGGACGACGGCGAACTGTTTCTGGAATACAGCCAGAGCGAAGCGCTGATGTTCGACAACGGCCGGCTCAAGCAGGCGACCTACGATACCTCGCAAGGCTTCGGGCTTCGCGCCGTCAAGGGCGATGCCGTCGGCTATGCCCATTCGTCCGACGTTTCGCTGCCCGCGCTGATCCGCGCCGCCGACGCCGTCGGCGCTGTGCGCGGCGGCTACCACGGGACCTTCGCGGCCGCTCCCGCCCATACCAATGTACGGCTGTACGGCGACGACAATCCGCTCGACGGCCTCGGCTTCGAGACCAAGGTCAAACTGCTTGCTGAGATCGACGCCTATGTCCGCGACAACGATCCGCGGGTGCGTCAGGTGTCCGTCAGCCTCGGCGCGACGTGGCAGGTCGTCGAAATCATGCGGCCGGACGGCGAAAGCTACCGCGATATCCGGCCGCTGGTGCGGGTGAACATTTCCGTCGTCGCCGGACAGGGCGACCGGCAGGAAACCGGCAGCCATGGCTATGGCGGCCGCGAGGGCTATGCCCGCTTCATCGAGACCAAGGCGTGGCGGTCGGCTGCGGACGGCGCAATCCGTCAGGCGCTGGTCAATCTGGAATCGGTGCCCGCGCCCGCCGGCGAGATGGACGTGGTGCTCGGTCCCGGCTGGCCCGGCGTGATGCTGCATGAAGCGGTGGGACACGGCTTAGAGGGCGACTTCAACCGCAAGAAAACCTCGGCCTTCGCGGGACTGATGGGGCAGCAGGTCGCGGCCAGAGGCGTCACCGTGGTCGACGACGGCACCATGTCGGCCCGCCGCGGCTCGCTTTCGATCGACGACGAGGGCACGCCGACGGGCCGCACCGTGCTGATCGAGGACGGCATCCTGGTCGGCTACATGCAGGACCGCCAGAACGCGCGGCTGATGGGCATGAAGCCCACCGGCAACGGCCGCCGTCAGGACTACGCCCACGTGCCGATGCCGCGCATGACCAACACCTACATGCCGGCGGGCGATCGCGACCCCGCGGAAATCCTGGCATCGGTGAAGAACGGAGTTTACGCCGCGAATTTCGGCGGCGGCCAGGTCGACATCACCTCGGGCAAATACGTGTTCCAGTGCACCGAGGCCTACAAGATCGAGAACGGCAAGATCGGCGCGCCGCTCAAGGGCGCGATGCTGATCGGCAACGGACCGACCGATCTGCATCGCATCACCATGATCGGCAACGATATCGCGCTCGACGACGGCATCGGCACCTGCGGCAAGAACGGTCAGGGCGTGCCGGTCGGCGTCGGCCAGCCGACGCTGCGAATGGAACGGATCACGGTCGGAGGAACGGGCGGATGAGCGCGGAAACATCAACATCGCAATCGACGGTCCGGCGCTGGAGCGGACAGATCGTCCAGATCGCGGCGATCGTGCTGGTTGTGCTGGTCGCGAAGGGCGCGATCGCCGAGCCGTTCTATGTGCCGTCGGCGTCGATGGAGCCGACGCTGCTGATCGGCGACGCGCTGCTGGCGTCGAAATACCCCTACGGCTACAGCACCGCCTCGCTGCCGATCCACGTCTCGTTTCCCGAGACATCGCGCATTTTCGGCGAACTGCCCAAACGCGGCGACGTCGTGGTCTTCCGCTGGCCCGGCAACCTTTCGCAGGTCTGGGTGAAGCGCGTCATCGGCCTGCCCGGCGACCGCATCCAGATGCGCGGCGGTCAGGTCTGGATCAACGGACAGGCGGCGGCGCTGAAGCCGGATGGTCTCGGCGAGGCCGAGGACGACAACGGCTCCAGCGAACCGGCGCATCGTTACGTGGAAACGCTGCCGGGCGGCGCCTCGCACCCCATTTTCAAGATTCACGACAACGGCCGGCTCGACAACACGGCGGAGGTGACGGTGCCGCCGGGCCATCTGTTCGTAATGGGCGACAACCGCGACAACTCCGCGGACAGCCGCGTGCCCGTTAACCAGGGCGGCGTCGGTCTGCTCCCGACCGACAACCTGGTCGGCCGGGTCGATGCCATCGTCGGCTCGTGGGATATGGGCATCCGCAGCCAGCCGGTCTGGACCTGGCTCTCGGGCTTCCGCCTCGCACGTTTTTTCACGGCGGTGCATTAGTCTAGGCCGTTTTCGAGCGAAGCATGTCCTCGGGCTTGACCGAGGATGGATACCGGTTCGCGTCAAGAAAACGCGTCAAATCAAAATGGCAAGCCCGAGGACAGGCTCCGCGAAGCAATCCAGAACGATTGCGACCAGCCTCTATCGCACGACTCCGGACGTAAAGCCCGGCCGGCGGCGTGGCGGCTTGATTTCCTTTTTCAGGAAACATCGCGCGGCTTTGCCGACATAGCCCGGCCGCGCATAGGTCCATGCCCGGCACTTGCTATCGGCATCGCACGCATGGCGGCAGATCTGGTCGGCATTGGCTCTTTCGTCTTTCTTGATTTCGAAGCCGCGGTAGTCGCCACCTGCGCGATCGGTCGAGTGTTCGACCGGCCCGGTGCGCCGCTCGATCACGCCGGCGCCGCGCACGCCGGACACGCAACACGGATTCGCGATCCGCGGCGCGACGGCATTCTTGAGCCAGCACACCGCCATCTCCAACCGCTCGCTGGGATAGCTGAAACTCCAGGCGCGGCAGCGGCGGTCGCGCTCGCACGCCATCGCACAATCGGCCGGATCGCCCGACCGCAGCGGCATTCGCAGATAGTCGGCGCCGGGCCGGTCGAAATTCGTCTGGGCAAGCGCCGGCGCCGCCGCTGGGCCGGCCATCAACGACAGCGCAGCCAGCAGGATCAGGCTGACTTTCAATGCGCAGGCTTTCAACACATGCCGCAAAACAGCGTATCCCGAACCAGGACGAGTGCGGAGTGGGCTCATTAGATCGCCACCTTGATGTACGGTGGATGAACGATTCCGTCGTGAAGCCGTCGCGCACCCTCAAATCGCTGATTCAGAGTTGATCGGCCCTCAAACTTTATCCGGTCTAGAAAGCGTATTCGCTGTAGGCCGGTTCCACCGATCCGCCCCATGCGCCGTTGAATTTCTCCAGCATCTCCTCGGCGGGAGAGCGGCCTGAATCCAGAATTTGATCGAGCGGCTCCAGATGCCGCGACTCGTCGCGGCCGAGATGATCGACATGGCCGCGCCGGCGCAGACCCGCATGCGCCAGCACCAGGCACTCCCTGGCGATTTCGAACAGGTAGCGATCCTTGATCCGGGTCTTGAAGCCCATGCGGGAGACGTCGTCGCGCAGCGCCTGGCGTTCCTGCGCATTCCAGCGCTTGGCGATGTCCCAGGCTGCCTCGAGGCTGGTGTCGTCGTAGAGCAATCCGACCCAGAATGCCGGAAGCGCGGGCAGGCGTCCCCACGGTACGCCGTCGGCGCCGCGCATTTCCAGATAGCGCTTGAGCCGCACCTCGGGGAAGATGGTCGACAAATGATTGGCCCAGTCCGACAAGGTCGGCCGCTCGCCGGGGATGGCCTTGTTCCTGCCGTCGAAGAAATCGCGGAACGACGAGCCGGACACGTCGATATAATTTTCGTCGCGCTTGACGAAATACATGGGAACGTCGAGCGCGTAGTCGACCCAGCGTTCGAATCCCATGCCGTCCTCGAACGCCCAGGGGATCATGCCGGCGCGGGCGTTGTCGGTGTCGCGCCAGATTTCCGAACGGAACGACAGGAAGCCGTTCGGCTTGCCTTCGGTGAAGGGAGAATTTGCGAACAGCGCCGTCGCGACCGGCTGCAACGCCACCGAGACCCGCAGCTTCTTGACCATGTCGGCTTCGGACGAGAAGTCGAGATTGGTCTGCACCGTGCAGGTTCGCAACATCATGTCGAGACCGTACCGGCCGACCTTCGGCATGTAGCCGCTCATGATCCTGTAGCGGCCCTTTGGCATCATCGGGATCTGCGCCCGCGACCACGACGGCGTCATGCCAAGGCCGAGAAATCCGATGCCGAGCGGCGTCGCGATCTCTTTAACCTGCGCCAGATGCGCGGCAAGCTCCGCCTGGGTCTGATGCACCGTCTCGACCGGTGCCCCCGACAGTTCGAACTGTCCTCCCGGCTCCAGCGAGATCGCACCGCCGCCGGTGACGTCATGGAGACCGATGATATTGCCCTGCTCCATGATCGGCTCCCAGCCAAGCAGGAGCTTCATGCCCTCGAGCAACGCGCCGATGCCGCGCGATCCTTCATACGGCACGGGATCGTGGCCTTGAAGCGTGAACGGAGTTTTTTCATGCTCGGTGCCGATGCGGAATTCGGATGCGGGCTTCACGCCGGCTTCCAGCCACGCCACGAGTTCGTCGCGCGACTGCAGCGGCGTCATATCGATCTGGTCACGCGCCATGAAAAATCCGGGTGTCGGGCGTTTCGATCGAACGCACGCGGTAGCGGTAAAGAATGTGAGCCGCATGGCCCGCAATCGCGAAAGGCGAGAGAGACATCATCGCGTGGACGCACCGTCTCTCACAGCAAGCGCCTGAGCCTCATTGCAGGAACAACCGAGCCGGTCAAGCAGAGCGCAAAGCTTTGCGGCGTCGGCGTCGGAGAGTTTGGAGCCGACATGCTTTTCGATCGCCGCCGAATAGGCCTGCCACATCCTTTTTTGCAACTCCCGCCCGGCGTCGGTGATCGCGACGAACTGACCGCGCTTGTCGGCCTTGCATTCGCGCCGCACCGCCAGCCTCTCGTCCGCCAGGCGGTCGATCAGGCGCGAGGTCGCGTATTGCGGCAGCAGCATCTGCTTTTCCAGTTCGACCGGCCGCAGCTCGCCTGCCGGCGCGCGCGACAATTCGAACAGCGCATCGTAGCAGGCCAGCGGCGGAAAACCCGCCTTCTTCAACTCATGCTCCACCGCATCCAGCACCCGGCTCTGCACGCGCATCAGGCGGGTCCAGGCAGCGGCCGCCTCGATCGACGGTTTGCGTCTCATCGTGAAGCCCCTGTGTCCCGCCGGCAGCTTACCGCACTCAATGCAACTGCATCAATCTTGATCCAGTCAAGCCGATGCATTTGATCGTCTCGCCCAACGCGGCCGACCTTCGCGAAAGGCGCCGGGTCGCCGGGCAGGATGACCTGATCGGCCAGCAGTTCACGGTGGCCGACGGCAATCTGTTCGTGATGCCTGGAGGCAGGCCTGAAGGCGCATCAGGTGTATTTTTTAAAAATACAATTACAGGATGCGTCCGAGCCGAAATCGCGGCATCCTTTCGCCAAAAATGCAACTTTTAGCGGTGGCCGCGCAACTCCTTAACCCGTTGTTTACCGTAACACGAAAAGGTCGAGCCTCAGAGGCAGACGACCTGCGCCGGTTTCGATTGTCTATTCAAGGGACGCGCGGGGAACCTGAAGGCGCATGGGATGCGCCGGTCGGACACCGGACGAAAGCATGAATTCGCGCGGATCGTGGAGCGAAGACGGGATCGAACCATCCGTTCGCGAGCGGGCCGAAGCCGCCGCGAGGCGCGCCGGCGTGTCCCTGAACGAGTGGCTCAGTTCCACGGCCGGCGGCGCCATGCCGGATTCTCCGATGGCGCAGTCTCCGGTCCCTGGCCAGGACAGCCGCGACGTCGCGGACATTCATCAGCGGCTCGATTCCATCACCCGCCAGATCGACCAGTTGTCGAGCCCGGCCACGCGCGGCGAACCCGCCGTCGCCCGCCAGCTCAATGACGCCATTTCGCGACTCGATGCCCGGCTCGCCCGGGTCTCCGCCCAAGCGCCCGCGGATGACTCGCAGCACCGCGCCGACAGGGTCGAGCGCGCCGCGGCCGAGGTCTACAGCCGGTCGCCGCCGCAAGATCCCGTCTCGCTCGAATTCGCGATCGCGGAAGTCGCCGCACGCCAGCATGAACTCGACGGCGCACGCGCGACGCCGCCGCGCAACTCACCGCCTGTCGCGCCGGCGATGACAACGCCGCGGCCGACGCCGGATTTCTCCGGTCTCGAGCGGCAACTGTTCAAGATCACAAGCCAGATCGAATCGCTGCAGCGCCCGGACGGGATCGAGCAGTCGATCGCCGCATTCCGCAGCGAGCTTGCCGGCATTCGTCACGTCATCACCGAGGCGTTGCCGCGCCGCGCGATCGAATCGATCGAAAACGAGATTCGCTCGCTGTCGCAGCGCATCGACGACGTCCGCCAAAGCGGCAGCGACGGCCAGGCGCTGGCGAATATCGAACGCGCCCTCAATGAGATCCACGACGCGCTGCGATCGCTAAAACCGGCGGAACAGCTAGCAGGGTTCGACGAGGCGATCCGCAATCTCGGCAACAAGATCGATACGATCGTGCGCAGCAGCGGCGACAGCGGCATGATGCAGCAGCTCGAAAACGCGATCGGCGCGCTTCGCGGCATCGTCTCCAACGTCGCCTCCAACGATGCGCTGGCACAGCTCAGCGACGATCTCACCATGCTGTCGTCGAAAGTCGATCAGCTCAGTCGATCCGAGGGCAACAGCGATTCGTTCTCCGCGCTCGAACAGCGCGTTGTCGCCGCGCTGACGGCGACCCTGGAAAACCGCGAACGTCCCGCCTCTGGCGGCAGTTCCGGGCAGCTTGAAGACGCGGTGCGGGCACTGTCCGAGCGTCTCGACCGTCTGCCGGCCGGTCACGATTCGTCATCGGCGCTGGCGCATCTCGAACAGCGGATCTCGCTGCTGCTGGAACGCCTGGAGACCGCCGGCGGTCATTCAGGAACCGATCTCGCAGGAACCGATCTCGCAGAAACCAATCTCGGGCGCGTCGAGGAAGGCTTGCAGGACATACTGCGCCACCTGGAACGGCAGCAGGCCGGGCTTGCGGCGCTGGCCGAAGACGGTCCGCGCAGCACCGGCCCGACCATGGACAGCGAGGTCGTCGAGGCGATCAAGCGCGAACTGTCCGAGATGCGCTTCTGCCAGTCGGAAACCGACCGTCATACCCAGGATTCGCTCGAGGCCGTTCACAATACGCTCGGGCACGTCGTCGACCGGCTGGCGATGATCGAAGGCGACCTGCGCGCAGTCCGCGCGACGCCTGCCGCCCAGCCTGCCGCCCAGGCCGGGCCGTCTCGCGGCGCGATGCCGGAACAGCCGGCTGGTCTGCCGCCGAAACCCGAATTGCCGAACCCCGTGCTGTCGCAGATGGCGGTGCCGCAGCCCGCTCCGGCCGCCTCGACATCAGCGCCGATCCCGCCACGCGCGATCGGCGACATCCTGATTCCGAGAGACGCCTACGACCCTGGGCACGTCCCGCAATCCGCAACCGTGCGCCCGCCGCAACCGCGCGCCGCGATCAATCCGGGCCTGCCGCCCGATCATCCGCTGGAACCCGGCACCCGTCCGGCGGGACGCGCAGCATCGCCGTCGGAGCGCATCGCGGCCTCCGAAAGCGCTATCGGCGACATCGCCGAAGCGCCGCGCGAACAATCGGGTTCATCATTCATTGCCGCGGCGCGCCGGGCCGCGCAGGCGGCGGCCGCCGCAGCGCCGTCGTCCAACAAGGCTGGCCGAACCAAGGTCGCCATCGAGCCGGCGCGTCCCGCCGGAGGCGGGTCCGGCATCACCGCCAAGATCCGTTCGCTACTCGTCGGAGCGAGCGTGGTGGCGATCGTGCTCGGCAGTTTCCAACTCGCAATGTCGCTGTTCGATGGAACCTCGCGCACGGCCGTCAGCGAAACCAGCCGGGCCGCCCCGCCCGCGGCGGAGTCACCGGCCGACGTCGAAGCCGCACCCGCGACCGATATCCCGGCGACGCCGTCGATGACCTCGCCCACGCCGATCGACCGGCAGTCGATGATTTCGCCAACGTCCGGCGGCAGCGCGGCTCCGGCCGAATCGCCATCGGACACGGCGCCATTGAGCCGGCCGGAGACAGCATCCACTGAGGTCACCGGCACGATCCCGGTCGCGCCCGCATCGGTCCCGAACGGACACACGCTCGAGCGGGTCGCCATTCCCCGTTCGGAATCCCTCCCCGACAGCATCGGCGGCCCGATGCTGCGGACCGCCGCGCTCCACGGCGACGCCGCGGCGGCGTTTGAAGTCGGCGTTCGCTATGCCGAGGGCAAAGGCGTTGCCGTCAATTACGACGAAGCCGCGAAATGGTACGATCGCGCGGCACAAGCCGGCGTCGTGCCCGCCATGTTCAGGCTCGGCACCCTGCACGAAAAGGGCCTCGGCGCGAGCAAGGACGTCGATGCGGCGCGGCGCTATTACATGCAGGCGGCCGAGCGGGGCAATGCCAAGGCCATGCATAACCTCGCTGTGCTCGACGCCGACGGCGGCGGCAAGGGCGCCAACTACACGAGCGCGGCGCAATGGTTCCGCAAGGCGGCCGAGCGGGGCGTCGCCGACAGCCAGTTCAATCTCGGCATTCTCTATGCCCGCGGCATCGGCATCGAACAGAACCTCGCGGAATCCTACAAGTGGTTCAGCCTCGCCGCCGCTCAGGGCGACGCGGATTCCGGGCGCAAGCGCGACGAGGTCGCCAAGCGCCTCAATCCGCAGTCGCTTGCTGCGGCCAGGCTGGCGATTCAAACATTCGTCCCAAAGCCTCAACCCGACGATGCCGTCAAGGTCGCAAGTCCCGCCGGTGGATGGGACGGCGCAGCCGCCAAACCCCAGGCCAAGACTACGACCAAAACCACGGCGGCCCGATCCGCGACAAAAAAGTCTGCGACGGCCAAATCCGCGATGACCAAGTCTGCGACGGTCAGACAGGCCGTGCGTTAATCCAAATTTATTCACCACCTTCGGACCTGATCGGGGAGCCGGGCGGAAAAGCCGGGCCGGGCCGAATTCTTTAACCCCTGCCGCTGATGATTTCGGTTATGCAGGAGACGCGGCCCGCGACCGCGCCGCGACCGAAAATCCATGCTGCGCAAGGCGACGGCCGGCCCGCGGCCAAATTCGAAATGAACGCGCGTGCAGCTCTATCTCCCGATCGCCGATATTCCGGTCAACGTGTTCCTCATCCTGGCGATGGGCGCGGCGGTGGGTTTCGTGTCCGGCATGTTCGGTATCGGCGGCGGCTTCCTGATGACGCCGCTGCTGATCTTTGTCGGTATCGCGCCGGCGGTTGCCGTTGCAACGGTTGCGAGCCACATCGCCGCGTCCTCCTTCTCCGGCGCGCTGTCCTACTGGCGCAAGCGCGCGATCGATCCGATGCTGGCGCTGGTGCTGCTGGGCGGCGCCATGGCCGGAACCATGCTCGGCGTCTGGACCTTCACGCGGCTGCGCTCGCTGGGTCAGCTCGATCTGGTGATCGCGCTGTCCTATATGGTGCTGCTGTCCGGCGTCGGTGCGGCGATGTTCTGGGAGGGGCTGCGCGCCATGCTGCGGACCCGGCAAGGCCAGAGCGCTCCGCTGCGGCGCTCGAGCGGTCACGGCTGGGTCCACGGCTTGCCGCTGAAAATCAGATTCAAGCGGTCCAAGATCTACCTGTCGGTCATCCCGGTCGTGGCCATCGGCCTCTTCATCGGCTTCATCGGCGCGATCATGGGCATCGGCGGCGGCTTCATTCTGGTGCCGCTGCTGATCTACCTGCTGCGCGTGCCGACCTCCACCGTGATCGGCACGTCCATGGTCATCACCCTCATCACCATGACGTTCGCTACGGTGCTGCACGCCGCCACCAACCATCTCGTCGACGTCGTGCTTGCGTTGATCCTGATGACCGGCGGCGTGTCCGGCGCGCAATTCGGCGCCCGCGCCGGCCAGCGCATCCGCGGCGAACACCTGCGCCTGCTGCTTGGGCTGTTGATCCTGGCGGTCGGAATCCGCTTTGCGATCGAGTTGGGCATTCGTCCCGCCGATCTTTACACCGTCCACGAAACCACGGGCGGCCCATGAGGAGGCGCGCAACCTGCTCGACGATAGGACTGGCGCTGCTGCTCGGCTCGGCCTTCGTCGCGGGCGATGCGCGCGCCGAGCACCTGATCGTCTCGGTGTCGAACCATCGCGTCACCGTGACGCCGAACTATTCCGGCGAGGAGCTGGTGCTGTTCGGCTCGATCGAGCGCGACGGCGGTGCGCCGGTTCCGCGCACCGGCTACGATCTCGTCGTGACTGTCAGCGGCCCGCGCGTCGACATGGTCACGCGCCGCAAGGAGCGCACGCTCGGCATCATCTGGGTGAACGCCGATTCCCGGCAATTCCTTCAGGTCCCGTCCTATCTTGCGGTGTTCGCCAACCGGCCGCTGGACAAGATCGCCGCGCCCGACATCCTGCGCCGGCAGCAGCTTGGACTGAACAACGTGCTGCTGATGCAACGCGTCGGCCCCGACTACGCCGACGTGGTGGCGAGCGATCCGTTCCGCCGCGCCTTCATAAGGCTGCGCGCCGAACACGGATTGTACCGCGAGAACACCTCGGCCGTGACCTTCCTGACCCCGACCCTGTTCCGTGCCGGCATTCCGCTGCCGGCGGAGGTGCCGATCGGCACCTACACCATCGGAATCAAGCTGTTCGCCGGCGGCGCACTGATCGCAAAGACCGATACGGCGTTCGAAATCGTCAAGGTCGGTTTCGAGCAGTTCGTGGCCACCGCCGCCCGGCAACACGGCCTCCTCTACGGCGTGGTGACGGCATGTATGGGACTGATGGCGGGCTGGATGGCGTCGATCGTCTTCCGCAAGGACTGATGGTCACAGCGGTGGGGCCGCCGATCAGCGTCATGCGAAGTCTCGTCATGGCGGCCTCCTAATGCTGAGCTGGAGCGGCCGCGGGACGGGTGACGAGGTAGATGCCGAGCGCCACTGGAATGATGCCGAGGAGGTCGCGCGCCGCGACATGCTCGCCGAGCACCAACCAGGCGAACAGTATGGCGAGCGGCGGCATCAGGAAGTGATAGGCGCTCGCCGCGGTCGCCCCGCAAACCTTCAGCAAATGAAACCACAGCACATAGGCCAAGATCGAGCCGCACAGCACGAGGTAGGCAAACGCCGCCAGCAGGCGCCAGCTCGGCACGATGTCGCTGACATCAGACAGCGTCGATGCGAACGGCAGCAGCGCCAGACCGCCGGCCAGACTCTGGATCCCGTTGCCGAGCCAGAGGTTGCCCTTCGGAGCCAACACCTTGAACAGAATCGTGCCGGCGACGATCGAGGCCAGCGACGCCAGCGTGAACATGATTCCGTGCAGGCTGTCGGTGCCGACCGACATCCGATGCCACACGATGAAGGCGACGCCGGCGATACCCAGCAACAGCCCCATGACCTTGCGCCAGGTCAAACTCTCGCCAAGAAAGACCGCGGCCAGGACCGCCGTGAATACCGGGTTGGCGCTGACGATCAGGCCGCTGAGACCGGCCGAGACGGTTTGCAGGCCGGTGTAGCCGAGGCCGAGATACATTGCGTTGTTGGCGACGCCGAGCACCGCGAAGATCGCGACATCGCGGCGGGAGAGCGACCAGCCCTCGCCGCGCAGCATAGCAATCCCGAAGATCAGGATGCCCGCCAGCAGGAAACGCGCCGTCAACAGGATCAGCGGCGGGCAATCGGTGACGCCGATCTTGCCGGCGACGAAGGCGAAACTCCATAGCAGGCAGAACGCGGCAATGGTGAGCGGCAGCGTGTTGAAGGCGGGGCGCGGGGCGGCGGCCGGCGAGGCAAGGGAGGGAGAGATGACGGTCATTGGGAAGTCTCCTTTGCCCGTGATGTATCCCGCCGCCTTGTCATTTGGAAATTAAATGATAAAATAATCATCAGTGGATTTTTGAATGGTAAGCGCCATGCTGGATCTTGAGTTGTTGCGGAGTTTCGTGTCCGTCGTCGATGCTGGGGGCTTCACCCGTGCCGGTGAGCGCGTCCATCGCACCCAGTCGACCGTCAGCCAGCAGATCAAGCGGTTGGAGGACGACTTCGGCCGCCCCCTGCTCAACCGCATCGGCAAGAAGGTCATTCCCACCGAGGACGGCGAGCGGCTCCTGGCTTACGCGCGGCGGCTTTTGGCGCTTGCGGAAGAAGCCCGCGACGTGCTGGCGCGGCCGAAAGGCGACGGCGTCGTCCGGCTGGGAATTCCCGAGGATTTCGCCGCCTATCGCCTGACCGAATTGCTGGCGAGTTTCATGCGGTCGCGTCCCGGCCTGCGGCTCGACGTCCGCGCCGACCAGAGCAAGTATCTCCGCCGCGACCTCGAACGCGGCGAACTCGACCTGGCGCTGCTCAAGCGGCCGGCCGGCGAGAAGGGCGGCATCAGCGCGTGGCCCGAGTTGGTCCATTGGGTGACGAGCAAGGTCCATCCCATCAATCCGGCAACCCACTCCGTTCCGCTGATCGGTTTTCCGCCGGGCTGCCTGTATCGGGCCGGCGCCATTCACGCCATCGAAAGCGCAGGCCGCGCCTGGCACATGGCCTACACCAGTTCGAGTCTTGCGGGCATCCAGGCCGCGGTCGCCGCCGGCCTGGGTTTAAGCATTCTCTCGGAGATCGCGATTCAGCCCGGACATCGCGTCCTGACGGCGAAAGACGGTTTTGCGCCGATCGACAAGACCGAGGTTGCACTGGTCGCCGCGCCGGAGGCGAACCCGGCCACGCTGCGCGTTGCCGATCTGCTGGCGGATTTCTGCAATACAGTGCAGGCGAAAGCTGCGTGAAACGCTGAGCGGGAAAGCCATGGTTTAGGTGTCATTAGCGAGCGCAGCGAAGCAATCCAGAGAGTTACAAACAAAACTGGATTGCTTCGTCGCAAGTACTCCTCGCAATGACGGGAGCAACCGCTTTGACTTACAGCACTTCAATAACACCGCGCTGCGGCGATCGTGTGCATGCGCCTGTCGCCGAGTACATGCGCGATGAAATCGGCCGAGAAGAGTCTCGCGAACGCCTCGTCGCGAATGCTCAAACCTCCCGCGTAGGCGCCGAACGCCGGCATCACCACGCGCGCGCCATCGCTTGCGAAACAGCGCCGCTCGATCGAACGGCCGCGCGTCGAAACCCGCGCCTTGGGATGCAGGTGGCCTGCGATTTCGCCGAATGCGCCGGTCGGTTCATGACGAAACACGATGCCGCCGACCGCGACCTCGCTCGCGACCGTGCCGCCGAGATCGTCCGGCAACGCCGGATCGTGATTGCCTGAAATCCAGATCCAGTCGCGGCGCGCCTGCAAGGCCGAAAGCGCGTCGCGATCAGGCGCGATCAGGCGTTCATGCGCATCGCGATCGTGAAAACTGTCGCCGAGCGCGATCACCGTGCGCGGATCGAACCGTGCGACGACGGCCGCGAGCCGGCTCAGCGTTGCAACCGTATCGTACGGCGGCAGCAGCACGCCGCGGGCGGCGAAGCTCGAACCCTTTTCGAGATGCAGATCGGACACCACGAGCAGGCGCTCGTGCTCCCAGAACAGCGCACCCGAGAGATCGGCGAGCAGCGTAACGCCCGATACGGTGACGTGCTCGCGCGTTGCACTCTCGTTCGTCATGCACAGGAGCCTATTGCATACTCATCGTCATTGCGAGCGAAGCGAAGCAATCCAGACAAGCCCCCACCTCGACCCGCCCCCGCAAGCGGAGGAGGGAGAAAGGGGACTGGATTGCTTCGTCGCTGACGCTCCTCGCAATGACGATTCAACCTGATCATCCTGCCTTAATCCCGCGCTATCGCCTCGCGCACCAGTTCCTCGGCGGCTTCCGCCAGCAGTTCATCCGACGCCTCGCCATAGATCGCCTCGCGGCCGATCTCCAGCATCACCGGAACCGCGAGCGGCGAAATGCGGTCGAGCGGCTTGTGGGTGATCCGGCCCCTGATCCGCGCTAGCATATCGCTCAGGCGGCGGATATCCAGCAACCCGGCCGCCGCATCGGCACGCGCCGCGCGCAACAGCACATGATCGGGCTGATGCTTGCGCAGCACGTCGTAGACGAGATCGGTGGAGAACAAAACCTGCCGCCGGGTCTTCTCATCAGAAGTCGAACGCCGCGCGATCAGCCCGGAGATGATCGCGCAACTGCGGAACGTGCGCTTCATCAGCGCCGATTCCGCAAGCCATGCCTCGAGATCGTCGCCCAGCATGTCCGGATCGAACAGCGCATCGAGATCAAGCTGGCGCTGCCGGATCATCGACGAGATGTCGCCGAGCATCCAGATCGCCAGCGCATATTCGTTGGCGACGAAGCCGAGCGGCCGCACGCGCATCCGCTCCAGCCGCCGCGTCAACAGCATGCCGAGGGTCTGGTGCGCGAGCCGTCCTTCGAACGGATAGCAGACAAGGTAATGCTTGTCGGCGCGCGGAAAGGTCTCGACGATCATCTCGCGCGCATGCGGCACGCTCGAAAAATGCGACTGCAGCGACAGCCATTCCCGCACCTGATCCGGTAAGCCGCTCCATGCGCGCTTGTCGTCGAGAAGGTTGCGCACGCGTTCCGCGAGATAGGTCGAGAGCGGAAACTTGCCACCCATATAGGACGGCACCTTTGGGCTCTCGTCGTTGGCGCGCAAGACGTAAACCTGATCCTCGACCAGCGCCTCGTAGCGCACGATCTCGCCGCCGAACACGAAAGTGTCGCCGGCGACGAGACCTTCGATGAAATATTCCTCGATCTCACCGAGCATCCGGCCGCCGCTTGCGATGGCACCGGTCGAACCTTTACCTCTGTTTTGGCCGCCATGCCGCGAGCGCACCAGCTTCACCTTCAGCATCGCCTCCTCGACAATGGTGCCGACGTTGAGGCGATAGCTCTGCCGCACGCGCGGATTGGCGACGCGCCAGCGGCCCTCTTTGTCCTGCCTGATGCGGGCGAAGCGCTCATAGCTTTTCAGCGCATAGCCGCCGGTGGCGACGAAATCGATCACGTCGTCGAAGTCGGCGCGTGCGAGGTCCGCATAGGGCGCTGCGGTCCGCACCTCGTCGTAGAGCCGATCGGCATGGAACGGCTCGCCGCAGGCGCAGCCCATAACATGCTGCGCCAGCACGTCGAGCGCACCGGTGCGCAATGGCGGGGTATCCTGCGCGTTCTCGTTGACCGCGTCGATGGCGACGCGGCATTCCAGCACCTCGAATCGATTGGCCGGCACCAGCACCGCGCGCGAGGCCTCATCGAGACGGTGATTGGCGCGGCCAATCCGCTGCATCAGCCGCGACGCGCCTTTCGGCGCGCCGATGTTGATGACGAGATCGACGTCGCCCCAGTCGACGCCGAGATCGAGCGAGGAGGTGCAGACCACGCCGCGAAGGCGGCCTTCCGTCATGGCCTGCTCCACTTTGCGGCGCTGCGCGACATCGAGCGAGCCGTGATGCAGTGCTATGGCGAGACCGTCGTCGTTGATGCGCCAGAGATCCTGGAACAGCATCTCGGCCTGGCTGCGGGTGTTGACGAACACCAGCGTGGTCCTGTTGCGCTTGATGAGATCGTAGACCTCGGCCAACGCATGGCGCGCCGAATGCCCGGCCCACGGCAGCCGCTCGCTTGTATCGAGCATCTCGACAATCGGGGCCGCGGCGCCGCCGGCCACGACGATATCGGCAGAGACAGCCTCGCCGCACGGCTGCGGCACCAGAAATCGCGCCAGCGACTCCGGTTCCGCCACCGTCGCCGACAATCCGACCATGCGCATCCGCGGCGCCAGCCGCCACAGCCGCGCCAGCGCGAGTGACAACAGATCGCCGCGTTTCGAGGTCACCAGCGCATGGAGTTCGTCGAGCACCACGCGCTGCAACGACGAAAATAAAAACGGCGCATCGTCGGAGGCGAGCAGCAGCGCCATCTGCTCCGGCGTCGTCAGCAGGATGTCCGGCGGATAGCGCCGCTGCCGCTGCCGCCGCGACACCGGCGTATCGCCGGTGCGGGTCTCGACTTTGATCGGCAGCTTCATCTCTGCGACCGGCGCTTCCAGATTGCGGGCGATATCGACCGCCAGCGCCTTCAGCGGCGAGATGTAGAGCGTGTGGAGGCCGCGCGTCTTACTTCCCTCTCCCCTCGCGGGAGAGGGTGATCCGACGCGGAGCGGAGGATCGGGTGAGGGGGTGAACAAACCCGATCGTTGCCGAAGAAGCCCCCTCACCCGGTTCACCGCCTTCGGCGGCTCGCCACCCTCTCCCACGAGGGGAGAGGGAAAGTAAGAAAGCTCCACCAGCGTCGGCAGAAACCCCGCCAGCGTCTTGCCGGCACCGGTGGGCGCGATCAGCAGCACCGAGCGGCAGGCGCGGGCCTTTTGCAGCAACGCCAACTGATGCGCGCGCGGCGACCATCCTCGCGCCGCGAACCAGCGCAGGAAGCCCTCGGGCAGCGCAGGCTGCTCCTCGCGATCAGCAATTCCCACGCCCTCAGAGGTAGGCCGTCCCGCTTGCCCGGTCGAGGCCGGGAACGATGCGCACCGCGCCCCTCCCAAGGAGCGAATCAGCGAACACACGAACCGGCCGGGGTTCGGCTTCAGCGTGGCTGGAGATCGCAGGCGGAGCCGCGGTAGCACCCGGACTCGCCATGTCGCACGCTGATTTTGCAGGGTTTTCGGCCTTGCACGGCATCATTCCGGGCGAGTGTGGCTACCGAACCACAGACAAGCCACCCGTCGCAGCGTACAGTTCCGAAGTCATTTGAAGATGGGGACCATAATGAAAAGAATTTTGCTCGGCGTTCTGCTGGCCGGCACCGCGATGAGCGCCCAGGCGGCCGATCTCGCACCGCGCCCCTACACCAAGGCTCCGGTGATGGCCCCGGTCTACGACTGGACGGGCTTTTACCTCGGCGTGAACGCCGGCCTCGGGCTCGGCCGCGACCGGGCTGTGAATGATTTCGGCGACGGCACGGGAAATTCAACGTATCTGCAGCCGCTCGGCGCGGTCGGCGGCGGCCAGATCGGCTACAACTGGCAGACCAATTCGTTCCTGGGCCCGATCGTGTTCGGCATCGAAGCCGACATCCAGGGTGCGGACATGACCGACAATCGGACCAACGTGAACGGCATCCAGTACAACCAGAAACTCGACTGGTTCGGTACGGCGCGCGGCCGCATCGGCCTGGTCAACGGCCCGACCCTGACCTACCTGACCGGCGGCTATGCCTACGGCAACGTCAATACGACGGGAGTCGCGGCCGGCGCACCGTTCGCGTTCAGCGGCAACCGCAGCGGCTGGACCTGGGGCAGCGGCGTCGAAGCCGCGCTCGGCGGCAACTGGACCGGCAAGATCGAGTACCTCTATGTCGATCTCGGCAACCGCACGGACGTGTTCGACGGCGGCACCCAGTCGCTGCATTCGGAACTGCGCGAGAATATCTTCCGCGTCGGCCTGAACTATCGCATCGGCGGCAACAGCGCCTATGCCCCGGTTGCGACCGCCAACTGGACCGGCCTCTATCTCGGCGGCAATGTCGGTTCCGGCACCAGCCGCGACCGCACCACGGTGACCAACGTTGCCACTGGCGACAGCGGGGCGTTCAATCTCGCCCCCGACGGCCTCATCGGCGGCGGCCAGATCGGCTACAACTGGCAGGCCGGTAACATCGTCTATGGCCTCGAGACCGACTTCCAGGGCTCGACGATGGAGGACAACAAGACCTACGTCATCCGCACGCCGGGCGCCTCGGTCGATCTCAATGCGAAGCTGCAGTGGCTTGGCACGGTGCGCGGCCGCCTCGGCTACGCGGTCGGCCCCTCGCTGTTCTACGCGACCGGCGGTTTCGCCTACGGCAACGTCAAGACCGCGATCAACACTGTCAGCTTCTCGGATACCCGCACCGGCTGGACCGTCGGCGGCGGCATCGAGACGCCGTTCACCCTGCTCGGCCTGTTCGGCCCGAACTGGACCTCGACGACGGAATATCTCTACGTCGACCTCGGCCGCTCGAGCCACGATTTGGGGCCGGCCGTGCTGACAACCGGCGTGCAGGAGCATATTTTCCGCACCGGCCTGAACTATCACTTCAACACGCCGGTGGTTGCACGATACTGATCGCCGAGGCCCTGCCCTTAACGACTTCGGACTTCAAAGCCCCGGCCTCTCGGCCGGGGCTTTTTCTTTTGCAGATGCCAACGGAATCTTCGCGTCATGCCCGATCTCGCGATCCGAGCCATTGATGAGGCCGACCTTCCCGCCGTCACCGCGATTTACGATCATGCCGTCCGTTTCGGGACCGCGACCTTCGAACTTGTTCCGCCCGATCTCACTGAGATGACGCAGCGCTTCGGCGCGCTCCGGAACGGCGGCTTTCCTTGTCTGGTCGCGGAACTGGCGGGGACCGTGGTCGGCTATGCCTATGCCGGTCCCTACCGGCCGCGGCCGGCCTATCGCTTCACCGTGGAGAACTCGATCTATCTGGCGCCCGCCATCCATCGTCGCGGCGTCGGGATACAGTTGCTGCGCCGCCTGATCGCCGAATGCGAGGCACGCAGCTATCGCCAGATGATCGCCGTGATCGGCGATTCCGCCAACGCAGGATCGATCGGCGTGCACGCGCGCGCCGGCTTTCAGATGATCGGCACCCATCCCTCGGTCGGCCTCAAGTTCGGCCGCTGGCTTGACACCGTGATGATGCAGCTCGCGCTCGGCGACGGCAGCGCGACGATCCCCGCCGGCGGGGCGACGCGCAACTCGGGCTGACGAAGAACGAACTTCGACGGTTCCGCGACGGGCCGCCGCACTTGCGCGCCCAGATCCGCAATTCCCATGTTCTGGGATGCCGGCCCGCTATCCCCGGGCGGCAGTTGAGGGACCCCGATGAGCTATTTTCGTACCGCGATCCTGCTGGCAGGCCTCACCGGCCTGTTCATGGGCGTGGGTTATCTAATCGGCGGCGCCAGTGGCGCGATGATCGCGCTCGTTGTCGCGGCCGCGACCAATATGTTCGCCTACTGGAACTCGGACCGCATGGTGCTGTCGATGTACGGCGCCCATGAGGTCGATGCCGGCACCGCGCCCGACCTGCATCGGCTGGTGGCGGAGCTTGCCGCGCGGGCCGGGCTGCCGATGCCGCGCGTGTTCCTGATGGACAATCCGCAGCCCAACGCCTTCGCCACCGGCCGCAACCCGGAAAACGCCGCCGTCGCGATGACCACGGGTCTCGTGCAGTCCCTGCGCCGCGAGGAGCTGGCGGGCGTGATCGCGCACGAACTCGCGCACATCAAGCATCACGACACGCTGCTGATGACGATCACCGCGACCATCGCCGGCGCGATCTCGATGCTGGCGCAGTTCGGCATGTTCTTCGGCGGCAACCGCAACAACAACGGGCCCGGCATCATCGGTTCGCTGGCGATGATGATTCTCGCGCCGCTCGGCGCCATGCTGGTGCAGATGGCGATCAGCCGCACCCGCGAATACGCCGCCGACGAGACGGGCGCGCGCATCTGCGGCCAGCCGATGTGGCTCGCCTCGGCGCTGGCCAAGATCGACAATGCCGCGCATCAGGTGCCGAACAGGGAGGCGGAACGCGCCCCCGCCACCGCGCACATGTTCATCATCAACCCGCTGTCGGGGCATGGCATGGACAGTCTGTTCGCCACCCATCCTTCGACCGAGAATCGTATCGCTGCGTTGCAGAGACTCGCCGGGCAGTCCGGCAGCGCCGCCCCGGAGCCGAATCCGGCGCCCGCGCCGCATGGCCCATGGAACGGTGGGGCTCCCCGCCGCGGTCCGTGGGGTTAAGGAGCGCGACGACCTTCAAGATCAACCGATGGAGGATGCAACGCCGGCGGACGTTGGTCGGCGGCGGTGCCGTCGCCCCGAGAGATCGTGGTCCTGAGATCGTGCGGCGAATTCGCCGCGCCGCTTGAAGTTGCCGGCCAGAAGGCGTTGGCAACCTACCTTGCCGCCTGCAAAATATAATGGAACCAAACGGCCGGATGCGGCGTTTTCCTCTGATTGTGACTCGGTATCCGGTGTGTGGGAATCGTCCCTGCGGATCGGCCTGCCCAACGACCTGTCCGTTTTGATGCTGGAGAAGGAAAGTGTCAGTACCGGGGCTTTCCTCGCCGGCGGCGGGGAAATGGGTGATTTGACGCGCCGATTCGACTGGGCCGGGACATCGGTCGGCATTCCCGAGACCTGGCCCCAGAGCCTGCGCACGACGGTCCGCATCGTGCTCAATACCAACCACCCGATGTTGATCTGGTGGGGGCCGGATCTGATCCAGTTCTATAACGATGGCTACCGCCAGACCCTTGGGCCGGAACGGCATCCGAGCGCGCTCGGCCAGAGGGGCCAGGACTGCTGGGGCGAGATCTGGCACATCATCGGCCCCCAGATCGAACACGTCATGGCCGGGCGCGGCGCGACCTGGCATGAGGACGAGCTTGTTCCGGTCACGCGCCACGGCCGGCTGGAGCAGGTCTATTGGACCTACGGCTTCAGCCCGATCGATGAGGATCACGGTGTCGGCGGGGTGCTCGTGGTGTGCCGCGACGTCACCCGTGAACATCTTGCCAAAGTCGCCTTGCAAGAGCGGGAGACCGAGCTCGCGCGCGTGCAGGCGATCGGCCGGATCGGCGGCCTCGAGGTCGATCTGCGCACCGGTCATCGCAGCCGCAAGTCGCCGGAGTATCTGACGATACACGGCCTTCCGCCGGAAGCCGTCAACGAAAGTCATGAGGACTGGCTGCGTCGCGTTCATCCCGATGACCGCGCGGTCGCCGAAGGGCAGTTCATCGATACGGTGCGCGGCGGTGATCGCGAGTATGCGGTGCGCTACCGCATCATCCGGCCGAGCGACGGCGAGACGCGCTGGATTTCCGCGCGATCGGTGATCGAGCGCGATGCCGGCGGCAAAGCCCTCCGGCTGTTCGGTGCACACACCGACATCACCGATCAGGTCGAGGCGTTGCGTGCCATCCGCCAGCGCGAGGAGGAATTCCGCACGTTGGCGGAGGCGCTGCCGCATCACGTCTGGACAGCAAAGCCCAACGGCGAACTGAACTGGTGCAATACGCGCGTCTACGACTATATCGGCGCGAAGCCCGGCGAACTCGGCGGCAACGACTGGAACAAGGTGGTCCATCCGGACGACGCACCCGCCTCGGCCACGGCGTGGACCCACGCGGTGGCCACGGGCGAGCCTTATGAGATCGAATTCCGGCTGCGCGGCGCCGACGGCAGCTATCACTGGTTTCTGGCGCGCGCGGTGCCGGCGCGCGACGAAGACGGGCGCATCATTCGCTGGATCGGCACCAACACCGACGTCCACGATCAGAAACTGTTCGCAGGCAGGCTCGCCGAACTGAACGCGACACTCGCCGAGCGCGTCGAGGAGAAAACCCGCGAGCGCGACCGGATCTGGAACGTGTCGCAGGACCTGCTGCTGGTCGCGGACCACGACGGCATTTGCCGCTCCGTCAATCCCGCCTGGACGAGGACGCTCGGCTGGAGCGAGGCCGTGCTGCTGGGGCGCACCGCCGAATGGATCGAGCACCCCGACGACATCGTCAAGACGCGGGTGGAGGTCCGCCGCCTCGCGCGTGGCAAGGCCACGATACGATTCGAAAACCGGCTCCGTCACAAGGACGGTTCCTACCGGTGGCTGTCCTGGACCGCGGTCCCGGATCAGAACCTGATCTACGCCGTCGCGCGCGACATCACCGCGGAGAAGGCCGCAACCGAACGGTTGAGGGCAGCCGAGGAGGCGCTGCGTCAATCGCAGAAAATGGAAGCGGTCGGCCAGTTGACCGGCGGCATCGCCCACGATTTCAACAACCTGCTCACCGGCATCGTGGGCTCGCTGGATCTGATGCAGACGCGCCTCAGTCAGGGGCGGACCGATCGCGCCGGACGCTACATCGAGGCCGCGATGGCCTCGGCCAATCGGGCCGCGGCGCTGACGCACCGGCTGCTGGCGTTCGCCCGCAGGCAGCCTCTGGTGCCGAAGCCGGTCGATGCCAATCATCTCGTCCTCTCGCTGGAAGATCTGCTGCGCAGGACCATCGGCGAGGCCATCGATCTGGAGATCGCGCCGTCCGGACGGCTGTGGCAAACGCTGTGCGATCCGAACCAGCTCGAAAGCGCGCTGCTCAATCTCGCCATCAATGCGCGGGACGCCATGCCCGGTGGCGGCAAGCTCGCGATCGCGACAGCGAATATGACCATCGGCGCCGCCGATGCCGGCTCCTCCGCCGTGCGGCCGGGCGACTATGTCTGCATCACCGTCACCGACACCGGAACGGGCATGACCGCCGAGGTGGCGGCGCGCGCCTTCGATCCTTTCTTCACCACCAAGCCGATCGGCCAGGGGACCGGACTCGGGCTGTCGATGATCTACGGATTTGCGCGGCAATCGAACGGCCACATCGCCTTCGACACCGCGCCGGGACGGGGCACGTCGATCAGGCTTTGTCTGCCGCGCCATGACGACGTCGCCGAGGCCGATCAGGCTTCGCCCGCCAACAAGGACAGGATCGCGGCCACCGGCGAAACCGTGCTGGTCGTCGAGGATGAACCGGTCGTGCGCGGCGTCATCATCGAGATGCTGCACGATCAGGGCTATCTGACGCGCGAAGCCGCAGACGGAGCGACGGGCTTGCGGATTCTGCAACTGGACAAACCCGTCGATCTGCTGCTGACCGACATAGGGCTGCCCGGCATGAACGGCCGGCAGCTTGCGGATCAGGCGCGGGAGCTGCGACCGGATCTGAAAATCCTCTTCATGACCGGCTATGCCGAAAACGCCGCGAACGCCGAAGGCTTCCTCCTGCCCGGCATGGACATGATCACCAAGCCGTTCGATCTCGGCCATCTGTCGCAGCGCGTGCGGGACATCATTTCCGGCTGAAGCGTATCAAAGCAATTGGCGTCGTCATGTGTCGTCCCCGCGAAACGCGAAGGACAACGATACAGCCGACGCGGTTTTGTTCCATAGACAACCGCATTTTGCAGGCAAAAACCGGCGGAACGAAATGCCTGAGCCGGGACTTCTCCTCCGCACATCATGATCGGAGGAAACTTTATGATCCGTCGCGTCATTGGAACTGCCGCAATTGCGGTCGCATTGGTGCTCCCAGTGTCTGCCATCGCGCAGGGCGTGCCGGGCGGCATCGAGCGGGGTGCCCGCGAGGGTGAACGGGCCGCTGGGCCGGTTGGTGCCGTCGTCGGCGGCACGATCGGCGGAGTTGTTGGCGGCGTCGCCGGCGTGCTCGGCGTCGAGCAGCGTCCGCGCTTCCACCGCTACGTGGTCGAGCAGCATCGCACCTCATATCACTATCGGGAACCGGTCCGTGTCGGTGCAGTGCTGCCGGAGTCGGGCGTGACCTATTATGAGGTGCCGGCCGAATACGGCGCACCGCAATATCGCTATACCGTGGTGAATGATCGGACCGTTCTGGTTGATCCCAGGACCCACCGGATCGTCGACGTCATCGAATAACATCGTCGACGGAGCAGCGAAAGAAGAGGCCGTCGTTAAAGGCGGCCTCTTTTCCGTTCAGGGTGCGGCGTCACAGTCCGCCGGTCAGGAACGGGTTGCTCGCGCGCTCGTGGCCGATGCTCGATCCCGGGCCGTGTCCGCAGATGAAAGCGACATCGTCGCCGAGCGGCAGCAGCTTGTCGGTAATGGATTTGACCAGCATCGCGTGACTGCCGCCGGGCAGGTCGGTGCGGCCGACGGAGCCGTTGAACAGAACGTCGCCGACATGCGCAAAGCGCATCTCCCTGTTAAAAAAAACCACGCTGCCCGGCGAATGGCCGGGGCAATGGAGGACGTCGAATTCGAGTTTGCCGATCTTGACCTTCTCGCCCTCCTCGAGCCAGCGGTCCGGCGCGAAATTACGCATCCCGGTCATGCCGTAGCTGCGTCCGCTCTCGACCACATGATCGAGCAAGAACTTGTCGGCGATATGCGGTCCCTCGATCGGGACCTTCAGCGCGTCGCGCAATTCCGCGGCGCCGCCGACATGATCGATGTGGCCGTGGGTGAGCCAGATCCGTCTGACGGTCACGCCGCTCTTTTCGATCGCGGTCCTGATCAGCGGGACATCGCCACCGGGATCGATGACCACGGCGTTCCTTGTGGTTTCGCACCACAACAGCGTGCAGTTCTGGCGGAACGGCGTCACCGGAATAATGCTGGCGCCGGCTTTCGTCGCAGTCCGGTCGTCGGGTTGGTTCTCTTGTTGGTTTTCTTGGACCATGCGCACACAATGCCGATTTTTACAGCGCCGCCAAGCGATTTGAGCGGCATGACCGGTTCCACTTCCCTGGGAGGTCAAAAACACCAGCGTGGCTCGTGCCGTCGTTTTTGCTATGGTCCTGTCGCATGGAATCGAACGCCACCCACATCGCCCTCGTGCCTCTGCCCGACCGCCGCCAGTCGGAGACCGCGCTGGCGATTGCGCGCGGAACGGGGAGGTTTTTGCGGTCGCTGGGGTTTTGCTGCGTCAGCGAATTGCCGCTGCCGTCAGGACGACGCGCCGATCTGGTGGCGCTGAACGCGCGCGGCGAGATCTGGATTGTCGAGATCAAGTCATCGGCAGAGGATTTGCGTGCCGATCGGAAGTGGCAGGATTACCGGGCGCATTGCGACCGCTTGTTCTTCGCCTTCACGCGCGATCTGCCGTGCGAGATTTTCCCCGGCGACACCGGCCTGATTGTCGCCGATGCCTATGGCGCGCACCTGCATTGCGAGGCGCCGGAACACCGCCTGCCTGCCCCGACGCGCAAGGCGATGATGCTGCGCTTTGCGATGGCGGCGGCGCAGCGGCTCAATCGCCTCGCCGATCCGCAAGGCCATGCCGAGACGGGATTCTAAAGCAGGCGTATCAACGCGGTGCGCGTTTCGCCAGAATGCGTTGCAGCGTGCGGCGATGCATGTTGAGCCGCCGGGCCGTTTCCGACACGTTGCGGTTGCACATCTCGTAGATACGCTGGATGTGTTCCCATCGCACGCGATCGGCCGACATCGGATTCTGTGGCAACTCGGACTTCTCGGTGCCGCTGGCGAGCAGCGCCGCGACCACGTCGTCGGCGTCGGCGGGCTTGGACAGATAATCGACGGCGCCCATCTTCACCGCGGTCACCGCAGTCGCGATGTTGCCATAGCCGGTCAGCACGATCGCGCGGGCATCGGGCCGCTCACGCTTCAGGGCCGACACCACGTCGAGGCCGTTGCCGTCGCCGAGCCGCAAATCCACCACGGCAAAGGCCGGCGCGGATTTTCCGATATGCGCAAGGCCGTCGGAAACGCTGTCGCATGACGTCACATTGAAGCCGCGCGTTTCCATGGCGCGCGACAGCCTTTCCAGAAACGGCTTGTCATCCTCGACGATCAGCAGCGAGCGGTCGGCTTGCGGGATAACGTCGGGGGCAGCGTTCACGGTGATACCTCGCGCTTGGGTTGCCTTTGAAATATGGGCGCTGAAAGTCGCACCGCAAGCAATTGAGACTTACGATCGCTAAGTCGTTGTCTCAGCGATCGTTTTTGAGGTTTCGAAGCGGACGCGCGGCCACACGATCTGAACCACCGCACCATGCTCCGGAAATGTCCGGTTGGCGAAGGACACCTTCGCGCCGGTTCGCTCCAGCAAGGTGCGGGCGATGAATATCCCGAGACCGAGGCCGGCGCGGCTGCCTTGTGCATCACTGACGTTGCGGCGGCGCGACAGGTAAGGCTCGCCGATCCGCTTGAGAATGTCGGGGGCGATGCCCGGTCCGTCGTCCGAAATCACGATCTCGACGGTCTCGCTGCTCCACCAGGCATTCACTTCGACGGTGCTGTTCGCGAAGTCGACGGCATTCTCCAGAATGTTGCCGACGCCGTAGAGGATCGCGGGGTTGCGCATCCCGACCGGCTCATCGTCGCCGGTGGCCGCGATCCGGATCGTGATGTCGATGCCGAAGTCGCGATGCGGCGCGACGGTTTCCTCGATCAGGGTCGACAGCGGCATCCGGTCGAACGGCGCGCCGGACGACGACAGTTGCGCGATCTTGGCGAGAATATCGCGGCAACGCTGCGCCTGCTCCCGCACAATGGAGAGATCGCCGGCGAGCCGCTGCGGATCCTGCGCGCCATTTTCCTGCAGGGCTTTTTCCAGCTCGCGCGAAATCAGGAAGATGGTCGACAGCGGCGTTCCGAGTTCATGGGCGGCGGCGGCGGCAAGGCCGTCGATCTGAGTCAGATGCTGTTCGCGGGTCAGGACCAGTTCGGTCGCCGCCAGCGCGTCGGACAGCTTGCGCGCCTGCTCCGTCACCTGGAACGTGTAGAGGCTGGTGACGCCGATCGCGAGCACGATCGATAACCAGACCCCGACGAGATAGATCCGCGGCAGGATCAGCGGATTGTTGGCGTCCCATGGCAGCGGCAAATGCGTGAAGCCCAGAACCGTCGCGCAGGCAACCGCGAACCCGCCAAGCGCCATGGTCATCCGCGTCGGCAATGCGGTGGCGGAGATCAGCACGGGCGCGAGAAACAGATATGAGAACGGGTTCTGCAGACCGCCGGTGAAGAACAGCAGGGCCGCCAGTTCAGTAATGTTCAACGCAAGCAGCGCCGCGGCATAGCGCGGCTCGAGCCGCTGCATGGGATTGAAGATGACCTGCAAAGCAAGATTGAGCAGTGACGACAACCCGACGATCGTCACGCAGGGAATGATCGGCAGTCCGAATTCGAGTCCCTGCGCGACAACGAAGATCGCCGCGAGCTGCCCCAGTGCCGCGAGCCAGCGCAGCCGCAAAATAGTATCCAGCCGGACGTAGCGGCGCGGATGGCGGAAATCGGAGGCGTCGACGTCGGTCATTATCCAAGCTTAGAGCATGATCCCGAAAAGTGGGAACCGGTTTTCGGGATCATGCTCAATCAAAAGGATCGGACTCTGCCGCGCGGAGGACGAACCACAAACCGCGCTATAGCGTGCGAAGCATGTCCTCGGGCTTGACCCGAGGATGGGTACCGGTTCGCGTCAAAACAAAAAGCTGGAGCCCGGGTTTGATTCCATCAGAGCCGGACTCCAGGTTGACGCGAAAGCCAGGTATGGCGGAATATTTCCGCCACATCCGGTTCGCGTGATCCATTAACATACTATATGTAGACCTATGGCGGATTGACGCTATGCCTCCCAGCAGTCACTGTGTTGCGGCGCAATAGGGGATTGAGCAGAATGCCTATCGGTGAATTTGGACGCCCTCCGGATATGCCGGCGGAAGTCAGTCCGGCGATGACGACGCCGATGTACTGGATGTACGAGATGGCGCAGGCGTCGCTCAATCCGGCGCGCGCCGTCACCGATGCGACCAAGATGCTGTTCCAGAATCCGCTCAATCCGTGGTCGCATACCGAGTTCGGCAAATCCGTCGCCGCCGGCTGCGAACTGTTCGAGCGCACCACCCGCCGTTACGGAAAGCCGGAATGGGGTCTGCACAAGACCGAAGTCAACGGCGTGCGCACGCCGATCGAGATCCGCTCGGTCTGGGAAAAGCCGTTTTGCCGTCTGCTCTACTTCGATCGCATGCATGTGCGTCCGCTGCGGAAGCCGCAGCCGCGCGTGCTGCTGGTGGCGCCGATGTCGGGCCACTACGCGACCTTGCTGCGCGGAACCGTCGAGGCGTTCATGCCGACGCATGACGTCTATATCACCGACTGGACCGACGCCCGGATGGTGCCGGTGTCGGAAGGGCGCTTCGATCTCGACGACTACGTCGATTATTTGATCGAGATGCTGCATGTGCTGGGCGGAAACGTCCATATCATCGCGGTCTGCCAACCGTCGGTGCCGGTGCTGGCCGCCGTGTCGGTGATGGAGGCCGATGGCGATCCCTGTGTCCCGCTGTCCATGACGCTGATGGGCGGACCGGTCGATACACGCAAGAACCCGACCTCCGTCAACGACCTCGCCGCCGAGAAGGGCACCGACTGGTTCCGCAACAATGTCATCACCAAGGTGCCGTTCCCGCATCCCGGCGTGATGCGTGATGTCTATCCGGGCTTCCTGCAACTCAACGGCTTCATCACCATGAACCTCGATCGTCACATGGCCGCGCACAAGAATCTGTTCAAGAATCTCGTCAAGGGCGACGGCGACCTGGTCGACAAGCACCGCGATTTCTACGACGAGTATCTCGCCGTGATGGACCTGACCGCTGAATACTACCTGCAGACGGTCGATCTCGTGTTCGTCAAGCACGCGCTGCCGAAGGGCGAGATGGCCCACCGCGGGCGGCCGGTCGATCCCTCGAAGATCACGCGCGTCGCTCTGATGACGGTGGAAGGCGAGAACGACGATATTTCCGGGATCGGCCAGACCGAGGCGGCGCACGCGCTGTGCACAGCCATCCCCGACAACCGGCGGGCGCACTACATGCAAAAAGGTGTCGGCCACTACGGCGTGTTCAACGGTTCGCGGTTCAAGTCGGAGATCGTGCCGCGCATCAACGACTTCATGCAGTCGAACGCCAGGCATCCGGCGC
Source organism: Nitrobacter sp. NHB1 (assembly GCF_036964665.1). Classification (NCBI taxonomy): domain Bacteria; kingdom Pseudomonadati; phylum Pseudomonadota; class Alphaproteobacteria; order Hyphomicrobiales; family Nitrobacteraceae; genus Nitrobacter; species Candidatus Nitrobacter laanbroekii. The sequence goes on from NZ_JBAMDA010000001.1 coordinate 2,322,233, forward strand.
AAGCATCGCGCGCTGCGGCCGCGGAATGAATCGCGCCGGCGGGGCCTGGTCAAAGCGCCAAACCCGCTGAAGCCCTCAAACGCAGTTCGTTGCTCTCTTGGAGGATTGAATCCATTATCATTCCTTGTAGAGCCGAAGTATGTTCAATGAACCTCGAATATTTTGTTCCGACGCCCATCCTGTAGGGGTGGCACGACAAATCCCCCCTGTATATTGGGCAAATGATTTGTTTTTGCGCCGAGCGATTCGACTGGCGCCGGATATGGCAGAATCCGGGCGATACTCCCGCCTCCGGATTTTCTGACATGGCCCGCGCACTCCTTTATCGACGTCCCGCCGAACCCTCCCGGCTTCTTATCAAACACGGTTCGCAAATCTATTCGGTGCGCTTGCGCCGGCATCGCCGCGCCCGCCGTTACACCTTGCGAATCCATCCGAGCGACCGCGAAGCGATCCTGACCATGCCGCCGCGGGGAACGCTTCCGGAGGCCAAGGACTTTGCGCAGCGTCACGGCGGCTGGATCGCGGCGCGCCTCGGGCGCCTGCCGAAGGCGGCGCCGTTCCACCACGGCGCGGTCATTCCGCTGCGCGGCGTCGCCCATCGGATTGTGCATCGCGCCGGCGAGCGCGGCACTGTGTGGACCGAAACACGCGACAGCGGCGAGCGCATTCTCTGTATCGCCGGCGGACTCGAATATCTCGACCGGCGTGTGCACGATTTTCTGAAGCGGGAAGCACGGCGCGACCTGCAAAAAGCCACGCAACGCTACGCCGATACGCTGAGCGTCAAGGTCAAGCGTCTTTCGATCCGCGATCAGTCGAGCCGCTGGGGATCGTGCACCTCGTCGGGATCGCTGTCGTTCTCATGGCGGCTCATCCTGGCGCCGCCGTTCGTGCTGGACTATCTCGCCGCCCACGAGGTCGCCCACCTCGTTGAAATGAATCATTCGCCGCGATTCTGGAAGGTGGTGGCGCGGATCTGCAATCATGTCGAGCGGGCCAAGAAGTGGCTCGACGCCGAAGGCAACGATCTCCACCGCTACGGCATTCAGGATTAGCGTGCTGCACGGAATCGCGGCGAGCGATTCTTATACCTCTCCCGCTTGCGGGGGAGGTCGACCCACGAAGTCGGTCGGGTGGGGGCTCTTACTACTGGACACTTGCCCCCTCCCCAACCCTCCCCCGCAAGCCGGAGAGGGAGCGCGCAGTGCCCCGACGAAGCGTTTCCTTGAAAATGAAGATGACGTTACCGCCCACCGAACACCCGGTCCATGAGCCAGCCGTCCAGTCCGCTTGCGGCTTCCGGCCGGACGTCGGTCCGGATCGGCGGAGGTCGGCCAACGGGTGGCACCGAAGCAGGAGGCACCGAAGAAGCGCCGGGAGCCGGCGCGACGACCTGCCGGCCGAGCTGCGCAATGTCCGGCAGAAGGCCGCCCCGCTGGGTGCCGGGGATCGGCTCGGGCCGCACGCCCTGATGCGCGGCGCGCATGAAGCGCGTCCAGACCTCAACCGGCAGGCCGCCGCCGGTGGCCTTGTGGGTCGGCGAGTTGTCGTCGTTGCCGAACCACACCCCGGTCACGAGCTTTGCGGTGTAGCCGACGAACCACGCATCGCGAAAATCCTGGCTGGTGCCGGTCTTGCCGGCAGCGGTCCATCCCGGAATCTGGGCCTTGCGCGCAGTGCCGCTGATGACCGTCTGTTCCATCATGGTGTTCATCATGGCGACGCTGCGCGGATCGATCACCCGGGCGGGGACGTCCTGCGCGCGCGCGTAGAGAAGCTTGTTGCCATCGACGGTGCGGATGCGATTGACGATATGGGGGTTAGCGGCATAGCCGCCGTTGGCGAACGGCGCGTAGGCGCCGACCAGTTCCAGCGGCGACACCTCGGAGGTGCCGAGCGCGATCGAAGCGTTGGGCTCCAGTTTTGATGTGATGCCGAGCCGGTGCGCGGTGCGGACCACATTCGCAGGCCCGACCTCCAGTCCGAGCCGGACCGCGACCGTGTTCAGCGACATCGCCAGCGCCTGGGTCAGCGTCACCGCGCCGAAGTATTCGTGACCGTAGTTCTCCGGCCGCCAGCCCTTGACGTCGAGCGGAGCGTCCTGCCGGATCGTCTCGGGCGTGAGCCCGGCCTCGATCGCGGTGAGATAGACAAACGGCTTGAACGCGGAACCGGGCTGGCGCTTCGCCATGACCGCGCGGTTGAACTGGCTGTCGGCGTAGTTGCGTCCGCCGACCATGGCGCGGACCGCGCCGTCGGGCGTCATCGCCACCAGCGCGCCCTGGCTGACATTGAACTTGACGCTTTTCGCGGCCAGTTCGTCGATCAGGGCGGCTTCCGCCACGCTCTGCAGTTTCGGATCGATGGTGGTTTCGACGACGATGCTCTGATCGACCTGGCCGACCAGATCGTCGAGCACTTCGCCGACCCAGTCGGCGACATAGTTGATGGTGCCGGCGCTGGCCGGCTTCACGGCGTAGGAGGGATGGGCGGCGGCGGCGCGCGCCTGCTGCTCGGTAATGAATTTCGCGTCGGCCATCGCCGCGAGCACGACCTTTGCGCGGGCCTCGGCGCCTTCCGGGTTGCGGTTCGGCGCAAGCCGCGACGGCGACTTGACGAGACCGGCCAGCATGGCGGCCTCGGCGAGCGTGACGTTCTTCGCGGGCTTCCCGAAATATTTCTGCGCGGCAGCCTCGACGCCATAGGCGCCGGAGCCGAAATAGACCCGGTTGAGGTAAAGTTCGAGAATCTGCGCCTTGGTGAGCTTGCGCTCCAGCCAGAGCGCGAGTTCGACCTCCTGAAGCTTCCGTTCGAGCGTGCGCTCCTGGGTCAGGAACAGGTTCTTGGCGAGTTGCTGGGTCAGCGTCGAGCCGCCCTGCGACACGCCCATGTGCAGGACGTTGGCCATGGCTGCGCGCAGGATGCCGATCGGATCGATGCCGTAGTGCGAATAGAACCGGCGGTCCTCGATCGCGATGAAGGCCTTCGGCAGATAGGGCGGCAGGTCTTTGAGCGAGACATTGCTTCCGGCCATTTCGCCGCGCGTCGCCAGCACGCTGCCGTCAGCGCCGACGATCTTGATGGTGGGCGGACGTTTTGGAATTTCCAGCGACTGAATCGGCGGCAGGTGCGCGCCGACATAGACCACCACGCCGACGACGGCGATGACCGCCCACAAAGCGAGCACGGCGCCCCAGTAGAACAGCCGGGACAGGCGGACGCGCGTCCGCTTCTGCGCACGCCCTTTGCGGGCTTTCCGATTCTGCGGCGGCTGGCGCTCGCGCGATCCGTCACCACCCGGACCGGCGGCTTTGCGCGGCGCAGCGCGCCTGGCTGGCTTGTCGTCGGCAACCGTGATGCGATCGAGCGGATTGAGGCGCAACTCCGCGAGCGAAGCGGCAACCGCGCCGAATACAGGTTCCTTGCGCCCGCCGCGCTTTTTCTTTCGTCCCCACACCATACGCAACAACGCCCACGCCGACCCACACTAGAATCATAAGATTGCTAGCGTCCCTTTGATTTCAAAGCTCGCATCAAAAGTTGCTGCAAGGCCATGCGGACTTCGAAATCGAGACACTAGCGATCGGGGTTTAAGGGGCGGTTACCCGAAAGTTAACGCAAGATTAGGGGATGAGGCGGCCGCAGCGAGCGAAGCGGATATCAGTCCACTAGAAAGTTCATCACGCACTGGAAACGGCTCGGTCCGAAATCCGGCAACAGCCTCGCCCTGCTGGAACGTCGCCTCCGCCTTCTGAAGGCGAAGGCTGGTCCGGTGCTATTTCAGCTTCCACCGCAATTTCAGAAGGACACCATGCAGCAAACCACGCCCTTACGTCTTTGAGTTTCGTCATCCGAGCTGGTACACGCTGGAAACTTTCGATCTTCTGCGCGATCATAGCAGCGCCCTTTGCATCTCGGATCATCACGACGCACCGGCACCATGGGAGGTAACCGCACCCCATGTCTACGTCCGCGCTCATGGGCCGTCGGGAAACTATCGCGACCGTTATGCGCCGCAAACACTGACGGCTGGGGCACGGCGGCTATCCGCCTGCGAAACGAGGGACACAGTATCTACGTCTATTTCGACAACGACCAGAAGAGCGCGACTCCGCTCGATGCCGCACGGCTGATGCGTCTGATGCACTTGAAAGCTGACATATAACCCGGCCTTTCAAGCAGTTTGAAACCGCGGCACATTTTTTGGAACATTTTTTCTCGGAGAGGATGCGGAGCAGCGCGCGCGACGCTCGCTGGCGCGGCCGCAGAGGCGCCCTGAGTAATGCCGCCAGGCTCCTGACCCAACGGCATTTTTTAGATGGAGTAGTGCGAACGGGGCCCAAGAACCTCAGGCCCCTGTTCCAGGTCCAGACCCGCCGGTTGCCCTTTCGCCGGCGGGTTTGATTTTGTCATGAAGTGAATGGGGACATTTGCAGCCGGACGACTCCCGGACCGGAACAAGGTTTGCTAATCATCCCCAACTGTATCAGCTCATAACAGACTCTGGCTATCGGTCGTCATAGCGACGCTGTGCAACTGCGAGCGCACGGGCTTCGGCGCGAATGCGGATAATGAGCACCAGCGCATTCAGGATAGTGAAGACCAACGCCAGTAGATACAGATGAAGCGCGAGCGGCAAAACCGCGATCTCCGCGGCAACGATCGCATAGTTGGGATGCGACAAATATCCGTAAGGCCCCGCCGTGACCATCGGCGCGTCGGGCAATACAATAATACGCGTGGTCCATCGTGGTCCAAGCGTTGTCAGCACCCACAAGCGCAGGATCTGCAACAAAATAAAAATTGAAAGAACAATGAGATTTACGTCCCGATCGCGACCCCATGCCCATAACGCAATTAGCCAGGCCGCATGGGTCGCGACAACCAGCGGATAATGGCCCGGCGCGATCTCGATTGCGCCCTGCGCCAACAGCCTGCCGGTGTTGTATCGGGACAGAACGAGTTCGCCTAGCCGCTGTAGCGTCACCAACGCGAGAATGAGAGTGGCGAGAGTCACGCTGTGTGACGCAGAGTGACGCAGCTTGCGGTGAACCCCGGCCCGAGTGAGGTCACCAGTGCCCGCGGGGGCAGGCCCTGCGCGCGAGCGCGTTCGAGCACAAACAGGACCGTCGCCGCCGACATATTCCCGTAATCGGCAATTACCCCTCTTTCGTTGTTGAGCGTCCCCTGGTCGAGCGAAAAAGCCCGCTCGATCGCGATAATGACTTTCGTACCGCCGGGATGGCAAATGAAGCAATCGATATCTCCGATCGAAAGACCCATCCCGGACAGAATTGCCGTGACACCTGGCTTCATGTGCGCAACCACGAAGTCAGGAATGGTGCGCTGGAAGATCACGCCAAATCCTTCGGGGTCTACACGCCATCCCATGATATTCAGCGTGTTAGGCCACAGATATTCGCCGGTTGCCTCGATGCGTGTCGCACCTCCATCTCCGGCGCGCAGCAGGACGGCGGCGGCCCCGTCGCCGAACAGACTGGCGGCAACGATATTGGCCTTGGTCAATTCGTCATGGCGGACTGCGAGCGTACAAAGTTCAAGGACCACCAGCAGCACGTTCGTGCCAGGCCGTGCTTGCGCCAGCCGCGATGCAATGGATAGTCCAGTTACGCCGCCCGCGCAGCCCAGACCAAAGACTGGCACGCGCGACACATCCGGCCGGAAGCCGAGTTTCGCCGCGACGCGGGCCTCCAGCGTCGGTGTCGCGATGCCGGTCGAACACACCGTCACGACGGTGTCGATATTAGTCACGCTGAGATCGGCGCGTTCGATAGCCTTGCGCGCGACATCGACGAACAAGGCTTCGGCGCCTTCCAGAAAGGCTTGAGTTCGCTCCGGCCAGCCACGCGGCTCGCAGTACCATTCAATCGGTTTAACGCCGTAACGGTGCTGTATGCCGGTGTTAGCGAAAAGAGAGGAGAGCGTTTCAAACTGCGGATACCGCGAACCCAAGATGAAACGCGCCGCTTGGAGAATTTGCGTCTGATGAAACACATGCGGTGGAACTCCGGTCGCCATCGAGATCAAAGCGGCCGTTTGCTTCATATCGTTGCTCCTGCCCCAGGTGGCACTCGTATCGAAAACCGCGCCGCTGACGCAATCGGCCACGCGGCCGGAGGAATACTGCGGCGCCGATGCCGAGCCGATCGAAACCGCCGGACAACAGCACCCCTACATCTTGACCGTCACCTTGCGGTTCTCGCCGAGGTTCGGCTCGTCTCCGGTCAACCTCGCCTTGGCGAACTCGAAAATGGTAGCCACAGCACTAGCCGGTCCATCCCACAATTCCGCGGTAAAAGGCTCAATCCGCAACAAGCATACATTGGGATCGCTCGGCCCTCCTGGCCACCATACCTCATCGGTCTTTCGCCATGCCGCCTTTGTCTTATCCGCATCGTGGACGATGCAGGCGCGGCCGGTGATCGACAGGTAGGCTTTTTCGTCCGAATCGATAAAGACGAGGCCTACATCGGGTTTGGTCTCAATCTCATCCTCCTTCGGGCTGTGAATGTCGGTTACGAAGAAGATCAGGCCAGCGCCGCGATCAGGCCTTGCTTCCAGCGGTCGCGCACGCAACCCATCGGCGAATTGCGTCGTCAGCATGCAAACGCCTACCTTTTCAACGATGTCCCAGACACGATCGATGTTGTTTTTCTCGTTCATTTGACCACCAGCATTCATGCGGTTGAAACTTCTGTAAAAGGATTCTTCGCAGAGTCGGCGCTCTGTGCCCGTCGAGATGACCGCCGCGCCTTCCCGGATAAATGGCAACTGCCGGCGGGAGTCTTCTTGCAATGATCACACATCATCAGCGAGATTTCTTCTTCGGAACCTTTTCGCCCTTCTTGCGCGCCTTGGAGAGGCCGATCGCGATGGCCTGTTTTCTGCTTTTGACCTTGCCGCCCTTGCCGCCGCGCCCGCTTTTTGCCGTGCCTTTTTTGTAACGGCGCATTTCCTTTTCTACCGTGCGACCCGAACTCTTCGAATAACGGCGCTTCTTTGCCTTCTTCTTTGCCGCCTTCTTCGCCTTCTTCGCCTTCTTCGCGGCCATGAACTTTTTCCTCCGTAAGGTGGACGGGACTTGAGCGGCTCGGTTAAATATCGGTTGCGGACGAACTCAACTCTCCAGATTGCGTTCGAGAAGAGTGCGCCCAAGCCACCTACGCCGGTTCGACCTGCTGGAACGTTTTGGTCCTGCTCATGGCAAAATTTCAGGTTGGAAGCGGTTCGCGATAATCGCCGGCAAGCGAGGGAACTCCTGTATATCAAAAGGCCCGACGCGCGCGCCGGGTCTTTCTCGAAGAACTCTGCCTCACCAGAACGGCGAAGCTTGGTAATGGTCATAGACTCGCTTGTCGTTCTCGCGACTCCATGCCCACTCAGCGTCGTTTTGGTAGTGGGGCGCCTCGTCGAGTTGATCCCTTGTTACGTTTGTAATGTAACCGCTCAAGTCTTTATCGTATTTCAGACTGGCCCAGGGCGTGGGATAGTGATCGTCACCGATACCGAGGAAGCCTCCATAGCCTAAGACGGCGTAGGCCACCTTGCCTGACATCTTGTCTATCATCACGCGCTCGATGCTGCCGATCTTCTGGCGATCAGCGCCATAGACGGCCGTGCCTTCCACCTTGTCGCTGCCGATAAGATTTCCTGTTTCCCGCTCGGCCATGGCGTCCTCCTGGGTGTGAGTTGTCCCGGAGCATCCAACGCGCCCGCAAGAAAAGTGTTCCGAAAGTCAAAGGACGGTCTGCAACCAGCATCGCTGGCCGCGTCAGCGGCGAGAGCTGCTACCGGCAATTCGCTACGCAGAACAATCCATCCATGATTTTTCCAAACAAACTTTTAGGAGAAGGGTCAATCTTCTCAAAAGCGAAAAACACTTATTCTGCGACCTCGGTTTCACGGAGCTGCTCGATGCGCCCGTCGTAGAACTTGAATCTGATTTTCTGTTGTTCCTTGCTTCAAAGCGCCGACATCCCGTGCGACTGGTACGGCACTCGTCCATGGCCCGACTAAATAGGAAACCTATCGCAAGGTCATCGTCGATCGGTCATCGTCGATCGCGACTGCAACTAAGAGCGATCAAGCTTTCCGCCAGACCAATCCGCCCAATACATCGGGCGGGTTGTCGTTGATTAGGGCAAATCGACATCTGAAGTCGGAGGAACTGGATATTCCCTTCTGCGTTCAACTCACTTGAGGTTTTAATGGAGGCGACGATGGGACGAGGACTTTTGCTCTGGCTGCTTGGAGTGCCTATTCCGGTAATCATTCTGTTGTGGCTGTTCTTCGGCCACTGATAGGCTGATGGCCCGTTGAGGTTAGCTGCTTACGCAAATGGGCTGGACTTCCGGCGATAATAACTTCCGACATGGGCGTACATGCGTTTCGCCGACGTGGCTCGCGATGGCCGATGGCGCGTCAGAACAATCGCTCGAACGAGACGAACGCCGCAGCCCAAGTCCTAGGGTAAACAGCAAGGAGGCTCGCGCCGGCGATCAAAAGCCGGGACTTTAACCGAGTGCGGTTTTGAGTTTCCGTTCGACCTCGTTCGTCATCGCCTTCCAACGGTTGAGTTTTCACTGGTTCCGAGATCGGCATCGGTGGATGCCGGGTCGTAGCGTTGCCGAGCCTGTTCCTCAGGCACCATATGCCGAAAACACCTCAATCGCTGGTCCGATCGGCCGCCCGACGAGCCCTCCTATCGGTCGCCTCAACCCCGGCTTTGCCTGCCTTTTCCCGCTTCGGCTCGCCGCTCACACTTGACGCGAATCTCTTCGATTTCTTCGTCGGTGAGATGCTCAATTCCTACAAAGGAATTTTGGGCCGTGCTGACCCTGATCAGTTCGTCGAGCTTGACTTGAATAGCGGCGCTGTCACGGTTCTGAGAGTTTTGGATGAGGAATACCATCAGGAAGGTCACGATAGTGGTGCCCGTATTGATGATGAGTTGCCACGTATCGGAGTAGTGAAAGACGGGACCGCTGATACCCCAGACGATCACGACGCCGACCGCGATGGTGAACGTCAGACCACGACCGGCGGCCTGCGACGTGCGGTTTGCGATTTCTCCGAACAGCTTGGAAAAGCGGCTGCCATTAGGTTCGGCCACACGCGCATTCACTTGTTTCAACACGGGTGGTTTCCTCCGCAGGCCTCCAAGGTTTGCCGCGGCCAATGAACGCACACGATCGGAAGAAAGTTCCCCAGGGTTTGCGGGTCCTTCTGGCGAAGGGTCTAGTCCGTGGATGCGGCTCTCTACGGCGGCGTATTGGCAGGAATCTCGTCGCGTAACCTATAGGGGAAGCCAGAACGTATTATCCCTGTAGACAACGCCACGCGTCTCATCGGCGTCGATGCGCTCGATGCCGCTCGACGCACGATTCGGCTTCTCGGTTCCGACACGGAACGATCGCCCCGCGCGCTCGTTGGAAGGTGACCATCAACGAAGGAGACTACAATGCGATTGATCCCGGCAGTGCTTCTGGCGTGCGCCCTCGCCTCGCCCATGGCGATGGCCCAAAACCTTGCACCGACCCCGTCAGCTGCTGCGGCGCCTGTCTCGGCCGCCGGTCAGTGGAGAGCTTCCAAGCTAGTGGGCGTGAATATATACAATGAGCAGAATGACAAGATCGGCGAAGTGAATGATGTGATCATCGACGGCTCTGGCAAAGTTGACGGCGTCATTGTCAGCGTCGGCGGCTTTCTCGGCATGGGCGAACATAACGTTATGATGAAGCTGGATCAGATCAAGTTCGCCAACAAGGCCGGAACCACGACAACCGGTTCAACGAGTTCGAATTCGAAGCAGTGGTATCCTGACCGTGGCACGGTCAACGCCACGAAGGACCAGCTCAAGGCAATGCCACAGTTCAAGTACTAGGCATTAAGCCGGCAAACGCTCGACCTTAGGAACGCGTCGTCCTTAAGCGCGTTTCTGGGGTCTGTTATGCACCTGCCGTCACCGGGAGGCCGCCGTAGTGGGGGCAATTTTGAACTTCGGCGGGCTCTTGCACCAGCCTGATGATCTCCGTCACATTGGCCTTCATGAAGGACATTATCCTAAAACCCCGACATCTGGCGCTGCTTCTGGCGAGCTTCGAACATGCGTCTGGTCTGGGGTTTCACGAAGAGCGAGACGATCTGAGGATGCTTTTCGCGGATCCGTCGCTCGAGCTCCGTGACGCATTCTTCGATCTGTGGTGTGTGGAGAGCGTCCGCAAATTCCAGACTAAGGGTCGCCACAATCTGATCTGGCGATAGATGGACGGTAATCACGCCATTAGCGCCTTCAACCCCTGGCTGACTTTCAGCGAGCGAAAGGACCGAACTGTTGATCGCTTCGCTGGCGCGCTCGCCAATCAACAGACCCTTGCTCTCCCTTGCAAGAAGGGCGGCTATGACCGCCAGAACTGTGCCAATAAGAATCGATGCGGCGCCGTCAATTGCAGGTATCCCAAAATGATCGGCCGCCCAAATCCCGGCTGCCGCGATCACGATGCCGATCAGGGCGGCGGTGTCTTCGAGAAGGACCATGAACGAGGGCGGATCCTTGCTCATCGTAATGGCTTCTAGGTAAGGCTTCGATCCCTTGGAAGCGCGAAAAGATTTCAGCGCGATCCACCACGACACCCCCTCGAACAGAAACGAACAAGCCAGGACAATGTAATTGACCGACACATTTTCGATCCGGGTGGGCGCGGCAACATGCAGGATACCCTCGTAAAACGAGACGCCGGCGCCAAGCGCAAACAGCAAGAGTGCAACAATGAAACTCCAAAAATACAGTTCGCGCCCATAACCCAGCGGATGGTGCGCATCGGGCCGGAGGCTGGCACGTGAATATCCATAAAGAAGCAGCGCCTCATTACCCGTATCCACCAACGAATGGACGCCCTCGCTGATCATCGACGAACTTCCAGTGATGAGCGCAGCGATGAATTTGGTCACGGCAACTAACAGGTTTCCCGCCAATGCCGCATAGATCACCTTTTTTGATGGGTTGTTCGTGGCCATGCCCGGAGATCGAATTCCTGAAATCGACAGGCCGCCGACCGGCCGCGGGAAACAGTGCTATAAGGCTCGTCGCGATGAAATACGCTCCGCGGCGAATGAACGCCGTCCGGTCGGTGAAGTTCCTTGATGCTTATATTGCACCCGGTTGCAGAGCATCTTCTTGAAAATGACATGGACCTTTTTCGGTTTAGATGCAGACCTACTTGAAGATATTCGCGGACTTGCAAAGCTAGTTGGCAGGTCCGTCGCTAACGTTACGCTGCTTTCCAACGACCATCGTTTCGATTTTCAGAATATTGGAAAGCGCCGGGGGTGTCCGATCACTGTTGCCGCTCAAACAGCCCCTCAAAAAGGCAAATTGCGCCATCCAAAAGCAAAGACTGTACTGTGATGCTTGAACCGCAGCTGAGGTACGCGACGCCAAGCTCAAGGCCGGCCTCAGCTGTCCGTGGGACCTTCGAAAGCCGTTGAGGTCGCGACGTTAACCTGGGTTGATAAGTTCAACAATCGCCGGCTGCTAGAGCGCGTTGGCAACATCTCGCTGGCCGAAGCCGAGGAGCGCTATTACGCCACGATCGAAAAACAGCCATGGCCGCGGGCCACGGCTGCTCCGGCGTGGGTTCTACGCGGCTCCGCGATACGTAGCCGCGCAAGCCCAGGCACGAACCGCACCCCTTCACAAAATCGGCGCAGCATTCAAGTTCGCTGTTCACTTGCGCGTTTGAAACCGGACAGATTCTTCTGCTCCGGACTTACAAAAGGGTAGTAGTCATCGACGGCCTTGCTGCGGGCTGGATCCGACCAGCTCCAATTGCTTTCGGTATCATACTTCGGGGCTCCTTTCAGCTGATCCGTGGTTACGCTGGTCAGGTAGCCGCCAAGCCCGGTATCGTATGTCAGGGAGTGCCAAGGCAGCGGGTAATGGTCGTCCCCGATGCCAAGAAATCCGCCGAAACCCACTACGGCGTAGACAACTTGCCCGCTGGTCTTTTCAATCATGAGGCGCGCGATTGTACCGATCTTCTTGTCCTCGGCATCATAAACAGCCGTCCCCTCGACTTTATCGCTAGCGATCAAGTTGATGGTTTCTTTCGCTTCGAAGGCCATGCAGTCCTCCTAATCAGGTGAAAACGCAACTGGCGTCGCAAACGTTCCACACGAGAACACGGACAGGTGCACATGACGCACCCCCGATTGCCTAACCGACGCACAGCGGTATCGTTCCAGAGACTTGGACGGACCCGAGAAAGACAATTAACTGGCCGCGGTTCACTACCCATAAGATTTATCGACTGCGCAAAGCCGCTCCTCTTTTTCAAAATCGGAGTCCATTTCAAGGGGTCCATCCTGCCGCTGAAATCCTCCGTACCACAGCCGGAATATTACCCAGCACAAGGCAACAATGACGATCTGACGGAACGATCGCACGGTCGCGCGGTTTTTCCAGACGCATTCTCGCATCTCGAAGTACTTTGTCAGGCCATCGTCATTGTTTTTTGATCGAGAGGGAGCACCTCAGGAGGAATAGATGACGAGCCGAATGAACCGCAGGCTCTTGGTTACGGCGGTATCGGTGCTCGCAAGCGTGAGCCTTGCGTCCGCGCAAGGTTTGAGCGGCGGCGGCGCGGCCAGCGAAAAGGGAACATCCGTCGGCCAAGCGGGAGGCGGAATATCGCAGAGCGCAACCGGCGCTTCGCACGGTGAAGGGATGAGGCAGGACCACAAGGCGGAACCTCGGGAAGCCGGCCGGGCGCCTGCGCCGGGCCAGACCACGGTCGCCGACCAGACCCAGACCCGCACTCACTTGACGGCGCAGCAGCAGACAACGCTCCAGCAGTCGGTGCTTCACGCAGACAATGCCCCGCGCGTCAACGTGAACTCCATCAACTTCCAGGTTCACACCGGCGTAGCGGTGCCGTCCGACGTGGAGGTCGCATCTGTCTCGACCTATCCGGCCCTGATTGATGCCTTCCCTGCCTACCGCGACGACAGCTTCTTCGTTGTGGAGGATGAAGTCGTGTTCGTCGACCGTGATCGACATATCGTCGATGTAGTTCCGGCCGGACCGCGGACACGTTTCAGCGGCGGCAGCGTCGCGGTCGATCTCTCCCCGGGCGACATTCGCGTCGTGCAACGCGTATTGATCGAGCGCGGTCTTCTGCATGGTAGAGCCGACGGTATCCTGGGTCCAAAGACTCGCAATGCCATCAGCGCCTTCCAGCGACAGCAGGGCATTCAGGTGACCGGTAGCATCGACGCCCGCACGGTTTCATCGCTTGGCGTGTCCGGTCGGCTAAGCCAGCAGGCGAACCAGAGCATCGGCCAATCGCAGTCCTCGCAAACAGGCGCTCCAACCTCAACGATCGGCCAGGGACAAGCCGGCGCTGAACAGGTCCGGACCGGCCAGCCGCAGCCGAGCCTGCAGAACGCAACGGGCCAAGCTCCCGACCAGACCACCGGTCATGCGGCGAACTCCCCTGCGCAGCAGAACCAGCCGCCGCCGACGACGGGCCAGGGACAAGCCGGAACTGGACAGGCCCCGACCGGCCAGCCGCAGCCGAACCAGCAGAACGCAACGGGCCAAGCCCCCAACCGGACCACCGGCCAGGCGGCGAGTTCCCCTGCGCAGCAGAACCAGCCGTCGACGACGACGGGCCAAAGCATGGTCCCAAATCAATCGAATACGACGAGACAAGCTGCCCCGCGGCCGCAGAGCGAAATTAAGCCGACAACGACCGAGTATGCGCCCTCTGACACAATCTCTCTGACATTCACCGATGCCGCCATCGGCTTCATACTGCTGGCGCTGGGCGCGTTCATCATCATGCCGGCCGTTTAGGTTTGAACCGCTCGACCAACGCGACAGCTTTCTCGCGCATGGCGTTGGCATGTCGATTGTTGTCCAATTTGTCGTAGATCTCGGCCATACGCAGCCACGCGTCGTGGACGTATCCTTGCAATTCACAGAGCGCATGTTCCAGGTGTCGGCGTTCCGTCGGGATACATGACGGAATCTCCGGACGGACCGAAGGCCGTTATCGCTATTCGCCTTCGAGAAAGTGCCCGAGAGCCTTTAGAGCCCGCAAAAATACATTGCTGTCGCGGTCGCGATCCCCACGCCGGCATTCATTGTCGTAATCGTTACCGGGTAGACGGAAATGTCCTCTTGGATCTGCCGGGAGATGTCGACTGCTTGGCGTTTGTTGCTGAGGCAGGATTTCGACGATGCGTCGAAGGAAGATATCGCCAGAGGTATGCGAGCTTAAATTGGCGGGAACTTAGTCGCGGGTATTGGTATTACCTTAATATGGGAAACGTCTGGTTTGAGCCAGACTCCTTCATGTGCGCAGTCTTCATCATGTCTCCTGGTGGCCTGCCAAGTCGCGGATGAGTTGTTACGATGGAACTTGCAAGATCATATACTCATGGTTTTGCTGCCGTCGGATCCAGCGTGATCCTCATAGTACAATTTTCGGTAATCGTTTTTGTCGACGGGTTCAGTCATGGATACCATTGATCGCGAGCATCGGGACGATACAAGCACTCGGGAAGGCCGCGCAGCCCCAGTAGAGCAGAAGCTCCATGACGGAAGCTATTCCAATGCGGGCGGGGACCTCCCGGTATCCAAACGATCCATCGCGCTGCAATGGTTCCTTTACGATCTACTCTTCATTGCCATGCTGTTGCTGGCGCTCGTGGGCGTCATCTTCCGGTTGCCGATAGGTTACTGGGTCATGATAACACCGGTCTTCGGCGTCATATCGATCGTCGAGGGTTGGAGCCATTTTTTGACCCGGAGGGAACGCCTGGGGCTGGTTTATAGACTTGCCTCGATATGGTGCGGCCTCCTGTTCGCCATTTACCTGATCCACAACGGCGGCGTACAGGGTGTAATGAACGCTAACGCGAGGTCGCTCGCGATTATAATCCTTCTCGCCTTCGGCACGTTCGTCGCGGGCATGCAGGCGCGGGTCTGGAAAATCTGTGTCGTCGGCGGAATCCTCTTCCTGGTGGTACCCGGCCTGGGTTGGCTCGACCAGTCACCGCTGTTGTTGGCGGCTGTCATATCTTTGGTCGTCGTGTTCGGTGGTCTCGTATGGTGGCTCCAGCCAAAGGACCGATTAGGGAGCCAAAAATCGCCGTACGTCCGCAACACCGAGCAAGATTAACGGACGAAGAGTCAAGCCGACCGGCGCGGCTGTGAATGACGCCCCTGCCCTCGCCGCGGCCGAAGTCAGCATTGTCCTGGGCTTCTATCCGACGTCCGGATTGCTGTTGTCGCCGATCATTGCCGCGACAGCGATGGCGCTATCTTTAGTCAGCGTCGTGGGCCTCCGAAACCCTGGAACCCGATGCGGACCGCCGGAGGAGACTGAGCGGACACGCAGGGGCTATTTGCTCAGGCGATTCTGGATCAGCGCCAAAGGATTTTAGGGTGCCAATAGCGCCAAGCTGGCGTGGGTTGTTCTAGCGACGGGCGAAAAAGAACGATTGGCTCCCCGATCGGTCCCAGCGGTGGTTGGAGGATTTGCTCACGCGCGGCAGTCACAAAATATTTCTTCTTCATTTCACCAATGTTCAAATTGCGAACATGGCGCGCCGCGAATGCGGATGCGACCGCGCGAAAATTGCTGAACATTTTGGCGGTCGCACGAGCAGGAATAAAGTGTGCAGAATCGGGCCGCCGATTCGTTCCGCCCCATGTCATTAATAATTCACTGGCGTCCCGAAGATTGGGACCGCAAACTCTGCCCATCAGCGGGCCAGCCCCTGAGTATCCATCGGTGATCGAGGACGCCGGTTGCGCTTCTGCCTTCCTCGAAGCGAAAGGAGCAGTGCCGTGCAGCAGATCGATCTCCCACTCCAAGGTCTTTCTGAACTTGCAGCTGACATCCGCGAAAAGATCAGCTCTCTTCCATACGGACCCGAGCGACACATAATGCTGAAAGCAATCTGGCAGAGCGATGACGCCGCAAAACTTGAGGAATGGGTAAGTTCACTGAGGTTGCAGCCGCCAAAGTAAAGGGCGCACTTCCTCGCTCAGATCAGCGAAAGCATCGGACACAGATCAGATCCTTCTCAGTGAGTAACGGCCGATCTGCCGGATCAAGATACAAATCAAGATACAAAAGGGCGCGGCCGAAATTGTAGCGCCTGGTGCCAGCAATTCGATCAGCCGCGGTCGCACGCGCCGGGAACTGCCGCTCGGAATCGCAATGAGCCAGATCGTCTTTTTCCGGGATGTCGAAGCCGACCAGGCGATAATAACCGCCGCCATAACAGTGAGCACGATCGCAAACGACAACGGGCCAAAGATGACCGGCGTCTGCCATCCCATCGGCGCGCGTCGTGGTTTCTAGCGCACCGGCTGGCGAGGCCATCTCTGTCCCCGATTTAAGGCCGCTGCAACCGCAGCAAAAATCGAATTCACGATGAAGCGGCTGCGCCGCGCTGATTGACGGCCTCTTCGAGGACCGGGCAGCGCCAAGCGGAATGTTTATGGCGCGCCAAGCATTGGAGTGCTGCGGGCCACCTTTTCCCTCCAATCATCCCCATGGCCTGCCGAGTTCCCCTCGGCGGGCCGCCCCCTGTCAGCGAGGTGCTGATTATGAATCAAGCTGAAGAAAACCTCATGGCGTGGCTTCGCGACGCCCACGCAATGGAAGAACACGACGTGACTATGTTGAATAATCTGGTAAGCTGGACCGGTGACTACCCCGATGTGAAGGCACGGCTCGAACAGCATCTGCTCGAGACGCGGAGGCAGGCTGAGGCGCTGGAAGGATGCATTCTACGCCGAGGCGGCGACACTTCAACCTTGAAGGATCTGGCCGGTAAGATCATCGCTTTCGGCCAAGCCATGAGCGGCATGTTTGCCGACGATGAAATCGTGAAGGGCGTGATGGCGAGCTACGCGTTTGAGCACATGGAGGTTGCAGCCTCGCCGAAGCCATCGGCGACGCGCAAACGAAAGCAGTTTGCGAGCGCATCTTGAAAGAAGAACTTTCGATGGTGTCCGATATGGAAGATCATTTGCCAGACTTGGCGCGCGAATATTTGAGACGTTCCCAGGTGAGACGTTCCCAGGCCAGGTGAAGCCAAGTACGTCGTGCAAGACAATTCAACACGAGCCAGAGCCCCCGACAATGCTCGGGGCAGCGCGACGTTCCTAATTTTAGCCGCCCCGAGAACGCGACACGCCGACTTCATCCGCAGTGCTGGCGACGCGTCCGTAGCCACCGAATGCTTTTCTCCGCCACAGACGCGATTGCCGGTGCTCTGCCGGTGCGGCGGTTATCGGATGGATCACAATCGTCGCCGCCCGGCTGTCACCTCACAATTTTACCAGCGTCACGGCTAAACAGCATCCCTCTCGAACCGCGCGGCAGCCGGCGCGCCTTGCGACCGCGCGGTGCCCGGCTCGGCCGCCGTCGCACGCACCGCGCCGTGCGGAAGTTGCAGCACGACGGCGATCTGGCCTTCGACCAGACGGGTGAGCAGCACGATCTCGCCGTTGGCGAACTCGAGCGCGTCATGATGCGTCGTCGGCTTGTCGAGCGCGACCTGGCGGAAACGCGCCACCCGCTCGCCGATCCGGCGCTTCGGCATCAAGGGAAAGTTCGGCACGACCTTGACCTCGCGCTCAAACGCAATTTCCGTGCCCGGAAGCAGGCAAATCACGACGGCGGGATCACCGACTTCGGTGAAACCGCGCGTCATCGATGTGGGGAACCGGGTCGTCACCAGTCGCTGGCCGGCGCCGGCGGGATGGGACGCAATGTGTTGCAAGCTGTAATCGCACATCAGAAGCCTCCATGGTTAAACGAGACCCGATTTGCAGTCCTCAGCATACCAAACACGTTTGGCTGAATTAAGTTTCGGGCCGAGGCAAAAAACACGCGTGAAGTTCTACTTGCTTCCACTTGCGTCAGTACTTCGCGTCGCGATGTCTGTCCGACCGTTATGCCGACGAGCTATCCGCGGGCCGGATTGGCGAAGGGCCGGAGGCGTATCGGCAGCAGAAGGTTACGCCGGCTGAGGCCGACTAATGGTTCGATGGGATTTCCACGCATGAACCGGCGGGCCGTTCATCGAGCGCCGACGGACCGCTACGCGGCGCCCCGGCTTTTCCCCGGTGTTTCGTTGGGCCTGGCCCAGCATCCACATGTACTGGAGCGCTCTACCGCTTTTGGATTGCCCTTCAATACCTTGAAGACCGTGTTCTTGCCGTCCCGCCAGAAACGGATGTTGAAGCGGCGCCGGCCCAGCCGCAGATCGGTGAGCGTCACGTCCGGCAACCAATCAGGCAAGGCAGGGTCGGCGTACAGCTTGCCGCGTGGCGCATCCTGTTGCAGGCCCAGCATGGCCTGCAGCAGCATGAAGGGGGCTCCCGCCGCCCAAGCCTGCGGCACGTTGGCGCCGAGATACTGCACGGGGAAGCTCGTGGGGTCGCGCTGCAGCCCGGCATATAGCTCAGGCAATTGGTTCAGCAGGAAATGGCTCGCAGCGACGCTGATGTCGCGCGCAACCGCGGCGGCCTCGGCGGCAAAACCATAGCGCCGCATACCCAATGCGATCAGGGAGTTGTCATGCGGCCATACCGCGCCGGTCTGATAATTGTAAGGGTTGAACGAGCTATGATCCGACGACAGCGTCCGGATACCCCAACCGCTCCACATATCCTTTCGCATCAGCCGCTTCACCACGATGCCGGCTCGTTCGGGCGCGATGATGCCAGACCACAGGCACTGCCCGATATTCGATGCCACTGACATCACCTTTTTCTTGTTGCCGTCCAGTGCGTAGGCGTAGAATTGAGATTGCTCGTCCCAAAATACCTCGTTGAATTTCCTGAACAGCACTGCCGCCTTCTTGCGTAGCGCGTCGGCACGCCGCTTGTTCTCCAGTTCGTCGTAGATCTCGGCCATGCGCAGCCACGCATCGTAGACGTAGCCCTGCAACTCACACAGGGCCTTCGGCCCGCGCACCAGCGTGCCGTCGGGATACATCACCGCGTCGCCGGAATCCTTCCAAGCCATGTTCTCGTAGCCGGCTGGCGAGCGTGTCTGATATTCTTGAAAACCATCGCCGTCGCGATCACCGTATTTGTCGATCCAGGTCAGGCAGGCTTCGGCATTTGGCAGGTGCCGCTCGATCAGCGCGCGGTCGCCGGTGGCTCGCCACGCTCCATGCAGCGCGATCAGATAGAGGGGCGTTGCGTCCGCCGTGCCGTAGTACGGCGTGTGCGGGATCAACTTGAAATGCGCGAGTTCGCCATAACGAAGCTCGTGCAGGATTTTGCCCGGCTCGGCGTCGCGGTAGTCGTCGCACTGCGTCGCTTGATATTGCGCCAGAATCTCTAGCGTCCCGGCGGCGAATTCCGGATAGACGATCATCGCCTGCAGCGAGACTATAAGGGTGTCGCGGCCGAACAGCGCCACGAACCATGGCAACCCGGCAGCGGGAACGAACACCATGTGATCCGTGTCTTTTAGTGGTAAGCGCAAGGCGGCCATGTCCTGCACGCCTTGACTGAAACAACGGTAGAATTCCTCGTTGCTGGTGTCGATTTTCAGAACCGTCCGCCGCCATTTGTCCATGTTTCCGGCATGGTCCGATGTCGTGCCGGAATGGCTGCATTTCCGCGGCGCCCGGATGTGTTTCGTGCCGTCCACCAAGTCGTAGATCAGGCAGCGATGCCAGGCTTGCCCGGCTTTCAGAATGACATCGAAGCTCAGGCGCCCGTTGGTATTCACCGCCGGCTCGCCTTCTCCCTCGCCAGTGCGGACCATGACTTCGCGGCAAAAGTCCTTGTTGCGGTAGGTGATGCGAAGGATCCCTCGCTTCGCCGACCAGGAGGTGACGATGCGGCCGCGGCGTACGATATTGTCGCCCTTCACCTCGAAGACGTCGGCGAAATCAGCCCGGATTGCGATCTCGAGGTTGAAACGAACCGGCTTCTGACTGTTGTTGGTGATGTCGAGATCTTCGTGCAGGCCGCCATCGATATGGCGGCCGATCACAAGACCAAGCGTCCGCGCCGCGATCGACCCGTCTTTTGTCACTAAGCCGCGATTGGTAAGGAAAATACGTGCCACGTGCGGCGCAGCGCCGCCGCCGTTCAACAGTTCCCAGCACTCGCCGTTGGCATAGATTCCCCAAGCACTGATGACCCTGGTGTCGCGGAAATACAATCCGCGCTTGCTGGGCCAGTTTATCTGTCCATCCGGCTCGGTCACCAGCACTGTCTGCCCCTGATGAATGGCGATCTGCGCCGGGCCTACCTGAACCTTGAATGACATCAGTGATTCACTTTCCGGGAGCAAAACTCGGCGGGGCATTCTGTCAACAAGCGATGAACGGAATGGTTCAACGCCGGAAGCTTCAACACCGACCGCCCTGGGGGCGTATCGCGGATGCTGGGGGCATTGTTCAAGCGGTCGCTCGCCTTGCGCAATGACCTTGGCTTGACCATGGCTGGCCGAGGCGAGCTTTAGAGCGTTTTCGAGCGAAGTGGATACCGGTTCGCGTGAAGAAAACGCGTCAAATCAAAATCATAGAGCCCGCTTCTGATTCCATCAGAAGCGAAAAGGCTCTAGACACGCAAAGTCGTCATCCCGCATGACGCCGGCCTCTACAAACACCGCAACCGGATCGAGCGCTGCTTCAACCGTCTCAAGCATTTTCGCCGCTTCGCCACCCGCTACGACAGACGCACCGTTCACTTCACCGGCTTCGTTCACCTCGCCACAGCCATGATCTGGCTACGGTGAATGTCGATGCGTCCTAGCGGTGCTGCATGGCGCGGGGCTTCAGACGACAGATTGTTCCGCCGCACCGCCGTTGGCGAGCAGATGGACCAGCGCGCGCTTAATCGCGGCCTGCCGCGTCGGGGCGGTGATCCGGGCGCCGAGCAGGTCGGTGACGTAGAACACGTCGCGCGCACGCTCGCCGAATGTCGCCACGTGGGCGGACGCGATGTTGAGGTTGAGCTTCGAGATCGCCGCGGTGAGCTGGAACAGCAGGCCGGGACGGTCCAGTCCCGAAACCTCGATCATGGTATGGCGGTCCGACCACTGATTGTTGACAGTGACCTTGGGTTCGACCACGAACGGCCGCAGCCTGGTCTTTCCGGCGGCGCGGCGCGCCACCACGTCGGGCAGGCGCAGACGGCCCTCCAGCACCTGCCGGATGATCTCGCCGATGCGGGCGGCGCGCCGAGCCTCGTCCTCGTCGCGGTCGTATTCGCGGGAGATCGCGATGGTGTCGAGCGCCTGCCCGTCGGTGGTCGTATAGATCTGCGCATCGACGATGTTGGCACCGGCCGACGCGCACGCTCCGGCGATGATCGACAGCAGCCAGGGATGGTCGGCGGCAAGGATCGTCAGCTCGGTGACGCCGCGCGCCTCGTCGAAGCCGACGTTGATGTTGAGCTTCCGGCCGCTCTGCTCGCTGGCGCGCAGGAAACGCGCATGCCTGATCTTGTGCGCGAGATCGACCTTGAGCCAGTAGGCCGGATAATGCCGCGCAACATAGGCATTGAATTCCCGTTCGGGCCATTCGGGGAAGGCAGCGCGGAACTCGGCCTGGGCCTCCGCGATGCGCTGGACGCGATTGACCTCGGAGAAGCCGCCCGTCAGCACCGGTTCCGTCTCATAATAAAGTGTGCGCAGCAGTTGCGCCTTCCAGCCGTTCCAGACGCCGGGGCCGACGCCACGGATGTCGGCGGCGGTCAGGATCGCCAAGAGCTTCATCTGCTCGACCGACTGCACCACGGCCGCGAAATTCTCGATGGTCTTGCGGTCGGAGAGGTCGCGCGACTGAGCCACTTTGGACATCGTCAGATGCTGTTCGATCAGCCATGCGATCAGTTCGGTGTCGGATGGGTTGAAGCCGAGGCGCGGGCACAACCTGCGCGCCACCCTGGCGCCCGCGATCGAATGATCCTCGGGCCGGCCCTTTGCGATGTCGTGAAGCAGGGTCGTGATGTAAATGACGGGCCGGTGTTCGGGGCGGATCTTGCGCATCAGCTCGCTGGCGAGAGCGAGTTCGTCGTTGCCGCCACGCTCGATGTCCTGAAGGATGCCGATGCAGCGGATCAGATGCTCGTCCACCGTGTAGTGATGGTACATGTTGAACTGCATCATCGAAACGATCTTGCCGAAGGCGCGGATGAAATGACCGAGCACCCCGGTCTCGTTCATCCGGCGCAGCACTGTTTCCGCGTCGTTCGACGTCAGGATTTCCATGAACAGCCGGTTGGCTTCCGGATTTTCGCGAAGCTGCGCGTTAATCAGCCGCCGCGACCGCGTCACGGTCCGCAAGGCGTCCGGATGGAAGGCCAGGTTGTTCTTCTGCGCGAGACGGAACATGCGGATCAGGTTGACGGGATCGCGCTTGAAGACGTCGGGCGCGGCGAGATTGATGCGGTTGTTGTCGATCATGAAGTCGTCGCCGTCTGGAACCCGCCGCAGCTCCGTGCCGGGCCGTCGTCTCGACATCATGCGGCTGAGAACCGGTGCCGGCTTGGCCTGCTGGTCTTCGAGCTTGGCGCAAAGAATCGCTGTGAGGTCGCCGACATCCTTGGCGGTCAGGAAGTAGTGCTTCATGAAGCGCTCGACATCCTGCATCCCGGGATGAGACGTATATCCAAGCCGCACCGCGATCTCGCGCTGCAAGTCGAACGACAGCCGTTCCTCGGCCCTCCCTGTCGCGAAGTGCAGGTTGCAGCGGACCGACCACAGGAAATCGGCGCAGCGGCGGAAGGTCCGGTACTCGCGGGCATCGAACACCCCGCACTCCAGCAACTCGCGGCTTTCATGGACCCGGTAGACATACTTCGCGATCCAGAACAGCGTGTGCAGGTCGCGCAATCCCCCCTTGCCGTCCTTGACGTTGGGCTCGACCAGATAGCGCGACTGGCCGGCGCGGCGATGGCGTTCCTCGCGCTCGGCAAGCTTGGCGGCGACGAATTCTGCTGCCGTTCCCTGCACCACCTCCGTGTCGAACCGGGTAACCAGTTCGTCGTAAAGCGCGCGGTCGCCGGCGAGGAACCGGGTTTCCAGAATCCCGGTGCGGACGGTCATGTCGCGGCGCGCCTGCCGGATCGATTCGTCGACCGAGCGCGTCGCGTGGCCGACGGTCAGCCCCATGTCCCACAGGCAATACAGGATAGCCTCGGCGACCTGTTCGCCCCACGCGGTCTGCTTGTACGGCAGAATGAACAGCAGATCGATATCGGATTCCGGCGCCATCAGACCGCGGCCGTAGCCGCCGGTCGCCACCACGGCCATGCGCTCGCCGTCGGAGGGGATCGGGGAATGATAGAGATGACGGGTCGCGGCCGAAAACGACAGGCGGATGATTTCGTCCTGGACGAAACAAAGCCGTTCGGCGCAGCGCCGCCCGTGGCGGTCGCGCAAAAGCTTCGCCTGCGCCGCATCGCGCACCTTCGCAAGCTCGGCCTTCAAAAACCGGGACACCGCGGCGCGGAAGACGTCCTCGTGCCCGGCGTGCTTCTCGGCCAGCGCATCGATGTCGCCGGTGATCCTGGCGGTATCGAAGCCGTCGCCGGCTCCGGCCGCGTCATTTGTCGTTGCGAGATCCATCGCCTACCCCGATAACGGACGCCACGCGGGCTGTCACCGGAGATTGTCGGCCGCACGCGCCGGATCCATGCCCCGCGCCACCGGCTTTGCGCAACGATATACTCCGGCCGAGAGTGTCCTGACGAACGCAGGACGCGGGCAAAGGCGTGCCAAACCCGGCTTTGAGGGGTTTCGATCCCGGCCCGCCGACCCCAGATAGAGCGGCATGACCTCACAAATGTCCGACCCCGCCATTTCGCTTGAAACCCCCGTGCGCGCGCCTTCGTCTGTTCCGGTCGATGACGCCGTGATTCCGTTCGAGGTGAGCGCGCTCGATCTGCGCGGCCGGCTGACCCGGCTCGGGCCGGCGCTCGACGAACTTTTGGTCCGGCATGACTATCCCGCGCCGGTCGCCAAGCTGCTCGGCGAGGCGGTGGTGCTGACAACGCTGCTCGGCTCCTCGCTCAAGTTCGACGGCCGCTTCATCCTGCAAACCCAGACCGACGGACCGGTGTCGTTCCTGATCGTCGACTTTCGGGCGCCGGCAAGGCTGCGGGCCTATGCCCGTTTCGACCAGACACGACTCGGCGATGCGCCGGATTCGGGCGCGCTGCTCGGCCGCGGCCATCTCGCCATGACCATCGATCAGGGCCCGGACATGAGCCGCTATCAGGGCCTGGTGGCGCTGGAGGGCGGCAGCCTCGAAGATGCGGCGCATGAATATTTCCTGCGCTCGGAACAGATTCCGACGCGGGTCCGGCTCGCGGTCGGCGAGGAGTGGCGCAGGGACGGCGATGGACCGAAGCGCGGCTGGCGCGGCGGCGGCATGTTGCTGCAATTCCTGCCCAAGGCGCCGGAGCGCGCGCGTCAGGCCGATCTCGATCCCGGCGACGCTCCGGACGGCAGCGCCGTGCATACGGCGGCGGAGGACGATGCCTGGGTCGAGGGCCAGTCGCTGATCGGCACCGTCGAGGACATCGAACTGATCGACCCCGATTTGTCCGGAGAACGCCTGCTGTACCGGCTGTTCCATGAGCGTGGCGTCAGGGTGTTTCCACCGCAGGCGCTGCACGCGCAATGTTCATGCTCGCGCGACGCGGTGGAGGCGATGCTGAAGAGCTTCGCGCCGCAGGACCGCTCCGGGATGGTGAAGGACGGCAAGGTCGCCGTGACCTGCGAGTTCTGCAGTTCGGTGTACGAATTCACGCCGCAGGAAGCCGGCGTGGAATAGTGCGGCGCGACCCCTGCGTCGGCGTCGCGTCGCAGCGCCGCTACTTCAGTTCAGCACGCGCTTGCTGTCGGGGCTGTCGAGCGAGAAGGTGGGAACATCGATTTCGAACGGCTCGCCGCTTCGGATCGAGATCATCTGGTAGCAGCCGCTCATGAACCCGGTGGCGGTCGGCAGAGGAACGCCGCTGGTGTATTCGAAGCGCTCGCCGGGCGCGAGCACCGGCTGTTCGCCGACCACGCCCTCGCCGCGGACTTCCTGCTTGCGTCCCGAGGCATCGGTGATGATCCAGTGCCGGGTGCGCAACTGGACGGTATCCGGCCCGGCGTTGGTGATGACCACGGTGTAGGACCAGAAAAAATGGCCTCGCTCGGCGGACGACCGCTCCGGCATGAAGTTCGGCTCGACGGTGACTTCGATCTGGCGGGTAACGGCACGATACATCGGAGACTCTCTATAGCGTTTTCGAGCGAAGCATATCCTCGGGCCTGACCCGAGGCTGGGTACCGGTTCGCATAAAGAAAACGCGTCAAAACATAAAGGCTTGAGCCCGGCTTTGATCCCAAAAAAAGCCGGATAGCTCTCGGTATCGGGGATCATAACGAAAACAGGCGCGGGAACCAGCCCCACCTGCTTGTGATGGCGCGTCCGCATGGTTTCCGGACTATAACACCCACCGCAATATTGCCTTTTGTCACCGTTAGCCCGAAGCCGTTCCTCGTAAATCATTCTCGATCGCCGGGAGGCGATTGCAGGCATTTCGAAGCGGTGCTCACGATGTCCGTTGCCAATCAGGTTGTCGGAGCCCGCGCCGGGGCGGCGGCAGATGGCGTCACGCGCAATGCGCCGGACGGTTCGGTTCCGGCCGCACCCCTCGAACGCGAGCTACGGCTCGACCTGTTCCGCGGGCTGGCGCTGTGGCTGATCTTCATCGACCATCTGCCGCAGCACCTTCTGACCTGGGTCACCATCCGCAATTACGGCTTCAGCGACGCCACCGAGATTTTCATCTTCATCTCGGGCTATACGGCCGCCCTCGTCTACGGCCGCGTGATGCGGGAGCGCGGATTCGTCGTCGCCGCCGCGCGCATTCTCAAGCGCGTCTGGCAGATCTACGTGGCGCATATCTTTCTGTTCACGATCTTTCTCGCGGAAATTTCCTACGTCGCGAGCAGCTTCGAGAATCCGCTTTACACCGAGGAAATGGGCATTCTCGATTTCCTCAAGCATCCCGATATCACGATCGTGCAGGCGCTGCTGCTGAAATTCCGGCCCGTCAACATGGACGTGCTGCCGCTCTACATCGCACTGATGCTGTTTTTTTCGCCGATGCTGGCACTGATGCAGCGCAGGGCCGATCTTGGGCTGGCGCTGTCGGCGGGTCTTTATGCCCTCACCTGGTGGTTCGATCTGGCGCTGCCAGCCTATCCCAACGGGGTCTGGTTCTTCAATCCGTTCGCCTGGCAACTGATGTTCGTGTTCGGCGCGTGGTGCGCGCTCGGAGGCGCGAAGCGCATGTCGCGCATCCTGTCGTCGCCGGTCACGCTGTGGATTTGCGCCGCCTATCTGCTGTTCGCCTTCTACACGACGCTGACCTGGCATGTGCCGCAGCTCCACCATTTGATGCCGGGCATCGTCGAGCAGTGGATGTATCCGATCGACAAGACCAATCTCGACGTGCTGCGCATCGCCCATTTCCTGGCGCTGGCCGCGCTGACCGTCCGCTTCGTGCCCAGGGACTGGCCGGGGCTGACCTCGCCGTGGCTGCGGCCGCTGGTCCTGTGCGGCCAGCATTCGCTGGAGATTTTCTGCATCGGCGTCTTCCTGGCCTTTGCCGGACAGTTCATTCTGGCCGAGGCGTCCGGCGGCGCCGGGCTTCATTTCGTCATCAGTCTTTGCGGAATTCTCATCATGTCCGGCGCCGCATGGGTATTTTCGTGGTACAAAAAGGTTGCAGGCAAGGGCGGAAGTCGTACCAAATCCGCCGACGGCGACGCGGATCTTGCGGGAGGAGGAGCATGAGGGCCGGCTGGACGTCGGTCTTGCTGGTGCTGGCCGGTCTGACGGCCAGTGCTTTCGCGCGCGCCGACGATCCGCCCAAGAGCTGCGACGTTCCGGCCTATCTGCTGACCAGCGAGAGCCCGCTGTCCCGGGTCGCCTCGGCGGTCAAGGCCGGCGGCCCGCTCGATATCCTGGTTGTGGGCAGCCGTTCCTCAACCATCGCCGGGGCGGAGGGCGACGCCTATCCGGCGAGATTGCAGGCCGCACTTCGCGAGAAATTGCCGGGCATCACCGTGAACGTGTCGGTGGAACTGGCGCCCCGGAAGACCGCGGGGGATATCGCGCCCGGCCTCGGCAAGCTCGCGCAGGCAAAAAAACCGACCCTGGTGGTGTGGCAGACCGGCACCGTCGATGCTATCCGCTCCGTCGATGACGACACCTTTCACGATACCATCGACCAGGGCGTAACTGCATTGCAAAATGCCGGGACTGACGTTGTCCTGATGAATATGCAATACAGCCCGCGTACGGAAACCATGGTTTCACCGACCTCCTATATCGACAACATGCGGGTGGTGGCGCAGCAGCACGACGTTCCGCTGTTCGACCGGTTTGCGATCATGAACCACTGGAATGAAAGCGGCGAATTCGATTTGTTCAGTCCGGTGCGCGGTGCCGATCTGGCCAAACGCGTTCACAATTGTCTCGGCCGCGCCTTGTCCACATTCGTGATCGATACCGCTCATATCAATCCTGCCGAACTCGGGACCCGGCGCTAATGACGATCCGAAGCCGCTTCTCCACAACCGCCGGCCCGGCTGTGCTGGCGATCATGGTGATGAGCGCATCGACCTCGACCGTGGTCGCGCAAACCGTGCCGGCTACCGCTACGGCGCGACCTATGGGCGGCGCGGGCCTGTCCGCACCGTCTTCGTCCGGTGTCGCGGCGGCTGGCTCCGGCACGCCAACGCAGACCCTGTCCGGAAAGGCGACCGACAGGGTGACGACGGCGGTGCGCGCCCGCGACATCTTCAGCCGCGTCCCCTGCCTGCCGCCGAAGGGCGTCTCGCAGTCGATGGGGTCGCTGCCGCATATGGCGGCCAAGCTCGCCGCCCACAAGCCGGTCGTCATCGTCGCCTTTGGCTCGTCATCGACGCAAGGCTACGGCGCCACGTCGCCCGAATTCAATTATCCGAACCGGCTGGCGGCCCGGTTGCACCGCAAATATCCGGCGGCCGCCATCACCATGCTCAATCGCGGCAAGGGCGGCGAGGACGCGCCCGAAATGATGAAGCGGCTGCAATCGGAAGTGATCGATGCGAAGCCGGACATGGTGATCTGGCAGGTCGGCACCAACGCGGTGCTGCGCAATCTCGACCCCTCGAGCACCGCGAAACTCGTCGAAGCCGGCGTCGCGACCATTCAGGCCTCCGGCGCCGATCTGGTTCTGGTCGATCCGCAATACGCACCCGCCGTCAATGCCAGGGGCGAGAAGGCCGGCAGGATGGTCAGTCTGCTGAGCAGGGTCGCGCACTACAGGCACGTCGGGATTTTCCCGCGTTTCGAGGTCATGCGCGACTGGCACGACCGGCAGTCGCTGCCGTTCGACACCTTCGTGACCAAAGACGGCCTGCACATGAACGACTGGGGTTACGCCTGTTTCGCCCAGTTGCTCGGCGATGACATCATCCAGTCGGTGGACCAGGTCCAGGCCGGCGTCAGCCCGCCGCAGGCCGCGACGGCCTTCCGGCCGTTGTGATGTCGTTGTGTCCCGGAACGCGGTGCGGCGCTCTTCACGCCGCTCCGCAGTGCGCAGCATCCGGGACACGCTGCTCTCACACCGTCTCCAGCGCACTGACGAGATCCTCGATCAGGTCGTCCTTGTGTTCGAGGCCGGCCGAATAGCGGATGAAGCCTTCGCCGATGCCCAGGCCGGCGCGAACCTCCGGCGCGAGCCGCTGGTGGGTGGTGGTGGCCGGGTGGGTCACCAGGCTCTTGGCGTCGCCGAGGTTGTTCGAGATGCGCGCGAGCTTGAGCGCGTTGAGACAGCGGAAGGCGCCCGCCTTGCCGCCCTTGACCTCGAATCCGATCAGCGTCGAGCCGGCGCGCATCTGCTTTTTCACAAGCGCCGCCTGCGGATGGTCCGGCCGGCCGGGATAGATGAGGCGGGACACTTTCGGGTGCGACGCCAGCGCATCCGCGATCGCGGCGGCGCTCTCGGTCTGCTGGCGCACGCGGACGCCGAGCGTCTCCAACCCTTTCAGGAGAACCCAGGCGTTGAACGGCGAGATCGACGGCCCGGTCTGGCGTATAAAGGTCTGCAGGTGATCCTGAACGAAGGCGTTCGACGACAGGATGACGCCGCCCAGCGTTCGTCCCTGACCGTCGATATGCTTGGTCGCCGAATACACCACGATGTCGGCGCCAAGCGCCAACGGGCTTTGCCAGATCGGCGTCGCGAACACATTGTCGACGATCAGCCGCGCGCCGGCCTGATGCGCGATCTCGGCGATGCCGCCGATGTCGAGCACGTCGAGCGTCGGGTTGGTCGGGCTTTCGATGAAGCAGGTCCTGGTGTTCGGCCGCATCGCCTTGCGCCACTGCTCGAGATCGAGGCCATCGACCAGCGTGGACTCGATGCCGTAGCGCGGCAGCAGGTCCTCGACCACGTAGCGGCAGGAGCCGAACAGGGCCTTGGCCGCGACAACGTGATCGCCGGCCTTCAACGGCGCGAGCATCGCGGTCGTCACCGCCGCCATGCCTGTCGCGGTGGCGCGCGCGGCTTCCGCGCCTTCGAGTTCGGCCATGCGCTGCTCAAACATGGCGACGGTCGGGTTGGAGTAGCGCGAATAGATGAAACCCGGATCCTCGCCCTTGAACCGCGCCTCGCACTGTTCGGCGGTGTCGTAGACATAGCCCTGGGTCAGGAACAGCGCTTCCGAGGTCTCGGCGAACTGCGAGCGCATCGTCCCGGAATGAACCAGCCGGGTTTCAGTGCGATATTGGGCGGTAGGCGAAGACTGCGACATGTGACCTCCTGCGCGACCGCTTTGGAAAACGGTCACAAAAAAACCGGCCTGGGAAAACTCCACAAGCCGGGATCACATTGTCCCCGGCCTGTTTAGCAACTTGTTTAACGTGGCTGCAAGCCGGCCGGCTCAAATCACCACGGGATGGGTCATGCTCTTAATCCGGCATAGCCTTCCCGTCAAGCGAGGGAACTGACACTCTCAAAGACACTCGCTGAAACGAGATGCGAATGTTAGAACCAGACCTCAGCCATCGGATAACCGGTAAAGCGTCTGTTTTCAGGGTCTATTGGCGAGAGCCGCAAGGACGTCCCGTGCCATTCACGCTTCCTCCCGACGCCAATGGCATTCTGCCCGACCGCATGATCGCGGCGATGGCGGACGCCGGCCTGATCCTGCCCGAGTACCCCTTCGTCGAGAGCCAGATCCAGCCGGCGAGTCTCGATCTGCGGCTCGGCGCCATGGCCTACCGGGTGCGCGCCAGCTTTCTGCCCGGGCCGGGCGCAACCGTCGCTGAACGCATCGACGAGTTGAAGCTGCACGAAATCGATCTGTCCGACGGCGCGGTGCTGGAGACCAACTGCGTCTACATCGTGCCGCTGCTGGAGAGCCTGGCACTGCCGCCCGAGATCGTCGCCGCCGCCAATCCGAAAAGCTCGACCGGGCGGCTCGACGTGTTCACGCGCGTGATCGCCGACGGCACCCGGCGCTTCGACATGATCGGCGCCGGCTATCACGGTCCGCTTTATGCGGAAATCAGTCCGAAGACGTTTCCGGTGTTGCTGCGCGAGGGATCGCGGCTGTCGCAGGTCCGCTTCCGCAGCGGCGACGCCATTCTCGACGCCGACGAACTCGACGCGCTGCATGCGCGGGAACGGCTGGTCGATAGCGACGACACCGATTTCGCCAACGGCGTGGCGCTCAGCGTCGATCTCTCGGGCGAGAACGCCGACGGCTTTGTCGGCTATCGCGCCAAGCGTCATACCGGCGTGATCGATATTGATCGCCGCGGCCGCTATGCGGTCGGCGAGTTCTGGGAGCCGATCGCGGCGCGGCCGGACGGCAGCCTGATCCTCGATCCCGGCGAGTTCTACATCCTCGCATCAAAAGAAGCCGTGCAGGTGCCGCCCGATTACGCCGCGGAAATGGTGCCGTTCGATCCACTGGTCGGCGAGTTCCGGGTGCACTATGCCGGCTTCTTCGATCCCGGCTTCGGTTATGCCGGCGCCGGCGGACAGGGTTCGCGCGCGGTGCTGGAGGTGCGCTCGCGCGAGGTGCCGTTCATTCTCGAGCATGGCCAGATCGTCGGCCGTCTTGTTTATGAGAAGATGCTGGCGCGGCCCGACGCGATCTACGGCCAGCGCATCGGCTCCAACTATCAGGCCCAGGGCCTCAAGCTGTCGAAGCATTTCCGGGTGTAGCGGACCGGAGGCGGATAGCCGTTATTGCGACGGGGTGGCGCGCAGCTTCGCAAGCGGACTTGACCGGTTCGCCGATCCGGCTAGCATGAACGAGATCGATGGGGATGAAGTTCCCCGATACCCGCCGCAAGGCTGATGACTCCTACCGGGCGCTTTCGCGTCGGTAGGAGCTGTTTCCTCCCCCGTTGCGCCCGAGAAAGGGCGCTTATGACCAGACTTCCGAATTCGCTGTTGGTCTCGTTATGGGGCGTCGGCATCTGCTGGGTTGCCGTTGCGATCACATACCTCACAGATTCCGAAACACTCCGGTGGTTTCCCTGCTGGTTTCGCTGGTGGTTCTGAGGATCGGCTCATTGCCGAGATTCTCGGCCGTGAAGAAAACCATCTTCTGCTCCCCGAGATGAACCGTCACGAAACGCTGTTCCGGCTCGAACCGCCACGGCAGATCCGGTGCGACATTAGTATCGAACCTAACGGTGACGGTCTTGCTGGAGACAGCAGTCGGATCCGAATACACCCGCTGCGTCGTTCCTCCGTATCCGGTTGCACTGCAGAACACACGATACAGCTCCGGCGAGTAGGCAACGAGCCCGATCATGATGCCAAGCACGACGACGACAGGCACGAGAACGTTCAGGTGCTTCCGATAGCGCGGGTTCCACAGGTCGACCTGTCATCGCTCATCGGCATGTCTTAAAAGTGCCGTAAGCGGGCGATTGAACAAAGCAAGCACTCAGTTACCCCGCGCAAATCCTAGAGGTAATTTGGTGGCTCGATTATATTGCAGCTCGGACTTAGAAGCCGAACGTGATCCCAGGTCAAATGGGCCTTCTGCAATGAAAACAGTCCTAATTTCGGGAGCCGGCATCGCCGGACCAACGCTCGGCTTCTGGCTGAAAGCAGCCGGCTTCGAGCCGACGCTAATTGAGCGCGCGCCAGCGCTGCGCAGCGGCGGCTATGTAATCGACTTCTGGGGGCTTGGCCTCGACATTTCTGAGCGCATGGGGATGGTCACCGAGATCAATCGCGTTGGCTACAACGTGCGGGAAATGCGAATCGTCAACGATCGCGGTCGGCGCGCGGCGGGTTTTGGGACCGAGCTCGTCACGGAGTTGGCCGGTGGGCGCTACGTGACGCTGCCCCGCAGCGAGCTTTCGCGTTTGCTATTCGAAAAAATCAAAGCCAGCGCAGAAGTTATTTTCGACGACGAGATTGTCGGCCTTAACGAGCAGCCCGACTGCGTGGGGGTTCAATTGAAGCATTCCGGCGAACGTCAGTTTGACCTTGTGATCGGCGCCGATGGCCTGCACTCGACCGTTCGCAAGCTTGCCTTTGGTCCGATGCAGCAGTTCGAGAAAGACCTTGGTTACATCGTCGCCGCGTTCGAGGTCCGGAGCTACCGTCCGCGCGACGAAGACGTGTATCTGATGTACGGGCAACCGGGAAGGATGGTTGGGCGCTTTACGTTGCGCGATGACTGCACGTTGTTCTTGTTTGTTTTTTCAGCTAACGACGATTCGTTACCTTCCACGCTTGACCAGCAGAAGAACACCTTACACCGAACATATGCTGCCTGTGGGTGGGAATGTCCGTCGATTCTGAAAGAATTGGACCGCACAACCGAGCTTTATTTCGACCGCGTCAGTCAGATCAGGATGAGCAACTGGTCAAAGGGGCGCATCGCCCTTATTGGGGATGCTGCCTTCTGCGTCTCCCTGCTGGCCGGACAAGGTTCTGCATTGGCGATGATCTCGGCCTACGTGCTGGCGGGGGAGCTTGCGCAAGCGGGTGGGCGATATCAGCAAGCCTTCGACAAATATGAAGCGCGCTTGCGCCAGTTCATTGAAATGAAGCAGCGAGGCGCCGAACGGTTCGCCGGCGCCCTTGCACCGAAGACCCGATGGGGCCTCTGTTTTCGTAATCAAGTGATAAGGGCATTTGCGATTCCCGGACTGGCAAAGGTTGCCATCGGCCGGGAGATGATCGACACCTTGCGGCTTCCCGAGTATGATTTTCGTCGCCAACACCATTGAACAACGTTCATGAATTATAAGCCAGATGATAGCGGCATCCCCAACATCCGCGGCAAGGTGGCGATCGTCAAGGCGCTAGCCTCATCGCTATCGATCGGCAGCGGCGCTGCGGTCGGTCGCGAAGGTCCGATCATCCAGATCGGCTCGGCACTGGGCTCCGCATCCGCGCAAGTGATACGGCTGTCGAACTGGCAGAAAATTACCCTGCTGTCGGCAGGGGCAGGAGCAGGGATCGCAGCGACCTTCAACACACCCCTCGGCGGCGTGCTTTCAAAAGAAGATTATGAACAACATGTCGGCCATCCTGCAGCACGCGCCACTTCTGTTCTGGGTCGCGGTTAGCAAGCCGAGGCTCGTGCCTTGGAAGGCGTCCTTGCCCGCAACCTGCTCCGATCGACAGTCGAAGTTGCCCGAACCCACCGAGCTTGCGTGCGAGCGCGACATTGGCACGCTTCATGCTGCGACGCTGCGCCACGTCGAGCGCCCAACGCTTGGGGCTCGAGAAGCGCGTCGCTCGTGTCAGCATGATGTGCGCCGCTTCCAAGAGCGCTGTTCGCACCATGGCGTCGCCGACCGTGCTAACGCCGCCGTCCCAGCCGGTTTCGCCTGATTGATATTTCTTGGGGGTCAACCCGAAGTAGACTCCGACCGTACTGGATTTTCCAAACCGCGTCGGGTCGTCCACCGCCGAGCGATAGGTCAGGGCGACCACGGCGCCGACGCCGGGTGTGCTCATCGATCTCCGGCAGACCTTATCAGCGGCGCGATCTTCAGCATCTCGCGATGAAGCTTGGTGAACGCGCACCATAACGCCGTCCGCGCCGCCAGCATCGCGCCGAAGCTCGCCGACAAATGGAGAGCTAAGCCGCGCTGGTAAGTTCTTCCACCTTCGCCGCATCGAAAAATTTGGGATCGACTTTGAGATAGGCAAGCTTTTCCTCAGCGATCACAACGGCGTCGGCCACGCCTGGCATTTGACGCAGCTTGCCAGCAAGGCTCTCTGCGCTTGCAGCTTGGGCGTCAGAGATCCGCACGAGATGCGTTGTCAGATAGCGAGGACGCGCCATCGTCACCGCGGCAGCGAGCCATAGAAGCGCAAGGACGGCTGATAATATGAATACGCCAGCGTTGCCGGCATTCTGGTGCATCCAGCCGCCTGCGGCGCCACCTACGAAAATTCCCAAGAATTGCGAACTCGAATACACTCCCGCCGCCGTACCCTTGGCGTCGGGTGGCGCGGTCTTGGTGATGAGAGAAGGCAGACTCGCCTCCATGATGTTGAAGCCAGCAAAAAAGATCGTAATCGCCGCGAGCTGAACATAGACATCGCGGCCGCTGAAAACGAGCATGATCTGACTGGCTGCGAGCGTCCCCACGGCGCTTACGAACACAGCTTTCATGCACCGGTATTTTTCGGCGACGATGATCGCTGGGACCATCACTATGATGGACAGAAGCAGGACCGGCAAATAGACGATCCACTGGCTGCGGCTCGTTACGTTGAGCCCTTCATGCAGGAGTCCCGGCACGACGAGGAAACTCGCCGTCAGCATGGCGTGCAAGGCGAAGATACCAAAATCAAGGCGGAGCAGTTCCGTGTTTTTCAGCACGGATCCCAGCATAGCCGGCACCGTCCCGGCATCGCGATGCAGACTCAGACGGCTCGGACTTGGCACGATGAATAGGGTGATGCCTATACCGAGCAGGGCCAATCCTGCCATCAGCCAGAAGATCCCAGCGATACCGGCAAGGCCGGCGACGATGGGTCCCACGACCAGAGCAATCATGAATGAGGTTCCGATGGTGATACCCACCATCGCCATCGCCTTGGTCCGGTTTTCTTCTGAGGTAAGGTCTGCCACCAGCGCCAGAATGACTGAACCAACCGCACCTGAACCTTGCAGCACTCGTCCGATAATCACGCCGTCGATTGAGCTTGAGACAGCTGCGACCGCACTACCAATGCCGAACACCGTGAGTCCCAACACGATTAGGATCTTGCGGCCGATCTTATCGGACAGAATACCGAAGGGTATCTGCAGGAGCCCCTGGCTCAAGCCGTAGATGCCGAGCGCCAGCCCGATCTTGTAGGCTGTTGCCCCTGAAAGATCGCGCGCATAAACAGCAAACACTGGGTAGATCATGAATAGGCCGAGAAGCCTTACCGAAAAAACGGCCGCAAGCGAGGCAGCTGCACGAAATTCCCGTTTATCCATGGTGCCTGTTTCGCTAAGGGTCATCCTGAGCATTACCTTAAGCTTCGAGCACCTCTTCGTCTCGAATATATAATCTGAGCCGCGTTTCACCTACCAGCCCAAGGGCAGCCGTCAAGAAGGGCCTTGCCGCTCTTGCACGGCCCGTTCTTGTTGGCGATTGCGAACAGGGCGGACATCATGAGGCGTTCAGGCTTGGCTCGCCAAACATGAACTCGGATCGCCACCACCGATTGTACGTTAGCGTACTTGGCGATCCAGCATTCGCAATCGCACATGACTGCAGTCTTTTATACTCTAGCATTCTCATACTTTTAGTTCGATGCAAGCGGTGCTCTGACAACCAGACGAGCGTGTTGTGACTGGATGCTGCCGATTTATGTCCAGGCAAGCCTTGCCTGAGCGCGCAACAAACTCTACGCTTTGTCGCTAATGCTTACGCCCATTATCACTGGGCACGGCAACCGAAAGCGCAAACGGTGACAGAGGTTCGGAACAAGCTGCTTCGTCTCATTCCGGGCGACGAGCTCTCCCGCATTGTCGGGCTTTGCGAGCGTATTTCGCTTCGGCCACATCAGGTTCTTCATCATTACAGACTGCCGATGGAGCATGTCTACTTCGTCGAAAGCGGACTCGTGTCAGTCGCAGCGCGCGTAGGTCACGAAGAATTCGTTGAGGTCTGGTTGATCGGGTCAGAAGGATTGGTTGGTGCGCCGGTCTTGCTTGCGCCTAAGACTGTACCTCTGCACCGTAGAACCGTCCAGGTGAGCGGCGAAGCGCTACGGATCAGGACAGGTGATTTCTCGAAAATTCTCGACGATCTCCCGCACTTGCGTTCAGTCGTGGAACGATACCTGGCCGCCGTTCTGGTGCAGACCTCGCAATCGGGGGCTTGCAATGCCTACCATGGTGTCAAGCAGAGGCTTGCCCGCTGGCTGCTTGTTGCTCGCAATGCTCTGGGCAAGGACGAGATGCCGCTCACGCATGTGATGCTGGCAGAACTACTCGGCGTCCGGCGCGCCAGCGTGACCGAGTGTCTCGAAGTCCTCCAGAAAACAGGGATGATCTCAACCAAGCGAGGCTGGGTGACGGTGGAGGACGCTGTTGGACTAACGAAGCTGTGCTGCGATTGTTTTGGCCTAATCGAACGCGAATATCGCCGCCATCTGCTCTCAACGGATCATACCGACTCCCGTCCTGAAGAGGACGCCGCGATCACGACTACCGTTGCCCGGAGACAATCAGAATCCGCGGATCGAGAGCTGAGCCGTCCTTCCGACTAGATCTCGGCGCCGCTTCAACGAGCTTCGTATCGGTTTCGGAGCCGACAGGATTCCTTGCAGCGGCATCTATCGAGGATTACAAGATTGTCAAAAAGCGCTGAAAGGTTGATCGGCGCCTTGCCCTCACGACCCACCCCGATGGTATGATCGACAACGCAACCGAAATGAAGCCGGCCGAGGCTTGCCTCTCCAGCCGCACGCGTGTCTTGTCCTTGAGGTGGGCCAGCCGCCTTGAAGCCTGTGATATCGCTACCGCGGTCCTCATCGCCGCGCTGGTGGTGCTCGCGCTCTTGACCTTCAAAGAGTACGCGATCTCTAACGACGAACCAGTGCAACATCACTACGGCGAATTGATTCTCCGCTACTATGGCAGCGGCTTCCATGATCAGCGCGTATTTGGCTTCGACAACCTTTACCTCTATGGCGGGCTGTTCGATATCATCGCAGTCGGCCTCAGCCACCTGCTCCCGATCGATCCGTATGAACTCCGCCATATTCTATGCGCACTGATCGGCGTCGCTGGGATCGGAGCCGCTGCAGCAACTGCGCGACTGATTGCAGGGCCGCGCGCCGGCCTGATCGCCGCAATCGCCTTGAGTGTCTGCGGCGTCTGGTACGGCGCTATGTTCAATCACACAAAGGACATCCCGTTTGCCGCGGCGATGATGGGCGCGACGCTGTTCCTGATCCGCCTTGCGCGCTCGCTGCCCAGACCTCGCGTCGGCGACATCGTTGCCTTCGGACTGCTGACTGGGGCGGCGCTCGGCATGCGGGTCCTAGGTCTGCTGCTTGTCATCTATATCGGCTTCGCAATCGCTCTTTACCTGCCGCGGCCATGGCTAAATCAGGGTCGCGCGCGCTGGCATTTCGTCGTTGAATCTTCGCTACGCCTGATCCCGGCGCTGTTCCTTGCGTACGCCATCATGATCCTGGCATGGCCCTGGGCGGCATTGGCGCCGCTGAATCCAATCCGGGGCCTGCTCGCATTCTCGGAATTTCATTATCCCATCCGAACCGTCCTCGACGGCAACATCTACGAGATGGCGCATGTGCCGCGGCTCTATGTTCCGACCTACATTCTGATTCGGGTGCCGCTGCTGACACTGTTCGGCGCGGTGCTGGGTTTGGCTTTCGCGCTGTTACCGCGCTTGGTTGCGGGCCGGACGCAAGCTCTGCAAAGAGACATCATCCTGATCGGGCTGACGGTAATTTTTCCACTAGCCTGCCAGGTGATCTGCGATGGCCCGGCGTTTACCGGATTGCGTCATTTCCTGTTCGTGATCCCAGCGCTGGCGGTGCTCGCGGGCGTCGGTCTCGATGTGGCGGCGACGACACTCTCGGGGCGCAGCCGCGTGATGGCTTTCGGAGCGCTCGCAGCGATGAGCGCATGCTTCCTCTGGAACGCATTGACGCTGGTCGAACTCCATCCTTACGAATACTTGTTCTACAACCCGCTGGTGGGAGGGCTCCAAGGCGTGTCGCGGCGCTATGTCCTCGACTACTGGTTCGACAGCATGCCCGAGGCGATCCATGAGCTGGAAACCTATGTTCGGGCTACTGATCCTGTCGGTGCGGGCCGCGGGCCGGTACCGGTCTATTCGGTGGCGGTGTGCGGAATCCGCCTCTCATTCGAGAAGACGGTCACGCTGCCGCGGTTGCGCTTCACGCCGCGCTGGGATCAGTCGCAATTTTTCATCGCGCCCACCCATATGAATTGTGACCGCGCTCTTGACGGCAAGGTGGTCGGCACCGTGAAACGTCTTGGCGTCGTCATCGCCTACGTCAAGGATCGGCGAGCACTAACCGCGCCCGTGGCAACCGCTACGCGGTAGATCAGTCCTCGTAGCTGTGCGCAGGCAAGAAAGGATACAGGTTGATAAAGCTGATCTTATCAAACCATCATCATGATATTTTGCACCGGTCAGCTTGGTGTTCGCACGCAGCGCTTGTCCATTCGCTTCGAAAAGTTTGCCTAGCAAGTCCTCGCCTTCTGCGGATTTGCCCAGTCTTCTACCGCAATGACCTATCGGTCTCGTCCCTATCAACTCGACGCGGTCCATCGTACGAAATGGAGAATACCCGCTGAAATTGCGGAGCGATGCACATTCGGCGTTGTTGGCTCAATTTGCCTACTCATCACAATTTAATGACCAGAGCAGGGAAAACGCCTCCGACCTTACCCCAATCTTGCACGAAGATCGCAAAAACGCTAACCATCAGCTCATGGCTCAGGCCGAAAACCATAGTCCATCCACTATCGTTTCGAGTGCAGTAGTCAGGGCGTACGGCGCGGTATATTGCGCTATCGCAATCGCTGCGCTCTCCCTGTGGTGGCTTGCCCGGACACATGCGCCGCTCCTGCCGCTATGGGCGCCCTGGGAGTTTTCCTGGTTCGAATTCCTGTCGGTGTGGCTGACGATCTATTGGTACATCCGCGGCATTACTTCGATAACAGCTAATGAGCGTCCCTCTCTCCTACGGCGAATATCTTTCTTCACCGGAATGCTCGTCATCTATGCGGTGCTCGAAACCCACTTCGAGTACCTGGCCGAACATCAATTCTTTTTCAACCGTATTCAGCACGTCGTCATGCACCATCTCGGGCCCTTGCTGATTGCCCTGAGCTGGCCAGGTGCTGAAATCAAACGGGGTATGCCGGCATCACTGCGACGTGTGGTCGAGCACAAAATCCCAATCAGTATCGTTTATATTCTTCAGCAGCCGATATTGGCGGCGGTCCTGTTCGTCGGTTCATTCTTTTTCTGGCTCATTCCCTCGATCCACTTCCACGCCATGATCGACCCCCGTCTTTTTGCGCTGATGAACTGGACAATGGTCATCGACGGCATCCTGTTCTGGTGCCTGGTGCTCGATCCGCGTCCATCGCCGCCGGCGCGGGTATCGTTCGGCGGCCGGGCCGCGCTGGCCGTGGCGGTCATGTTCCCGCAAATTCTCGGTGGTGCGATCATCGTGTTCAATCCGCATGATC
The DNA here is from genome assembly GCF_036964665.1 of Nitrobacter sp. NHB1. Lineage (NCBI taxonomy): Bacteria > Pseudomonadati > Pseudomonadota > Alphaproteobacteria > Hyphomicrobiales > Nitrobacteraceae > Nitrobacter > Candidatus Nitrobacter laanbroekii. The sequence continues at coordinate 2,362,057 of NZ_JBAMDA010000001.1, forward strand.
TTTATTCGTTCTACGATCTCTGTGGGCGGATCTATCCAAATCTTGGAGCACATTACGACCAGACCATTGGAGGTCTGATTACCTGGATCCCGCCGGCGATGATGAGTGTGATCGCGCTCTTGTTGGTCTTGAATGCCATGCGGTTGTCGGAAGAAAGGAATTTCGCCAATGACGCCAAAGAGATCGATCCTACAATTAATGCCAGCCCGTGGACGGGGTAATAACACGATTGTTTTTGGCGTGGTCGCGCTCGCCGGTCTTGTCATTGCGGGGAGCACGGCGGCCGTCGCGGGCGGTATCACCATCGATAAGCCGTGGCTGAGGTTCATCATCAAGGATCGGCCGGCCAGCGGCTATTTCACCTTGCGTAACGATACCGACCAGAACATCGAATTGACCGGTGCGTCCTCCACCGGCTGCGGCATGATGATGCTACATCAGAGCAAGGATGTGGGTGGGGCCGAGAAGATGCTGCCGGTCAAAAGCGTCACGGTGCCCGCGCATGGCACTCTGAGCTTTACCCCCGGAAGCTATCACCTGATGTGCATGAACCCACAAAGCACAGTCACCGTCGGTAGCGCCGTGCCCGTTATTTTGAAATTCGCTGACGGCCAAATGATAAGCGCCGACTTCCCGGTAAAAGGGCCCGGCGGATAACGCGGCGGATCAGATCTTATTCTCGATCCACTGCCACAGGCTCAAATGGCCGGACTCCGATACCAGTTGTCGCAGATCGGCGGTCATGCCGGTGAGATTGGCATTCGGTACCGCGAGGCCCGTAAACAAGAGTCTGATCGCGCCATTGCGGTCGAACACATAAACCGCAGAACCATGGGTGACCTCGGGGGGATTACCATTGCTTGCGGGCTGCACCGAGTAGGCCACACGATAGCGCTTGGCGAGGATGGCGAGTTGATCGGGCGTGCCACGCAAACCAACGACCTGTGGCGCGAACGCGGTAGTGTAGCTTTTCAGTATGGGCAGTGTGTCGCGGTTGGGGTCTACGGTGACAAACAATACCTGCACACCATCCCCGTCCTTTCCGAGCGTCTTGAGCATGGTGCCGATGTCAAGCAGCGTGGTCGGGCAGACATCTGGACAAGATGTATATCCGAAATAGAGCAGAACGACCTTGCCCTTGAAGTCAGCCGACGTGACCGTTTTGCCGTCCGATGCGCGCGTCATCGTAAAATCAAGCGAGGGAAGAACGCCGGTCATATCGGTCGAGTTCCAGGCTTTTGCCTCGGACCCGGTGACCAGCAGGGCCGCTAACAGACCCGCAGCAAATATTCTACAGATCGTGTTGCGCACCGCGCACCACGAATCCGGTCTCTGCGAGCCCATCAGATTTGACATGAACATCTCCTGCACAATGTGAACTACCATGTTATCCGCCGCAGCCGATTCAGTCAGCGTTCGACGCGTCCGGTCGGTACGGGACCGTACCTGTCGATCCATTTAAGGAGCGGAGTAGAACATCTTCACCTCGTAAAGGGACGGGCCAATCAGTACAAAGCCCTAATGAACGTGGGGATCAAAAAGCCGTGTTATTGCCCTGCTAGCCCGCATTTGCATTGCTTCACCCACGCTCAGGGTTTACGACCCCGTTCGGGGACTGCAATCACCAGCGCGAGCACATGCCATTGTCCAGCCCATTGTCCAGCGTCGTCGACTGTCCTCCTCAAAAACGCCGATTATCGTTTTTTCTTCGCAAGCCGACTTTGTGGCTGTGCGCAATTGCAATGATCCTAGGATTGCTGGCTGAATGGAGTTGGATACAGTTCACACGCGAAGGCATCGTTCGGCATGGCCGGACGTTCGATCCGGCCATCATTGTTGCGGCTGCGTTGGTCTGCGCTATCTACGCTATCGGAGTAGCACGTGGTGCCACATCGACCATCCCGCAGCGGCATTGGCGTCACGCTGCTTTTGCTGTCGGCATTGGAACGGTGCTGTTGGCATTGGAGGCGCCGCTGGGCACGCTGGCACGGCAACTCTTTTTGGCGCGACAGCTACAGGATTTGCTGCTCGGCGTTGTAGCCCCTATCCTGATCGTGTTCGCGATACCCAGGACGGCACTCATCGCCGGCCTATCTGGAGAATCGCGAAGTAACGCATCTCCTTTCGAGGTCGATGATACCGAACTGCGAGCCGATTCCTGGCGGTGGAACGGGGCCGCGACGGCGTTGTCCATCGGGGTCCTGTATGTGTGGCTCTATCCTCCATTTCAAAACGCGGCTGCCACAAACTCACTTACCGAAATGGCGTTGAACGTGACGACGTTCGGCGCTGCACTCCTGTTCTGGAGTTTCATCTTCGATTTTCGCCCTCTCCCGGCAGGGGCAGGCTACGGTAGTCGCCTCATGATGCTGTGGATCGTGTCACTCTCGCATATCGCGGTTGGCGCATACCTGACAACAAAGACCGAAATCCTCTATTCGGCGTATGGCACGGCCGGACGGTTCTTCGGCATCAGCCCGCTCACGGACGAGACGACCGGTGGTTTCATTATCTGGGTGCCGAGCGCACTGCTCTGTCTCGCTGCAATCATCATGGTGATCCATCTGTGGGGGCGGCATGAGGACCGAATCTGGGCAAAATATTCAGGATGGTCATCTTCGAATTCTGCCGCCTTGTTGTTTCCGACCACCGGTGAGCAACTCATCGCCTTGGCGCGACCAAAAAATCGGGTGCAGGCTATCGGTGTGACGGCTTTCGTCATTGCCGTGTTCGGGTTTACGATTTTCGGAGGAATCCTCAATCACATCAACAATAGACGTCACCCCAACCGTGGCCCGCTGGTGGCGCAACATTTGCCGGTACATTCGACAACTAGCCACTCAGTGGAATGAGTCGAGAGCTGAACTCTGCCGAGGAGCTTGGCCAAAAAGGCGACATAGCCCCCGTTGCCGGGGTCCCTCTCTTCGATCTTTTCATGGCTATCGGAAGTCTGCGCACGACCGCAACGGATCGTTACCGTGGATAGATCCGAAGACCATCGGACACCGCATGAGGGAGCCGTCTGCCCAGTACGCATAAAATCGGACGCAGATCGCGTAAACGCAACCGCTCCCCCGAAAAATCAACAGTGAAAACAAGCGTCACGCCATAGCAGCGGAAGATCCAACGACAAAAACGTTATTGTTTGAGGTGCCCTCCAATTTATACTCCGTAGGAGGCAAGCAAGGCCTTCTCCGCGTGGCTCGCATATCGCTCCTTGTGCCGCAACATGAAGAACGGTCGCTGCGGTAGGTCAATCTTGACGCGGTGAAGCGTTCTAGCGGTCAGCGAGGGCTTCACGACAAGGTCTGAAATCGCGATGGCGCAGTCGCCTGTTTCGACAGCGGCGCGCACGGCTTCGTTGGATGGAAGTTCCAGCGCAATCCGAAGATCGGAAAGTTTGATGCCGGATTTCCGAAGCGCTGCTTCGAACATTGACCTCGTACCGGAGCCTTGTTCTCGTAATACCCAGGCGGTCGTTGTCAAATTCTTCGGCGTGATCTTTGTTCGGCCCAAGGGGCGCACTCCACTCCTCGACGCCGCGACTGAAACTTGGCCTCAGCATCAGCGTCCTTACGGAGACCAATTTAACGTCGGCTTGTTCGGCGACTTTGGCTGGGTCAGTGGCGCACGCTGCGTCTGCCGCCGAGGCGGAGCTACGTTTGAGACGGGTATTCATTGGGCAGTCGCTTTCTGTCCTGCCCTGCGATGCCAAAGCGATTGGCACCCTATGTTTGCGGACCACCTTCCGGGCGGGGACCAATCCGTCGAAGTCCCACTCTTCACACAGGCATTGCGCTCAACATGTCGGAGGGGGTGCGAATAACAAGCGATGAGATCGGCGGAGCGGCTTCTTTCCGATCACATGGTAAATCCGTGGTACGGACTGGCGCGGACTGGATCGGCCTTGGAATATCAGTATAAAGTCGCGGGCAGGCAATCAGCCTACCGACATCACGATGACACAACGATGCGAAAAGAAAATCAGACTGAAATTTCTTACAATAGTCTGATTTCATTCATGAATATGCGGGCGTAGTTCAATGGTAGAACGGCAGCTTCCCAAGCTGCATACGAGGGTTCGATTCCCTTCGCCCGCTCCAGCTTCGCCGCTTGAGACAGACCAGGAGGGCTCTTGACCGGGATGGCCGCGCCGCATGACAGCAGCCGTAACGGCCTCCTCAAGACCGGTGCCGCGGGCGTCGGAACCGGCATTGTGACGCCGCTGATCCAGCCGCTGATCGACCAGATCAATGGTTCGCCGGGCGATTTGCGGATTGCGCTTCTGGCGGTGCCGTTCGCGATCCTCGTCCTCGTTCTGATCCTGATCGACTCGGACAATCCGCGGTGGGCGGCGCTGGCCGGAGCCGTGGTGACGGTGCTCGCCTTCGTCTGTGCGGTCAACGCGGCAATCTGGATCGACGGACAGATGTCCGATTCCGAAAACGCCGTGAGAAATGTTCTGTCCGGTCTGGCCGGGGGGTTCGTCGGCTCCGGCATCCTGGCGCTCGGCATCAGCCTGCTGCCGGCCGGCCCACTCGATCCGCTGGCGTGGCTGCCGATGCTGGTGATCGGCACCAGTGCCGGCACGCTGCTCGCGCTGGACAACGCGCTGAACCTCGATCTGCTGTCGATGCTCTATCCGGTCTGGCAGGCCGGCGTCGCCATCTGCCTGGCGATGGCGTTGCGGCGCACGCAACCCACCTGACCGCGCGTATCAAACCTGAAACGCGCTATGGCGCGATTGTCAGCCTGCCCTTCATGTTGGGATGGTAGCGGCAATAATAGTCGACCACCCCCGGCTTCTTCAACACCAATGTCACAGTCTTCTGCGGCGGCAATTCGACGTCCCAGTCGCCGTTTCGTGCCGTCGCGCTATGCACGAAGACGTCGTTGTTGACCCATTCGACGGTGTCGCCGACCTTGGCGGTCGTCTCTGCCGGCGCGTAAACAAGATCGTGTATCGAGATTTGAACCGTCGCCGCACGGGCCGGGACGGATATTCCCAAAGCTGCGATCCCCAGGACTGCGATCCCCAAGACTGCTGTCCTCAAGACTGCAACGATCAGGACATGTCCGCCCCGCTTCATGGAACGCTCCTTACTTCAGCTCGGCCGCGACGTGTTCGGCGTGCTGCTCGTGGCCCTCGAAGATCTTCAGCGCCGTCTGCAGCAGGCTCTTCAGCTCAGGATTACTGGCCGACGGAATGAGCTGGGTTTCGAGTGCGTTATCGACTGCCTTGTGATAAGCGACCTCGTTGTCGACGTAGGCCTTGTCGAACGCCGCGCCCTTCAGCTTCGACAGCTTCTCGAGCTCGGCCGCGGCGTTCTTGGACAGCGTGCGGCTGGTGGCGTTGTCTTCGGGGATGACCTTGAGCTTCTTGACCAGTGCGAGCGCCTTCTCGTTCACCGCCTCGTGATCGCGCACCATATCGGCGGCGAAGGCCTTCACGTCCTTGTTCTCGGATTTCTTCAGCGCCTGCTTCGCCGCTGTGATATCGATGACGCCGGCAGTGTAGGCGATATGCGCAATCTGCGGATCGGTAAGTTTCGCATCCTGCGCGAAGGCGACGCCGGTCAGTAGCACTGCAGCGGCGATCGCCGCGCTCAGTCGAACAAGCATTTTTGATACTCCTGTGACGCCGCGATTCGAAAATCGCCGGGCGCTTTGTTTGAAGACACACAGGATTGGATGCGGCGCGACGCAACAGGTTCCGGAATTATTTGGTCAGACCGAGCCGACCGAGCACCGCGTCGGTCAGACGTGCGCAGCGTTTGCCAGCGAAAGGAAAGGCCTCCATCACGACCGGGCCGATCTTCTTTTCCACGTTGGCGCGCAACATCGTGCGGGCGCGATGTAGCCTCGTCTTCACGGTTTCCGGCTTGAGGTCGAGGATCTCAGCCGTTTCCTCCACGTTCATGCCCTCGATCACGCGCGTGATGAAGACGATGCGGAACGCCTCGGGCAGTTCATCAACCGCGTGCTCGACGATATGCTGGATTTCGCGCTGGGCCATGGTTTTTTCCGGATCATCGACGAAGGCGGAAACGGGGAACCGGATGATACGGGCGTTCGACGCCCCGGACTCCTCCAGCGTAGTCCAGTCAACGCTCGGGCGCTGGCGCCGCAGCCGGCCAAGCGCCTCGTTCATGGCGATGCGCGCCAGCCAGGTTGCAAGACGGGAATCGCCACGAAAGCTATCGAGATGCGTGAAGGCACGAACGTAGGTTTCCTGCACGACATCCTCGGCCTCGCTGTCGTTGCGCAGGATGCCGCGGGCGATCCGGTAGAGCTTGCGATTGTTCGCCTGCATAATGGCGCGGATCGCGCTTTCGTCACGCACGCGGGCGCGGCGAATCAGTTCATCATCGTCATCGCACGGGCCGGCGGCCGGCCGGGACTGAACCTGTTGCATGCGCGCCTCACTCCCGATCTTAAGGATACTCCACCTTCAGCAGATATGGATGCGGCAAAGCCGATCAGGTTCCCAAGCTCAGGTTCCAAGATGGGGAAATTAACCATACATCCGCTGTCCGGCGGTTAATCCATCCAGGAAGTGCAGCGCGTCGGCAACACTGGATTTGAATCTGATTCGAGAGATCGCGGCCATCTGGACAAAATGCCGATCTCGCCGGAGGCTACAGACCTTAGACATCGCACAAAGGTCCCTGCAAATTCGGGATCGACACCGGGGCAGACGATGAGGGTCGTGACGGGATTGCTTGCAGCGCTACTCGTGCTGGGACATGTCGCTGCAAGCCAGGCCGTGGTCCGGATCGGCGAGGATCGGGGTGGCCGGATCGGAACCTACGTCGATAAATACCAGAACCTTCGTGACACCGGCCAGTCCGTCATCATCGATGGTCTGTGCGCATCGGCCTGCACCATCGTTCTCGGCGCGGTTCCACACGACAGGATTTGCGTGACCTCCCATGCCGCTCTCGGATTTCATGCCGCGTGGGATATCGGATCCGACGGCCGGGCCGTGACCAACTCCCAAGCGACCCACATGCTGTATCTGATGTACCCTTCCGCAATCCGGCGCTGGATCAAACAGCGCGGCGGTTTGACGCGGCACATGATCTTCCTGCGCGGCCGTCAGCTCACTGCCATGTACCGTCCATGCTACCTCGACGCGCGGGCGTCTTCGGCGCGCTGACCCGGATCATGATGATTTTGGATCGAATCGATCCAAAGTCATGAACGTGATCGATTCCAATATTCTAGAGCGTTTTCGAGCGAAGTGGGCACCGGTTCGCGTGAAGAAAGCGCGTCAAATCAAAATCTGCGGGCGGAAAACCGCTACACATTTTTCCTCATCCCGCTCCAGGCAGCATTGCCCATTCATCACACCGTGATCGCAGACGGTTGCGGCTTGCCTTGAGGGCGCGACTGGCCTTATCTGCAACCAGCCGAGGCGGCAGGACGCGATTGCGCCCGCTGACCGTTGGCGACGTTGAATATTCACGGGAACCCGCGGGAACCATGCAGCGCTCGGCGCAACTGGCGACCTCACAACAGGGAATCGCCTCGACGATCGTAGCAGGCAGCGCGGCCGCCGGCGCGGCGTTGCTGCTCGGAGCGCTGGCGCTCTGGGCGCACTACGGAACCGCCGTGTTCTTCGAGATGCTTGCCTCCGGCATCGCCGCCTGCTTCTAACGCGTATTCCGCAAAAGCGGATACCGGTTTTGCGATCAGGATATGCGTAAGTTATAAGGACATCCGATGACAAATAAAGCCACCCGCCCGCTGATTGTGTTTGCGGCCTTCGCCGGCAGCCTGGCCGTCGGCCTCACGGTGGTGCTGTGGCTGCTCGGCGGGCTGACCAGCAAACCGGCGGTGGCTTCGATCGGCGGCCCGTTCCAACTGACCGACCAGACCGGCCAGACCGTCACCGAAAAGAGTCTGGTGGGCCGCCCGACGATCGTCTTCTTCGGCTACACCCATTGTCCCGACGTCTGCCCGACCTCGCTGTTCGAGATGTCGCAGGTGCTGCGGGCGATGGGCAAGGATGCCGACCGCGTCAACGCCTATTTCGTGACGGTCGATCCGGAGCGCGATACGCAGGCCACGATGAAGGAGTATCTCTCCAGCTTCGATCCGCACCTGAAAGGCTTGACCGGCGATCAGGCGGCGGTCACGAAGATGCTGTCCGAATATCGGGTCTTCGCCAAAAAGATTCCGCTGCAGGATGGAAGTTACTCGATGGATCATACGGCGCTGATCTATCTGATGGATCGCGATGGCCACTTCGTCTCGCCGTTCAATCTCAAACGCACGCCCGAAGCGGCCGCCGCCGATCTCAAGCGCTATCTGTAGCGCTGCCGCCGTGGCGTGGCCATGGCGCGGGAGGCGGGCGTTTGCGAAGCGGCGTTCGATCGGATTTGCGAGGAAAGGCCGTGCTCGGTCTTCTCCCATCGGTATGGTTCGCTCAGCAGTTGATACAGTGCGCGCCACGCCGCGATCGAAAGACAGGCCCAATAGACCGGCGTCAGCGCCAGGATCCAGCCCTGCCGCAACTGCCCGCGCCGCGCCAGGCCCATCAGAGCGACCACGATCGTCGAGACGAAACCGGCGGCGATCGTGGTCCAATGCAGCGGTGTGACCGGGTTCGCAGCAAACCAGTCGGTCATGCCAAAACGGGCCATCGCATCGAACGCCACATTGACGACGAGAACAGGAAAGGCCAGCGCCGTTAGCACATTGCCGCCGACGACGGCGTTCAGTGTCAAAAACCCCTTCGCACCCGCTTCCCACCACAGCCGCCAGGGCCGGCGCATGTGCACGCTCCAGGTCTGCATCCACCCCTTCATCCAGCGCGAGCGCTGGCGCAACCATCCGCCGAAACGCACCGGCGCCTCCTCGAACGTTGTCGATACGAAGGTGGTCGAGCGGTAGCCGAAGCGCGCCAGCCGAAAGCCGAGGTCGGCGTCCTCGGTGACGTTGTAGGCATCCCAGCCGCCCACCTCGCGAAGGACCGCGGTACGGAAGTGGTTCGACGATCCGCCGAGCGGCAGCGGCACGCCGAATGATGCGAGTCCGGGAAGGAAGACGTCGAACTGTCCGGCATATTCGGCGGCGAACATGCGCGAGAGCCAGCTGTCCGACTGATTTTCGATGCAGAGGCTGGCCTGAACGCAGGCCACGTCAGTGCCTTGAGTGCGAAAGGCGTCGAGCGCGGCGCGAAGCTGGCCCGGATCGGGACGGTCTTCGGCATCGAACACGGCGGTGAAACTGCCGCGCGCGAACGGCAGCGCGCAATTGAGCGCCTTCGGCTTGGTGCGCGGCCCTATCGCCGGGGCGAGCAGGACCTGGACCTGCGGCATCGGGCCGAGCCTCGCAAGGGCGGCGCGGGTTTCGAGATCGTCGAGCTCGATCACGATGATGACGTCGAGCTTTTCGCGCGGGTAGTCCAGGGCGCCGATGGCCTGCATCAGCGGTGCGACCGATGCCGCTTCGCGATACAGCGCCGCGATCACGGTGTAGACAGGCAGATGGCCGTCGGGGGTGCGCGGCGGTCGCACCGTCGGGCGCAACGGCCGCAGGCTGGCCGCGAGCCGCAGGCCGATGAATGCGAGAAACCATACCGCCAGCACGCTGCCCCCGATATCCAGGGTGGAGGCTGGCGTCAGCGTCATCATGACGGCGAGAGCGCCGGTCTGTGCGCGGCGCCGCATTGCGCGCAGCCCGCGGGGGGAACCGTCGGCAACCGGCGCGGCCGACAGGGCCGGGAATCGCCGACCGAGCGCATTGGCGGCGGACTGGCCGAGCACGTCGCCGGTCCGCCGCAGCAGAAACTGATTGAGGTCTCGCGTCGATGTCAGACGGACCCGGTCGCATAACGACGGATACATAGCAGTCAGGCGGCAGAGCCGTCGCGCGCCGAAACCGCGCGGTGCGATGGCCCAGATCAGCTTCCCATCCCGGCGCAGCGGAAGCAGTCCGTGTTCCGCAGCGCGGGGCAGGTGGCGGTCGGGCAAGGCGCAATCGGCGCGGGATGCGTCTGCGAATGTCTCGATCGCAAGACCTGTGTGAAGGGAGAGCGTTTGCAGGTAAGTGTCTTCGTTAATGACGCCCGACCGGATCAGCGCCTGATCCGCGCCGATTTCCACCTCCCGGCCGCGCGCCTCGGCCGCGCGCAGCAGGGTCGGAGCGAGAACGTGCCGCAGGCAATCCAGTTCGCTCGCCGGGCCCGGCTCCGGGTCACGCAGCCAGTTGTCGTTGCTCGATTGCAGAATGCGAACAACGCCCGCGGGAAAGGCCGGCGGCGGGAGCGGCGACCCCTTAGGCCCGTCGCAGCGGGGCGCAGCGGCCCTCCCGCGACCCTCGACCCGCTTGCTATCCTCAACATGGTCCAGTTCCGCCAAGTGACGCCCCCACGCAACAAACGATACTCGCGTCCCGCTCCGGATGGTCTATAAGACCCTCCGTGCGAAAAGCCCCGGCCAATGCAACCACAGATTACCGTTTCCTCCAACGAAAGATTGTTCCGCCGCCGCGCGACCACGCTGGGTTGTGTGCTGGTCGCCGGCTGGATGCTGGTTTTGGGAGCAGCGATCGACGATGCGCGCGCGGAGACCGCAGCGAAGACCGCCATCGTCGCGCCGCAGGCGGTACCGGGCTTCTGGGATCCGCGCCACCGCCCGGACCGCCCCGATCTGTCACGCCTCACCGTAATCCGCTTTCTGACCGAGACCGACTATCCACCGTTCAACTTCACCGGTCCCGACGGCAATCCGGCCGGCTTCAATGTCGATCTGGCGCGCGCCCTGTGCGAGGAGATCAAGGTCACCTGCACGATTCAGATGCGACGCTTCGAGACGCTGGTGGACGCGCTCACCAGCAACCGCGGCGATGCCATCATCGCCTCGCTCGCGGTCACGCCGGAGCTACGCAAGCGGGTGGACTTCACCGATCCGTACTATCGAACGCCGGCGCGATTCGTGTCGCGGCGCGACGCCGTGATGGCCGAGGTGCGCCCGGAATATCTCGAGGGCAAGAAGGTCGGCGTCATCGCGGGGTCGGCGCACGAGGCCTATCTCAAAGCTTTCTTCACCGACGCCGAACTGCACACGTATCCAAACGCCGAGACGCTGCGGCAGGCGCTGCGGCGGGGCGAGGTCGACTTCATTTTTGGCGACGCCATTTCATTGGCGTTCTGGATCAACGGCACCGATTCGGAAGGTTGCTGCGCGTTCAGCGGCGGCCCCTTTGTCGAGAGCCGCTATTTCGGCGAAGGCGTCGGCATCGCGGTGAAAAAGGGCAATGACGTGCTGCGCCAGGCGCTGAACTGGGCGCTGTTCCGAGTTTGGGAAAAAGGCCGCTATACCGACCTGTGGCTGCGCTATTTTTCCGTCAGTCCGTTTTAGAGCATGATCCCGAAAAGTAGAGACCGGTTTTCGAAATAGGATCATGTTCAATCAATAAAGATCAAGGTGTGGCGCAGCGCCTGATGCCGCGCGTCATGGAGAGTTGAGATGTCGGACATGATGTCAGCGAGCGATCTGCGCGCGCTCGCCGAGCAATCCAATGCGTGGCCGTTCGAGCAGGCAAGGCAGATCGTCGCGCGCCTGAAGAAGCGGCCGAAGGACGAGGTGCTGTTCGAGACCGGCTACGGCCCCTCCGGGCTGCCGCATATCGGCACCTTCGGCGAGGTCGCGCGCACCACCATGGTGCGCCACGCCTTCCGCGCGCTGACCGAAGACAGGATCAAAACACGGCTGCTGGCGTTTTCCGACGATATGGACGGCTTGCGCAAGGTGCCGGACAACGTGCCCAACAAGGAGCTGCTGGCGCAGGATCTCGGCAAGCCGCTGACGCGGGTGCGCGATCCCTTCGGCACCCATCCGAGCTTCGGCGAGCACAACAACGCCCGGCTGCGCGCCTTCCTCGACACCTTCGGTTTCGACTACGAGTTCGCAAGCTCGACGGCCTACTACACTTCGGGCCGCTTCGACGCCACGCTTCTAAAGGTGCTGGAAAACATCGACAAGGTGATGGCGATCATGCTGCCGTCCTTGCGCGAGGAGCGCGCGGCGAGTTATTCGCCGTTCCTGCCCATCTGTCCGCGCACCGGCGTGGTGCTGCAGGTGCCTATATCAGCGCATGACGCGTGCGCCGGCACGATCTCTTACGACGACCCCGAAACCGGGGAGCGGGTTACGGTCCCCGTCACCGGGGGACATTGCAAGCTGCAGTGGAAGCCGGACTGGGCGATGCGCTGGGCCGCGCTCGGCGTCGACTATGAGATGGCCGGCAAGGACCTGATCGATTCGGTCAAGCTGTCGGGCAAAATCTGTTCCGCGCTCGGCGGCACGCCGCCGGAGGGGTTCAACTACGAACTGTTTCTCGATGACAGGGGCCAGAAGATTTCCAAGTCGAAGGGCAACGGGATCACCATCGACGAGTGGCTGCGCTATGCCTCGCCGGAATCGCTGTCGCTGTTCATGTATCGTGAACCGAAGGCGGCGAAGCGGCTGCATTTCGACGTGATCCCGCGCAACGTCGACGACTACCAGCAGTTCCTCGATGGCTATCCGCGTCAGGACGCCAGGCAGCAGCTCGCCAACCCGGTCTGGCACATTCATGCCGGCCGTCCGCCTGCGGCCGACATGCCGGTCACGTTCCAGTTGCTGCTGACGCTGGTGTCGTCGTCGAACGCGGAGAATGCCGAAACCCTGTGGGGCTTCATCGGCCGCTACCGGCCCGGCGTCACGCCGCAGACCCATCCGAAGCTCGATGCGCTGGTCGGCTATGCCGTCAACTATTACCGCGACTTCGTGGCGCCGACGAAACAGTTCCGCGAGCCGACCGGGAGCGAGCGCGCCGCGCTGCAAGACTTGCGCGATGTGCTGTCGCAACTGCCCGCAGACGCCTCGGCCGAAGACATTCAGAACGCGGTCTATGAGATCGGCCGCCGCGAACCCTTCCTCAACCACAAGAAGCTCGCCAAGGACGGCCGTCCCGGCGTCTCGCTCGACTGGTTCAACATGCTCTATCAGGTGCTGCTCGGTCAGGAGAAGGGACCGCGCTTCGGCTCGTTCGTCGCGGTCTATGGCGTGCAGAACGCCGTTGCGATGATCGACGGCGCGCTGGCGCGAGCGGGGTAACTCACGCGCCTGTCAGGCGCAGGCCGCGCGCCGGCGGCGGCTTGGCGTCCGGGCATTGTTTTCCGGTCATTTACCTTGTTTGCGGGATTTTCTTTATATGCCGCCGCCGCGCAGCGCGTTGCGCCCGGCGGAAGAGGTTGGGTAACGAACCGGATGAACAATGCATCGGCGAAAACGGCTCGCAAGTCCGGAGAATCCCGGATTTGACGGATGCCGGCTGCGGTACAGCTTTGGAGCGAAGGGATGTTGACGAGGGCTGCGGCGGCATTGGCCGCCACGATCGGAGCGAGCCTGCTCGGTATCGTATCGGCCGAGGCGCGGCCGGATGTGGTGAGCTATCGCAGCGACTATTCGCCGGGAACGATCGTGGTGAAGACGAAGGAGCGCCGGCTTTACCTGATCGTCGATTCCGATCGTGCGATCCGCTATCCCGTCGGCGTCGGCAGGGCCGGCAAGCAATGGGCGGGCGCCACGCACATCGAGGGCAAGTATCGCGAGCCCGCATGGGCGCCGCCGGCGGAGGTGAAGCGCGATAATCCGCGGATTCCGGATGTGATCGCCGGTGGCTCGCCGGCGAATCCGATGGGCGTCGCGGCGATGACGCTGTCCGGCGGCGGACAATACGCCATTCACGGCACCAACCGGCCGCAGACGGTCGGTCATTTCGTGTCATACGGCTGCATCCGCATGTACAACGACGACATCGACGACCTCTATCGGCGCGTCTCGATCGGAACGCCGGTGGTGGTGACGCAGCGGTAGATTGTTGCGAGCGGTCGATGCAAAAAGCCGTGCGGTTCGCGCGGCTTTTTTTATGCGAGGTGATTCACCGGCTCGCGCTGTTGCACCAGCTTCCACGATGCCCGCCGTGGTAGCTGCGGGCATGACCACTCGCCAGCATCGCCGCCGAGACGTCGGGCGTTCGCGCCGTGGCGGCATCGGCGACGATGCGCCCGTGATATTTGTCGGGGCCTATATTGTAGATCGTGACGGTGCCCTCGCCGAGCAGATCGCGCAGCCGCTCGCTCGCGGCTTTCGCCAGCCGCAGTTCCTCGGGACACGAGGCCTTCATTTCCGCCGCGTCGATGCCGCGCAGCCGTACCCGCGTCGTCATGTCGAGACCGGGCCACAGATGAACCAACGCCTCGAAGGTATCGCCGTCGATCGTCCTGACCACATCGACCGGGTGCCGCACCCCCGAATTGGCGGCGCGGGCCCAGATCGCGCGCACGTCGGTCCCGGACGGCAGCGGCGTTTGGTTAACGACCGCCGCCGGCCAATGCACCCAGTCCCGGACCGGCAGCATGGTGCCCGCCACCACCCCCAGAATGAAGATCCAGGGCAGAACCGGCGACAATCGGCTGCGCCAGCGCGGCCCTGACGATGCATTTATTCTGGTATATGGGTACATATTCCTAACATAGAGCGAGTCGGACCAACCGGCAAGCCCGCGCAAGCGGCAGCGAGGCGGAAAAACGATGCGCTCAGAGCATTTCCCGGTGAAGTAGAAACCGGTTCACCGTAAGGAAATGCGACCATTCAATAATTTAGAGCGCTCATTCCGATTCCATCAAAACGACAAGCGCTCTAAAAGTCTGATGCAATCCCGTTGCGCTCCCAGTCGCCGAACCGCGTCGGTTCGGGGCCCTTCGGCCCCTGAACCTCTTTTGGTCCGGCAGAGACATCAGTTTGCGCGGCGGCGCGGCGGGCCTCGGCCTCGGCAAGCGCTCGCCGCGCCGCCGGCGGAAGCCGCTTGCGCGCATCGGCCGGACCGGTCCGCGGCAATACGGAGGGGTTGTCCGCCATATCATAGGCTCCGATCGGCGAGACCAATCGTCATCGCCTGTTTCCACCATAAATCATGCCCGAAATGCGTGAACATGGTGGCGATTCTTATATTTGGCATATTCGCGTGTCACGAACCTGATCCCGCCACAACGGATGCGCAGCGCGCGTTATCCGTCATCCCTCATTCTTAAGCGATGTGCCTGCCTCATGCCGTCAACCAGATTCGCACCGCCTGTCGAGGTCCCCGGCCTCGCGGCCCGGCGCATCGCAGCGGATATCCTCGACGGCGTCCTGCATAAGCACCGCACGCTCGACGAACAGCTCGAGGGCGCCGCCGCGCATCCCGGCCTGAAAGCGCTCGCCGATCGTGACCGCGCCTTGATGCGGCGGCTGGTTGCGACGATCCTGCGCCGGCTCGGAACCCTCGGCCATGTGCTGTCGCGGCTGCTCGATCGCGGCATTCCGACCGATGCGCCGCGCGCGCAGAGCGCGCTTTTGATCGGCGCGGCGCAGATTCTCTGGATGGACGTGCCGGATCATGCGGCCGTCGATCTGTCGGTGCGGCTCGTGCAATCCGACCGCCGCGCGGCGAAATATGCGGGACTTGTCAACGCGGTGCTGCGCCGCTGCGCGCGCGAAGGCCAGCCCCTGATCGACGAGGTTCGATCGGAGGCGCTCGATATTCCGTCGTGGCTGATGACGCGGTGGACCGTGAACTACGGCGAAAGCACTGCGAAAGCCATTGCCACGGCGATCGGCCACGAACCGTCCCTCGATCTCACCGTCAAGGCGGACGCGGAGCAGTGGGCGACGCGGCTGCACGGCGAGATTCTGCCGACCGGGACCGTTCGCACCTCGTTGCAGGGCCCGGTGACAATGCTGCCGGGATTTTCCGAAGGACGGTGGTGGGTGCAGGACGCCGCCGCCGCGCTGCCGGCGCGGCTGTTCGGCGATCTCAAAGGACGGCGCGTCGCCGATCTCTGCGCGGCACCGGGCGGCAAGACCGCGCAGCTCGCGCAGGCCGGCGCGGACGTGACCGCGGTCGACCGGTCGCCAAATCGGGTGGCGCGGCTGCGCGAAAATCTCGGCCGGCTGTCGCTGGGCGCGCGAGCGGTCGTCGCCGACGCCGTCGAATGGCAGGACGACGATGCCGGCGACGGCTTCGATGGCGTGCTGGTCGACGCGCCCTGCTCCGCGACCGGCACCATCCGCCGTCATCCGGACGTGGCCTGGCTCAAGCAGGATTCGGATATCGCGGCGCTGACGGCCCTGCAAAAGCGGCTGCTGCAAAAAGCGTTCGCGCTGCTCAAGCCCGGCGGAACGCTGGTCTATTGCACCTGCTCGCTGGAACCCGAGGAGGGCGAGCACGTCGTCGGCGCGCTGCTCGCATCTGAGGCAGGCGTGCGGCGCGTGCCGGTTAGCGCCGCGGAAGTGGCCGGACTGGAGGATATCGTGACACCGGCGGGCGATTTGCGCACCCTGCCCTGCCATCTGCCGCACGATGACCCCAGGATGGGCGGGCTCGACGGCTTCTACGCGGCACGATTGACTAAATCCTGATTGACCAGCTCCTGATTTCCCAAATCGAATCCGGGAAATTCGCGACATTTCAAGATAGTGCGTTGCCGGCCTTTCCGGATTAAAAAGGATTCACGAAAGAGTCCCCATCAACTCAAAGGGATTCGCGGGAATCCTCACACCAAAGGCACGCGTGTCGATCGCTCATCGCAAACGCATTTCAACGCTGTTGCTCCGCCGCTTCGCGCGACGGACGATCGCGCGCGCCAGCGACGGGCCGGCGGCGCTGTCGCGGCTGTGGCCCGGCCGCACCGACCGGCTGACGATCGCACCGCACGACCTGCGCACCGCCGACGCCACCCGCGCCGCCGAGATCTACGCCGGCCGCTTCGTTTTCGCGGGCAAGATCGTCACCTGTCATTCCCGCTCGATCTTCGACCTCGAACCGCCGTCCGAGGATTGGGAAGCTGCGCTACTGGGTTTCGGCTGGCTGCGGCATCTGCGCGCCGCCGATACCGCGATCACGCGCGCCAATGCGCGATCGCTGGTGGACGACTGGATATCGAATCCGGCGCGCAGGCGGCCGCTCGGGCGGCGCGCCGACGTCATGGCGCGCCGCGTTATCTCGCTGTTGTCGCAGGCGCCGCTCGTGCTCGGCGATACCGACGGAAAATTCTATCGCCGCTATCTGCGCGCGCTTGCCCGCGACATCCGCCTGTTGCGTTTCGGTCTGCACGACGCCCCCGACGGCGCGGCACGGCTCCAGGTACTGATCGCGCTGTGCTACGCCTCGCTGTGTCTTGCCAACCAGGCCCGCACCATCCGCACCGCGACGCGCAAGCTGTCCGACGAATTGCGGCGGCAGATCCTGCCCGACGGCGGCCATGTCTCGCGCAATCCCGGCGCCCTGATCGAACTGCTGATCGACCTGTTGCCGCTCCGGCAAACCTTCGCCGCGCGCAACATCGCGCCGCCGCCGGCGCTACTGAACGCCATCGACCGCATGATGCCGATGCTGCGCTTCTTCCGCCACGGCGACGGCAGCGTTGCACTGTTCAACGGCATGAGCGGCGCGCCGTCCGACCTCCTGGCGACGCTGCTGGCCTATGACGACACCCGCGGCATACCGATGGCCAACATGCCGCACACCGGCTTCCAGCGGCTCGACGCCGGAGCGACGGCGCTGATCGTCGACACCGGACCGCCGCCGCCCTCGAACCTCAGCGAGGAGGCACATGCCGGCTGCCTGTCGTTCGAACTATCCTCCGGTCCGAACCGGATCGTGACCAATTGCGGCACGCCCTCGACCGGCCGCGACAACTGGCGCACTTTCGCGCGCTCAACGCCGGCTCATTCCACGCTGACCTGCCATGCGACATCGTCATGTCAGTTCGTCGAACGGTCGGCGATGAAGCGGCTGCTGCAAGGCGCGCCGATCGTCGGCGGCCCGACCAATGTCGAAAGCTCCCGCGAGACCGTGGACGAAGTCGAACGATTGACGGCGTCGCATGACGGCTATCTCGCCCGGTTCGGCCTGATCCATCGCCGCGTTCTGACGATAACGCGCGACGGCTCGCGGCTGGAGGGCGAGGACACGCTGGCGCCCGCGCCCGGTGGCCGCATGAAGGGCAGTCAGATCGATTACGCATTGCGTTTCCATCTGCATCCGTCGGTGAAGGCGAGCCGTCTCAGCGATGCGCGCGGGGTGATGCTGGTGCTGCCGAACCGCGAGGTCTGGACGTTCGAGGCGCCCGACGACCGGGTCGACCTCGAAGACAGCGTGTTTCTCGCCGGCAACGACGGCCCCCGCCGCACCACGCAAATCGTGATTCATCAGAATGCCCGGGAGGCCCCCAGCGTGCGCTGGAGTTTCGTCCGTTCGACCGCCTCGGTCACGGCCACCAACGCCCGCCGCAATGCGCGGCGCGAGCCGGAATTGCCGCTGTAGCCGCGCGTTCTGTGGCCGGCGCCGTCGGGACGCCGGACAAGGCCGGTTTCATGCGCCGCGAAATCATGTTAACGGGCGGACTTAATCCCAGGATCATCCTCATGACCGACCGACCGCGCCGCGTCACCCGCGCCCTGCTTTCCGTTTCCGACAAGACCGGCCTGATCGCGTTCGCCCGCGCGCTCGCTGGCCTCGGCATAGACCTGGTCTCGACCGGCGGCACCGCCAGGGCGATCGCTGCAGCGGGGCTGCAGGTCAGCGACGTCTCCGAATTGACGGGCTTTCCGGAAATGATGGACGGCCGGGTCAAGACGCTGCATCCCAAGGTGCACGGCGGCCTGCTCGCGATCCGCGACAACGCCGATCATGCGAAAGCGATGAAGGACCACGGCATCGCGGCGATCGACCTGCTGGTCGTCAATCTGTATCCGTTCGAGGCCACCGTCGATAAAGGCGCGCCTTACGACGACTGCATCGAGAACATCGACATCGGCGGGCCGGCGATGATCCGCGCCGCCGCGAAGAACCACGACGACGTCGCGGTCGTGGTCGAACCGCAGGACTATCAGGCGGTGCTCGACGAACTCAAAGCCAACGCGGGCGCGACCACGCTGGGCTTGCGCAAGCGCCTCGCCGCAAAAGCCTATGCGCGCACCGCCGCCTATGATGCCGCGATCTCGAACTGGTTCGCGGTGCAGCTTGCGACCGACACGCCGGACTATCGCGCCTTCGGCGGGCGTCTGGCGCAGACCTTGCGCTACGGCGAAAACCCGCACCAGAGCGCCGCATTCTACCGTACGCCCGATCGTCGCGCCGGCGTCTCCACCGCGCGACAGTTGCAGGGCAAGGAGCTGTCCTACAACAACATCAACGACACCGACGCCGCCTACGAGTGCGTCGCCGAGTTCGATGCGACGCGCACCGCGGCCTGCGTCATCATCAAGCACGCCAACCCCTGCGGCGTCGCGGAAGGCGCCGATCTCGCCGGCGCCTATCGCAAGGCGCTCGCCTGCGACACCACGTCGGCCTATGGCGGCATCATCGCCTTCAATCGCACGCTCGATGCCGACGCAGCCAATGCTGTCGCGGGCATCTTCACCGAGGTCATCATCGCGCCCGATGCGACCGAGGAAGCGATTGCGATCATCGGCAAGCGCAAGAACCTGCGGCTGCTGCTGGCCGGCGGCCTGCCCGATCCACGCGCGCGCGGCCTGACCGCGAAGACAGTGGCCGGCGGACTTCTGGTGCAGGACCGCGACAACGCCGTCGTCGACGATATGGCGCTGAAGGTTGCGACCAAGCGTGCGCCGAGCGACGCCGAAATGCGCGATCTGCGTTTCGCCTTCCGCGTCGCCAAGCACGTCAAGTCGAACACCATCGTCTATGCCAAAGACCTCGCCACCGTCGGCATCGGAGCCGGGCAGATGAGCCGCGTCGACTCCGCGCGTATCGCCGCGCGCAAGGCGGAGGATGCCGCGCGCGAACTGAAATTGGCGCAGCCTCTGACCAAAGGCTCAGTCGTGGCATCGGATGCATTCTTCCCGTTCGCCGATGGGATGCTCGCCTGCGTCGAGGCCGGCGCCACCGCGGTGATTCAGCCCGGCGGCTCGATGCGCGACGAGGAGGTGATCAAGGCCGCCGACGAGCACGGCATCGCCATGGTGTTCACCGGCATCCGGCATTTTCGGCATTGAAGCCCGCTCCGGACGACACGCAAACCTTGAGAGCGAATGTGGGGGCAAAACGGATGAGATCGGTGGTAGGCGCAGCACTTCTGCTTCTTGGCATGTCGGCGCTGCCGGCGCTTGCGGCGGATGGGAAAAACACCACCACGAACGTGATACCCGCCGGAGCGGCGTCCTGCTCACCATGTCACGGCAAGCAGGGGGAGGGCCAGCCGGCAACCGGCGTGCCACGTCTCGCCGGCCTCAACGCCCAATACATCCAACGTCAGCTTGCGAGTTTCAAGGACGGAACGCGCAAGAACCGCATCATGATGATGATCGCGTCGGAGTTGTCGGACGACGATAAAAAAGCGCTGGCGAACTACTATGCCGATATGACGACGCCGAAGTCGGGAACCTCGCCGGCTGATCCGGCCTTGGTCGCGGCCGGAGCGAAGCTCGCCGCGACCGGCGACTGGTCAAAAGACCTGCCCGGATGCGGACAATGCCACGGAGCCGCCGGCCTTGGCGTCGGAACGGACTTTCCGCGTCTCGCGGGACAATGGGCCGTCTATATCGAGAAAGCCCTTCGGTCGTGGAAGGCCGGCGATCGCAAGAACGATCCCATGGGCGTGATGGCCAATGTCGCCAACAAGCTGACCGATGACCAGATCAAGAGCGTCGCCGCCTACTACGAGAGCCTGCCCGCGCCGGCACCAGCCAAGAGCCAGGAAGCCAAGCCATGAGCCGCAATCCGGTTGCACACTCAATCTCGGCCGCGGCTGTTCTCGCCCTCGCGGCCGCCGGCTTCATCGGGTACATGCTGTCCGCCAGCGCGGCGGCCCCGTTGACGGGCGCAACGCCGGAGCGGCCTCCGGCAGCAAAGACGGAAGCCGTGCGCCCCTCCCATACGCCCCCAGCGGATAGCGACATTCCGAACGGGCCATTCGGCGACATGGTGCGGCTCGGCCAGGCGATCTTCCACGATACCCAGCGCAATGCAAAGGGCTTCGTCGGCAACGATCTGCAGTGTTCGAACTGTCACCTCGACCGCGGCCGCCAGCCGAACTCAGCGCCGTTAGGCGCCGCCTATCTTCTTTACCCGGCCTATCGCGCGAAGAACGGCCACGTGAATACCTTCCAGGAGCGGCTGCAAGGCTGTTTCCGTTTCAGCATGAACGGCAAGGCGCCTCCGTTCAACGACAAGGTGCTGGTGGCGCTCGAGAGCTATGCCTACTTCCTGGCGAAGGGCGGTCCGACCGGCGTCGCCGTCAAGGGCCAGGGCTATCCCAAGCTGAAAGCGCCGGAACAGCCGGCCGACTATGATCGCGGCGCCAAGGCCTACGTACAGCATTGCTCGCTGTGTCATGGCGGCGACGGCAAGGGACAAAAATCGGCCGACGGACAAACCGTGTTTCCGCCGCTATGGGGACCGCGCTCGTTCAACTGGGGAGCGGGCATGGCCTCGATCAACAACGCCGCAGGCTTCATCAAGGCCAACATGCCGCTCGGTCTCGGCGGCTCGCTGAGCGATCAGGAGGCTTGGGACATCGCCACCTACATGGACAGTCAGGAGCGGCCGCAGGATCCGAGGTTCGTCGGGTCGGTCGCGGATACCCGCAAGCGATTCCACGACCAGCCGACATCGAAATATGGTTTGGTCGTCAACGGTGTCCTGCTGGGCGAGAAGTCGCCGCCGTCAGGGACGATCAACGCGGCGGATTGAACGCGGAAGGCGAGGCTACTCCCGCACCCGAACCTGGGACAACAGCACAAGCCCCGCGAGGAAGAAAAGCACCAGCACCGCCATGCCCGCCTTCTGGCTCGCGGTAATCGCGGTGATGAGGCCGACCAGCAGCGGACCGACGAACGACGTCACCTTTCCGGTCAGCGCGAACAATCCGAAAAACTGCGCGATGCGATCCTTCGGCGCCATCCGGATCAACAGCGTCCGCGAGGCCGCCTGCAACGGACCGCCGGCACCGCCGATCAGGCAGCCGAGGATAAGATAGGCCTTCTCCGCGGGTGCTGCGAACAAGCCGCCGCCGGGCACGGGCGGAGCGACCTTCACGAACAGGATCGAATCCCTGTCGACCATCAGGATCGCCACAATCGCCGACAGCAAGACAATCATGCTCGCGGCGATGACGAATTTCGGACCCACCCGATCGTCGAGCTTGCCGCCGATCCACGCGCCGAGCGCGCCGGCAACGGCGAGCAGAATGCCGAACGTTCCGATCTGGATGGTATGCCAGCCGAAGGTGCCGGCGGCATAGATGCCGCCGAACGCGAACAGTGACACCAGCCCGTCGGTGTAGATCATGTTGGCGAGCAGGAAGGTCGCCATCGACTTCCGCTTCGGCAATTCGCTGAGCGTCCTGCGCAGTTCGATCAATCCTTCGCGCAGCGCCGTTCGCAGCGGACGCTTCGCCGGGAAATCCGGCGTCAGGAAAAACATCGGCAGCACGAAGATGACGAACCACAGGCCCGTCAGCGGACCGGTGATGCGGTCGCCCTCATGGGCGACGGGATCGAGACCGAACAGCGGCGAAAAGCCGAACAGAGTTTTTCCCGTATCGGGATTGGCGGCGAGGAAACCGAGCACCAGGACGAGGCTGAGGATCCCGCCGATGTAGCCGGTGGCCCATCCGGTCCCCGACAGGCGGCCGATCTTCTCGGGCGGCACCAGCGACGGCATCATCGCGTTGTTGAACACGGTGGCGAACTCGACGCCGATGGTGGCGATGCCATAGGCGATCAGCAGTGGCAGGATCACGCCGGCGTCGCCGGGCTTGCCGATCCACATCAGGCTGGAGCCGATCACCAGCAGCGCGCCGAACACTGCGATCCACGGTTTGCGCCGGCCGCTGGCATCGGCGATGGCACCGAGCACCGGCGAGGCGAGCGCGATCACGATGCCGGCCGCGCCAGTCGCAAACCCCCACAGCGATTGCCCTTGGGCCGGCGTCGCCGCGACGAAGGTTGCGAAATAGGGCGCGAATACGAAGGTCGTGATCAGCGTGAAATAGGGCTGCGCCGCCCAGTCGAACATGATCCAGCTCGCGACCGCGGTGCGCGACGCATAGCGCGCCCCGAGATCGGCGTTGCCCGCGGGTACGGCTGTCGTCACCGTCATGATCGATATGTCCCGTTGAATTATGCGGGGCATCTCGCCTCGCGCGCCGAATTCCCTATAGCATCGATTGGTTGACGGAAAGACACCAGCATTACCCTTGGAGCAATGCATGATCCGCCGCAGGTCACGTCGGCACGTATTCTTCCTTGCGCTCGCGGCGTTGATGATGCTCTGGGCGCCGGCGTCCGCGCAGGATATGCGCGGCGCCTCCGCGCCGCTCGCCTCCGGTGCGATCCGCCCAGTCGTTGCGAAACACGGCATGGTGGTGGCGCAGGAGAAGCTCGCGGCCGCAATCGGCGCGGACGTGTTGGCGCGTGGCGGCAATGCGGTCGATGCGGCGGTGGCGACCGGCTTCGCCATGGCGGTCACCTATCCGCGCGCCGGCAATATCGGCGGTGGCGGCTTCATGGTGATTCACCTTGCCGACCACAATCGAGACATCGCCATCGACTATCGCGAGACCGCACCTCGCGCAACCAGGCGCGACATCTTCCTCGGCGCCGGCGGCAAGCCTGATCCTGCGAAGTCGCGCGATTCGGCGCTCGGCATCGGCGTGCCCGGCACCGTCGCCGGACTGGCGCTGGCGCTCGACGGATACGGTTCGGGCAAGTTCACGCTCGCCGATCTGCTCAAGCCCGCGATCGCGCTGGCGCGCGACGGGCTCAAAGTCACGGACGACAGCGCCGATACGCTGCCGCGATGGCACAAGCGTCTGGCGCACTGGCCGTCATCGATGACGATATTTTCGCGCCCCGACGGCAGTTCGCTGCGCGAGGGCGATCTTCTGGTTCAAACCGATCTGGCGGCGACGCTGACCGCGATCGCCGACCACGGGCCGCGCGGTTTTTATGAAGGCCCGGTGGCTTCGAAGCTGGTGGAGGGTATCCGCGCCGCCGGCGGGATCATGACGCTGGACGATCTCAGGTCCTATCGGCCGCTGGTCCGCGAGCCGGTGCGCGGCAGCTACCGCGGCTATGACATCGTCTCGATGCCGCTGCCGTCGTCCGGCGGCACGGTGCTGGTCGAATCGCTCAATATTCTCGAAGGCTTCCCGATGCGCGACCTGCATCAGGGCTCAGTGGATTCGCTGCATCTTCTGATCGAGGCGATGAAGCGCGCCTATGCCGACCGCGCGCGTTATCTCGGCGATCCCGCCTTCGTGAAGGCGCCGATCGCAAAGCTGCTGGCCAAGGACTATGCCGCGAAGCAGCGCGCCTCGATCGACATGATGCACGCGACGCCCGCCGCCGCCGTGCCGCTGCCGCCACCGCATGAGGGCGACAACACCACGCATTTTTCCGTGGCCGACGCCTTCGGCAACGCCGTCAGCAACACCTATACGCTCAACTTCAGCTACGGCGTCGGGCTGGTGGCGGAGGGCACCGGCGTTCTGCTCAACAACGAGCTTGACGATTTCACCGCCGCGCCGGGCGCGGCGAACGCCTACGGCCTTATCGGCTTCGAGGCCAATTTGCCCGGCCCCGGCAAGCGCCCGCTGTCTTCGATGACCCCAACCATCGTGCTGAAGGACGGCAAGCCGGTGCTGGTGACGGGATCGCCCGGCGGCAGCCGCATCATCTCTACGGTCCTGCAGGTGACCGTCAACGTGCTCGACTACGATATGAATGTTACCGCTGCGGTCGGTGCACCGCGCTTGCATCATCAATGGCTGCCGGATCAGGTCCGTGCCGAACGCGGCTTCCCCGAGGACATCATCGCGGGATTGCGGGCGAGGGGCCACACCGTCGTTATGCCGATGGGGCAGACCTCGGCCAACTCCATCGCCATCACACCGGAAGGCTTCTTCGGGGCGGCGGATCCGCGAACCCGCGGATCGAGTGCTGCGGGATATTGAGGCGGACAGGTCTTTCAAGCCGTCACCCCGCCGGGGCATAGCTCAACGCCGTCGCTCGTAATATTTATCCGGGTAATATTGACGCGCCAATTATATCCGGGTAATAAATGCCGACCAACCGGCAATCGGACCCGCCATATGATTCACGACCCAACCTCCTGTTTCACCGCGTTCGAGGGCCAGCGGCGCATCGTCTCGGGTCCGCTTGCCGACGTCGCGCTTGCGGTCAAGCGCGCGGGCACGCGCACGACCGATCCGATCGCGATCTACAGCGACGCGACCGGGCGGCCGATCGACCTCGATCTGCGCGGGTCCGACGAGGAGATCGCGGCTCGCCTGCGGCGGACCTTGCCGGTCGAAACGGCGGAAGCCTGCGAGGCCTCCAAACCGGCCGAACCGCGCGGCCGCGGACGGCCGAAACTCGGCGTGGTCGCCCGCGAGGTGACGCTGCTGCCGCGGCACTGGGACTGGCTGAGCGCGCAGCCCGGCGGCGCGTCGGTCGCCTTGCGCAAGCTGGTCGACGAAGCGCGCCGCGCCAATGGCGACCGGGATCGCAGCCGTGCGGCACGCGACGCCGCCTATCACTTCATGTCCGCAATGGCGGGCAATCTTGCAAACTTCGAGGAGGCCGCGCGCGCGCTGTTCGCAGGCGACCGGCGGCGGCTGGCCGGCCTGATCGCCGGCTGGCCGGACGACATCCGCGATCACATCGTCAAGCTTGCTTTCGGCGGTGCCGCCTGAACTCCGGCAAGGATCCGATCATGACCACCGCGCGACCGCTGTGGCGGGCGTACCTCGCCTTCCTGATGCCGATGATGCTGAGCAATGTGCTTCAGGCGCTGTTCGGCACCATCAACGGCATCTACCTCGGCCAGATGATCGGCGTCGATGCGCTCGCCGCCGCCTCGATTTTCTTTCCGATGATGTTCTTCTTCATCTCCTTCATCATCGGGCTCGGCGCGGGCTCGTCGGTGCTGATCGGTCAGGCCTGGGGCGCGCGCGCCGTCGGCAAGGCCAAGGCGATCGCCGGAACCACGCTGGCTCTGACATTGCTCGGCGGCGGCGTGATCGCGATCGGCGGCGGCGTATTCGCGCGCGATCTGATGATGGCGCTGGCGACGCCGCCCAACATTCTCGACGCCGCGACCGACTACGCCCGCATCATGATGATCACCATGCCGGCGACGTTCACCTTCCTGCTCGCCACCGCGATGATGCGTGGGGTCGGCGACACCGTCACGCCGTTGTGGGCGCTTGCGATCTCGACGCTGATCGGGCTCGTGGTCACGCCGGCGCTGATCCGGGGGTGGTTCGGACTGCCCGAACTCGGCGTCGCCAGCGCCGCGGTCGCGTCCGCGATCTCGGCGGTCGTGACGCTGCTGTGGCTCGGATTGCACATGCGACGGATGAATCATCCGCTGGCGCCGGATGCAGCGCTTCTGCGCGCCATGCGGCTCGACCGCGAACTGCTCGGCAAGGTGCTGCGCATCGGAGTGCCCACCGCGGTGCAGATGGTGGTGATGTCGCTCGCGGAAATCGTCCTGCTCGGCATCGTCAACAGGTTCGGCTCCGACGCCACCGCCGCCTATGGCGCGGTCAACCAGGTGCTGAGCTATGTGCAATTCCCGGCGATCTCGATCGCCATCACCGCGTCGATCTTCGCGGCGCAGGCAATCGGCGCGGGCCAGACCGGGCGGATCGGCGCGATCGTCCGCACCGGGATCTGGCTCAACCTGCTTTTGACCGGCGGCCTTGTCGCGCTCGGCTATCTGCTGTCGCGGATCATCATCGGACTTTTCATCACCAGCCCCGAGGTGCTCGATCTGGCGCAGACGCTGCTGTTCATCGTGCTCTGGAGCACGGTTCCGTTCGGCATGGCCGGCGTGTTCTCGGCCACCATGCGCGCCAGCGGCACGGTGCTGGTGCCGACGCTACTGTCGATTCTCGCGATCGTCGCGGTCGAGGTGCCCGTTGCGATGGTCCTCAGCCATCGCATCGGCGTCGAGGGCGTCTGGATCGCCTATCCCGCCGCGTTCTGCACCATGATGGCGCTGCAAATGGCGTTTTACCTGATGGTCTGGCGCAAGCGCGAGATCAAGCGGCTGATCTGAACGGCGGGAGCAGTCCATCGCACGAACCGGGACCGAAGGACCCAAGACATAATACGGAGCAAATCGATGCGCATTCTCGTTGTGGGAGCCGGCGCGACCGGCGGCTATTTCGGCGGCAGAGTGCTCAACGCCGGTCAGGATGTCACCTTCCTGGTGCGCCCCAAACGCGCCTCTGAGCTGGCGAGCGCCGGTCTCGTCGTCAAGAGTCCGCTCGGCGACTTCACGCTGAAGAATCCGCCGACGGTGCAGGCCGGCGGCTTGAGCGAGAGCTTCGACGTCGTCGTGCTGAGCTGCAAGGCGTTCGATCTCGATGACGCGATCACGTCGTTCGCGCCCGCGGTCGGACAGCGGACGGCGATCATCCCGTTGCTCAACGGGATGCGGCACCTGGAGACGCTCGACGCGACATTCGGTCGTGAACGCGTGCTCGGCGGCCTGTGTTCGATCGCGGCCACGCTCAACGACAAGCGCGAGATCGTCCAGCTCGCGCCGATGCAGTCGCTCGGCTTCGGCGAGCGCGACGGCGGCACGAGCGACCGGGTCAAGGCCATCACTGAGGTCTTCGCCAGCGGCAATTGCGGATCGCGCCCGTCCGACGACATCATCCAGGACATGTGGGAGAAGTGGGTGTTTCTGGCGACGCTGGCCGGCGCCACCTGCCTGATGCGCGCGTCCATCGGACAGATCGTCGCCGCGCCCGGCGGCCGGGATTTCATCCTCAGCGCACTCGACGAAATCGCAGGGATCGCGAAGGCGGCCGGTCACGCGCCGCGCGAGCAATTCCTGACCCGCACCACGGCGATGCTGACGGCGGAGGGCTCGCCGCTGACCGCATCCATGTTCCGCGACATCGAAGCCGGTGCGCGGGTCGAGGCCGACCAGATCATCGGCGATCTCATCAGTCGCGCCGAGGCCGCGAAGCTGCCGGTGCCGAAGCTGCACACGATCTATGCGCATCTGAAGGCCTACGAGAACCGGCGGGGATGACCGCCATGCCCGCGACCGGCCACTGTTCAACGGTGAGCCCCCTCCCGCTAGAACTATTCCGGCTTTGATGGAATCGGGCCCCGTTCTCGTCATTGCGAGGAACGGAACGACGAAGCAATCCAGATACTTTTAAAGCAAGAACTGGATTGCTTCGCTCCGCTCGCAATGACGGCAAGCTCCATCTCAATATGAACTGCTCTACGAGGCGTTTTCAAAAATCCAGGTCCACGTAAGTGCGCGACGCCGGCACGCCCGCCAGCCATTCGCTCAGCAACGGACGGAACGACGGCCGCGACTTGATTCGCGCGTACCACGCCTTTGCCGCGTCGTCCTCGGCCCATGGCACGTCGCCGAGATAGTCGATCGCCGACAGGTGCGCCGCGGCGGCGAGATCGGCATAGGTCAGCCGCTCGCCGGCGAGATAGTTCCGGGTCCGCGCCAGCCAGCCGATATAGGCCAGATGATAGCGCACATTGGTCCGGGCGGCGCGCATGACGTCGGTCTCAGGCGAGCCGCCGCCGACGGCCTCGCCCATGAAGCGCTTGTAAATGCGTTCCGTCACCAGCGGACCGGAGGCCTCCTCGAAAAACTTCTCGTTGAACCATGCCATCAGGCGGCGCACCTCGATGCGCTCGGGCATCGACGTGGGCAGCAGCCGCCGGTCGCCGATCCGTTCGCCATAGGTCTCGTCGAGATAGTCCGCGATGATGGCGGCGCCGGGGACCGCGGGGACGCCTTCGGCGATCAGTACCGGCGTGGTTCCGGCTGGATTGAGCGCCAGAAATGCTTCACGCCGCTCCCATACCCGCTCCTCCACCGGCCGCACGTCGAGGCCATGCTCGCCGATAGCGAGGCGAATGAAGCGCGATTGCGGACAGAACGGGTGGTGAAACAGCGTGAACATGGCGCCCTTGATAGGTTTGCGATGCTTAAGAAAGTATCTCTAATGCGTTAACGGCGCAGGCCTTCAACGCGCTGGAGCCTGATTGCCGATCCGACGAATTTCGGCATTGCCGCGATGCGGCGAATAAGCGAGAAGGGTTCGCCGTCTGGCGTCGAATGCGATTCGGAGCAGGCCATTCCATGTTTTCCGATGCGATCAGAGCCGTCATTCTCGGAATCGTCGAAGGCGTCACCGAATTCCTGCCGGTGTCCTCGACCGGCCATCTGCTGCTGGCGGAGCGTTTCTTCGATCTCGGTTCGGGGAACTTCTGGAACACGTTCACGGTGCTGATCCAGCTCGGCGCAATTCTCGCAATCGTCGTGATCTATTTTGCGAAACTGTGGCGGATCGCGCTCGGGATGTTCTCCAATGACGCGGACCGGCGCTTCGTCATCGGCGTGCTCGCGGCCTTCCTTCCGGCCGTGGTGGTCGGCCTGATCGCCGGCAAGTACATCAAGGAACTGCTGTTCAATCCGTGGGTGGTGTGCTTCTCGCTGATCGTCGGCGGCGCGGTGCTGATGTGGGTCGATCAGCTCGACCACAAGCCGCACGAACACGACGCCACCACCTTTCCGTTACCGATGTATGTCTGGATCGGCATCGCGCAGTGCCTCGCGATGGTTCCCGGCGTGTCGCGCTCCGGCGCCACCATCGTCTCGGCGATGCTGCTCGGCGCCGACAAGCGCGCGGCGGCGGAATTTTCCTTCTTCCTCGCGATCCCGACCATGATCGGGGCCTTCGCCTATGATTTCTACAAGAACCGCGCCGACATGACGACCGACCATCTCGGGATCGTCGCGATCGGCTTCGTGGTGTCGTTCGTCACGGCGATCGTCGTGGTGAAGGCGTTCCTGAGCTACGTCACCCGCAACGGCTTTACGTTCTTCGCCTGGTGGCGGGTGATCGTCGGCACGCTCGGCCTGATCGCGCTGGCGCTGGGGCGATAATCCCATCCGCGCTGTCGTTCGTGCCCGCGGGATCGTCACGCCCCGTTCGGCGCGAACTGGCCGGCCTTGCGGAAACGCCAGAGATACTGCGGCACCACGGCCTCCATCGAGTCCGGCGAGATTCCGAGTCCCTGCAGCGTCAGGCCCGCGGCCGTCGCCGCGTCGGAAACGACGTTGTCGGTCCTGAGCAGCGCGACCTGATCCGGCGTCAACTTAAGCGCCCCCGGAGCGAACTGCAGGAACATCGCCTTGAAGCGGGCAATCAGGAAAGGCAGCGGCACCAGCATCCGCTCACGCTCGATGACGCGCAGGACAATCTGGATGATCTCGCGCATCGACAGCACCTCGGGACCGCCGAGTTCGTAGACCGCGCCCGCCTTGGTCCTGCCGTCGACCGCGTCGGCGACGGCGGCGGCGACATCGCCGACATAGACCGGCTGCATTTTCGTCGCGCCGCCGCCGATCAGCGGCAGCACCGGCGACATCAGCGCCAGCGCGGCGAACCGGTTGGCGAACTGGTCTTCGGAGCCGAAGATCACCGACGGCCGCAGGATGGTCGCGGACGGCACGGCCGCCAGCACCGCCTTTTCGCCGGCCGCCTTGGCGCGGGCGTAGGCCGAGGCCGACTTGTCGTCGGCGCCGATCGCCGAGACATGCACCATGCGCGCGCCCGTGGCTGCGGCCTCCTTCGCGACGGTCGCGGCGCCCCCGGCCATCACGGCGTCGAAGGTCTGCGCGCCGCTCTTGCTCAGGATGCCGACAAGGTTGATCGCCACATGGGAGTCGCGCATCGCCGCGCGGACCGACGCCGGATAGCGCAGATTGGCCTGCACGGCATGGATCTGGCCGACCTTGCCGAGCGGCTGCAAATGCCCTGCCAACTCGGGGCGCCGGACGCCGACCCGGATACGGTAGTCCCGCTTGGCGAGCGCGCGAACCACATGCCGGCCGAGGAAGCCCGAGCCTCCGAAAACCGTGACGAGGGTATCCGTGTTCGATGCCATGGTCTGATCCTCAAGGGCGTTGGTCTCAGGTCGAAATATGGATATTCCGCCGTTCCTCGGCACGTCAACCGGCGGGATGACACACCCGCATTCAGACGCCGATTCAAGGATTTGACAAGCGCGCGGCCGATGCCTACTAACCCGGTCCGTGCCCAGGTGGCGGAATTGGTAGACGCGCTGGCTTCAGGTGCCAGTGGCTGCAAGGTCGTGAAGGTTCGAGTCCTTTCCTGGGCACCATTGTTTGGAAATCCTGGTTGACAACCTGTCGTCGTCACGTCCGGGGCGAGCTTTCGGACTCCGGTCCACGGCTGGGCCTCGCCCTGATGCATCGACCCGTTTTTGGAGTGGCCGGTTTCGACTTGCACCGGTTTTGCGCACCGGACTGCTGAGCCTGCCAAAGCCATAAATCCAAGCCTGTAGGTACGGACATCGAAGTCCGCGAACACAGCATCGCATACACCCCCCATCGTCGAGACCGCGGCCCATGTCATCGGGCCATGTCGTCGGCTTATGTCATCGAGGGACGATCGAGGCGCGCCGATACGAGTCCCGTCGGTGAACGTGACATACCGGGAACGAATTTTGGCGAACGGCAACCGATTATGTCCGTCGAGCCATCGCCGGCTTTTCTTTGCCGCCTCGACCCGGGAACATTGTCGTCTTGCACTGAGTTCTATCGGTTAGCTGGGCGCGTTGCCAAAGCAGCGCCGCTGAAAATGACAAAACCGACAGGAGTTTCCGAAAATGTCCGAAAACACAAGCGGGACGGTGAATTATAGCGCGCGCGAAGCCGTGGGAGTTTTTTCCGACTTCGAAGCGCTGGAAACCGCAGTTGACGAACTCGAGGTTTCGGGTTTCGACAGAGCGGCGGTTTCCGTGCTCGCAAGCGATCAGAAGATCAAGGAGCGAATGGACGGCCTTTACCCCACTCTCATTGAGATCGAGGACGACGGCCGGGCGCCGGGGACAGCCTTTGCCGAAAAGGAATCTCGCGTCGAGGGCGAAGCGGCGCTTGTAGGTATCCCCTTCTATATCGGCTGCGTCGCAGCCGCTGCGGTCGCTGCCGGCTCCGGTGGTCTGGCGGTGCCGGCAATCGGCACGATCATTGTCGGCGCCGCGGCAGGAGGCGGACTTGGCGTTCTTTTGGCCAGCGCGGTAGCGCACCACCACCGCGCCAGCGTTTCGAAACAACTTTCGCGAGGCGGGACGGTCGTGTGGGTGAATGTGCGGGACGACGACGCAGAGAAGCGCGCGGTCGAAATATTGACGAAGGCCGGCGCTCGCGACGTCCATGTGCACGAGATAGAGCGCGAATGGACGTTAAAGGACCGACCCTTGTCTGAGGGACAGCCCGATCCCCTGCTATGGCTGCGATCATGAACCTGCGGGGCTCGCCGAAAAACCGACGGTGCCCGGGAAAGCACGGAGCCTGTCTTCACGCAGCCATCCCGGCCATCCGCCGTTTTGATCCGATTCACCGATTGAAGACTTCAACATTTCAAGGCGTGGGATGTCCGGCATAAAGCCGTGGCCTGGAGCATCTCCCGGTGAAGTGGACACCGGTTCACTGTAAGGAAATGCGACCACTCAATAGCTTGGAGCGCCCGTTCTGATTCCATCAGAACGGTAAGCGCTCTAGCGTTGCAATCGAACCTGATCCGCTTGAGGCGGCCCCGCGCCTGGATACAAAAAGACTTGATAACCAATGGTAGCCGCGTCGGACTGCGCAATCCTTTCCCGGGCACTATCGGTTTTTCGGCGAGCCCCGCAGTTTCACGATCGCAGCCATCAGGACGCCGGTTTCCGGCCCGCGCGGGGCCGGGTGCGGATGCGCATCGGTCCGTTGTTCTCGTCGATCTCGAATGCGCCCGTCTTCCTGACAAGGCTGCTGAGTTTTCCGAAGCCATAGCTGCGAACATCGAAATCCGAGAACAGCTTCGATATTTGCTGTCCCACAGGGCCGAGAAGTGCCCAGCCGTCCTCGCTCTCGATCTGCGAAATCGCCTTGTTCAGAATCGGAATGGCGGCGCTCGGCGGCTTTGGGGATTTGGAGCTGGGCAATATCGGTGGCGGAACAACTCCGGGTTTGAGTTCGGACGTTTTCGGAAGGAGACCTTCAAGCGAGATGAACCTATCGCAGGCCCGCCGAAAGCAGTCCGGTGTTTTCTTTTCGCCGAACCCATAAACATTGGCGCCCTCACGCCGAAGCCGGGCAGCAAGATTCGTGAAATCGCTATCGGACGAGACCAGACAAAATCCATTGATCCGACCGTCATGCAAGAGGTCCATAGCGTCGATGACCATCGCCATGTCCGCAGAATTCTTGCCTTTCGCCGCGCGAATTTGATCACGCCTTTCGAGCGCATGATCAGGTAATACGCTGGCCCAGCCCTTTAAGTTCGGACCCGAGAAATGTCCATAGATGAGCCGGACCGGCGCGTCACCCAGTCGGGCGATTTTCTTGAAGAGTCCGTCGGCAAATTTCGGCGAAACATTTTCAGCATCGATCAGGATGGCAAAACGCGGCGACCGCTGTCGTGGTTCGGCTTTCATCCGGCCCCCTTGTAATATCGCAATCCGCCAACACTGCCGCGGTTTTCTTGATATTACTGAAAGATGGCTCGCCGCAGGGCGTACAAGGCCGGCTAAGGTCAGCGAGAACTTCCAAAATAATCCAAATTTATCAGTGCATTGAAAAGTATTCGTTAGCCGTTTGGCGTCGCGTTCCCAGGTGAGCCTGTGTCTGGGCTTTTCGAAAGTTCCGCCTCTCGTTTGTTGACGATTTCAACGATAGTTTAGCACTCCCATCGATTCGACGAGGCTTCATCCATGACCATCCGCCTGCACCGCGGCGATCTGCCGGACCAGGATCTTGCGCGCTACACCCGTTCGGCTGCGATCGACACCGAGACCATGGGTCTCAATCCGCATCGCGACCGCTTGTGCGTGGTGCAGATGTCGCCGGGCGACGGTTCGGCCGACGTGATCCAGATCGCGCAGGGCCAGCGCGAGGCGCCCAACCTGAAAAAACTCCTGGCCGATCCGACCATCGTGAAGATCTTCCACTTCGCGCGCTTCGATCTTGCCGCGCTCTCCAACGCATTCGGCGTGATGCCGCAGCCGGTCTACTGCACCAAGATCGCCTCGCGGCTGATCCGCACCTACACCGATCGGCATGGCCTGAAAGATCTGGTGCGCGAGCTGCTCAACATCGATCTGTCGAAGCAGCAGCAATCGAGCGACTGGGGGTCGCAGACGCTGAGCGATGCGCAGCTCGCCTACGCCGCTTCCGACGTGCTGCATCTGCACGCCCTGCGCGACAGGCTCGACGCCATGCTGGCGCGCGAGGATCGCACCGGGATGGCGCAAGCGTGTTTCGAGTTCCTGCCGACCAGGGCCAGACTCGATCTCTCCGGCTGGGGAGCCGAGGACATCTTCGCGCATTCGTGAGCCGCGCCAGGCGGCGATGGCCGCCAGGCGGGGCGCCGCAACCCGCTTCCGCCCCGTTTCGGTCACACTCCTCGTCCTCGGTAACGCCGGGCTTGCGGCGGTCGTCAGGGCAAGTTCGGCAACTGCGTTTCCGAAGTCCCCGGTGGCAGCGCGGATCGTGATGCCGAACGCGAGGTTACGTCGTCGCACGATGTCAGGGCTGCGAAACCCCGCGGTTCGGGGTAGAATAACCAGAACAGGCGCCTGGAGCAGCGGTGTATTCGGTTCAGAACCCCACCTATCAGGCCGGAATGCAGGCCGGTCTGGAGGTACGTTTTGCCCGCGCGGCGCGTCACAGCCGCATGGTGCGGGCGTTGCGGATCGCGGTGCCGGCGGTGGTTGGTCTGGTGATGGCCGCGCTGATCGCGATCGCGGTCTTCAATCCCTTCCGTGCGCTGGCGAAGCTGCCGCTCGACATGGACAATCTCGTCGTCTCCGGCACCAAAATCACGATGGAGGCGCCGCATCTTTCCGGCTTCACACCGGACAATCGGCCCTATGAGATGCAGGCCACGACGGCGACGCAGGACATCACCGATCCCGATCATGTCGAACTGCATACCTTGCGCGCCAAGGTGCTGATGGAGGACCGCTCGACGGTGACGCTGAATTCCCGCACCGGATTGTTCGATACGAAAACGCAGATGCTCGACCTGCACAAGGATATTCTCATGCGCTCTTCGACGGGATACGAGGCGCGGCTGACCCATGCGCTGGTCGATATGGGACAGGGCACCGTCACGTCGGACCAGCCCGTCGATGTCAAATTGCTGAACGGGACGCTGACCGCCGACACCATGAAGGTCACCGAAAAGGGCGACGTGGTGCGATTCGAAAACAATGTCGTGATGCATCTGGTGATGGACCGTCCGCTCCCGACCGCGGAGCCCGCCGCCGCCGAGGAGACGGCGCCGCCGCCTGCGGGCGCGAAGCGCACGCACACCTCGCGCCGTCCGTCGCACATACAACGCAATTCGGGCGGCGAAACGAAATGAATCCGGCCATGCAGAGTCCTCGCCATCTCCCGCGGGTGGTCCGCATCGCCGGCATGCTGTGCAGCGGATTGATCGCCGTCGCCGTGATGGCGGCCGGCGAAGCGGCGGGGCAAAGCGCGGTGCAAGGCGTTCCCAACGCGATGCAGGGCTTTTCCCAGAATCGCGATCAGCCGATCCAGATCGAGGCCGCCGCGCTGGAGATGCGCGACAAGAAAAAAGAGGCAACCTTCTCCGGGAACGTCAAGGTGGTGCAGGGCGACACCACCATGACGTCGAAGATTCTCGTGGTCTATTATGAGAGCGGCAATTCGGCCAATGGCAAAGGCAAGGCGCCGGCGAAGACGGCGATGGCCTCGGCGACGCCGGGACCATCGGGCGCATCCTCGATCAAGCGGCTGGAGGCCAAGGGCAACGTGGTGGTGACCCAGAAGGATCAGGTCGTCACCGGCCAGACCGCCGTGTTCGACACCAGGACCAACCTGGTCACCATGCTCGGCGGCGTCGTCCTGACCCAGGGCAAGAACGTGCTGCGCGGCGACAAGCTGGTCGTGGACATGACCACGGGCGTGTCCCGCGTCGAATCGAACAGCGGGCGGGTGCAGGGCCTGTTTCAGTCGTCCGGACAGGGAGGGCCGCTGTCCGGACCGATGCCGCTCTCCGGACCATCGCAAAAGCCTAAATGATATCAGAAGATTGCCAGAGAACTGGGCGGCGAGAGGTTGAACCCGCGGCAGCCCGTCCGTATCTTCCGCGAGCCGACTTGAGGCGGCGACGGAGTCGGGTGTCGAGTTCCCGTGTTTCGCTGGGCAACGTCCGTTTCCTCATTCATGGTGATGCGGCGAATCGGTCGAGCGTCGTGGCGTGCAGGCGGATGACCGTGAGAGGCTGAGCGAAGCGCCATGGTGGATATCTTCAACGTGTTCCGCAAACGGCCGCAAAAGCGTGGACCGCAAGCGTTTGCGCGGACCCAGGCGGACATCACCGCGCTCGGCGATACCATCGGCGACATGCTGACCAGCCCGGTGCGCGATGCGCCGCCGATCGCGCGCGGGGCTCCGCGCGATGTTCCGCCGGCCGCCCCGCCCGTTCCGCAATCCCGGCCGCCGGCGCGACGCGCGCCGGAAGCTCCCCGTCCGCGCACCGCCGCCAACGGCGCCGCCGCGCCGCGGATGGCAAAGCGTCCCGGTTACCTCGCCGTGCACGGCGTGGAAAAAAGTTTCGGCTCGCGTCATGTCGTGCGCGGCGTCAGCATCTATGTCCGCCGCGGCGAGGCGGTCGGGCTGCTGGGTCCGAACGGCGCAGGCAAGACCACCGTGTTCTACATGATCACCGGCCTGATCCCGGCGGATCGCGGCGCGATCGAACTCGACGGTCACGACGTGACCAAGCTGCCGATGTATCAACGGGCGCGGCTCGGCATCGGCTATTTGCCGCAGGAGGCCTCGATCTTCCGCGGCCTCAGCGTCGAGCAGAACATCCGCGCCGTGCTCGAGGTCGTCGAGCCCAGCAAGAAGAAGCGCGAGGTCGAGCTCGATGCGCTGCTCGAGGAATTCAACATCAGCCGCTTACGCAAGACGCCGTCGATCGCACTGTCCGGCGGCGAGCGGCGACGCGTGGAAATCGCGCGCGCACTGGCGACGCGCCCGAACTACATGCTGCTGGACGAGCCGTTCGCCGGCATCGACCCGATCGCGGTCGGCGACATCCAGGACCTCGTGCGCCACCTGACCAATCGCGGCATCGGCGTGCTCATCACCGACCACAACGTCCGCGAAACGCTGGGGCTGACCGACCGCGCCTACATCGTCTACGCCGGTGAAATCCTGACCGAGGGCAGCCCCGACGAGATCGTCAACGATCCCGACGTGCGGCGCCTCTATCTCGGCGAGGAATTCCGGCTGTAGCGCGTTCGACAAGGCCGGCGGCCATGCCGGAGCGTGGCCCTCGCATGACGTTTCTGATTCGTGCCGAATCCGCTGAAAGCGGCACCGGTCACTGGACCGTCAGGGTGCCGTCAGCCTTGCCGCCGAAGTCGTCGTAGAATTCATACTTCCCCGGCTGGAGCGGCCGCAGCTTGATCACGCCTTCGCTTTTCGCGTTGATGACGGTCTCGACGCGCAGGGAGGCGCTTTCGAACTCCATCGACTTGGCATCGAGGTTCTTGACCGTCAGCGCCAGCGGCGTGTTGGCCGGCGCATGCAAGGTCGAGGGCTGGAATTTG
The DNA here is from genome assembly GCF_036964665.1 of Nitrobacter sp. NHB1. Taxonomy (NCBI): domain Bacteria; kingdom Pseudomonadati; phylum Pseudomonadota; class Alphaproteobacteria; order Hyphomicrobiales; family Nitrobacteraceae; genus Nitrobacter; species Candidatus Nitrobacter laanbroekii. Next base: position 2,399,772 of record NZ_JBAMDA010000001.1, read on the forward strand.
CCGTTGCTATAGGTCACCGTTAGGCTCGCCGTCTGTTGTGCGTGAGCGATCGGCAGGGACGTGGCGAGACCGAGGGCGGCCGAAGTCGCGACGAGAAGAAAAGCGCGTGCAAATGACATGAAAATATCTCCGGTGTTGGGTGTCAGAATTCGACAGCGAACTTGAGCCGCGCGCGATTGCGCTGAAATTCGGCGAGATTGAGCGAAACCGGATTGCCGATCTCGCGGCCCCAAACTTGGGTGTTCCAAGCTGCGGTCATGAACATCTTCGGCGCGAGGCGGACGTAGAGGGTGGGTCCGAGCATTACCGTGTCGCCGGTGAAGTCGTGCAGGCCGATGCTGTCGTAGTGGCGCAGGTACCAGGCCTCGCCGCCGATCACGACGTTTGGCGCGATTCGCCACGACAGCGCGGCCGATCCGCCGAGCTTGGCTTCGCGCACGGTTTCGTCCAGCGCGGTGCGCGTGATCTCGGGTTCGTAAAGGAAATTGAAGCCCGCAAACAACCGGTTTTTAACCAGCTCGAGATCGGCATTGATGGTGGTTTCGAGTTCGAAGTTGCGGACGCGCTCGCCGCCGGTTTCATCGATACGACGGAATGTCGGCTCGACTGCCAAGGTCACCGCGAGCGGATTGCTCGACGTACGCTCGAGCGCGAGATAGCGGAATTCGGCAAACCCGCCGCCGAGGGCCAGCTGCCTTCGGTCTTCCAGACCCGTCACGTTGCGGATGTCGTGCGTCGATCCCAGCGCGCCGAACTCGATCTGGATGAACTGCGTCGGCGTGAACTCGAACTCATATTTGGTTTCACTGGCCCCATAGCTGCCGTCACGTTTGCCAAAACGGCCGATGGCATCGACCGTGAACTCCTTTTCACCCTCCAGTCCGATACCGGAGCCGGTGGTGAATCCGAAGATGTACTTGGTTTCGATGTCGCGCCATGCCGTGTAGTCCTCTGCCTGTGCGGCACTACTTAGCGCCATGAAACCAGACAACAGGATCCCCGCCGGCAGCGCGGTCCGCGCCAGCGTTCTTTTCTTTCCCATGCTTCCCCCCTCGATTAGGTGCGCATGGAGTGGCACGACAAAGTGTCGCAGGCAAAAAGAACCATTCTAAACTGGAACGATTCGAGTCGCTCTCCAGTAGCCGGTTAAGCGGCAGCCCAACTGCGCTGCGACGCCGGCAACGGATGGGTACGGAAGGAAAAATCCAGCGAGTGGGCGGAATCGGATTCGATCACCACCGGCCTGTGCCGATGCTGAAGCCAAATGCCGGGCCATCATACCCATAGCCCCGATAGATGCCGGCGCGCGGGGCGTAATAGCGCGGACGATAGTCGCGGCGTTCGTAGACGGCGCCATCATCGTCATCATCGTCGTCGTCATGCCAGCGTTGGACGTAACGCCGCGCGTGTGTGCGGTAGCAATTGCCGTCGTCGTCGCAAATCATATGAGCCTGAGCGATCGGCGCGACTTGTGGAGCCTCGCCCGTGAAGGAGAGGTCCGCGGCGGACGCCGGGAGCGCGAGCAGCAAACTCGCGGCGGCAACAAGGAGGCTCGTCTTGACCATGTGAAGTTTCCTCGTGGTGCCTTGCGCGGCGGAGCCGGCCAAGCCGGCCGAAGCTGAACCGTATCGATGGCCGAATTTGGAGCTTCAGCCGGCGGATCGAAGACCTGACATTCCTCGTGTCGCCGCATTTCTCGGTCTTGCTCGCCGGCAAACGGGGAGCATGAAATGAAGACAATCGTTGCCGTGGTTGCGTTGGCATTGCCGCTGCTTTCGTCGGCGGCGCTGGCGCAGGAGCGTGCCGGCAGCGCCGCGCTGGGCGCGCTGTCGGGTGCGGTGGTGCTGGGTCCGGTCGGAGCGCTCGCCGGCGCGGTGGTCGGCTATACCGCCGGGCCGTCGATCGCGCGTTCGTGGGGCCTGCGTCGCTCATCGACCAGGCGGCACCGGCAATCCGCCAAACGATCGCAGCGGCGGCTGACGACGGTCAACGATAGCCGACGCGCGCCAGGTGTGCAGACGGCAAGCCCGAAACCGAGACCGACAGCGGCTGCACCGCGCACGGTCGATCCCGAGCCGGCGATGCCCCCGGTGCAAACCTTGGAATAAACAGCCTTGGAATGACGAGCCTTGAATTGACAAGCCTTGTGGCGACCGGGTGCGCAGACCACACCGGCTGCGCGCCGCGATAGCAATGCGGCCAGACGTGTTCGAGACCGGAGTTGCTGCCGGAGTGGACTTTCGTCGCCCTCAAGGCGTGTACATCCGGCCGCAAAACAGTTAAGCAAGAATCGGACCAACTTCCGGACCGAATGTTGCTTCCATGGCGCTGACGCAGAAACTCGAATTCCGACAGTCCCAGTCGCTGGTGATGACGCCGCAGCTCATGCAGGCGATCAAGCTGCTGCAACTGTCGAACCTCGATCTCACCGCGTTTGTCGAGGACGAACTGGAGCGCAATCCGCTGCTGGAGCGCGCCAGCGACGGCCCCGAGCCGCTGGTCGCCGGGGAACCCGCCACCCGCGGTACCGAATTTTCAGAAGGCGACGACGCGGCGGCTTTGGGGGGTGATGGCACCACCGAGCGCTCCGGCGGCCAGCCTTCCGAACCCGCATCCGACGAGTGGATGAAGCGCGAACTCGGCAGCCGCACCGAGATCGAGCAGACCTTCGACAGCGGCCTCGAAAACGTCTTTCCGGAAGAACCGTCCGAGGCTGCGGCGCGGACCGCGCAGGATTCCGCGCCGACCGCGTTCACCGAATGGGGCGGCGGCGCCTCGAATGACGACAGCTACAATCTCGAGGCCTTCGTCGCGGCCGAGGTGACGCTCAGTGAGCATCTGGCCGAGCAACTCGCGGTCGCCGTCACGGCGCCGGCGCAGCGCATGATCGGACGCTATCTGATCGACCTCGTCGACGACGCCGGTTACCTGCCCCCCGACCTCGGCGAGGTCGGCGACAGGCTCGGCGCCGAGATGAGCGACGTAGCGGCCGTTCTCGCGGTGCTACAGACGTTCGATCCGCCGGGAATCTGCGCCCGCAATTTGAGCGAGTGTCTTGCGATCCAGTTGCGCGAGAAAGATCGTTACGATCCGGCGATGCAGGCGCTGGTCGAACATCTCGACCTGCTGGCCAGGCGTGACTTCGCAGGTTTGCGCAAGGTCTGCGGCGTCGATGACGAAGACCTCGCCGGGATGATCGGCGAAATCCGTCATCTCGATCCCAAGCCGGCCTTGAGGTTCGGCACCGCGCGCACGCAAACCGTGGTGCCGGACGTCTACATGCGGCCGGGCCCGGACGGCGGCTGGCTTGTGGAACTCAACAGCGATACGCTGCCGCGGGTGCTGGTCAACCAGACCTATTATGCCGAACTGTCGAAGACCATCCGCAAGGACGGCGACAAGACCTACTTCACCGATTGCCTGCAGAATGCGACCTGGCTGGTCCGCGCGCTCGATCAGCGCGCCCGCACCATTCTCAAGGTCGCAACCGAAATCGTGCGCCAGCAGGACGGCTTTTTCACGCACGGCATCGCACACTTGAGGCCGCTCAATCTCAAGATCGTGGCGGACGCGATCCAGATGCATGAATCGACCGTATCGCGCGTCACCGCCAACAAATACATGGCGACAAATCGCGGCATCTTCGAGCTGAAGTATTTCTTCACCGCGTCGATCGCCTCAGCCGACGGCGGCGACGCCCACTCGGCGGAGACCGTCCGTCACCACATCCGGCGATTGATCGATGCGGAAGACCCGTCGGCCGTTCTGTCCGACGACACCATCGTGGAACGATTGCGCCAGGCCGGCATTGATATTGCCCGCCGCACCGTCGCGAAATATCGCGAAGCCCTGCGAATTCCTTCCTCGGTGCAGCGCCGCCGCGACAAGCAGAGCGTGCTTGGCAACGCGCGGACGGCGCCTGCCCCCTCGCCCGGCGGCTCCCGCGACACCGCACCGGCTTGATTGCGCGCGCGCGACGCCCGATAATCCGTTCCTACTCATGATGGATGAGGCCTGCCATGACACTTCGAATCTCGGGCAAGAGCATCAATGTCGGCGAGGCGCTGCGCGGGCGTCTCAACAGTCGCACCGACGAAGTTCTCCGCAAATATTTTGACGGAACGTATTCTGGCCACATCACGCTGTGCAAGGACGGCTTCGGATTCCGCACCGACTGCGCGCTGCATCTGGATTCCGGAGTGACGCTCGAAGCCGAATCCAATGCCGCGGATGCCTATGCGAGCGCCGATCAGGCGCTGTTGCAGATCGAGAAGCGACTGCGCCGCTACAAGAGCCGCCTCAAGGATCGCTCGGCCCGCAAGATCCACGCCGTGACGGAAGCGGTCGACGCGCCGAGTTACGTCATCGAGGCGCCGAACGTGGACGGCGAAGACGAGGTCACCGCCTTCAATCCAGTCATCATCGCGGAGGCCACGACCTCGCTGAGACGGCTCTCGGTCAGCGAAGCGGTGATGGAACTCGATTTCACCGGCGTGCCGGTGCTGGTTTTCCAGCATGGCTCCAGCGGCCGCGTGAACGTGATCTATCGCAGGCCGGACGGCAATGTGGGCTGGATCGACCCGCCGGCGGTTAACGGCTCTGCGTGACCAGCCGCCATTGACGCCCGGAACAGCGATCCCTATGGTCCGCGACCTTTCCGGATCGGTTTTCCACCGGCCGGGACAAAAGTTCAGGAATTGGCATTGGGCTTGCGTTAGACTATAAGCCCGGGCATTCCCGGCCGGAGGGCCGCGGACCGCCAACCATGTGCGTTCGCCCGTATGAGGGCTTACGCTTGTTGCTGTATCTGACGTGTCTTCCGCAACCCTGACGGCAAACCTCACCTCGGAACGTGATATGATGATTACTGATCTGGTCGCACCCGAGGCGATCCTTCCTGCATTGAAGGTCAACAGCAAGAAGCAGGCGCTGCAGGAACTGGCTGCACGCGCCGCTGAATTGACCGGGCAGAACGATCGCGCGATTTTCGAAGTGCTGTTACGGCGCGAGAAGCTCGGAACCACGGCTGTCGGCTACGGCGTCGCGATCCCACACGGCAAGCTGCAGAAACTCGACAAGATATTCGGCCTGTTCGCACGACTCGACCGCCCGATCGATTTCGAGGCAATGGATGGCCAGCCCGTCGATCTGATTTTCCTGTTGCTGGCGCCCGAGGGCGCCGGTGCGGATCATCTGAAGGCGCTGGCGCGGATCGCGCGGCTGCTGCGCGATCAGGACATCGCCAACAAGCTGCGCGCCTCGCGCGATGCGCAGGCGATCTACTCGGTGCTGGCGCTGCCGCCGGCGACAGTGACCTGAGCTGTTGCGAATCGCGCGGATTAGGGCGATTCTCATTTCGACGGAACGGATCATCGGAGCATTGCGGGCGCTCCCCAAATGGGAGAGATGACGGGTTACTCGTTATGATTTCGCGCAAGCATGGACCGGCCCGGACCGCAATCGTTCGAGAGCCATTTCAGTTCTGATGGAATCAGAAGCGGGGCTCTATGATTTTGATCTGACGCGTTTTCTTCATGCGACCCGGTATCCGCTTCGCTTGAAAACGCTCTCAATCTGTTCGGAGCCATGATGCCGTCCGCGAAATCCATCCTGCTGATCTGCGCCTTCGCTCTCACCGTCATGGCGCCGGCCGGCGCGACGGACCCGCGATTCATCGCAAGCCTCGGCAAACTCGATCCGCAAACGCGGCTGGAACAGATCTGCGACCTCGCGGCCGTCAAACACATCGGCAAGAGCGGAAAGCTTCCGAAACCGGATCGCGCCAAATCCAACGTCATTTCCCCACCACGGCATCACGGCGACACCATCGTTGCCAGCGGCGGCGCATTCCGCAGCGGCGGGAAATGGTATGCGTTCTCGTTCAAATGCAAGGGGTCGCCCGACCATCTCGACGTGCTGTCGTTCACCTATCGCGTCGGCGCAGTGATCCCGAAATCGAAGTGGCCCAAATACGGGCTGTGGGATTGAGCGGTTCTCAATCTTCACGGAACAGAGACCATTGCCTCTTCACCTCTCCCACTGGAGAGAGGTCGGATTGCTCGGCAGCGCAATTGCTCGGCGGAGCAGCCGGGACGAGAACCATTTAAACGGAATCAAGATACCATCATTGCGAGGCGCCTGGTGCCGAAGCAATCCAGAAAGACCAGAAGGAAGAACTGGATTGCTTCGCTTCGCTCGCAATGACGTCTGAATGAATGCGTTCGGTCTAGACTAGAGCCTTTTCGCTTCTGATGGAATCAGAAGCGAGGCTCTATGATTTTGATTTGACGCGTTTTCTTCACGCGAACCGGTATCCACTTCGCTCGAAAACGCTATAGGGCGGGATGAGGAAAAGTGTGTAGCGGTTTTCCACCCGCATCCCGCTTCTCAAAATATTGGAATCGATCACGATGATTTTGGATCGATTCGATCCAAAATCATCGTGATCTAATCCTTCACCACCCGCACGGCGCCGAGCGCGGCGCTGGTGGCATGAGCGGCGTAGGCCTTCAGCGCCATCGTCACGCGGCGCTTGCGCGGCGCCGGCTTCCACGCCTTGTCGCCCTTCGCCTCCATCGCGGCGCGGCGGCGCTCGAGCTCGGCGTCGCTGACGTCGAGATGCACCGTGCGGTTGGGAATGTCGAACGCGATGCGGTCGCCTTCCTCGACGAGACCGATCGCGCCGCCCTCCGCCGCTTCCGGCGAGACGTGACCGATCGACAGGCCCGACGAGCCGCCAGAGAATCGGCCGTCGGTGATCAGCGCACACTGCTTGCCGAGGCCCTTCGATTTCAGATAGCTGGTCGGATACAGCATTTCCTGCATACCGGGACCGCCGCGCGGTCCCTCGTAGCGGATCAGCACCACGTCGCCCGGCTTGATCCTGTTGGTGAGGATGGCGTCCACCGCGGCGTCCTGGCTCTCAAAGATGCGCGCGGGGCCGGAGAACTTCAGAATGCTGTCGTCGACGCCGGCGGTCTTCACAATGCAGCCGTCGCGCGCGATGTTGCCGTAGAGCACGGCGAGGCCGCCGTCCTTCGAGAAGGCGTGCTCGGCGTCGCGGATGCAGCCAGAGCTGCGGTCGGCGTCGAGCTCCTCGAAGCGCCTGTCCTGACTGAACGCGACTTCGGTTCGCACGCCGCCCGGCGCGGCCATATAGAAACTGCGCACGCTGTCGCTTTTTGTCCGCTTGATGTCCCAGCGTTCCAGCGCGTCCTTCATGGAGGCGCTGTGAACCGTCGGCAGGCTGGCGTCGATCAGGCCCGCGCGATCGAGTTCGCCGAGGATGGCCATGATGCCGCCGGCGCGATGCACGTCTTCCAGATGCACATCCGCCACTGAGGGCGCGACCTTGCACAACACCGGCACATGGCGCGACAGCCGGTCGATATCCTTCATCGTGAACGGCACTTCGCCCTCATAAGCGGCGGCGAGCAGATGCAGCACGGTGTTGGTGGAGCCGCCCATCGAGATGTCGAGCGTCATCGCGTTCTCGAACGCCTTGAAGCTCGCGATCGAACGCGGCAGAGCGCTCTCATCATCCTGCTCGTAATAGCGCCGCGCCAGATCGACGATCAGGTGGCCGGCTTCGATGAACAGGCCCTTGCGGTCGGCGTGGGTGGCGAGCACCGAGCCATTGCCGGGCAATGCGAGGCCGAGCGCCTCGGTCAGGCAGTTCATCGAGTTGGCGGTGAACATGCCCGAGCACGAACCGCAGGTCGGACACGCGGAGCGCTCGATCGCCTCGACATCGGCATCGCTCACGCTGTCATCGGCGGCGGCGACCATGGCGTCGATCAGGTCGACCGACCTGATCTTGCCGTTGAGCGTGACCTTGCCCGATTCCATCGGGCCTCCGGAGACGAACACCGATGGAATGTTGAGGCGCAGCGACGCCATCAGCATGCCGGGCGTGATCTTGTCGCAATTGGAGATGCAGACCATGGCGTCGGCGCAATGCGCGTTGACCATGTATTCGACGCTGTCGGCGATGACCTCGCGCGAGGGCAGGCTGTAGAGCATGCCGTCGTGGCCCATGGCGATGCCGTCATCCACCGCGATAGTATGGAATTCCTTGGCGACGCCGCCGGCCTTTTCGATCTCGCGCGCCACGAGCTGGCCGAGATCCTTGAGGTGGACGTGGCCGGGCACGAACTGGGTGAAGGAGTTGACCACGGCGATGATCGGCTTGCCGAAGTCCTCGTTCTTCATGCCGGTGGCGCGCCACAGGCCGCGGGCGCCGGCCATGTTGCGGCCGTGGGTGGAGGTGCGGGAGCGATAGGCGGGCATGGGGTTTTCCCGAAGGTTCAATGGGTTGGCGCGACCATACAGGCCCGCCGCTCAAGGTCAAATGCAACCCGCCGACCGGCGGGGCGTAAACGAAAAAGCGGCAGCGCCCGACGCGCCGCCGCTTTTTCGCTAACTCTGTCGCGCGATGGCGCGCCTCTCGCGACCGATGTCTTGCGCGTATTCTGATCGCAAAACCGGTATCCACTTTTGCGGAATACGCGCTAATGCACGCTGACGGCCTGCAACTCGTTGCTCCAGGCGCTCGCGACCGCGGCCTCGCGCGAATCGGTGAGCATGATCGGCGTGCCGTCGGCGGCATGCAGCGCGAACAGCATCAGGCCGGGCGCGATTTTTGGGGCCTGCGGAAACAGGTCCGGCACGTCCTCGGAACGGACCTGCTTCACATAGGCGATATGGCCTTCGCCGAGCTGCGCCAGCGTCTCGATCGAGACGTCTTCGGGTCGGAACGTGGAAATCACTTCACTCATGGTCTCGACTCCTTCTGCTAGACTAAGCGGTCGAGTCCGCTACTCGTTGTACCCGGATGCGTGGCCTTGGTCGGAAAATCCCGGCCATGCATTATTCGTGTTCATTGATCGCGATTGTCTTAACGACCCTTTCAGGTTCCGGCCTGGCCAGATCGACGGACAATAGCCCGTTTTTCAGGTCCGCGCCCAGCACCAACATCCCCTCCGCCAGCACGAAGGTGCGCTGGAAGTGGCGCGCGGCAATGCCGCGATGGATGTATTGCCGGGTCTTGTCGTCCTGCTGCCGGCCGCGGATGACGAGCTGATTTTCCTCAATGGTTACATCGAGTTGGTCGCGGGTGAATCCAGCTACCGCCAGCGTGATCCGCAGGCGCTCGGGCTCACCGTTGTTCCGGTCGCACCGCTCGATGTTGTAGGGAGGATAGCCGTCGGCGCCTTTGACGACGCGGTCGAGCGCACGCTCGATCTCGTCGAATCCCAAAAGGAACGGACTGGACAACGAAGGAACACGAGACATTTCACAAAGTCCTCTCGAAGCGACTTTGAATTGGGGCCCTTGCGGCACCCCGCTTTGACCATCTGGTGGCCCAGCCGGTCAGGTCAAATATGGCGATGATTTTCGCGCGGTTCAAGCTGTCCGGCCGTCCAACGCTTTGAAATCGGCTCAGGAAACAAGCCGTTTGCGGCCAAATTCAATGTCTTGAAAGATCTTCAATGTCTTGAAAGATCGGGTGGGGGCGTGGTGGAGCCAGGCGGGATCGAACCGCCGACCTCTTGCATGCCATGCAAGCGCTCTCCCAGCTGAGCTATGGCCCCTAGATCACGATGATTTTGGATCGAACCGATCCAAAATCATGAACGTGATCGAGTTCAATATTTTAGAGCGGGATGCGGGCGGAAAACCGCTACACACTTTTCCTCATCCCGCTCTAGACCTATCCGCACCAGATCAGTGCGGCGCGGTCTCAAAGACCCTGACCACAGTTCAGGGCCGATCTCAAGTCTCCTCGTCGTCTCCGACGTCGCCGATGATGTTGGTCACGTCCTCATCGCCCTCTTCCTCGTCGGCGATAAAGGTGGAGTCATCGTCCTCGTCATCGTCGAGGGTGTCGTCGACCTCGATATCATCCTCGGACTCCGGGACGACGGCCTTCTTGACCTTGCCGGTATTCTCCTCGGCGTCGGCCTCCTCCAGCGAGACCAGCCCTTCGGCTTCGGCGGGCTCCGGCGGCGCATCGGACGCGGAAGCCGTGGCAGCGGCGGCGCGGGCGGCCTCGCCGCGGGGGACCCGGACCGGCGCCACGACGATCGGTACGACCTCGCCGGTGTAGGGCGAGATCACCGGGGTCTTGTTCAGATCGTAGAACTTCTTGCCGGTCGTCGGGCAAATGCGCTTGGTTCCGAGCTCGGATTTGGCCACGTGTGGAATCCTGGGATTTCTTGAAAAGCGGTGCTTCACTTGGCTAGTTGGGACGGCCCTGTCAATAGCGCTTTGCAGACGAAGCCGAAGGCGTGACGCGCCGACGCCCCTGTGATACCAGCCGCCGACAAAGGAACCCGCACTCTTGACTCATTCCGGCCAGCCGGCGCCGCTCGAGGCGCGAAAATGCCAGTCCCTGACCGGACGCGTCCGGGTGCCGGGCGACAAGTCGATCTCTCACCGGGCCCTGATTCTGGGCGCGCTGGCGGTCGGGGAAACCCGAATCGCGGGGCTTCTCGAGGGCGAGGACGTACTCAACACCGCCAAGGCGATGCGGGCGCTGGGGGCAAAGGTCGAGCGGCGGACCGGCGACAAAAGCGGGATCGTCTGGTCGGTGCGCGGCGTCGGCACAAGCGGGTTCGCGCCGCCCGACGCGCCGCTCGATTTCGGCAATTCCGGCACCGGATGCCGCCTGGTGATGGGCGCGGTGGCCGGTTGCCCGATAGTCGCGACCTTCGATGGCGACGGCTCGCTGCGCTCGCGGCCGATGCGGCGCATTCTCGATCCGCTGGAACTGATGGGCGCGCGGGTGGTCTCGCAAAGCGACGGCGGCCGGCTGCCGTTGTCGTTGCAGGGCGCGCGCGATCCGCTGCCGATCGTGTACCGCACCCCGGTCGCATCGGCGCAGATCAAGTCGGCGGTGCTGCTGGCGGGATTGTCGGCGCCGGGCATCACCACCGTCATCGAGAGCGAGGCCAGCCGCGACCACACCGAGCTGATGCTGAAGCATTTTGGCGCGGACATCGTTTCCGTGTCCGACGGCGCACACGGGCGCAAAATCTCGTTAACCGGACAGCCCGAACTGCACGGCGCCGCCGTCACGGTGCCGGCCGACCCGTCGTCGGCGGCGTTTCCGATCGTCGCCGCGCTGATCACCGCAGGCTCCGACATCGTGCTGACCGACGTCATGACCAACCCGTTGCGAACCGGCCTGTTGGCCACGCTGCGCGAGATGGGCGCCTCGATCGAGGAGAGCGAGACGCGCCTTGATGCCGGCGAACCGATGGCGCAACTGCGGGTGCGCGCCTCGAAGCTGCGCGGCGTCGAGGTGCCGGCCGCGCGCGCGCCGTCGATGATCGACGAATATCTCGTGCTCGCGGTCGCGGCTGCGTTTGCCGAAGGCACCACCGTGATGCGCGGTTTGCACGAATTGCGCGTCAAGGAATCCGATCGCCTCGAAGCCGCCGCCGCCATGCTGCGCGTCAACGGCGTCGCGGTCGAGATCGCCGGCGACGACCTGATCGTCGAGGGCCGCGGCCGCGTGCCCGGCGGCGGTCTGGTCGCCACTCACATGGATCATCGCATCGCGATGTCGGCGCTGGCGATGGGCTGCGCGTCGGATGCGCCGGTCAAGGTCGACGACACCGCCTTCATCGCCACGAGCTTTCCGGATTTCGTGCCGATGATGCGGCGGCTGGGAGCGGATTTCACATGATCATCGCCATCGACGGACCTGCAGCATCGGGGAAAGGCACGCTCGGCAAGCGGCTGGCGCATCACTATCACTTTCGCCATCTCGATACCGGGGTGATCTATCGCGCGGTTGCCAAGGCCCTGCTCGACGCCGGCGCGGACCCGGCCGACGAGGCGCTCGCGGTCGCGGCCGCGCTTGAGCTCGATCCGGAAAAATTCGGCCATCCGGCCCTGAAAACCCAGACAGTCGGCGAGGTCGCCTCGGTGGTGTCGGCGTTTCCCCGGGTGCGCGAGGCGCTGCTGACGTTCCAGCGCCAGTTCGCCGCCGAACCGCCGGGCGCGGTGCTCGACGGCCGCGACATCGGCACCGTGATCTGTCCCGATGCCGACGTGAAGATTTTCGTGGTGGCCGATCCGGTCGTGCGGGCCCGGCGGCGTACGCTGGAGGCGCGCTCGCGCGGCGAGGACGCCGACGAGGCGGTGGTTCTGGCGGATATCCTCAAGCGCGACGAACGCGACCGCAACCGGTCCATCGCGCCGCTGAAGGCGGCCGCCGACGCCCATGTGCTGGATAATTCCAACCTCGACATCGAGGCCGGCCTGAAAGCCGCCATCGCCATCGTCGAGGCGGTGAAGGCGGCCCGCTAGCGCTATTCCGGTTTTGACGGAATCACCGGGAAATCGGGACTTTTAAGACTGTCCGCGCCATCACGACGCTGCGGGACGCGGATTCCGGGCTTGCCGCAGTGGCGCTTGGCCGTTATATCCTGCGCGTCCGGGCCATCACCGATAGTGTCGAGACCGCCCGAGCGGGCCGGCCGGAGTTTCAAACTCCCGCCGTCATTGGAGGAACGTCCGCTCAGTCTCGATGTCGATCGTTCTGCGGTCGATCGCGCCTGAAAGACCCCGGACCACATCAACGTTTCGAGCGTGAAGGCTTGCTGCCGGCCCATTGTTGCATGTTCCCGCACGACGGTCGTCAGGATTGCGGACCCCTGACCCTTCCCGCGCGATACGCCCATCAACCCGAACAGCCGGCAAGTATCCCGCATTGGAGAACAAATGGCTTCGACTGATACCTACAACCCGTCCCGCGACGATTTCGCCGCGATGCTCGATGAGTCCTTCGCCGGCGGCAGCCTGCAGGAAAGCTCCGTCATCAAGGGCAAGGTGGTTGCGATCGAGAAGGACATGGCCGTCATCGACGTCGGCCTCAAGACCGAAGGCCGCGTGGCGCTGCGCGAATTCGCCGGACCCGGCCGCGAGAATTCCCTGAAGGTCGGCGACGAGGTCGAGGTGTTCCTCGATCGCATCGAGAACGCGCTCGGCGAGGCCGTGCTGTCGCGCGACAAGGCGCGCCGCGAGGAGAGCTGGGGCAAGCTCGAAAAGGCGTTCCAGAACAACGAGAAGGTCCACGGCGTCATCTTCAATCAGGTCAAGGGCGGCTTCACCGTCGATCTCGACGGAGCGGTGGCCTTCCTGCCGCGCTCGCAGGTGGACATCCGCCCGATCCGCGACGTCGGCCCGCTGATGAACAACACCCAGCCGTTCCAGATCCTCAAGATGGATCGCCGCCGCGGCAACATCGTCGTCTCCCGCCGCACGGTTCTGGAAGAGACCCGCGCCGAGCAGCGCCAGGAACTGGTGCAGAACCTCGAAGAGGGTCAGGTGATCGACGGCGTCGTCAAGAACATCACCGACTACGGCGCGTTCGTCGATCTCGGTGGCATCGACGGCCTGTTGCACGTCACCGACATCGCCTGGCGCCGCGTCAACCATCCGACCGAGGTGCTGGCCATCGGCCAGACGGTGAAGGTCAAGATCATCAAGATCAACCACGAGACCCACCGCATCTCGCTCGGCATGAAGCAGCTCCTCGACGATCCGTGGCAGGGGATCGAGGCGAAGTATCCGCTCAACGCCCGCTACACCGGCCGCGTCACCAACATCACCGACTACGGCGCGTTCGTCGAACTGGAGCCGGGCATCGAGGGCCTGATCCACGTTTCCGAGATGTCGTGGACCAAGAAGAACATGCACCCCGGCAAGATCGTCTCGACCTCGCAGGAAGTCGAGGTGCAGGTACTCGAGGTCGACAGCGTCAAGCGCCGGATTTCGCTCGGCCTCAAGCAGACCATGCGCAACCCGTGGGAAGCGTTCGTCGAGAAGCACCCGGTCGGTTCGACCGTGGAGGGCGAGGTCAAGAACAAAACCGAGTTCGGCCTGTTCCTCGGCCTTGAGGGCGACGTTGACGGCATGGTCCATCTCTCCGACCTCGACTGGAAACAGCCCGGCGAGCAGGTCATCGACAACTTCAAGCGCGGCGACATGGTCAAGGCCGTCGTGCTCGACGTCGACGTCGAGAAGGAGCGCATCTCGCTCGGCGTCAAGCAGCTCGAAGGCGACCCGTTCGCCGAGCCGGGCGACGTCAAGAAGGGCGCGGTCGTGACCTGCGAGGTGTTGGAAATCAAGGACGGCGGCATCGAGGTGCAGATCGCCGGCACCGAGTTCCAGACCTTCATCAAGCGCTCGGAACTGGCGCGCGACCGCAACGACCAGCGCAGCGAGCGTTTCGCCGTCGGCGAGAAGGTCGATGCCCGCGTCATCCAGTTCGACAGGAAGGCCCGCAAGGTGCAGGTCTCGATCAAGGCGCTTGAAGTCGCCGAAGAGAAGGAAGCCATTGCGCAATACGGCTCCTCCGATTCGGGCGCGACGCTGGGCGACATCCTCGGCACCGCGCTGAAGCAGCGCACCGACAAGTAAGCGTCAGCTTCTTTATTGCAGCCGACCAAAGGCTCCGGTTTCGACCGGAGCCTTTTTGTTTTGCAGTAAGTGGTGCGGCGCTGGAACCCATGCGCGGTACTCGCGTTTCCTATGGTACGAAAGTCTTCCGCAGCGAGCGGGCCGGGGTTATCGCTCCCGGCTTCGCGGAAACGATGGATGAACGATCGGGCTTTAGATCGTTTTTTCCGGCCAGCGGCACAGGTCGTTGATCAGGCACACCGCGCAGCGCGGCGATCGCGCCAGGCAGGTGTAGCGTCCGTGCAGGATTAGCCAGTGATGCGCATGCAGCATGAACTCGTCCGGGATCACGCGCTCAAGTCCGAGTTCAACCTCGAGCGGCGTCTTGCCCGGCGCCATGCCGGTGCGATTGCCGACACGAAAGACATGGGTGTCAACCGCCATGGTGTGCTCCCCGAACGCCATATTGAGCACGACGTTTGCGGTCTTGCGGCCCGCGCCGGGCAGCGATTCGATTCCGGCACGGCTGCGCGGGACTTCGCCATTGAAATCCGCAAGCAGTTTTTCCGACAGCGCGATGATGTTCCTCGCCTTGTTGCGGTAGAGCCCGATGGTCTTGATGGTATCGCGGACCTTCTCCTCGCCGAGCGCCAGCATCCTGGCGGGCGTATCGGCGACCGCGAACAGGGCGCGGGTCGCCTTGTTGACACCGGCATCGGTCGCCTGCGCGGACAGCACCACCGCGACCAGCAGCGTATAGGGGTTGAGATGCTCGAGTTCGCCTTTCGGCTCGGGATTGGCGTTGCGGAACCGCGCGAAGGCTTCCCGGATTTCGGCCCCCGTCCAGGGCCTGAGAGGCGGCGGGGGCGGTGGGAGAGCCGCCGACCCGCGTGCCGGCCTGGCGGGCCGCTTGGCGGCGGTCCCGACGCGAGCGGACTTCAGCGTTGCAAAGGTGCGGCGGGTGTTTTTCGACATAATCGTGGTATAGTGACTTCCAATGACATTAGACAATAACCCGACCAGTCCGGAACTTATGGAGCAGACGCTTTTTTCCGCGCTTCTGACGCCGCACCGCTCGTTGACTCGAGCCGGTTTCATGGTGCTGATGACGATCGTGACCGTGGCGAGCTTTGTCGCAGGGATGGTGTTCCTGATGATGGGCGCCTGGCCGGTGTTTCTGTTTTTCGGCCTCGACGCTTTCATGATCTATTGGGCGTTCCGGATCAATTTCCTGCGGGCGAGAGCCACCGAGGAAATTTTTATCACCCATTTCGAGTTGCGGGTGCGCCGCACCAGTCACCGCGGTCATATCGTCGAGTGGGTTTCGAACCCGCTCTGGGTGCAACTCGACCAGAAAATCCACGAGGAGTATGGCATTGAGCGGCTCTATCTGGTTTCGCGCGGCCGCCGGATCTCGATCGCGAGTTTTCTTGGTCCGGACGAGAAATTAAGTTTTGTCGAAGCTTTATCGGCAGCGCTCCAACTCGCGAAACGTGGCCCGACCTACAATCCGCTCACTTGAAGCCGTCCCGGAAATCGGGTGGCTGCGACACAGCAGCCGTCCTACAGTCGGTTATGATGACGTTTGCAAAAAGTCTTGCTCTGAATGATGCGCGCCTCACACAGCCGGGCGCGCAGAGTGCGGCGTTGCGCGACTACGATACGGTGCGGCGCGCGATCGCTTTCATCTCGGAAAATTGGCGCACGCAGCCGACCATCGCAGCGATGGCCGACGCCGCCGCGGTGACGCCGGATGAACTGCATCATCTTTTCCGCCGCTGGGCGGGCCTGACGCCGAAAGCCTTCATGCAGGCGCTGACGCTCGACCACGCCAGGGGGCTATTGCGCAAGTCCGCCAGCGTGCTCGACGCCGCCCTCGACTCCGGCCTCTCGGGTCCGGGCCGCCTGCACGACCTGTTTGTCACGCATGAGGCGATGTCCCCCGGCGAATGGAAGAACGGCGGCGCCGGCACAAGACTGGCTTTCGGCTTCCACCCCTCGCCGTTCGGCACCGCGATTGTGATCGCCAGCAGCCGCGGCCTCGCGGGACTCGCTTTCGCCGACGCCGGCGAGGAGCAGACCGCGCTGGCCGATATGAAACGGCGCTGGCCCAACGCAACTTATGTCGAGGATCATGCCGGAACGGCGGCGCTTGCGCAGCGCGTGTTCGATACAAAACTCTGGCGGCCGGATCAGCCGTTGCGTGTGGTTCTGATCGGGACGGATTTCGAGGTGCGGGTCTGGGAGACCCTGCTCAGAATTCCCATGGGCAACGCCGCGACCTATTCAGGCATCGCCGCCAACATAGACCGCCCGAAAGCCTCGCGCGCCGTCGGCTCCGCGGTCGGCAAGAACCCCGTGTCGTTCGTCGTTCCCTGCCATCGCGTGATCGGCAAGAGCGGCGCACTGACCGGGTATCACTGGGGAATCACCCGCAAGCAGGCGATACTGGGTTGGGAAGCCGGGCAGGTCGGCCTCGACTGAAAGCTTTTCAGGCCGCCAGATCAAGCTTCGAGGCCACGGTCGCATCGGGGTTCAGCCGATAGATCACGGGCGCACCGGTCGCAAGTTCGCGCTTGAGAATCTGCTCGGGCGACAGTTTTTCCAGCACCATGACAAGCGCGCGCAGCGAATTGCCGTGCGCCGCGACGAGCGTGCACTCGCCGCGCAGCACGCACGGCAAGATTTCCTGCACGAAGTACGGCAGCGTGCGCGCCAGCGTATCCTTCAAACTCTCGCCGCCGGGTGGTGGCACGTCATACGAGCGGCGCCAGATCAGCACCTGTTCTTCGCCCCATTTCTTGCGGGCCTCATCCTTGTTGAGACCAGAAAGATCGCCGTAATCCCGTTCGTTCAACGCCTGATCTTTCCTGACCGGAATTCCGGTCTGGCCCAATTCCGCCAGCACGAGATCGAGCGTGTGCTCGGCACGGATCAACACCGAGGTAAAGGCTATGTCGAACGCAAAGCCCTGCGCCTTCAGCTTGCGTCCTGCATCTTTCGCCTCGGTCACACCAAGCTCGGTCAGATCCGGATCCTTCCAGCCCGTGAACAGGTTCTTCAGATTCCATTCGCTCTGGCCGTGACGCACGAGCACCAGAAGACGTTCGCTCATTCTGCCTGTTCCCGCTTTTTCAATTCCGAAAGCCGCAAATGCTAGTGGTCCGCTTCTAGAGCCTTTTCGCTTCTGATGGAATCAGAAGCGGGGCTCTATGATTTTGATTTGACGCGTTTTCTTGACGCGAACCGGTATCCACTTCGCTCGAAAACGCTATAACATTCGCATCCCGTTTCAGCGGGCCTCTTGCGAATGTCGGCGTCGAAGGACCACTAGCAAATATAAGTTGCTGGTGGAGTTTTGAATTTGATATTCGCGTCCAGAAGCTCGCGGCCAAGTGGGTCGCGAATGTCAAATTCACTCCATTAGATGTCGCCCAGCCCGAGCACGTCGGCCATCGAATAGAGGCCGGGTGTCTTGCCGTGCGCCCACTTCGCGGCCTTCAACGCACCGTGCGCGAAAATCATCCGGTCTTCGGCATGATGAGACAACGTTATGCGCTCAGACGGACCCGCGAAGATGACGCTATGATCTCCGGACACGGTGCCGCCGCGGAGCGAGGCAAAACCGATATCGCCCGATTTGCGGGCGCCGGTGAACCCGTCGCGTCCACGGACCGCGTGTTGATCCAGCACGATCTTGCGGCCGTCGGCCGCCGCCTGCCCCAACATCAGCGCCGTGCCGGAGGGCGCGTCGATCTTGGCCCTATGATGCATTTCAAGAATTTCGATATCGAAACTCTCATCCAGTGATTGCGCCATCCGCTTCACCAGCGCGGCGAGCAGATTGACGCCCAGACTCATATTGCCCGACTGCACGACAACCGTGCGCGAGGTCACGCTCTTGATCACCGCCATATCCGAAGCCGACAGGCCGGTGGTGCCGATGACATGAACCAGTCTGCGCTCGGCGGCGATGGCAACATTCGCGATGGTCGCGGCCGGAACCGTAAAATCCAGGATACCGTCGGCATTCGCCGACAGCGACCAGAGATCTGCCGATACTTCGATTCCGTTGGCGGGAAGGCCGGCCAGAACACCGGCATCTTTTCCGATCAACTCGGAGCCCGGCGACTCGAGCGCGCCCGCCAGCACCGCACCACCGGTTTCCGCTATCGCGCGCACCAATGCGCGGCCCATCCGGCCGCCTGCTCCTGCAACAATCAAACGCATGCCGGCCACGACCGAGTCCTCAAAATACTCTCCGGGTATAGCGGGGGCTGCGTTTCCCGGCAACCGATCAGGCTCCGCATCGGCCCGCGCGCCGGGTTGAGGGACGTCGTAAGGCTCGACGATCCCAATCCCGTCTTTGGAATGCGGCGTGCGAGCCATGATCGCCGTCTGGTATTCCGGCGAGCGAAAGCGGCGTCGGCAATGCCGGTCGCATCAAGCGCGGTGATCAGACGATCGCCGTCCCTTCAGTTCATCTCACCGCGTGGTCCCGGCCGATATCAACTGGCGCACCGTCGCCTTTCAGCGCATCGGCGTCGGCCGGATGCTTCAGCCGTTCCATGTCGTCATAGGCGTCGCCGGCGAACGACAGCGCAAGCTGATTGGGATCTCGCATTGTGCGATCCGGTGCGAAGCGAACCCGGAATGACGAGGATTTTCGGCGCGAACATCGGTCGCATTGCCGGGAAACCGGCCGCTGCACCGACCCATCAGCCCCTGCGATATACCCAGACGCGTGCAGGGGGCAGGTTCATCCAGATCCGCTCGGACGCTTCCGTCGAAATACCGGGCAGCGATTTGGGGATTGGGGGTACGACCGAATAGGTGAACTGCACGAACGGCGCGCCGGGGGCGAGCGCCGCGAAGGCATCCCGAATCAGCTTGAGCCGGGTCAACATCGGCTTGGTGACAAGCGGCAGGCCGGAAACGACCGCCGAGGCGCGCTTACTCAGCACGTTCCATAGCGAATCCCGCAACGTGTAGGCATCGCCCTGAACCACCGTCGCCTGCGGGTAGCGGTCGCGAAGCAGGGCGCAAAACCCCGGATCGTATTCGACCAGCACGAGGCGCTTCTGATCGACGCCGTGCTCGATCAGCGCATTGGTGATCGCGCCGGTTCCCGGCCCCAGTTCGACAACCGGATCGGTCGATCCGACATCGACGTACTGCGCCATGGTGCGGGCCAGGATGCGGCCGGACGGCATGACAGCACCCATATGAAGCGGTTTTTCGATCCACGAGCGGAGAAAGCGGACCTCGTCGTCGAGACGGAGTGGTTTCTTCAACGCACGCGCAGACAATTGCAGAGGCATTTTGCACCCAGGTGGGGGTCAACTACTGGCAGGAGATCAAACTTGAGTTATACACAGGTACAGCCGGCAATCGAAACGGTCAAGCTAAACGACCATTACGGACCCGCGCGGGTGCCAAAGAAGTCCTTGACCTTAGTGAAGAAACCCGCCGCCTCGGGTTGAGTTGCACCCGACGATAATTTCTCGAACTCGGCCAGAAGTTCCTGCTGTTTCTTGGTCAGATTTTGCGGCGTTTCAACCATCACTTGCACATACATATCACCGGTCTGGCGCGAGCGTAGCACCGGCATCCCTTTTGATGCGATGCGGAATCGGCGGCCCGACTGAGTCCCGGAGGGCACCCTCACCCTGGTCTTGCTCTTGTCGATGGTCGGCACCTCGAATTCTCCGCCAAGCGCGGCGGTGACCATCGAGATCGGGACACGGCAATGCAGATCGGCACCGTCTCGCTGGAAGAATTCATGCGAGGCGAGGGAGAGGAAAATGTAGAGGTCGCCCGACGGCCCGCCACGAATTCCGGCCTCGCCCTCGCCGGCCAGGCGGATGCGGGTGCCATCCTCGACACCGGCGGGAACATTGACTGAAAGCGAACGCTCCCGGTTGACACGGCCCGAGCCGCCGCAGGACGGACAGGGATCCTCGATCATCTGGCCGCGTCCCTGACAGCCGGGACAGGTGCGCTCCAGCGTGAAGAAGCCCTGGGCCTGGCGAATCCGGCCGCCGCCGCCGCACATCGCGCAGTTCTTCGGCTTGGTCCCGGCCTTGGCGCCCGTACCCGAGCAGGACTCGCAAGTGACCGAGACCGGAATTTCGACCTGGGCGGTCTTGCCCTGGAAAGCCTCCTCCAGCGAGATTTCCATATTGTAGCGAAGGTCCGCGCCTCGCTCCCGGCCGCCACCGCGGCCGCGCTGCCCGGCCATTCCGAACAGGTCTTCGAAAATGTCGGAGAACGACGAAGCGAAGCCCGCCCCGAAGCCGGGGCCGCCGCCGCCCATACCGCCATGCTCGAATGCGGCATGACCGAAGCGATCGTAGGCGGCGCGCTTGTCGCCGTCCTTCAGCACTTCGTAGGCTTCGTTGATTTCCTTGAAACGCATTTCGCTGGTCGCATCGCCCGGATTTCTATCCGGATGCCATTTCATAGCCAGCTTGCGAAAGGCCGCCTTGAGTTTGGAATCATCCGCGCTTCGGTCGACCTCAAGGGTTTCATAGTAACAGCGCTTGGTCGACATCAGTCCATTCCGCCCGAACGTCGCTTCATCCCGGAAGACGCATGAAAGATGCGTTCGTCGAAGGGTGCAGCGTCCCGCTTAAGGAACCATGACCCCCGCCCTTCGAGACGCGCTGCGTGCTCCGAGGAAACAGAGATCATGGTCATTCTCGCCGCTTAAGCAGATTTCTTGTTCTTGTCGTCGTCGACCTCCGTAAACTCCGCATCGACGACATCGTCCTTCGCTGCGTCCTTGGCCGCATCAGCCTCCGCCTGCTGTTTGTACATGGCCTCGCCGAGTTTCATGGACACCTGCGCCAGCGTGTTGGTCTTGGTTTTGATCGCCTCGGCGTCGTCGCCCTTCAACGCCTCCTTCAGATCGCTGACGGCATCCTCAATGGCGCGGCGCTCGCTGTCCTCGATCTTCGAGCCGTGCTCGGCGAGCGCCTTCTCGGTTGAGTGCACCAGACCATCGGCCTGGTTCTTGGCGTCGACGGCTTCGCGGCGCTTCTTGTCGTCGGCCGCATTCGCCTCGGCATCCTTGACCATCTTGTCGATGTCGGTCTCCGACAGACCTCCCGAGGCCTGGATGCGAATCTGCTGTTCCTTGCCTGTCGCCTTGTCCTTCGCCGACACGTTGACGATGCCGTTGGCGTCGATATCGAACGTCACCTCGATCTGCGGCATGCCGCGCGGGGCCGGCGGAATGCCCATCAGATCGAACTGCCCGAGGATCTTGTTGTCGGCCGCCATTTCGCGCTCGCCCTGGAAGACGCGGATGGTGACGGCGTTCTGGTTGTCCTCGGCGGTCGAGAATACCTGGCTCTTCTTGGTCGGAATGGTAGTGTTGCGATCGATGATGCGGGTAAACACGCCGCCCAGCGTCTCGATGCCGAGCGAGAGCGGGGTGACGTCGAGCAGCAGCACGTCCTTGACGTCGCCCTGCAGCACGCCAGCCTGGATCGCCGCGCCGATCGCGACAACCTCGTCCGGGTTGACACCCTTGTGCGGCTCCTTGCCGAACAACTGCTTGACGACTTCCTGGACCTTCGGCATGCGCGTCATGCCGCCGACCAGCACCACTTCGCCGATCTCGCCCGCCGTCAGGCCGGCATCCTTCAGCGCCTTGCGGCACGGCTCGATGGTCTTCTGGATGAGGTCGTCGACCAGCGCCTCGAACTTGGCGCGGGTGAGCTTCATCGTCAGATGCTTCGGGCCGGACTGATCGGCTGTGATGAACGGCAGGTTGATTTCGGTCTGGGTGGTCGACGACAGCTCGATCTTGGCCTTCTCTGCGGCTTCCTTCAGCCGCTGCAAGGCCAGCTTGTCGTTGCGCAGGTTGATGCCCTGCTCCTTCTGGAATTCGTCGGCCAGATAGCTGACCAGACGCATGTCGAAGTCTTCGCCGCCAAGGAACGTATCGCCGTTGGTCGACTTCACCTCGAACACGCCGTCGCCGATCTCGAGGATCGACACATCGAACGTGCCGCCGCCGAGATCATACACGGCAATGGTGCCGGTCTTCGCCTTGTCGAGGCCGTAGGCGAGCGCGGCCGCGGTCGGCTCGTTGATGATGCGCAGCACTTCGAGGCCGGCGATCTTGCCGGCATCCTTGGTGGCCTGACGTTGTGCATCGTTGAAATAGGCGGGAACCGTGATGACGGCCTGATCGACCTTCTGACCGAGATGGGCCTCGGCGGTCTCCTTCATCTTCTGAAGGGTAAAGGCCGAAATCTGCGACGGCGAATAGGTCTTGCCGTCGACCTCGACCCAGGCGTCGCCGTTGCCGGCTTTCGCGATCTTGTAAGGGACGAGGTGCTTGTCCTTTTCGACCGTGGGATCGTCGTAACGGCGGCCAATCAGGCGCTTGACGGCAAAAATGGTCCGCTCGGGATTGGTCACGGCCTGGCGCTTGGCCGGCTGCCCGACCAGGCGCTCGCCGTCATCGCTAAAGGCGACAATGGACGGCGTGGTCCGCATCCCTTCCGCGTTTTCGATGACTTTCGGCGTTTTGCCGTCCATTACGGCCACGCACGAATTTGTGGTGCCGAGGTCGATCCCGATGACCTTTCCCATGGTCCTTATATCCTTCTTGTTGCGGCAGTCCGGCCGGGCCCTGGCGGCACCCTCATCCAGACCCCCCAGATATCAATTACTCGCGATCTAGCGATGGTGAGCCTCATATAGGAGGGGGGGTGGGGGCCGCAAGGACCGGACCTCTCTCCGCCACATGAAAACGCGATTCTTTTGCGTCCGCGGGCAGGCTCGACCAGGATTGAGCGGCTGCATCCGATCGATCCGGCGAACTGGCGCGGTCGACCAAAGACAATCTGTGCATCGCCACGCCCTGTCTCGTCTTCGTCGTACGATATTATGCCGACCATCGAAGACGTTATAGAGGCAGCAGTCAGGTTTTCGTGAAACACATCGTTCGCATCACCACCGCCGCGACCGCGCGCCCGGCCGATCATTGAACGGCCTTAATGCAAATCCAATAGGCTCCCATGAGACATCTCACGCAACTGATGGTCGTTCTGTGTGTGCTGAGCGGCGTAGCTCCCGCCTTCGCCGACGACCCGGTCTATGCGCCGGGGACACGGATCGGGCTGGTTCCCCTGATAGGCCTTTCTCCGTCAAAGACATTTCCTGGCTTCGAAACCGCCGATCATCGGGTCAAGGTCATCGTCGCAGAACTCCCCGCCGCCGCCTTCAGAGACGTGGAGGCCGTCGCCAAATCCGACACGGTCAACGCCCAGGGCCCAAAACCCCAAGGTATCGAAACCGCGAGCGGACAGGGCTATTTCATTATCGAGACCGCCAAGAACGGCAACGATACCGTCCGGCGCTATTCGATGGTGGTTTCGGGCGGCACGTTTTCCGGATACATCGCCGCGCAGGTGCCCGAGAACGTCGAGAAGATCTATTCCGACCAGGCCATGCAAAAGATGTTCGCAACGGTGGCCCTGCGCAAGGAAGTACCGGTCGAGGAGCAACTCGGCCTGCTACCCTTCAAGTTGACCGAATTGAGCTCCTTCAAAATGGTTCGTACGCTGGCGCCGGGAGCCGCCATCCTCCTCTCCGACGCCGAAACGGAAAACGACATCGACGCCAAGGCCTTCCTGATCATCAACCTGGTCGGGTCGGCCCCTGAACGGCCGGACGATCGCGGCCGGTTTGCGCGCGACATCGCAGCCACGATCCCAAACTTGCGCGATGGGCGTATCACCATGTCGGAGCCGATCCGGATCAACGGATCGCCCGGTTTCGAAACACGGATCGATGCCACCAACACGCGAACGAATACGCCGGTGACCGTCGTCCAATGGCTGGTGTTTGGCAGCGGCAATACGGCAATGCGGCTGATCGGCAGTACGCCGCGGGACGGGTGGTCCGCCGCGTTTCCGCGCTTTCGCGCGGTTCGTGACGGTATCCGGCCGCGCTAGCGCGTTTTCGAGCGACATCGCCCGATCGAGCATAAGCCCTCGAAACGGAGCTGATTCTATTCGGACGCGGCCGCCTTGGCTCCGCCCTTCGCAACACCCACAAGCGCCGGACGCAGCACCCGCTCGCCGATCGTGTAGCCGGCCTGAATGACCTGCGCGATCGTGCCGACGGGGACTGAGGGATCTGGAATCTCGTACATTGCCTGATGGACGTTCGGATCGAACTTTTCGCCGGCCGGATCGAACTTCTTCACACCGTGTTTTTCCAGTGCATTGTGCAGCGAGCGTTCGGTCAGCTCCACGCCCTCGATCAGGGCTTTGAGTCCGGGGTCGGCCGCCGCGCGCGCCTCGGCGGGCACCGCATCCAGCGCGCGTTGCAGATTGTCGGCAATATCCAGCACGTCGCGTGCGAACCCCGAGATGCCGTAGGTTCGCGCGTCCGACACCTCCCGCGCGGTGCGCTTGCGCAGGTTTTCCATCTCCGCCAACGTGCGCAGCATCCGGTCCTTCGCCTCCGCGAGTTCCTTGGCCAGCGCGTCCAGCGCCCCTTCCTCGGGATCGTCGGGCATGATGTAAGGCTTGGATACCACCGGCTCGGCCTCCGGGACCGGATCGCCGGAATTGTCTGTTTTGCCGTCGGAATCGGTCATTACGCAGCCTTCTTGCAAATAGTCTCGAACTGAAAGGGATGGTTGTGCGGGATATCGTGGTTCAGGCGTAAAAATCAAGCGCCGCGGGCGGCGGGTCCGGCTCAGCCGCCGAGCATCTGGCTGACAATGCGGGCCGCGTAATCCACCATGGGGATCACGCGCGCGTAGTTCAGCCGGGTCAGTCCTATCACGCCGAGAACGCCGACGATATGGCCGGCGCCGTCGCTGTAGGGCGCGATGATCGTCGAGGACCCGGACAGCGAGAACAGCTTGTTTTCCGAACCGATGAAGATGCGGACGCCGTCGGCGCGTTCGGCGCGGCCGAGCAAGTCGATCACGCCGCGTTTGGTTTCGAGGTCGTCGAACAGCAGCCGCACCCGCTCGAGGTCGTCCAGCGCGTGCAGGTCCTCCAGCAGATTGGCGTGGCCGCGCACGATCAATTGCCGATCGTCGCTGTCGCCGCCCGACCAGCTCGCAATCCCGGCCGCGATGACCTTCTGGGTGAGCTGATCGAGTTCCGCCTTGCTTTGCGCCAGCGCGGTCTCGAGCTCGAGGCGCGCCTCGGCGAGCGTCCGCCCACGGATTCGCGCATTCAGGAAATTCGACGCTTCGATCAGCGCCGATGCCGGGACGCCGGACGGAAGCGACAACACGCGGTTCTCGACCTGTCCGTCTTCGGCGACGAGCACCACCAGCGCCTTCTCCGGCTCCAGCCTGACAAATTCGATATGCTTCAAGCGCACGTTGGATTTCGCCGTCAGAACCACCGCCGCGGCCCGGGTCAATCCCGACAGCCGTGTCAAGGCTTCGCCCAGCGCGGCCTCGACCGATTGCGCCTTGCCGACCGATGCGAGCTGGGTCTGGATCGACTGGCGCTCCGGCTCGGTCAGGTCGCCGACCTGCATCAAGGCATCGACAAAGAACCGCAGGCCGAGTTCGGTCGGCAAGCGCCCGGCGGAGGTATGCGGCGCATAAATCAGCCCGAGCTGCTCGAGGTCCGACATCACATTGCGGACCGACGCCGGCGAGAGCGGCATCGTGATCAGGCGGGAAATGTTGCGCGAGCCCACGGGCTCGCCCGTCGCAAGATAGCTCTCGACGATCTGACGAAAAATGTCGCGCGATCGCTCGTTCAGCTGGGCAAGCCCGGCGTTCGGTGCAATCAGACCAATCGGATCGTGATGGGCCAACGATATCTCCTGCGCATACTGGTTGCGCCTGACAACCGGGTCTAACTTGTCTCTCCGGCGCACCGGTTACAAGCAGGCTTTGCGGCAATCGCTGTTGCCGGCCCTTGCCGGTGCGGCTCCCCGCCCCTAAAAGCACCGCAAGACGACGATTTTTCATGAAATAGCTGGAGGGTTTCCCATGCGGCCAAGCCGCCGTGCACCCGATGAACTGCGCGCCGTGTCGCTGGAGCGCGGCGTCGTCAAATACGCCGAGGGTTCCTGCATGGTGAAATTCGGCGATACCCACGTGCTGGTGACCGCGACCCTGGAGGAACGGCTGCCGCCGTGGCTCAAGGGCCAGGGCCGCGGCTGGGTCACGGCCGAATACGGAATGCTGCCGCGCGCCACGCTGGAGCGGACCCGGCGCGAGGCCTCCACCGGCAAGCAGGGCGGTCGCACCGTCGAAATCCAGCGCCTGATCGGCCGCTCGTTGCGCGCCGCAGTCGACCTCGAGGCGCTTGGCGAGCGCCAGATCACGGTGGATTGCGATGTGATTCAGGCCGACGGCGGCACCCGCACCGCGTCGATCACCGGCGCTTGGGTCGCGCTGGCCGACTGCATCGGCTGGATGAAGGCCCGCAATATGATCAAGACCAGCGTGCTTCGCGATAACGTCGCGGCGGTCTCATGCGGCATCTACAACGGCACGCCCGTCCTCGATCTGGATTATGCGGAGGACTCCGAGGCGGACACCGACGCCAATTTCGTCATGACCGGCGACGGACGCATCATCGAGGTGCAGGGAACCGCGGAGAAGACGCCATTCTCGCAGGATGAATTTCTCGCGTTGATGGCGCTCGCGAAAAAAGGTGTCGCGCGGCTGGTGGATTTGCAGAAAATGGCGGTGGCGTGATCTACAAAATGCGGTCATGCCCGGCCTTGTGCCGGATATCCACGCCTTGCTTTTTGAATAAGACGTGGATGGCCGGGACGAGCCCGGCCATGACGGGTTATAAATGTCCATGACTCAGCATCGTCGAATCGCTGGCAAGCTGGTGATCGCCACCCACAATCCCGGCAAGCTCGCCGAGATGCGCGAGTTGCTCGCGCCATACGGCATCGAGGCCGTCTCCGCAGGCGAACTCGGGCTCGGCGAGCCTGCGGAAACCGGCGACGATTTCCGCGCCAATGCCCGGATCAAGGCCGCCGCCGCGGCCCGGAGCGCAAACCTTCCAGCCTTTGCCGATGATTCCGGTCTGGTCGTCGATGCGCTCGACGGCGCGCCGGGCATCTACTCCGCGCGCTGGGCCGGCAAACCTGCGGATTTTTCCGCAGCGATGACCAGGATCGAGCGGCTGTTGCAGGAGCGCGGCGCGACGACTGCGGAGCAGCGCAAGGCTCACTTCGTCTCGGCACTGTGCGTTGCCTGGCCGGACGGCCATCTCGAGGAAGTCGAAGCCCGTGTGCACGGCACGCTGGTCTGGCCGCCGCGTGGCACGGCCGGATTTGGCTATGATCCTGCGTTCCAGCCGGACGGGCACACACGCACCTTCGGCGAGATGACCGGCATGGAGAAGCACGGGCTTCCACCTCGCGGCCTCGGTCTGTCGCATCGCGCCCGCGCGTTCGTGAAGTTGGCGGAGGTTGCTCTTGATCGGCGCTGACTCCAATCCCGCTTTCGGCGTCTACGTGCATTGGCCGTTTTGCCTGTCGAAATGCCCGTATTGCGATTTCAACAGTCATGTGCGCCACGCGCCGATCGATGAAGAGCGCTTTGTTCGCGCCTTCACGCGCGAGATCGAGACCACCGCCGCGCGCTCGCCCGGCCGCGACGTGTCCTCGGTCTTCTTCGGTGGCGGTACGCCGTCATTGATGCAGCCGCAGACCGTCGACGCCATCCTCGAAGCGATCGGGAAGCATTGGCGCGTCGCCGATAACGCCGAGATCACGCTGGAAGCCAATCCGACCAGCGTCGAGGCCACCCGGTTCCGCGGCTATCGCGCGGCGGGCGTCAATCGCGTCTCGCTCGGCGTGCAGGCGCTCGACGACGCTTCGCTAAAAGCACTTGGACGCCTGCACACCGCGCGCGAGGCGCTGGATGCGGTCGCGATCGCGCGCTCGATTTTCGATCGCTATTCCTTCGATCTGATCTACGCGCGCCCCGACCAGACGCCGGCGATATGGACCGAGGAATTGCAGCGCGCGATCTCGGAAGCCGCGGAGCATCTGTCGCTCTATCAATTGACCATCGAACAGGGTACGCCGTTTTTCGGCCTGCACGCGGCCGGCAAGCTCAAGACACCCGATGAGGCAACCGCGCGCGCTTTGTATGATGTCACGCAGGAGATCTGCGCGCGTCATGGCTTGCCCGCCTACGAGATTTCGAATCACGCGCGGCCCGACGCGGAATGCCGGCACAACCTGGTTTACTGGCGCGGCCAGGAATATGCAGGCATTGGCCCCGGGGCGCACGGACGTCTCGACATCGACGGCGACAGGCACGCCATCGCCACCGAAAAGCGGCCCGAGGCCTGGCTCATGCGGGTCGAGGCGAGCGGTGACGGGATCGTCGCCGACGATCTCCTGAACAGCGAAGAGCGCGCCGACGAATTCCTGCTGATGGGACTGCGCTTGCGCGAGGGCATCGATCCGCAGCGCTATGCGGCGCTGTCCGGCCGCCCGCTTGATCCGCAGCGAATCGCAATCCTGCGCGAGGAAGGCGCGATCACGATCAGCCCCGATGGCCGCTTGCGGGTCACGCAGGATGGCTTTCCCGTCCTCGACGCCGTGGTGGCCGATCTCGCCGCTTGATTTAAGCAAGCGTCATTGCGAACTCGCGACAAATTGGCACTTGCCAATTTTGCGCGTGAAGCGAAGCAAAGAAGCACCAAAGCGAAGAACGGATTGCTTCGTCATGACCGGGACGACGGTCCGAGGTTAGGCTTCGAAACTCTTTGGCGAGCCCGCGACCGGCTGGCCACCGCTAGATGCGACGCGCATGACGGCGAGACCGCGCTGATTGGTGCCGTCGGAACGGAATCGAAACAACCCGTCGATGCCGGCGAAGCCCGACGGATTGGTTAGCGTCTCCGCCGCGAAGCGTTGCGCACCCTGGGTTCGCGCAAGGGCCGCCACCAGCGCGACGGCGTCATAGGCAAGGGTCGCCGTACGCACCGGCTCGCCGCCGAATTTGGCGCGGTAGCGGCCTGCGAAGCTGCGGAAGCCGGACGGGTCGGGAGCGGCATAGAGACCGCCTTGCAGCGCCGCGCTGGCGAATACGCGAGGATTGTCCCACAGACCCGTTCCAAGAAGCTGGACATTGCGCAGATTGGCGCCCGCCGCCGTGAGCGCTCCGGCAACAGAGACCACCGCATCGCCGTCATCGGCGATGAGCAGCGCATCGGCTGAACGAAGCGACTGCGCCACCTTCCGCGCCGCGCCGGCACGATCGGCGCCATATTTCTCAAATGCGACGATACGCCCGCCGCGTCGGCCGACCGTCTGCTTGAAGGCGGCCTCGACGACATTGCCATAAGCGTTTTCGGGCACCATGGCGGCGAACGAGCGTTTTCCCGTGCTCACGGCATATTCGACGATCCGGTTCACGTCCGATTCAGGGAGAAAGCTCAGAAGATAGACGCCCCGGCCCGCAACGCTTGAATCGGTCGAGAACGCGATCACCGAAGTGCCGCGGGTCCGGGCCGCCTGGGCGACCGCCGGCACCGACGCTGCGAATAACGGACCGAGAATGATTTCGGCGCCTTCATCGAGGGCCTGTTGCGCTCCCTGCTGCGCGCCTTGCGCAGAGCCGGCGTCGTCCTTGATCAGCAGTTGAACGTTCGGATTCTGAAACTCCGACAGTGCCATTTCAGCCGCATTCTTCATCGACTGCGCCGCAATGCTCGCATTGCCCGCAGCCGACAGCGGGAGAATCAGCCCGACCTTGACCTGGCCCGTTCCGATGGTAACGGCCTGCTGAGCCGGTCCGGACGGCGCCGGCTGCGTGGGAGAACCGGTCAGCGTTTGCTGGATGCCCGAGCAGGCACCGAGCAAGGGCGCGCCAATGACAAAACCCAACGCCGCTCGACGGGTCGCGCCCGGGCGCTCAGGTTTCGGTTTGAACGGGTCCGTCATTCTTATCCTTACCATGGACCCATCCGGATGGGTCCGAGCGCAATCTCCGGAGAGAATCAAGCATAGCGCTGGCCAATAGTTAACCAAACAAAAGGGGCGTGTCCGCCTCGACTTTTGCACCGTCCCCATTCTTGGGAGTCACGGAACCAGCCGACGTCGCGTTGCAGAAACACGTAAAACGGGACCCTTTTTACGCAATTCCCCCTTGGCTATCCCGGCTTCGATGAAATCAAAGCCCAGCTCCAACATTTTGTTTGACGCGTTTTCTTGACGCGAACCGGTACCCACTCCACTCGAAAACACTATAGAGTATCGCGGTATGCGCGCAAAATCCGCCTCTCTGAAATCGGACGCCGAAACTCCCGGCATCCGGACCTTTTCCATCGCGGGTCATCAACTGGCTGCCCCCAAGGCTGCACCGGGTCTTCATCTGGTGGCTACGCCGATCGGCAATCTCGGCGACATCACCTTGCGCGCACTGGAGACACTCGCCGGTGTCGACATCATTGCCTGCGAGGACACCCGGATCACCCGCCGCCTGACCGAACGCTTCTCGATCACGGGCGTGCTCAAGCCTTACCACGACCATAACGCTGCGACGGCCCGGCCCAAAATCCTGGAGCAACTGGCTCAGGGCGCCTCCATCGCGCTGGTCTCCGATGCCGGAACGCCTTTGATTTCCGATCCCGGCTTCAAGCTGGTGCGCGAGGTTTGCGCCGCCGGTCATCAGGTGATCGCGCTGCCGGGGCCGTCTTCCGTGCTGGCCGCGCTTGCGGTAGCCGCGCTGCCGACGGACCGGTTCTTCTTCGAGGGATTCCTGCCGGCAAAAGAGGCCGCGCGCCGCACGCGCCTTGCCGAACTCGCGCGAATCGATGCGACGCTGGTCGTGTTCGAGTCCGGCAGTCGCATCCGGAATTCCTTGCACGATCTCACGGCCATCCTCGGAAATCGCGACGCCGCGATCTGCCGCGAACTGACGAAGCTGCACGAGGATATCCACCGCGCGACCCTTGCGGAGTTCGCGCAAACCGCCGCCACACTGGAAACGCGGGGCGAGTTCGTGCTGGTGGTCGGACCTCCCCCGGCAGATGCAGGCATGATGTCATCCGACGATCTGGACGATCTGCTGCTGGCCTCGCTGAAGGAAAGCAGCGTAAAGGACAGCGTCGCTCGCGCGGTCGAAATCTCGGGCCGCCCGCGACGCGAAGTCTATGCCCGCGCGCTTGAGCTCGCCGGACAAAATCGGGCGAGGTCCGACAAATGACAGCGGGTAAGCAAGCCCCCCGGGGAGGCGCAGGGGCAGCGGCGCCCGAGCGCGTCGCAGCCTTCCGCACCGGTCTTTCGGCAGAAAGCCGCGCCGCCGCCTATCTGATCGCTAAAGGCTACCGGATTCTGGCGCGCCGGTTTCGTACCCCTCACGGCGAGATCGATATCGTGGCGCGCCGGCGACAGCTTCTCGCCTTCGTCGAAGTCAAGGCCCGCCGCAGCCTCGACGAGGCCGCCTATGCAGTCACGCCCCGGCAGCAGCAACGGATCATCGCCACCGCTCAGGCCTGGCTGATGACGCATCCCGAGCATGCAACGTTCGAGCTTCGTTTCGACGCAATGCTGATTGCGCCGCGACGTCTGCCGCGCCATCTGTCAGGTGCATTCGACGCCAGCACGTAGCGTGAGGCGTTCAGGTGTCTTCGACTGCAATCAACCGGGACCAAGCACGATGAAACTGAAAGTCGCCGTTCAGATGGACCCCATCGCACGCATCAACGTCCGCGGCGATTCGACGTTTGCGTTGTTGCTGGAGGCGCAACGACGCGGCCACGCGGTCTCGTATTATACACCGGACAAGCTATCCCTGCGCGGCAAGGACCTGGTCGCGCCGGCTCAGTCGCTGACCGTGCGCGATCACGACGGCGATCATTTTACGCTCAGTGAAGCAACGCGCGCGTATCTGGAATCCTTTGACGTCGTGTTGTTGCGGCAAGACCCGCCATTCGATCTGGCCTACATCACGACGACCCACCTGCTCGAGCGCATTCATCCCAAGACGCTGGTGGTCAACGACCCGGCGAGCGTGCGCGATGCGCCGGAAAAACTGTTCGTGATGGATTTTCCCGAACTGATGCCGCCGACCCTGATTTCGCGCGATCTCGACGAGATCAGTTCGTTTCGTGCCGAGCACGGCGCGGTCGTGATGAAACCGCTGCATGGCTACGGCGGAGCCGCGGTCTTTCGCGTGATGCCGCAGGACATGAACTTCGGATCGCTGTTCGACATGTTCTCGGTGACGTTTCGCGAGCCGTGGGTGATCCAGCGCTTCCTGCCGGGGGTGAAGCAGG
Source organism: Nitrobacter sp. NHB1 (assembly GCF_036964665.1). Lineage (NCBI taxonomy): Bacteria > Pseudomonadati > Pseudomonadota > Alphaproteobacteria > Hyphomicrobiales > Nitrobacteraceae > Nitrobacter > Candidatus Nitrobacter laanbroekii. The sequence continues at coordinate 2,432,447 of NZ_JBAMDA010000001.1, forward strand.
GCGACAAACGCATCATCCTCGTCGACGGCGAATTCGCCGGCGCTGTCAATCGCGTGCCTGCCGCGGACGATCTGCGCTCCAACATGGTCCGCGGCGGCGCCGCACAGGCAACCGATCTGACGCCCCGCGAGCGCGAGATCTGCGAGCGCATCGGTCCGGCGCTGCGCGAGCGCGGGCTGTTGTTTGTCGGCATCGACGTGATCGACGGCAACCTCACCGAGATCAATGTCACCTCTCCCACCGGCATTCGGGCGATCGCCGCCTTCGGGGGTCCGGACGTCGCAGCAAAAATCTGGGACCGGATCGAGGCGAAACGGTCGTAGCGGCTCCCAGCGGATGCAAATCCTGCGATTTGCGTTCTCTTAATGTTCTTGTACTCGGGAGAGTTGTAAGCTAGTTTCGCTATGGCAGAGGGGGCGGCCATGGTTCAGCGGGTATCCACCGTCGCATTTGAGGGCATCGAGGCGCGCGCGGTCGACGTGCAGGTGCAGGTTGCGCCCGGTCTGCCCGCCTTCAACATCGTCGGTCTGCCGGACAAAGCCGTTTCCGAAGCCCGGGAGCGGGTGCGGGCCGCCCTGATCGCTTCAGGTCTTGCGCTGCCGGCCAGACGAATCACCGTCAACCTGGCGCCGGCGGACCTGCCCAAGGAAGGCAGTCACTACGATCTCCCGATCGCGCTCGGCCTGATGGCGGCGATCGGCGCCATTCCCTCCGACGCCTTGTCCGGGTTTTCGGTGCTCGGCGAACTGGGCCTGGACGGCTCGATCGCGGCCGTGGCCGGGGTTCTTCCCGCCGCAATCGGCGCGAATGCGCGCGACCAGGGGCTGATTTGCCCTGCGGCCTGCGGTGCGGAGGCGGCGTGGGCGAGCCCGGACATCCAGATCGTCGCTGCACGTTCGCTGATCCAGATCGCAAATCATTTCAAGGGGACCCAGATTCTTTCCCGGCCGCAGCCCCGGATTCGCGAAACTCAGGGCACCGCTCTCGACCTTCGCGACATCAAGGGACAGGAGAGCGCCAAGCGTGCGCTCGAGATCGCAGCCGCCGGCGGACATCACTTACTGATGATCGGCTCCCCCGGCAGCGGCAAATCGATGCTCGCAGCGCGCCTGCCCTCGATCCTTCCGCCGCTGTCGCCGGCCGAACTGCTGGAAGTGTCGATGATCGCGTCCGTGGCCGGAGAAATCGACGGCGGGGCGCTCACCTCGCGCCGGCCGTTTCGCGCGCCGCATCATTGCGCCAGCATGGCCGCGCTGACGGGCGGCGGCACGCGCGCCAAACCCGGTGAAATCTCGCTGGCGCATAATGGCGTGCTGTTTCTCGACGAATTGCCGGAATTCGATCCGCGGGTGCTGGATTCGCTCCGGCAGCCGCTTGAGAACGGCGAGATCGCGGTCTCTCGCGCCAATCATCGCGTGACCTATCCTGCGCGTTTCATGCTGGTTGCGGCGATGAACCCATGCCGCTGCGGCCACGCCTATGAACCCGGCTATGCCTGCAAGCGCGGCCGCATCGACCGCTGCACAGCAGATTACCAGACACGCATTTCCGGACCCCTCATGGATCGAATCGATCTGCGAATCGAGGTGCCGGCCGTGACGGCTTCGGATCTTATTCTACCGCCCGCCTCGGAAGGATCGTCCGAAGTCGGCGCCCGTGTGGCCGCGGCACGCGACATTCAGGCGGAGCGCTATGCCGCGCTCGGACTCCCGGGTGTCCGTACCAACGCCGAAGCCCCGGCCGCCGCGCTGGAAGACATCGCGCAGCCGGATGCACAGGGGCTGAAGCTGCTCCGCGACGCCGCGGAAAGCATGCGCCTGTCGGCGCGCGGCTATCACCGGGTGCTCCGCGTCGCCCGCACGCTTGCGGACCTCGACGGCGCTGACAAGATCGGCCGGCTGCACCTCGCCGAAGCTCTCTCCTATCGCGCGCTCGCGGACGACATCAAACGCGCCGCCTGATCGCGGTTTGCTTCCGTCCACGAACCGTCGTCAGGTCACCGCAGCGACCCGCCTTGCGACAGCTTCCTGCGAGATCGTCGATAAGATGTCGTTAACCCTGTTCGCATCGGACAGGATTTAGCCGCGACCCTCAAGCACTTCGCAATGTCATCGTCCCATGCTGACGCGGAACAGAAACGTGCGGGCCCTTGCCCGGCGGCTCCCGGCCTCCGGCGAAAAATGGCCGGGCATAATTCTAGAGCGTTTTCGAGCGAAGTGGATACCGGTTCGCGTGAAGAAAACGCGTCAAATCAAAATCATAGAGCCAGCTTCTGATTCCATCAGAAGCGAAAAGGCTCTAATTTGGGGTAGTGATGATGGCGCGATTGTTCCGGATCAGGGCACGGCTGCGCCGGTTGGTCCGACGACATCCCCGCCTGAATCTTGCCTTTCGGACCTTCACGACTTTCTCGATCGCGTTCGGGGGCGCCTACGGCTTCATTTCCGGAAGCAGAAGCGCCGATTACGATCCGAACACCTTCGCAATCGGCGTGAGCTTCCTGTTCGCGCTGGCGTGTGTCGCGTTGGCGATCCTCAGCATGCGGTTGCGCTGGATGCGCAGACAACTTCGCAAGGTCGCACTTCACAATGAAGCGCTCGCGGACCGGAACTGGGAGCTGAAGGAAGCCGAGGAACGAGCGCGCGGCCTCTTCGAATCGCAGGGCGATCTGATCGTCCTGCGCGACGCGGACGGCCTCATCACCTCGGTCAACGATGCCTATTGTGTTCTGGCCCAGCGATCACGGGCGGAGTTGCTCGGCAACACCTTCGCGCTCCCCGTTCTTGAGCAGGGCGAGAGCGCGATTGAAACGAACGGCACGCGCATCCACGATCAGCGCGTCGAAACGGCGCTCGGGCCGCGCTGGATCGCGTGGCGCGAAGGCCTCGTGCGGATCGACGCCAACCATCCGGCGGAACAGCAATGCGTCGGCCGCGATGTCACCAACCGAACCGAGACCGAGCGCGCGCTCGGTGAAGCGCGGGATCACGCGAACGCGGCCAACCGGGCCAAATCGCGTTTTCTGGCGATGACCTCGCACGAGATTCGCACGCCGCTGAACGGCATTATCGGCATGAGTGGATTGTTGCTCGACACCCCGCTCACGCCCGAACAGACGACCTACGTCAAGGCGGTCAAGGCGTCCGGCGACGCACTGCTGTCGCTGATCGAGGAATTGCTCGACTATTCCAAGATCGAGGCCGGCAAGATCGACCTTGAAAGTCGTCCTTTCATCCTGTCCGACCTGATCGAGGACATTACCGAGCTGCTGGCGCCGCGTGCGCAGGCACGGCAGCTTGAAATCGCCGCCTATATCGACGAGAAGCTGCCGATCGAGGTGACCGGAGACGCCGCACGTTTGCGCCAGATCCTGCTCAATCTTGCGGGTAATGCCATCAAGTTCACGCCATCCGGCAGCATTGCGCTGATCGTCGAGCCCGGCATCCGGCCGGAGGACATCCGCTTCATGGTTTACGACACCGGAATCGGCATCGCACCGGACGTGCAGGCGCGGATTTTCCGCGAGTTCGAGCAAGCTGACGAACAAATAGTGCGCAACTACGGCGGCACGGGCCTGGGATTGAGTATCAGCGAGCGCCTCGTCAAACAGATGGGCGGACGCATCACGCTTGAGAGCAAACCGGGTGCCGGTTCGACATTCGAGGTGTCGATACCCCTCCCCGCTCACGACAGCGCACCGGAGCGAAAGCGCTTCTCCGCGCCGGACCTGACAGGGCACCCGATCATGCTGGTGGCCCCTCAAACCATCGAGGCGTCGCTGCTTGCCCGGCGGCTGGAGCGATGGGGCGCCGAGACCCGCACGATATCGGACATCGCTGTTGCCCACGCCCTGCTTCCGGAGCGGTCGTGGCACACCGTACTCGTCGATTATGCCATGGGCGCGGAGAATGTCTGGCGGCTCGGTCAGGCCGCCTGCCAGCACGCAGTGCGGCGGATCGTCATGGTCACGCCGTCGACGCGGCACGACCTTCAGACCCCCGGCGCGGCGGCGTTTACAGGCTTTCTGGTCAAGCCTCTGCGAACTGCGTCGATCGCGGCGCGATTGGCGGCGCCGGCCGACGGCTCGACCGCGCTCCGGGCGACCGAAGGCCGGCGTGATTGCGATACGCTCGAAGAGTCCGAGGCGCCGACCACGGCGCCCACGCAAAGCCTTTCGATCCTCGTGGCGGAGGACAACGAGATCAACGCGTTATTGATACGCTCGCTCCTGACCCGCCTCGGGCATGATGTGATCGTCACCGCAAACGGCGAGGAAGCGCTGGAATCGTGGGTCGCCGCCGAAACCTCGGATGCGCCCTACGATCTCGTTTTGATGGACGTGCAGATGCCTAAACTCGATGGCATAGAAACCGCCAAGAAAATCCGCGAACGGGAAGCCGGCCACCGTGGTCGTCGCACGACCATTCTGGCGCTGACGGCTAACGCGCTGCTTGACGATCGTTCTGCCTGCTTCGAGGCCGGCATGGATGGCTTTCTCGTCAAGCCGCTCGACCGGGACAAGCTGGCTGACGCGCTTGCGAGATTGGCGGCGGGCTGCCACGTCCCGGCCTGAGGCAACAGCGCAAAAAGGAATCTCTAAAGCCGCCTTAGCGCGACCTGCTCGACGACATGGTCGGCGCCCTTCTTGAGGATCAGGGTCGCACGCGGCCGCGTCGGCAGGATGTTGTCCTCGAGATTCGCGCGGTTGGTGCGTTCCCAGATTGCGATGGCCGTTGCGGTCGCCTCCTCGTCCGACAGCAGCGCGTAGCGGTGAAAGTAGGACCGCGGGTCGTGGAAGGCCGTGTCCCGCAGGGCGAGGAACCGCTTCACGTACCAGTCCCGCAGCACCGGTTCTCCAGCATCGAGATAGACCGAGAAGTCGAAGAAGTCGGATACGACCGGAACGGCCCTGCCGTCGCGCGGCAACCGGCCGGTCTGCAGGACATTGACGCCTTCCACGATCAAAATATCGGGCTGACTGACCTCGATCCAGCTCTTGGGCACGATGTCATAGGTCAGATGCGAGTAAACCGGCGCGCGCACCGGGGTGCGGCCCGCCTTGATGTCGCTGAGAAACTTCAGCAACACCGGCAGATTGTAACTCTCCGGAAAACCTTTTTTCTGCATCAGGCCTTGTCGTTCAAGCACCGCGTTCGGAAACAGAAAGCCGTCGGTGGTGATGAGATCGACTTTGGGGCCTGGAGACCATCGTGCAAGCAGCGCCTGCAGCACGCGGGCCGTGGTCGATTTTCCGACCGCGACCGATCCGGCCACGCCGATGATGTACGGCATCTTGCGATCATGGATGCCGAGAAACCGGCGCTGGGCGACAAAGAGCCGCTGCATCGACGCCACATAGATCGAGAGCAGCCTGGACAAAGGCAGATAAATTTCTTCGACCTCCGTGAGATCGAGGCGGTCATGCATCGACCGCAATGCCGCGATTTCGTCCGCAGCCAGCGTCATCGGCATGTCGTCGCGTAACTTCGCCCACTCGGAACGGGAGAAAATCCGGTACGGATTATATTGTTGCTGTTCGGCTCGCAAATCCATCAAGCTCGCCCCGGCTACTCGCGATTGCGTGCGGCTTTCTCTTCGATTCCCGACATCGTCGTGCGCTGCGCCAGGGCATCTTCGACATCCTCGAATGTCACACCCCGGGCCTTCAGCAGCACAAGGAAGTGAAACATCAGATCGGCACCCTCGGCGATCAGATGATGCCGGTCATTCTCGATCGCCGCGATCACCGTCTCGACGGCTTCCTCGCCAAACTTCTTGGCGCAATGCCCGGGGCCCTTGTCGAGCAGCTTTCGGGTGTAGGACGCATCGCCGCCGGATGCAGCCCGAGCATCGATGGTGGCGGCAAGATCATGGATCGTGAAACGCGGCATGCTACTACTCGTCTGCGCACTGGCAGCGCCTGGAAATGCGATAATCCGGATGCTTAGCACCTCTCCGATCAGGAGTCGTCAGGGATCGAGCCGCATCGGCAGCCCGGCGCGGGCCATATGGTCCTTGGCCTGGCGGATGGAAAATTCTCCGAAATGAAAGATCGATGCGGCAAGAACCGCCGTGGCATGGCCTTCGCGAATCCCGTCGACCAGATGATCGAGATTGCCGACACCGCCGGACGCGATCACAGGCACGGAAACGCTGTCGGCCACAAGCCGGGTCAGCGGCAGATCAAAACCCTGGCGGGTGCCGTCGCGGTCCATCGAGGTCAGCAGGATCTCGCCGGCGCCGAGCGATACCACCTCCTGGGCATAGTCGATCGCATCGATGCCGGTGGATTTGCGGCCGCCATGGGTGAAGATTTCCCAGCGGTCCGAGCCGCCGGCCTTCGACACCCGCTTGGCGTCGATCGCGACCACGATGCACTGGTCGCCGAACTTTTCCGCGGCCTCTTTGACGAACTCGCGCCGGCTGACCGCTGCGCTGTTGATCGAGACCTTGTCCGCACCGGAGCGTAGCAAGGTGCGGATGTCATCGATGGTGCGGACGCCGCCGCCCACGGTCAGCGGCATGAAGCAGGCTTCCGCCGTGCGCCGGACCACATCGAGCATGATGCCGCGATTTTCATGCGTCGCGGTGATGTCGAGAAAGGTGAGTTCGTCGGCGCCGGCAGCATCGTATGCGACCGCCGCTTCCACCGGGTCGCCGGCATCGCGCAAGTCCACGAAGTTGACGCCCTTGACGACCCGGCCATCCTTTACATCAAGACAGGGTATGACACGGACTTTGAACATCGCGTCCCGATACCTCAGGCCGCAGCACGCGCAGCGCGGATCAGCGCCAGCGCTTCAGCCGGATCGAGCCGACCGTCATAGAGCGCCCGCCCCGCAATGGCGCCGGCGAGCTTCTTCGCGCGCGGCGCGAGCAGCGCTCTCACATCCGCGATGGAAGCGAAGCCACCGGACGCAATCACCGGAATTGAAATGCTGTCGGCGAGCGCAATGGTGGCGTCGAGGTTCAGCCCCTTCAGCAAGCCGTCGCGGGCGATGTCGGTGAAGATGATCGCCGCGATGCCGGCGTCCTCGAACCGTCGCGCGATGTCGAGCGCGGTCACTTCCGATGTCTCGGCCCAGCCCTCGACCGCGACCTTGCCGTCACGCGCATCGAGACCGACCGCCACACGTCCCGGAAATGCCCTGGCAGCTTCCTTGACCAGAACGGGATCGTGCACCGCCGCGGTGCCGATGATGACCCGTGTGATGCCTTTCTTGAGCCATGCCTCGACGGTCTTCAGGTCTCGAATGCCGCCGCCAAGCTGCACCGGCATCGCGACGCTTTTCAGCATCCGCTCGACCGCGTCCGCATTAACCGGTTTGCCGGCAAAGGCGCCGTCAAGATCGACCACATGGAGATACTCGAAGCCTTGCGACGCGAAGGCGCGCGCCTGTTCCGCGGGGTCGAGATTGAACACAGTCGCGCGCGCCATGTCGCCCTGCTCGAGGCGAACGCACTGACCGTTCTTGAGATCGATGGCGGGAAAAAGAATCACGGCTTCCACTTCAGGAAATTGGCGATCAGCGCCAGCCCGAACCGCTGGCTCTTCTCCGGGTGAAACTGGGTGCCGATCGCGGTATCCTTACCGACAATAGCCGTCACCGGACCACCGTAGTCGGCACGCGCGAGCACATCGCTCTCGTTGGCGGCGTTCAGGTGATAGGAATGCACGAAGTAGGCGTGACGGCCTTTCGGTCCCAGCGGGAGGCCTTCAAGCACCGGATGCTCCCGCACCGGATCGAGCGTATTCCAGCCCATGTGTGGAATCTTCAGGCTCTCGTCGCGCGGCGAAATTTTTTCGACGTCACCCGCGATCCAGTTGAGTCCGCCGGTCGTGACGTGCTCCCTGCCCCGCGTCGCCATCAGCTGCATCCCGACGCAAATGCCCAAGAACGGGCGCGCCTTGTCGCGTACGACCTCCGTCAGGGCCTGGACCATGCCATCGAGCGCATCGAGTCCCCTGCGGCAATCGGCGAACGCGCCGACGCCGGGCAGCACCACGCGATCGGCCCGGAACACCACGTCGGGATCGCGGGTCACGACGATCTTTTCCAGACTTTCCATGCCGCGCGCCGCGCACTCAAACGCCTTCGCGGCCGAATGAAGATTGCCGGAGCCATAGTCGATGATCGCAGCGCTCACCGCGGAAACCGGGGTTGCGGGAATAGGCCGACGATGTCGCTACGCGGCATTGACGGCGGGAATGGCTGGCCCGGTCCGTTACGGGTCGGCGGCGGCGCGCCGCGATCGACGGTTGACGGATCGAAGTTCACACCTCGCATCGACGTCCAGCGATCGAAAAAACGCCGCTCGGCGGCCTCTTCGTCGTCCGCGACAACGACATCGAGCTGACGCCACTTGCGCCGCGACAGCGTCCAGCGCCGTAAGCTCGCCGCTTCCAGTCCCATCAACACGGCGATGACTGCCATCACCGCAAAGCGTGTCCCCCCGCTGGCGCGCAGCAGCGTCAGCACGACTTCCAGCGCGATCGACAGGACCACATATCCAGTGAACGCCAGCCAAAGCCGTTGATAAAGGAGCCACACCGGACCGAACACAAAAGCCCAAAACGAAAAGCCATCGCGAACGAACACGAATTTGTCCGTGGTGCCGCGCACGTCCGTCCCGTCGACCGGTGGCGCATGGACTGTATAGACCGACATTGCACTCTCCGCCGACAACAGCACGGTCAGCCGCCGAGCTGACCCTTCGTTGATGGCACTTCGCCCGCAGCGCGCGGATCGATCGCCACCGCTACACGAAGCGCCCGCGCCAGACCCTTGAAGCAGGATTCGGCGATATGATGGCTGTTCTCGCCATATAGGGTCTCAACGTGCAAAGTCACACCCGCATTGACCGCAAAGGCATTGAACCATTCCCGCACCAGCTCCGTGTCGAATTCACCTATCTTGTCGCGTGGGAATTCGACCTTGAACACGAGCATCGGGCGCCCCGAAATGTCGATCACGACACGGGACAGCGTCTCGTCCATGGGCATATCGGCGCTGGCATAGCGGGTGATGCCGGCCATCGTGCCGAGCGCCTGCTTCACCGCCTGGCCCAGCGCGATGCCGACGTCTTCCGTGGTGTGGTGATAATCGACATGGAGGTCGCCGTCGGCCTTGACCGTGATGTCGATGCGCGAATGGCGGGCAAGCAGATCCAGCATGTGGTCAAAAAAGCCGATACCGGTCGCAATGCTGGACACACCGGAGCCATCGAGGTCCACCGCGACCTCGATGTCGGTTTCCTTGGTTTTGCGCTTGATGGTCGCCGTACGCATGAAAAAGGGCTCTCCACGTCGCGCATGATCCGCCAAAGTGTGAGCGGTTCGGCGATAAGATCATGCGCCATTCAACGATCCGGAGCGCAGTCTGAGCGCGCTCTGGTAAAACCGGGCTCTTTTAACAGGCTCACGTCCCCTTCGCTACTGCGGGATAATGCATTTTGCCGGTGTTCTTCGGACTATGGTGACCGGAATGCGCGTAAATCGAACGCCGATTGCAACGCCGCGCCGCAACGCCTAAATCTGGCGGATCATGAAGGGGTTCAGATGCAAGCATCACAGCCGGAGGTGTGGCACGGCACCACGATCCTGACCGTCCGCAAGGGCGGCAAGGTCGTCATTGGCGGAGACGGCCAGGTCTCGATCGGACAGACCGTCATCAAATCCAACGCGAAGAAGGTCCGGAAGCTTGGAAAAGGCGACGTCATCGGCGGGTTCGCCGGCGCCACCGCCGATGCCTTCACCCTGTTCGAGCGGCTGGAGAGCAAGCTCGAGCAGTATCCCGGCCAGCTCACCCGCGCCGCGGTCGAACTCGCCAAGGACTGGCGCACCGACCGCTATCTGCGGCGGCTCGAAGCCATGATGCTCGTCGCAGACAAGGATGTGTCGCTGGTCCTGACCGGCACCGGAGACGTTCTGGAGCCGGAGGCCGGCGTGATGGCGATCGGATCGGGGGGAAACTACGCGCTTTCCGCCGCGCGGGCCTTGATCGATTCCGACAACGATGCGGAAACGATTGTCCGCCGTTCGCTCGATATCGCCGCCGACATCTGCGTTTATACCAACCGAAACCTGACGATCGAGACGTTGTCCACGGATTGAGCGATGCCGGACTGTGCATTCCGCTCGCACGCGAACGACCGATTGCTTGTTCCCACCACGATTCAACATATCTTCGAGATCATGATGCACTTCTCTCCTCGCGAAATCGTTTCCGAACTCGACCGCTTCATCGTCGGCCAGACCGACGCCAAGCGCGCCGTCTCCATCGCCTTGCGCAATCGCTGGCGGCGCCAGCAGTTGACCGGACCGATGCGCGAGGAAGTGCTGCCGAAAAACATTCTGATGATCGGCCCGACCGGCGTCGGCAAGACCGAGATCGCACGACGGCTGGCAAAGCTTGCCAACGCGCCCTTCATCAAGGTTGAGGCCACGAAGTTCACCGAAGTCGGATACGTCGGACGCGACGTCGAGCAAATCGTCCGCGATCTGGTGGAGGTCGCGATCGGCCAGACCCGCGAGCGCAAGCGCAAGGACGTTCAGGCGCGCGCGCAGCTTGCCGCGGAGGAGCGCGTTCTCGATGCCCTGGTCGGCGCCAATGCGAGCGCCGCAACGCGCGATTCCTTTCGCAGGAAGCTGCGGGCCGGCGAACTCAATGACAAGGAAATCGAGATCGAGACGCAATCGTCCGGCGGCGCGCCTATGTTCGAGATTCCGGGCATGCCCGGGGCGCAGGTCGGCGCGATCTCGATCGGCGATATTTTCGGAAAGATGGGCGGACGAACCAAGACCCGCCGGCTGACCGTCGAAGACTCCTACGAGATTCTGGTCAACGAGGAATCCGACAAGCTGCTCGACAGCGATCAGCTCACGCAGGAAGCGATCGCCGCCGTCGAGAACGACGGCATCGTGTTTCTCGACGAGATCGACAAGATCTGCGTGCGTGACGGCCGCAGCGGCGGCGACGTGTCGCGCGAAGGCGTGCAGCGCGACCTGCTGCCGCTGATCGAGGGAACGACGGTCTCCACCAAACACGGTGCGGTGAAGACCGACCATATCCTGTTCATCGCGTCAGGGGCGTTTCACATTGCCAAGCCGTCGGATTTGCTGCCCGAGTTGCAGGGCCGGCTGCCGATCCGCGTCGAACTGGAAGCACTCACGCGCAACGACATGCGGCGCATCCTGACCGAACCCGAGGCCTCGCTCATCAAGCAGTACGTTGCATTGATGCAGACCGAGGGCGTCACACTCGACTTCACTAACGATGCCATCGATGCGCTGGCGGATATCGCGGTCGCGGTGAATTCGACGGTCGAAAACATCGGTGCGCGACGGCTACAGACCGTCATGGAACGCGTGCTCGACGATATTTCGTTCGCTGCCCCTGACCGCAACGGCGAAACGGTTCGCATCGACGCCGGATATGTCCAGAAGCACATTGGCGATCTGGCCAAGAATGCCGATCTGAGCCGGTTCATTCTTTGAGAGCGTGACTGAACACCTGGAGCGCTCACCGTTCTGATTCCATTAGACTAGAGCCATTTTGGATAGATAACCAGAGCAAATCGAGAAAACACGCTCTCCCACCGATGGTTAATCGCGTCTTAACCTCGCCGTACCTATGCTGCTCATCCGTCTTTCGTCCGGCCTCAAGGTGTGGCCGAACGTCTTGAAAGTGTTGACGCTTAACCGATGGCAACCACCGCTTCATCGCGCGCGGCGCAAGGCACCGCCGGCCCGACTGAGTTCGCCGCCAGCCCGGCCGAGTCCGCCGCCAGCTGGGCCGCGTCGACGACGGCGTGCGAGCGGTCGCCATTCGCGCGGACAGCGGAGCTGCTCGCACCCTACCAGCCGGGACAGTCTCCGATCACGCTGTCGGTGGGCGAGCCGCAACACCCCCCGCCCGATTTCGTCGCTCCGATATTATCCCAACATATCAATGAGTTCAGACGGTACCCGATGGCGAGGGGGATCGAGCCGTTCCGCCGCACTGCTGCGAACTGGTTATCGAGGCGCTTCGACCTGCCCCGCGCGGTCGATCCCGACACCGAGATTCTGGTGCTGAACGGCAGCCGCGAGGGGCTGTTTCTCGCCGCGATCGCCGCCGTCCGCTACGTGGCGACCCGCAAGGGCACGCCGGCCATTCTGGTGCCGAATCCATTTTACCCGGCCTATGGCGCCGGCGCCCGCGCCGCCCATTGCGAGACGATCTTCCTGCCGACGACGCGCGCCAACGGATTTTTGCCCGACCTCGATGCGCTCGATGAGAGCACGCTGGCGCGGACGGTCGCGATCTATCTCGCCTCCCCCGCCAACCCGCAAGGAGCGGTGGCCTCATCCGACTACTTCACGCGCCTGATCGCGCTGGCGCGCCGCCACAGTTTCCTCGTGCTCTCGGACGAATGCTATTCGGAAATCTACACGCGGGACGCGCCCGGCAGCGCGCTGGAGTGCGCAGGGCCCGACTTCGCGGGCGTCGTCGCGTTCCAGTCGCTGTCGAAGCGCTCGAACCTGCCGGGCCTCCGGGTCGGCTTCGCCGCCGGCGATCGAAACTTCCTCGCCGCGTTTCATGAATTGCGCAACGTCGCGGCCCCCCAGGTGCCGGTGCCGCTGCAGCATGTCGCCGTGGCGGCTTATGGCGACGAGGCGCATGTCGAGGAAAACCGCCGGCTCTATCGGCTCAAGTTCGATCTCGCCGATGAGATCCTCGGCCGTCGCTACGGCTATGCGAGGCCCGCCGGCGGCTTCTGCGTCTGGCTGGATGTCTCCGCCCATGGCGGCGACGAGGCCGCGGCCGTCAGGCTCTACAAGGAGGCCGGCGTGCGCGTCGTGCCCGGAAGCTATCTGGCGCGTCCGCAAGCCGACGGCTTAAATCCCGGCGCAGGATACATCCGTCTGGCGCTGGTGCCGGACACTGAAACCACAGCCGATGCGTTGCACCGGCTGGTGAAAACTCTCGGTTAGTCGCGGGGCCCCATGAGCATGGCAGCGATCGAACGCCTTCTTCCCATCGTCGATCATTTACCGCCGTCGATCCGCGACCCGCTCGCGCGTCGCTTGCGCGAACTGACCGGGCTCGGCCTGATCGGATTGTCCGGCTCTGCGGCGGCCGCGCTGATGACGTGGTCGGTGCAGGATCCGAGCCTCAGCCACGCCACCTCGCGCGCGATCCACAACGTCCTCGGCTATCCCGGTGCGATCGGCGCCGATCTGTTGATGCAGATTCTCGGCCTCGGCGCGATCATGCTGATCCTGCCGATGGCGATCTGGGGCTGGCGCATGCTGACCCATCGCCCCTTCGATCGCGAGGCCACCCGTCTCGCCTGCTGGATTCTCTGCACCAGTGCTGCCGCCGGTTTCGCCAGTTGCTGGCCGCACAACGGTGCATGGCCGCTGCCGACGGGGCTGGGCGGCGTGGTCGGCGATGCGCTGGTGCGGGCGCCTGCAATTCTGTTCGGCCCGGCGAGCGTGCTGCAGCGTATCGCGTTCGGCGCGATTTTCCTGGCGGTCATGGCCGCGACCTTCCTTTGGGCCGGCGGAATGGGGTCGCAGCCTCGCGACGAGTCCGCCGGGATCGACGACGACGACGCGCCGTTCGATGACGGCAGCGACCGCGCTTCGGTCTCGCTCGGCTGGGTGGTTCACGCGCTGATGAGCGCGAAGGCGCGGTTCAAGCGCCTCAGGCTCGGGGCGCTTGTTGCGCTGGCCTACAAGTCGTTGGTGTCGAGCGCGCCGCGGAAAACGGCAGCGCTGGCGTTCGAGCGTCAGGAACCGAGCCTCGGTGGCGGGCCAACCGCTCCGTCCCTGGTGCCGGCCCACGGCAACATCGACGACGAGGATGCGGAGGACGACGAGGAGGAGGAGGACGATGCGCCGGTCGTCCGCGCGCCGCGCCGCAAGGCCGCGCCGCGCGCGCCCGCAAAAAAATCCGGCAAGTTCGATCTTCCGTCGGTGAACGTCCTGTCCGCGCCGCGCGCCGCCGACCGCCAGCCGCTCAGCAAGTCTGAGCTGGAAGCCAATTCGCGCGCGCTCGAAGGCGTGCTTGGCGACTTCGGCGTACGTGGCGAAATCGTGAAAGCCAATCCGGGGCCGGTCGTCACGCTGTATGAACTGGAGCCCGCGCCCGGCATCAAGTCGTCACGCGTCATCGGCCTCGCCGACGACATCGCCCGTTCCATGAGCGCGCTGTCGGCGCGCGTCGCGGTGGTCGCCGGCCGCAACGCCATCGGCATCGAACTGCCGAATGCGCATCGCGAAAAGGTCTACTTACGCGAATTGCTCACCGCGAAGGAGGCGAGCGAGACCGTCGCCAAGCTGCCGCTGTGCCTCGGCAAGAATATCGGCGGCGAATCCATCATCGTCGACCTTGCGCGGATGCCGCATCTTCTGATCGCCGGCACCACGGGCTCGGGCAAATCGGTCGCGATCAACACCATGATCCTCAGCCTGCTGTACCGGCTGCGGCCCGATCAATGCCGTCTCATCATGGTCGATCCGAAAATGCTCGAACTCTCGGTCTATGACGGCATCCCGCATTTGCTGACGCCGGTCGTGACCGATCCGAAGAAGGCGGTCGTGGCGCTGAAGTGGGCCGTGCGCGAGATGGAAGAGCGCTACAAGAAAATGTCCAAGCTCGGCGTGCGCAACATCGACGGCTACAACCAGCGCCTCGTCGAATCCAGGGGCAAGGGCGAAGAGCTGACACGCACGGTGCACACCGGCTTCGACAAGGAAACCGGCAAGGCGATTTATGAGGAAGAGAAACTCGACTTCGAGCCGCTGCCCTATATCGTCATCATCGTGGATGAAATGGCGGACCTGATGATGGTCGCGGGCAAGGACATTGAGGGCGCGGTGCAGCGGCTGGCGCAGATGGCGCGCGCCGCCGGCCTGCACGTCATCCTCGCGACGCAGCGCCCGTCGGTCGACGTCATCACCGGCACCATCAAGGCCAACTTCCCGACCCGCATTTCCTTCCAGGTCACATCGAAAATCGACAGCCGCACCATTCTTGGCGAAATGGGCGCGGAGCAACTGCTCGGCCAGGGCGACATGCTCTACATGGCGGGCGGCGGCCGCATCTCGCGCGTCCACGGACCTTTCGTGTCGGACGAGGAGGTCGAGAAGGTGGTTCGCCACCTCAAGACCCAGGGCGCCCCCGAATATCTCGAGGCGGTCACGGCAGACGAGCCGACCGACGAGGACGGCGCGGTGTTCGACGGCACGAGCATGGGCAGCGACGGCGGCGGCGATCTGTTCTCGCAGGCGGTGGCGATCGTGAAGCGCGACCGCAAAGCCTCGACCAGCTACATCCAGCGTCGCCTCCAGATCGGATACAATCGCGCCGCCTCGCTGATGGAGCGCATGGAACTCGAAGGCATCGTCGGGCAGCCCAATCACGCAGGAAAGCGCGAAATCCTGATCGAGGAAGAAGAAAGCCACTTCTGACCCATGACCGGAACGATGGGGGCTCCCGCTTCGGAGTCGCGAAATCGCCACAGCGCCGCGCTAGCGCGTATTCCGCAAAAGTGGAAACCGGTTTTGCGATCAGAATGCGCGCAAGTTATTGATCGAGGGCATTTTCTTCACGTGAACCGGATTCCACAAATGCTCTCACGCGGCAGCGACATCTGTTAGACCTCGCCCGGGAAAAAGCGATATCCGCGGCGGCGCGAAGCGCTGTAAAAGGAACACTTCGGGCGGACAGGACGAGACATTGAGCAGACACGTGACACATTCATCCGCGGCCCGCCGTCCGATCCGCATTCGCGCGCGCGCCGGTGCGGTCTGGCTCGCTGCGGCGCTGACCGCAGGTCTTTTAATTCCGCCCGTAATTCTGCCTGCCCTGGCGCAGGCCGTTCCGATTCCGCACCCGGCCCCGAAGGCTCGCGACAGCGCGCCCACGGCGAAACTTCTGGGCAGCGTCGAACCGGCGGTCACCGGGACCACGCAACCGCCCGACCCGATCATTCCCGACCGGCGCCGCAACGTGCCGGCAAATATGTTCGCAACCTTCAGCGCGGATCAGAAGGCGGCGGCGGCGCGAGTCAGCGCCTATCTGTCCTCGTTGCACACGCTGGCCGGAAACTTCGTGCAGGTCGGCCCCGACGGCAGCCGCTCGACCGGCGAATTCTACATCCAGAAGCCGGGCAAGGTACGGTTCGAATACGATCCTCCGTCGCCGATCGCGATGATCTCCGACGGCACCTCGCTCGTCGTTCGCGACACCAAGCTCGCGACCCAGGATATCTATCCGCTGTCGCAGACGCCGCTGCGCTATCTGCTGTCGGATCGCATCGACCTGATGAAGGACACCAACGTCGTCAGCGTGACGTCGGACAATCTCTACATCAGCGTCACCATCGAGGAGAAGCAGGCACTGGTCGGCACCTCCCGCCTCATGCTGATGGTCGGCGCCAAGGACGGCAAGCTCAAGCAGTGGACCGTGACCGATCCGCAAGGGTACGACACCACGGTGGCGATCTACAATCTGAACACCACGGCGAAACTCGATCCCGCCTTGTTCAAGATCGACTATACCCGGTATCCGACGCCGAACAATTGAGCGCGGCGACGCGCACAAGGTCATCACCGAGCTTGCCCCGGTGATCCATCCAAAAATCTCACAGGTCGAATAGTGATGGATACGCGGGTCAGGCCGGCGTATGACGGCACTATAGCGTTTTCGAGCGAAGTGGGTACCGGTTCGCATAAAGAAAACGCGTCAAACAAATAGCTGGAGCCCGGCTTTGATTCCATCAAAGCCGGAATAGCTCTGGACTTGTCGACGGCTTCGCCAGAAATCCATGCAGATCACCCTCACGACCTGGAACATCAATTCGGTGCGGCTGCGCATCGACCTCGTTGCGAAGTTTCTGAAGGCGCAACGCCCCGACGTGCTGTGCCTGCAGGAGACCAAATGCCCCGACGACGCCTTTCCGCTGAAACGCTTCCGCCGGCTCGGCTACGAGCACGTCGCGCTCAACGGGCAGAAGGGCTATCACGGGGTCGCCGTGGTCTCAAAGCTGCCGTTCGACGCCAGCAACATCCGCACCTTCTGCGACAAGATCGACTCGCGCCATGTCGGCGTGACCTTCGGCGGCGAGGCGGGTCTCGCCGCGCCGCTGCTGCTGCACAATTTCTATGTGCCGGCGGGCGGCGACATTCCCGATCCCGCGCTCAATCCGAAGTTCGCCCACAAGCTGCAATTCCTCGACGAGATGAAAGCCTGCGCACCGCTGCATCCGCAGGGCGGCGACCGGCATGTCCTGGTCGGCGACCTCAATGTCGCGCCGCATGAGAACGACGTCTGGTCGCACAGGCAGCTCCTGAAGATCGTCTCGCACACGCCGGTCGAATGCGAGAAGCTGCTCGGCTTGCAGAATCACGGCAACTGGGTCGACATCGCGCGCGAACGGATTCCGATGTCGGAGAAAGTCTATACGTGGTGGAGCTATCGCGCCGCCGACTGGGTTGCCGCCAACCGCGGCCGCAGGCTCGATCACATCTGGGTCTCGGAGGCGCTGCGCGACGGAATCCGGGACTTCCGCATCACCCGCGACGCCCGCGGCTGGAAGCGTCCGTCCGATCACGTGCCGGTGACGGCGGTGATCGAGGTCTAACTTCGACACCGGTTGGGATACGCAACGCAGCCCGGCTCTAGTCTAGCTACTCAGCTTCGCCGATGCCGTCAGGATATCGTCGGTCGCCTGCCGGGTGCGGTTGGCGAGTTCGTCGCGAAGGCGGCGCGCGGCGGCGGGATCGCTGTCGAGCACGCGCAGGAACAGGGTGCGCGGAATGCGAATCGCCATCGAATATTCCAGCGCGGTCGCGGTGGCCGGCCGCGACATCGGAACGATCAGGGCCAGCTCGCCGATCAGCGTGCCGCGTTCGGCGACGACTTCCCGATCGCCGCCGTCCCCGACATGAATGCGAAAGCCGCCTTCCTGAACGACGTATCCTGCGTCCGCCTCGTCGCCGGCGCGAAACAGGATCGAGCCGCGGGCGAACTGCTGCTGTTCGGCGCCGATGGCGAGCACGCGCAACGCCTCGGCGCCCAACAGGCGCAGGGTCGCAACGCGCTCAAGCAGGACAACGTCATCGTCGATCGACATGCCAAACCGGTTCGGCGATCCATGCGGGGACCGCCTAAAAGCTGTTTTGACGAGAGCTGATACGAATCGTCAACCCAAAAGTATCACGGCACCAGCTTGTAGCCACCGGCTTCCGTCACCAGAATCTCCGGATTGGCGGCGTCTTTCTCGATCTTCTGGCGCAACCGGTAAATGTGGGTTTCCAGCGTGTGGGTGGTGACGCCGGAGTTGTAGCCCCACACCTCCTGCAGCAGCGTCTCGCGCGACACCGGCATCTGCCCGGCCCGGTACAGGAAGCGCAGAATCGCGGTCTCCTTCTCGGTCAGCCGCACCTTCTTGGCGTTGGCGGTCGTGAGCATCTTGGAGCCGGGCCGAAAACTGTAGTGCCCGACCGAAAACACCGCGTCCTCGCTGGCCTCATGCTGGCGCAACTGCGCGCGGATGCGCGCCAGCAGCACCGCGAAGCGGAACGGTTTGGCGATATAGTCATTGGCGCCGGATTCAAGACCCAGAATCGTGTCCGAATCGGTATCGTGACCGGTGAGCATGATGATCGGCGCCTTGAATCCGCCCTTGCGCAGGCTGCGCACCACCTCGCGCCCGTCGGTATCGGGCAGGCCGACGTCCATCAGCACGAGATCGGGCGAATGGGCTTTGGCGGCGCTGGCGCCCTTGGCGCCCGTGTCAACCGCGGAGGCCTCGAATTCCTCATGCAGCGACAACTGCTCGACCAGCGTGTCGCGCAGATCGGTATCGTCGTCCACGATCAGGATTTTGCGGGCGTTGGCCATTGATGCGATCCTTCTGGCGGCGGAACAGCCGGCGACAACACCAGCCACACTTCATAATCAGGTGTGCAAGTCGTGATTCGTCCGGACCTATGAACCTGATGCGATTCACGATCCGAATGGAGTCTACTCCAGAACCGGCGGGAATTTGGACGAATGTTGCTGTAATGACGTGCAGGACCAATGTTTCGGCCGCAGAGCGGGCGGAGACCTTCTCATTCCATGCGAAACTCAGGTTTTTCAACGCCTTGCACGACACATTTCCGTGATCGGCCGCTCGCGGCGATCCTTGTCCGGGCCGCGGCCGGCCGGCCGGAGCGGGGCTGGCTGATCGCGGAGGGTCAGGCTTCTCCGGTGGCGCTCGGCCGAGGTGGCATCCGGGCCAACAAACGCGAGGGCGATGGCGGCACCCCAAAGGGGATTTTCCGGCCCATCCGGCTATGGTGGCGCCCCGACCGGCACCCGCGGCCGCGGACGTTGCTGCCGGTGCGCCCCATCACGCCAACCGACGCCTGGTGTGAAGACCCCGCCGACCGGCGCTACAACCGGCCGATCCGGCTGACGCGTAACGCGACCGGCGACCGGCTGACGCGCGAGGATCATCTCTACGATTTCATTATCGAGATCGACCACAACACCCGCCCCCGCATCGCCGGGCGCGGCAGCGCCGTGTTCCTGCATCTGGCGCGCGACAACTTCGGCCCGACCGCCGGATGCGTGGCGATGACGCAGCCCGCAATGCTGCGGCTGTTGCGGCGGATCGGGCCGCAAACACGGATCGAGATCGGGTGACTTACCGAGGGCATCGCCACACACTCCGCGTCGTCCCTGCGAAAGCAGGGACCCATACGCCGAACCATCGCGGCTGAAAACCGGCACTCGTGGCCGACACTTTCCAACCGACAAACGCCGGTGGTTATGGGTCCCGGCTCGCACGCAAGTGCGCTTTGCCGGGATGACGGTCAGCTATAGATCACCGCGTCCCGAAAATCGCCGAGCCGACCCGCACGTGGGTCGCGCCCAGGGCAATCGCGACGGCGAAGTCCGCGCTCATGCCCATCGAGAGCTGTGTCAGCCCGTTGCGTCTGGCGATCTTGGCGGCGAGCGCGAAATGCGGCGCCGGCGCGTCATCCACCGGCGGAATGCACATCAAGCCGGCGATCGTGAGGCCATAGGTGTCGCGGCATCGCGCAATGAAATCGTCGGCATCCGCTGGCGCGATGCCGGCCTTCTGCGGCTCCTCGCCGGTGTTGATCTGCACGAACAGGTTCGGCCGCCGGTTTTGCCGGGCGATTTCCGTGGCCAAGGCTCCGCAAATGCTCGGGCGGTCAACCGAATGGATGGCATCGAACAGAGCGACGGCTTCCCTGGCCTTATTCGATTGCAGCGGACCGATCAGATGCAGCGCGATGCCGGGATGCTTCGCCATCAAAGCTGGCCACTTTCCCTTGGCCTCCTGCACGCGATTTTCGCCGAAAACCCGCTGCCCCGCTGCAATCACCGGCGCAATCGCGTCCGTATCGAAGGTTTTCGACACCGCCACCAGCGTCACCGAGCAGCGTTCGCGCCGCGCATCCCGGCAGGCGCGGACGATACCGGCTTCCACAGAAGCAAGACTGCTTGTTGCGGGCACCCCGTCAGCAGTGGTCATTTTGATTCAGCCGCCTTGATTAAGCCGCCCCGCCTACACCCGCGCCGGAATCGCGAGGCCGCGCTGCACCGCCGGCCGCGCCAGGCCCTGGTCCAGCCAGGCCGCGACATGGCGGAAGCGGTCGAACCCGACGATCTCGCGCGCCTCGTAAAACCCGATCAGATTGCGCACCCAGCCGAGCATCGCAATATCCGCGATGGAGTAGTCGCCGCCGGCAAACCACCGATGTGTCGCCAGATGCGCGTCCATCACGCCGAGCAGCCGCTTCGATTCCGCCACATAGCGATCGCGCGGGCGCTTGTCCTCGAAATCCTTGCCCGCGAACTTGTTGAAAAACCCGACCTGACCGAACATCGGCCCGACGCCGCCCATCTGGAAGTGCAGCCACTGGATGGTCTGCCAGCGCCGCGCCGGGTCCGCCGGCAGCAATTGTCCGGTCTTCTCGGCGAGGTATTGCAGGATCGCCCCAGATTCGAACAGGCCCAGCGGCTTGCCGCCGGGGCCGTCGGGATCGAGAATCGCCGGGATCTTGCCGTTGGGATCGAGCGACAGGAATTCACGGCTCTTCTGCTCGTCCTTGCCGAAATCGACCAGATGCGGCTCGTAGGGCAGCGCGATCTCCTCCAGCATGATCGAGACCTTCACCCCGTTGGGCGTCGGCACCGAATAGAGCTGAAGACGATCCGGATAGGCGGCCGGCCAGCGGCGGGTGATCGGGAAAGCGGAGAGGTCGGCCATTGGGTCACTCGGGAAAGGGGGAGGTCTCCCGCTTACACCGCAAAACCACACCGGTTGCAAACCGCACCGCAACGCGCGTCCGCCCCGTTGACCCCCGGTCCGCTTTCATGGCCTAGTCGCGCCATCTTTTTGACGCCCGCAAATCACGAAAAACACTGCGATTCCATGACCTCAGACCGTTACAACGCCCGTGACGCCGAACCGCGCTGGCAAGCCGCGTGGGACGAGCAGGCGATCTTCGCGACCAAGAACGACGACCCGCGCGAAAAATACTACGTGCTGGAGATGTTCCCGTATCCGTCCGGGCGCATTCACATCGGCCACGTCCGCAACTACACCCTCGGCGACGTGATCGCGCGCTACATGCGCGCCAAGGGCTACAACGTGCTGCACCCGATGGGCTGGGACGCTTTCGGCCTGCCCGCCGAGAACGCCGCGATCGAGCGCAAGGTCGCGCCCAAGGCGTGGACCTACGACAATATCAAGGCAATGAAGAAGCAGCTCCGGTCGATCGGGCTCTCGCTCGACTGGGCAAGGGAATTCGCGACCTGCGATCCCGCCTACTACAAGCATCAGCAGAAGATGTTCCTGGATTTCCTCCGCGCCGGTCTCGCCGAACGCGAAAAGCGCAAGATCAACTGGGATCCGGTCGACATGACCGTGCTCGCCAACGAGCAGGTGATCGACGGGCGCGGCTGGCGCTCCGGCGCCGTGGTCGAGCAGCGCGAGATGAACCAGTGGGTCTTCAAGATCACCAAGTATTCGCAGGAACTGTTAGAGGCGCTCGACACGCTGGACCGCTGGCCCGACAAGGTGCGGCTGATGCAGCGCAACTGGATCGGCCGCAGCGAGGGCCTGTTGATCCGCTTCGCGCTCGATCCGGCGACAACGCCTGCCGGCGAAAGTGAACTGAAGATTTTCACCACGCGGCCCGATACCTTGTTCGGCGCGAAGTTCATGGCGATCGCGCCGGATCATCCGCTGGCGCAAGCGGCAGCGAAGAACAACCCCGCGCTCGCCGCATTCATCGCTGAATGCAAACAGCGCGGCACCGCGCAGGCCGAGATCGACACCGCGGAGAAGATGGGTTTCGACACCGGCATCCGCGCCATTCATCCGTTCGACGAGAACTGGACGCTGCCGGTCTATGTCGCGAATTTCGTGCTGATGGAATACGGCACCGGCGCCATCTTCGGCTGTCCGGCGCACGACCAGCGCGACCTCGACTTCGTCAACAAGTACGGCCTCGGCAACACGCCGGTGGTCTGCCCCGAGGGACAGGACCCTGCGAGCTTCGTCATTACCGACACCGCTTACGACGGCGACGGCCGCATGATCAATTCGCGCTTCCTCGACGGCATGACCGCCGAGGCGGCGAAGGAAGAAGTCGCGAAGCGGCTGGAAAGCGAAGTGCGCGGCAACATGCCGGTCGGCGAGCGCAAGGTGAACTTCCGCCTGCGCGACTGGGGCATCTCGCGCCAGCGCTACTGGGGTTGCCCGATCCCGGTGATCCATTGCCCGACATGCGACGTGGTTCCGGTGCCGGACGAGGATCTGCCGGTGACGCTGCCGGAGGATGTGACGTTCGACAAACCCGGCAACGCGCTCGACCATCATCCGACCTGGAAGCACGTCGCCTGTCCGCAATGCGGCGGCAACGCCACGCGCGAAACCGACACCATGGACACCTTCGTCGATTCGTCGTGGTACTTCGCGCGTTTCACCGATCCGTGGAACGAGACCGCGCCAACCACACCTGAAATCGCCAACCGCATGATGCCGGTGGATCAGTACATAGGCGGCGTCGAGCACGCGATCCTGCATCTGCTCTATTCGCGCTTCTTCACCCGCGCGATGAAGGCCACCGGCCACCTCAGTATGGACGAGCCGTTCAGGGGCATGTTCACGCAAGGAATGGTGGTGCACGAAACCTACCGCAAACCCGGCGGCGGCTGGGCCTCGCCGGACGAGGTCAGGATCGAAGTCGCCGGCAGCGGACGCCGCGCCACGCTGACCGCCACCGGCGAGCCGGTCGAGATCGGCGCGGTCGAGAAGATGTCGAAGTCGAAGCGCAACACCGTCGATCCCGACGACATCATCGGCAGCTACGGCGCCGATACCGCGCGCTGGTTCATGCTGTCGGACTCGCCGCCGGATCGCGACGTGATCTGGAGCGAGGAAGGCGTGCAGGGCGCGTCGCGCTTCATGCAGCGGCTATGGCGGCTGGTCAACGAATCGGCCGAGGCCGGCAAGACCGCGCCGCAAGCCAAGCCGGCGGCGTTCGGCACTGATGCGCTGGCGTTGCGCAAGGCGGCCCACGGCGCACTCGACAAGGTCTCCACCGGCATCGAGCGGCTGCACTTCAACGTCTGTCTCGCCAACATCCGCGAGTTCGCCAACACGCTGGCGGAGACTCTCGCCCGCGCCGGCACCCGCAAGTCCGATCTTGTTGAGCCCGACCTTGCGCCGGATTTGGCCTGGAGCCTGCGCGAGGCGGCCACCATTCTGGTCCAGTTGTTCAGCCCGATGATGCCGCATCTCTCCGAGGAATGCTGGCAGGCGCTTGGGCACACCGGCCTGGTCTCGGAGGCCCGTTGGCCACAAATCGAGCGCGATTTGCTGGTTGAAAACACCGTCAAGCTGCCGGTGCAGGTCAACGGCAAAAAGCGGGGCGAGGTGACGGTGGCGAGCGGCGCCGGGAATCCGGAAATTGAGGCTGCCGTTTTGGCGCTTGATGCAGTAAAACAGTCCCTGGGCGGCAAGCCGGCCCGAAAGATTATTATCGTCCCGCAGAGGATCGTGAATGTGGTGGGGTAGGGTGTCGGCTCGACCGGCTCGATCATGGGTCAATCCGCGCATCGCGGCCCGGCTGGGCGTCGTTGCCGTGCTGGCGGCGCTGACGGCCGGCTGCTTCCATCCGATGTATGCCGAGCACGCGGACGGCAGCCCTGCCCTTCGCGACAAGCTGATGGGCGTCGAACTTCTGCCGATCGACAAGCCCAACGCGTCCCGCGATGCCCGGATCGGGGTCGCCATCCGCAACGCGCTCGCGTTCAAGCTTTACGGCGGCGCCACCGGCGCACCGCCGACGCACCAGCTCAAGATCCGCTTCACCACCAGCCGCTCGTCGCTGATGCTCGATCCTCGCACCGCCCTGCCCTCCAACGAGAGCTACGGCATCGACGCGAGCTACCAGTTGATCGAGGTCGCAACCGGCAAGACCGTCCTGAGCGCGAGCACCTTTGCCCGCACCTCCTACGACATTCCCGGCCAGCTCCAGCGTTTCGCGCGTGCCCGCGCGTTCCGTGATGCGGAGGACCGCGCCGCGCAGGAAATCGCCGACAACATCAACACGCGGCTGGCGTCGTTCTTCTACGCCGGCACCTGATCCAATTACAGTTTTTCGATGGGCAGCATTTGCTGTTTCGTCATTGCGAGCGAAGCGAAGCAATCCAGGGGCCGCATAGAAGGACTGGATTGCTTCGTCGCTATCGTTCCTCGAAGACGAGGAACTGAGCTCCTCGCAATGACCGAATGATAAGTACAGGCTGAACATGGTCGCGCTGCGCGGAAAAGACGTCGACAGCTTTCTCGCCCGGCCCGATCCCGGACGCCCGATCATCCTGCTCTACGGCCCCGACGCCGGTCTGGTGCGCGAGCGCGCCGACGCCCTGATGGCCTCGGCCGTCGACGATCCCGACGATCCGTTTTCGCTGGTGCGGCTCGACGGCGACGATCTCGCCACTGAGCCGTCGCGTCTTGTCGATGAAGCCATGACGGTGCCGCTGTTCGGCGGCCGCCGCGCCATCCGCGTCAAGGCCGGATCGCGCAGTTTTGCCGGCGGCGTCGATGCGCTTGTGGACTCCGCGATCCAGGATTGCCGGATCGTGATCGAGGCCGGCGAGCTACGGCCCGAAGCGCCGCTGCGCAAGGCCTGCGAGCGCGCGAAGAACGCGGTGGCGATCGCCTGCTATCCCGACACCGAGCGCGATCTCGCACGCCTGATCGACGAGGAATTGCGCCTCTCGAACCTGAAGATCGCACCCGACGCCCGCGCCATGCTGATGTCGCTGCTCGGCGGCGACCGTCAGGCCTCGCGCAACGAGCTGCGCAAGATCGCGCTCTATGCCCATGGCCAGCGCGAGATCACGCTCACTGACGTGATGGCTGTCGTCTCCGATGCATCCGATTTCAAGCTCGATCCCATCGTCGATGCTGCGTTCACCGGACAGCCGGCCGCGGTCGAAACCGAATTCGCCAAGGCCATGGTCGCCGGCACCTATCCGGGCCTCGTCATTCTGGCCGCGCAACGTCAGGTCGCCTCCCTGCACAAGGCGGCGCTGGCGATGGCGGGCGGCGCGTCGGCCTCATCGGCAGCCGAGAGCGGATTTCCGCGGCTGCATTTTTCGCGCAAGACGGCGGTGGAAACGGCGTTGCGCAACTTCAGCACCGCGCGGCTGGTCCAGGTGATGGATCAGCTTGCGGTCGCAGCGCTGGAGGCGCGCAAGCAGGCGGTGCTGGCGCCGGTGATCGCGCAGCGCGCGCTGATGTCGATCGCGGTGAATGCGCGGAGAAGGGGATAGCTTCGTCATTGCGAGCGAAGCGAAGCAATCCAGGGACACAAGAAAAAGCTAGATTGCTTCGTCGCATGCGCTCCTCGCAATGATGGTTCAGCCTCATCCTGCTTTAGAAAAGCGTTTCGAAGAGATCGTTCCACTTGGGATTGAGACCTTCAATCAACGCAAGCTTCTTCACACGGCTACCGGCCTTTATCTGCTTCTCGCGTGTAATTGCGTCGGTCATGATCTCATGCGTCTCGTACCAAACGAGAATTTTGCACCCGTATTTCTTTGAAAAGCCCGCAACCAAACTTTCTCGATGTTCGAAAATGCGACGCTGCAAATTCGCCGTGACGCCGGTGTAAAGCGTGCCATTGCGCTTGCTCGCTACAATATAAACGCACGGCTGTTTCATACTGCAGCCTGGATTGCTTCGCTTCGCTCGCAATGACGAGCAGGGAGGCTAAGACCCCTTCGAATCCAGCCGTTTCAAAATCTCGTCGAGCTGATCGAGGTCGCGATAGCGGATCTGGACGAGGCCGCCGGGATTTTTGTGATCGACTGTCACGGCGAGGCCGAGCGCATCGCTGACGCGTTTTTCCAGCGCGAGCGTATCGGGGTCCTTCTGCACCCTGTCGGCGCGCGCCTTCTGCGGCTTGCGCTCCGGTACGCCCTCCTCATGCGCCAGCGCTTCGGCCTGCCGCACGTTGAGGCCTTCGGCGACGATTCGCCGCGCCGCCGTGGACGGATCGGGCACGCCGATCAGCGCGCGCGCATGGCCCGCCGACAGCTCGCCGGAGGCGATCAGCGCCTGCACATCGTCAGGCAGTTTCGTCAGCCGCATCATGTTGGCGACATGGCTGCGGCTCTTGCCGACGATTTTTGCGATATCGTCCTGAGTGCGTTTGAATTCACTGGCGAGCGCGTGATAGCCCTGCGCCTCTTCCATCGCGTTGAGATTTTCGCGCTGCACGTTCTCGATGATGGCGATCTCGAGCGCGACATTATCGGTGACATCCACCGGGACAATCGGAACCTCGTGCAGCCCCGCCGACTGCGCCGCGCGCCAGCGGCGCTCGCCGGCGATGATCTCAAAGCGATCCTGCGCACCCTTCACCGGGCGCACCACGATCGGCTGGATCACGCCGTGCTGTTTGATGGAGTCGGATAATTCGCCGAGTTCGGCCTCAGCAAATGCGCGGCGCGGATTGCGTGGATTGGGTTTTAAAAATTCGATCGGCACCTTGCGCTGCGCGCGCGGGCGTTCGGCGTGTGCGGCCTCGCCGCCGACGTCACCGATCAGACTTGCAAGACCGCGGCCCAGTCGCGAACGCGCTTCGTCGGCCATCGCCAGCTCCCTTGGATTCACGCGCAGCACTCCACACCTGCTTGTCCAGGCGTCGTCATTGCGAGGAGCTCAGTTCCTCGCCTTCGAGGAACGATAGCGACGAAGCAATCCAGTTCTCGTGCGGCTTTCTGGATTGCTTCGCTGCGCTCGCAATGACGTCCTGCATGTTTCGTTTTGTTCATCCACCTCCGTGACCGGAGGTAGTGGTTCCTTCAATGCGTCGTGCGCAGCTCGCGCTCGCGCTGGATCACCTCGGTCGCGAGCTTCAGATAGGCTTCGCTGCCGCTGCATTTGAGATCGTAGACCAGCACCGGCTTGCCGTAGGACGGCGCTTCCGAAATGCGCACGTTGCGCGGGATCATGGTGTCGTAGACTTTCGAGCCCATGAACTGGCGCACGTCGGCAACCACCTGGTTCGACAGGTTGTTGCGCGAGTCGAACATGGTCAGCACGATGCCGTGGATCGACAGATTCGGATTGAGCGTGGAGCGCACCTGCTCGACCGTCTGCAACAGTTGCGACAGGCCCTCAAGCGCGAAGAACTCGCATTGCAGCGGCACCAGGATCGCATCCGACGCCGCCATGGCGTTGACCGTGAGAAGGTTGAGCGACGGCGGACAGTCAATGAGCACATAGGTGTAATCGCTGTTGTCGGCCGCGTTGCCGTTGAGCGCGGCGATCGCATCGCGCAGGCGGAAGGCGCGATCCTTGGTGGTGCCGAGCTCGAGTTCCAGACCGGAGAGGTCCATGGTCGATGCCGCGATGTGCAGACGCGGCACCGCGGTCGGCACCACGGCATCACGCAGCGGCGCTTCGCCGATCAGCACGTCGTAGGTGGAGACGTTGCGATCGCGGCGGTCGATGCCGAGGCCGGTCGAGGCGTTGCCTTGCGGATCGAGATCGACGATCAGCACGCGCTCGCCGATTGCGGCGAGCGCGGTGCCGAGATTGATCGCCGTCGTGGTCTTGCCGACGCCGCCCTTCTGGTTGGCAAGCGAAATGATCCGGGGATGGCCGGCAGTGGACCCGGAATCCTTGCCATCATCTTGATAAATCTCATCAATTATCGTCATGCGCGACGCCATGCCTGCTTGGTCGGAGGACGGTCGCGCCGCTCGATGCGATCGAGTTCGACGATCCAGCCTTGTCCGCCGGTGCGGCTGGAATGAAGACGAGGCTCAATATTCCAATATTTAGTAGCTTCCGTCAATTCTGCTTCTACATCTTGACCCTTGAGCAACAATGCCTTGGCGCCCTGCTTCACCACAGGTTCGGCGAAGCCGAGCAGCATTTGTAGAGGCGCAAGCGCCCGGGCGGTGACACAATCGATCCGGCCCTCCAACCTGTCCACATAATCCCCGATATCCGTCGGGTGAATGACTCCCGGCGCCTTGGTGATCCGGATCGCCTCGCGAAGAAATGCCGCCTTCTTGGCGTTGCGCTCGACCAGATCGATTCGGGCGCCCTCGACGTCGGCCAGCGCGCAGGCCAGCACCACGCCGGGAAAACCGCCGCCGCTGCCGAAGTCGGCCCAGCGTTTCGCCTGCGGCGCCAGCGCCAGAAGCTGAAGCGAATCCGCAATATGGCGGGTCCAGAGCTGCGGCAGAGTCGACGGCGCAACGAGATTGGTTTTTGTCTGCCATTGGACCAGCAGATCGACGTAAGCATCAAGCCGCGCCTCCGTTTCATGTGAAACAGGCGTCAGCGCCAGCGCGGCCGCCTTGTCGGAGGCCGAAAGATGTGATTGAGCCTGTCGATGTCCCGGCATGGTGTCATCGTCAGCATACGGGACCGTGCGATTCCCGGCCACATCTGTTTTGCAATCGCCTGCCCGCATTCTGCGGTCGGTCGGTCATTGGCCGACAAGCCCGGCCGGGGCCTGGCGCTTATGGTTGTCATGCCCGGACGTGGTCCGGGGCATCCATCTTGAC
The DNA here is from genome assembly GCF_036964665.1 of Nitrobacter sp. NHB1. Classification (NCBI taxonomy): domain Bacteria; kingdom Pseudomonadati; phylum Pseudomonadota; class Alphaproteobacteria; order Hyphomicrobiales; family Nitrobacteraceae; genus Nitrobacter; species Candidatus Nitrobacter laanbroekii. Next base: position 2,461,567 of record NZ_JBAMDA010000001.1, read on the forward strand.
GAAGGATGAACGGGGCAGGTCCGGATGGTCATGCTCAACGCCCGTAGCGTTGTTTCACGTGAAACAGGCGTCCCGCGATTTGAGGCTTCGGCTATGCCGACTTTGCTTTACGCGCTTCCCGGCGCAAATAGGCCGCCAGAATCCCAAGTGCCGCCGGGGTGATGCCGTCGAGACGGCCCGCCTGCCCAACCGTCCGGGGCCGGGCGCGCGCCAGTCTGGCCCGCGCCTCGTTGGACAGCCCCGGCACGGCATCGTAATCGATATCGGCGAGCACGAGGCTTTCGTCACGGCGGAATGCTGCGACATCGGCGGTCTGGCGCTTCAGATAGACGTCGTATTTGGCATCGATCTCCAGATGCACGGCGATTCCCGGATCGACTGCGGTCAAATCCGGCCAGATCGCGGCCACCTCGCCCCACCCGATCTCGGGATAGGCCAAAAGCTCGAACGCGGACCGCCGGTGGCCGTCGCGGTTGAGCGAAAGCCCGTGCCGGGCGGCCTCGTTTGGCGTGATGGACAGCGATGTCGCCAACGCCTTCGCCGCGCTCAAGGCCGCCTTCTTGGCCCGATGATGGGCCGCGCGTCCTGGCCCGATGCAGCCCATTGCAATGCCCTTGTCCGTGAGCCGCTGATCGGCATTGTCGGCGCGCAGTGTCAGCCGGTACTCGGCGCGCGAGGTGAACATCCGATAGGGCTCGGTGATCCCGCGGGTTACGAGGTCATCGATCATTACGCCGAGATAGCCGTCGGCGCGGTCGAACACGACCGGATCGCCGCCGCCCGCGGCCAAGGCCGCGTTCAGCCCCGCAACAAGCCCCTGAGCCGCAGCCTCTTCATAACCGGTCGTCCCGTTGATCTGGCCGGCGAGGAAAAGCCCCGGCATCCGCCTGGTCTGCAAGGTCGGATCGAGTTCACGGGGATCGACATGGTCGTATTCGATAGCATAGCCCGGCCGGATCATCCGGACTTTCGTCAGGCCGGGGACGGTTGCCAGAATCGCGCGCTGCACCTCCTCCGGCAAGGAGGTCGAAATCCCGTTGGGATAAACCGTGGTGACGTCGAGACCTTCCGGCTCCAAAAAGATCTGGTGCCCGTCGCGATCGCCGAAGCGGACCACCTTGTCCTCGATCGACGGGCAATAGCGCGGTCCCGAACTCCTGATCTGGCCGGAATAGATCGGCGAACGGTGCACATTGGCCCGGATCGCCTCGTGAGTCGCCGGCGTGGTGCGGGTGATGCCGCACTGGATCTGTGGCGTGGTGATTCGGCCGGTCATCACCGAAAACGGCTCCGGCGGATCGTCGCCTGGCTGCATTTCAACAGCCGCCCAGTCGATGGTGGCGCCGTCGAGCCGTGGTGGCGTCCCGGTCTTGAGCCGGCCAAGCGTGAAGCCAATGCGCTCGAAGGACGCGGACAGGCCGAGCGCCGGCGCTTCGTCGACCCGCCCCGCGGGCCAGCTCTTTTCGCCGAGATGGATCAAACCGCGCAGAAACGTGCCCGTGGTGACGATCACAGCACCGGCCTTGAACGCACGGCCGTCGATCAGGCGAATGCCCGCCACCCTGCCGTCGGCAACAATCAGGTCGTCCGCCTCGCCCTCGATCACCGCCAGATTCGCGGCCTCACGAATCGCAGCCTGCATCGCGGCGGCATAGAGCTTACGGTCTTCCTGGGCGCGCGGACCACGGACGGCCGGACCCTTGCGGCGATTGAGCATCCGGAACTGGATGCCGGCGGCATCGGCGACGCGACCCATCAATCCGTCCAGCGCATCGACCTCGCGGACCAGATGGCCCTTGCCAAGTCCGCCGATCGCGGGATTGCAGGACATCGCACCGACGGTCGCGAACCGATGGGTCACGAGCGCCGTCCGTGCGCCCATTCGCGCAGCCGCGGTCGCTGCCTCGCAGCCAGCGTGGCCACCCCCGATCACGATGACGTCGAATGATGCTGTCATGGGCTTTTGTTGCGATATCCGGCCCGACTTCTATCGCAGACCCGCCCGTTCCGGAAGGTCGGAATTTATGGTGAGAAGAAGCACGGGGGTTTCACGTGAAACATCTGCCGAGACGTATCTCGGTAGCGCGTTCTCGCGACGCTGCCTCGCCGGTTTAACAAATGAATCGTTACACATTACTTACCAATGCAGAAATCGCGAAAGAGTGAATCTAGAATATCATCAATATCGACGCGCCCGAGCAGCCGCCCGATCAATCGGACCGCAGTTCTGATCTCCTCCGCCACCAGCTCGTCGCCCTGCCCGACCAGGTCTTCCGCCTTCGCAAGCGATGCTGCGGCATCCCGCAATATGTTGCGGTGCCGTAAACGGGTGATGACGGCGGCTTCGCCCGAACCGAACCAGGTGTCCGAAAACGCAGTCAGTGCCGCCACCAGTTCATCGACGCCATCGCCGCGCGACGCCGAAATCCGGAAACGCCGCGTCGAGACACCCTGCCCCAGGTCCGCCTCTAGCTGCCTCGGGTTCGCCCCATCGTTTTCAGGGCCCGAAAGATCGACCTTGTTGCGCACCAGCCAGAGCGGCGCTCCGCCTTCGCCGATCGTTTGCGATGGACCGACATCGTCCGTGTCGTCATCCGCAAGCCACAGCACCAGATCCGCGGACGCTGCCCGGTCGCGCGCGCGCCGCACACCCTCCTGCTCGACCGGATCGTCGGTCTCGCGAATGCCAGCGGTATCGATCAACGTCACCGGATAACCATCGAGATCGAGATGCACTTCGATGACATCGCGCGTGGTTCCGGCATGCGGCGACACGATCGCCGCCTCGCGACGGGCGAGACGATTGAGCAACGTCGACTTGCCGGCGTTGGGCGGGCCTGTGATCGCGACCGTCAGGCCGTCGCGCAGCCGTTCACTTTGTGCCGATGCCGCAAGGGTTTCTTCGATCTCGCGCCGAAGCCGCGCGATCTTCGCCATCGCGGGCTTCAACAGGTCATCCGGCACGTCGCCTTCATCGGCAAAATCGATTCCGGCCTCGATCAGGGCCGACGCCTCGATCAACTCCCTGCGCCACTCCCTCGCGCGGTCGCCGAGCAGTCCCTGCAATTGCCGCAGCGCTTGCCGGCGCTGCCGGTCGGTATCGGCATGGATGAGATCGTCGAGCCCTTCGGCCTCGGTGAGATCGATCTTGCCGTTCTCGAACGCACGCCGGGTAAACTCTCCCGGCTCGGCAGGTCTCACATTGTCAATCGACAACAGCGCCGCGGACAAGGCATTCAGCACCGCGCGGCCGCCGTGAACGTGAAACTCCGCGACATCTTCGCCGGTCGCGCTCACAGGCCCAGCGAACCACAAAACAACTGTATCATCAATGGCTTCTCCCCGCCGATCGCGCAGCAAGACCCGCTTCGCCGAGCGCGCCACGGGAATTGCGCCTGCGATTTTTTGAAGTGCGGTGCCAGCCTCCGTGCCCGAGACTCGCACGACGGCGATCGCCGACGGCGGCCGGCCCGATGACAGGGCGAAGATCGTTTGCTCTCGCGGATGCATTGCTTATTGTCTTGTCCAGCTTCGGCGACAGACGGAAAATTCAGAACGACAGCGGCAAACCTTTACACCGCAAGCTTTCCGTTATCGCATATTCGAAAGAAGGACGCCTCGATATGAATCACGCCGCTACAGGTTCGGGCCGTCCCGTGAATCGCTTGGCTGCGGAAACGAGCCCCTATCTGCTGCAGCACCAGCATAATCCGGTCGACTGGTGGCCGTGGGGACCCGAGGCGCTCGCCGAGGCGCAGCGGACCAACCGTCCGATCGTGCTGTCGATCGGCTACGCTGCCTGTCACTGGTGCCATGTCATGGCGCATGAGAGTTTCGAGGACGACGAGGTCGCCGCGGTGATGAACGAACTGTTCGTCTGTATCAAGGTCGACCGCGAGGAGCGGCCGGATATCGATCAGATCTACATGAACGCACTGCATCTTCTCGGCGAGCAGGGCGGCTGGCCGATGACGATGTTCCTGTCACCCGATGGATCGCCGTTCTGGGGCGGTACATATTTTCCGAAACTACCTGACTTCGGCCGCCCGGCATTTACCGATGTGCTGCAATCAGTGGCGCGGGTTTTTCACGACAAACCCGAGAGAGTCACGCTGAACCGCGATGCGGTGATCGCGCGGCTCTCCGAACGCACCAAGGCGGAAAGCCCGGCGAATCTCGGCATCGCCGAACTCAACAATGCGGCCGCCTCTATTGCGCGTTCAACCGATCCGGTGAACGGCGGCCTGCACGGCGCGCCGAAGTTTCCGCAATGCTCCGTGCTGGAATTTCTCTGGCGCGCCGGAGCGCGCACCGGCGACGAACGTTTGTTCGCAGCCACCACGCTGACCCTGACGCGGATGAGTCAGGGCGGCATCTACGATCACCTCGGCGGCGGCTACGCGCGCTATTCGGTCGACGACAGATGGCTGGTGCCGCATTTCGAGAAGATGCTTTACGACAACGCGCAGATTCTCGATTTGCTTGCGCTCGACTACGCACGCAGCAAAAACCCGCTGTACCGCGAACGCGCGATCGAGACCGTCGATTGGCTGCGCCGGGAAATGCTGACGGGCGAGGGCGGCTTTGCCTCCTCACTCGACGCCGACTCCGAAGGCAAGGAGGGCAAGTTCTATGTCTGGTCGCTGAGCGAACTCGAAGAGGTGCTCGGCGCTGCCGACGCCGCCGATTTTGCCGCGCGATACGACATCACCGAAAACGGCAATTTTGAAGGCCGCAACATTCTCAATCGGTTGAAGAGCGCCGGCCTCGGCAGCGACGACGGCGCCCACATGCGGACGCTGCGCGCGAAACTTCTGGCGCGCCGCGCAGGTCGCGTCCGTCCGGGACTCGACGACAAGGTTCTCGCAGACTGGAACGGCTTGATGATCGCGGCACTCGTTCACGGAGCCTGCGCCTTCGATTTGCCGGACTGGCTGGAAACCGCCCGCACGGCCTTCGCGTTCATTCGGAAGACAATGACGCGCGGCGACCGGCTCGGCCATTCCTGGCGCGAGGGCAGGCTGCTGGTGCCGGCGCTGGCTTGCGACTATGCCGCGATGGTCCGCGCCGCGCTCGCGTTGTATGAGGCGATCGGCGACAACGCGTATCTCGAGCAGGCGCTGCGCTGGCAGGCTGCCCTCGACACACATTATGCCGACGTCGAGCATGGCGGCTATTATCTCACGGCCGACGACGCGGAGGGGCTGATCGTGCGGCCGCACTCGACGATCGACGATGCCATTCCGAACTATAACGGACTGATTGCGCAAAACCTGGTGCGCCTCGCGACACTGACCGGCGATCCGAAGTGGCGCGACCGGATCGACGCCCTGTTCGGCGCCCTTTTGTCCCGCGCGGCCGAGAACGGCTTTGGCCATCTGGCGCTGCTGAGTGCGCTCGATCTCCGTCTGACCGGCGCGGAAATCGTCGTGGTCGGCGAGGGTGCACAAGCCGACGCGCTGCTCAACGCCGCACGCGCACTGCCGCACGCCACGAGCATCGTGTTGCACGTGCCGAACGCCGATACGCTGCCGGCCGAACATCCCGCGCGCGCCAAGGCCGATTCCGTGCAAGGCGCGGCGGCATTCGTGTGCCGCAATCAAAGTTGCTCACTGCCCGTCGCTGAACCAGCAAACCTGATTGCATTGGTAGCGAATCAAATCACAGGTTCTTAGTTTAGGGAGTCTTAAGCAACAGCGGGCCCGGTATAGGTCCTCATGACTGGTAAGCCGCCCTTAATGCGATCCGGTTAGCGTTTGCCCATGTCATCGGACTCCTTGGACCTTACGGCATTCAGACCAGCAAACCGGATTATCTGGTTGATCATCCTGGCCATGATCGGCGCGCTCGCCGTAAGCTATTGGGCCGCCGGCTTGTCACTTGATCTCCAAAGCGGTTGGAAGATCCTGATCGTCATCCCGGTGTGTCTCTCGGTGGCGTGGTACTACCGCTACCGCCGGGTTGACCCTTGGATAGCAACGGGCGCGGAATCGGCTGCTCAATTTACCCTGATCCTGTTGCTTGGCACACTCTTAAGTTATGCCGCCGCCGCTCCAGCGTTTCCATATCGCGACGCCGAACTTTATGCCGCGGACAGGATACTTCATTTCGACTGGCGATCTTACCTCGCGTTCTTTAACGCGCATCCTGCGTTGGGCTATATTGGCAACATCGTCTACTTCTCGATGAAGCTACAGATTCCAATTGTCCTGATTGTTTTGCTGGCGACATCGAGAATTGCGAAACTGCAGCAGTTCATCATCGCGACCGCGGCATCGCTCATCATCACGCTTGCCATCTTCACCTTCGTGCCGGCGGTGGCCTACTATGCCTATCTCGGAATTCAGCCGTCGGATTTCGCTAATCTTCACCCTTCGACTCCTTATGCTCACATTCGGCATCTTGAGGGAATCCGCAATGGACTCGTGCATGTTGTCCGCTTCAATGACCTCGAAGGCCTGATCACCTTCCCAAGCTTTCACACCGTCTCGGCGCTGCTCTACATCTGGGCTCAGTGGCCGATTCGGTGCCTGCGTTGGCCCGCCGTCGCTCTCAATCTCCTGATGGTCGCATCGACGCCCATCGACGGCGCACACTATGCCATCGACATCATCGGCGGAATCGGTGTCGCCATCATTGCGATTGGCCTAACCAATCGCATGACACGTGGAATTGAAGAAAAGTCAGATGTGCTATCGAAACACGATAGCTTGCCTTCCTCCAGGCCGGCATAAAAAAACGCCCGGCACACAGGCCGGGCGTCGATGATTGAAGTCGGAGTAAAGCCGCTTGCGCTTTAGGTATTCATCGACTCGAAGAATTCCGCGTTATTCTTGGTGTTGCGCAATTTGTCGAGCAGGAAGTCGATCGCATCCATGGTGCCCATCGGGTTGAGGATACGCCGCAACACGTACATTTTCTTGAGCAGTTGCGGATCGGTGATGAGTTCTTCCTTGCGCGTGCCCGAGCGCGAGATATCGATCGCCGGGAAGGTACGCTTGTCGGAGACTTTGCGGTCGAGGATAAGCTCGGAATTGCCGGTGCCCTTGAACTCCTCGAAGATCACTTCGTCCATGCGGCTGCCGGTATCGACCAGCGCGGTGGCGATGATGGTCAGCGAGCCGCCTTCCTCGATGTTGCGCGCCGCGCCGAAGAATCGCTTCGGCCGCTGCAAGGCGTTGGCATCGACGCCGCCGGTCAGCACCTTGCCGGAGGACGGCACCACGGTATTGTAGGCGCGGCCCAGACGCGTAATCGAATCCAGCAGAATGACGACGTCGCGACCGTGCTCGACCAGGCGCTTGGCCTTCTCAATGACCATCTCGGCGACCTGGACATGGCGCACGGCCGGCTCGTCGAAAGTTGAGGACACGACTTCGCCCTTCACCGAGCGCTGCATGTCGGTGACTTCCTCCGGGCGTTCGTCGATCAGAAGCACGATCAGATAGCACTCGGGATGATTGGCGGTGATGGAGTGCGCGATATTCTGCATCAGCACGGTCTTGCCGGTGCGCGGCGGCGCCACGATCAGCGCACGCTGACCCTTGCCGATCGGAGCAACGATATCGATGACCCGCGCCGACAGATCCTTGCGTGTCGAGTCTTCCAGTTCGAGCCGGAACCGCTGATCGGGGAACAGCGGCGTCAGGTTGTCGAAATTGACCTTGTGCTTTGACTTCTCGGGGTCCTCGAAATTGAGTGTGTTGACCTTCAACAACGCGAAGTAACGCTCGCCCTCCTTGGGGCTGCGAATGTGACCTTCAATGGTGTCTCCGGTTCGCAGGCCGAAGCGGCGAATCTGCGATGGCGAGACGTAGATATCGTCGGGGCCCGGCAGATAGTTGGCGTCCGGCGAGCGCAGGAATCCGAATCCGTCGGAGAGAACCTCGACGACGCCTTCGCCGATGATATCGATTTCCTGAATGGCCAGCTGTTTGAGAATGGCGAACATCAGCTCCTGCTTGCGCATGGTGCTGGCATTTTCGACCCCAAGCTCTTCCGCAAACGAGACGAGTTCAGCTGGCGTCTTGGCCTTGAGGTCTTGAAGTTTCATTTCCCGCATTTGGGATGGTCCTGTGGAATGCTTGAGGGGGATTGCCAGGTGGTTTCATGACGACGCGGACGGCTGAAGGGGAAGTCCGCAGGTCCTGACCGTAAAAAAACCTCGAGCGAGGAAGGCGCCGAAAGGCTTCAAACCTGACGTGGCGGCCGGCTCAATAAGGAAACCGGAATGCGACCACATCCGCCTGCTTGGGGTGGGATGTCTGTAATATAGAAAATCGGCTGCCTTCGCGCAAGGAGGAGCGAACCTGTCTCCTTGTCGACCGCCGCCGTCCTCAAATGGCTCGCCGATGGCCGGAACAGATACCTGTCATCAAGGCACCCGGCCTGCGCGACCTTAAGGCTTGACGATGACCAGAATAACAATACCGACCATTAAGGCAGTCACTACCTCATTGATAATACGATAGAATCTCTGACTCATCACATTGCGGTCCGCCGCGAAATCCCGCACGCGGCGGGCGAAGTAGCCGTGAATGGCGGACATCACGATCACGAGCGCCAGCTTCCCTTGAAACCAGCCCACCGAATACCAATGGTGCGCCCACATCATATAAAGCCCGAGCCCCCAGGCTACCATCATCGCGGGATTGATGATCGCCTTGAAGAGCCGCCGTTCCATCACCTTGAACGTCTCGGATTGCTTCGAGCCGATCTCTGCATCGCAGTGATAAACGAACAGCCTTGGCAGATAGAGCATCCCCGCCATCCAGGAAATGACGGCAATCACATGAAACGCCTTGATCCACTCGTACATCGGCCATCTCGCTCAGGGTGTCCCAACCATTATCCGATCCGCTGGAACGTCCGACCCGCGTCAGCGTTGCAACAGTGATGGATAGAGACCCGATCATGGCGATATCCGCAAGCGACTCTTTTCTAAAAGTAAATTTTTAGATTCTAGGGTTAGAGTCTAAGTGACGGTGAATTGCGCCGGCGCAATGCTGTCCTCGCTTTTTCAAAAGCTTGCTCACATTGCCCGAGGATCCATGGCATTCAGCGATAAATCCAAAGACCATCGCGGCCTCAAATACTTACCCCTCCTTCGCACATGATTATCAAGAGACAAGTCCACACGACCTCATTATCATCGGTGGCGTGTGGTGGAGTTTTCCAACCGCGAGGCCTGTGAAGAAAAATCCCGGTTATCCCGAGGCTTTCGCCGGATCAGCGGTATTGCGGCTCAAACTCCACAGCGATACACAGGGTATACAGGGTCATGGCGCCCATCACCGGCAGCAATTTTCATCTTCATCTGGTGTCCGATTCGACCGGCGAAACGCTGATCACGGTGTCGCGCGCGGTGGCCGCCCAATATGCCAATGTCACGCCTGTCGAACACGTCTACCCGCTGGTCCGTAGCCAGAAGCAACTCGACCGCGTTCTCGCGGAAATCGAGGAAGCGCCGGGAATCGTTTTGTTCACGCTCCTGGAAAAGGATCTGGTGGCGCGCCTCGAGGCCAAGTGCCAGGAGATCAACAGTCCCAGCCTCTCGATTATCGGCCCCGTGATGCAGTTGTTTCAGGCCTATCTCGGCGCCGCCACGATCGGCCGCGTCGGCGCGCAGCACACGCTGAACGCGGACTATTTCAGGCGCATCGACGCCTTGAACTACACCATGATGCATGATGACGGACAGCACGTCGAAGGCCTGGAGGAGGCGGATGTCGTTCTGGTCGGCGTATCGCGCACGTCGAAAACGCCAACGTCGATCTACCTTGCCAACCGCGGCATCCGTACCGCTAACGTGCCGCTGGTGCCCGGCATTGCGATTCCGCATCAACTCGAATCGTTGAGGACGCCCCTGGTCGTCAGCCTTCATGCCGCGCCCGAGCGTCTCATTCAGGTCCGGCAGAACCGGCTGTTGAGCATTGGGACGAGGGCGGGCAACGACACCTATATCGATCGTCAATCGGTTGCCGATGAGGTGACCTATGCCCGCCGCCTGAGCGCGAAGCACGACTGGGTCCAACTGGACGTCACGCGTCGGTCGATCGAGGAGACCGCCGCGGCGATCATGAAGCTGTTTGCCGACCGGCAACGGCAGCGGCAGCCCGAGTAAGCACCGGCGATGGCGGTCTGGCGCGAACCAAAACCCTTGATCCTGGCATCGCAAAGCCGGGTGCGTCAGGCCTTGCTTGCCAATGCCGGCCTGTCGTTCGAGACAATTCCGGCCGCGATCGACGAGCGAGCCGTTGAGCGGAGTTGTGGCCTGACGACTGGCGCCGAGATCGCCGTTCGCCTGGCTTGCGAAAAAGCTCGTGACGTTTCGTTGCGCTCGCCCGGCCGCTACGTCCTCGGGGCGGATCAGACGCTCGAATGCAATGGTTGCCTGTTCAACAAACCGGCCGGACGCGCGGGGGCGGCGGCACATCTGCGTGCGCTGTCCGGCCGGACTCACACCTTGCATGCCGGTGTCGCTGTCGTGCGCGACGGCAGGCTGCTCTTTGAAGACGTATCGGTTGCCCGCATGACGATGCGGGAGCTGAGCGAGGGCACGATCGAAGCCTATCTGAACGCGGTTGGCGATGCGGCCATGGCCAGCGTCGGCGCCTATCAGCTCGAGAACCTGGGCATCCATCTGTTCAGCCGGATCGAAGGCGATCATTTCACCATTCTGGGCTTGCCGCTGCTTCCGCTGCTTGCTTTTCTGCGCGATCAGGGGCTGCTGTTATTGTGACGTCGGAAGTTCGGACATGCTGGTGCTTGGGCTGACCGGATCGATCGGAATGGGAAAATCGACCACCGCGAAGCTTTTTTCGGAAGCCGGGGTGCCGGTTTACGATGCGGATGCGACCGTTCACGAAATCTATGAAGGAGAAGCGGCTCCGGCTATCGAGGCGGCGTTTCCCGGAACCACCCTCAACGGCAAAGTCGACCGCGAGAAATTGTCGGCAAAGGTCGTGCATGACGCCGCGGCCATGAAGCGGCTCGAACAGATCGTGCATCCGATGTTGCGCGCCTACCGTCAGGCGTTTCTCGACCGGGCCGAGCGATCGGGTGCTGAGGTGGCGGTTGTGGACGTGCCGCTGCTGTTTGAAACCGGCGGCGAAAAGTGTGTCGACGCGGTCGTCGTCGTTTCCACGACACCGGAAGTTCAACGCGAGCGCATTCTGGCCCGCGGCAACATGACGGGCGAAAAGCTGGATGCGATCCTGGCCCGGCAGTTGCCGGACGCTGAAAAGCGCAAGCGGGCGGATTTCGTAGTGGATACCTCGCACGGTCTTGATCACGTGCGCGAGCGAATCAGGGAAATCCTGGCCGGGGCTGCTAAAATGCCGCGGCGACGGCTCTGATTCTCAAGTTCAGCGGTAATCCATGCGCGAAATCGTCCTCGATACCGAAACGACCGGACTGGACCCGCTGCGCGGCGATCGTGTGGTTGAGATCGGGTGTGTCGAAATTTTCAATCGCATGCCGACAGGGCAGACATTTCACCGCTACATCAATCCGGAACGCGACATGCCGCAGGAGGCGTTCGCGGTGCATGGCCTGTCGAGTGAGTTCCTTGCCGAGAAACCGCTATTTACCCATGTCGTGGATGAATTCCTGGAATTTATTGGCGACGCGCCGCTGGTCATCCATAATGCATCGTTCGATATCAGCTTTATCAATGCTGAGCTTGATCGCCTCAAAATGCGGACGATCGGACGCGACCGGTTGGTGGATACGCTGCTGCTGGCGCGGCGGAAGCACCCGGGCGTGTCGAACCGGCTCGACGATCTCTGCTCGCGCTATGCCATCGACAACTCCCGCCGCACCAAACACGGCGCGTTGCTCGACGCCGAACTGCTTGCCGAGGTCTATATCGATCTGATCGGTGCGCGGCAGTCGCAATTGATCCTGGCGGAAACCGCGTCCCGTCGAACCGGCGGGACGCTGGATATGCCAAGACGGCAACGAACTGTGCCTCTTGCGCCGCGCGTTACCGATGCCGACCGCATTGCGCATCGGGACTTTGTCGCCACGCTCGGCGAGAAGGCGATCTGGAAGGAATTCGCCGGGACCGAGGCTTTGAAGCAGGCCGTTTCAGATTAGTAGAGCGTTTTCGCGCGAAGCATGTCCTCGGGCTTGACCCGAGGATGGATACCGGTTCGCGTGAAGAACACGCGTCAGATCAAAATCATGGAGCCCCGCTTCTGATTCCATCAGAAGCGAAAAGGTTCTAGCTCGGCTTTTGTTGCACCGCAGCCTGCCGTTCCATATTTTGCCGAAACATGCTCACGAAGTCGACCGGGTCCAGCATCAGTGGCGGAAATCCGCCGTCGCGAACCGCCGTCGCAATAATCTCGCGAGCGAACGGGAACAGAAGCCGCGGACACTCGATCATGACCAGCGGGGGCAGGTTTTCCTGCGGGACGTTAACGATGCGGAACAGGCCCGCATAGGCCAGCTCGAAGCGAAACATCAGCTTACCGTCATGTTCGGCCTTGCCCTCGACCGTGAGCGTCACTTCGAATTCGTCCTGCGCCACATTGTTGGCGCCAACATTGATCTGAACGCTGATCGCCGGCGGCTTCTGCTGAGGGGCGAGCGAAGAGGGCGCATTGGGATTCTCGAAAGAGAGGTCCTTGGTGTACTGAGCCAGCACATTCAGCTGGGGTGAAGGGGCTCCCTCGGGAGGTGTGCCGTTGCCGTTGGTCATGGATGTCTCTCCTGGAACGTTCAAGCGAGGCCTGTGATGATGCGCCTGCTCGAGGGGGCAAAGTGCCGCGTCGGGGCGAGTGGCTATCATAAGCCTGCCGCTGTCCACAAGGACGGCGACTGCGGCCGGGCTGCCTTCGGTCCCTCGACCGGCGCCGCGTTCTCGCGTAGCCTCGGACCTTCGGAAACCGCCGCCGTTTACGTGGCCCGATGGCTCAAACTGTTGAGGGGAGCGCGTTTTCTCCCTTGCAATCTGAATTTCCCCTTTGATCGGAAACGCGCTATTATTTATTGAAGTTGGCAGTTAAGGAGAGGACCGCTCCCTGACCCGGTTCGTTGTGCCAGGCGCCCTTGGCTAGATCGGGTTTCGTACCTACATCAATAGGGCCGTCTGACGCGAACCTGTGGCCCCGCTGGACGTTTGTTCGCCGGACGAGATCCAGACCGATCAGAAAGTGAAGACGACGTGGATATTTACACCATCATTTTCCTGGCGCTGGCGGTCTTTATCTTCCTGCGTCTGCGCAGTGTCCTGGGACAGCGCACGGGAAATGAGCGTCCGCCTTACGACCGTGCTACGCGAGAGGTCCTGCATGGTACGCAGGACAACAACGTTGTCCCGATGGCAGGTCCCGTGATCGACCAGGCGTCGTCGGCGCCCACGGGCGATGCAGCGTCCACCCCCGACCGCTGGAAAAATCTGGCCGAGCCCGGTACGCCCCTCGCCCTCGGGCTCGATGCCATTGCGGCTCAGGATTCGTCCTTCGATCCGAAGCATTTCCTCAACGGCGCGCGTAGCGCCTATGAGATGATTGTTCTGGCATTCGCCAACGGCGATCGCCGGACCTTGAAGGATCTTCTGTCGTCGGATGTCTATGAAAGCTTTGATGCCGCTATCAAGGATCGGGAGAAACTTGAGCAGAAAACGGAAACGCGATTTGTCTCAATCGACAAAGTCGAACTGATCGGTGCGGAATTGCGGGATAGTGCGGAGCAGCTGACGGTTCGTTTCACTTCGCAGATGATTTCGATGACCCGCGACAAGACCGGAGCGGTCGTCGACGGAAACCCCGAGAAGATTTCCGATATCACCGATGTTTGGACCTTTGCCCGCGATATCCCTTCGCGCGATCCGAACTGGAAACTGGTTGGCACCGGAAGCACCGACTGACCTTTATCGATTGAAAAGGTGCGCCGTCGGATTTTGCATCGCCGCGGCGCTTGTACCTGTCGCGGTCGAAGCTCATGACACCCGTCATCGTCCGGCCTGGCCGATCGAGATCGCGGGCGGCCAATATATGCCGGTCTCATGGGCCGAGATCGCCGGCTGGAACGACGACAATCATCTCGATGCATTCAAGGCTTTTCGTGCGAGCTGCCGTGCGGTCACCGCACGGCGGATTTCGGCTGTCAGCCAAAAGGCACTCGGCACGTCATTGCGGGCGCCGTGTCACGCCGCGAAGAATGCGGCTATCTCGGGCGATGCCAAAGCCCGCGCCTTCTTTGAGACCCGTTTCCGGGCGGTGCGCATTTCACGTCTCGGCGAAACCGACGGTTTTGTCACGGGCTATTACGAGCCGATCATCGAGGGATCGCGCATCAGGACGGATGCTTACACCGTGCCGGTTTATCGGCGTCCCTCGAATCTTTTCGTCCGGGGGTTTACGCAGAGCGCGCCGAGCTTGCCAAACAGCGGACCGGTGTATCGCAAGATCGGCCGCCGGAAGCTGGTTCCTTACTACGACCGCGCTGAAATCGAGGATGGCGCGATCGCAGGCCGTGGCCTCGAAATCTGCTGGCTGAAGAGTCAGACCGATCTGCTTTTCACGCAAATCCAGGGCTCCGCGCGGGTTCAGCTCGAGGACGGCTCGACCATACGCATCAACTACGATTCCTATAACGGATATCCGTATACCGCGGTCGGTCGTATCCTGATCGAGCGCAACATCATCCCAAAGGATCAGATGTCGATGCAGCGCATCAGGCAGTGGATGAATGAAAATCCGGATGGCGCCACCGAGCTGCGCCGCCAAAACCGGTCATATATCTTCTTCCGCGAGGTAAAGCTCTCGGACAACGACGAGGCGGTCGGCGCACAGGGCGTGCCGCTGGCGCCGGGCCGGTCGATCGCGGTCGATAAATCGCTGCATGTCTATGGCACGCCGTTCTTCATCGAAGGCGAGCTGCCGATCGAATCCGAGCAAGCGAAAACGCCGTTCCATCGACTGATGATCGCGCAGGATACCGGCTCGGCGATTCTTGGTCCGGCCCGGGCGGACCTCTACTTCGGCGCAGGTCCGGAAGCGGGGCGCGTGTCGGGCCGCCTGCGGCATAATATGCACTTCGTGATGCTTGTTCCGAACAGCCTCGATCCGGTCGCTCGCGGCAGAACCATGCCGCTTCCGGAAACCCGGCCGTCGGCAAGGATCGCAGAGCTGTTTCCGCCGAAGGCTCAGAAGCCGGCCGACCGCAAGGCCGGCCCGCAACCGTCAGCACCGTCCACCCTCGCCCCGGCGGGCGAGCCGGCCGGGGCTGCGCCCGTGTCCGCGGCGAAAGCTGCCTCGTCAGAAGCCACTCCGCTGCCGGCGGCGCGGCCCGAGGTCGGGTCCAGTCGCCATCAAGCGCGACGTCACTACCATCGCCGCCACTATCGTCATGAGCGACATCGCAACCCACGATGAAACGGTTGCCCCCTCGAATATCGGATCCGCCAGCGCCGTTGCGTCGTCGCCGTGCGTTGACCGGCGAAGAGCGCGAATTGTGGGAAAGCGTCGCGAAACA
This sequence comes from Nitrobacter sp. NHB1, assembly GCF_036964665.1. Classification (NCBI taxonomy): domain Bacteria; kingdom Pseudomonadati; phylum Pseudomonadota; class Alphaproteobacteria; order Hyphomicrobiales; family Nitrobacteraceae; genus Nitrobacter; species Candidatus Nitrobacter laanbroekii. The sequence goes on from NZ_JBAMDA010000001.1 coordinate 2,477,053, forward strand.
AGCAAAGCCGCTACGGAAAACCACCCGGCCAGGGAGTTCGCTCGAAGGGGCTTTGTCCGGCGCGCCCGACGCGGCCCGCAAAGTGGCAGCGGCAGCGAAAGCTGTTGCAGTCGCTCCAGCGGACCTCAAACCTTCAAGACCGGTGCCGCCGCCATTGACGCTGCTCAGCCGGCGCGAACGCGCGCGATTGTCACGGGGCAAACAGGACATCGAGGCGCGGATCGATCTGCACGGGATGACGCAGGCCCGCGCCCATCGTGCGCTGCACAACTTCCTGCTGCGCGCCAGCGCCGACGGCCTGCGGTTTGTCCTCGTCATCACCGGCAAGGGACGGACGGCGAGTCTCGATTCCAGCCGCGGCATCCTGCGCCAGCAGGTGCCGGAATGGCTCGGGCTTCCCGAGTTTCGCACGCTCGTGGTGGGTTTCGAACAGGCCCATATCGGCCACGGCGGCGAAGGCGCGCTTTATGTGCGAATGCGGCGCCGCCGTCAGAGCATTTCCCGGTGAAGTGGACCCGGTTCACCGTTCTGCAAAGACGTCGCCTCAGCGGGGTGCCCGTGCAGCGCGATCGGATTCTGCGCCGATTCCCGAAACAATAATGTCGAGGGCCGAGGTTCCGCGCTTGCGGGGACAACGATTTTGCGAAGCCTACAGCACCTCGCCCTTCAGGAGCCGCGGCACCTCGCCGGTCAGTCCGGCCGCTTGCCGGATGAATGCATTCTTCAGCGGCGGCATCCGGTCGACCAGGCCGAGCCCGATGTCGCGCACGCCGCGCAGCAGCGTCGACTCGTTCGAGAACAGCACGTTGAGTGTGTTGGTGGCGAAGCCCATCGCCACGGTGTCGAAGCGCCGCCAGCGCTGATAACGCTCGAGCACGTCGGCCTGCCCCGGATCGATGCCGAGCCTGATGGCATCGACCACGGTTTCCGCGAGCGCCGCGACATCCTTTAGTCCGAGGTTGAGGCCCTGGCCCGCGATCGGGTGAATCACATGCGCGGCGTCGCCGACCAGCGCCAGTCGCTCCGCTATGAACGAGCGCGCGACGAAATAATGAAGCGGAAACGCGCGCGGCTTGTCGAGCGCCTTGATCTCGCCGAGGTGCAGGCCGAAGCGCTGCTCCAGCGCGGCATGAAAGTCCTCTTCCGCGAGCGCGACGATGCGCGTGGCATCCGCCCGCTTCTCGGTCCACACCAGCGACGAGCGGCGGCCGGTCAGCGGCAGGATCGCGAACGGCCCGGCGGGGAGAAAATGTTCTTCGGCGCGGCCTTTATGATCGCGCTCATGACCGACGGTGACGACGATGCCAGACTGGTCGTACTCCCAGCCATGGGTGGCGATCCCGGCGCGCTCGCGCAGCTTTGAACGCGCACCGTCGGCAGCCACCAGCAGGCTCGCATCGATCGTCGAGCTGTCGGCGAGCGAGACGGTGACGCCGCCGGGCCGCAGGTCGCTTCCCGTCACCGCCGTGGCGCGCAAATCGACGCCTTCGGCGCGCGCGCGTGATGCCAGCGCCTCGATCAAATAACCGTTCTCGATCATGTGGGCGAACGGCTCGCCGGGCTCGACGTCGCCGGCAAATGTCAGGAAGACCGGGCGGGTGGCGTCCTCGAGCTTGGAATCCGTGATCACCATGTCGAGGATCGGCTGTGCGGTCCCGGCCACCTCGTCCCAGACCCCGAGCGCCTCGAACAGGCGGCGGCACGCCGCAACGATTGCCGTGGCGCGCGGATCGCGGCTCGGCCGGTTCGCCAGTGCGGGATCGGCGACCACGATCGGAACCTCGGCGCCCAGCCCCTGCCGCAGCGCCAGCGCCAGCGCCAGGCCGGCGAACGCGCCGCCGCAGATGACAATGCTCTGTTGTGTCGTCATGGTACGCCTTACTTTCCTGCGCCGGCAGTATAGCCGGCCGAAACAGGTTCACCAAACGGGAGAAACTAGCGAGTCCTGCCGTCATTGCGAGGAGCGAAGCGACGAAGCAATCCAGTCCTACGCCATAAAACCGGATTGCTTCGCTCCGCTCGCAATGACGGATAGATTGATGTCCGCGTATGGCTTAACTACGAGATTTCCATGTCCAAAAGCCTGATCGACCTGATCTCCATCCTCGATCTGCAGCCGATTGAGGAAAACCTGTTCCGCGGCAACAGCCCGAAGACGAGCTGGCAGCGGGTATTCGGCGGGCAGGTGATCGGGCAGGCGATGGTGGCGGCCTGCCGCACTGTCGAAGGCCGCCTGCCGCACTCGCTGCATTGCTATTTCATCCTGCCGGGCGATCCTGCCATCCCGATCATCTATGAGGTGGAGCGGTTGCGCGACGGCAAGAGCTATTCGACGCGGCGCGTCACCGCGATCCAGCACGGTCACGCCATCTTCTCGACCATGGTGTCGTTCCACGCGGACGAGGAGGGCGCGTTCGACCATCAGGAACGGATGCCCGAGGTGCCGCCGCCGGAGAAGCTGTCGCCGGAGGAATTCGCCAAGCAGCCGATGTTCAGGGAGATGCCGGACTTCATCCGCCGCTATTACGAATCCGACCGGCCGATCGAACTGCGCCCCGTCGAACTCAACCGCTACTTCGGTGAGAGGATCGACGACGGCCGCATCCATGTCTGGATTCGCACCGCGGCGAAACTGCCCGACGATCCGGCGCTGCACATGTGCGCGCTGGCCTATGCGTCGGATTTCGCGCTGCTCGATGCGGTGATGGCGCGCTACGGCCGCACCCTGTTCGACAAGCGCATGATGGCGGCCTCGCTCGATCACGCCATGTGGTTTCACCGCCCCTTCCGCGCCGACGAATGGCTGCTCTACGCGCAGGATTCGCCGAGCGCCCGGAACGGCCGCGCCCTCGCCCGCGGGCTGATCTTTCGGCGGGACGGCACGCTGGTCGCTTCCGTGGCGCAGGAAGGTGCGGTGCGCGAACGCCGCTGAGGTTCGTGCTGGCAAAGGACGCGAAAACCGGCTGGCACGGAGGCGACCATGCTTCCCCGCACTTTTTCTGCAAGTTTCCTGTGCCATCCTCTCGGAAAGATGCCAGATTTGGCCGGGAACGGATCCGGTCAAAACCGGGTTGCCAAGGGGATGAAGAGGTCGGACCATGAAACTCGTCGTCGCCATTATCAAACCTTTCAAGCTTGACGAGGTCCGCCAGGCGCTGACCGCGGTCGGCGCGCACGGTATGACCGTGACCGAGGTCAAGGGCTACGGGCGTCAGAAAGGCCATACCGAGATCTATCGCGGCGCCGAATACGTCGTGAATTTCCTGCCCAAGCTGCGGATCGAGGTCGCGGTCGCCTCGGAGCTTGCGGACAAGACCGTCGAGGTCATCACCGCGGCCGCGCGCACCGGCCAGATCGGCGACGGCAAGATTTTCGTGATTCCGATCGATCACGCGCTGCGCATCCGCACCGGCGAGACCGACGACGACGCGCTGTGAACGATGTTGAGGATCGCTGATACCTCGGGCGGGAGACCTGCTCTTGCATTGGGCACGGCCGGCCGGTTTTTTAGGCGTGGCCTGACCTGGCAATAAACGCGGCTCCTCGAACACCGCGAAAAGACTATAACTTCCAGTTAGTTATGAGATAAATGCCGGTCTGGCACGGCATTTGATTGCATGAGTCCGGCTGTGCTCGCGCCGCGACAATTCTCGGCATGGCGAGTCCCAGCCGAGACCGCCTGGCATGGTGCAGTCGGGCTAGACTAAGCAGGAATCGGACGCATGAAAATCGTTATGGCGATCATCAAGCCCTTCAAGCTCGAAGAGGTCCGCGATGCCCTAACCGCGATCGGCGTGCACGGCATGACGGTGACGGAAGTCAAGGGATACGGCCGCCAGAAAGGCCATACGGAAATCTATCGCGGCGCCGAATACGCGGTGAGCTTTCTCCCGAAGGTCAAGATCGAGGTCGCGGTCAATTCCGGCCAGGTCGATGCGGTCATCGAAGCCATCGCCTCAACCGCGCGGACCGGCAGGATCGGCGACGGCAAGATCTTTGTCATCGGCCTCGATCACGCGGTTCGCATCCGCACCGGCGAGCTCGATGCTGATGCGGTCTGATTTCGCGGTCATCCATCCTCAATCGGGAGCAAAGCACATGAGGTTCGAACGCCCGGCCCGCGCAGGACTGGCCGTCGCGGCGATACTCGCAGCAGTCGGCCTTGCGGGATTCGCCGACACGGCACTGGCCCAGACCACTGCTGCTGCCGCGGCATCGCCGCCGAAAATCGATTCGGGCGACACCGCATGGATGCTGACCGCCACCGCGCTCGTGCTGATGATGACGATCCCCGGCCTCGCACTGTTTTACGGCGGCATGGTGCGCAAGAAGAACGTGCTCGCCACGGTGATGCAGAGCTTCGCCATCACCTGCCTTGTTACCGTGCTCTGGATGGTGATCGGCTATAGCTGGGCGTTCACCGAAGGCACCAACTTTCTCGGCGGCGTCTCGCGCATGCTGCTGATGGGCATGGGCACCGACTCCGTCGCCGCCGCCGCGCCGACGATCCCGGAATCGGTGTTCATGTGCTTCCAGATGACGTTCGCGATCATCACGCCGGCGCTGATCTGCGGCGCGATCGCGGATCGCATGAAGTTCTCGGCGATGATGTGGTTCATGGGCCTGTGGTCGCTGTTGGTCTATGCGCCGATCGCACACTGGGTATGGGGCGGCGGATTTCTCGGCGGTCTCGGCGTGCTCGACTTCGCCGGCGGCACCGTGGTTCATATCAACGCCGGCGTCGCGGGGCTGGTCTGCGCGCTGGTGCTCGGCAAGCGCAAGGGCTACGGCAGCGAGAACATGGCGCCGCATAACCTGGTGCTGACCGTGATCGGCGCGTCGCTGTTGTGGGTCGGCTGGTTCGGCTTCAACGCCGGTTCAGCGGTGACGGCCGGCGGACAGGCCGGCATGGCGATGGCGGTGACGCAGATCGCGACCGCCGCCGCGGCGCTGGCCTGGATGGCCGTCGAGTGGGGTCTGCGCGGCCAGCCGAGCGTGCTCGGCATCTGCTCCGGCGCGGTCGCCGGTCTCGTCGCCATCACCCCGGCCTCGGGCTTCGTCGACCCAACCGGGGCGCTGGTGATCGGCGCGGTCGCCGGCATCGGCTGCTACTGGGGCGCCACCGGCCTCAAGCACATGATGGGCTATGACGACAGCCTCGACGCCTTCGGCGTCCACGGCATCGGCGGCATCATCGGCGCGCTGCTCACCGGCGTGTTCGCCCGCACCGCCATCAACAAGGCCGGCTCAGGCCTGATCGACGGCAACGTCCATCAGGTGATCGTCCAGATCTACGGCATCCTCGCAACCGTCGTTTATGACGCCATCGTCACCCTGATTATCCTGCTGGCCATCAAGGCGGTGATCGGCCTGCGCGTCAGCGGCGAGAACGAACGCGAAGGTCTCGACATCACCCAGCACGGCGAGGTCGTGCAATGACGCGACAACACGGGCCCGCGGCGCTTCGCGGCGCGCGCGCAGCCACCGGCGCGGCACGCGCTCCGTTGGCCTGGTCGAACCGACGTCACCCTTACTCGATCTTCCTGGCCTCTTCCGGCAGCATGATCGGAATGCCCTCGCGGATCGGGTAGGCGAGTTTGGCCGAGCGCGAAATCAGTTCCTGCCGCGCGCCGTCGAATTCCAGCGGTCCCTTGGTCACCGGGCAGACCAGAATCTCCAGAAGCTTTGGATCGACGGTATCTTCGGGGCGATCGGAGGGGGCGGTCATGCGCGGTCTCTTCGAAAGATTATGGTCGGGGTGCTCGCAGGCAGGCTACTGCAGCCCGGGGTCGCCGCTGGTGCGCTTTTTCGCGAGGTCCATTTCGGTGACGGCGATCAGAATTTCCGCGCGCGTTTTCAGATCGGGCGCTTCCAGCATCGCCTGCTTTTCCGGCGAGCCGTAGGGCGACATCATCGCCAGCGCGTTGACCAGCGCCTCGTTCGGCGCGGTCTCGATGCCCTCCCAATCCACCTTCAGGTCGTTGACCTTGAGAAAATCGGTTAGCACTTCGAGCAGCCGCTCGCGGTCGACGGCGTCCTCGCCCTTGCGCGCGGTCAGATCATCGGCATACGCGAAGAAATCCACCTTGCACTGGCGATAGGGCGTCAACACCGTCAGCTCTTCCGCGACCCGGAAACGCGAGACGCCGGTGAGTTCGAGAATGTAGCGGCCGTCGCCGGATTCGGCGAACTGGGTGATGCGCCCGACGCAGCCGACGCCGAACAGCTTCGGCCGGTCCTCGCTTGCGGAATTGGTGATGTCGGGCTGGATCATGCCGATCAGGCGATGGCCGTCGCGGAACGCGTCGTCGACCATCGCCAGATAACGCATTTCGAAGATATTGAGCGGCATCTGCCCGCGCGGCAGCAGCAGCGCGCCGGGCAGCGGAAAGACCGGTATCACTTCGGGAAGGTCACCGGGACCGCGATAGTCGGCATTGATGGGCATGGGCGGATCCGGTGCTTTCGAGAAATCCCTGCGGATGCGAATGTGAGAATCAAACCACTAGGAAAACAGGATCGTCGACAGGCGTTTGCGTCCCTCGACGGTGGCTTCGTCGGCGGCGCCCCACGCTTCGAAGAATTGCACGAGCTGCTTGCGGGCGGCGTCGTCGTTCCATTTGCGGTCGCGCTTGACGATGTCGAGCAGGTGATCGGTGGCATCGCTACGTTTGCCGCCGGCGTTCAGCGCGGTCGCGAGGTCGAATCGCGCCTGATGATCGAGCGGATTTTCTGTCACTTTCCGTTCGAGTTCGGCGACAGGGCCAAGCGAACTCGCCTGTTCGGCGAGGTCGATCATGGCCTGCACGGTGGTCACGGCGGCGTCGCCGCGCTTCGATTCCGGCACCAGCGCCAGCGTCTGCTTGGCCTTGTCGAGTGCGCCCGTGGTTGCATAGCAGCGCGCAAGTCCCGCGATTGCCGGAAGATTGGCAGCGTCGAAACCGACAACCTCGGCGTAGATCGAGGCCGCCGTGGTCGGATCGCCTGCGGCGAGCGCGGCCTCCGCCTCTTGCAGGATTTCCTCGACATTCGGACCGCCGGGCGCCGCCGCGCCCTGAGTCAGCTTGCCGATAAAGGCATTGATCTGGCTCTCGGGCGCCGCGCCCATGAAGTAGTCGACCGGTCGGCCGCCGGCAAAAGCAAAAACCGCCGGTATCGACTGATTGCCGATCTGTGCCGCAAGCTGCTGGAAAATGGCGGGATGCTGGTCGATGTTCATCTTGACCAGCTTGACCTTGCCGCCGGCGGCGAGCACGGCCTTTTCCAGGATCGGGGTGAGCTGGCGGCACGGTGCACATGACGGCGCCCAGAAATCGACCAACACCGGTTGGTGCGTCGATTCCTCGACGACGTCATTCATGAAGGTCTGGGTCGTCGTCTCCCTGATCAGATCCGACGCCTGCGGCCCGCTGGCTTGCTCGACTATGGTCACATGATCCTCGCCTGATGTCCCCGGAATGGGCCGGTCCTACTGCGGCCCGAACTCTTAATTGGTCCCTGCGTGGAAATTTTGCAATCGGTGGAACGCCCACCGGACCGTCCGGCGCAACGGGTATCCCGGCCAGGGCCGGACTCAGGGAACAATCGGCGATATCTGGCTGTTGCATTCGCAGGCTGCATTTGGCATAGCTCTGCGCTCCGGCGGCCGGTAATCGGTCGCCGGCTATCGGATGCGGGTGTAGCTCAGGGGTAGAGCACGACCTTGCCAAGGTCGGGGTCGAGGGTTCGAATCCCTTCGCCCGCTCCAGATTTTTCATGGCACAACAATAGCGTATGCGAGGCGCCCTCGCTTGCGGCGGGAGTGGCCACGCGGCGCGGTCCGCCGCACGATAAGTCCTGTCGAGATTTTGCGGCCCCGGATGCCGTGCCTGAAGCGACCTGGCGCGAGAAAACTGAGGCCAGCTTTTAGTAAATCTACGAGACGCATTAACCTCGCTTTAACCGAACCCCTTCATGGTCAGTAAACCAAGCTTTCGCCCGCGAGTCGGAAGCTTTGATGTTCTTTGGACCTGGTTCTTGGGAGGGGAAGAATGTTTTTCTTCAAAAAATGGTCAATCGCAAAAGAAAATGCTGCGAAAACCGCAGCAATCAGCAAATCTCAGGCCGTAATCGAGTTCGGTCTTGACGGAACGGTCATCACCGCCAACGAGAATTTTCTCAACATCCTCGGTTACAGGCTGGCGGACGTTCAAGGCAAGCACCACAGCATGTTCGTGGAGGCCGACGAACGATCCAGCGCCGCATACCGCGACTTCTGGTCCAGGCTGAATCAGGGCGAGTCGCAATCGGCCGAGTACAAACGTATCGACAAGGACGGCGAGGAGGTCTGGGTTCAGGCTTCCTATCTTCCCGTGCTGGATGCGAGGGGGAAACCGACAAAAGTTATCGAGATCGCGTCCGATATCACCGCGAAAAAGATCGAGGCTCTGGACCATGCGGGTCAGGTTTCCGCTATGGACCGCACGCAGGCGGTGGTCGAATTCAACCTCGACGGCACGATTATTACCGCAAACAAAATCTTCCTCAACGCGTTGGGCTACGCCCTTGGCGAAGTGCAGGGGAAGCATGACCGCATGTTCGTGGAGCCCACGGAGCGAGCAGGTGCTGCCTATCGCGAATTCTGGGCCAGGCTGAATCAGGGACAGGCGCAGTCGGCTGAATGCAAGCGCATTGGTAAAGCCGGAAACGAGGTCTGGATTCAGGCGACCTACAACCCGATCGCAGACGAGAACGGCAAGCCCTTCAAGGTCGTCACGTTCGCGACTGACATAACCAGCCAGAAATTGAAGATGGCCAACCTGGAAAGCCAGATCACAGCCATCGGAAAGTCGCAGGCGGTCGTCGAATTCGGCATGGACGGAAAGGTCATTACTGCCAACGATAATTCCCTGAAAACGTTTGGTTACTCCCTCGCCAAGGAGATCCAGGGCAAGCACCACAGCATGTTCGTGGAGGCGGGCGAGCGAGGCAGCACCGCATACCGCGATTTCTGGGCCAAGCTCAATCGGGGCGAGTCGCAATCGGCCGAGTACAAGCGTATCGGCAAGGACGGCAGGGAGATCTGGGTTCAGGCTTCCTATAATCCGATCCTGGACGCGAAGGGAAAACCGACGAAAGTTATCCAGCTCGCGACCGATATCACCGCCAGGAAGATCGAGGCTCTCGACAATGCAGGTCAGCTTGCCGCCATCGACCGCGCGCAGGCAGTGGCCGCATTCAACCTGGACGGCACGATCATTACCGCCAACGACAAGTTCCTCAAGGAGATGGGCTACACCCTCGGCGAAGTGCGGGGCAAGCACGTTGGCATGTTCGTGGAGCCATCGGAGCGGGCAGGCGTTGCTGATCGCGATTTCTGGGCGCGCTTGAATCGCGGCGAGGCTCAATCGGCCGAATACAAGCGTATCGGCAAGGACGGCCGGGAAGTCTGGATCCAAGCCTCGTACACCCCGATACTCGACCTCAAGGGCAAGCCGATCAAGGTTGTCGAATATGCCACGGTGATCGAATCGGTCGCGGCCGGTAGCGAAGAGGCGAGTCTTTCCATCCAGGAGACACCCGTGTCGTTGGCCAATCAGGCTGCTGATGACATAACCTCAGAGTCCGTCGGGCCGAGCTTGAGCATGAGGCGGCTGGAGGCGAACCGCAAGACCGCGAGCGCTGGTCCGTCTCTATTCTCCAATCTCCTGACGAATCTTCGGGACGGATTGAGCAACGCGATGGTGTCCTCGGCGAGGGCTGTGACCAACTTTTTGTGACGGCCGTCAGGCGGTGGCGGGAATGGAGGTCGGCCGGCTGGCGATGACCTCGATCCCGTCGCTGAATGTCACAACCGAGAACGAGTTTGGCGACTGGTCGTCTCTATCGAGCAGCCGCCAACTTTTCCCGCCTCGATCGGGCAAGCTGAATTTTGCCGCGATCGAGTGCGCTGAGAAACGACGTCCGTCGCGTGCGTCGTTGGTTTTGAATAAAAGGCGGATCAACGTCGGGCGACATCGTTTCCGGGGGCGGGCATGGGCCGGAAAATCGTTCTGCTGTCCGACGGCACCGGAAACTCCGCCGCAAAAGTCTGGCGCACCAATGTCTGGCGCACGTTCGAAGCGATCGATCTTTCGGGGTCGGATCAGGTGGCGTTCTACGACGACGGGGTTGGCACCTCGTCGTTCAAGCCGCTCGCCATTCTCGGCGGCGCTTTCGGCTTCGGGCTGAAGCGCAACGTCATCGATATCTACAAGTTCGCCTGCCGCAACTGGCGCGACGACAGCGACGAGTTGTTCGGCTTCGGCTTCAGCCGCGGCGGCTTCACCATCCGCGTGGTGATGGGACTGATCCTCAATCAGGGTCTTGTCGCCGCCGACAATGAGGCCGAGCTGTCGCGAAAGGCCAAGGCCGCCTATCGCCAGTATCGGCGCGAGCGTTTCCATACGTTCTGGCACATCGAGGACATCTTCCGCGGCCTCCGCGACCTGTTTCTGCGGAAAGGCTACGACAAGCGCGACAATCGCCAGGTGGACCATATCCGCTTCATCGGCGTGTGGGACACCGTCGCCGCCTACGGCCTGCCGCTCGACGAGATGACGCGCGGCGTCAGCAAATGGATCTGGCCGCTGGAACTACCCAACCACACGCTCGACCGCACGCGCGTCAGGCGCGCCTGTCAGGCGCTGTCGCTCGACGAGCCGCGCACCACTTTCCATCCCGAATTGTGGGATGAGCGCGGCGCGCCGCCGCTCGCCCCGCGCGACGACGGCAACCGCCATCTCGCGGACGAGCAGATCAGCCAGGTGTGGTTCGCCGGCGTGCATTCCAATGTCGGCGGCGGCTATCCGGACGATGCGCTGGCCTTCATCCCGCTGGTCTGGATGCTGAGGCAGGCGGAGGCCTGCGGTCTGCGCCTCAAGTCGGATCGGGCGACGCCGCCGGCCGATCCCGATCCGCTCAAGAACGCCATCTCGATGTGCGACAAGGACGGCCGGCTCTACGATCCGCGCAAGGGGCTCGGCAGTTACTATCGCTACGGCCCGCGCAAACTGGCCGAACTTTGCAACTTTCGCTTCTCCAGGAACGACGAAGTCGTCGTCACGCGGCCGAAGGTGCATGTCAGCGCGTTCAAGCGCATCGCCAGCCGCTCGCAAGACTATGCGCCGGTCGGGCTGCCGAAGATTTATGACGTCGCGACCGACGACGGGCTGGTGTTGACGCCGGATCAATACGGCTTCGAAAGCAGCGCCAAGGCGCTCGCTCGCTCCGAGACGCAGGAGTACGTCTGGAACACGATCTGGAAACGGCGGCTGGTCTATTTCGCCACCGTCGGCGCCACCGCGTGGCTGTTGCTTTATCCGCTGGCGCGCTCGCTGCCGGCGGCGGACGAATACACCAGCCCGATCCGCTGGGTGTCGGACATCATCCGCGTTGTCGGCGGGTTTCTTCCGGGTTTCGCGCAAACCTGGATCAACGCCTATGCGCGCAGCCCGGGCCAGTTTCTCGCGCTGCTCGCACTCGCGGGTGGTTTGACGTTCTGGGGGACGCGGCTCGCGACCCGCATCTCGGATTCGATGAATGCGATCTGGCAACGCTTGCCGACGGCGCCGACAGGCCTGCCGACCAACTGGATCTACCGGCTGCGCGCGAGCGGGCCCTATATCTGGTTTCACCGGCAGTTGAAGCGCCGCTGGGCGCCGACGTTCTTCGCAGGCTTGTTCGTTTATCTCGGCGTCACCCTCGGTAGCCATCTTATCTACAACGTGCAGGACGTCGCCGGCTTCACATGCGATGAAAGCCCGAAGATGCATGGGCTCGCGCGCGGCGAGCAGGCGACGTTCGATTTCAAAACGTCGCAGCCCTGCGCCGGCACCGGCATCGCGGTGGACGGTTTCGGCGCGCGCTATCTGGTCAAGGTCGAGACCACGCAGCCGTTCCGCGACGGAGATATCCCCTCGCCGCTAGGCGGATTCTACACCACCGACGCGCCGCGCTGGTCGCAACGCTTATGGCTGATGCTCGGCGTGCCGTTGCGCCGCGAACTGACGCGGCCGTGGTTCCGCCTGGTGCTGCGCTACGGCACGACCGGCGGCGAGGAGGTCTTTCTCGATCCCGATCCGGAGGACGGCAAGGTCGAGACGGTGATCCGGCCGACGCGCAGCGGCGAACTTTTCATCTTCGTCAACGATGCGGTGCTGGGCATTCCCGGACTCTATGATGCGTTTTATCGCAACAATGAAGGCTCCGCCAAACTGGTCGTGACGCGCAAGTGAAATGGTTAGTTTCCGGGGCCCGGAACGACTGCAAGTCCGGGGATGCGCTTCGGCGGTTGGTCTAAAACTCCGCCACCGCCGCCAGGATGCGCGCGATGTCCTGCGGACGCGACAGCCGATGATCGCCGTCCCGGATCATGGTCAGCACCACGTCGTCGCTCGGCAACCGCTCGGTCAGCGCGAAGGCGTGCCGCCACGGTACGTCCAGGTCCTGCGCGCCCTGCAGGATGCGCACCGGGCAGCCGGTCGAGATGCTGCCGCCGAGCAGCAGGTGATTGCGGCCGTCCTCGATCAGGTTGCGGGTGATCGGGTAGGGGTCGCCGTAGTCCGAGGGCCGCAGCCACATGCCCTCGGTCTCGATGGCGCGCCTGATCTCCGGCGAGAAGTTTTTCCACATCAGCTCCTCGGTGAAGTCGGGCGCCGGTGCGATCAGAACGAGACCCGCCAGCGGCGCCCGCGGGGCTTCGCGTCTGGCGAGCGCACGCGCCAGCAACAGCGCGATCCAGCCGCCCATCGACGAGCCGATCACGACCTGTGGGCCCTCGCAAAAGGCATCGAACACCGCGAGGCTTTCCTCGAGCCAGCGGCCGATGGTGCCGTCGATGAATTGGCCGCCGCTTATCCCGTGGCCGGAGTAATCCAACCGCACGCAGGCGCGGCCGCGTTCGGCCGCCCACGCATCGAGCGCGAGCGCCTTGGTGCCCGCCATGTCGGACCTGAAACCGCCGAGCCAGAACAGGCCGGGGAAGCTGCCGGCCCGCGCACGCACGGCGATCCGGCGCATCGCGTTCCCGCTGCCGACCTCGATGAATTGCGCTGCCGTTCCGTTCGTCATGCCGCCCGTCCCGTTTTGCGTTGTATCTCGCGGCCAGCCGCTAGCCGTCAATGAATGTTGGCGAAAGCACGGAACAAGTAGCGGATTCTGGGGTTTGAGTTGATCGGCGTGACCAAATTACCTCGCATCTGACCGTTTTGCCCGCGCGGTGCATTCCGCCGCTTGCCCACAGGCGCTTATTCCTTCTAAATAGGCGCTTCTTTCACAACATTGGAGATCCACCCATTCGCCGTCCCAATAGAGCGCCAATGCCCGTCGCGAAAGACGGGCCGCGCACCAACGATGAAATCCGCAATGCCCAGGTTCAACTGATCGACCAGGAAGGCATCAACCAAGGGACCGTGGAAACGATCTCTGCGATCAAGATGGCCATGGATGCCGGTATGGATCTGGTCGAGATCGCTCCGAACAGCAGCCCTCCCGTCTGCAAGATCATGGACTACGGGAAATACAAGTTTCAGGCCCAGAAGAAAGCCGCGGAAGCCCGCAAACGCCAGAAGATCGTCGAGATCAAGGAGATCAAGCTCCGTCCGATGATCGACGATCACGATTACAACGTGAAGATGAAGGCGATGCAGCGGTTCTTCGAGGAGGGTGACAAGGTCAAGATCACCCTGCGCTATCGCGGCCGCGAGATGGCTCACCAGGAGATCGGCACCAAGCTGCTCGACAAGGTGAAGACCGACGTTGCCGCCTACGCCAAGGTCGAGCAGGACGCCAGGTTCGAGGGCCGCCAGGTTGTCATGGTGCTGGCCCCGCGCTGAGCGTGGCGGCCTTCCAGTCATAGTGTGTCATTGCAGGACGTGATCCGGCAATCCGTCTCAAAAATTGATGGATGCGCGGGTCAAGCCCGCGCATGACGGAATGTTCGTCGTCCCCGCGAAGGCGGGGACCCATAACCCCGGCGATCGATGGCGGCAAAGATACGCCGCCCCGATTCCATCGCGAGTCCGCCCCGTATGGGTCCCTGCTTTCGCAGGGACGACTCGCGGAAGCGGTTTGCGAGATCGCTCCGCGCCCGGGATACGCCCGTTCGCCGTTGCTAATCCGGCCATCCTCTGCCATAAGCCCATTTTCGCCGCCCGGCTGATTTAGGGCTGCCGTGGCGACGACCGTGCCGGCGACTTTCATATCAGAAAGTAGTCGAGCATTTTCAACGCTCTAGCGAGCATTTCGCCGCAAAAAGCGCCCCTCGGGGCGCATTTTTTCGTGGCAACAGGAGAGCCAAATGCCCAAGCTGAAGACCAAATCGGGCGCTAAAAAGCGCTTCAAGGTGACCGGGACCGGCAAGGTGGTGTCCGCCCACGCCGGTAAGCGACATGGCATGATCAAGCGGACCAAGAAGCAGATTCGTCAGCTTCGCGGAACCCGCATCCTGTTCAAGACCGACGGCGATAACATCAAGAAGTACTTCTTGCCGAACGCCTGACGGCCGAACGCCATCATTGCCACCCAGCCGCGCCCGCGCGGCTCAAAATTCCCCAGTCATTTGAAGGAGATCGGTCATGGCTCGCGTCAAGCGCGGTGTGACGGCTCATGCCAAGCACAAAAAAGTCTACAAGATCACCAAGGGCTTTTCCGGTCGCCGGAAGAACACCATTCGCGCCGCCAAGGCGGCCGCCGACAAGGCCGGCCAGTACGCCTTCCGCGACCGCAAGCGCAAGAAGCGCACCTTCCGCGCGCTGTGGATCCAGCGTCTCAACGCCGCGGTGCGGCCGTTCGGCATGACCTACAGCGTGTTCATCAACGGGCTGTCGAAGTCGGGCATCACCGTCGACCGCAAGGTGCTGTCGGACCTCGCCATCAACGAGCCCGCCGCGTTCCAGGCGATCGCCGAGAAGGCCAAGGCCGCGCTCGCGGCCTGATCGTTTATTACCCTCTCCTGGAGGGAGGGTCGGCGCCGCATGACGCCGCGTTGGCTTCAACAGTGGCGTCATCGCCGGGCTTGACCCGGCGATCCATCGCTCTTCACAAGATGGATGCCCGGATCAGGTCCGGGCATGACGCTGTGCAAGTGGTGGTCGCCCATGTCCGATTCCGAAAAGTCCAATCTCGATTCTCTCCAATCCCAAATCCTCGCCGACATCGCGAGCGCCGCCGACGAGGCCGTGCTGGAGACGGTGCGCGTCGCTTCGCTCGGCAAGAAGGGCTCGATCTCGGCGCTGCTCTCAACGCTTGGCAAGATGTCGCCCGACGAGCGCAAGACGCAAGGCGCGGCGATCAACCTCGCCAAGGACGCGGTGACGCAGGCACTGATCGCGCGCCGCGAGGTGCTGAAAGCTGTCGCGCTCGATGCGCGCCTCGCCTCGGAAACCATCGACGTCACGCTGCCCTTGCGCGAGACCCCTGCGGAAGCCGGCCGCATCCATCCGCTGAGCCAAGTATGGGATGAGGTCACCACGATCTTCGCCGACATGGGATTTGCGGTCGCCGAAGGCCCCGATATCGAGACCGACGACTACAATTTCACCCGGCTGAATTTTCCGGAAGGCCATCCGGCGCGCGAAATGCACGACACCTTCTACTTCAACCCGAAGGACGATGGTTCGCGCCTGTTGTTGAGAACGCACACCTCGCCGGTGCAGGTGCGCACCATGCTGAGTCAAAAGCCGCCGATTCGCGTCATCTGCCCCGGCCGCACCTATCGCAGCGACAGCGACCAGACCCACACGCCGATGTTCCATCAGGTCGAGGGGCTGGTGATCGACAAGTCGTCGCATCTCGGCCACCTCAAATGGATCCTGCACGAGTTCTGCAAGGCGTTCTTCGAGGTCGACAATGTCAACATGCGCTTCCGCCCGTCGTTCTTTCCGTTCACCGAGCCGTCGTTGGAAGTCGATATCCAGTGCCGCCGCGACAGAGGCGAGATTCGCTTCGGCGAAGGCGAGGACTGGCTGGAGATTCTCGGCTGCGGCATGGTGCATCCGAACGTGCTGAAACTGTGCGGTCTCGATCCCGAGGTCTACCAAGGCTTTGCCTGGGGCATGGGCATCGACCGCATCGCCATGCTGAAATACGGCATCGCCGACCTGCGGCAGTTGTTCGAAGGCGACGTGCGCTGGCTCAATCACTACGGCTTCAAGCCGCTCGAGGTGCCGACGCTGGCGGGGGGATTGAGTTTGTGATTGCTGTTTGCACCTGCGGTAGGTCGCGCTTGCTTTCTGTTCCCTCCCCCCTTGTGGGGGAGGGTCAGGGAGGGGGGTGAGCGCGAATGCCTCACGCGTCAGTCAACAAGCAGCAGCGCAGTCGCGCAAAACAATTGCGTCAGACGATGACGCCTGCCGAGACCTTGTTGTGGCGTTACATCAAGGCACATCGAATCGAAGGATTAGGCTTTCGTAGACAAGTCGTGTTCCAAAGCTACATTGCCGATTTCGCTTGTCTGGCAGCAAAGCTAGTCGTCGAACTCGACGGTGAATCTCATAATTTTGCGGATCAGCAAGAGGCTGACCGGATTCGCGACGCATTCTTTGCATCCGAAGGCTTTCAAGTTCTGCGTTTCACCAACGGTGAGGTGATGTCGAGTCTGGAAGGCGTAGTCGAGGTAATTCGGCAAACGGCAGCCTCCCGCATGGGCGGCTTACCCCCCTCCCTGACCCTCCCCCACAAGGGGGGAGGGAACAGCAAGGCGTCCGTCTCCGAAAATATCCAACCTTCCGAAATCGCCGCTTCATTAGTTCGAGGTTCACAGCCATGAAATTCACCCTCTCCTGGCTGAAAGACCATCTCGATACCGACGAGCCGCTCGAAAAGCTCGCCGACAAGCTCACCATGATCGGGCTCGAGGTCGAGCACATCGACGACAAGGCGAAGGCGCTTGCGCCGTTCACCGTCGCGCGCGTGATCTCCGCTGTGCAGCATCCCAACGCGGATCGTCTCAGGGTGTGCATGGTCGATACCGGCGAGACCAACGACAAGGGCGAGCCGGCGCCGATTCAAGTGGTGTGTGGTGCGCCGAACGCGCGCGACGGCCTCGTCAGCGTGTTCGCGCCGCCGGGCACCCGCATTCCAGGCAAGGACATAACGCTCGGCGTTGGCACCATCCGGGGCGTCGAGAGCCGCGGCATGTTGTGCTCGGCTGCCGAGCTTGAGATCTCCGACGATCACGACGGTATCCTTGAGCTGCCAGCCGATGCGCCCATCGGCACTGCTTATGCGGAATGGGCCGGGCTCGGCGATCCCGTGATCGAGATCAACCTGACGCCGAACCGGCAGGACTGCACCGGCGTGCACGGCATCGCGCGCGACCTGTCCGCCGCCGACATGGGCCGCTTCAAGGACCCGAGCATCAAGCCGGTCAAGGGCGAATTCCCCTGTCCGGTAAAGGTCACGGTGGAGGACGCCGCGCTGTGCCCCGGCTTCGCGCTGCGGCTCGTGCGCGGCGTGAAAAACGGCCCGTCGCCGGAATGGCTGCAAAAGCGCCTGACCTCGATCGGCCTGCGCCCGATCAACGCGCTGGTCGACATCACCAACTTTATGACCTACGACCGCGCCCGCCCGCTGCACGTGTTCGACGCGAACAAGGTGCACGGGAATCTCACGGTGCGGCGCGCCCGCAACAGTGAGGCGCTGCTGGCGCTCGACGGCCGCACCTACGCGCTCGACCCGAGCATGTGCGTCATCGCCGACGATAAGGGTGTCGAATCGCTCGCCGGCATCATGGGCGGCGAGGAGTCCGGTTGCGACGAGACCACCACCGAGGTGCTGATCGAATCGGCGCTGTGGAGTGAGATCAATATCGCGCAGACCGGCCGCAGGCTCGGCATCAATTCCGACGCGCGCTACCGCTTCGAGCGCGGCGTCGATCCCGCCTTCATGGTGCCCGGGCTTGAGATGGCGACGCGGCTCGTGATGGAACTGTGCGGCGGCACGCCGTCGGAGACCGTCGTGGTCGGGCAGGCGCTGCCCGATGATCGGGTGGTCGATTTCCCGCTCAGCGAAATCAAGCGTCTCGCGGCGGTCGACGTGCCGCTGGCGGAAGTTCGCCGCATCCTTGGTCATCTCGGCTTCATGGTGGCCGGCAATGGCTCCGTGGTGAAGGTCGCGATTCCCACCTGGCGCACCGACGTTCAGGGCAAGGCCGACATCGTCGAGGAGATCGTGCGCATCGTCGGCGTCGACAAGGTGCCGATGACGCCGTTCGATCGCGGCGACGCGCCGCGTAAACCTGTCCTGACCCCGATCCAGTCGCGCACCCGCCGCGCGCGGCGCGCGCTGGCGGTACGCGGCATAGTCGAGGCCGTGACGTGGTCGTTCATCGCAAAACCGCAGGCCGAACTGTTCGGCGGCGGAGCTAAGGAACTGGCGCTCGCCAATCCGATCGCGTCGGATCTCTCCGACATGCGGCCGAGCCTGTTGCCGGGTCTCGTCGCCATCGCGCAGGCCAATGCCGACCGCGGCTTCCCGGACGTGGCGCTGTTCGAGGTCGGACAGATATTCAAGGGCGACGGTCCGCAGGATCAATTCATGGCCGCCGCAGGGGTTCGCCGCGGCGTTGCCTCGTCGGCAGGCATCGGGCGGCACTGGTCGGGCTCGGCCATGGCGGATGCGCTCGACGCCAATACCTTCGATGTAAAGGCCGATGCGTTCGCTGTGCTGGCCGCGGCCGGCGCGCCCGCGCAGGCGTTGCAGGTCGCAGCCAGCAGCGAATCGAAGAACTTTCCGGCATGGCTGCATCCCGGACGCTCGGCTGCGATCCAGATCGGACCGCAGAACGTGCTAGGCTATTTCGGCGAACTGCATCCCCGCGTGCTCGAAGCGCTGAAGGCCGACGGCCCGCTGCTCGCATTCGAGGTGATCCTCGACCGCATCCCGGAAGGCAAGCAGAAGCCGACGCGCGCCAGGCCGGTGCTGGAACTGCCGGCGTTCCAGCCGGTGTCGCGCGACTTCGCCTTCATCGTCGATCGCGGTGTGAAAGCGGCCGATATCGTGCGCGCGGCGCAAAACGTGGACAGAAAGCTGGTCTCCGGCGTCGCCGTGTTCGATGTCTACGAAGGCAAGGGCATCGACGCGAACAAGAAATCTGTCGCTATCGCGGTGACGCTGCAGCCGCGAGACAAGACGCTCACCGATCAGGAGATCGAAGCGGTGGCGGCGAAGGTCGTCGCCGAGGTCGCGAAGAGAACCGGCGGGAGCTTACGCGGATAGCGGTCTCTAACATAGGCGATCGCGCTAAGCTCGCTGCACCGTGTCCGGAGCACGCACCACTGCGGTCGTGCTAGCGTCTGATCCAACTTCGTTGAGGTTGGATCGGCTTCCCGTCATTGCGAGCTCGCGACAAAATTGGTTCTTGCCAATTTTGCGCTGAGCGAAGCAATCCAGGAGCTATTCCGAAAAGACTGGATTGCTTCGTCGCTTGCGCTCCTCGCAATGACGATCTCAAACCTCTTTCATCCCGCTCTATTCCGCCAGCAACAGATCGCAGTACGCAAACCCGTCGCGCTCGACGACATCGCCGGACGCGACCTCGATCCGATGCGAAAACACGGGTGCGGCTGTGACGCAGGTGTGGAACTCGCCGTTTTCGCCGCACGGATCGATTCCGGCCGGAAGGTCGGCCAGCAATGTCAGATCGAAGCTGCGGCCGGCAAACGAGAGGTCGAGCTTGGCCCGGTCGATCGAGACGAGCCGCGTCTGCAGTCCGCTTGCGATCATCTCGCGCGCAAGCGCCGCGGTCGGCCGGCCCCACAGCGGAAAAACCGGCGCGATGCCGGTGCCGGCGAGCTTCTGCTCGCGATAGGCGCGCACATCGGTGAGAAACAGATCGCCGAAGATGACGTGCGTGATGCCGGCCTGCTTTGCGTCCGTTATCGCGGCTCCCATTCGTGCTTCATACACCTCGTTGGAGCAGGGATAGGGAATCGGCACCACGCGCGGCGGCAGCCCTGCGGCCGCGAGTTGCGCGTGCAAGACCTCCTCGCGCACGCCGTGGATCGAGACGCGGCCGAAGCTCTCGTTTACCGTGGTCAGCGCGCCGACGACATCGAACGCGCCCGCGCGGCGGACCTCATGCAGCGCAAAGGCGCTGTCCTTGCCTGACGACCATGAAATCAGAGCCCTCGGTCGTGTCATCTGGGCAGCGGAAAGCCGTAGGCGTCCTGCGACCGCCGCGACGGGGCCCGTCTGTGGTGTCGCGACCGCTTATGCTTTGACGCCGAGGGTTGTGCCGGCTCCTTGATCGCGCTGATCTTCCGCAGCGCGGCATCGGCCGCGCGCTCGCCACTCTCCCATGCGCCGCCGGCGGTGCCCCACAGCGTCTCGTGCGCGGCCTCGCCGGCAAAGAATAGACTGCCCAGCGGCTCCATCAGAATTGTCCGCGACGGCTGCCCGCCTACCTCCGCCGCCGACATCGCGCCGAGCACATGGGGCGCGGCGTTCCAGCGGGTTGCGGCGGACCGTTTCACCGCAGCCGCCGCATCGCTGCCGAACAGTTTCGTCAGCCATTCCGTGGCGAACGCGACCATCGCGGCCTCGCCCTGCGCCGAGAGATCGCGGCCGAAGCTGCCCGCGACATCGATCGTGCACAGCGACGATCCATTGGCGTTCGCCGCGAGCAGCGCGGTGTTTCCGTCGCTGCTCTGCTCGATCATGGTCTCGTTGCGCCCGAGACCGAGCGGATTATCGGGCAGCCACAGCGCGACGCGGTCGTAGCTGCCGAGCGACAGCCTTGCCGCGGCATCGAGCTGGCGCTTCGGCAGCTCGGGCGTGAAGCGGATGTTGCCGGAGGCCAGCACGCTGGTGGACACGGTGACGATGACGGCACGCGTACTGATGCGTCCTGCGGGCGTCTCGACTCCGATGTCGCGGCCGGCCCACGACACCCGGTTTGCGGGCGTCGACAAGCTCACTGGCAGGTTTTGGCCGAGCGCCGCGAGCAACGTGCCGAGGCCCTGCTTGCAGCCAATCGCGGCGTTGCGCTCGGCGGCGCGCGCCCGGTCCATCGCCGAGAGGTCTTTCAGATCCTTTCCGGTGGCGCCGGCGCCGAGCACGAAGTCGATCGTCCCGGTCCAGACACCGAGATCGCCGGGCAGGACCGAGGCGCAGGCGACGTCGGTCCTGCCGCGCGCGGCCTCGCCGATGGCGCGTTTCGCGCGCACCAGCGCTGCAAGGAACTGCTCGGTTTCGCCGGCGCGCGCGTTACGCCGTCCGATGCGGATTTTCTGGCCGGGCGGTGCCGCAAACACACCGGTCCCCGCGCTTCGCGCCAGCCTGATCATCGGGTTGGTGTCGGGGTCGTAGAGCCAGCGCGCGCCGCGATCGAACGGCGTGCCGAATGTCTTGATATCGGTATGACAGCGTCCGCCGGTCCGGTCCGTCGCTTCGATCACGATTACTTTGCGGTTCGCAGCCCGGATCCGCCGCGCCGCCGCTATGCCCGCGGCCCCCGCGCCGATCACGACGACGTCAGCCTCGCGCGGCAGCGGCGCGGTACGCGCGCGGCCGAGCCCCATTCCTGCCGCGAAGGCGGCGGACGCCGACAGGAAATCGCGGCGCGTCATTCTCATGGCATGGTTTCCGACGCTTGAAAATATAAGGAACCCCTCGTGTGGCGGTTCGAAAGTTCTCTTCGTCCTTGCGGCACGTCCGGCAAGAGAGCTTTTGTACCTAACCCACACGAGAATCGTAGATTTTCAGTGTCCTTCGAATCCGAAGTTCGAAAAACAGCACGGCAAGACCGACGAGCCCTGGATTCGAAACACGGCGAACTTGCCGCATTGATGCGCCTGCGGCAACCGTCATGGTGAATCGATCGTAATTTCGCAATTGTCAGCATGAACCAAATTGCAATGGCTTTTGACCATGGTAAGGAGGGAAAAACCGGTCAGGACGAACGGCGGAGAGAGACTGCCATGGGCCTCGTGCTCGATACGGTCGGAAAATGGATTGCGGCATATCTCCAGAAGGAGGTGCTGGGGTATGAGCCGTTCACGCCGAGCGATCCGGAGCATCTGCGCGATCTCATTCAGGAGGGCGATGTTCTCCTGATCGAAGGCAACAGCCGCATCTCCGGCATCATCAAGTATCTGACGCAATCGACATGGTCGCACGCCGCGCTCTATGTCGGCCCGGTCGACGGCGCCGTCGAGCCCGACGGCGAGCCGCATGTGCTGATCGAGGCCGATATCGGCGAGGGCGTCACCTCCGCGCCGCTGTCGAAATATTTTCCGTATCACACCCGGCTGTGCCGCCCGGTCGGGCTGTCTCACGAGGACCGCGTCACGGTGTGCCGCTATGCCATCAACCGGATCGGCTTCGGCTACGACACCAAGAACATCGTCGACCTGATGCGCTACCTGATTCCGCTGCCTGTGCCGCAGCGCTGGCGGCGGCGGATGATCGCGTTCGGCTCGGGCGATCCGACCAAGATCATCTGCTCGGCGCTGATCGCGCAGGCGTTCGAGGCGGTGCGTTATCCGATCCTGCCGAAGATCACCCGCGCCGGCAGCCGCAAAGCGCGGCGCGAGATTCTGCACATCCGCGATTCCTCGCTCTACATGCCGCGAGACTTCGACATCTCGCCCTATTTTCAGATCGTCAAGCCCACGATCGAGGAGGGTTTCGATTACCTCTCACTCCATTGGGCCGACAGGCAGAAGCCGCTCGCGGAGGGAGCGGGCGTGTTCGGTCCGTTTCAAGCCGACGGCCTATCGCCGGTGTCGGTTCCTGCGCCGCATGATGCGCCGGTGCCGGCTCAGGTCGAAGGGGTGAGCGCGATCGAGCGCGCCACCGTCGCGGAGTACCATCCGCGCGTCGAACGGGCGCCGCTACGGCCGCAGTCCGCGCGAGGCAATCCATGACCGGTGCCGACGTCCCCGCTCCCGAACTTGCCGTGTCGCGATGGTTCAATACCGGCGAATCGCTGACGCTGGCCGCGCTGCGCGGTCGCCCGGTGCTGCTCCATGCCTTCCAGATGTTGTGTCCCGGCTGCGTCGCGCATGGAACGCCGCAGACGCAGCGCGCCTTTGAGCTGTTCAAGGCGACCGACCTTCAGGTGATCGGCCTGCACACGGTGTTCGAACATCACGCCGCTATGACGCCGGTTTCGCTCGAAGCCTTCATTCACGAATACGGGCTGACGTTTCCGATCGGTGTCGACGCCGCCGGCGACGGCACCCTGCTGCCGGTCACCATGAGCCGCTACGCCATGCAGGGCACGCCGACCAGCATCCTGATCGGCCGCGACGGCCGCATCGTTCATCACGGTTTCGGCCAGCAGAGCGACATGGCGCTTGGCGCCATGATCGCGGCCGAACTCGCGGGCGCGCAGACCTACGCCGCCAAGGCGTGACCGTCAGTCCGGCTGAGGCATCCGCGCCCTTGCCGGCGCGCGCCGCTGCGTTTATCTGAGCGCAGGGTTCACCGGAAACTGACCGTCATGATCGGCGCCGCCGTCAAGGCCCTCACGCAGATTCTGTCGCCGCCGATGCGCGCCATCCTGTGGCGCGTCATCGGGCTCGCGCTGGTGCTGATCGCCGTGTCCGCCGTCGGGCTGCAGCGGCTTTTGAGCTGGCTTGCCGGCTCCGGCGAGCACTGGGCCGAGACCGCGCTCGGGCCGAGCTTCCACACGCCGCTCAACATCCTGGCCTGGATCGTTTCGATCGCCGCTGGCTTCGGCATCGTGTTCGGCGCGGTGTTTCTGATGCCGACGATCAGTTCGCTGGTCGCGGGCGTGTTCGTCGACGACGTCGGCGAGATCGTCGAGCGCGAGCATTATCCGGCTGAGCATTCAGGCGCGGCGCTGCCGTTCGGCCTCGCCATGACCGAGGGCATCAAGACCGCGCTGCTGACGCTGCTCGTCTACCTGATCGCGCTGCCGTTCGTGTTCGTGGCCGGTGCCGGCTTCATCGCCTTCTTCATCGCCACCGCGTGGCTGCTCGGCCGGGAATATTTCGAACTCGCGGCGATGCGGTTCCGCTCGCCGGCGGAGGCCAAGGCGATGCGCCGCGACAACGCCTCGACGGTGTTCCTGGCCGGCCTCATCATCGCGGCCTTTGTGGCGATTCCGATCGTCAACCTGGCAACACCGCTGTTCGGCATGGCTTTCATGGTCCACATGCACAAGCGGTTGTCGGGGCCGCGGCCCGAACTGATCGCGCCGGATCGTCGCAGCCGGTAGCGTTTCCGGCCCTTGCGGCGACGGCCCAGGATCGGCCTTGCTTTCTTCATATTGCGCCGCAATTGGTGTAGCTTGAGCCCAAGTCTTTGGTGAGTCTTTGATGAGCCCAAGTCTTGGTAAGCCCACGTCTTGGTTGGCTGTGGGCCAACCAACGCCACGGTGCGAGCCCTGATCGCAGTCCTTGAGGAGAATTTCGATGTCGATTGAGTCCGATGTGATCGTCGATCGCCGCAGGTTGCGCCGCAAGCTCACCTTCTGGCGCGTGGCGTCGGCAGTGATCGTGATCGCCGCGGTCGTCGCCGTCGGCGTCTATGCCACACCGTGGGGCCGCAAGCTGACCGGCGCGAGTGCGATCCAGCGCGTCAACATCGAAGGCCTGATCCGCAACGATCAGAATCGCG
Organism: Nitrobacter sp. NHB1; assembly: GCF_036964665.1. NCBI lineage: Bacteria > Pseudomonadati > Pseudomonadota > Alphaproteobacteria > Hyphomicrobiales > Nitrobacteraceae > Nitrobacter > Candidatus Nitrobacter laanbroekii. Next base: position 2,501,659 of record NZ_JBAMDA010000001.1, read on the forward strand.
TCGAGGCGCTGGAGCGGTTGGGCAAGTCGAACGCGCCCGCGGTCATCGTCCACATCAATTCGCCGGGCGGCACCACCGCCGGATCCGAACAGCTCTACGATGCCCTGGTGCGGCTGAAGGCGAAGAAGCCGATGGTGGTGGTGGTGGATGGGCTCTGCGCGTCGGGCGGATATATCGCCGCGCTATCCTCCGACCACATCGTCGCGCAGCAGACGGCGCTGGTCGGCTCGATCGGTGTGCTGTTTCAGTATCCGAATTTCACCGACCTTCTGAAAACGGTCGGGGTCAAGGTCGAGGAAGTGAAGTCGTCGCCGCTGAAGGCGGCCCCGAACGGCTTTGAGCCGACCAGTCCGGAGGCGCGGGCCGCGCTCGACGCGCTGGTGAAGGATTCCTATGCCTGGTTCCGCGGTCTGGTGCAGAAGCGGCGCGGCATGGACAACGGGCAACTCGAAAAGGTCGCCGACGGCCGTGTCTTCACCGGCCGGCAGGCGGTCGACCTCAAGTTGATCGATCAGCTTGGCGACGAAAAGGCCGCGATCGCGTGGCTTGTGGCCGAGAAGAAAGTCGCGCCCGACCTTCCGGTGCGCGATTTCAAGCTGTCGCCGCGCTTCGGCGACATGACGTTTCTGCGCACCGCCGCCTCCGTGGCCTTCGATGCGCTGGGATTGAGTAGCGTCGCGCGGCAGGTCGAGCAGACCGGCATCGCGCGGGCGGCAGATCGGCTGGGTCTCGACGGGATGCTGGCGTTATGGCAGCCTGCGTCGTCGAATTGAGGCTCGAATCGGGCGCGTGCCGGAGTTTTTTGCGCTGCGAAAACCTTCGATGCTGCGGCGCAGGCCGCGCGCCGGATTCTCACAACTGTCCGAATCGCATTTAGCGGCTTGACAGTCCTGGCCATTTTCACGGAAATGGACTCTCCCACGCACGGGTCCCAGTCTTGATGATCAAATCCGAACTCGTTCAGCGCATCGCCGAACACAACCCGCACCTCTATCAGCGGGATGTGGAGAACATCGTGAACGCGATTCTCGACGAGATTGTTACCGCGCTTGCGCGGGGTGATCGCGTCGAACTGCGTGGTTTCGGTGCGTTCTCTGTCAAGCATCGTCCTGCGCGCGCGGGCCGCAATCCGCGCACGGGAGAACACGTTCCGGTCGATCAGAAGAGCGTACCGTTTTTCAAGACCGGCAAGGAAATGCGCGAGCGGCTCAATCGCGAGAACGCGACGAGCGAAGCGAGCGCATAGGAATATTCACGGGAGTGGCCCATGAATTGGCAAGCGAACCTGCCAGCATGAGCGCTGCTTGCCGCTGCCGTCGCGAGAGAGATCATGCGTAAATTCCTGACCGGCCTGATCCTGATTCCGCTTGGTGTCCTTTTCATCGTGTTTGCGTTCGCAAACCGTCATCTGGTGACGGTGACGTTCGATCCCTTCGATGCGAGCGATTCACTGGCCGGCGTCACACTGCCGCTGTTCATCCTCATCATTGCGGTTGCGATTGTCGGCGTGGTGGCGGGGAGCGTCGCGACCTGGTTCCGGCAGCGCCGCTGGCGTCAAGTCGCGCACCAGTACGAGGCCGATGCGCGGGAGGCGCGTGTGGAACTCGCCGATTTGCGAGCCCGTTGGGAGTCGCGCGATACGCCGCGGCTGCCGCTGTCGGACCTGACGCGCCGGGCCGGATAGCGATCCTGGAGCGGGACGAGAAAAAAAGCGTGCAGCGGTTTTCCGCCCGCATCCCGCTTCTCAAAATACTGGAACCGATCACGTTCATGATTTTGGATCGATTCGATCCAAAATCATCGTGATCGAGTATCCAGCCGCAACGGGAAGAGAACGTCCGAACGGCCCCACGCGCAGGCGAGACAACCCGCGCGCGACGTTGTAGAACCCGCCCATCGCGCCTGATGCCCGGACCGGCCGGTTTCCGCCGGTTTGTCCGGCTTTGCGCCGGATCGTTCGAGACCTTGTTCCTGCGAGATCATGTCCCTGATCGTCAAGATATGCGGCCTGTCCACCCCTGCGACGCTCGACGTGGCGCTGCAGGCCGGTGCCGATATGGTGGGCTTCGTATTCTTTCCGCCGTCGCCGCGGCATCTCGATCTTTCGCGCGCGCGACATCTCGGCGCGCAGGTGCGAGGCCGTGCGGGCAAGGTCGCGCTGACCGTCGATGCCGACGACGCGACGCTGCGCGGCATCGTCGAGGCCTTGCGGCCGGACCTGCTGCAATTGCACGGCAAGGAAACCGTGGCCCGCATCCGCGAGATCAAGCGGACGTTCGGGCTCCCCGTCATGAAGGCGATCGGTGTTGAGGTCGCCGCCGACCTTGCGGCGCTGCCCGGCTATGCCGCCGCAGCCGACCGCCTGCTGTTCGATGCGCGTCCGCCGAAGGACGCCACGCGGCCCGGCGGACTCGGCGTGCCCTTCGACTGGCGCCTTCTGGAAAACCTGGCTCCCGGAATTCCGTTCGTGCTGTCGGGCGGCCTCACCGCAGGTAATATTCAGGAAGCGGTGCAGATCACGCGCGCCGGCGGCGTCGATGTCTCCTCGGGCGTAGAAAGCGCACCGGGAGTCAAGGACGCCGGAATGATCCGGGATTTCATTCAGGCGGCACGAGCGGCGGAAATCAACCTGCGCGAAGCGACCTCGCATGTGGGGTAGTCTCGTAGAACGACAGCAGCCGTCATGCCCGGCCATAGCAGTCGCAGGCTGCGCAAGCTTGTCGGTGTGCCTGGCATCGTCTGTCGTGATTCACAGCAAGCAAGACGTGGATGGCCGGAACAAATCCGGCCACGACGAAGGGTGACAATGAATTCTCTCCCCAATTCCTTCCGCTCCGGTCCCGACGCGCGCGGGCACTTCGGCATATTCGGCGGCCGCTTCGTGGCGGAAACGCTGATGCCGCTGATCCTCGATCTGGAGAAGGCCTATACTGAGGCCAGGGCCGACGCCGCGTTCCAGCGCGAGATGGCCGGCTATCGCAAGGACTACATCGGTCGTCCGTCGCCGCTGTATTTCGCCGAGCGTCTGACCGGGCATCTTCGGGACATCGCCGCGGTCTCGGGCCGCGCCGGCGGCGCGAAGATCTACCTCAAGCGCGAGGAGCTCAATCACACCGGCTCGCACAAGGTCAACAATGTCCTCGGCCAGATTCTGGTGGCGCGGCGCATGGGCAAGAAGCGCATCATCGCCGAGACCGGCGCCGGCCAGCATGGCGTGGCGACCGCAACGCTATGCGCACGCTTCGGCCTCGAATGCGTGGTCTACATGGGTGCGGTGGACGTGGCGCGGCAGGAGCCGAACGTCATCCGCATGGAAATGCTCGGCGCCAGGGTGGTGCCGGTGCAGTCCGGCACCCGCACGCTGAAGGACGCGATGAACGAGGCGCTGCGCGACTGGGTCACCAACGTGCACAACACCTTCTATTGCATCGGCACGGTGGCGGGGCCGCATCCCTATCCGATGATGGTGCGCGACTTCCAGTCGATCATCGGCGACGAGACCCGCGCGCAGATGCAGGAGGCGGAAGGGCGCCTGCCGGATTCGCTGGTCGCCTGCATCGGCGGCGGCTCCAACGCGATGGGACTGTTTCATCCTTTCCTCGACGATTCCTCGGTGGAGATTTTCGGCGTCGAGGCGGCGGGCCACGGCCTCGACAAGCTGCACGCGGCCTCGCTCACCGGCGGACGGCCCGGCGTGCTGCACGGCAACCGGACCTATCTTTTGATGAATGACGACGGCCAGATCCAGGACGCGCATTCGATTTCCGCAGGATTGGATTATCCCGGCATCGGGCCGGAGCACTCATGGCTTCACGAGACCGGCCGCGTGACCTATCTTTCCGCGACCGACGAGGAAGCGCTGAGCGCATTTCAGTTGCTGTCGCGGCTGGAGGGCATCATCCCGGCGCTGGAATCCGCGCATGCGATTGCGCGCGTCGTCGAACTCGCACCCGAGCGGCCGCAGGATCACCTGATGGTGGTCAATCTCTCGGGCCGCGGCGACAAGGACGTGCCGCAGGTCGGCGACATCCTGAAGGGCAGGAAAAAGTGACCACCCGTATCGACACACGCTTCGCTGAGTTGCGGAAACAGGGCCGCTCGGCCTTCGTCACCTTTCTGATGGCCGGCGACCCGGACCCTGCAACCTCGCTCGCCATCATCAAGGCGCTGCCGAAGGCCGGCGCCGACATCATTGAAATCGGAATGCCGTTCACCGATCCGATGGCGGACGGTCCGGCGGTCCAGGCCGCCGGCCGGCGCGCGCTCAATGCGGGCATGACCGTGACCGGGACGCTGCAGATGATCCACGACTTCCGCAAAGGCGAGGGTTCGACGCCGGTCGTGCTGATGGGCTACTACAACCCGATCTACATCTATGGCGTCGAGAAATTTCTCACCGATGCGAAGGCCGCCGGCGTCGATGGCCTCATCGTCGTCGATCTGCCACCGGAGGAAGATTCGGAGCTGTGCATCCCGGCGATGAAGGCCGGGCTGAACTTCATTCGGCTGGCGACACCCACCACCGACGACAAGCGGCTGCCGGCGGTGCTCGCGAATACGTCCGGCTTCGTTTACTACGTTTCCATCACCGGAATCACCGGCAGCGCGGCGGCGGATTCGACAGCCGTCGGCGCGGCCGTCGCGCGCATCAAGCGTCATACCACTTTGCCGGTTTGCGTCGGCTTCGGCATCCGCACCCCGGATGCCGCGCGCGGCATCGCCGAGCGCTCCGACGGCGCGGTGGTCGGCTCGGCGCTGGTCGATGCGCTCAGCGGCAGCCTCGACGCCGAGGGCAAGGCAACGGCCAAAACGGTTAACGCGGTCGCCGATCTCGCGGCGGCGCTGGCCGCGGGCGTACGGTCCGCCAGGCAGGCCGCGGAATAGCCGGTTTGATCCTCCGCCCCTTGCGGGAGAGGGGCCCGAACCGCATCTATGCAGCATCCCGAATTCGAAGTTCGCCCCGGGGTTGAGGCTGATTCTGTAAGGGGTCGCCTCCTCGCCATAATCGCGATAGAAACCTTTCACCCGGTTCGGACCGTCGCTCGATGGTGCGACGTTACGGAGCAAAGCATGAACTGGTTGACCAACGTCGTCCGACCCAAAATCCGCAACATCCTCAAGCGGGAGACGCCGGAGAATCTCTGGATCAAGTGTCCGGATACCGGACAGCTTGTGTTCTACAAGGACGTCGAGAGCAACCAGTTCGTCATCCCCGGCTCGAACTACCACATGCGCATGAGCGCGGACGCGCGGCTGCGGTCGATCTTCGATAACGAGACCTGGTACGACGTCGCGTTGCCCGAGGTGACCGCCGATCCGCTGAAATTCCGCGACGAGCGCAAGTATGTCGACCGCATCAAGGATGCGCGCACCAAGACCGGGCTCAATGATTCCGTGAAGGTCGGTTTTGGCAAGCTGGAAGGCGCTGGCGTCGTGGTCGCGGTGCAGGATTTCGATTTCATGGGCGGCTCGCTCGGCATGGCGGCTGGCGAGGCCATCGTGCGCGGGCTCGAACTCGCGGTCGAGAAGCAATGCCCGTTCATCGTGTTCGCGGCGTCCGGCGGTGCGCGGATGCAGGAAGGCGTTCTGTCGCTTATGCAACTGCCGCGCACCACGGTCGCGGTGCAGATGCTGCGCGAGGCCAGCCAGCCCTACATCGTGGTGCTGACCAATCCGACCACCGGCGGCGTCACGGCATCCTATGCGATGCTCGGCGACGTCCAGATCGCTGAACCCGGCGCGCTGATCGGCTTCGCCGGAGCGCGCGTCATCGAGCAGACCATCCGCGAAAAACTGCCGGACGGTTTTCAGCGCGCCGAATATCTTAAGGACCATGGCATGGTCGACATGGTGGTGCATCGTCACGATTTGCGGCCGACGCTGGCGCGGCTGTGCCGGCTCTTGACCAAGGCGCCGAAGATCGATGCGGTGCCGGAACCGTCGCCCGCCGCGGAGGAGCCGGCTGAGCCGATGCCCGCCCCGGAAGCGGCTGCGCCATCTGCGCCTCCCGCGTGAGCGCTGCTCCGCCCCAACAAACGCCGCTTGGCGAGGTCGTCGCGCGGATCTCGAAGCTGCATCCGAAAAAGATCGATCTCACGCTCGATCGGATGTGGCGCATCCTCGAACGGCTCGATCATCCCGAACGCAGGCTGCCGCCGGTCATTCATGTCGCCGGCACCAACGGCAAGGGTTCGACGGTCGCCTACCTGCGCGCGATCCTTGAGGCCGCCGGCTTGCGCGTACACGTCTTTACCTCGCCCTATCTGGTGCGGCTCAACGAATGCGTGCGGCTGGCCGGAACGCTGGTCGGCGACGACGACTTGCGCGACGCGCTGCTTGAATGCGAGCGCGCCAACGGCGGCGAGCCCCTCACCCAGTTCGAGATCAAGACCGCTGCGGCCTTTCTGCTGTTCGCGAAAATTCCCGCCGATGCGCTGCTGCTGGAGGTCGGCCTCGGCGGTCGGCTCGACAGCACCAATGTGGTCGGGACGCCGCTGGCGAGCGTCATCACGCCGGTCGGCATCGACCACACCGAATTTCTCGGCGATACGCTGGTGCAGATTGCCGGCGAGAAAGCCGGCATCATCAAGCGCGGCGTGCCCGTGATCTGCGCGGAGCAAATGCCGGAGGCGCAAGCCGTGATCGAGCAGCGGGCGAAGCAGATGCGCAGCCCTCTGCACGCGGCCGGCCAGGACTGGCACGTCAGTGTGGAGCACGGGCGGCTGGTCTATCAGGATGAGCGCGGGCTGCTCGATCTCGCCGCGCCGCGGCTGTTCGGCCGGCATCAGTTCGACAACGCCGGTCTCGCGATTGCGACGCTGCGGGCGCAGGACCGTTTCAGCATCGATACCGCAGCGTTCGAGCGCGGGGTCACCGGCGCCGAATGGCCGGCGCGGATGCAGCGGCTGACATCCGGCAGTCTGGTGGATCAGGCGCCACGCGACGCCGAGCTTTGGCTCGACGGCGGGCACAATGTCGATGGCGGCCGCGTGGCGGCAGCGGCGCTCGGCGATCTCGAGGAGCGGGTATCGCGGCCGCTGGTGGTGATCGCAGGCATGATGGGCAACAAGGACGCGAAGGGCTTTCTTGCCAACTTCGCCGGGTTGACGCGCCACGTCATCGCGGTGCCGATTCCGGATATGGAGAACGCGATGCCGCCGGACGTGCTGGCGGATGCGGTGCGCGCGCTCGACATGCGCGCCGACACCGCGGCAGACGTCAAGGCCGCCCTGCAATCGCTGGCACGGCTCGCCTATGAAATCCCGCCGCGCATCCTGATCGCGGGATCGCTGTATCTCGCCGGGCGCGTGCTGGCGGAGAACGGCACGCCGCCGATCTGACGTTTGTTGAATTCAGGTTGGATCGAACCCACCGTCATTGCGAGCGAAGCGAAGCAATCCAGGACAACAGTAATAGCTGGATTGCTTCGTCGCTTGCGCTCCTCGCAATGACGCCGATAAAACACCCTCTCCCACAAGGGAGAAAGAAAGCAGGCGCGAACAAAAACGGCCGGCGATGAGCCGGCCGTTTGCAGCAAATTCCAACGTGTAAAAATCAGACCGTGGCGGTGATCCACTGCTCCAGTTTCTGCTTCGGCGCGGCGCCGACCTGACGCGAGGCCAGCTCGCCGCCCTTGAAGATCATCAGGGTGGGAATCGACATCACGCCGTATTTCGAGGCCGTCCGCGGGCTCTCGTCGACGTTCAGCTTCACGATCTTGACCTTGTCGCCCATCGCGCCGGAAATCTCGTCCAGCACCGGACCGATCATGCGGCAGGGGCCGCACCACTCGGCCCAGAAATCGACCACGACCGGGCCAGTCGCCTTGAGCACTTCCGCTTCGAAATTGGCGTCCGAAACCTTGCCAACAGCCATGGAATACCTCGTTGCCTCGATGAGATCGCGCACTGCAAAAGAATGCGCCTGAAACTATGTGCCAAGTTAAGAAGGCGACCTTGCCGGGTCAAGGTTTCTCACACCGAGATGATCGCTTCCAGCCCGGCATCGAGCACCGGGGACGAAATCTCCATCATTTCAGGCGTCTCGGTCCAGAGCAGCGCCGCCTTGACCGGCAAGTCCGGGTACAGCCTGGCCAGCACCGCGCGATAGAGCGCGAGCTGGCGGACATAGGCCGATGGTGCATCGGCGGGGTTTCGGGGCGGGGCATGGTTGGTCTTGTAGTCGACGATCAGAACCGCTTCCGGCGTTACCACGAGCCGGTCGATCTGGCCGGACACCAGCACGGGATGCCCCCGCCGCGTCGTCAGCCGTCCGGCAATCGCCACCTCGGCCCGGCTGCCGCTCGCGAACACTTGTGCGAATCGGGCATCGTCGGTCAGCGCCAGCACCTGCGCCGCCAAGGCCTCGCGCTCGACCTCGCTCCAGTCGCTCGCATTGCGCCCGAGATAGGCCAGCGCGGTGTCGCGGCGGCGATCGACCGGCACATCAGGCAGGGATTGCAGCAGGCGGTGCACCAGCTTGCCGCGCAACAGCGCGCGGTTGCGCTGGTCCGGGGGTTCGCCGGGGCGGATACGATGATGCGCGTTATCGTCCGCATCCGACGGCCGCAGCGATTGTCTGGCGGGCGCTACCGGCGCGGCCATGGTGCGCAGCCATGGCGGCAACGTGATTGGTGCGGCGGCGGCCTGCGTTGCGGAGCCGGCGGCGAGTGGTTCGATTTCCCCTGGCCGCGTGAAACGTTTGACCGTACCGGCGGCGGTCTCGATCTCTTGCATCGCGAGGCCGGAGTTGCCGAGACCTTTGGCGATCAGGTCGTACCATGCGTGCTTGCGCACGTCCTTGCGGTTGCCGGGTTTGCAGCCGCCGACGATCAGGCGGTCCGCCGCCCGCGTCATCGCCACGTAAAGCAGGCGGCGATATTCGTGTTCGGTTTCCGCGATCATGGCCGCGCGGGCATTCACCACGTCAGGCGGATCCTCGGCCTTCCTGCCGGCCCAGACCGTGACGCCTGCCGCATGAGCGGGCGCGTTGCCGCGCGCCATACGGATCAGGCTGAGGCGCTCGGTATCGGCCGGCGACGTCACGGTATCGGCGAGAAACACCACGGAGGCCTCGAGTCCCTTGGCGCCGTGCACGGTCATCACGCGCACCTCGTCGCGCGAAATCTCCATGTCGCGCTTCACGTCGGTGTCGGCCGCGCGCAGCCACGCCATGAACCCCTGCAGCGCCGCCGGCGCCTTGCGCTCATAGGTCAGCGCCAGTTCGAGGAATTCGTCGAGCGCGTCGTTTGCTTCATGGCCAAGCCGGCGCAGGATTCGCAGCCGCCCGCCATCTCCACCCAGGAGCCATGCAAAGAACGCGAACGGCGATTCGTGCGTGGCGCGGCGTTCGCAGGCCATCAGGCGCTCCAGCGCGTCGCGGAATTTGTCGTCGGCCGCGGCGTGGCCGGCGAGCGCATCGCGCAGCGAGCCCTTGCGATTGTGCGCAATGGCAAACAGGTCGTCGTCGTCAAGGCCGAACAGCGGACTCTTCAGCGCCACCGCCAGCGCAAGATCGTCCCGCGGCAGCAGCAACACATCCGCAAGGTTCATCAGATCGATGATCGCGATGTGCTCGGTCAGCTTGAGGCGGTCGGCGCCGGCGACCGGAATGCCGGATTGCTTCAGCGCTTGGATGATGGCGTCGAAGGCGTTGCCGCGCCGCCGCACCAGCACCAGAATGTCGCCATGGCGGAGCGGGCGGCGGTCGCCCAGATGCCCCGTCATGGTGCCCTGCGCGATCAGCGCCTTGATCTCGCTTTGGATGCGCCGGGCTAGCTTGACCTCGGGGCTGGTTGCGGACACCGCATCGAACGGCGCGCGCCAGCCCTCGATCTCCTGCCGCGCATCGCGCTCCTCCAGACTCCAGAGATCGACGATGCCCGGCGCTGCGTCCGCCAGCGATTCATGCACCGGATGAGCGCCGACCGCATGAATGCTCGTATAGATCGCGGCATCGCGGAATACGTAGTCGACGGACTCCAGGATCGTCTTCCCGGAGCGGAACGAGTAGATGAAATCCTCCTTGCGAAACGGAAGTTTGGCGTCCCTGAATTTCCTCTCCAGCTTGCTCCGCCGCTCGTCGAATTCGCGCGGGGCCGCGCCCTGGAACGAGAAGATCGACTGCTTCTCGTCACCGACCGCGAACACCGTCCGCCTGACACCCTCGCGCGCCCCTTCCCCGGTGGTGAAATCCGCGATGATGCGCTCGACGATGTCCCATTGCTTGGGGCTGGTGTCCTGCGCCTCGTCGATCAGCACGTGATCGACGCCGCGGTCGAGCTTGTAGTGCACCCAGCCGGGCGAGGTCTGGTCCAGCATCTCCAGCGCCTTGTCGATCAGATCGTCATAATCAAGAAGGCCGCGCTCCCGCTTCTCGCGCCGATAGTTGGCGGCGACCGCGGTCGCGATGACCAGCAGGGATTGCGTGCGGTCGCGGATGGCGAGCGCGCGGCGGCGTTCGAGCAGCGCGATCACACGCTGGCTTTCCCGGTCGAGCATCGCGGCGATGGCGGGCCTGACATCGCCGATCTTCTTTGTAACGAAGGATTTGCGTGGGCTGCGATCGCCGGTCAGGAAGACGTCGAGATAGCGATCGGCTTGCGCCGCCTCGCCGATCATGGCATGCGCCTCGCGCAAGCGTCTGGCCTGCTCGATATCGGATTTGTTGCCTGTTTCCAGAATCGCGGCGAGTGCATTCCATTCAGATCGCGGCAAATGCGGTCCGTCGACGATCTCGCGCTCGACATCCTCGATGCGCTCGGCAGGATCGACGCCGACCGCATCCGCCACATCCCTGATCGCCTGCTCGATGCTGCGACCCTCGGTCCAGGCCATGAAGTGATCGCGACTGAGGCAGGCCTGGTTGACCACGTCGCGCAGCGTCATGTCGGCCGCCGCACCCATGGCGTATTGCAGCGCGCGGCCGGCGGGGCTGTCCGGATTTTGCGAGGCCTGAAGCATGACACCGAGGCTCGCGCGTTCCATCATCTCGGTCTGGTCGCGCTCGTCGAGCACGGTGAAACGCGCCGGCACCCGCGCCTCGAACGGAAACTGCTGCAATAGCCGCGTGCAGAGCGCGTGGATGGTCTGCACCTTGAGGCCGCCCGGCGTTTCCAGCGCCGCCGCGAATAGTTTTCGCGCCTGCTGCCGCGACCCGGCATCGGGCTGCGCGATGCCGGTGTCGCGCAGCGCCGCATTCAGAGCGTCGTCGTCGAGCGTGACCCAGTGCCCGAGCGTGGAGAACACCCGCTCCGACATGTTGGCGGCGGCCGCCTTGGTGAAGGTGATGCAGAGGATGCGCGCCGGATCAACGTCATTAAGCAAAAGGCGGATCACGCGCTGCACCAGCACATGGGTCTTGCCCGATCCGGCGTTGGCGGAGACGAACACCGACGTCGCCGGATCGGACGCTCGCTGCTGGCGCGCGCTGGCGTCGGGATGAACGGGGCGGGGCGCCTTCACCATTCCTCTAACCCCAGCCCGCCCGCAGCCGACCATTCCTTGATCCGCGCGAGATCGTCATATGTGCCGTAGCGCGTTTTCCACATCGGCAGGTCCAGCGACGGATAGCCCTGCGCCTCATTGTCGAAAGCGCGGATCAGGGCGTTGAGTTCTTCAAGGGCGCGATCGGCGGCTTGATCCGGCGATTGCATGTCGGTCTTGCTGTTGTCGAGATCGACCGGCTTCGGTTCGCCGGCTGGGCTGTTGCCGCTGAGCCGGACATACACCAGTTCGCTCACCGACGTGCCGGCCGGGATGCCCTCGAAGCCGCCTTCGCGCAGGATCGCGGATTCCAGCGTGAGCTGCGGCGACAGGCCGAGCCGCACCTGCTTGCTGCTCGGCGGGCTGCCGGTCTTGTAGTCGAGGATGGCGAAGCGGCCGTCGCCGAGATGCTCGATGCGGTCGGCGCGCGCCGACAGGATGAAACTGCGCTCGCCGTCGATCGGAATCGAAATCTCGCCGCGGATCTCGGCGTCGATTCTCACGAGTTGCGCCCGGCGCGACTGCTCCCATTCCGCGAACCACGCCGCGATGCGCTGGAAGCGCGGCCACCACAGCGCCCGCGCTTCGGGACGCTGCATCAGCGGCGCGAAACGGCTCTCGCCGATGGCGTGCAGCACGTTCGCCGGATCGTCCGGCAATTTCGCCGGATAGAGTTTTGTGAAATCGCCGAGCGAATTGTGGATCGCAGAACCGCGATCGGCCGCCGACAGCGGCATATCGACGGCCTCTAACGGCAAGAGCTTCAAAATGTGTTTGGCATAGATGCTATAGGGATCGCGCAGCCAGTCCTCGATCGCGGTCACCGACAAGCGCGTCGGCCGCGCGGCGCGCGGCGGCTTTGGCGCGGGCTGGGCGACGGGGGTGACCTCGTCCGGCCGGTCGAGCGCCTCGGCGTATTGAACGTATCGCGTGCCGGCTTGCTGCGCGGCTGCCCAGCGCTCGCTGCCTGCGACCGCTTCGAGCCGGTGCAGGAAGCGCGAGGCCACCGCCGGCGCGCCGCCTGACTTGGCGGCATGACTGAGGATGACATCCTCGGCGCCGAGCATTTGCGCGAAGTCGTGCGCGGAAAGTCCGATGCGCCGCTCGGGAAGATCGAGCCCGAGTTCGTGCCGCATCGGACGGCTGAGCCAGGGATCGCTGGGCGGCGCGGGCGGCCAGACGCCCTCGATGAGCCCGCCGAGAATGACGCGGTCGCTTTGGGTGAGGCGCGCCTCGAGCGGACCGTAGATCCGCAAGCTTGCCGCCGCGGCTTGCGGCCGGCGCACGATGCAGTCTCCGAACGCGGTTTCGAACACCTCGGGATAATCGGCGATCTTGACCGTCAGGCCGCTGCGCGCACCGGTCTTGCTGAGGTCGTCGAACGCTGCGGCGAGCGCAAGGCCGTGCTGGCCGTCGAAGGCCGCGGCGACACCTTGATCGTCGTGCGACAGCGCCTCGATCGCGTCGCGATGCTGCGTGGCGAAAGCGTTAAAGTCCGCCGAAACAGATGCGCCGTCACCTTCGAGCGGCGCGAGCGCCGCCTGCAAGGCCGCGATCAACTCGCTGATATCATCGAGGTGATATGATTTCAGCGCGGCGCGAGGCTCGGAGCGATGCAGCGACGAATTGTCCTTATGATTGAGCTTGTCGAGTTCGCCGCAAAACCGTGCGAACTCGTCCGCCAATCCCCTGCTGCCCGGCGGCGGCCGGGTGCCGCGCAGGATCGCAAGCTCCAGCGTCGCGACCGCGCGCGACCATCCGCCGGCCACCCGACCGAGCCGGCACAGCGGATGCTTGAGCAGCGCCAGCAGGGTCGGCGGCTCCAGACCGTTGCAGGCCGCACCCGCGACCAGCCGCGCAAAAATTCCGGCTGGCGTATCCATCAGCGCGTCGCCGCCGGAATCGTCGAACGCGAGATTCCAGCGGCCGAGCGCGGCCATCACCCGCCGTGCCAGCGCGCGGTCGGGCGTCACCAGCGCCGCTGTCTTGTTCAGTTCGCGCGCCTCGCGCATGGCGGCGGCAATCGCGAGCGCTTCGACTTCCGGATTGGCGGCGGCGATCACCGCGAGGTTCTGCATACCGGTTGCGATTTTCTCCGCGACCTCGGGTTCGGCAAGCCGCGTATGCCACTGCGCCGTCGCGTCCGAGGGCCGCATCGCCTCGGACGCCAGCATCTCACGCCCGTATGGCGCAGGCGTGCCGAGCGTCTCCACGTCGCGGCGCGCGATTCTGAGGCGTTTGAGCAGTCCATGCAGCGCGAACTGCGGATGGCCGGCGGCGGGCGGCGCGGTGAATGCGCCGCTGCGGTCCTTGACGCCTCCGATCAGTTGCCACGCATCTTCGTCGAGGTCGGTGTCGAGCCCCGGCAGCACGACCGCGCCTTGCGGCAGGTTAGCGATGACATGCAGCAGTTTTGCGGTCGACGGCATCGAACCGGTGGAGCCGGCCGCGATCACCGGCCCCGCACCCTGCGCGGCGAGACGCGCGGCTTCGGCCTCGATCAGGCGGTTGCGCCGTACGGCCGGTTCGATCCGGCCGTTTTCCTCAAGATGAGCCGGCCAATGGTCCCGCGCGATTTTCAGGAAACCGAGCGTGAGCTGCCAGTATTTGTCGAGCGCGTCAGGCACCAGCCCGTCGAGCGCGCGCCAGTCCACACCGCGCGTCGCCATGTCGTCCATCAGTCGCGCGAGGTCGTCGGCAAGCGCCAGCGTCGAGGCCGGGCCGCCGAGAACCAGTGGGACCTGCGCCGGATCGCTGGGCTTCAGTTGCTTCGCCCATGTTTCGATGAGTTGCGCAAGCGCCAGGCGGCGGGAGAGCCCGTCGAGCGCCGGAGGCAGTTGCAGCGCTTCTACCGAAGGGGAGGTGGCTTGCGAAAAGGCCAGTTCATCCTCGTCGATGTCGCCGAGCGCGACGATGCGCGGCAGGATCACGGCATCGACATCCAGCACATCGAGGAAAATGTCGCGCGCCATGCGGTCGGCGCGACGGGTCGGCAGATAGAGCGTGACCTCTGCGAGCCGTTCGGGCTGCGCGCGCGGACGAAACCCCTCGATCAGCACGCCGTCGACCAGCGCGGTGATGACGGTGCGCAGAAACGGCACTGACGCGGGGACGTTGCGGACGTGCATGAAAGACCCTGATTCGGGATCAGGCATATCATGACACGGGAAGGGATGGACAACGACCGGCTGCAAGTTCGGCTGCAAGGCGGATATCAGGCGACGCTGGCGAGGACCGCATTCTCGGCGGCCTGGACGGCATCCGGCGTTCCGACATGCATCCAGACGCCGTCGAGTCGCAGCCCGAACAGGCGCTCCTGCTCGTTGGCGCGATCGAACATTGTCGTCAGCGAAAACTCGCCGCTGGGTGCGCCGGCGAACAGCGCGGGTGACATGACGGCGGCGCCGGCATAGACGAACGGAACGACCTGATTCTCTTTCCGCTTGCGCAGCGCGCCGTCGGGGAGCATCGCGTAGTCGCCGCTGCCGCCATAGCCGATGCTGCTCGCCGTCGGCGCCATCAGCAGCAGGATGTCCATGCGCGCGGGATCGAACGCTTCAGCCATCCGCGTCAGATTGGGACGCGCGCCGTCGATCCACATCGTGTCGGCATTGAGATGGAAGAACGGCGCCGCGCCGAGCAGCGGCAGCGCCTTCACCACGGCGCCGCCGGTGCCAAGCACCTCGTCGCGCTCGTCGGAAATGACGATCCGCGGACGGCTGCGGTGCGCCACGTGATCGATGATCTGATCCGGCAGATAGCGCACGTTGACGACCGCTTCACCGATGCCCGCATCCGCCAGCTTGTCGAGTACGTGATCGAGCAGCGGCTTGCCGGCCACGGGCACCATGGGCTTCGGCATCCGCTCCGTCAGCGGCCGCATCCGCAGGCCGAGGCCCGCGGCGAGCACCATGGCTGTGGTCGGGGTGACGGGCATCCTGGGCAAGGTCTCCGGCGCTCGCTGGTCGATTCAAGAGATCATATCACGGCGATTCGCGAATCGCATTGATCAGGCGATAGCCACCAAGCATGACGCCTTCGCGACGCGGGCGTGACACGGAGATGCGGCGCGAATCTCCACTGCGCGGATCAGGCGTCCGCGGTAACGCCGTTGCGCCGGGCGGCCTTTTTCTTTTTGTCGTTCAGGTTCAGAAAATTGACACCGATCTGGTCGCCATTGACCCAGGCCAGCTCGCAGCGGCGATAGGCGAGACCGGTCGATGACAGCAGCAGGAAGAATTCCTTCAGATGCAGGCCTTCGATGGAACCTTCGACGGTCAGCTTGGCGCCATGTTCCGACACATCCTCCATGGTGCAGTCGCGGCGCCAAGTGCCGTCGATGCCCATCATATGCGCGCTGTATCCGCGTTCGAAGGTGACGCGTTCGCCCTTGCGCCGTTCCGCACCCATGGCTCGCTCCCGTCGTCGAGGAACCGCACCGCGGTGCGGCTTAGAGTCGCGGAGGTTAGGACACGACCGCTAACAAGCCGTAAAGCAAATGAGTTCAAGCCGCCGGAGGCGGAACGTGAGCTAGATACCAGGCTTGGGCAGCCGACAATGCGGGGTGGGCCAGAGAGCGAGTGAGGTAGGTCCAGATCCGGGGCTGATGGCGTAGATAGTGCGGTTTGCCGTCGCGCCGGTTGAGCCGCGCGAACGTGCCCAGCAGCCGCGTGTTGCGCTGCGCCGACATGATGGCGTAAAGTTCGGCGAAGCCGGCGGGATCGAACGCCTGACCCGATCCCAGCCGCGCCTTCATGTAGCGGGCCAGCAAAGCGAGTTCGAGCGATTCCGGCACGTCCACCCGCGCATCCTGCAAAAGCGAGACCAGATCGTAGGCGGCGGGACCAAGCACGGTATCCTGAAAGTCGATGACGCCGACCTTTCCGGTGTCGCGCCGCTGCTCCAGCCAGATCAGGTTGGGCGAATGGAAATCGCGCAACACCCAGGTTCTGGGCGCAGCCATCGGCTTCGCCAGCAACGCGCGCCACATCGCCGTGAATTCCGCGCGCAGATCGCCGTCCGGCTCAAGGCCACGGTCGGTCAGATACCAGTCCAGCATCAGGCCGACCTCAACCAGCATCGCTTCGGTATCGAACACCGGGATGGCGTAGGTCACATGCGGCGCGACGGGAAGGGTGTCGGGCAGCGTCCAGCAATGCAGCGCGGCCAGCATGTCGGTGGCGGCCTGATAGCGCTCGGCGCTCGGCGCCGGCGGCGTGCCTTCGACGAAGCCCGCGCTGCCGAAATCCTCGGTGACGAGGAATCCCGACTCCAGATCGGCATGATGGATCGCCGGCGCGGAAAAGCCGTGATCACGCAAGCCGCGCGCGATGGCGACGAAGGGTTTGACGTCTTCGGCGAGGTGGACCGCGGCGCTGTAGGACTTGCCGTTATAGATTGCAGGTCCGTCGGGCCGCCGCGGCGCGTTCATCAGGATGACGCTGCCGTCGCTGCGGATCAGACGGGCATAGGACCGTGTCGAGGCATCGCCCGCCATGTGCTGCCGTGTGGCGTCGAGATATCCGGCGTCGTCGAGAAACTGCCGCAGCGCTGCCAGCCGTGCAACCTGCGCCGCGGCGTTGCCATAACCTGTGATTTCGGCCGCGCGCGCCGCCGATCCGAGCGCCGGGCGGTGGCTGATGGCGATGTCGATCCGATCGGCGGGCAAGGTGCCGGCTGCGCGCTCCGGCCATTCGATCAAGACCACCGTGGCGTCGGGCAGCGGCGCAAGGCCGATCTCCTCGAGTTCGCCGGGGCCATTGATGCGATAGAGGTCGGCATGGAGCAGCGGATAGCACGGCAGATCGTAATGCTGCGTCAGCGTGAACGTCGGGCTCGGCACCTCGACCGTGTCGTCGCCCGCCAGGTAGCGGATCATGGCGCGGGCGGCGGCGGTCTTGCCCGCGCCGAGATCGCCCGACAGCGTAATGACATCGCCGGGGCCGATCAGCAGCGCGAGGTCGGCCATGAGATGCGTGGTCGCGGTCTCGTTGGCGAGCGCGGTTGCAAATGTCGACGGCTCCGTCATTCCGCGGCGTTGCGATGCGCGGTCTGGTCGAGCGGAAAATCGCAAACGACCCTGGTGCCGCGTCTGACGGTCGGATCGAAATGCACCCGCCCGCCATGGAGCTCCACAAAGGAGCGCACCAGCGACAGGCCGAGGCCCGCGCCGCGATGGCGCGAGCCGTTGGCGCGGCTCTCGAACCAGTCGAACACCTTGTCCTTGACCTCAGGCGGAATGCCGGGGCCTTCGTCCGTGACGGCAAAGCTGACATTGTGCTCGGTACGCCGGGCGCTCACCGCGATCACGGCGTCCGGCGGCGAGAAGCCGGCAGCGTTGGCAAGCAGGTTATAGAGGACCTGAACGATGCGGCGCTCGTCGCCGATGAAGTTGCCGATGGCCGGATCGACGTCGACCATCAAGACGATTCGCTCGCGGGTCAGGCGGTCCTGAATGCCTTCCGCCGCCGCCGCGATGGTCTTGCGGACATCGACCGGCCCGAGCTCGAGCGTCATGGCGCCGGCGTCGATGGTGGCGAGGTCGAGAATGTTGTTGGTCAGCGCGAGCAGCGCGTCGGTCGACGAGGTGATGTAGTCGATATACTGGGTCTGCTTTTCGGTGAGCGGCCCGGTGCCGGGATCGTTCATGAGGTGCGCGAAGCCGATGATGGTGGTCAGCGGCGAACGCAGCTCGTAGGAGACGTGATGGACGAAATCGACCTTCATCTGGTCGGCGGTCTCGAGCGCGTCGTTGCGCTCGCGCAGCGCGCGTTCCACGTTCTCGCTGTCGGTGATGTCGTGGAACGTCAGCATGGTGGCGCCGTCGGGTAGCGGCATGGTCATGCAGTCCAGCACGCTGCCGTCCTTGCGCTCGAGCTTGAGCCGTACTGCACTGCGATTGTCGATGCCGGTGACGGCGTTGCGGATGGTCTGCCATGCGGCGGCGTCGTCGAACAGCGGCTTGCACCAGGCCTCGACGGTATCGATATGTGGCTGCTGCAAGAGCGCCTCGGACGAAAGCTTCCACATCCGGGCGAAGGCCGGGTTGAAAAGCTGCGCGCGGCCGTTGCTGCCGAATACCGCGACTGCTTCGGTCAGGCTGTCCAGGGTCTCGCGCTGCACGGTGATGAGCCGGTCGTAACGCCGCGCAAGCTCGAGACTTTCCGTGACATCGTCGAACAGATAGGTGACGCCGCCTTCGGGGTTCGGCGTGGTGACGATGCTGAGCGCGCGTCCGTCCGGCAGATACCAGACGTCCTTGGCGGCTTCATTGGCGCGATAGGCTTCGTGCAGGCGGGCCTTCCAGGCGCGGAAGTCTGGCTGCTCCGGTAATTTGCGCGCCGCACGCAGGCGGTCGAGCACGCTGGAATCGTTGGGATTGGCGTCGAGAAAGGTGCGGTCGAGATCCCACAGCCGGCGGTAGGAATCGTTGTAGAACGCAAGCCGCCGCTGGCCGTCGAACACGGCGACACCGGATGACAACTGGTCGAGGGTCCGGCGATGCGCCTCCGCCATCCGCTCCAGTGCCTGGCTCAGCGCGGTGGCTTCGCTGGCGTCGAGCGCGATGCCGGCGCTTCCGCCGGCGGCCCGGAGCGCATGAACGTCATACATGCGCCGCTCGCCGCCGATCACGATCGGCAGTCGCGCGGCAAAGGCGGCATGGTCGTTCAGCGCCCGCGCCATCGCGATGCGGTCGTCGCTGTCGAGCAGTTCGAGATTGCGCTGGATTGCGTCGGCTGCACCAGCGGCTTCGGTGGCGCGGGCATAGGCGGCGTTGGCGAAATTGAGGTTGCCGTCTTCGCCGCGAGCCCAGAGCGGCCATGGCGCCGCGGCTGCGAAGGCCCGCAGCATCCCGGTTTCTTCCAGCAGGCTGTTGTGGCGCAGCGTCGTCTCGGCGAGGTCGCGCCGCAATCCGCCGAGGTCGCGGATACGCACGATGGCCTGGCCGCCGATGGCGCGGCCCATGGCTTCCACGGTCCGCCCGGCCGACGTGACCAGATTGAGCAGAAAACCTTCCCCGGCGTTGCGCAGCGCATCGACCGCATGATCCATCTGCAACGCCGGTTCCGGCGGCAGCCAGGTTCCGAACGCCAGAACCCGCAAAGGCTGTTTTGCATCCTGCGGCAACAGCAGCGCTGTGTCGCCGCTGACTTGGGGACGATCCTCGCCCGCGCCCCAGGAAATCAAAATCTGCGGCTCTGCGAACAGCAGCGCACGAAAGCGGTCGGCTTCCGATTGAAGTTCGCGGAGTTCGGTGCGCAGCCGCTGCTCGTTCGCGGCGGCGCGGATGCGCGTGCGCATCAGCAGGATAGCGGCGACCACCGAGAAGCCGAGCACGCCCAGCGCCATCGCCAGCGCAGTCAGATCCTGCCGGCTGAGATCCATGAAGGTCTGGATCAGCCGCTCGGACAAGCCCGGCTCCGCGGCCCACGCGGGCGATATGTCGACGAGACATGCCGCGCCAGCGCCGGCGATGCCGCCCGGCACCAGCGAGGTGCATGACAGCAAGGTCCGACGCATCACCGCGACTACGTCCGACATGTTTGCCCCAAAACCGCACGACGATATACGACCGGTAAAACGCTCGCCGTTCGCGAATCGACCAACATTATGCTTAAGCGGACTCGGGGGGTAAGAGTCCAGACCGTGAACGGGAGTCCGGCGATGGAAAAATGCGCGGTCGCGACATTTCCGAGACGATTGTTGTAAAATTGAATCGGTTTTCGCGAGCGAATGGGGCGTGTCTTTCGAGAATCACTAGCGCCCGGTCGAACCGAATCCTCCGCTGCCGCGCGTCGTAGCCGACAGCGATTCCGCGCGCGCGAGTTCCACGCGCGTCACCGGCGCCACGATCATCTGCGCGATGCGCTCGCCGCGCCGGATCGTGAACGGCGCATCCCCAAGGTTGACGAGGAGCACGTTGATCTCGCCCCGATAGTCGGCGTCCACGGTGCCCGGCGAATTCAGCACGGTGACGCCGTGCCGGGCGGCGAGGCCGGAGCGCGGCCGCACCTGCGCCTCGAACCCGTCGGGCAATGCGATGACGAGCCCGGTCGGGACCATCGTGTGCTGTCCGGCTGCGAGAACCAGCGGCGTCTGTTCGGGAACCGCGGCCACGAGGTCGAGACCGGCGGCCTGGCTGCTGTGGTAGGCCGGCAGCGGAAGACCCTCGGCGTGAGGCAATTGCTGGACCTCAACCTTGACCGGGCCGCTCATGCCGGCGAATCCGTCACGGTAGAGACGATGCGTTCGATCAGCATTGCGGCAACCTCTTCCTTGGTCATGACGGGAAAGGACTCGGCCTTGATCTCGCCGCCGCCGTCACGCGTCAGCAAATGCACCGTGTTGCGGTCGCCGCCCATCACGCCGGTCTCGGGCGACACGTCATTGGCGACCATCCAGTCGCAGCCCTTGCGCGCGAACTTCGCCTTGGCGTTGTCGATGAGATGCTCGGTTTCGGCGGCGAAACCGATAACGAGGGGCGGGCGCTTGTCGCGTAGCTTCGAGATCGTTGCCAGAATGTCCGGGTTCTCGACCAGTTGCAGCGGCGGCATCCCGGCCGCGGTCTTCTTCAGTTTCTGCGCGCCTTCGCGGGCGACCCGCCAGTCGGCGACCGCGGCGGTGAAAATCGCGATATTGGCGGGCAGCGCCGCCTCGACCGCCGCCAGCATCGCGCGCGCGGATTCGACGTGCTCCACCGTGACGCCTGCGGGATCGTCGAGATCGACCGGGCCTGAAATCAGCGTGACCTCCGCCCCCGCCGCCCGCGCCGCCGCAGCAATGGCAAACCCCTGTTTGCCCGAGGAGCGGTTGGCGATATAGCGCACCGGATCGATCGGCTCACGCGTCGGCCCCGCCGTGACCAGCACGCGGCGGCCTTTGAGCGGTTGCGGTCGCGTGGGCCCGAGCATCCGTTCAGCGGTGGTCGCGATCTCCGTCGGCTCGGCCATGCGGCCGACGCCGGCCTCGCCGGCTTCAGCCATCTCGCCCGCATTGGGACCGATCATCGCGACGCCGTCGCGCGCGAGCTGCGCCACGTTGCGGCGCGTCGCCGGGTTGTTCCACATCAGCGGGTTCATCGCCGGCGCCAGCAGGATCGGCTTGTCGGCGGCGAGCAGGATCGCGCTGGCGAGATCGGAGGCCACGCCATGCGCCATCTTGGCCATCAGGTCGGCGGTGGCGGGCGCCACCACGATCAGGTCGCAGTCGCGCGCGAGCCGGATATGGCCCGCATCGAATTCGCTGCCGGGATCGAACAGGTCGGTGTAGGCGCGACTACTGGACAGGGCGCCGGCGCTCAGCGGCGTGACGAATTGCTGCGCAGCATTCGTCATGACGCATCGCACAATAAACCCGCGCTCCTTCAGTCGCCGGATCAGATCGAGTGCCTTGTAGGCGGCAATGCCGCCGCCGATAATCAGCGTCACGTTCCGCAAACCACTGGATTTACGTAATGAATTCAGATCGCTTGAAATTGCTGCGTTGCGGGATGCCCGATTGCCTGTGGCAGCGGTCGGGGGCGTTGCGGTTGCCGCCTCCCTCAGAATAACGCGGACCTCATCCTCGACCGAACGGCCGTTGCGTGCGGCGCGCAGCCGCAACTCCGCCTTGATGGCTTCGTCGAGTTTGCGGATGGTCAGGCTGGCCATGATGCTTACGCTATCGTATAGATAGCATTGATGTCATCACAATGATTGCATTGCAATCAAATCAATGGGTTTTCAAAAGAAGTCCCACCAGCGCCGCCGCGATGACCCACAGCGCCAGAATGCTCCAGCGCTGGCTGCGCGCTTCGGCCCGCTTGATCTCCGCGATGGTGTCGGGTCCCAATGTCAGCCCTTCGCGCGCCATCGTTTCGAACTGCTCGATGAGAGAGACCGTGCGCGCGGCGATCGCGGGTAGCCCGCTGAGCACGCGGCCAAGCTCGCCGGCGCCGGCCAGCGCGCCCTGCACCCGTCCGAGCGGTCCGAGGTTTTGCGTGATCCATTCGCGGACCACGGGATCGGCCACCGTCCAGATGTCGAGTTTGGGATCGAAGCTGCGCGCCACGCCTTCCACCACCACCATGGTCTTTTGCAGCAGGATCAGTTCGGGGCGCGTCTGCATGTCGAACAGGCCGGTGACCTCGAGCAGCAGCGTCAGCAGCTTGGCCATCGAGATTTCCTCGGCGGTGCGGCTGTGAATCGGCTCGCCGATGGCGCGGATGGCTTGCGCGAAATTCTCCACCGAGTGATGTCCCGGCACGTAGCCGGCCTCGAAGTGCACTTCGGCGACACGCCGATAGTCGCGGGTGATGAAGCCGAGCAAGATCTCCGCGAGGAAACGCCGTTCCTTCAACCCAAGCCGCCCCATGATGCCGAAGTCGACGGCGACCAGACGGCCCGAATCGTCGACGAACAGGTTGCCAGGATGCATGTCGGCGTGAAAGAAGCCGTCGCGCAGCGCATGACGCAGAAAGCTCTGGATCACGTTACGGCCTAGCTCGGGCAGGTCGATCTGCGATTCCGCAAGGCGCGCATGATCGTTCAGCGCGATGCCGTCGATCCACTCCATCGTCAGCACGTTGTGGGTGGTGCGGTCCCAGTCCACCGTGGGGACGCGGAAGTCGGGATCGTCGCGGGTGTTCTCCGCCATCTCCGACAGCGCGGCCGCCTCCAGCCGCAAGTCCATTTCCATCGCCACCGATCGCGACATGGTGTTGATGACTTCGACAAGGCGCAGCCGCCGCGCTTCGGCCGAATGCGCTTCCGCCTTGTTGGCGACGAAAAAGAAATCGGAGAGGTCGCGTCGGAAGCGAGAGGCGACGTTGGGCCGCAGCACCTTGACCGCAACCTGTTTGCGGACGCCGTCCTTCTCGACCTCGCCACGATGGACCTGTGCGATCGAAGCCGCCGCCACCGCGGGTCCGAAACTTGCGAAGGCCTGTGCCACCGGCCGTTCCAGCGCGGCCGCGACCACCGCTTCGGCCTCGCCTTGCGAAAACGGCGGCAGCCGGTCCTGCAGGCTTTCTAGATCGCGGGCCATGGCGACGCCGATGACATCGGGACGCGTGGCCAGGAACTGCCCGAGCTTGAGATAGGCCGGCCCGAGCCGCGTCAGCGCGCGCGTCAGCCGCGGTCCGGATTTCGCGCCGCGGCGCTCGATCAGCCGGGCCATGCGCAACGCGAGTTGCCCCGGCGGCGGCACCAGCGACGGATCGACGACGCCGAACACGCCCTCGCGCGCAAAAACGAACGCGGCGCGGGCCAGCCGCGCGGCATGGGTCAGTGCGGAGATCACAAACGCCAGCCCGAGTGCAGTGCGACGATGCCGCCGGAGAGGGCTTGCCAGCTAACGCGGGCGAAGCCGGCGTCACGGATCATGTCGGCGAAGGCGTTCGGCTTCGGAAACCTGCGGATCGATTCGACCAGATACTGATAGGAGTCGGCATCGCCGGTGACGGCGCGGCCGAGCGGCGGAATCACCTTGAAGGAAAACAGGTCGTAGATTGTGTCTAGCCCGGGCACATCGACCGTCGAGAATTCGAGGCAGAGAAACCGGCCGCCCGGTTTCAGCACACGAAACGCCTCGCGCAACGCGCTGTCGATCCGCGGCACATTTCGGATGCCGAACGCGATGGTGTAGGCGTCAAAACCGCGATCCGCGAACGCCAGCGTCTCGGCGTTGCCTTCGACGAACGATACCTGATGATCGAGATGCTGCTTGACCGCGCGCTCGTGGCCGACCGCGAGCATGTCCGGATTGATGTCGCAGACGGTGGCCCGAAATCCGAGCCCTGCGGCTTTTGCCGCGCGGAAGGCGATGTCCCCGGTGCCGCCGGCGACGTCGAGCAGCGCGAACGGCGCATCGTTGCGCGGCGGGTTGAGGGCCGTGATGGTCGCGTCTTTCCAGACCCGATGCAGCCCTGCGGACATCAGATCGTTCATCAGGTCGTAGCGCTGCGCCACGTTGTGGAACACGCCGTTCACCAGCGTCTGCTTGTCCCCCAAGGGGACGTCCCTGAAGCCGAAATGCGTGGTGTCGCCCGGCTGATCCATACTCATCAATCCCGTTGCTCTGACTGGGCGGACCATAGCGCGCCTGCCGCAATGGCGCTATCACGTCCATTCCCCAAGGTGAACGCCGACGATGCCCGAGCTCCCCGAAGTCGAAACCGTTCGTCGCGGCTTGCAGCCTGCCATGGAGGGCGCCACCATCGTTCGCGCCGAGACCCGTCGCAAGGACCTGCGGTTTCCGTTCCAGAAGGATTTTGTCGCCCGCCTGGAGGGCCAGACCGTGACCGGGCTCGGGCGGCGGGCCAAATACCTGCTGGCGGACCTCGCATCCGGCGACGTGCTCCTGATGCATCTCGGCATGTCCGGATCGTTCCGCGTGGTAGAGGCGGCCGGCGCCACGGCTCCGGGCGATTGTCACCATCCGCGCAACGAGGACCGCGCCCACGACCACGTGAGTTTTACGATGTCGTCGGGCGCCAGCGTGATCTTCAACGATCCGCGCCGCTTCGGCTGCATGAAGGTCATCGCCCGCGAGGTGCTCGACGACGAACCGCTGCTGAAAGGACTCGGCCCGGAGCCGCTCGGCAACGAATTCGACGCGGCAATGCTGGCGCGCGCCTGCCGCGACAAGAAGACCAGCCTGAAAGCCGCGCTGCTGGATCAGCGCGTGGTCGCGGGGCTGGGCAACATCTATGTGTGCGAGGCGCTGTTTCGCGCACACCTGTCGCCGCGCCGTCTCGCGGCGACGCTGGCTTCGAGAACGGGCGGGCCGGCCGATCGCGCCGAACGGTTGGTCGAGGCCATTCACGACGTGCTCAATCAGGCGATCAAGGCCGGCGGCTCGTCGCTTCGCGATCATCGCCAGACCACGGGCGAACTGGGTTACTTCCAGCATTCGTTTCGGGTCTACGACCGCGAGGGCGAAAAATGCCGGACGCCGACGTGCAGGGGCACGGTGAAGCGCTTCACCCAGAACGGACGCTCGACGTTCTGGTGCCCGGTTTGTCAGAAGTAGCAGCAAATCGAGATGAGTTACGGTTGAAGAGCTTCAACGTGTCATTGCGAGCGTAGCGAAGCAATCCAGAGGCAACAGGAGGTCTGGATTGCTTCGTCGCTACGCTCCTCGCAATGACCGTGACGCTCTTAATTTTCAGTCGCCTACTTCCGCACGCAGATGACGCGGACCACCGCGACTTTCGCGTCGAACGATCCGCTCGCGGGCGTCACCTTGTTCGCCTTCAGAAAAGCCTGCACGACCTCGACTGGTGCGAGCACGGCCTGTGCGGCGGGCGCTGAACCCGAAAGGCCGGCGACATCAGCCGGTTTCAGCAGCGCAAGGCCTGCGAACTTTCCGTTGGCATCGAGCGCTGCCGCGCCGGAAAAACCCAATGCGGGCGCCGGAGACAGCGCCAGTTCGCCACCGCCAGCTCCTTGCGTAACCGATGCCTTGACCCGGCTCACGGCGGAGCCGCCGCCCTGGTTTTGCGGATCAGTGATGCCGACGAGTGTGAGGCCGCCTTTGGCCGCGCCGCCATCGAGCGCGATCGGCTGCAATCCGCGCGCGCCGTAGATGCGCAGCAGTGCGAGGCCGTGATCCTTGTCGTCGGCGATCCTGTCGGCGTTGCCATGGCCCGCGACGACAATCGATTTGCATCCATTGGTGACGTCGCCACCGGTGACGATCGCGCCGTCGCGGCTGACGCTCACGCCCGTTGCGTACTCCACGATCTTGCGCGGCGGCGGGCCGTCCGCGGGAAACGGGTCGAACGCGCTCGACATCGCGATCACCACGGGCGCCATGGTGCCTTCGGTGGCCTGATCGTAGAGGACGGTCAGGATGCGCGCCTCGTTGCCGCGGAGTTGGCCGCGCACGTAGAATTTCTTCAGGCCCTGCATGCCCGAAAGCACGAAGACATCAGGCTTGACCGCGCTGTAGTCGATCCTGCGGCCGGCGGGCTGCTTGCGTTCGTGATCGGCGAGCCTGGCGGTCGTGAGGTCGGCGTCCTTGCGGCGCGTCACCAGGATCTGGATGGTGCCGGTGGACGAACGCCATGTCGTGCCGTCGCCCTCGCTTGAGCGCTGCGGCACCAGCCTCGCCGGCAGGCCGAGCCGGGCGCCGGTTGCGGTATCGGCAACGATCTTCCATCCGGCATTGCCCCGCGATTTCCGCGCGGTCGCGGCCAGCACACCGCGTTCCTGCGGGTTGAGCACGCCGGTCTGCTTGCCGCCACGATCCTTCTGGAACGCCTTGATTGCAGCGATCAGCCGGTCGCTGACCTCGCCGTTGATGATGCCGTTATAGTGACCGGTCCACGCCAGGTCGGACTGAAGCGCCTGCAACTCCGCCTGCGTCATCGCCTTGGCGGTATCGGCCGGAGTTTGCGCCGCGGGGTGGGCGGCCGCCGGCTTCGTCCCAGCGCGCCCGTTGGTGCCGGCCGGCTGCGCGTGGGCGTAAATCGCGGTGGTCACGATTATCAATGCCGCGGCGACCGTCGCTCGCATGACAGCTTTCGTCTCCGTTGAAACGGCGCTATTGAAACACATCTGCTGGGTCGGTAACAGCGGCTATCGGGTTCAGGCCATGTTGCGGCGCTGGATCGA
The DNA here is from genome assembly GCF_036964665.1 of Nitrobacter sp. NHB1. Lineage (NCBI taxonomy): Bacteria > Pseudomonadati > Pseudomonadota > Alphaproteobacteria > Hyphomicrobiales > Nitrobacteraceae > Nitrobacter > Candidatus Nitrobacter laanbroekii. The sequence goes on from NZ_JBAMDA010000001.1 coordinate 2,528,738, forward strand.
GACACGAGAACGACAGGACGATGCTGAGCGCCGACGAACTTGAACGCTATGCCCGCCACATCGTGATGCGCGAGGTCGGCGGCCCCGGCCAGAACGCGCTGCGCAACGCACGCGTGCTGATGATCGGAGCCGGGGGTCTCGGCGCGCCGGCGCTGATGTATCTGGCCGCCGCCGGCGTCGGCACGCTCGGCGTGATCGACGACGACACGGTCTCGCTGTCGAATTTGCAGCGCCAGATCATTCATGCGACGCCTGATATCGGCAGTCCCAAGGTCGAGAGCGCCGCGGACAAAATCCGCGCGCTCAACCCGCACGTCGCATTCCGCGCGCACAATATGCGGCTGGATGCGTCGAACGCGGTGGAGCTTTTTGCTGACTACGACATCGTCGCCGACGGCTCGGATAATTTTACCACGCGCTATCTGGTGGCGGATGCGTGCTTTCTCGCAAAGAAGACGCTGGTGACCGCCGCGTTAGGCGTGTTCGACGGGTCGCTGACGACGATCCGCGCCCACGAAAAAAACGCCGATGGCGAGTTCAACCCGACCTACCGTTGCCTGTTTCCCGAACCGCCGCCGGAGGGCACGGTGCCGAGCTGCCAGCAAGCAGGCATTCTCGGCGCGCTGGCCGGCGTGCTCGGCTCGATGACGGCGCTGGAGGTCATTCGCGAGATCGTCGGATTCGGCGAGGGGTTGGTCGGACGCCTGCTGATGGTGGACGCGCGCGCGATGCGGTTCGAGACGCTGAATTACAGGCGCGATCCGGCAAATCCGCTCAACGGCGATCACCCGACGATCAGGGATTTGAGCGGATATCGCTGACGGATGATGGTGCGGGTCGCTTGCCGTCATTGCGAGGAGGCGAAGCCGACGAAGCAATCCGGTTCTTTGTGTGCTGGATTGCTTCGCTGACGTAAACCGGGCGCCGCCGGTCTTGTGTTGCTAGCAATGACGGGTTTTGCGGAAGCGCTTCTTACAACATGCTCGGCAGCACGCGGTCCGGCGGCTTGTGGGCGTCGAGGAAGGTGCGGATGTTGATAATGACCTTCTCGCCCATCTCGACCCGACCCTCGATGGTGGCGGAGCCCATGTGCGGCAGCAGCACCACCTTGCCGGCCTTGGCGAGGCGGACCAGCCTCGGGTTGACCGCGGGTTCGTGCTCGAACACGTCGAGGGCAGCGCCGGCGATCTCGCCGGCCTCGATCAGCCTGGTCAGCGTGTCCTCGTCGATCACCGTGCCGCGCGCGGTGTTGACGACATAGGCGTCCTTGCGGATCAGCTTGAGGCGGCGCGCCGACAGCAGATGGAAGGTGGCCGGGGTATGCGGACAGTTCACCGAGATGATGTCCATCCGCGCCAGCATCTGATCGAGCGAATCCCAATAGGTCGCGCCGAGCGCGTCGGCGATCTTCGGCGCCACCGGCTTGCGGTTGTGGTAGTGAATCTGCAGGCCGAAGGCGCGGGCGCGGCGCGCCACCGCCTGGCCGATACGGCCCATGCCGATGATGCCGAGCCGCTTGCCGCCGAGCCGCCGGCCGAGCATCCAGGTCGGGGACCAGCCCGGCCAGTCGCCGCCGGCGGTCAGCATGGCGGCGCCCTCGATGAAGCGGCGCGGCACCGCGAGAATCAGTGCCATGGTCATGTCGGCGGTGTCTTCGGTGAGAACGTTCGGCGTGTTGGTGACGGTGATGCCGCGCTCGTGCGCGGCGACGACATCGATATTGTCGACGCCATTACCGAACTGCGCGATCAGCCTCAGCTTGCAGTCCGGCTGTTTCAGGATGGTCCCGGGGATCTCATCGGTCACCGTTGAAACGAGGATATCCGCGGTACGGACGGCGTCCGTGAGCTGTTCGGGCGTCAGCGGCTTGTCGTCGAGATTGAGCCGCGCGTCGAACAGTTCGCGCATGCGGGTCTCGATCGAGTCCGGCAACTTGCGCGTGACGACAACCAGAGGCTTCTTCTTCACCGACATCTTTTGCTCTCTCGATCACGATGATTTTGGATCGAATCGATCCAAAATCATCGTGATCGATTCCTATATTTTTGAGTGGGATGCGGGCGGAAAACCGCTGCACACTTTTCCTCATCCCGCTCTAGCGTTCCGATTTCCGATTTTCGAAGTTCGCACGTCCTTGCAGCAACTGGGTTTGGATGCAGACGTTCCCCCGAGGAGCTTGCACAGACATGAAGCGAACGTCGAACCGCTACACTCCCAACCGGCTCCGGGATAGCCGCGCAATCCGGCGAATTCAGCTTCGGCCGACGGACCGTTCAGTTGTCGTTAACCCGCGTGCTCGAAACTGCAAGCCGCCTGCTGATCTCAGCGTCTGTCTCCTTGGTTTCCCGGGTCCCTCGCATCTTCCGTGCAGTTTCCCGGGTTTCCCCGGTCGCCCGGTGTTTGGTCCTCTCTAGCAGAAGGCCGGGCCAAGACAAGAACCCCGGCCCGGAACATGGGCCGGCCGGGATCGGGCGGCATGGTGGGCTTCCGCAGGGGACGAGTGATGATGGTGAAACGGCTTTTCGCTTCCATGGTGTTCGCGGCTGCGATGCTGAATGCGATCGGGATCGAAGCGGTCGCCAATGCCAAGGAATCCGCGCTGTCCACGAGCGGGCTCCCGATTCCGCGTTATGTGAGCCTGAAGTCCGACCATGTGAACGTCCGCGTCGGTCCGACCAAGGACAACGACGTCTCCTGGGTCTATACCAAGGCCGGACTCCCCGTCGAAATCACTGCGGAATTCGAGAACTGGCGCCGCATCCGCGATTCCGAAGGAGCCGAGGGCTGGGTCTATCACTCGCTGCTGTCAGGCCGCCGCACCGCGGTTGTCACGATGAAGCACAAGGACGACTTGGCGCAGTTGTATTCCAGCGCCGACACCGCGAGCGCGGTGGCGGCCCGCTTGCAGGCCGGCGTGGTGACGCAGGTCAAGCATTGCGCCGCGGGATGGTGCCATGTTGCGGGCGACGGCTTTGACGGCTGGATCCAGCAGCAGCGGCTCTGGGGCGTCTACGCCGACGAAAAAATCAATTGAAGGCAGTCCGGTCGTGATTGCCGGGATCGTTTGGTCAGGCCGCCTGTCATAAAACAGCCTGTCATAAAACAGATGCCCGGCGCGTGGCCGGGCATAATGAACATCGATCAAGTCGAACCGGTCAGCGCTTCTTGCGCAGCCGCACCACCATGTCGATGCGGCTGATCTCGTAACCCTCCGGCACGTTCGGCATCGTCTGCAACACCAGATGCGGGTCCGGGATGTCGACCAACTCGTGATTGTTCTCGAGATAAAAATGGTGGTGCGCGGTGACGTTGGTATCGAAATAGGTCTTGGTGCCGTCGACGCTGACCTGCCGCAGCAATCCGGCGTCGGTCAACTGGTTGAGCGTGTTGTAGACCGTGGCGAGCGAAACCGGAACCTTCGCGATGGTCGCTTCTTCGTAGAGCATTTCCGCAGTGAGATGCCGCGCGCCCTTGCCGAACAGCAGCCAGCCCAACGCCATGCGTTGCCGGGTCGGCCGTAGGCCAACCGATTGCAGCATTTCATTGACGTCGTGCCACGGGCAACCCGTCAGCGTCGGCTGCCGTCCGTGACGGATCGCCGCAACGTCAACGTCTTCCTCGGCTACAATCACGATGTTCTCGTTCATACTCACGCCATGCACCTGAAAGCTCATTACCGCGTATAGGTTTTTCGCCCCGGACTATAGGAAAAAAGGCGTTTAGATGCAAGTTTTTCGCAACTAGAACGGCTCCAAACTGATGCCGCAGCAAGGGGTTTCGCCGGATGCCGGGCAGCGTGATGATGAAATTGGCGATATAAATCAATCGTTTCCGTATTTTCATGAGCCTGGGCTGCGGGCGGGGGGCGGCTCCGACGTTCGCGGGATTCTCTCTGCGGATGCCAGACCCGGCCGCACGCGAAACGAAACCGGCCGGCGTCTCCCTGATTCGAAGCCTTGCATCACAAAGGTTGCCGCCGCCACATGCGAACTTCGGATTCGGGACACGAGTGGTCCTTTGATTCTAACCATTTGCAACAACTCCTGCCGCAACAGGATGCAAATGTTGGAATCGGACCGCTGGCCTCGCTTTGCCCCTTCCAGACCCTGTGTTAGAGAGCCTCCGCGGCGCCGACCCCCATGACCGACGCCCGTGCAGGCGAAGGCCCGTGTTTCGCGCGCCTTTCGAACCGTCATTGCTCGAAGAGAGAAAGGCCACGCAGTATGCAGGACCGGCGCAGCAGCTATGATTATGAGGGTTTGCTGGCTTGCGGCCGGGGCGAACTGTTTGGACCCGGAAACGCCCAGTTGCCGTTGCCGCCGATGCTGATGTTCGACCGTATCACCGAAATCACCGAAGATGGCGGGGAGTTCGGCAAGGGATTGATCCGCGCCGAACTCGACGTGAAATCCGACCTCTGGTTTTTCGGCTGTCACTTCAAGGGCGATCCGGTGATGCCCGGCTGCCTTGGCCTCGACGCGCTGTGGCAGATGGTCGGATTTTATCTCGGCTGGACCGGCGGCGAAGGCCGTGGCCGCGCACTCGGCCTCGGCGACCTGAAGTTTTCCGGTCAGGTGCTGCCGCACGTCCGCAAGGTCGTGTACAACATCGATATCAAGCGCGTGATGCGCTCGAAGCTGGTGCTCGGGATCGCGGACGGGTGGCTTTCCGCCGACGGCGACATTATCTATCGCGCGAAAGACCTGAAGGTCGGTCTGTTCAAGCAGGATGCTGCGCCTGGGGCATGAGAGCCCAATGGCTTCGGCCGGGTCGATGCAGGTTTCGGATTTTTGACGAGGGTGCCTTCATGGGACAGCGTAACGATCGTGCGAGGAGATCATGAGGCGGGTTGTCGTCACGGGGATGGGCATTGTCTCGTCCATCGGAAACAACACTCAGGAAGTGCTATCCAGTCTCTTTGAGGCGAAGTCCGGCATCACGCGCGCGGACAAGTATGCGGAACTCGGCTTTCGCTCCCAGGTGCAGGGTGCGCCGACGCTCAATCCGGCCGATGTGGTCGATCGCCGCGCGATGCGCTTCCTGGCGGAGGGCGCGGCGTGGAATCACGTCGCGATGGAGCAGGCAATCCGCGACTCCGGTCTGGAGCCCACCGACATCTCCAACGAGCGCACCGGAATCATCATGGGCTCCGGCGGCCCGTCCGCGCGCACGATCGTGGAAGCGGCTGACATCACCCGCAGCAAGGGACCCAAGCGCGTCGGTCCGTTCGCGGTGCCGAAGGCGATGTCGTCCACCGCGTCGGCGACGCTCGCCACCTGGTTCAAGATCAAGGGCGTCAACTACTCGATCTCGTCGGCCTGCGCGACCTCCAATCATTGCATCGGCAATGCCTTTGAGACCATTCAGATCGGCAAGCAGGACATCGTTTTCGCCGGCGGCTGCGAGGAACTCGACTGGTCGCTGTCGGTGCTGTTCGACGCCATGGGTGCGATGTCCTCGAAATACAACGACACCCCGGCGACGGCCTCGCGGGCCTATGACGTCAGTCGCGACGGCTTCGTGATCGCCGGCGGCGCCGGCGTGGTGGTTCTGGAGGAACTCGAACACGCCAAGGCCCGCGGCGCGCGCATCTACGGCGAAGTCGTCGGCTATGGCGCGACCTCGGACGGCTACGACATGGTCGCGCCGTCGGGCGAAGGCGCCGAGCGCTGCATGAGGATGGCGATGTCGACGGTGAAAACGAAGGTCGACTACATCAACCCGCACGCGACCTCGACGCCGGCCGGCGACCCGCCGGAAATCGAGGCGATCCGCAAGGTGTTCGGCACCGGCGAGAAGTGTCCGCCGATTTCCGCCACCAAGTCGCTGACGGGGCACTCGCTCGGCGCGACCGGCGTGCAGGAGGCGATCTATTCGCTGCTGATGATGAACAACGGCTTCATCTGCGAAAGCGCCAACATCACCGAACTCGATCCGGCGTTCGCGGACATGCCGATCGTGCGTAAGCGTATCGACAACGCCAGGATCGGCACGGTGATGTCGAATTCGTTCGGTTTCGGCGGGACCAATGCCACGCTGGTGTTCAAGCGATTGGATGCGTGAGGTTTCCAGTGTTTAGAGAGTAGCGCGAAGCGTGTGTTGTTTTTGTTTTTTGCCTCCTCCTTGTGGGGGAGGTCGATGCGAAGCATCGGGAGGGGGGTGAACCCCCTGTTTCGCAATCGCCCTTCTCGCTGCAGCGAACCCCCCTCCCTAACCCTCCCCCGCAAGGGGGGAGGAAACCAAAACGCAGAGAGTCACGATGCAGCAACTGATGCAAGGTAAGCGCGGCCTGATCATGGGGGTCGCCAACGACCATTCGATCGCCTGGGGCATCGCCAAGACACTGGCTGCGCATGGCGCGGAACTGGCCTTCACCTACCAGGGCGAGGCGCTGGCCAAGCGGGTCAGGCCGCTCGCCGAATCGGTTGGCACCGGGTTGGTGCTGCCTTGCGATGTCGAGGACATCGCCTCGGTGGACAAGGTGTTCGCCGATATCGGCAACGCCTGGGGCAAGATGGATTTCCTGGTCCACGCCATCGCATTCTCCGACAAGAGCCAGTTGATCGGCCGCTACGCCGACACGACGCGCGAGAATTTCGTGCGCACCATGCTGATCTCCTGCTTCGCTTTCACCGAATCCGCGAAACGCGCCGCCGCGCTGATGCCGGATGGCGGCAGCATGATCACGCTGACCTACAATGGCGGCGACCGTGCGATGCCGAACTACAACGTCATGGGTGTAGCCAAGGCGGCGCTCGAGTCGTCGGTGCGCTACCTGGCGGTCGATTTCGGCGGGCAGAACATTCGCGTCAATGCCATTTCGGCCGGGCCGATCCGCACGCTGGCCGGCGCCGGCATCGGCGATGCGCGCTTCATGTTCGCGTTCCAGCAGAAGCATTCGCCGCGGCGGCGCGGCGTCAGTCTCGACGAGCTCGGCGGCGCCGGGCTTTATTTGTTGTCGGATCTGTCCGGCGGCGTCACCGGCGAGATTCATTTCGTCGATTCCGGCTACAACATCATCGCGATGCCGCAGCCGGACGCGTTGCGCAGCGATGGCATGGGCAACGGCACGCCGAACGACGCCGCGAAGTAGTGCGCTGAAGGAGCCGGCTCCTCACCATGAGAGAAACCAGACAAACAAAAACGGCCGGGGCAATGTCCCGGCCGTTTCATTTGTGTTGCAAGTCCGCTTATGCCGCTTTCTTGCCCTGTGCGACGAGATCGAAGCGGTCGGCATTCATCACTTTGGCCCATGCGGCGACGAAGTCCTTCGCGAACTTTTCCTTGGCATCAGTGCATGCATAGACTTCCGCAAACGCGCGGAGTTGGGAGTGCGAGCCGAAGATGAGGTCGACGCGGGTGCCGGTCCACTGCGACGCATTGGTCTTGCGATCGCGGCCCTCATAGACCCCGTCGCCGGCCGGCTGCCACACCGTATCCATGGTGAGCAGATTGACGAAGAAGTCGTTGGTCAGCGTGCCGACCTGCTTGGTGAAGACGCCGTGCCTGGAGTCTCCGGCGTTGGCGCCGAGCACGCGCAGGCCGCCGACGAGAACCGTCATTTCCGGTCCGGTCAGTTTCAGCAATTGCGCGCGATCCACCAGCGCCTCCTCGGGGGCCATGAACTGGTGCCGGCTACCGACGTAGTTGCGGAAGCCGTCGGCGCGCGGCTCCAGCGGCGCGAAAGACGCGACGTCGGTCTGGTCCTGCGACGCGTCCATCCGGCCCGGCGTGAACGGCACCTTGACGTCGATGCCGGCGGCCCTGGCGGCCTTCTCGACCGCGAAGCAGCCGGCGAGCACGATCAGGTCGGCGAGCGAGATTTTCTTGCCGCCGGTCTGTGCACCGTTGAATTCGCTCTGGATCGCTTCGAGCTTCGCCAGCACCGTTTTCAGTTGGGGCGGTTGGTTGACCTCCCAGTCCTTCTGGGGAGCAAGCCGGATGCGCGCGCCGTTGGCGCCGCCGCGCTTGTCCGAGTTGCGGAACGTCGAGGCCGAGGCCCAGGCGGTCGAGACCAGTTGCGGCACCGTGAGGCCGGAGGCGAGAATTTTCACCTTCAGCTCGGCGATGTCGTTGTCGTTGACCAGCGCATGGTCTACGGCCGGGATCGGGTCCTGCCAGATCAGCGTTTCTTTCGGCACCAGCGGGCCGAGATAACGCTCGCGCGGTCCCATGTCGCGATGCGTAAGCTTGAACCAGGCGCGGGCGAAAGCGTCCGCGAACTTGTCCGGATTCTCGTGGAAGTGCTTCGAGACCTTGCCGTAGGCCGGATCGAAGCGCAGCGACAGGTCCGTCGTCAGCATGGTCGGCACGTGCATCTTCGACTTGTCGTGGGCATCCGGAGTGATGGCGGGGGCGTCTTTCGCCTGCCACTGATAGGCGCCGGCCGGGCTCTTGGTCAGCTCCCATTCGTACTTGAACAGCGTATCGAAGAAGTTGTTGTCCCACGTCGTCGGCGTCTGCGTCCAGGTGACCTCTAAGCCGCTGCCGATCGAATCGCCTCCTTTGCCTGTGCCGAACTTGCTGTTCCAGCCGAGACCCTGATCCTCAAGGGGAGCGGATTCCGGCGCCGGTCCGACCAGCGATGCATCGCCGGCGCCGTGGGTCTTGCCGAAGGTGTGGCCGCCGGCGATCAGTGCGACGGTCTCCTCATCGTTCATCGCCATGCGGAAGAACGTTTCGCGGATGTCCGTGGCCGCCGCGAGCGGATCCGGCTTGCCGTTCGGTCCTTCTGGATTGACGTAGATCAGGCCCATCTGCACGGCGGCGAGCGGTTCGGCCAACTGACGTTCGCCGCTATAGCGCTCGTCGCCCAGCCACGTTCCTTCCGGACCCCAATAGAGTTCTTCCGGCTCCCACACATCAGTGCGGCCGCCGGCGAAGCCGAAGGTCTTGAAGCCCATCGATTCCAGCGCGACGTTGCCACTGAGCACCAGCAGGTCGGCCCAGGAAATCTTGCGGCCGTATTTCTGCTTGATCGGCCACAACAGGCGGCGTCCTCTATCGAGGAGTACGTTGTCCGGCCATGAGTTCAGTGGTGCGAAGCGCTGCTGACCGGCACCGGCGCCGCCGCGGCCGTCGGTGATGCGGTAGGTCCCGGCGCTGTGCCACGCCAGGCGGACCATCAGTCCACCGTAGTGACCGAAATCGGCCGGCCACCACTCCTGCGAGTCCGTCATCAGCGCTGTCAGGTCCTTGATGACGGCGTTCAGATCGAGGCTCTTGAACTCCCTGGCATAGTCGAAGTCCTTGTCCATCGGGTCGGACAGTTTCGAGTTGCGATGGAGGACCTGAACGTCCAGTTGGCCCGGCCACCAGTCGCGGTTTCGGTGGCCGCTGCTGCCCGTGAACGGGCATTTGCCCGCGCCCTTGTCGTCCGTTTTTGCGTCCATGATTGTCTCCGATGCTGTGCTGTCACGTTGCCGAATGGCCGCCGTGGCGACACCGAAACTGCCGCCGCCCGCGATGGAGACGTCAGCGCAAGGCTGCGTCTGCCTGTCCGGGCACGGCGCCGGTGCGCGATAGGGTTTGGTCAGCCAAGGCCGCAGTCCTTTCGGCAACGCGAGAGTGATGAGCCGAGTTTGGGAGATATCAACGATAAGGTCCAGTCGTATTGTCTTCGCATCATGATAAGTTTATATGATCGGTAATGGTCACGCTCAAACAGCTCCGCTACCTCGTCGCGCTCGCGCGCCACAGCCATTTCGGACGCGCCGCGGAAGCCTGCGCCATCACCCAGCCAGCGCTGTCGATGCAGATCCGGGAGCTGGAACAATTTCTCGGCGTCACTCTGGTGGAGCGGCGGCCGGGCGAGGTGATGCTAACCGAAATCGGCCGGGAGATTTCCCGCCGCGCCGAGGATGTGCTGGCCTCAGTGCGCGATCTCGCCGATTTCGCCCGCCATCGGTCCAGACCGCTGACGGGACGCCTGACCCTCGGCATCATCCCTTCGCTCGCGCCGTACCTGCTGCCGCGCATGCTGCCGGCGCTGCAATCGCAGTTTCCGGACTTGCAACTGGAACTGCGCGAGACGCAGACCCGGCTGCTGGTCGAGGAGATCAAGGGCGGCGCGCTCGATGCCGCGATGCTGGCGCTGCCGCTCGGCGAGCCCGACATCGACACCATGATGCTGTTCGACGATCTGTTCCTGCTGGCGGTGCCCGCGAGCGATCCGCGGCCGTGCCAACGCCGGGTGGCGGCGCGCGACATCGATCAGTCGCGCCTGATCCTGCTCGAGGACGGCCACTGCCTGCGTGACCAGGCTCTGGCCTTCTGCGCCACGATCCCGCGGACACCGGCGCCGGGCAGCACCGGCATGACGTTCGGCGCATCCAGCCTCGCCACTGTGATGCAGATGGTGGCCGGCGGTTACGGCGTGACGCTGATCCCGCAGATCGCCGCCGATGTCGAGGCGCGCGACCAGCGCGTCAAGATCCTGCGGCTGGAAGAGCCGCAGCCCGGACGCAGCATCGGGCTGGCGTTCCGCAGAACTTCGCCGCGCAAGGCCGATTTTGCGGCGTTGGGCGAGGTGGTGAAGGGGTGTGTGAACGCCAACGTGCCTGCGGGTGAGCAGAGCGGTCCTGGCAAGTCGCAGCCGGCTCTCTCCCCCCATAGCCCGTCGAAGACGGGCGTGAACGCCCTGAGGGTGGGAGAAGTGGAGAGGGGGGTCAGCAGCGTCGCAGCATGCGGAGCATACCCCCTCCCTGACCCTCCCCCACAAGGGGGGAGGGAACAGTCAGATGCTCGATCGTCGTCAAAGGATGGGAAGCGCTGAGAGCCGGACAGGTCAAACAAGAAGGGCGGCTCGAAAGCCGCCCTTTTGCAATTCACCATTTTCGGTAGCGATCACTCGCCCGCGGCCTCGCGCGGCGCGTCGGCTTTTTCCGCCTTGTGTCCGGCCGCCTCGAGGTCCTCGCCGGTCTGCTGATCGACCGCCTTCATCGACAGCCGCGTCTTGCCGCGATCGTCGAAGCCGAGCAGCTTGACCTTGACCTTGTCGCCTTCCTTGACGATGTCTGAGCTCTTCTGCACGCGGCTGGCGGCGAGCTGGCTGATGTGGACGAGGCCGTCCTTGGCGCCGAAGAAGTTCACGAAAGCGCCGAACTCCATCACCTTGACCACGGTGCCCTCGTAGATCTGGCCGACTTCCGGATCGGAGGCGATCGACTTGATCCACTTGATCGCGGCCTTCATCGCCTCGCCGTCGTTCGACGCCACCTTCACGGTGCCGTCGTCCTCGATGTTGATCTTGGCGCCGGTCTTCTCGACGATCTCGCGGATCACCTTGCCGCCGGTGCCGATCACTTCGCGGATCTTGTCGGTCGGGATCTTGAAGGTCTCGATGCGCGGCGCGTATTCGCCAAGCTCGGCGCGGGCGTTGGTCAGGGCTTTCGCCATTTCGCCGAGGATGTGGATGCGCCCGTCCTTGGCCTGGGCGAGCGCGACCTTCATGATCTCCTCGGTGATCCCCGCGATCTTGATGTCCATCTGCAGCGAGCTGATGCCGACCTCGGTGCCGGCCACCTTGAAGTCCATGTCGCCGAGATGGTCCTCGTCGCCGAGAATGTCGGAGAGCACGGCAAAGCGGCTGCCTTCGAGAATGAGGCCCATGGCGATGCCCGCCGTCGGCCGCTTCAAGGGAACGCCCGCATCCATCAGCGACAGCGAGGCGCCGCAGACCGAGGCCATCGACGACGAGCCGTTGGACTCGGTGATCTCCGAAACCACGCGGATGGTGTAGGGGAATTCGTGGTGCGGCGGCAGCACCGGATGGATCGCGCGCCACGCCAGCTTGCCGTGGCCGATCTCGCGGCGCTTGGTGCTGCCGAGGCGGCCGGTCTCGCCGACCGAGTAGGGCGGGAAGTTGTAGTGCAGCAGGAACGTCTCCTTGTACGTTCCCGATAGCGCATCGATGTACTGCTCGTCTTCGCCGGTGCCGAGCGTGGTCACGACCATCGCCTGGGTCTCGCCGCGGGTGAACAGCGCCGAGCCGTGAGCGCGCGGCAGCACGCCGACTTCGGCGAGGATGTTGCGCACGGTCTTGACGTCGCGGCCGTCGATGCGCTTGCCGGTATCGAGAATGTTCCAGCGCACGATCTTGGCCTCGAGGTGCTTGAACACGCCGGCGATGCGGAGCTTGTCGTATTTCGGCTCCTGGCCTTCCGGGAAGTAATGCGCGATGACCTTGGCCTTGGCCGCGGCAACGGCGTTCTGGCGCTGCTGCTTGTCGGCGATGGCGTAGGCCGGGCGCAGGTCGCCTTCGATCAGGCCGAGCATGTCCTTCTCGAGCGCGCTGTCGTCGGCCTGGCTGACTTCACGCGGCTCCTTCGCGGCCTTCTCGGCGAGTTCGATGATGGCGTTGATGACCGGCTGGAAGTGACGGTGGCCGAACATCACGGCGCCGAGCATGATGTCTTCGCTCAGCTCCTTGGCCTCCGATTCGACCATCAGCACGGCGTCCGCGGTGCCGGCGACGACCAGCTCGAGCTGGGTGTCGACCATTTCGTCGAGCGTCGGATTGAGGACGTATTCGTCGTTCATGAAACCGACGCGGGCGGCGCCGATCGGGCCCCTGAACGGTGCGCCGGAGAGCGTCAGCGCCGCGGACGCGGCCACCATCGCCAGCACGTCGGGATCGTTCTCCATGTCGTGCGAGAGCACGGTGACGATCACCTGGGTCTCATTGCGCCAGCCGTCGGCGAACAGCGGACGGACCGGGCGGTCGATCAGGCGGGAGACCAGCGTCTCCTTTTCGCTCGGGCGGCCTTCGCGTTTGAAGTAGCCGCCGGGAATGCGGCCCGCGGCGTAGGTCTTCTCCTGATAATCGACGGTGAGCGGCAGGAAGTCGACGCCTTCGCGCGGCGTCTTGGCGGCGACGACGGTGGCGAGCACGACGGTCTCGCCGTAGGTGGCCACCACGGCGCCGTCGGCCTGGCGGGCGATCTTGCCGGTTTCGAGTTTGAGCGGACGCCCGCCCCAGTCGATCTCGACTGAATGCTTGTTGAACATCTTGTTGTCTTTCTTGGGTTCAGGAAAGCACGGACGCCAGACGCAAAAACCATGCGCAAGATTGCGAGACGCTGGCCACAACCATCGTTGCGGCGGCGGCGTCCGGCGATCCTGCCATGGTTTTCACGACTTGAATGGCGTCCATCCTTCCGATGGTACGGGCATTTGACCCGTCATCGCCCAGCCGCCGGATTGCTGCTGGACACGCTCTCCTTTGGGCATGATCTGTCTGCAAAAACCGGATTTCGCTTTTTGCAGATCACACATGGCGCGGACATTGACGTCCGCGCATGACAGCGCGCGGAGATGCGCGCGGACTTTGCTCAGCGGCGGATGTTGTGCTTTTCGAGCAGAGCCCTGTAACGCGCTTCGTCCTTCTTCTTGACGTAATCGAGAAGGGAACGACGCGTGGAGACGAGCTTCAGAAGACCACGGCGCGAATGATTGTCCTTGCCATGGCTTTTGAAATGGTTCGTGAGGTTGACGATGCGTTCCGACAGGATCGCGACCTGAACCTCCGGCGAACCGGTATCACCCGACTTGCGGGCATTGGTCTTAATGACTTCCGCTTTGCGTTCGGCGGTAATCGACATCGTCAAGCTCTTTCGTTGCGGCCGGAACTGGCTGTCAGCCCGGTCAGGTTGAACACGCGCTTGGGGATGAGTTCGCCGTGCCCTAGTTCGGCGAGAGCCAGCAACCGGCCCGCCACCGTGACATAGACCGTGCCGCTACTCTGAGGCGCATCCCTTCCGCGCAACAAGACGGCCTGGCCCCGGTGGAGCCTTGCCGCATCAGCCCGAGTGACGGCCAGCGCCGGGATGTCGTCCAGCGCGGTCTCAACGGGCAAAAGCGCATCGGCGAGGTTCCCCTCGCCGGATGCGGCTCTATTGCATAAAGCCTCCAGTTCTTCCAGCGGAATCATGTCGGCTTCGTCGAATGGGCCGACCAGCGTCCGCCGCAGCGCGCTGATATGGCCGTAACAGCCGAGAATCCGCCCGATGTCGCGGGCCAGCGCCCGCACATAGGTTCCCTTGCCGCATTCGGCCTCGAACTCAGATCGGCCGTCACCGGTGTGTTCGACAAGGTTAAATTGGTGAATCTGGACCGGTCGCGGCTGCAGCGCGACGGTCTCGCCGTCGCGGGCGAGGTCGTAGGCCCGTTCGCCCTGGATCTTGATCGCGGAATATTGCGGCGGGATCTGCTCGATCACGCCGGTGAAGCGCGGCAGCAGCGCCCGGACGGCGTCCGCATCGGGGCGGCTCTCGCTGGTCGCCGTGACCCGGCCCTCGGTATCGTCGGTGTCGCGCTCCTCGCCCCATTGCACCGTGAAGCGGTAGCGCTTGCGGCCGTCCATGACGAAAGGAACGGTTTTGGTGGCTTCGCCGAGCGCAATCGGCAGGCCGCCCGAAGCCAGCGGGTCGAGCGTGCCGGCGTGCCCGGCGCGCTTCGCCGAAAACAGCCGTTTCACCACCGCCACCGCATGGGTCGAGGTCATGCCGACGGGCTTGTCGAGCACGACCCAGCCATGCACATCGCGCTTGTCGCGGCGCGGCTGTTTGTTCTGTTTCTTTCTTCCCTCTTCCGCTCCCTGCTCCCTGCTCCCGACAACCCGGGCTTGCCCGGGTTGGTTTTCTTCTTGCGCAAGTCGGGCAGGCTCGACTTGCGAGGGGGGAGGGTTGGGAAGGGGGGTAGGTAGGGCAGATTTATTTTTGTCAGCACCGTTCGGTTCGCCGATTTTCGAATCGATGGCGGCGTCAGGCGTAGTCATGATCGTCAGCTTTCGTCCGAATCCGGTGTGAGGTCTCTCTGCACCGCGGGTGTTCTCAATAATTTCTCGATACGTTCCGCTTCGTCGAATCGCTCGTCGGCGCGGAAGCGAATATCAGGTGCGAATTTCAGGTTAACGCGCCGCGCGATTTCGCCGCGCAGGAATTTCCTGTTGCGGTCGAGCGCGTCGATCACGTCAGTGGTGTCGTGGCCGCCGAGCGGCATCACGTAGATCGTCGCGAGCTTGAGGTCGGCGGACATGCGGACTTCCGGCACGGTGATGAGATGTCCTTCAAGCACGGGGTCATGAACGTGCCCCTGCGCGAGAATATCGGCGATGGCGTGGCGCACGGTTTCGCCGACGCGCAACTGGCGCTGCGAGGCGCCGGACGTGGAATCTTTTTTGTGGTGGCGCGGCATTCAAGTCACCGGGGTCATGCCCGGCTTGAACCGGGCATCCATCGTTCATTTTCAAGAGTCCGCTTGCGGCGGCTGGATTGCCGGATCAAGTCCGGCAATGACGAAAAGAGACTAGCGCTCTGTGAGATTCGAACTCACAGCGAGCGCTGAATGGTCTCCACGCGATAGCACTCGATCACATCACCGACGCGCATGTCGTGATAGCCCTCGAACGCCATGCCGCACTCCTGGCCCGACTGCACGTCCTTCACTTCGTCCTTGAAGCGCTTCAGCGTCGACAGCTTGCCTTCGTGCACCACGACGTTGTCGCGGATCAGGCGGACATTGGCGCCGCGTTCCACGTTGCCGTCGGTGACGCGGCAACCCGCCACCTTGCCGACCTTGGAGATGTTGAACACTTCCAGGATCTCCGCGTTGCCCAGCATGGTTTCGCGCAGCGTCGGCGCGAGCAGGCCGCTCATCGCCTTCTTAACGTCGTCCACGAGGTCGTAGATGATGTTGTAGTAGCGGATCTCGATGCCGTTGCGCTTGGCGGCGGCCGCGGCTTCCTTGTTAGCGCGAACGCTGAAGCCGATGATCGCGGCGTTGAAGCCCTCCGCCAGCGTGACGTCGGATTCGCTGATGCCGCCGACGCCGGCATGGAGGATGCGGGCGGCGACTTCCTCGGTGCCGAGCTTTTCCAGCGAGCCGAGGATGGCTTCCAGCGACCCCTGCACGTCGGCCTTGATGACCAGCGGGAAATCCTTGCGGCCCGCGGTTTTGAGCTGCGACATCATCTGCTCGAGCGAGCCGCGCATCCCGGAGGCGCTGGCCGCGGCATTTTCGCGCTTCTGGTGGGCGCGATAGCTCGTGACCTGGCGGGCGCGGGCCTCGTTCTCGACCACGGCAAGCCGGTCGCCGGCCTCCGGCGGTCCGTTGAAGCCCAGCACCTCGACCGGCACCGACGGGCCGGCCTCGTCGACCGTCTCGCCCTGATCCGAAATCAGCGCGCGGACGCGGCCCATTTCGGCGCCGGCGACGATGATGTCGCCGACCCGCAGCGTGCCGCGCTGGACCAGCACGGTGGCGACAGGGCCGCGGCCGCGATCCAGCTTGGCTTCGATCACGGTGCCTTCGGCTGGCCGCGCGGCATTAGTCTTGAGGGCGAGCAGGTCGGCCTGCAGGGAGATCATTTCCAGCAGCTTGTCGAGATTGGTCTTGTTCTTGGCGGAGACCTCGACGTCGATCACCTCGCCGCCCATCGATTCGACCTGCACCTCGTGCTGCAACAGTTCGGTGCGCACCCGCTCCGGCTTCGCGTCTGGCTTATCGATCTTGTTGATCGCGATGATCATCGGCACCTTCGCGGCCTTGGCGTGATTGATGGCCTCGATGGTCTGCGGCATCACGCCGTCATCGGCTGCGACCACCAGAACGACGATGTCGGTGACCTTGGCGCCGCGGGCGCGCATCGCGGTGAACGCCGCATGGCCCGGCGTGTCGATGAAGGTGATCTTCTTGCCGTCCGGCGAGGTGACCTGATAGGCGCCGATGTGCTGGGTGATGCCGCCGGCTTCGCCCGACACCACATTGGCGTGACGCACTGCATCGAGCAGCGAGGTCTTGCCGTGATCGACGTGACCCATCACGGTGACGACCGGCGAGCGCGGTTCGGCAACGGTGGAATCGTCGTCCGCATCGAACAGGCCTTCCTCGACGTCGCTCGCGGCGACGCGCTTGACGGTGTGGCCCAGTTCTTCGGCGATGAGCTGCGCGGTATCGGCGTCGATCACGTCGGTGATCTTGTGCATCGCGCCCTGCTTCATCAGCATCCGGATCACGTCCACCGCACGCTCGGCCATGCGGTTGGCAAGTTCCTGGATGGTGATTGCCTCCGGGACGATGACCTCGCGGATCAGCTTTTCCTTCGGTTCGTTCGAGGCATGGCCCTTCAGGCGCTGGGTGCGGCGGCGGAACGAGGCGATCGATCGCTCGCGCACATCGTCGGCGCTCAACGCCGTCACCAGCGTCAGACGGCCGCGCTGCTTGGCGGGCGCCGGCTTGGCGGCCGGCTTCGGTGCGATGACGGGACGTGCGGGGCCGCCACCGGGACGGCGGACCAGGCGCGGAGCTTCCTCCTCGTCGCTGCCGTCGGCGGCGACAGCAGCCGGGCGCGCCGGGGGGGCCGCGCGCGTGGTCGTGGCCGGTGCGGCCTTGGTCTCGGATTCGCCGAAACGACGCTTGGCTTCGAGTTCGGCCTTGCGTTTGGCTTCCTCTTCCTGACGGTGACGGTCTTCCTCGGCCTTGCGGCGGGCCTCGGCGGCCTCGCGCTCGGCCTGTTCGATGCCTTCCTTGCTGTTGCGGCGCGCAGCCTCGGCTTCGGCGAGCCGGCGCTCTTCCTCGGCACGGACCTTGGCTTCGGCCAGCGCGCTCGCGCGCGCGGTGCGCTCGTCCTCGGTCAATGTGCGCAGCACCACGCCCGAATTGGCGCGCGAAGCGGCGGGCGGCGCGGGACGGACCGGAATCCTGGGCGCTCTCGCGACTGTCGGCTCCGGGGTCGCCGTGGGTTCCGCGGTGGGAGCGTCGCCGCCGATCCGGCGCTTGCCCCGTTTCTCGACCACCACCTGCTTGGTACGGCCGTGGCTGAAGCTCTGGCGCACGGTGCCCTGCTCGACGCGCGGCTTGAGCGTCAAGGTCTTGCTCGGGCCGACGCTCAGAGTCTTGTCGCCAGGATTTTTCGTATCAACCATTCAGCGGTCCCAATCTTGTTGCGCTGTACGCGTTCGCACAGGTCGTGTCGTTAGAGTTCTTGCCGTTTTGAACTGCCTTGCCGCTGCCCGCCATCCCGGTATCGGACCAGGGTCTGGCTGCGCGATAGGAACGTTCTGCCCGCCGGGCCTGCGAGCACGGCTGCATGTATCACATTTGACCGGCCTAGTGCCAAATCCAATTCTGCCGACGCCAGCGCGCCGATCACGGGGATTTCCTGCGTTTCGTGGGACCCCGCGGCTGTTTTCTTAACGATAGCGTCCAATTTCCGGATTCCGTCGGCGGCGCCATCCGCGGCGTGGAGCAAAGCGACCGCCTGACGCCGAAGCAGTGCATCCTCGACCTTGGCGAAACCGGCGACCACCTGCCCGGCCTTGGCGACCATGGCCAGCGCGTCGATCGCGCTACGGGCCAGCGACTGCCCGGTCTCCTCGGCCACAGACGCCGATACGCGGACGTCCCGCTTGAAGCCTCGGCTAAACTGGTGACGACGGGCCGCTTCCGCAACGGTAGCATGGGAGGCCGAAATCCAGAGGCCCCGGCCCGGCAGCTTGCGTTTCAGGTCGGCGATAACCTCGCCCGAGGGCGACACCACGAACCGGATCAATTCGTCGATCGGGCGCACCTCGCGCGTGACCGCGCACATCCGCGTCGTCGCGGGCCTGTTGGTCCGCGGTCCGTCGTCAAGATCTGCCGGGTCGGCGATGGCGAGCATGTCTGGGGCGTTCTCCTTGTCATTGGCGCGAGGTCTTCGCGCCAAGCCGATGTCTGCTTTCGTGGAACACGGGCCTCAAGCCGGTTGATCTTCGGCGGCGGGGACCTCCTCCGCCGGTTTTGCAAGGTCGGCTTCGGTGATCCAGCCGGCGATCAGGCGCGCCTGCATGATGATGGCTTCCGCGTCCTCGCGCGCGACCTCGATGCCGTCGAGGTAGCCCGCGTGCTTGACCGCCTCGCCGTCCTTGCGCTCGGTCCAGCCGACCAGATCGTCGGTGGCGCAGCCAGCCAGATCCTCGACGGTCCTGACCTCGTTCTCGCCGAGTTTCACCAGCATCTTCGATGTCACGCCGGGCACCGTCTTCAGGGCATCGTCCACACCAAGCTCCTTGCGCCTGTTGTCCAGTTCGGCCTCGAGTTGCTCCAGATATTCGCGGGCGCGGCTCTGCAACTCGTTTGCGGTTTCGTCGTCGAATCCTTCGATGCCGGCGAGTTCCCGCGGTTCGACCAGCGTCAGCTCTTCAACCGACGTAAATCCTTCCGACGCCAGCAACTGGCCGACGACCTCGTCGACGTTGAGCGCTTCCATGAACATGCGGGTCGCGTTCTCGAAGTCGGCCTGACGCCGCTCCGATTCCTCCTGCTCGGTCAGGATGTCGATATCCCAGCCGGTCAGTTGCGAGGCGAGGCGCACGTTCTGTCCGCGCCGTCCGATCGCCAGCGACAACTGGTTGTTGGTATCGGGGACCACGACCTCGATCCGCTCACGGTCCTCGTCGATCACGACCTTGGCGACTTCCGCCGGCGCCAGCGCGTTGACGACGAACGTCGCAATGTCCGGCGACCACGGGATGATGTCGATCTTCTCGCCCTGCAGCTCGTTGACGACCGCCTGAACGCGCGAGCCGCGCATACCGACACAGGCGCCGACGGGATCGACCGAGGAATCCCTGGAAATCACGCCGATCTTCGCGCGAGAACCGGGATCGCGCGCCACCGCCTTGATCTCGACGATGCCGTCGTAGATTTCCGGCACTTCCTGCGTGAACAGCTTCACCATGAATTGCGGATGGGTGCGCGACAGGAAGATCTGCGGACCGCGGGTTTCGCGCCGCACGTCGAAGATATAGGCGCGGACGCGGTCGCCGTTGCGGAACACCTCGCGCGGCAGCATCTCGTCGCGTCGCACCACGGCCTCGCCGCGGCCGAGATCGACGATGACGCTGCCGTATTCGACACGCTTGACGATGCCGTTGACGATGTCGCCGATGCGGTCCTTGAATTCCTGATACTGCCGGTCGCGCTCGGCCTCGCGCACCTTCTGCACGATCACCTGTTTGGCGGACTGCGCGGCGATGCGGCCATATTCCAGCGGCGGCAGCGTGTCGGCGATGGTGTCGCCGATCTGTGCGCCCGGGTTGGCTCTCTGGGCGTCCTTCAGCGAGATCTGGTTCGCGGCATTCTCGACCTCATCGACCACCAGCATGTGGCGGGTGAGCTGAAGCTGCCCGGTCTTGGGGTGGATCTCCGCATGAACATCGGTCTCGCTGCCGTAGCGCGCCCGCGCCGCCTTGGCGATGGCGTCCTCCATCGCGGCGATCACGATGCCGCGGTCGATGGACTTTTCCCGCGCCACCGCATCTGCAATCTGCAGCAGTTCGAGTTTATTGGCGCTGACAGCGGCCATGACTTAGTCTCCTTCGATGGGATCGATGTCGCCGCGCCGCAGTCTTTCTGCGGCCAGACGATGTTCCTTGGTGTTCTTCGGCGGCTTCTTCCCGGGGGCTTTCGCCGTGCTCTTGAGTTTCGGTTTCGGCGCGTTGCGCCGCGCCGGGTTCCTGGCCGGATCGTTTTTCGCGTGCGGCGGAGGCGGGGGCAGAATGCCGAGATCCCGCTTCATCTCGCGTTCCGCGACCTTGCCCCGCCGCATCGATTCCGCGATCAATTCGTCGGTCAGAACCAGCCGGGCGTCGGCGATATCCTCCATGACGAGCAGGACCTCGCCTTCGTCGTCATTTTGCACGTCGTCCCGATGCAGGCGTATTGCATTGTCCTTGACGCCCTGAAGGATGCCGCGGAACCGCTTGCGGCCTTGATGGGCGACCGCCATTTCGACCTTGACGAGGTGGCCGGCGTGGCGTTCGAAGTCGGAGCGGCGCACCAGCGGCCGGTCGATGCCGGGCGAGGAGATTTCCAGCCGATAGGCCTTGTCGATCGGATCGGCGACATCGAGCACCGGCGACAGGGCCTTCGAGATCGCCTCGCAATCCTCGATCTGCATCGATCCGTCGGGCCGCTCGGCCATGATCTGGACCGTGCAGCCGAATTCGCCCGACACCTTGATGCGGACCAGGCGGTATCCCATGCCTTGCAGGACCGGGGCGACGACCGACGAGACGCGCGCGGCGACGCCTGGCTCGACCACCAGACGCGGCTCGTCGAGCAGCTCATAGTCGGGGATCTGGGCAACGGGATCGGTCATATCCAGGGTCAAGGATCGGTCTGCAAAGGTTGAGTCTGACTGTCACGGGCTGTGCCGGACCGTGTTGTCGCCCGGTCGGCGGTTGCTGACTGAAAGGAACCTGGATGCGCCGCGGCGCATGAGGTCCGTTCAGGTAATAAAAAAGAGCGGGTCCCGGTGGGCCCCACTCTCGATACGTGGTCGTATGAGAAAAGTTAGCACCGATATAGCCGTTTTCGCGCTCCTCGGCAAGGCCCGACGAAGCCGTGAGGGGCGGATTTCGTCGCTGTGGCCGCTGCGCCGGGGACTGTCGCCATGCGAAGAGGAGGCGGGCACCGGTCTGAAAGGTGTCAAGTCTGCGCGGCGTTGCTTTCGCGTCGAAACCGCAGATACGCCGCGCTGCGGCCTTCGCGCATCGCTTTGCGGCCGTAGCGCGTCATGGTGTAGTCCGGCCACGGGTTGCGCCAGTCGGCGGCGCGTTCGGCGAGCCAAAGGAAATCGGGTGATCGCGCCAGATGCGACAGCGTCCATGCGCAATAGTCGGCGATATCGCTGACGAAGCGGAATTCGCCGCCCGGCCGAAGCGCGCGCGCCATCTCCGCGACGGTCGCGTCCTGAACGAAACGGCGTTTCCAGTGGCGGCGCTTGGGCCACGGATCGGGATGGATCAGATCGATCCGCGCCAACGACGCCCGCGGCAGCCGTGCCAGCAGTTCCGACGCATCGCCGGCGAGCAGGCGGATGTTGCCGATATCGTGCGCCTCGATCTGAGTGAGGATCTTGGCCATGCCGTTGACGTAGGGTTCGCAGCCGATGAAGCCGGTGTGCGGAAACGCCAGCGCCTCGGCGACAAGATGCTCGCCGCCGCCGAAGCCGATCTCGATACGCATCTCCTCAACCGGCCGGCCAAACAGCGTAGCCGGGTCCGATGGTCCGCTCCCGCCGGGATCGAGGCTGAGGCGTGGCAGCAGATGCGCGATCAGGTCGCTCTGGTGCGGCCGCAGCCTGTGTCCCTTGCGGCGCCCGAAAAATGAACCTTGAGCGCATTCGCGGCGAAGCGATGCGTCGTCGGCAGAAGCGCGAGGGTCATAAAAATCGGAAGCGGCAGCCGTCATCGCAACGTTCGGTGGAGATGGTGCAAGGACCACTAGCGCCGGTCGGGCGGTTCGCGGGCCGCGATCTGCTCGACCAGGTCGACGATGCTGCGGCGGAGTTTCGCGTCGGTGATCCGCGTAAATGCGCGGGTCAGCGCGAGACCTTCGGAGGTTGCGAGAAAGTCGGAGACGTAGGCAGGAGAGGGCGCCTCGCTCAGACCGCCGGCCACGGCGATGCCCGTACCGGGGTTGCCCTCGAACAGAAACGAGACCGGAACTTGCAGGATGTCGGAAATCTGCTGGATGCGGCTCGCGCCGACGCGATTGGTGCCTTTCTCGTACTTCTGAACCTGCTGGAATGTCAGCCCCAGTGCCTCGCCGAGCTTTTCCTGGCTCATGCCCAGCATGATGCGGCGCATGCGCACACGGCTGCCGACATGTTTGTCAACAGGATTGGGCGCCTTGGTCGACATCTCGTTGGTCTCCTCGGATGGGGCCGCGATCCATGGGATACGCTCCCCGTGCCATTATCGTCAAACTCAGCTCGATCACGTGATAAAAATTCGCAGTCAATATCGGATGGCTCCAGCCCGCCGCATTATACCAGTCGTGCAAATAGTTACACGAATTATATCGATCGTGCGAAAGCGCGCATCAAGTTTCCATCGGCGTCTATACGCGTCGTCGCTAGTGCCCGCGCCGCCGTCGAATCACCACAACAAGCGCGATGGTCACTATGATTGCGGCGGGAATATCCCCCGCGCGGGCGTAGGGCGTCGGCGCAATCGCGACGGGCAGGCGGGAATCCAGCACGCCTTCGACGCCGAGATCGAGCCGTGCAACAATACGCCCTACGGGATCGGTGACCACCGAAATACCGGTGTTCGCCGCGCGCACAAGGGGTAATCCTTCCTCGATCGCCCGCATCCGCGCTTGCTGAAGGTGTTGATGGGGCCCGGTGCTGATCCCGAACCAGCCGTCGTTGGTGAGGTTGACGATCCAGCCGGGCCGGCCGCCGCGGGATCCGATGTCGCCCGGAAAGATCGCCTCATAGCAGATCAGCGGGAGCACGCTCGGCGCGTTCGGAAGTTCGATGGTCCGCCGTATCGTTCCCGGTATGAAACCGCCCTGGACCTTGGTGAGCTGAACGAAGCCGAGCTTTTCCATCAGGCCCTGGAACGGCAAAAATTCCCCGAACGGCACCAGGTGGAGTTTGTCGTAGGTTGAAAGGATCGTGCCGTCGTCGCCGATGACATAGATCGAGTTGTAGGCTCGCGTGATCCTGACGCCCGGCGGCAGGTCGGGCGCGCGCACCGCGCCGGTAATCAGGATCGTGCCCTTCGGCAAGAGATCGGCGATCTCGGCCATGGCGTCGGCTTCGCGGGTGAGAAAAAACGGGAACGCCGATTCCGGCCAGATCAGGATGGTGGCGCCGCTGACGCCGGTCGAATGCGGTCCGGTGGCGCGGTCGGAGAGCGTCAGATATTTGTGCATCACCGCCGCCTTGGCGGAATAGTTGAAGCGTGCGTCCTGCGTCAGATCGGGCTGCATGATGCGCAGTTTGACCTTGTCCACGAATGCCGTCGGATGACGCGACAGCCTGACCGCGCCGTAGACACCCATGGCAAGGAGCACACTGACGGCGGCGGCGGGGGCGATCCATAGTCTTCGGCTTCGGCTGCGTCCGTCGATCAGCACGGCAGGGCTTGCGAAGATCGCGACGCTGAGGAATGTCAGACCCCATAGTCCGATCAGCGACGCGGTTTGCGCCAGCACCAGCGGTTCGGTCAGCGCATAGCCGAATGCATTCCACGGGAATCCGGTCAGGACATGTCCGCGCAGCCATTCGCCGACCGTGAGCGCCACGGCGAGCGCGAGAATGCGCGAGGCGTCTTTGGTCCAGATCAGGCGCGCCAGGGCGAAGCCGAGCGCCGTGAAGAGTGCGAGATACGCCGGCAGGCCGATGACGGCGAACGGCATCAGCCATGCGAAGGTCTGCGCATCGACCAGAAAAGCGTTGCCGATCCAGTACAGCCCCGGAACGAAATAGCCGAAGCCGAACAGCCACCCCGCGAGCGCCGCGGCCGGCACGCCGCCGAGCCGCCCAGCGCCGGCGCCGTCGATCAGCCAGATCGCGATCGGAAAGGTGACGAACAGCAACGGCCAGGCATTGAACGGTTCCATCGCAAGCGAAGACACCGCGCCGGCGAGAAGCGCAATGACGGCGCGCTTCCAGCCCCATGACAGCGTGACGGCAAGGCCGGCGGTTCGGACGCTGCCTGCAATGCTCACGGGGTTTCGCCTCCATCGTCCGGCGATTGCCGAGAGGCCGGCTCGCCTTGCGGTTGCGAGGGCGCATCCGGCGCGGCCTCGCGCCGCCGCCCGTCGCGCGGACGGACGATGGGCCGCTCCTTGCGCAGCCCGATCCGCAGCCGCTTGACGCGGCGCGGGTCGGCATCGAGCACTTCGATCTCGAACGGGCCCGGCCCTGAAATGACCTCGCCCCGCACCGGCAGGCGGCCGACATGGGTGACGAGAAAGCCGCCGAGCGTGTCGACGTCCTCGCCCGCTTCACCGATCACGAACTCGTCGCCGATCATGGCGCGGACGTCCTCGAGGCTGGCGCGCGCATCGGCGATGAAGGAATTGTCGGCCTGGCGCACGATGGAGGGCGGCTCGTCGCCGTCGTGCTCGTCGTCGATTTCGCCGACGATCTGCTCGACGATGTCCTCGAGCGACACCAACCCGTCGGTGCCGCCATATTCATCGACCACGAGCGCCAGATGGATGCGCGTTGCCTGCATCTGCGCCAGCAGGTCGATCGCCGGCATCGACGGCGGCACGTAGAGCAGCTTGCGGGTGATGTTGGCTTCGCTCAGCGGCAGTGCCAGATCGATGGCGCGCAGGTCGAGGCCGGCCGGCGGCGCCTTTTTGCGCTTCGCCTTGGACGGCATCGCGGTGCGCGCCCTTGCAGCCATGAACGCGAGCAGGTCGCGGATATGAACGATGCCTTCGGGGTCGTCGAGGTTTTCGTGGTAGACGACGAGACGGGAATGCGCCGCGCTCTCGAACAGGTTGATCAGCTCGCCGAGCGGGACGTCGCGCTTGACCGCGACGATATCGGCGCGGTGGACCATGACGTCGGCGATGCGTCGTTCGTGCAGGTTGAGGATATTGCGCAGCATGGTGCGCTCGATGGCCGAGAAGCTGGTCTCGTCCGGCGTCGAGGCGTCGAGCACCACCTGAAGATCGGCGCGAACCGATCCCGCTTTCCACCCGAACAGCGAGCGGATCGCCCGCATCAGCCAGCGCTCGGAGGCCGGGCGCAACACCTCGCCGTTGTGGACCGGCACCGGCAGGTTGCGGTTGTCCTGCGGCGGTCTGGTGTCGCTGGGTTCTTCCTCCGGAGCCACTCAGGCCATCCGTTCTTGCGGCGCATAGGGGTCGGGGATGCCGAGCCGCGCCAGAATTTTGCGCTCGAGGTTTTCCATTTCCCCGGCCTCTCGATCGGTTTCGTGGTCGTAACCGATCAGATGCAAAAACCCGTGAATCACCAGATGGCTCAGGTGGTGAGCGAACGGTTTGTGCTCGTCGCAGGCCTCGCGGCGCACGGTTTCAAAGGCGATCGCGATATCGCCGAGCATACGCGGCGCATCGTCGGGCGACGGTGTGCCGGTCGGCTGCAACGCCGGGAACGACAGCACATTGGTCGGCTTGTCGATGCCGCGCCAGTTGGCGTTGAGCGTGCGGATGCCGGCGTCGTCGGTCAGCATGATCGCGAGTTCGGCGTCGCCGGTGTCGGTATCGACCATCCCGGCGGCGGTCTCGACGGCGCGAAGAATGATCGCCTCGGCGTCCGCCTCCGCCCGCCAGCAGTCGGCGACGATGAGAATTTCGGTTGCAGGCAAAGCAGGGCTGACCATCGTTCCGGAATTTCTTTCACCGGCAGCACCGCGTCGCGCAGGCCGGCCGTTTTCAACACTCATGTCCGGCATCAAGGCTTGCCGGCTGCCGGCCGTTGCGACAACCCTTCATAGGCGGCGACAATCCGCCCCACCAGTTCATGACGGATCACGTCGCCGGCCGTGAATTTCACCTGAGCCACGCCCTCGATGCCGTCGAGCAGCCGCGTCGCTTCCGCCAGTCCCGACGTCTGGCCGTTCGGCAGATCGACCTGCGAGGGGTCGCCGGTGACGATCATGCGGCTGTTCTCGCCCAGTCGCGTCAGGAACATCTTCATCTGCATCGCGGTGGTGTTCTGCGCCTCGTCGAGGATGATCGCGGCGTTGGTCAGGGTGCGGCCGCGCATGAAGGCGAGCGGCGCGATCTCGATTTCGCCGCTTTGCAGCGCGCGTTCGACGATGCGGGAATCCATCAGGTCATACAGCGCGTCGTAGATCGGCCGCAGGTAGGGGTCGACCTTTTCGCGCAGATCCCCCGGCAGGAAGCCGAGCCGCTCGCCGGCCTCGACCGCGGGCCGCGTCAGGATGATGCGATCGACTTCCTTGCGCTCGAACAGTTGCGCGGCCTGCGCCACCGCGAGCCAGGTCTTGCCGGTGCCGGCGGGGCCGATGCCGAAGACCAGTTCATGACGTTTCAGGGCGCGGATATAGAGATCCTGCGCGGCGGTGCGCGCCCGCACCGGACGCTTGCGCAGGTTGATGGCCTCAAACGTCGAGCGCGGCGCCTTGGCGTCGTATTCGAACAGCGAGCCTTGTGCGATCACGGCGCGAATCGCGCCCTCGACCTCGCCCTGCGAGAGATCATGGCCCTGCGCCGCCTGGGTATAGAGCGTTTCCAGCACGCGCCGTCCCGCGTCGCAGCCGTCGCGCGATCCGGCGATGGTGATGTGGTTGCCGCGCGAATCGACGACCACTCCGAGCCGCCGTTCGAGCTGCGCGAGATTCTGTCCGTAAGGGCCGACCAGCGCCGACACCGCGCGATTGTCGTCGAAATCGATGACGACTTGCGTTTCGGGCGGGGCTTGCATGTCGAGTTTCCGGCTGGGGACAAGCGAGGGCGAATCCGATGCGCTCTTGGGCAAGGGTTCAGACTCCCGTGATCGCCTGAGACGACGCGTGCACCGGCGGAGCACCGTCGGCGGACGCGCGGGATGGCGGCGCGGAGGCCAGCGTTCCGAGCAGGCTGTAACGTTCGAGGCTCGCGACCGTCACGGGCAGGATCTGTCCTATAATGTCCGCTGACGCCACGACATGCGCGGGTTGCAGATAAGCGGTGCGGCCGACGATCTGGCCGGGATTGCGCGCGGCGCGTTCGAACAGCACATCGACCGTCGTGCCAATCGCAGCCCTGTTGAAGGCGGATTGCTGGCTGTCGATCAGGCTCTGAAGCCGCACCAGTCGCTCGTCCATGTCGGCCGTTGACACCGTCTCCTTCATCTCCGCCGCCGGCGTGCCTGGCCGCGGCGAGTACTTGAACGAATAGGCGCCAGCGTATCCGATTTGCGTGACGAGCGCGAGGGTCGCGGCAAAATCTTCCTCGGTTTCGCCCGGAAAGCCGACGATGAAGTCCGACGAGAACGCAATATCCTGCCGGACTTGGCGAAACCGGTCGATGACGCGACGGTAGTCATCAGCGGTATGCCTGCGGTTCATGGCGGCGAGGATGCGGTCGGAGCCGGACTGCACCGGCAGGTGCACGAACGGCATCAGCGCGTCGAGATCGCGGTGCGCTGATATCAGCGAGTCCTCGACGTCGCGCGGATGGCTGGTCGAGTAGCGCAGCCGGACGATCCCCGGAATGTCGGCGAGGCGATGCAGCAGCTTGCCGAACGGCCAGGGCCGTCCGTCCGGGCCGTCGCCGTGATAGGCGTTGACGTTCTGCCCGATCAGGGTGATCTCGCGCACGCCGTTGTCGGCGAGGCGCTGCACGTCCTCGACGATCTTCGCGACCGGACGCGACACCTCGGCGCCGCGCGTGTAGGGCACGACGCAGAAGGTGCAGAACTTGTCACAACCTTCCTGCACCGTCACGAACGCGGAGATACCGCGAGCGCGGATCGCCTGCCGCGACGGCTGCGGCAGAAAGCCGAACTTGTCCTCGACCGGAAACTCGGTCTCGAGCGCACGGCCATCGGCCTTCGCGCGCGCTAGCAGCTGCGGCAGATGATGATAGCTCTGCGGACCGACCACCACATCGACCACGGGCGCGCGGCGAATGATCTCACTGCCCTCGGCCTGCGCGACGCAGCCGGCGACGACAACGCTCATCCCGCGGCCGTCGCGTGCCGCCCGGTCCTTGGCGGCGCGCAGCCTGCCGAGTTCGGAATAGACCTTCTCGGATGCCTTCTCGCGGATGTGGCAGGTGTTGAGGATGACGAGATCCGCCTCCTCGGCGCTGCCGGTCTCGACGAAACCTTCCGCCGCCAGCGTATCCGCCATGCGCTGGGCGTCGTAGACGTTCATCTGGCAACCGTAGGACTTGATGTGCAGCTTGCGCGGCGGCGTCATGGAACCTGGCTCGGTGGACGTGATGCGCCATCGGCGCTCAGTTCACTTATAGACGAGGACGCGGAAAATCCAGCATCCGGCCGGCCGTCCCGGCGCGGACACAGCCTCCGGTCCGGGGTCGCCCGCCTTTGCGGCATGTCGATCGGCGCTCAGGACTTGTCGTCGTCCATCGGGACGCAATAGAGTTCGAGCCGGTGATCGACCAGCCTGTAGCCGAGTTTGCGGGCTATTTCGGTTTGCAGTTTCTCGATTTCATCCGAGGTGAATTCGATCACCTTGCCGTCACGCAGGTTGATGAGATGATCGTGGTGACTGTCGCGCATCTGCTCGTAGCGCGCGCGGCCTTCGCGAAAGTCGTGCCGCTCGATGATGCCGGCGTCCTCGAACAGCTTGACCGTGCGATAGACCGTCGAGATCGAGATCTTGTCGTCCACCGCGACGCAGCGGCGATAGAGTTCCTCGACGTCCGGATGATCGGAGGCTTCCGCCAGCACCCGCGCGATAACCCGGCGCTGTTCGGTCATGCGCATTCCGGTGGCGGCGCAACGCGCCTCGATCGTGGTGGGTGTCTGCGCAGACGTCGGTTTCAGGGCCGTCATGACGTGTCCGGTTCCGATGGCGCATGATCCGCCGGTGTAGGTCGCCCGGCGTGAAGATAATGCGCACGAATGATAGTCGGGAGTGCGACCGGACGCAAAACCGATTCCACCTTGCCGATCGTCTTCCGGGTTCCTTTTGCCACCGCGCACAGATTACGACAAGTCGCGGCGCATCACCAATGCATTCAGTTCCTGGCCGCCGGCCTCGCGGTAATAGCGTTCGCGACGTCCGGTGACGGCAAAGCCGGCGCGTTCATAGAGGCGCCGCGCCGGCTGATTATTTTCCTCGACTTCGAGAAACACGGTGCGTACGCCGCGCCCGGCGAGGTAGCCGAGGTGCGTGAACAGCAGATCGCGCGAGAATCGCTGACCGCGGTGGCCGGCGTCGATTGCGATCGAAAGGATTTCGGCCTCATCCGCCCCGATGCGCGACACGGCGAAGCCGATCACGGTCGATCGCAGCCGCAGACGCTGAACCAGCGTGTTGCGCTCCGCGATCATGGTCTCGAATTCGCTTTCGCCCCATCCACGGTGAAACGATGCACCGTGAATCGCCGCAAGGCGTTCGGCGTCGTGCGGGCTGGCTGCCTCGACCACGGGCGTTGCGCGCTCTTTGCCTGAGAACCAGGTCATCATGATGCGGCCGGCTTCGCTGTTTTGTGCAGGAGATTGCCAGCCGGCTTGGCGTCGGGCGCGCGCAGGTAGTACGGACGCGGCGGCGCGGCATCCGGACTGACCGCGGCTCCGAGCCATGCCACCCAGGCGATATCGGGCGCTGCTTGCGGATGGACCGCAACCGGCGGCGGGGCGTGTGCGGGCCAGCGGTCGGCGAGAAGCTTCGCGGCATTGCCGACCAGATGCGGCGCGCCGAAACGCGATGCGGCGAGTGCCTCCTCGACCGGCGCGACCTGCGGCCGGACCAGCATGGAGCCGTTGCCGCTCACCGCCTGGAAATAAACGTGGTCGTGACGGGCATCGATCGCGGAGATCACCGGCGGCTCGCGGTTCTCGCCGATCAACGGCGCGGCATAGGCCGTGAGGGTCGTCACGCCGACCGCCGGTTTGTCGGCGGCAAGCGCGATGCCGCGCGCGGCCGACAGTCCGACGCGCAGGCCGGTGAAGCTGCCGGGGCCGGTGGTCGCGGCGATGCGGTCCAGCGCCGCGAAGGCGATACCGGCGGATTCGATGACACGGGCAATCAGCGGCATCAGCGCTTCGGCGTGCCCGCGCTTCATCGGCAGCGATTCATAGGCGATAAGCCGGCCGGCTTTGGTGTCCAGCACGCCGGCGGCGCAGGCATCGAGTGCAGTGTCGATCGCGAGAACAAGCATCGGAAGCTAGTTTAGCACCGTTCCCGGCGGATTACCTCCGGTTCCGGAAGCCGAAGCCGGGTTTTGGACACCAGATTGCCACGGTCCCGGCCATTTTCCAGCGCGCCCGAGTTCCGCCTCACACTTAATCCGCATTTAACTAAAACTCGCCTTAATGGCTCCGCAAGTCTGCGACAGGTTCGCCGGAACTTTGGGGTCAGCGAATCCAGCAATGCGCAGTCTTGCTATCCGCACATGCCGGCGGCATGCAGCCCTTCGGGCGCCGTCTGCAACGATCGGACGTTGAGTGACTCTGGACGTGGGGCGAATGACGGACGTTACGGGCACGCGTTATTATGATGGGGGGGCTTATTCCGCCGGCTCGCCCCGCAAGGCCGTTCCTCAAAATATACTTGGCGCCGCCGCGCTCGGTTGCATTGCGCTGGCCTGCGCCTGGACGCTCTACGCCAACGTTTCCGGCGGAAGTTCGGAACTGGTCACGGCATCGCTGCCGCCGGCCGCATTCATCAGCTCAGTGGAACCGGCCGATCGCATCGCGGCCGCCTACGAGGCGTTGCGCCAGATGCCCGCGCCGCAAGCCGTACAGGCGACGCGTGAAGCCCGCGCGACGGTGAACGCCCGCACCGACGATCCGGCCGCGCGGGCCCGCACGGCATTGCTCTACGGTCCGCGCTTCCTCGGCCCGCAGCCGGGAACCTTCCGGCCGCTGGCGGAGCCGGCTCAGGCTGCGCAAGAGATTGCCTCGCTTCCCGCGCAGGCTGGACCGGAGACCCTGCCGCTTCCACAGCCGCATCAGGTCGCGGCGGTCGTGCCGACGCCGGCGCCGCGTCCGGCCGAACTGCGTCAGTTGCAGGCGGCCGGTCCATCCCGCCGCGAGGTCGCGCAGGCCAATGCACCTGCCGCGCTGGAGCCGGAGCCAGAGCCGAAGAAGCCGTCCATCTTCGAGAGGCTGTTCGGCAAATCCGCGTCCGATGGGCTGCAACTCGCGTTCGCTGCGCCCGACGGCGGGGTGACGAGCGACGGCGAGAGTCTGACGCTTGGCCGCATCCCGCAATACGACCAGTTCACCGCCGTCTACGATATTTCCGCGCGCACGGTCTATCTGCCGGACGGCACCAAGCTCGAGGCGCATTCGGGGCTCGGCAAAATGATGGACGATCCGCGCTATGCCGACAGAAAAATGCGCGGCGTGACGCCACCGCACACCTACGAACTGTCGCTGCGCGAACGCCCTTTCCACGGCGTGGAAGCGATCCGGCTGAAACCGGTCGGCGGCGAAGACAAGATATACGGGCGCACCGGTTTGCTCGCGCACACCTACATGCTCGGGCCGAACGGCGCCTCCAACGGCTGCGTGTCGTTCAAGAATTACACCGCTTTCCTTCGCGCATACAAGAGCGGCCGGGTCAGGCGGATGGTTGTCGTCGCAAAGCTCTGAACTATAGCGTTTTCGAGCGAAGCATGTCCTCGGGCTTGACCCGAGAATGGGTACCGGTTCGCGTGAAGAAAACGCGTCAAATGAAAATCATGGAGCCCGCTTCTGAGTCCATCAGAAGCGGAAAGGCTCCAAAGTCCGCCGCAGGAAGCCGCGCCGCTACACCGGCCGAACCTCGACCACCTCGGGCACGAAATGTTTCAGCAGGTTCTGGATGCCGTTCCGCAAGGTCACGGTCGATGACGGGCATCCGGAGCACGAGCCCTTCATGTTCACATAGACGACGCCATCCTTGAAGCCGCGGAAGGTGATATCGCCGCCGTCGTCGGCGACTCCCGGCCGCACCCGCGTCTCGAGCAGATCCTTGATCAAGGTCACGGTCTCGGCGTCTG
Source organism: Nitrobacter sp. NHB1 (assembly GCF_036964665.1). Classification (NCBI taxonomy): domain Bacteria; kingdom Pseudomonadati; phylum Pseudomonadota; class Alphaproteobacteria; order Hyphomicrobiales; family Nitrobacteraceae; genus Nitrobacter; species Candidatus Nitrobacter laanbroekii. The sequence continues at coordinate 2,561,177 of NZ_JBAMDA010000001.1, forward strand.
CTTCCTCGAAGAATTCAACGGCCTCATCTTTGTTGGCTTCGTCATTCCCCGCAGTTTCGCCGTCCGTCAACAGCGGCGCGCCCGACATGTAGTGTTCCATGATCACGCCGAGGATGGCCGGCTTGAGATGCTGCCAGTCGCTGGCGTCCTTCGTCACCGTGATGAAGTCCGAGCCATAGAATACGCCGGTGACGCCGTGCACGGCGAACAGCCTTACGGCAAGCTGCGAGCGGCCGGCCGAGTCGGGGCTGGTGAATTCCATGGTGCCCTTGCCGAGCACGGTGCGGCCCGGAAGGAACTTCAAGGTGGCGGGATTGGGGGTGGCTTCGGTCTGAATGAACATGGGTCTCTCCGTCGTCGCCGGTTCAAGGCCGGCGCGTAGGTTCCCTTAGCAGATAGCAATCGCAAAAGCACGATCAAGGGCGCTCGGGGCGGCCGTGCGGCCGAATGGGGTCTTGGAGCCGATTGCGGTCAGGTGGAATCGGGACCGTTCCCCGCCTCTCCCCACGGGAGAGGAGTTCTCGTCGCCGCAGGCGCTAGGACAGTGCATCGACCTCGTCGTCGGTCAGGCTGCCCGGCACGATCGTCACCGGAATCGGGAAGTTCCCGGCGGTTTTGGCCAGCGTCGTGATGATCGGGCCGGGGCCTTCGGGACCGCCGGCGGCGGCCAGCACCAGCATCGAAATATCGACGTCCTGGACGATGACATCGAGAATCTGTTCGAGCGGGTTGCCTTCGCGAATGACGCGTTCCGGCGTAATCGCGGCGATGCCGTTGGCCCGGCCGGAGGCGCGATCGAGCGCCGCGTTGGCGCCTTCATAGGCCTCGGCGCGCATCACCTCCGCGACGCCGAGCCATTCCTGATTGCGGTCTTCCGTCTCGATCACCCGCAACATGACGATGCCGCCGCCGACGCGGATGGCGCGGCGGCTCGCATAGTAGACCGCGCGGTCCCATTCCGCGCTGTCATCGACGACAACCAGATACTTCGGCTTGTGGCCCGTCTCGTAGCTTCGACGTTGTGCGCTCATGCATGTCCCGGTGCTGAACCACGCGAACCCCGCTATGCTGCCACGGCGCGGGCGCCCGGGACAAGTCCGGCCATGATGCCGGAGAACTGCCTGTGCGAAGACGCTTTATCGCTTGTGGATGAAACCGACGATGTCCTTCACCGCGTTCATGGTTTCCGAGGCGATGGCGCGGGCGCGGTCGGCGCCCTCGATCAGAATCCCGTCGACATAGGCCGGATCTCCGGTCAGTCGTTTCATCTCTGCTGCGATCGGCGACAGCTTTGCGACTGCGAGATCGACGAGGTTGGATTTGAAGCCTGAGAACTGCGCGCCGCCGAACTGCGCGAGCACCTCGGGTTTGGCCTTCCCTGACAATGCCGCATAGATGCCGACGAGATTGTCGGCCTCGGGGCGGCTTTCCAGCCCCTTTTCCTCCGACGGCAGCGGCTCCGGATCGGTCTTGGCCTTGCGGATCTTTTGCGCGATGGTGTCGGCGTCGTCGGTGAGATTGATGCGCGAATAATCCGACGGATCCGACTTCGACATCTTCTTGGTGCCGTCGCGCAGGCTCATCACGCGCGTCGCAGGTCCGGTAATCACGGGCTCCGGCAGCGGAAAGAAACTGTCGCCGTGGCCGTTGGCGGCAATTGAAGCGGAAAAGTCGTTGTTGAATTTCTGCGCGATGTCGCGGCTGAGTTCGAGGTGCTGTTTCTGGTCCTCGCCCACCGGAACGTGCGTGGCGCGATAGAGCAGGATGTCCGAGGCCATCAGCACCGGATAATCGTACAGGCCGATCGACGCGTTCTCGCGATCCTTGCCGGCCTTTTCCTTGAACTGGGTCATGCGGTTGAGCCAGCCGAGCCGCGCCACGCAGTTGAACACCCAGGTCAGTTCGGCATGGCCCGCCACCTGACTCTGGTTGAAGATGATGTGCTGCTTCGGATCGATGCCGCTGGCGATGAAGGCTGCCGTCACTTCGCGGGTGTTGCGGCGCAATTCATCCGGGCCGCCCCAGACGGCGACGGGAACGGTGATGGCATGGAGGTCGACCACGCAATAGAGGCATTCGTGGTCGGCCTGCAATTTCACGAAATTGACGATGGCGCCGAGATAATTGCCGAGATGCAGATTGCCGGTCGGCTGAACGCCCGAAAAAACCCGTGTCGTCATCGCTTCAGTTCCTGCTTGCCTGCGCGGTCCGTCGAAGGGCTGCGAAACGTGGCCCGATGCGTCGGTGCGTCGCGTCGTCCATTGCCACGCGCGGCTTTAGAGCATTTTCCGGCTAAGTGGAATCCGATTAGCGTGAAGAAAATGCTCTCAATCCATAACTCGCGCGTATTCTGATCGCAAAACCGGTATCCACTTTTGCGGAATACGCGCTAGGCGCGCAAGCCGCCGGATCGCGAGCGCATCAGCGCGGCCTGTATGTCGTTCCGGTCGATCACCCGAAACAGCAGCAGAAGCAGACCATAGATCGCGATGCCGGCGGCGATCAGGATGACGAGCATGGCCGCCTGCAGCAATTCGTGCGCGCTCGGTATCGAGGGCGGCAGCCGAACGGCCAGCCACAAAAGCCCGCCCATCAGCACCGCGGCCAGCACAATGCGCGGCAGCCGCCGCCGTGCCTCGGCATCAATGGAAAATCCGAACGTCGCGGCGACGCTGCGGACCAGGCTCGCTGCATTGCTCCAGGCTCCGACCGCCACGGCGACGGCGATTCCGCCGACACCGAACAGTCGTCCCAATACGAGTGCGAGAACGATCGCGACCGCAATCCCCGTCAGCGCCGCCAGAAGCGGCGTCATGGTATTGCCGCGCGCGAAGAAAGCCGGGGACAGCGCCTTGATCAGGACATAAGCGGGCAGGGCGAGGCCGAGGCAACCGAGCGCCAGCGCCGTCGCTTGGGTGTCCGCCGCGGTAAACGCGCCGTGCTCGAACAGCACCCGCACGATCGGCTCGCTGAGGATCATCAGACCGAGCGTCGCGGGCAAAGCCAAGCCCGCCGCCAGTTCGATCCCTCGCGACTCGGCATGGACCAGCGCGGGCCTGTCACCCTTGTTGAGGGCGCGACTCATTTCCGGCACCAGCACGGTGCCGATGGCGACGCCGACCATCCCCAGCGGCAACTCGATCAGGCGGTTGGCGAAGTAGAGCCACGCCACGGCCGACGGCGATGTCGATGCGACGATCGCGCCGGCCACGATCAGCAGTTGCGGTCCTGAATTCGCGATCATGCCGGGGACGGCCTTGCGGGCAAAATCCCGCATCCCGGCATCGAACGATAGTCGCAAGGGACTTGCGAGGTTGTCGCGGTGACCCGGGATAGCAAGAACCAGCAGTTGCAGCAGGCCCGCGGCGCCCACGGTTGCCGCCATCGTCATTGCGGCGGAATGCGAGTCCCGATGCAACAGAAGCAGCACCGAGATAACGAGAATCAGGGCGAGGTTGAACAGTAGCGGTGAGAAGGATGTGACCGCAAAGCGATGTCGGGCGTTCATCAGGCTCATGATGACGGCCGCGGGGCCCGCGAAAGCCAGATAAGGCAGCATCAGCCGCGCATCGGTGATCGCGAGCTGCAAGCTGTCGCGGCCGACGAAACCCGGCGCTAGCACCGTCATGAGAAGCGGCATGGCCACGCCGGCGATCACGGCCAACGCGATCAGGGTTGCGCTCACGGTTCCGAGCACGGCGCCTGCGAAGGCCGATGCTGCGGCAAGGCCGCTGCCGTCGCGCAGCCGCATCCATGCCGGCACCAGCGCCGCATTCAGAGCGCCTTCACCGAGCATCCGGCGGATCACGGTGATGAGCTGAAACGCCATCAGAAAAGCATCGGCGACCGGGCCTGCACCGAGCAGCGCCGCGGTCAGGGCATCGCGCGCAAATCCGAGCAGACGCGAGGCCAGCGTGCCCGAGGAGACGGTGAGGACGGAGCGGATCATGGCAATGTCGGCCGGGCCGTGCTTGATGGCAGGGAGGCGCCGTGATAGGCGGCACCTTCACTGGCCGAGGAGTCTGACCGGATTCCTCGCTTCACCGCAATTGCCAGAACGGGATATTCTTAATGACTTCAGCGAAATACGACGTGCTCGGGATCGGCAATGCGATTTTCGACGTTCTGGTGCGGACCGACGAGGATTTTCTTGCCGCCCACGGCATGGTCAAGGGTGGCATGGCGCTGATCGACGAGGCGCGTGCCGCATCGATCTATGCCGATATGGGGCCTGCGACCGAAATGTCGGGCGGATCGGCCGCCAATACCATCGTCGGTCTCGCCGGGTTCGGCGCGCGCGCCGCCTATGTTGGCAAGGTGAAGGACGATCAGATCGGCCGGCTTTATGCGCATGACATTCGCGCTGCGAAGGTGGCGTTCGATACGCCGCCTGCATCCGGCGGTCCGGCCACCGGCTGCTCCTACATTCTGGTGACGCCGGACGGCGAGCGCACCATGAACACCTATCTCGGCGCCGCGCAGGATTTGTCGCCGGCCGATATCGATGAGGATGCCGTCGCAGCGGCGTCGATCCTCTATCTCGAGGGCTATCTCTGGGACCCCAAGGCCGCCAAGGAGGCGTTCCTCAAGGCGTCGCAGATCGCGCATGGGGCGCAGCGCCAGGTCGCGCTGACGCTGTCGGATGCGTTTTGCGTCGATCGCTACCGCGACGAGTTTCTCGGGTTGATGCGAACCGGCGCGGTCGATCTGCTTTTCGCCAACGAGACCGAGCTGCGTTCGCTCTACCAGACCTCGGACTTCGATATGGCGCTGGCGCAATTGCGCAAGGACATAGCGCTCGGCGTCGTCACCCGTAGCGAGAAGGGCTGCGTGGTCGCGACGACAGATAGCGTCGCCGCGGTGCCGGCATATCCGATCGACAGTCTGGTCGATACCACCGGCGCCGGCGATCTGTTCGCGGCAGGATTTTTGTTCGGACTGGTGCGCGGCGCGAGCCATGAAAACGCCGGCCGGCTCGGCGCGCTCGCCGCGGCCGAGGTGATCCAGCACATCGGCGCCCGGCCGCAGGTGTCGCTGAAGCAACTGGCGCAGGAAAACGGGCTGCCGGTGTGAGAGCAGGTCAGTTTTCCGGCAGTGGAATGAACTCGTGCTCGTTCGGCACATGGGCGAAGCGGCCGGTTTTCCAGTCTTCTTTGGCCTGCTCGATGCGTTCCTTGCTGGAGGAGACGAAATTCCACCAGATGTGGCGCGGCCCCTCCAGCGCGTCGCCGCCCAGAAACATCATCCGCGTGGGCTTTGTCGCCCGCACCGTGATGCGGTCGCCGGGACGGAAAACGAGGAGTTGCGGCGCTTCGTGACGGTCGCCCGCGATCTCGATCTCGCCATCGACGATATAGATCGCGCGCTCCTCGTGATCCGCATCCAGCGGCGCGCTCATGCCGGCATCGAGTGAGACCTCGACGTAGAACCACGGCGACACCATCTCGACCGGCGAGACCGCGCCGAACGAATTGCCGGCGATGACGCGAGCGCGGAATCCCTTGTCCTGCACGGTCGGCAGGCTGTCGGCGCCGTAGTGCTGGAACGACGGCGCGATCTCCTCCTTGCCCCTGGGCAGCGCGATCCAGCTTTGCAGGCCGAGCATCTTCTGCCCGCTTGCGCGCTGCGCATCCGGCGTGCGCTCCGAGTGTGCGATGCCGCCGCCCGCGGTCATCAGGTTCATGGCGCCGGGCTGTATCTCCTGGATGTTGCCCTCGCTGTCGCGGTGCATGATGCTGCCATCGAACAGATAGGTGACGGTGGCGAGCCCGATATGCGGATGCGGCCGCACGTCCATGCCTTTGCCGGAGACGAACTGCACCGGACCGAAATGGTCGAAGAAGATGAAGGGACCGACCATCTGTCGCCTGCCGTGCGGCAGCGCGCGGCGCACGGCGAAGCCGTCGCCGAGGTCGCGAATCCGCGGCACGATGACAAGCTCCAGCGCGTCGCATGTCAGGGGATCGCCGAGAACGGGATCGTTGGAGGGAAGCCAGCTCATGTCGCCTCCGTGAAAGCATGACGGTTGAATTCTATTATCGTGCGCGACTGCCGCGCTGACAACAGCGTTCACCGGACGCCGCCCGGTTCCGGCTTCACGAAACGGTCGCCATGCACGAGGTGCGGCGCGCAGCCGCCGGGCCCCATCATAAAGTCGGAGCGCCTTTGGCAGGCCGTTTTGATACAAACTTGCATCACACGGAGGAACCGATCATGGCAAAAGGTTATTGGGTCGTGCGCGTCTCGGTTCACGATTCCGCGCGCTATCCCGACTATCTCGCCGCCGCCAAGCCCGCGTTTGAAAAATTCGGCGCCACCTTCATCGTGGGTGGCGGTCCATTCGATTCGATGGAAGGCACCTCGCGCGACCGCAATGTGGTGGTCGAGTTCAAGGACCTCGCCACCGCGAAGGCGTGCTATCAAAGTTCCGAATATCAGGCCGCGAAGGCAATCCGCCAGACATGTTCGGAAGCCGACTTCATTATCATCGAAGGCTGATCCGCCGCGCGCCGGCGCGGGAACGCCTTATTCTTTTGATATCCTTTTGATGGAGCATGATCCTATCCGAAAACCGGTTCCTACGTTTCGGGATCATGCTCTGGCGGCGGCATTGCGCTGACGGTCGTGCCGCATCACAGGTCGCATCATGGAACGGGATTCGCTCGCTACCTATCCGCCGCTCGACACGCTCAAGCGCGTGGCCGACGATGTCTGGATCGTCGATGGCCCTGTGATCCGGTTCGGCCCGCCGTTGCTGAAGATGCCGTTTTCGACCCGCATGACGATCATCCGCATCGGCGGCGATTTGCTGATCCATTCGCCGACGCTGCTGACGGCTGAACTCAAGACGGAAGTCGAAGGCCTCGGCCGCCCGCGCTGGATCGTCGGACCGAACCGGATCCACTACTCGTGGATTCCGGATTGGCATACGGTCTTTCCCGGCGCGGGGGTCTATCTGGCGCCGCGCATCCGCGAGCAGGCAGGCGGCCGCATCGATTTCGATTGTCAGGCGCTTGATCGCGGCCGGGGCTATCCCTGGGATAGCGACGTCGCCACGCTTCCGGTCGAGGGGAACTACATGACGGAGGTCGTCTTCTTCCACCGCAAAAGCCGGACGCTGGTGCTGACCGACCTGATCGAGAACTTCGAGCCGCCCAAGCTGGGTTCATTGCTCGCGCGCGTGCTGACGTGGCTCGGCGGCGCGCAGGATCCGGACGGATCGATGCCGCGCGACATGCGCCTATCCTATCGCGACAAGGCGGGACTGAGGGGTGCGGTTGAAACCATGATCGGCTGGAATCCGGAACGGATCGTTTTGGCCCACGGCCGCTGGTACGATTGCAACGGTACGGACGAACTGCGTCGCGCGTTCCGCTGGCTGTTGGGATAGGCGTCCGCGCGATTCCCGGGAGACCCGGTCAGTCGAACAGGCCGAATGGATTCCAGCCGGTGTTGCGGGCGTAGCGGGGAGGCGGAGGCCGCTCGGCGTTTGTTGCAATCCTCGCGCGGCTGCGGGCGTGAGCGATGTGCTTGCGCGGCGGCCTGGTCTTCTCAGCGACCTTCGGGTGTTCGACGGTCGTTCCCTTGGGCATTTCCGCCCGCGCTTCGTAGACGTGATTCGCCGGCAGATAGCGGAGCTGGCGTTCCCATTGCAGACGGTCGGCGGTGGGAGCGAGGGTAGCGACATCCGGATAGACGATAGGTTGAGGATCATGCTTCGACCGCTCGAAGCGTTTCTCGGAGCGCCGCCAGTCATCGATCGAGCTGAGAACTGTCGATGCCGCCCCCAAATCCGTCGATGCCAAGTCCTTTGATTTCAAGTCCTTTGGTACCAAGTTCTTGGAAGCCAGTTCCTTGGATTTCGAGTCCTCGGATTTCAGGCCGGTCGATCCCGCACCTGCGGATGCAACGGTCGCCGGATGCGCGTCGGTGCCCGCATCGCCGGGCCACATCCAGTTGGCGACAAAAAGCAGGCCGACCAGACAGCAACCCATTACCAGAAAATAACGAAAAACCGGCATCACAACACCAACGCCTACTCAAACAAACAAAACGCCGCCCGCAGCAGTAAGTTCCCCCAAGGCGGGTTTAGGTTCAAGCCAATCTCGGGAATATGGTTCACGCGTTGGAATTCGGAATGTTTTGCCGCCAGTTGCCACGAATATGTGACCGCGAGACCATGCGTTAGCGCTCTGCCCGGCAAGCCGGGCAGTTGCGGAAAGATAAGTGAGTAGCTTTAACGTCAGGACGGCTGGACAACCCAACCCTGCGGCGCATGATCTCATATTTGAAACGCACGGCAACGCGACTGTGGTCGCGAAAGGTGGAGTTGGGCCTGGGCGTCCGGGTCACGGCGGCCGCCTTCGCCGCACTCGTCGTCGCGATCGCGCTGCATCTGCGGCTGCCGCTGTGGGCTGTGCTGACAGCGATCATCGTGACGCAGATGAGCGTCGGCCGTTCGCTGAAAGCAACGCGCGACTATCTCATCGGCACCATCGGCGGTGCGCTCTACGGCGGGGCGATCGCGATCCTGATCCCGCATTCCGGCGAAAGCGGGCTGCTCGCGGTGCTGGTGCTGGCGGTGGCGCCGCTGGCCTTCCTGGCGGCGATCAATCCGAGCCTGAATGTCGCAACCGTGACCGCGATCATCGTGCTGCTGCTGCCGACGATGGGGCAGATGTCGCCGCTCGAATCCGCCATCGACCGCATCCTGGAGGTGACGGTCGGCGCGATCACCGGGCTTCTGGTGTCATTCCTGGTGCTGCCATCACGTGCCTACGGCCAGATTCGCGTCAATGCGGCGCGCGTGCTGAACCTCCTTGCCGACGCACTGCAGGAATTGCTCGCGGGCCTCACGCGCGGCCGCGACAATGACGCGCTTCACGCGCTTCAGGATGGAATAGGGCATGCCATCAACGGGCTGAACGCGATCGGTATCGAGGCCGAACGCGAGCGCTCGGCGCGGCTGTCTCATGGGCCGGATACCGGCCCGTTGTTGCGTACCGTGTTACGGCTGCGGCATGACGTCGTGATGATCGGACGCGCCACGGTGACGCCGCTTCCGATCAATCTTCAGTCGCGGCTCGCGCAGCCGCTCGCGAGGCTTAGCGATGCCATGAACAGTTATCTGAAGGCCTCTGCCGAGGCATTGCGGCTTGGCGCGCCCGCGCCGGCGCTCTTGCCGGTGCAGACGGCGCTCGAGGCCTATGCCGCGGAGATCGCGGCGATGCGTCGGGAGGGGCTGACGCGCGGATTGCCGGGCGACATGACCGAGCGATTTTTTGCGCTAGGCTTTTCGCTGGAACAGATGCGGCAGAATCTGGGAGACCTCGAACGATACATCCGGGAATGGACCGACCGGCCGAAATCGGCGGCCAAAAACGATGAGGGCGCTGCGGGGACGGGATAGCCTTCGGCCTTTCGGCCAGGCAATGACGGCGACCAGGACGCGTGTGGGGACGGCGCGACAACAGGCGCGGCCGACTCACACGTCGACGTTGGCGCTGAGCGAGTTGTCCTGGATGAACTCGCGGCGCGGCTCGACCACGTCGCCCATCAGCTTGGTGAAGATGTCGTCGGCCTCGTCGACCTCCTTGATCTTCACCTGCAGCAGCGAACGCTCGCCGGCATCGAGCGTGGTTTCCCAGAGCTGGTCCGGGTTCATCTCGCCGAGACCTTTGTAGCGTTGCAGCGCCACGCCCTTGCGGCCGGCGTCGGTCACCGCCTCGAACAGGCCGACCGGACCGTGGATCGCGGTTTCGGTATCCTTGCGGCGCAACAGGCCCGGCCGCGGATAGGCTTCCTGCAGCTTCGCGGCGTATTCGTCGAGCTTGCGCGCATCGGCCGAGCCGATCAGCGCGTCGTCGATCATGGCAACGTCCTTGACGCCGCGCACGGTGCGCTCGAAGAAAAAACCCTCGCCCTCTGTGAAACGCCCGACCCAGCCGCGTTCGACCTCGTCGGCCAGCGCATCCATCCGCCTGGCGATGTAATCGGCGGCGGCGTTGGCGGTCGCGACATCCGCCGTCACCCGCGGGCTCAGCACACCGGCGATCGCCGCCTGCTCGATGACGCTGCGGTTGTAACGGCCGTGCATGTTGTGCAGCACGTTGCGGATGACGCGGGCGTCTTCCACCAGGGCCTGCAGGTCGCGGCCGCTGCGGTCTTCGCCGGTGGCGAGCTTGAACACGCAGTCGTCGAGCCCGGTCTCGATCAGATAGTCTTCCAGCGCGCGCTCGTCCTTCAGATACTGCTCGGACTTGCCGCGGGTCACCTTGTAGAGCGGCGGCTGGGCGATATAGAGATGGCCGGCCTCGATCAGCGCCGGCATCTGGCGGAAGAAGAAGGTCAGCAGCAGCGTGCGGATATGCGCGCCGTCGACGTCGGCGTCGGTCATCACGATGATCTTGTGATAGCGCAGCTTCGACAGGTCGAAATCCTCGCGACCGATGCCGGTTCCGAGCGCGGTGATAAGCGTGCCGATCTGCTCGGACGACAGCATCTTGTCGAAGCGCGCGCGCTCGACGTTCAAGATCTTGCCACGGAGCGGCAGGACGGCCTGGAATTCGCGGTTGCGGCCCTGCTTGGCGCTGCCGCCGGCCGAGTCGCCCTCGACGATGAACAACTCCGACTTCGCCGGGTCGCGTTCTTGGCAATCGGCGAGTTTGCCGGGGAGCGAAGCGACGTCGAGCGCACCCTTGCGCCGCGTCAGTTCGCGCGCCTTGCGCGCGGCCTCGCGGGCCGCCGCCGCCTCGACCACCTTGCCGACAATGAGCTTCGCCTCGGTCGGATGTTCCTCGAACCATGCAGCCAAGGCTTCGTTGATGACGTTCTCGACCACCGGCCGCACTTCCGAGGACACCAGCTTGTCTTTGGTCTGCGACGAGAATTTCGGGTCCGGCACTTTCACCGACAGCACCGCGGTCAGGCCCTCGCGGCAGTCGTCGCCGGTCAGCGCGATCCTCTCCCTCTTGGCCATGGCGTCGGCATAGCCATTGACCTGCCGCGTCAGCGCGCCGCGGAAACCGGCGAGATGGGTGCCGCCGTCGCGCTGCGGAATGTTGTTGGTGAAGCACAGGACATTCTCGTGGTAGCTGTCGTTCCACCACAACGCCGCCTCGACACCGATGCCGTTCATGTCGGCGCGGATCATGATCGGCTCCGGCACCATCGCCTTCTTGTTGCGGTCGAGGTATTTGACGAACTCGACGACACCGCCGTCGTATATCATCTGCTCGCGCCGCTCGACGGCATGACGCAGGTCCGAGAGCAGGATGTTGACGCCGGAGTTCAGAAACGCGAGTTCGCGCAGGCGATGCTCCAGCGTGGCGAAATCGTATTCGACGTTGGTGAAGGTCTCCGTCGAGGCGAGGAAGGTGACTTCGGTGCCGCGCTTGCCGTTGGCCTCGCCGACGACTCTCAACGGCGCCACGGCGTCGCCGTGGGCGAATTCGATCAGGTGCTCCTTGTCCCTGCGCCAGATGCGCAGGGCCAGCTTGCTCGACAGCGCGTTGACGACCGAGACGCCGACGCCGTGCAATCCGCCGGAGACCTTGTAGGAATTCTGGTCGAACTTACCGCCGGCGTGCAGTTGCGTCATGATGACTTCGGCCGCGGAGATGCCTTCGCCTTTGTGGATGTCGACGGGAATGCCGCGGCCGTCGTCGCGCACCGTCACCGAATTGTCGGCGTTGAGAATGACTTCAACGACGGTGGCGTGCCCCGCCAGCGCTTCGTCGATGGCGTTGTCGACGACTTCATACACCATGTGATGCAGGCCGGAGCCGTCGTCGGTGTCGCCGATATACATGCCCGGCCGCTTGCGCACGGCGTCGAGCCCCTTGAGAACCCGGATCGATTCCGCGCCGTATTCGATCGGCGCAACGTGCTCAGGATCGGCGATCGGTTGCCGGGCGGGTTCTGTCATGGAGGGCCTTTGGAAAATGTCCCGAATCAGCGCGAAAACTAACGGCTGAGAAGCTTTATTTCTGACATGAAAGCGGCATCGCGCCTAGCGCAAAGTGGCCTTTGCCAAACCTTTGAATAAATAGGGTTTTTAACTCATTTTTCAAGGCCGGGAGAGCCGGATTCCGGAGGCTCGAAAAAGTGCGATCCGGGTGACCGCGCTTGGGCTCTGGAACCCGGTCTTGGCCTTGTTTCGGATGGGCGCGTTGCCGACGAGGTGCAGCTCCTTTGTTGCATCTCGGAACCGCAGCGCCTACAAGCCGCTCTTTCAGCGAGATCAGAGACGATGGCCCACAACTACGCGATCAACGATGACGTCCACCATCAGCTTCAGGGCCCGCAGGGCCGCGCCGATGTGAAGGAACGCAGTATCTATACCGTTGTTTCTCGCCTGCCGATCGAGGCTGACGGTCGCCCGCGCTACCGCATCAAGAGCAAGACCGACAATATCGAGCGGGTCGTCACCGAGGAACAGATCAGCCGGCTGGTTTGATCGTCGGACTCGGCCGCCGCTTGCGCGAAGCATCGGTATCAGCGCCGTTAAACGCCCTAGATCACGATGATTTTGGATCGAATCGATCCAAAATCATGAACGTGATCGACCCCAATATTTTGAGAAGCGGGATGCGGGCGGAAAACCGCTACACACTTTTCCTCATCCCGCTCTAGCCGCGCCGTGCGATCCGTCCCGCGTCCACGTCGAAAATCTCGCTGCCGGCGCCAACGTTTGCGAACGCGGCCGGGTCGGCTCCGCTCATCCAGACCTGGGCTCCGAGGCCTTTGAGTTCGCCGAATAGAGCGCCGCGACGGTCGGGATCGAGGTGCGCCACGACCTCGTCGAGCAGCAGCAGCGGCGCGATTCCCGTCATCTCGGCCACGAGACCCGCATGGGCGAGCACGAGTCCGATTAGTAGCGCTTTCTGCTCGCCGGTGGAGGCGTCCTTCGCCAGCATGTCCTTGGGCGCATAGATCACCTCGAGATCGGTGAGGTGCGGGCCATCCAGCGTACGGCCGGCCGCGGCATCGCGGGCGCGGTTGGCGCGCAGGATATCGCGGTAGCGGTCCTCCACCGCCGTCGCCGGCTCGGTGAGCAGCGCGTTTTCCATCCAGCCGTCGAGCCTGATCCTTGCCGAGGGAAATGCCGAGGCCGCGCCGCGTGCCTCCAGCGCGGCCGCAAGCCGCGTCACGGTTTGCGCGCGCATCGCCGCGACCGCAACCGCAAGCTCCGCGGTTTCTTGTTCGACGGCGTCGCACCAGCGGCCGTCATAGTTGCGCGTCTCGAGCAGGCGGTTGCGCGAGCGCAGGCTGCGCTCCAGCGCCGAGGCGCGGCCGGAATGATCGCTGTCGATCGCCAGCACCAGGCGGTCGAGGAAGCGGCGCCGTTCCGACGCCGCGCCACCGAACAGGCCGTCCATCGACGGCGTCAGCCACACCATGCGCAGGTGGTCGCCAAATGCCGCCGCGGAGCCTGCAGGCTCGCGGTCGATCCGGCAGCGCCGGCCGCTCGACGCCGCCTCGCTGTCAGGTGCGTCGATGCCGGTGCCGAGCGTCGCCAGACCGAGCGCACCTTCCACCTCGGCCGAAACCGCCCAGGAGCCGTCGCCCCGGCGATCCGCGATATCCTCGCGTGTGGCGCGCCGCAATCCGCGTCCCGGCGACAGCAGCGATATCGCCTCAAGGCAATTGGTCTTGCCGGCGCCGTTAGGCCCGACCAGCACGACCACGTTGCCCTGCGTCTCAAGCGCAGCCGCGCGGTAGTTGCGGAAGTGCGTGAGGCTCAAACGACGAATGCGGGAGGGGATCATGGGCAAGGATTATCACGTCCCGGTCATCATCCGCGAAGGCGGATGATCCAGTAGGCCGTAACGCGCGATGCGGACAATGGATGTGCAACGGAATACTGGATGCCCGCCTTCGCGAGCATGACTCAGATGTTGCTTCGCTGTGGCCGGGCGCGGCGGCTAAAGGACCATCACACCCGCATCGGCATCAGCACGTAGAGCGCGCCCTTGGAATCCTTGTCATGCACCAGCGTCGGCGAACCGGGGTCGGCGAGCTTCAGCACCGCGCCCTCGCCCTCGATCTGCGCGGCGATGTCCAGGAGATAGCGCGAATTGAACCCGATATCGAGCGCTTCGGAGGCGTATTCGACCTCGAGCTCCTCGGTGGCGCTGCCGGAATCGGGGTTGGTCACGGACAGAACGAGCTTGCCCGCCGACAGCGCCAGCTTCACTGCGCGGCCGCGCTCGCTGGAAATCGTCGAAACACGATCGACCGCCGCCTCGAAATCCTTTTTGTCGACGATCAGTTCCTTGTCGTTGTTCTGCGGGATCACACGGCCGTAGTCCGGGAAGGTGCCGTCGATCAGCTTCGAGGTCAGCACGACGTTGCCGATGGTGAAGCGGATCTTGCCCTGCGACAGTTCGATCCCGACCTCGGCCTCGTTGTCCTCGATCAGCCGCTGCACCTCGCCGACCGTCTTGCGCGGGATGATGACGCCGGGCATTCCCTCAGCGCCCTTGGGCAGCGCGAGATCGACCTGCGCGAGGCGGTGACCGTCGGTGGCGACGCCGCGCAGCGTTGCGTTCTTGGCGCTGCCGGCGCTGTGCAGGTAGATGCCGTTGAGATAATAGCGGGTCTCCTCGGTCGAGATCGCAAATTGAGTACGGTCGATCAGCCGCTTGATGTCGGTGGCTGCGAGCGTGAAGGAATGCGTCATCTCGCCGGCCGCGAGATCGGGGAAATCGTTTTCAGGCAGGGTCTGCAGGGTGAAGCGCGAGCGTCCGGCGCGGATCGCCAGCACCGAGCGGTCGCCGTCGCCTTCCAGCACGATTTGCGCGCCGTCGGGCAGTTTGCGGACGATGTCGTAGAACATGTGCGCCGGAACCGTTGTCGAGCCGCCGGTTCCGGTTTCCGCCGCCAGTGTTTCCGTCACCTCCAGATCGAGATCGGTGGCCTTCAGCGACAGCCTGGCGCTTTCGGCGCGAACCAGCACGTTTCCCAAGATCGGGATCGTGTTCCGCCGCTCGACCACGCGATGCACGTGGCCAAGCGATTTCAGCAGTTGCGCGCGTTCGACGGTGACCTTCATAGCAATCCGTCCGATCCAAATTCACGACGTCGGATGAAAATGCCGGGTGGACTGCGGCACCGAGACCCCGAAGCTCATGGCCGATTTTGCTTAAATCCGGCGGGACCATAACGTGACGCGGATGGCCGTCCGGTGCAAGCCTGCGGCTCGCCCCGGGCCGGCTTTTTCCCGGCATTTTGCGGGAAAAATTCTCCCCGCGCCGCGCCTATTCCTGAAGCTGACGTTTCAGCAACTCGACCTCGTCCGAGAGGGTGGCGTCCTTCGATACCAGCGCCTCGATCTTGCGCACGGCGTGCAGCACGGTGGTATGATCGCGGCCTCCGAACCGGCGGCCGATCTCGGGCAGCGAACGCAGCGTCAGCGTCTTCGCCAGATACATCGCCACCTGCCGCGGCCGCACCACGTTGGCGGTCCGGCGCGAGGACAGAAGGTCGGAGCGACTCACATTGTATTGCCGGGCGACCACCCGCTGGATGTCCTCGATCTTGATGCGCCTGGGCTCCTGCGGACGGATCAGGTCGCGGACCTCGCGCTCCGCCATCTCCAGGGTGACCGGCTGGGCGTTGAGCTTGCTGTGCGCCAGTAGCCGGTTGATCGCGCCTTCGAGGTCGCGTCCGTTATGCGTGATCGCCTTCGCCAGATAATCCAGCACCGGCTCCGGCACGTCGAAACTCGCATGGTGCGCCCGCGCGACGTCGATGCGCGATTTCAGGATGCCGAGCCGAAGCTCTTCGCCGAGCGAGCCCATCTCGACCACGAGGCCGCCGGCGAGTCGGGAGCGCACGCGATCGTCGAGGCTTTCCAGGTCGGACGGCGGCCGGTCGGCGGCGACCACCACCTGGCGGCCGGCATCGATCAGCGCGTTCAGCGTGTGGCAGAATTCGGCCTGCGTCGATTTGCCTTGCAGGAATTGCAAGTCGTCGATGACCAGAACGTCGATGCCGCGGAGCGCTTCCTTGAAGGCCAGCGCCGTCTGCGATTTGAGCGCGGCGACGAAGCCGTACATGAACTTCTCGGCGGTCAGATAGAGCACCTTGCGCTCGGTTCCGGCGTTGCCGGCCCAGGTGACGGCTTGCAGCAGATGGGTTTTGCCGAGGCCGACGCCGGCATGGATGTAAAGCGGATTGAACATGATGCTGTCGCCGCGCCGGCCCTCGGCCACCTGACGCGCCGCCGCGTGCGCAAGTGTGTTGGAGCGACCGGTGACGAAGCTTGCGAACGTCAGCCGCGGATCGAGCGGCGAACCGCCCAGCGCGTCGTGGTTCGCGGACGCCGGCGCGGTCGCGACCATCTTCAATTCGGCGCTGGCTCGGCCGTCGCCATGCTCGGGACGCCGCGGATCGGCCGCGGGCGCTTCCTTGACGGGCGCGGCGCAGCGCATGGCCGACCGCACCAAGAGGTCGATCCGGTGAACGTCCGGCAGTTCGGCCTGCCAGCAGGCAAGCACCCGCTCGGCATAATGCGCCTGAATCCAGCTCTTCAGGAACCGGGTCGGAACCGACAGGCGGACGCTCTCCCCATGGACGCTCTCCAGATCCATTCTCGCAAACCAGCTCGAATAGATGTCCTCCCCGACGGTCGAGCGCAACCGGCCCTTCACCCGCGACCAGCGTTCCTGTTCTATGTCTGACATTTTTTTTGCGACTTTTCTGATTGAATGAAGTTGCGATGCGACTGCTCTTGGGGGAGGTCGCGCGTTTTCGTCGTGATTCTCCGGCGTGATTCGTTTCAGCCATGACCAGCCGTTCGGCCGAGCGCCGCAAGCGGTTCAGATGGCGGGAAACGGAACGAACGCGAGGTCAGCGACGACCGGATAGGCTGCTTGGAGGCTGTATGGGGAAATGCAGAAAAGCGATCCTGGTCGTGAAAATGTCAGTGAGGAAAATGTCAGTGAGATAATCCAAAGGATGAAATCTGGTGGTGTTGTTTTTGTTTGACATATAACCCCCTCCTCGCTGCGATGAACCGCGCCGAGATGCCCTCTCACATCAATTTCAAACTTAGTCTGCGAAACCCGACGTCAGTGTCGGGATCGCTACGCCGCGCACTCTAACTCACCAAGTCAACCCGTCCGCTTCCCGCGGCGGACATGCGGCATGGCCTGAGCGTATCTCTCTCTTGCGTGGCAACGTTCGAGGTCAACGTCGCAGTCGAAGAAATTCGGCACAGAACATCCGTTCTCATGTTGCTATGAGTCGTCATTCGCCATCACTTGGAAAGCTTCACTACTTGGAAAGCTTCACTAACGTACATATCCGCCGATATGCACGTCCACCCAAGGTTCTCTAATCCGCACTATGAGAGCCGTGAGCGCCGCGAGCCACCAAAGAGATACACCACCCCCCAATTCTCGCAATGGCTTTCACGTCGCGGCTGCGTCGCGCAAATCGAATGAGTGCCTGCAACACGGGGCACATTCATTGCGTCAATCGGCAACGTTTTGAATCTGCGCGCGGATTCGATGCCTCCGTGCGGTGTTACAAATTTGCAGCGGCTGTCTAAAATATTTTAAGAAACCGTAAAGTGGAGGATGCGTCGCGTCATTTTGGAAGTGCTTCATCACACTATGTGGATAAGTGATTATCGACGCGCATTTTTTTCTGGCTGTTTTTGCAGGTAACCCGCGCCGGCCATGTACTCGTTCAGCCGTGTCCATGTTATATTTGTACGAACATATCGGGTATAACGGCGTCGCCCCGGTAGCAAACTGACGTCTCCCCGGGCAGGAGTGTCGGCCGGCGGGGCAAGCCGAGATCAACCGGACGGTCTTGAGCGGGATGAGATTTGGTTGAATCGCCGTGCCCGGCTTCGTGCGCGGTATTTCCGTCCCGGAACGTGAAGCGGATCAACAGCATGACATCGGCGATCAATGCGGCGTGCCTTCGAAAGGCGATGCGGCTGTGACGCGCTGAAACGCTTCCTCGTCACCTTGCTTCGGGCCTGACTGAAGACCCCGTGCGCAATTGCTGCGCAAAAACAAAAAGGCCCGGCGATCGGCCGGGCCTTTGCTGCGGAATACTGACGAATAACGTCTTGTATCAAATTATTTCGCGAGCTTGGCGATTCGATGCGTCAGCCGCGAAACCTTGCGGCTCGCACTGTTCTTGTGAACGATATTTTGCTGGCCAGCCCGCATCAATTCCGGCTCTGCATGCTTCATCGCCTGGATTGCGGCGTCACGATCGCCCTTTGCGATCGCTTCCTCGACGATCCGGACCGAGCCACGCATCAGGGTCCGCCGCGACTTGTTGACGGCGGTGCGGCGGGCAATCTTGCGGGTCGCTTTCTTGGCGGAGTGCGTATTGGCCATGGTCTCGACGTATCCTTCGGCAGTGTCCCACCGCGAGAGGCCGGCTAGCGGCGCCGGTTATTCGATTGCGCGGGCGAGCCTGCAAGTGAGCCTGAGTGTAAGTGAGCCTGAATGTGTTTCGGTTGTTCCTGAAAAGGCCACGCTCGGAGCGAACAGGTTCGCGAGGCGGCGCCGTTCAAAGAACAGCGGCGGCAGGATCGCCCCCGCCGCCAGTTGGCGGTCTTATAGAGGCCCTGTTTTCGAGCGTCAACGCCTTACCTGCGAGCAGGCGCGGCATTATAAGGCCTCCTTGAGGACTTCTTAGGCGCTTGCGAGGTTGAATTTCCCGCGTTCGACAGCTAGAGCCTTTCCGCCCGCTTCTGATGGAATCAGAAATGGAAAGGCTCTACGATTTTGATTTGACGCGTTTTCTTCACGCGAACCGGTATCCCATCCGCAGGTCAAGCCCGAGGACAGACTTCGCTCGAAAACGCTTACAAGGGGCGGCGGCCAGCGATCCGGCAGGCGGAAAGAGCAGGTGACGGCATGATCCGCGGGATTTTTCGCTCGATTGGGCTGCTTCTGCTCGCGGGCGGTTTCATTTTTCTGGTCTACGACGGCGCGCGGTCGATCGCCGACCAGACCGTGCGGCTGACCGGGCTCGGCGAATTCTGGAACGATATTCACCAGGCCAGTCAGCAAGCGGTTCGCACCCAGATCGAAGCGACGGCGCCCTGGATGTGGGATCTCGTCAAGCTGGTCCTGAACCAGCCCGCTTTCGCAGTGCTGGCGGTTGCGGGCATTCTCCTGATGCTGCTGTTCCGGCCGCGACGGCCGCTGATCGGCTACTCCCGGGATTGAATCGCCGGGACATCGACGCCCCCGCTCGTCACCGCGAAAAATACTTTTTGTTAACCATAACGGGTGCAGAACCGGCCATCTCGTGACAAGGGGACAGGTCCGGTGCAACTCGCGCGTGCGTTTGCAATGTCGACGGTGGCCGCGCTGACCGCGCTGGCGCTGTCGGGGTGCATGCGGCACCCGGCGCCGGTGGCGATGGTGCGCCCGCATAACGATCTCGATGCGCTGGCCTATGGCGGGCGGCTGGCCGTTGCGCCGCCGCCGGCCTCCCGCCGCGACACACGGATTCGAGCGGCCCGCGCCGCCGCGGTCGCGCCCGTTGTCTACGCCGCGGCTCCGCCGCCCGTCGCGCGCGATCCCGCCTACCGCCTCGATGCCGGCGACCGGCTGCGCATCGTGGTCTATGGCCAGGAAGGCCTCACCAACAGCTATCTGGTCGATGCCGGCGGCAGCATCACCATGCCCTTGATCGGCGCCGTCACCGCGCGCGGCCGCACGCCCGCCGAACTGTCCGCGGCGATCGCCGCGCGGCTGCGCAATGGCTACATCCGCCAGCCCTATGTCGCCGCCGAAGTGGAGGCCTACCGGCCGTTCTTCATTCTCGGCGAGGTCGCGGCCCCCGGCCAGTATCCGTTCGTGCCCAACATGACCGTTGAGAGCGCAGTCGCCATCGCCGGCGGCTTCTCGCCCCGCGCCAAGCGCGACCGCGTCACCGTCACCCACACCGATGCCCGCGGCACCGTCCGTCTCGTCGTGTCCACCGCAACTCTGCTCAGCCCCGGCGACACCATCCTCGTCGGCGAACGCTGGTTCTGAGGACGTTCTTGTTTTTTGCGATGCCTGGCGAAGAAGGCGAGGCGGCCGGCCGGCGAGATCGGCATTGGTCTTGTCGCAGCTTGCGCGCGCATCGCAAGGTTCGTGCTGGCCGTGAACCGATTCGATCCTGCCGCAGGGCGGAAGTCATCATTCCCCGACGGCCGGCATCGCCATTATCGCCACATCCAGTTATGGCCCCAATCGCCCTTCCAGCCCGTGAGACGACCTCTGCGGAATTGCAGATAGAGCCGGTCCTTGCGGTTGAAGAAGCCGCTGCCGCCGTAACTTCGAAACGCCAGAAACACCTCGTTGCCCGGGCGTCCGCTGATGGTGATCAGCGGCACGCCGAGCGCTCCCGCTGCGGTCGCCTCGTCCATGCCGAAAGCCAGCGGGGTGGTGTTCGACAGCGTCGCCGTAAAGGGTGACGAATGTGACGGATCCACGATTGCTTGCTGCGCGTATCCCGGCGCGATCAACGCCGCGGACAACGCAACAGCGCATGTCGAGGCGAAGAGGAATGTCCGCTGCTTCATGATGCCGCCTTTGTGCTTGCTGACACGTCAGGTTTGAGGTCGTCCGGAATTCTGCCGGCTTCGATGGCCGATGCCAACACATTTGCACTTTGCTTCCGCGAGTGATTGCAGCCTTTGCCAATGACCGTCACCGTTTACCTCATCGGTCCGCCGGATGCCGGAGCCTCCCGGCAAATTGCCAAAAGGCAGCGGTTTCCGTCGAATTGTAGGAGGGTTGCTACGTGAGCATTAATAATACCCCTTAATCCTCGCGAATCTACTTATCGGCTAAAGTTCGCGCAGCGCCGAACTGCAAACCGATGAGGATCAATGACGACGCTCACAACCGGATCGCACGCAAGACGCCGCCTGCTGCTGGCGTCTGACCGGAGCGATCGAAGCGACGACCTCGGGGCGATTTTGCAACGCGTCGGCGACGTCGATACCACCTTGACGTCCGAGATTCCGGACACTCCGGCGGGCCGGTTTGCCGGCATCGTCGTCGACATCAATTTGCGTTCGGCCGAAAGCGTATTGCGGGTGCGCGACAAGCTGTGCGCCGAGGCCTATCGATCGGTGCCACGGCTGTTCGTTCTTGCGGATGCGCTTCACCACGGGTCGATGCAGGCGTGGGCGCTCGGCGCCACCGACACGATTTCGCGTCCATTCGACGCGCAAGCCATCCTGCAACGTATCCGCTCCGCATTCCCCGGAGACGACGGCCGTGACGCTGCGGCAAGCACCAAGGCTCTGAACCGGGGCATTGCCGCGGCTCATGCCGTGCTGGTGAAGATATTCGAGCGGCTTCCGGCCGGAGTTCCACTCGCATTCAGCGACGTGCTGGAGGTTGAGGGCGAGATTCTGAGGGCTATCAAGCGTTCCTCGTTGCGTGACTGGCTGGCCGCCGTCGGCCGCCATCACGACCACAGTTATCGCCACTGCCTTTTTGTCACAGGCTTCGCCGCCGCGTTTGCGCAGCGTCTCGGGATGCGCGAGGACGATCAGCGCCGGCTGGCGCGCGCCGCCTTGTTGCATGATGTGGGCAAGGCTTTCATCCCCGTTGCGATCCTCGACAAGCCGGGCAAGCTCAGCAACGAGGAGAAGAACGAAATTCGCCGGCATCCGCGCCTCGGCTATGAGGCCTTGCTGAAGCAGGGCGGCTTCCCGCCCGAGATGCTCGATGTCGTCCTGCACCATCATGAGTTCCTCGATGGCTCGGGATATCCCGATGGTCTGCGCGGCGATCAGATCAGCGACATCGTGCGCTTGATCACGATCGTGGACATTCATGCGGCGCTGGTCGAGAAGCGGGCCTATCGCCTCCCGTTCACGCACGCCAAGTCCTTCGCGATGATGGAAGAAATGGGCGACAAGCTCGATCAGCACTTGCTGCAGGCCTTCCGCCCGGTGGCGCTGGGCTGTTGACCGGCCGCGCCGCGCGCCCACGAAAGCTTGGGATCAGGCGCCGGCAAGACCTGCGTGTTCTCGCCGCCTGGCTCCTCCTTCGCACGGGATGACCGTGGCAATATCGCCCACGCCTATTCCGGCTGCGACCGCGGCACCTCGGAGGACTCCATGATGGACAAGCTGCTCGACCCGCAGGGCGCGCGGCGGGAGCAGGGCGGCCATCCGACCCGGCGCGGGGCGCGCGACGAAAAAATATGGCGGCGCAGATCCGGCACGGGTCGCTGCGGCTCCGGCGGACAGCCCATCGCCCCGGGATCGGGCAGCAATTTCCGAATCGCCACGTCAGGGGACGTTGCCGCCGCCCGGTCAATCGGCTAAACGGAATGCCTCGCACCCGTAGCTCAGCTGGATAGAGCGTTGCCCTCCGAAGGCAAAGGTCACACGTTCGAATCGTGTCGGGTGCGCCATCTTTACCGAGTCGGATCAGGCGCTCAGGTCGCCGGCCACCTCGGCCTTCGAGACATCGCTCAGAGCAAGTACCGGATAAGTACCGTTTTCGGTGCGCGGACTTTATGCGACGTCGCCGGTCGCCATCCCAGTAGCAGTTTCGTAAACCGAAGGTCGGGAGTTCAATCCTCTCTGCCAGCACCATTTCTACAGCGATCCGATGCCCGGGCCATCGACGGAACGAATTCGCCCCCAGTCTCCGCCGTGGAGGCAACCATTGCCGTCGTCTGTAAGCGAAGATGCTTATGCTCATCAGCCGATCGCAGCTACACCGGGTCACGTCGTTTGCGACGATCGTCGAGGCCAAAATGAGACATCGATGCAACAAAAGTTCCAGGTCGCTCCCGCGCTCGCGCTCGTTCTTCGACGCCGACTGCCAAGGCCAATTGGATGAGCGCGGAACGAGCTATCTTCATCACACGCAGAGCCTTAGTCTCGAGAAAATCACTGTCGATCGAGAACCCCAAGCCTTCGCTGCTTGGTGCGGCCCGCATAAACGGTCGTGCCCAGTCCTCGTGGACCTGCAGGAATTTGTGTTCGAGCGCGTTACGGATGTCGTGGAGCTCTCGCGCATCAGGTCCAGTCGTGTGCTTTAGTTGGTCGTCGAACAGCTCCTTCGAAAGCCAGAAAAGTCCGCGTAGCGGCCAATTCAGGTAATCTCTGAAGCGATCGAGGAGCCGCGGCTTTCCTTCGACCATCCAAACATTCTTGAAATTGATGCGGTCCGCCATTTTCCCAGCTTCCAATAGTGGTCAACGAGGAATGCCACCTTATCCAGCAGCGAATAGGCAATGCGGTAGGCCGTGCGCACCCGTTCAATGGCCAGTGAATGCATAGGATAGTCCAGCGTGTCGAATAGCCGAACGCCACGATCGGAAAAGTGCAGCTTGGTGTCGCAAAGACCCTCGTAGAGCATGAAACGGGCCGACACATACTCCTGTTTCATCTGGTTAAAGAAACCGATAACTGGCGGTGGCGTCACGATGCCCGGTCTCTCATCGAACCTTTCGCTTATGGGCGGCAGGACGAGATCGTCACATGCCGCTCTCGCCTGCGGCCCAAGGTCATTGAGCGGATTCAGTAATAGGCGACGGTCGAGGCACCACTGCCGGTACTTCCGCTCAGCTTTGCTCTTTCCGAGCGGAGGTACGCCGAAATCCTGTAACTCGCGTATTCGATCCAGATTGCCTGCCGCAGCATATCTTTTAGCCTCTTCAGCGAAACGTTGCACCAATGCGTCTGGGTAGATGGAGTCGTGTACTGCATCGGCGGCAGTGGCGGCGATCAGTCCGTCATGGGCGTGCAGCAATAGAATTGCGCGTTCGCGATCATCATCCAACAGCCCACCATAATGCTTGAGGCCATAACCGCTATTGGCCTGCGCCATAGCGAATTTGGGGATGATGCGTAGCGCTGCGTCCCATCCTTCAATGGCGTCGATGATGCGCCCGATTGCATTGAGTTAATTCGCCCGGTTAGTCAGGATCTGGCAGCGACGCATGACATCGAGTTCGACGAAGCCAGGATGGGTGACAGCGCGCGACAGGGCGAGTATCTGCTGTTCCCGTTCGGGATGCTCCCAAGCCCAAGACCACGCGTTCGCTCGAAAATATTCGAGAATCGCGCCGTGTCTGGCGTCCAGATCGCGCTTTTCCAGCTCTTCGAGCAAGTAGATCGCACGGTCTGCGCCCCGCGCGAAACGCGCGTCGTTTGAAGCGTCGATCAGTACACCGATATGGTCGAGCGCGGCGTGCTTCGCGAATGTGCTGAACTTAACGAACATCGGAAATTCAGCCCCGTTCATCGCCGCGCAAGCGGCTTGGCCCAAACGAGGCTCAAGGTGATTCAGAGTCTGCGGAGGTGATTTGCCATGCCGCATCCTTTGTCGAACGATCTGCGTGAGCGTGTTGTTGCCTATGTCGAGGCGGGGAACTCGTGCCATGGGGCTGCTGCCCGTTTTGGGACTTCGGTATCTTTTGCGGTGAACCTGATGCGGCGCTGGCGGGAGACGGGTCGGGTCGATCCGCGTCCGCGTGGCGGGTTCCGGCATGGCAAGCTCGGTCAGCACCGCGACTTCATTCTTGCGACAGTCGCGGCCGAGAGCGACATCACCATGCCTGAACTGGCGGAAAAACTCGCCAAGGCCAAGGGCGTCAAAGCAGACCCGTCGAACCTGTCGAAATTCTTGATCGCCTGCGGGATGATCGGTGCCTCTGC
The DNA here is from genome assembly GCF_036964665.1 of Nitrobacter sp. NHB1. NCBI lineage: Bacteria > Pseudomonadati > Pseudomonadota > Alphaproteobacteria > Hyphomicrobiales > Nitrobacteraceae > Nitrobacter > Candidatus Nitrobacter laanbroekii. The sequence goes on from NZ_JBAMDA010000001.1 coordinate 2,585,841, forward strand.
CTGGAAGGCGATACCATCGACCCAGATTCGGTGAAGGATCACTCCGATGCGCCGAGCAGGCGCCACCATGGCGCGCTTCCGACCGCGGCGGCGTGCGATCTGTGTTGCCCATGTTCTGAGCCATGTCGAGCGCCCCCGATTCATCATGACGGTCGCGGCCTGACAAAGCGCGCGGCGCAGGTTGATGTCTCCGGCCTTTGTGATACCGCCCGATACATCACGTTCGCCAGACTGATTGCGTGAGGGGGTCAGGCCGACCCAAGGGCCAATTTTTTTCGACGACGTGAATCGGGCAGGATCATCTACGGCAGAGCGGAAAGTCAGCGCCACGACTGCGCCGATCCCGGGCATAGACATTAACCGATGGCATACCGCATCATCCTGGGCGAGCTGGCGGACGCGTCGTTCCAGTTCCGCCAGTTCGCGCCGCAGAGAGGCCCGCGCTCGGAGCATCGGTTCCGTCGCGGTTTCGAGCATTAGATTGCCGACCGCCAGTTCGCGGATGCGATGCTCGAACTGGCCGCGCGAGATGGCACCGACCTTCAGCCCGAAGTTCCGCAAGAGCCCACGCAGGGACATCTCCAGTGCGATCATGCCCTGCTGGACCGCTTTCCGAGCTCCGAGCACGGCACGGACCTCCTGCGCCGAAACGGATTTGCAGTGAACCGGGCGGAACCAACCGAGATGCAGCAGGCGCGCAATCCCCTCTGCGTCGCGCCGGTCAGTCTTGATCGGCATGGCCTTCAAGGCGCCCTTGACCTGCCGAGTTTCCATCAAAACGACGTCCAGACCTGCCTCGGTCAATCCACGATGAAGCCATTGCGACAAGGGGCCGGCCTCGAGGCCGATGGCGGCAATGCTGCCATTCTGTTCTCCGATCCAACTCACCAGCACCTCGGGCTCACTGGCGACCTGTGCCTCCTTCACGATCTTCCCGTGCTCGCTGACCACGCAGATCGCGATCTTCGCCAACGACACATCCAGCCCGACAAACAGTCTCATCCCGCAGTCCTCCTTCTGGTTCGATACGGGAACAGCGACAGCTTGCCATGATCTTGCAAGCGGTAACGAGCAGTGCGCGACGCAGGACCCGTTACGGCATCTCATTGATCAGAGCCAAAAGATGACGGCGGCTGCGATGCAGATAGCTGACAAGAAGGTATGGGCGCATCGGTCGTAGCGTGTATGGATGCGCCGCCAGTCCTTCAGCCTGCCGAACATGTTCTCGATCTTGTGGCGCTGGCGATAGAGCACACGATCATGCTCGATCGGCGTCTTGCGATTGGACTTCGACGGAATGCATGCCGTGATGCCGCGCGCGGCAAGCGCCTGGCGGAACCAGTCGGCGTCGTAGCCCTTGTCGCCGAGCAACTGCCTAGCGGGCGGTAACGCATCGAGCATCAATGCAGCGCCCTTGTAATCGCTCATCTGGCCTTCGCTGAGCAGCAGGATGACGGGACGTCCCTGACCATCGCATACGGCGTGCAGCTTCGAGTTCAGGCCGCCCTTGGTGCGCCCGATACGCCTGGGAACAGGCCCTTTTTAAAAAGGCTCGCAGCGGTGCGATGCGCCTTTAAATGCGTGGCATCGATCATCAACCGGGATGGTTTGCCGGCCTTGCGGGCCAGTTCGGCGAAGATTTTATTGAACACGCCGAGCCGGCTCCAGCGCACGAACCGATTGTAGATGGTCTTGTGCGGGCCATACTCGCGCGGCGCATCGCGCCAGCGCAGCCCGTTTCTGATGACGAAGATGATGCCGCTGATCACCCGCCGGTCATCGACCCTCGCGATCCCGTGCGATAACGGAAAATACGGTTCGATCCGGCGCATCTGCGCCTCTGACAGCAAAAACAAATCAGTCATGGCGGCGGCCCCCTCACGACACCAGTGAATCAGCCAATCAGGCAAACCGCAAGAAAATTAATGGGTCCTGATCCTGGTATCCAGCGCAGCGGTATAGGCCCAAGGCAGCAGGTCGTCGATCTGGCTGTTGGGATGGCCGTTGACGATCCTAGTGATGACGTCGGCCAGATAGTTATGCGGTTCGATGCTGCAAAGCTTGCAGGTCTCGATCAGCGAGGCGATGACGGCCCAGTGCTCGCCGCCGCTGTCGGAGCCGGCGAACAACGCGTTCTTGCGGTTGAGCGCAATCGGCCGGATTGAGCGTTCGACGACGTTGCTGTCGATCTCGATGCGGCCGTCATCGAGGTATCGCGTGAGCCCCTCCCAGCGCGACAGCGCGTAGCTGATCGCCTCGGCGAGTTTGGTCTTCTGGCTGATCAGGTCGAGCTTGGCACGCAGTGGCCGGGCTGGGCAAGACCAAGCTGCGCGGCCTCGACAGGGTGGATTGGGCTTTCGCCTTCACCGCTGCCGCCTACAATCTTGTGCGGCTGCCCAAGCTGCTGGCGGCGTCGCCATGACGGCAAACCCAGATAAACAGGATCGACAACGCCAGCCACCTCAAGGGGCTGCAATTGCAGTTCCGCCGCTATGCCCGATGGAGCGAAAGCTGGGATCATGATCACTGCGCTGCCTGTTGGGTCAAATTCGCGGAGTTCGAAGGCCCAGACATCCAGCACGAGGGGTACGCCACTCGCGATGACTACCCGAAAGGCGCCTGCTATGAGTGGGTCTGCCAAACCTGCTTTGATGATTTGAAGGATGCCATGAACTGGTCAGCCGCCGCCGGATGATCGCCCGCCGGTCGGCTACTTCTTCAACAGCCTGCTAAGGCCGTATATTCGTCGCCGTACTCATTTCCGGTGTTCGGCGGCGTCCATCCGCTCTTGTGCGGTTACCGCAAAGGAATTTCGTAAATTTCTTCAGGCGGGTAGACCTTTTGCAGCGTGAGCGATTTGACAAATTTGGCTTGTTAAAAACCACGGCTGACCGCAGCATTGATCCTCGCAAACAAGATTAGCCTGGGCTTTCTTGGAGCGTTTAAGTGCGGCCGAAATTCGCGACGATGGGCAAATTGGAACTATTTTCGACCCTCCGTATTAGCTCCGAAAGTTTCTCTACAAAAAAGTCTCTACATAAGTCGAAGGGGCCCGTCGTGAGCGGGCGCGAGGAAGATTGTGCTGAGTATTTTTGTAATCGTTCTGGTGCGCACGCTCCTCGTCATGCTGTTTCTCCCATTCAGCGCGCTCGACAAAATTCTGAATTTCAAGCAAGCCCAGAAGCAGGCTTCACAGGCGGTCTCCGTAAGTTCGATCGGTGCAGTTCTGATCTTCGCGGGTTTTGGCGTAGAGGTCGTGATGTCGCTGGCGATTTTGACCGGGGTTGCCGATCGGCTCGCAGCTTTTGTTCTTGCCGGCTATTGCATCGTCACCGCCATGTTGTGGAAACAATTCTGGAGGGTCGCAGATTTTCGCTTGAAAGGTGACAGCCGCGGGCGAGAAGTGTTCTGGGATTTCCTGAAAAACCTCGCGCTTGCCGGAGGTTTTTTTGTGTTGGCGTTCGGCGCAAACCCGGCAAGCTTGCAGAGCTTTCTGGCGCATCCGCTTGCATCCACGCATCCTTATGCGGTTGATCGATAAGGTGCCCCATGATCGAAAAGCCTACCGTTCTCTATTGGCATCTGTGGACGGATGCTGACGGCATGAGCCGTCAAGCACGATGCGCCATGACCGATTTCGACCTGAAGTCGATCAAACCGCAAGCGGATCCGCAATGGCAGGGCCAGAAGACGAGCGGCGCGATGACGGAGATGGTCACCGTGCTCCCGGTCGGCTGGATAGGCGCATGGCACGAAAATCCCAAGCCGCAATGGATCGTCCCGTTGTCGGGGCGCTGGTTCGTGGAGGCAATGGACGGGACACGCGTTGAGATGGGAGCCGGCGAACTTTCGTTCGGCGGCGACCAGAATTGCCGCGAGGTGGACGGCAAGCGCGGTCACCGGTCTGGCACGGTGGGTGACGTTCCGGCTGTCCTCGTGCTGATTCAGCTTAACGATGCGCCCGTCCCTCGGTCGCCTTGCGAATTCCGGTGACACGGATGGACGGCTTCGACGTCCGCGATCCTCGTTTCGCCCATTACATCCTGGGCAACGCGTCGCTTGAGGAACTCGCGACCGGCTTTCGCTGGCTGGAAGGGCTGGTGTGGATGGGTGACGCCGGCTGCCTGTTGTTCCAGGATTTACCACGCGATTGCACGATGCGCTGGATCGAAGACGGTGGCATATCCATTTATCGCTCCCCCTCCGGCTATGCCAACGGGCAGGCCCGCGACCGGGAAGGCCGACTGATTTCGTGCTCACATCGCGAACGCTGTCTGTTCCGCACCGAACTCGACGGTCGTGTCACCCGGCTCGTCGACCGTCATGACGGCCGCCTGCTCAATGCTCCGAACGATGTGACAGTCAAATCCGACGGTTCGATCTGGTTCACCGATCCGCTCTACGGAATTCAGACAGACTATGAGGGCGGCCGGCAATCGTCGGAGCAGCCGCCCGCGCTTTATCGCTTCGATCCCGAAAGCGCCAGCATTACTGTCGCTGCCGGAGACTTCGACGGGCCCAACGGGCTGGCCTTCTCGCCTGACGAGAAGCGTCTTTACGTTTCCGAGACCGGCGACCAAACGAGCGACGATCCGAAACAATATATCCGCGTGTTCGATGTCGCACCTGACGGACGACTGAGCGGCGGTGATGTCTTCCACAAGGTCGAGCCCGGTTACGCTGATGGGCTCTGTGTGGACGAAGACGGAAATCTCTGGAGCAGTGCCGCCGACGGCGTTCACTGCATCGCTCCGGATGAGCATCTGCTGGGAAAGGTGTTTGTTCCGTATCGGGTTTCGAATTTGTGCTTCGGCGGCATTCTGAAAAACCGGCTGTTCATTGGAGGATCGCATACGCTCTACGCGATCTTCCTCAATCGGCGCGGAGTATCGTGGCCATGACTCCTGCACCCCGCATGACGGTCCGTAAACTGGCGTGCTTCGGACTGACAACGACAAATGCGGATCGACTGGCGGCGTTCTACGAGCGTGCATTCGGCTTCCGCCGGCTTGCTGTGGGCCGTCTCTCGGGCGCGAATTTCGAGAAATTGATGGACGTAGAGGGCGGAGCAACCTGCATCATGCTTGGCCTCGGACAGGAAGTGGTCGAACTGTTGGAATTCGATGTCCCGGGCGAACCTTATCCGAAAAACAGAACCTCGTCGGATTTGACGTTCCAGCACCTGGCGATCGTGGTTACGAACATCGCACAAGCCTTTCAACGACTCTCAACAGTCGGTGGATGGAGCGCGATCTCACGTGACGGTCCGCAGCGATTGCCGGAATCGTCGGGCGGGGTCACGGCTTTCAAGTTTCGCGATCCCGATGGCCATCCGCTCGAGTTGCTCGCTTTTCCAGACGGAAAGGCGCCCGCGCGCTGGAAGGCTTGTTCGAGCAGCGATATCTGTCTTGGCATCGACCATTCCGCGATCTGTGTCTCGGAGAGTGATCGCAGCATCACGTTCTTTGAATCCTTTGGATTGCGGGTTTCGGCGCGATCGCTCAATCAAGGACCGGAGCAGGAGCGCCTCGACGCCGTGCGAAACCCGAGCGTGGAAGTTACGGCGCTGTCGCCGAATCAACAGACACCTCATATCGAGTTGCTGTGCTACCGGTCAGTCGTCCGTGGAAATGGCACCGTTTTGCGGAACAACGATATCGCCGCGACACGCCTTGTACTGGTAACCGATCGGCAACCGCTTGCGGACGCTGGCGGCGAACTCCGACAGAGCGTGCTTGATCCGGATGGTCATCATCTCGTGATTGTGTCGCCGGGCGCGGCAGAGTGGCTTTCCGGGGTTGACCCAACGAATCCCGCGACATTCGACCAGGTTCATCAAAACGGAGCACGCATGTGACCACTTCGCCTGCAACACCATCCTCCGCATCGACCGCCCCGCCCGTGGCCGTTCACAAAGTGCTGACGGGTCAGAAAGCGCTTGTTACCGGCGCTAATTCCGGAATCGGCCAAGGCGTTGCGATAGCTTTGGGACAAGCCGGCGCCGATGTGGTCGTCAACTATATCGAAGGCGACGACGCAGCAAACAAAGTGGTGGACGATATTCGCCGGTTCGGCGTCAACGCGTATGCGCATCAGGCGGACGTATCGTCCGAACAAGATGTCGCCGGCATGTTCAAGCGGATAGTCCAGGAGTTCGGCGCCATCGATATTCTGATCAACAATGCCGGTCTGCAACGCGATGCGGCGGTCCATGACATGACGTTGGCGCAATGGAACAAGGTGCTTAGCGTCAATCTAACCGGTCAGTTCCTGTGCGCCCGCGAGGCGGCCCGCGAATTTCTGCGCCGGGGCGTGGTTCCAGCGGTATCGTGCGCGGCTGGAAAGATCGTCTGCATGAGTTCCGTGCATCAGGAGATTCCCTGGGCTGGGCATGTAAACTATGCCTCGTCGAAAGGCGGCATCAAGCTGATGATGGAAAGTCTGGCTCAGGAGCTGGCGCCGCACCGAATTCGCGTCAATGCTATCGCACCAGGCGCGATCCGGACGCCGATCAATACGTCGGCATGGCAGACCAGGGATGCCTACAATCAACTCATGAAGTTGGTGCCTTATGGGCGGATCGGCGAGCCGGCAGATATAGCCCGCGCCGCCGTGTGGCTTGCGTCGGATCACTCCGACTACGTGGTCGGCACCACGCTGTTCGTCGACGGGGGCATGACACTGTACCCTGGTTTCTCAACAGGCGGCTGAGAAAGCTTGCAGGGAAGATAGCATGCCCGATCATTATGATGTCATCGTTATCGGCAGCGGTCCTGGCGGGGCGTCGCTCGCACACAAACTGGCGCCGACCGGGAAACGGATTCTGATGCTGGAGCGGGGCGACTATCTGCCTCGATCGCGCGCGAACTGGGATGCGCAAACGGTTTTCGTCGATGGTGCCTATCAATCGCCCGAAACCTGGTATGGCAAGGACGGCCGCAGCTTTCATCCGGGCCTGCATTATTACGTTGGTGGAAACTCCAAGGTTTACGGCGCCGCGTTGTTCCGAATGCGCGAGCGGGATTTCGACGAGATTCAGCACAAGGACGGGATTTCCCCGGCGTGGCCTCTAAAATACGATATTTTCGAATCGTACTATACCGAGGCGGAACGTCTGTTCCATGTCCATGGACTACGCGGCGAAGATCCGAGCGAGCCGCCTTCGAGCGGCCCGTTTCCTTATCCGCCCGTTTCGCACGAACCGCGCATTCAGGCACTCAGCGACAGTCTGACGAAGGAGGGCCTGCATCCGTTTCATCTTCCATTGGGCATTCTGCTCGATGAGAGGGATGGCAAACCCACTCCGACAAGTATTTGCATCCGTTGCGATGCCTTTGATGGTTTTCCCTGTCTCTTGAACGGCAAGGCCGACGCTCAGGTGGTGTGTGTCGATCCGGCGTTGGCAGCACACCGAAATCTCACGCTATTGACAGGCGCCTATGTTTCGAAACTTGAGACGGATGCTGCCGGCAGAACTGTCACCGGCGTTCATGTCACCCGACAGAGCCGACAGGAACGCTACTCGGCTGACATTGTCGTGGTGGCATGTGGCGCTTTGTCTTCCGCGTTGCTACTGCTGCGATCGGCCAATGACAAGCACCCAAAAGGCCTCGCCAACGGCTCCGATCAGGTCGGGCGGAATTACATGCGCCACAATCAATCGATTCTGATGGCGTTGATGCGCGAGCCGAACGATACGGTTTTCCAGAAGACGCTTGCCGTCAGCGACTATTATTTCGGTTCTGACGACTGGGACTATCCGCTTGGCTTGATTCAGATGTGCGCGACTTCGCATGGCGCTCAAATTCGGGGTGAGGCGCTTCCAGCCTGGCTGGAATGGGTGCCTAAGATGCCATTCGAGGAAATGGCGCGACACTCGATGGACTTCTGGCTGTCCAGCGAAGACCTGCCGCATCCGGAAAATCGGATCTCGTATGATGGCGGTCGCGTGGTGCTGGATGTCACCGAAGGTAATATGGAAGCTCACCATCGCCTCAAGAAAAAGCTGGAGCAGATGCTGGGCAGGGCGGGGGCTCATCCTGCGCTTTTGGAACGGAGTCTGTATTTAGGAAAAAATATTCCGATCGGCGGCACTGCGCACCAGGCCGGAACGGCACGCTTTGGAACGAATCCGGCAAATTCTGTTCTAGATATCGATTGCAAGGCGCATGAGGTTGAGAACCTTTACGTCGCGGATGCCAGTTTCTTTCCATCCATCGGATCGGTGAACCCAACGCTGACCATCATCGCAAACGCGCTTCGCGTCGCCGACAGGATAAAGCAACGGATCGTTGCGTAAGGCCCCGGATGACATCGGGACCAGTCTGGTGGGTTTCGGTTGCTCATTCCCGTAGTCGCCGGGCGCTCAATGCCGTTCCGCGTTCCCTCCCGATGTTTCGCGCGACGAGATGGATGCACTTGTCTCACCGGCGGTCGGCGCCAACCGTCGTGGCTTCGGAGCAAATCCGGATCCCTCAGTTCCGGTGATCAGGCGTGACCCGCGCGCGTAAGTCAGCCACGCCCAACACCAGTTCACGAACACTGTAAACCGGTTACGAAATCCGATGAGAAAGTAGATGTGAACGAGGCCCCAGAGCAGCCAGGCAAAGGTTCCCGTGAGTCTGAAGCCTCGAAGGTCGGCAACCGCAGCCGAGCGCCCGATGGTCGCCATCGTTCCATAGTCCCGATATCGGAAGACGGTCGTTGTGCCTGCCTCCTCGATGCGATGTTTAATGAGATTTCCGAGGTACCGGCCCTCCTGCTTGGCAACCGCTGCCAAGCCCGGCAATGGTTTGCCGTCTGCCCGCGATGCAGCAGCCGCATCGCCGATAACGAAGACGTTTGGATGCGCGGCGATTGAGAAGTCGCGGTTGACGCTGACGGTGCCGTGCGGACCGGGTCGCATCCCGAGCCACGCGGCGACGGGCGTCGCCTTTACTCCGGCACCCCAAATCACGGCTCGCGTGGCAATCCGCCGTCCGCCCGCAAGGACGCCGTTGTCATCAATCTGTTCGATCTTCGTGTTGAGCAGGATTTTAACGCCCAGTCTTGTTAGCTCCCGGTGCGCATAAGCGCCAAGCTTCTCGGGGAACGTCCCCAGAACTTTGGAGCCGGCCTCGATCAGAAGGATGCGTGACGCCGCCGGGTCAATGCGGCGAAAGTCCCGAGCGAGCGTCGCCTTGGCCAGTTCCGCGATTGCGCCCGCCATCTCGACGCCGGTCGGCCCGGCTCCGACAACGACAAACGTCATGAGCGCTTGACGCTCCTCATCGTCGTCGCACATCTCGGCCTCTTCAAAGGCGAGCAGCAGGCGACGGCGAATCGCCACTGCGTCTTCCAGGGTCTTGGGTGCTGGAGCCAGACGCGCCCATTCGTCGTGACCGAAGTAGTCGTATTGTGATCCTGTTGCCAGCACGAGAAAGCCAAAATCAATCTCGCGGCCCGCGATGGTCCTGATGCGGGAGCGACCAAGGTCCACGCCGACCACCTCGTCGAGCAAAATCTCGGTGTTCGGGCTATGGAGCAGACCCCGGATTGGAGTTGCGACGTCGGCGGGTGAGAGCGCCGCGGTAGCCACCTGATAAAGCAACGGCTGGAACAGGGTGTAATTGCGGCGGTCGATCATCGTCACGCAGGCTGGGCTATCTTGCAGCGCTTTTGCCACCTCGATTCCGGCAAAGCCGCCACCGACAATCACGACGCAAGTCGATCGGGACAATGTTGCGTCCTCGTCGTCGGAAGACGCCACGACCGACTCTCCCGAGCTGGCTCGCGCCGGACGAGTGTCGATTGAAGGCGGTTTGCTGGCTTCGGGAGCTACGGACGACGGAGCCATGGAACCACCAGCCGGTTGAGCGCCTCTATGACGATGGCCGTTTGGGAAGCAACCTCACCCCATGTGCGACTACCTCAAGCCCATTCCGCCGGCGGAGGTCACGAAGCCAAATTGTCAACACGTTGCGGCCCACAGCGTTCCCGTCTTTGAAGCCTGACAAATCCTGTAAGACGACAATCCAAATATTGTCCCAATATTGTTATGGCCGGGAACGAATTGAGCCAAGCATAACGATAGCGGCGAGTTCAGCAACGGACCGTTGGATCAGATACGCACCTGCTCGAAGGCCTAGCGATTTGCGACATCTGCGCCGACGCCTGCATTGAGATGCAACCGAGAGCCAAGGCTGGAGTAAGGGCATGGTCATGCCTTCCTCCTGGCCGTCCACTTCGCCAGACGCCCCGGGTCGCTGACGATTTATTCTTCATGGAACTATTGTCGGACCGCGCCGTTGAAACACATCCCTTTCGCGTTTTTTCAACTTGTCGCACCGACTCGCCAGAGGAACGCTCGTGAACGCCAGCTACGGGGGAGCCTCGAATAACCGGCTTCCGCTGGAATGACGGCATTGCGAAATTGTCAGAGATTCCTGCTACGGTGTGGTGCAAGGATAATGAAGGCGGTGAATGGCGGCGATCATCACCGCGGTCTTGTGTTGTCCGATCAGCAGAGTTGCGCCGACAGGCTGCTGAGTGATCATCGCGGCAGCCTAAAGTGCTCGACGAAGCCAGCCAAAGGGAAGCCAGCCAAAGGTATGGCTATCTTCCGCTGGGCTGTCCTTTTGACCGCCGCGATGGTGCTCAGCGCTTGCGACGGCGATACCCATCTCAGTTTCCTCAATCCCCAGGGGCCAGTGGCCAATGTCCAGCGCTGGCATTTCTATGAGGTGCTGGCGATCCTGATGATTTTCGTCGCGGGGCCGATATTTCTGCTCCTGCCGTGGTTTGCCTGGCGCTACCGCTATGGCAACAACGCGTCCCGCTATACGCCTAAGTGGGAGTTTTCCCGGCTGTTGGAGTTCACCGCCTGGTTCGGTCCGGTGGTGATCGTGGCGGTGCTGTCGTTCATCGTGTGGCGCGACGCGCACACGCTGGACCCCTATAGGCCGCTGACCTCCTACCAGCAGCCGCTGCGAGTGCAGGTCATCGGCTACGACTGGAAATGGCTGTTCATCTATCCCGACCAGGGCATCGCCAGCATCGGCATGTTGGCCATGCCAGCAGGACGCCCGGTGGCGATGCAGATCACCTCCGCGACGGTGATGCAGTCGCTGTTCATTCCGGCGCTCGGCAGCCAGATGTACGCCATGGGCGGCATGGTAACCCAATTGAACCTGGAGGCGGGCAAGCCGGGACGGTTCCTGGGCGAAAACACCATGTACAACGGCAACGGCTTTCATCAGCAGCAATTCACCGCAGTCGGCATGGCGGCGAGTGATTTCAAGGCGTGGGAACAACAGGTGCGCACTCACGGTATACCACTGGACGCACAGACCTTGCAGTTGATCTCCCAGCGAACCACCCGCACCGCCCTGATCGATGCCCTGCCCAGCACCGGGGTGCGGGACGGCAACCTGTACTTCACCGGCGCAACCAGCGCGCTGTTTCCGGCCGTGGTCAAGGCCACCATGGACGGTACGCCCACGTTGCCGGCGCAGGCGTTCGGCCAGGCGACGGACGCGCCGCACGCTGGCAGCAATCCCGTTGCATCCGTGACAGAGCAACCGCAATGAGTATCGCCGGCATTTTTGAGCACCCGCTGGGGCGCCTAAGCCTGCACTCGCTGCCGTTCTGGCAGATGCTGCAACATCCCACCGAAGCGAACATCGTCAACGGTTGTATCGCCACGGCCGCGGCATCAATGGTGATGATCGGCGCGATCGTGACCGTCGCGCTGCTTACCAAATACAGGTTGTGGAGCGTACTGTGGTCTGACTGGGTGACCAGTCCCGATCACAAGAAAATCGGCATCATGTATGTCGTGATCGCCTTCGTGATGCTGGTGCGGGCACTGATCGAGGCGGTGCTGATGCGGGGGCAGCAGGCTTTCGGCCTGGGTGGCGGCTTTCTGTCACCGGACCACTTTGCGCAGCTGTTCAGCACCCACGGCACCATTATGATCTTTTTCATGGCGATGCCGTTTCTCACCGGCGTCATCAACTACGTCATGCCGATGCAGATTGGCGCGCGCGACGTCTCGTTTCCCGTGCTCAATTCCATCAGCCTGGGGCTGACCGCGGCGGGCGCCGCGCTGGTGATGATTTCGCTGGTGATCGGCAAGTTCTCCACCGGAGGCTGGTTCGGCTATCCGCCCTATACGGAGGCGAACTTCAGCCCCGGCGTGGGACCTGACTACTGGATCTGGGCACTGAGTCTGGCGTCGTTGGGATCGACGTTCACCGGCATCAACTTCGCCGTCACCATCTACAAGGAACGTGCGCCCGGCATGAAGATGATGCGCATGCCGTTGTTCACATGGACGGCTCTTTGCACCAGCATCCTGATGATCTTCGCGATGCCGCCGTTGACCGTAGCCACGGCGCAACTGGCGCTTGATCGCTATCTCGGCTTTCACTATTTCACCAACGCGCTTGGCGGCAACATGATGCATTTCGCCAACCTGTTCTGGCTGTTCGGTCACCCCGAGGTCTACATACTGATCCTGCCAGCGTTCGGCGTCTACTCCGAGGTCATTTCGACCTTCTCCAGCAAGGTGCTTTACGGATACCGATCGCTGGTGATGGCCACCATGGCGATCGCGGTGCTGTCTTTCACCGTCTGGCTGCATCACTTTTTTACCATGGGACAGGGCGCCGACATCAATGCGGTGTTCGGTATCGCCTCGATGCTGATCGGCATTCCTACCGGCGTGAAGGTCTATAATTGGATGCTGACGATGTTTCGCGGCAGGGTGCGATTTACCGTGCCGATGATTTACTCGATCGGCTTCATCCTGCTGTTCGTACTGGGCGGCATAAGCGGCATTCTGCTGGCCAGCCCTACGATCGATTATCAGGTGCACAACACGGTGTTCCTGGTGGCTCATTTCCACAACGTGGCGGTGCCCGGCGTGCTCTTCGGCATGATCGCGGGGTACCATTTCTGGTTTCCCAAGGCGTTCGGCTTCCGCCTCAACGAGCGCTGGGGCGTGTTCTCGGCGCTGTGCTGGATCTTCGGTTTCATGCTGGCGTTCTTCCCGTTATATGCGTTGGGCATCATGGGTCTGCCGCGCCGCACCGTGGCCTATACGGAACCATCGTACGTGCCGTTCGAATGGGTGGCATTTCTGGGCGCCTTGCTAATCCTTGCAGCGCTGGCCTTGCTGCTTTGGCAACTCTGGGTGTCGATCAAGCATCGCGACGAGAACCGCGTGTTCGCCGGCGATCCCTGGGACGGTCGCAGTCTGGAATGGTCGATGTCGGCTCCGCCGCCGAAATACAACTTCGCCTTGATTCCTGCGGTCAAAGGCCGCGATGCGTTCGCCCTGGCCAAGGAGGAAGGCACTGCCTTCCAACCGCCGGATGCTTATGCGGATATCGAATTGCCTAAAAACAGCGCGATGGGCCCTGTGATTGCAGCGATTGGGTTTGCCCTCGGCTTTGGCCTGGTCTGGCATATCTGGTGGCTGGTCATTCTGGCCGTCCTGGCCGCGATCGCGACGATGATCATTCGTGGCTTCGCGCGTGATACGACCTGCATTGTCACCGCGCACGAAGTGCGCCAGGAGCACCGTCGTTGGCTCAATGCCGTGGCCATGGCCACCGCCGTTTCCCGCTCCAAGGAGCGTGAGCCGGCCAACGCAGGACTCGCCGAACGTGAGCCCCAGGGAGCGGTTTCATGAGTCAGGAAGTCATGAAGCATCCCGGTCTGAACCTGGGACCCGCGCACGGCAAGGATAACGAGGCGGCCGAAACCGTGATGTTCGGCTTCTGGGTCTTCATGATGAGTGACGCCATCCTGTTCGGCATGGTGTTCGCCACTTACGTGACATCGATCCACGCCACCGCCGGCGGCCCGGGGCCGCACGATCTCTATGACATCAAGAGCGCGTTCATCGAAACCATGCTGCTGCTGACCAGCAGCTTCGCCTTCGGCATGGCCTCGCTGGCACTCAAGTACAAGCACAGCAAGACACGGCTGATCGGATGGCTGGCGGTGACTCTGGTGCTGGGCGTGAGCTTTCTCGGTTTCGAGCTGCACGACTTCATTGCGATGTTCGCCAAGGGCGGCGTGCCAAGCCGCAGCGGCTTTCTGTCGGCATTCTTCGGCCTTGTTCCCTTGCACGGCCTGCACGTCACCGCGGCCTGCATTTGGTTGGTCTGCCTGGTGGGGCAGATCGCGCGCTACGGCCTGGATACCGAGACCAAGCTTGGCATCATGCGCTTGGCGCTGTTCTGGCACTTCCTGGACATCGTCTGGATCGCGATATTTTCGGTGGTTTATCTGGCGGGGCTGACATGAGCGAACGGATCGTCGACAACCAAGCGCCGGCCGAATGGAAGCAGCAGGAACGCCGCGAATTCCGCTCCTACGTGTGGGGCATCGGTCTGGCGTTGTTGCTGACTGTGGCACCGTTTGCGCTGGTGCACTGGGCGGCGATTCCACGATTTTCGCTGCTGATCGTCATCGGCGTCTTTGCAGTCGTGCAGATGCTGGTGCACTTCCGCTTCTTCTTGCATATCGGCTTCATTCAGAAACGCGAGGATCTGCAACTGATCCTGTTCTCGGCCCTGCTGCTGACGATCATGGTGGCGGGCACCGTCTGGATCATGGCCAGTCTGGCGGCGCGCATGGTGATGCCGGATCGTCTTTGAGTAATCCAGGAGTTCGAACTGTTTCTCAGTGACGGACGTATCCGGAGCGGCTTCAGCGTCCGGTCGCGGTGGATCGCGCAAGCGGTGTTCGGCATCGCAAGATCGGGTCGCCTCGATCGTAATACGGCGTTTGCGCAGCGTCCGCGCGGGTACCAGGAGCGCCAGGAACCTTTTTGGCTGAAGTCTGTTTCTTTTGCGGCATGAAACAAAGCATCCAAGCGCTTGGGCTGGGGTTCGATCTAATCCAACGGAGTACCCAGTGACAGGAGACAAGCCATGCCCAAGGAGCGCAGCCGCTTAAGAAGGATAGCCGTGTCAATCGCTGCCGCGGCGCTATGTGTGCTCGGTGGGAGCGCAAGCGTACTCGCCGCTGGCGCCACCGATGAAGGAAGTTCCAGCATCAAACCGTCGCCGGTGGCGTTTCCGACAAAGTTCGGTTCGCTCACCTTTCCTGAAAAATTCCCCGAGGGCACAACCCTGTCGATTACGCAATGGAGCCATTTCGTTCCGCGTTACGACAAATGGTTCGATCAATATGCGCAGGATTGGGGTAAGGCGAACAACGTCAAGGTTACGGTACAGCACATCAGCTACGCCGATCTGAATTCGACGCTTGCGGCCGCGATTGCCGCCAAGAGCGGACCTACCCTGGTGCAGATGAACGCAACGCCCGCGGCCTTCGTCCAGGGCCTGCAGCCCCTGAACGACGTTAACGAGGCGGCCGAGGCGACCTACGGGAAGGGCGTCGCCCCCTGCACCCACCAGACCTATCTCCCGACCAAGCAGGAATGGTACGCCTATTGTGTCGGCTGGGTGGTCGATCCGGGCGACTATCGCATTTCGATGTGGAAGGCTGCGGGGTATCCGAACGGGCCTGCCACCTATGACGATCTCCTCAAGGGCGGCACCAAGATCTTCAAGGAAACCGGGGTCCCGGTTGGCGTCGGCATGTCGCCCGAGATCGACTCGGAATTCTACGCCCGCTCGCTGATCTGGTCGTTTGGCGGCAAGCTGCAGGATGCCTGCGGGAATGTCACGCTTGATTCCCCTGAGGTGATCGATGCGGTGAAATATCAGGCCAAGCTGTTCCATGCGGCCGAAACGCCGGAGGTGTTTTCATGGAACGCGGCGTCGAACAATCAGGCCTTCGTTTCGGGTCGCGCGTCCTACATCCAGAACTCGATCTCGTTCTATCGCACGGCGCAGGAGTCCAACCCGAAGACCGCGGCTGACACCGGCCTTCTGCCAGGACTCAAGGGACCGACCGGTAAGGTGCACCAGACCGCGCATGTCTGGTTCATCTATGTCGTACCCAAATATGTGACCGACAAGAACCAGATCGAAGCGGCCAAGAAGTTCATGCTCGACCTCACGGCAAACTATTCGAACGACACCTACTATAGCAAACTGTATGACTTCCCGGCCTATCCGAAGACCGTCCCTCAGCTCGACGAGAAGGCCGGATGGATCGACCATGATCCGTGGGGATCGGAGCCGCCGGACAAGCTGTCAGTGATGCGTGGTGCGTTGGCCTGGACCGCATGGCTCGGTTATCCCGGTTATGCCAATCCGGCGACCAGTGAGATCTACAACACGTTCCTGCTGTCGACGATGATGTCCGAGGCCGCACGCGGCGAGAAGACGCCGGAGCAAGCGGTCAAGAGCACTGCGACTCAGATGCAGCAGATCGTCGAGAAATGGAAGAAGCTCGGCTATGTGGGCTGTGGCCGGGAGGCCGACAAGAAATAGCTGAGGATCGCAGCCGTGGCCGTGCTCGAGGTGAAGGGTCTCGCCAAACACTTCGGTGACTTCAAGGCCCTGAAAGGGGTCGATCTGAAGACCGGCGAAGGCGAGTTTCTCACGATCGTCGGGCCGTCCGGCTGCGGCAAGACGACCCTGATGCGATTGATCGCCGGCCTGGAAACACCCACGGCCGGCGATGTCGTTCTCAACGGCAAGGTCATCACGTCGCTGCCGCCACGGGCGCGCAACATCGCCATGGTGTTTCAGAGCTACGCGCTCTATCCGCACATGTCGGTCGTCGACAACATCGCCTTTCCGCTCAAGGCGCGCGGTGTGCCGAGGTCCGAGCAGGACCGGTTGATCCGCTGGGCGGCGGGCGCTCTCGGCATCGAGAGCCTGCTCCAACGCCGACCGGCGCGGCTGTCCGGTGGCGAAAAGCAGAAGGTGGCACTCGCGCGTGCGATCGTGCGCAAGCCTGCGCTGTTCATTTTCGACGAACCGCTCAGTTCGCTCGACGCCCAGGTACGGGCGATCGCCCGCGCGGAACTCCGTCAACTCCACGAGCGCACGGGCGTCACCACGGTCTATGTCACCCACGATCAGATCGAGGCGGTTGGCCTCGGCGATCGTGTCGCGGTGATGGAAGCGGGTGTGCTGCGCCAGATCGGCTCGCCCCAGGAGCTTTACAACGAGCCGGCCAGCACCTTCGTCGCCGGGTTCATCGGCACGCCGCCGATGAACCTGCTGGCGCATGGCGAGGTGACCGTCGGCTTCCGTCCCGAGGACGCGCTGCCGCGCGCGGCCATGTCCAAGTCCGGGGATAACGTCTGCGGGGATGCCTTCGCGTTCCAGGTGAATGTCGTGCGGATCGAGTTCCTCGGCTCCGAATGGCTTGCCTATGGCCGCGTCGATGGCGCGTTCGAGAACGCCAGGGTGTTGTGCAGGCTGCGACAGGACGCCGTCGGTACGGTCAAGGTGGGCGAGGTGCAGGATTTCATGGTGCCGCGCGCGCGGCTGCGCTTCTTCGACCGGACGAGCGGCCGGCGCACGGCGCCCGCGGCAATATGAACGGACATCACGGCAAGGATGTAAACGTGAGAAACGACAAGACCCTCGCCGCGGCAGGTAAGCGCAAGGCGCCCGGGCCGCGCGCGCGGATCGGCATCGCCGATCGCGACGGTATTGTCGGCACGATCATGCTCGCGCCTGCCGTGCTCTATGTGGTAGCGCTGGTCGCGGTCCCGTTCTTTCTCGCGATCGCGCTTAGCGTGAGCGACGCCACCGTCGGCGACCCCGCCATCCACCATTTCGTGGGCCTGGCCAATTTTATTAGCGTTGTGCGCGAATCCGCGTTTTTGTTCGCGTTGCGCAACAGCATCATCGTGACGCTGGCGACACTGGTGCTGCTTACCGTCCTGACCATCGTTCTTGTTGAATTGCTGGCCCGCCCGTTTCCCGGCAAGCGGCTTGCCGAGATTCTCATCATCCTGCCCTGGGCCATGCCGGCGGCGCTGGCCGCGGTGGGCTGGCTGTGGCTGCTCGATTCGGAATTCAGCCCTATCGACTGGATTTTGCGCACCGTCGGCCTGCTCGGTCCGGGCAGCGTGCTCGGGCCTGCGAACAATCTTTACTATCTGGGCCGCGAATGGCTCGGTCTCGGCGTCATCGTGGTTATCAACGTGTGGCGTACGCTGCCGCTATCCGCCGTCATCGTGCTCGCGGGCCGAACCGCTATCCCGAACGAACTGTTTGAGCAGGCCGCGCTCGACGGCGCCGGATACTTCCGCGTTTTGTTCCGGATCACGCTTCCGGCGCTGGGGATCCTGCTTACGGTCGCCATCCTCTTCACCGTCCTCGTTATCTTCGGCGACATGACCGTGGTTGCGCTGACCACCCGCGGTGGTCCGGGCTACACCACGGAAGTGTTGCCCTACTGGGCGTACCTCAAGGGCATCCAGGGCGGCGCGCTCAGCCAGGGCGCCGCGATCGCGCTGTTTCTGTTTCCGGTGCTGCTGGCCGCTTCCGTCCTTGTCTTGCGGATAGCCTATCGCAGGGAAGGAGCGTGACAATGCGAACGACATCCGCATTCCGCACCGTCGGCTTTTACACCGCGCTCGTGCTGCTGTGCCTGTTCGCCGCCTTCCCGGCGCTGTGGATGGTGATCACCGCCTTCAAGCAGAACACAGATCTCTACGATCCGAACAACAATCCGTTCCTGTTCAATCTGCCGCCGACCCTGAGCAACATCGAATTTCTGTTCACGCAGACCAATTTCCCGATCTTTCTCTGGAATTCCTTGTTCATCGGTGTGGTCGTGGTCGTCATCACGCTGGTGCTCGCGGTGCCCGCGGCCTACAGCCTGGCGCGGCTGATGGGACATTGGGGCGAGCATTCGAGCATTGCGATTTTCCTCGTTTATCTGATTCCGCCGACACTCCTCTTTATCCCGCTCTATGAAATCGTGACCGCCCTGGGCGTCGCCAATACGGTCTGGTCTCTGATCCTCGTCTATCCGACCATCACCGTTCCATTCTGCACGTGGCTTTTGCTGAGTTTCTTTCGCTCGATTCCGCGGGAGGTGGAGGAAGCGGCGCTGACCGACGGTTGCAGTCGGGTCGGCGTGTTCTTCCGCGTGGCGCTGCCGTTGGCGGTCCGCGGCATAACCACCTGCATCGTCTTTGCCTTTGCATTGTCATTGAGCGACTACATCTATGCTGCGGTGTTCGTCAGCTCGACCGCGAGCCGCACCGTGAGCGCCGGGGTGCCGACCGAACTGATCCGAGGCGACATCTACTATTGGCAGGCACTGATGGCGGCGACGGCAATTGTCGGAATTCCGCTCGCGGTGATTTACGGGCTGTTGTTCGACTGGCTGGTCCGAGGCTTCCAGGTCGAACTTCCCCGCTCCCCGCGGGCCTGACAGCCCGCTGGATCTGCCTCTTGAAGCGTGAGCCGCTGCCGGCTCGGTTGACCCTGTCGTAGCGAATTACCTGCCGACGCAGCGTCAAAAGTCGGTGATCGCAGGTGACGTTAGGAAACTATCGCACCGCGCTCAGGTTGATGGTGGCTTGACCATCAACCAAGGAGATTTCAATGCGATTGATCCCGACAGTGCTTCTGGCCTGCACCGCCCTCGCGTCGCCCATGGCGATGGCCCAAAACACTGCGCTCGCCGCTGCTGACACACAGTCGTTCGATAAGGCGCTTGCGAGCGCCTCGGTCGAACGCGGTGCGCGGATCGCCAAGCAGTGCCAGATTTGCCACAACGTTGCGGAAGGCAAAGGTGCCAAGGTCGGACCCGATCTCTACGGCGTCGTCAATCGGCCGGTCGCTTCAATGCCGGGCTATGACTACAGCGCCCCCTTGAAGGCCAAGGGCGGCAAATGGACCTTCGCCGAGCTCGACAAATGGCTGACCAATCCGCGTGCCGACGTTAAGGGCACTAAGATGACTTTCGCCGGCCTGAAGAGCGAGAGCAAACGCGCTGCCGTGATTGCCTATCTCAATACGCTCTCTAAGAGTCCGGCGCCGCTGCCGAAATAGGGAAATTCCTGCTGCCGCCGGATTCGAAAATCCAGAACCGCCAATTTGAGCCCAACGTAACCCGGCCTGATGGACGTAGCCTCTGTCGGGGGCGCCCTGTCGGTCACTCTCTTCGGACTCCGGTGGGGTTGTTTGGGTCCATTTGCGGGCTTCTCTCACAGTGGGTGTTGGTTGCCCAGCACCCACGAGCGCATCGCTCGCATATTCATCTCGACATGCTCGGGCTCGACGGTGTTGATTGATGCCCGGGGCGCTGTCAGCGTGACGGCGCCGGTCGTCTCCTGATTTATTGCGGGTTATTCGTCGCGTTCTGCTCTTGCCAATACGGCACGATGCCGAAGTGCGCGTAGAGTTCCGTAAGTTGCTGCGTCGGAACGAATGTCGACCGGCTCTTTTTGTTGGCTGGAAGAGAAGGAACGTTTCGAAGGAGCCGCTCGCTCACCCTCAGGCGATAATCCCCTGGCTCATGCCGCGTCCAGGTGAGCGCCTGAAGCGGCAATGCAAACACGGTTGGACTGTGTTGGGAAGACCCATTGTGTGAAGATCCATTGTGTTGGGAAGACCCATGGCGCCTTATCCGGAGGTACGCAATATAGCCGCGCTTGGCATCGATGACGGCTTGATCAATATGACCTATCAAACTGCCATTTTCCGAATACACGGTCGCAGACCTCAGCCCGGATATCGATGTGATCGTCGGAGACATGAGCGTCGAAATGACAGTGTTTTGGTCGATCATGAGACTGTCGACTGGATCATTCCGGGTTTGCTGACCGTTTCGTGACTGATTACCTGTGGCACCTGATTTTTGATCGCTCTTACGTTGCGCTTCAGCATGGCTATCCGTTTGGTGCTCAAGCTCAGTTAGCCGATCGCGTCGGCTTCTCTTTGTCTGGACCCCCGGGGACCCAGGAAGAGACGCGGAACCGTTATCCGCGTGCGAGAACCCGAGCAGATCAGGGTCGCCTGGACCGAGATCGCCGTAACCATGGGGATCGACGCCGTTCGGGTACCCCCAATAACCGTAAAGTCTGGTTTGTGAATTCGATGCAACCAGCGGATAGACAAGACTGCGATTGATCAGGGGAGCGTGGCGTAGTTCGTCAGCGGTGACATTGATGCCGATCGTCCTGGCGTCAGGCTTGGGAGCCATCAACAACCAAGGCACCGCAACGAGGTGGCCGCCCAAATCGAAGTTTTGGCTTCCGTCGATCAGAACGTATTTGATCTTCCCGTTGGTGCTGTCGATGATCAGTGAAGCGATACGGCCCGCCTCGTTTCCGTTCCGATCGCTGATGAGTTTCCCGACAATGTCCGCGGCGGGAACAACCGGAATCCGGGAATGCTCGCTTGGGCTTTGCGTCGCAGGCTGCGCTGCATGAGTGACCGATGGCACTATTGCCAGCGACCAACCGATAGCCGCTGCGGCCGCTGCTATTGTTATCGCTCGCTTTCCCATTTTTGTGATCTCGATATCCGGTCGCCGTTGCGCGCGACTCTTATAAGCTCACCAATTCGAAGCCTGTCGCGCTGACAACTGCGTTGTCGTCCAGAGTTCGTTCTGCTGCGGCTGGTATCGCGAAAACGCAAAGAACGAGACGCGGTTCCGATCCGGCTGCTTGAATTTCTAATTCGCTGGATTCCGGCGGGGGTTGATCCCCCAGGTCATTACACCGCCGATGAGATGAGAGAGGTCGGCTTTTGACCGAGGTAATGAGGCGTACTCGCACCACCGGGAGCGTTATTCGTGCGATGCGATCAGCCGCCGACAACGTTCTCATCGTGTTATCGCTCCTACTACTCGCCCGCAATTCGAAGCGGACTTTGCGGCACGTTGTCGAGTTTTCTCATGCGGTGCTCTTCACGCTCAATGTAACCGCGAGTCATCGGTACGATGCCCTGCCGCTTGGTCAATTGAATCTGCATGACCATCATCGCCTGCTCACGGAAAGCCACTTCCGATGCATCAAGATAGAATTCCCACATCCGCAGGAAACGCTCGTCATAAATGGGCCTGAGGTCTTTGGCGTGAGCGAGAAAACGCGTGCGCCACGCGCTGAGCGTTTCGGCGTAATGCAAGCGCAGAATCTCGATATCGGTTACGAGCAGACCGGCTCGTTCGATGGATGGCATGACTTCGGATAGAGCCGGGATATAGCCGCCGGGAAAGATATATTTTGCTATCCATGGGCTCGTCACGTTTGGTCCCTCGGAACGCCCGATGGAAGACAGCAGCATGACACCGTCTCCCGCAAGAAGGTCGGCGCATTTGCGGAAGTAATGGTCGTAGAAGCCGATGCCGACGTGCTCGAACATACCGACCGAGACGATGCGGTCCATCGGACCCCGTGCGTCACGATAATCCCGCAGGTAAAACCGGATCTTTCGCGAAAGATCCGTTTCGCTCACCCGTTCGCGTGCCCGGCGCAGTTGCTCTTCCGAGAGCGTGATGCCGGTGACTTGGGCATCGCAAAACTGCGCGAGATAGATTGCAAGGCCGCCCCAGCCGCAACCAATATCGAGCACATGCTTGCCCGGTCGCAAAATAAGCTTGGCCGCGAGGTGGCGTTTTTTGGCAAGCTGCGCATCATCAAGAGACTGTTGGGGCGCCTCGAAATAGGCGCAGCTATACTGTCGATCGGAATCAAGAAAAAGTGAGTAGAGCCGTTCATCGAGATCGTAATGATGTGCAACGTTTTCGCGTGCGCGGGTCCTGTAATTCAGTTGTTGCAGCCGGCGCCAGAGATATCGCATCACCCATTGCGGGCGTGCCCAATGGGGCAGCATTTTGTCGCGCTCTTGGTGTAACAGCAGGTCCAGCAGATCGAGGATCGTGCCTTCCTCCATCACAAGCGTCCCGTCCATGTAGCATTCGCCAAGGTGCAATTCGGGGTCGAGCAGAATTCCACGCACGGCGGCAGCCGTCGTCAAACCTGCTGTAATCGGCTTGCCGCTACCGTCGCCCAAGTTGAAGGTAGTGCCGGCTGGCATCGTCAGGTTCAGATTGCCGCGATGTATGAAGGCTCTCAGGATGGCGGGCAGCAGTCCGTCCATCCGTCGGCGTACATTCAAGCTAATTGTCATTGTCGTGCTTTCCGCGCCGGGGCGTAATAGGCGGCAGAGGGAAAGCGCCCAAAGCTTTGGGAGTGCAATCACCCCGATCGAAGGACGGCCTTTCAACTGCCGACAACCACAACAGTTAACGGCCCGGTCGCTTTGGCGTTCCTTATTCGGACTGCTGGATATGGCGGACGCACGTTTTCTCTGTTCGGTGCGAAGGAAGCTTTTGGTCGAATCCTGCAACAAGTTAGGTCGTCGACCTCATCAATCGTCGCGCGGCACCCGCGTGGCTGATCCTATTCCGTCTTGCCAAGGGACAAGCTTTGGCGCTGCGGGAACCTTCCATCGCCGAATTCGTTCGATAGACGGGGAGCGATACCGCCATTCACTGGATCTCCCGTGATCCTCAGTCGACGAGATGTACTTCGGGCAACGGCGTTTTCCGCTTTCACGCCGCTTCTGATGGCGGAACGGCAGTCCACGCAGGTGACAGCTTCTCAAGCTCTTCCCTGGAAACACGGCGTATGTCTGCTAGGCGATCTGAAATACCCTCCAAACTTCAGGCAGTTTGACTACGTGAATGCAAACGCCAAGCGCGGCGGCCTGGTTCGCCGGGCGGCACTGGGGACCTTTGACAGCTTCAACATGGTGGTTGCCGGGGTGAAGGGCGATCTGGTCGAGGGCATCGAACTCATCTACGATCCCTTGATGGCTCCCTCGCTCGACGAAGCCGCGAGCGTCTACGGGCTCGTCGCGGAGGCTGCGTGTTACCTGGCAGACTTCTCATGGGTAAGCTTCCGGCTGAGAGCGGCGGCAAAGTGGCATGATGGCCGGCCGATCCTGCCTGAGGACGTGCTATTCTCGCTCAATGCTTTCAGGAAGTATCACCCGCAATTGTCGACCTATTATAACCATGTCGTGCATGCCGAAAAAACCGGAGACCGAGAGGTCAAGTTTCAGTTCGATACCCCGGGGATCCGGGAGCTGCCGCTGGTCATGGGACAGCTTCTCGTATTGCCGCAGCATTGGTGGGAGGGAACGGACAAGTCCGGCAAGCGGCGGGACATTTCAAAGACCACGCTCGAACCTCCTCTCGGCTCAGGCGCTTACCAGATCAAGCAATTCGAGCCCGACCGTTTCGTGCGCTACGAACGGGTGCCCGACTACTGGGCCAACGAGGTCCCCGTCAATGTCGGGACCAACAACTTCCAGGAATTGCGCTTCGATTACTTCCGCGATCCGAATGTTGCCTTCGAAGCATTCAAGGCCGGCGTGCTGGACTGGCGCACCGAGAATGCCGCCAAGAATTGGGCGGCCGGATACGGTTTCCCGGCGGTTTCACAAGGCCGTGTCGTCTTGGAGGAATTTCCGATCCGCAGCGTCGGAATGATGCAGGCATTCGCAATGAATCTGAGGCGCGCCAAATTCAGGGATAGGCGCGTGCGAAGGGCCTTCAACTTCGCTTTCAACTTCGAGAGGCTGAATCAGGAGCTTTTCTACGGCGAATACTCGCGCATTAAAAGCTATTTCGCCGGGACGGAGCTCGCTTGTTCAGGGCTTCCACAAGGGCGCGAACTGGAGCTATTGCAGCCCATGCGCTCCCAGGTCCCGCCCGAGGTGTTCACCACACCCTATTGGAATCCGGTGAATCCGGATAACGAGGCGGAACGCGCCAATCTCCTGGAGGCGGTCAATCTGCTCTCGCAGGCAGGGTTCGAGATAAAGGACTTCGGTCTGGTCGATCCCGACACCGGAGAACAGATGGTCGTCGAGTTCCTCATTGGAGACAAGGACCTCGAGCGAGTGATCTTGTTCTATCAGCCGGCACTGGAGCGGATAGGAATAAAGGTTAGTGTCCGCCTGGTCGACGACATACAATACACCAACCGTCTGCGCGAATGGGACTTCGATATCATCGTCTCCAACTGGCAGGAATCGCTCACGCCCGGCAACGAACAGCGTGACTATTGGGGGTCACGCGCAGCAAGCCAGCATGGATCGCGTAATCTGATCGGCATCGAGGACCCTGCGGTCGACGCGCTTATCGGGCGCATCATCTTCGCGGATACCAGGGACGAACTTGTCGCCGCCGCCAGGGCGCTGGATCGGGTGCTGTTGTGGAACCATTTTGTCGTGCCGCAATGGACCCTCTTCAACGAACGCACCGCACGCTGGGACCGGTTTGGTCATCCCGAACAGATGCCGAAATACGGTATGGCCGCCTTCCCCACACTTTGGTGGCGGGAGGAGGAGGGAATCGCGAAGCAGCGGTCGATAACGAACGGGAAGATCAACCAGAGAGGCAAGAGGCTCACATGAAGAAATCGCTTTTGCGCACCGTGGGAATTGCCTGCGCGATATCAGCTGCGATCGTTTATCTTGGACAGGGGCCCGAGGTTGCTGCCGGTCCTCCGAAAACCGATCTGGGACTCGTCGCCGGCGTGATGCAGCTCGTTCAGCGAGACTATGTGCATCCAGTCACCTCAAGCCAGCTCACCGACGATGCCCTGAAGGGAATGCTTTCTCGCCTCGATCCGCATTCCTCCTATATGACCGAGCCGGAATTCCGCGAGTCCGTGGAGGACCTGAACGGAAAGTTCGGCGGCGTCGGCCTGAAGATCTCGGATCGTAACGGACTACCAACCGTCATCTCTCCGATCGACGACACCCCGGCGGCCCGGGCGGGCGTACAGCCGGGCGACGCGATCGTCTCGGTCGATGGCCAAAGTACGCATGGCGCGAATCTGATGGAGGTTGTCAGGAAGATTCGCGGAAAGCCGGAAACGACGGTCAAACTGACGATCGTCCGCGGCGGTAAATCGCCGTTCGACGTACCCCTCACCCGGCAAGTCATTAAAGTCCATAGCGTCAAGTCAAAGCTGGAGCCGGATAACATCGGTTACGTACGAATCAGCGAGTTTGGCCAGGACACGCCAAACGAACTCCGGCAAGCGATCTCGACGCTGAAGTCTGACGCCGGCGGCAAGCTGGCGGGCCTCGTCCTGGACCTGAGAAATGACCCGGGCGGCTTTCTCTCATCTGCGGTTGACGTGTCCGGCAACTTCCTGAACGGCGGTACAGTCGTCTCCATCCGGGGGCGTAACAGCAGCGACGATCGTTCGTTTAAGGCACCTGAAACGGGAGCCTTATTGCCGGACACACCAATGGTGGTTCTCGTCAACGGCGCCTCGGCGTCGGCGTCCGAAATCGTGGCGGGCGCACTGCAGGACCGTCACCGTGCGACCGTGATGGGGACCCAGAGTTTCGGCAAGGGATCGGTTCAATCCATCATCACGATCAAGGGCCATGGCGCCTTGCGACTGACGACTGCCCTTTACTATACGCCGTCGGGCCGCTCCATTCAGGAGGATGGCATCACGCCCGATATCGTCGTCCAGGCGCCGAAAGACGAACAAGTCGCAAATTCCATGGTCCGGCGCGAAGATCAACTCCAAGGCGCTTTCGCAAATCCCGGGCCACTCACAAAATCCAAAGTCGGATCATACGGCAAGCACGGGTCCGCTGAAACGACATCCCCACCCATCAAGGAACAATTGATCGGAACCAATCAAGACGCGCAACTCACGGCCGCGCTGAACCATCTCGAGCGACCGCCAGCACCAAATTCCACGACCGCCGGTGCGAGCGGATCGGGAGCAATGCCGTTGTGAGGCGGCGCCCACGCACGCAGGATGAACGTCCATGTCTCTGCATAAATGTCTCTGCATAAACCACGCCCATGACCAGCGATGAGCCCGCCACTCGCTCCGGAAAGGGAAGAAGGACGATTCCCGGCGAGTTGTCCGCGCTGATGCGAGAGGATTTGCGCGCACTCGGGGGTTGGATAGGCCTGATCATCGCGTCGCTGATCGCCTTCTGGCTCACCGAAGGAACGCAATATCATCAGCTTGCGGCGGGACTTCTGATGTCGTCGTCGACGCTGTTTATCCTGATGGCATTGTTCGAATGCCTTTGGCGGCTGTTCGTTGGCCGGAGTCCTTGAGACGCCAAGATGATCCGGCGCAGCGACGGAAGGACCGTTTGATGCGCAATCATGAAACCATGACAAGTGGCGAACCGGAGTAGTCCGCCAATCTGGCTCTTGAAGGATATACATGATGCGCCCAGAACGCAGCGTTGCGCGTATCGATGTACACTCGGGTCCGAATCAGGCGACCGTGGCCGTTTTCGTTTGCCGTGGCCCGGCGCGGAAGCTTGGTCGTCGCAGACTATCCTCAACATATATATTCGGACCCATCGACGCAGCATGCCCCAACCCGCCATTGCCGCCAGCGAGCAAAAGTCCGCCACCGCTCCAACAGCGCTATCGGTTCTCAATTCCGTCTTTGGGCTGCCTGCCTTTCGCGGTGCCCAGGAGGAAATCGTCCGGCACGTGACGACAGGCGGCAATTGCCTGGTGCTGATGCCGACCGGTGGCGGCAAGTCGCTGTGCTACCAGTTACCGTCGTTGTTGCGTGAAGGCTGCGGCATCGTGGTGTCGCCGCTGATTGCGCTGATGCGCGACCAGGTCGCGGGCCTGCTCGAGGCGGGCGTCAAGGCGGCGGTGCTGAACTCAACGCTATCCTGGGACGATGCCTCCGAGATCGAGCAGCGCCTGCTGGCCGGCGACCTCGACCTGCTTTACATCGCTCCGGAACGGCTGCTGACGCCACGTTGCCTCGCGATGCTGAGCCGCGCGCGGTTGGCGTTGTTCGCCGTCGACGAGGCGCATTGCGTATCGCAGTGGGGGCACGATTTTCGGCCCGAATACATCGGACTGTCGGTGCTCGCGGAGCGCTTTTCCGGGGTGCCGCGCATCGCGCTGACCGCGACCGCAGATGACCTCACCCGGCGCGAGATTGTCGAGCGCCTCGCACTGAATGGCGCGCCGAGCTTCGTGGCCAGTTTCGACCGGCCGAATATTCGGTATGAGATCATCGACAAGAAGAACGCCCGGATGCAACTCAAGGCGTTCATCAACGAGCGCCATGCCGGCGATGCCGGCATCGTCTATTGCCTGTCGCGCGCCAAGGTCGAGGATACCGCCGCCGCGCTGACCAGGGCCGGCATTGCGGCGCTGCCTTATCACGCCGGCCTGGATGCGAGCTTGCGTGCCCGCAATCAGGATCGCTTCCTCAATGAGGATGGCGTCGTCATCGTCGCCACCGTGGCGTTCGGCATGGGGATCGACAAGCCCGATGTGCGCTTCGTTGCGCATCTCGATCTGCCGAAAAGCATCGAGGCCTACTATCAGGAAACCGGACGCGCCGGACGCGACGGCAAACCTGCCGATGCCTGGATGACCTATGGCCTGGCGGATATCGTGCAGCAGCGGCGCATGATCGATGAATCGCAAGGTGCGGAAGCGTTCAAGCGCGTGTCGCTCGATAAGCTCAACGCGCTGGTGGGCCTTGTCGAAACCACCCATTGCCGGCGAACGCGCCTGCTCGGCTATTTCGGCGAAACGCTCAAAGCCATGAAGTGCGGCAATTGCGACAACTGCCTCTCGCCGCCCAAGGTTCGCGACGGTAGCGTCATCGCGCAAAAGCTGTTGTCCTGTGTCTATAGAACCGGCGAGCGCTTCGGCGCGGTCCATCTCATCGATATCCTGACCGGTCGTGAGACCGATCGCGTCAAGCAGTTCGGGCATCACCGATTGTCGGTATTCGGGATCGGCGCCGACCTCAACGACAAGCAGTGGCGCGCGGCCCTGCGCCAGGTAGTCGCGTTGGGTCATCTTCGGCCGGACAGCGAGGCGTTCGGTGCGTTCAAGCTGACGGAATCAGCACGAGACGTCTTGAAGGGCATCACCGCAGTGATGCTGCGCGAAGAATCCGCCGATGCCATCGCTCAACGCGGCACGTCCAGATCGAAGCGAGGGTCGAAGTTTGTCTCAGTCTCGCGCGATGTGTCCTCGCAATCCGCCGGTCTCATGGGAGCTTTGCGCGCCTGGCGTTCAGAGATGGCCCGCAAGCACGGCGTTCCCGC
Organism: Nitrobacter sp. NHB1; assembly: GCF_036964665.1. NCBI lineage: Bacteria > Pseudomonadati > Pseudomonadota > Alphaproteobacteria > Hyphomicrobiales > Nitrobacteraceae > Nitrobacter > Candidatus Nitrobacter laanbroekii. The sequence continues at coordinate 2,614,823 of NZ_JBAMDA010000001.1, forward strand.
CTATGTTGTCTTCAACGATACGACGCTGGAAGGCATCGCGACGTTACAGCCGCGCACCCACGCTCAACTGCACGCCGTCGCCGGTATCGGTGACAAGAAGCTTGAACGCTACGGCGATGCGCTGATCGCGTTGGTGGAAAAGGAAGCTCGCTGAGAAGAATCGTCATCTTCTTTACCAGGGACAGCGGACCGCCAAAGACCACAGTCTGCCCAAGCCTATTCCACATCAGGCTCCTAGAGCGTTTTCGAGCGAAGTGGATACCGGTTCGCGTCAAGAAAACGCGTCAATCAAAATCATAGAGCCCCGCTTCTGATTCCATCAGAAGCGAAAAGGCTCTAGCCCCCGACGCGCTTCAGCTCCGCGACCAGCCGGTCCAGCGCATCGGCGAGCATCGGCCCGCCGCACACCGTGAGGTCTTCGGGAATCACGATGCGCCGCGACGGCGGATACAGTTTTTCCAGCGCCGGATGCAACAACAGCGCGCTGCCCTCGTCTTCCGCGACATCGCTGTCGTTGGATACCAGGATAAAGTCCGGCCGATCTGCAACAATCGTTTCCAGCTTGGCAAACCCGCCGGAGCCGATGTCCAGGCCGGACGCGGCATTCGACAACCCGGTGATCGAGAGCAACGCGCTGGTGACGGTGTCATCGCCCGAAACCCAGCCACGCCGCGACAGCGCCAGCACCCGATAGGGCTTGCGCGCGACCGCCTTCTTCGCGCGGGCAATGGCGGCATCGAGCCGGGCGATCTGGGCTTGCGCGCGATCCGGATGCCCGACAAGATCGCCCATCCTGCGAATTTGGCCTTTCACGTCGTCGATCGATTTTGCGATATCGAATTCGGCGACCCTCATTCCTTGCTGCTTCAGCAACTCGCGCGTCGTTCGCTTCATGTAAAGGCTGGCGACGACAACATCCGGCCTGAGCATCAGCACATCCTCCGCCTCGCCGGAAAGCCGCCGATACTTCTTCGCCTCCGCCGCGGCCCAGGAGCGCGCGGCATCCCGCGAATAAGGGCTGAGGCCGAGGATCTGGGCGGGATCGGCAAGCGTCATCAGAAGCTGATCGGTGCAGACATTGATCGAGGCGACGCGCAGCAGATCGGCGGCCTGCGCCCGCGTGACGGCTCCGACGGTCAATGTCAGAACGATCGCGGCAAGACCGCTGCATCTGCGCCCGACGATGGCGGCCCGGATCGCCTCACTGAGGCGCTGCACCCGTGCAAACAGCGACATCGCGATCAAACCTCCGCCCACGGCACGATCACGGTTTCGCATTGATAGTCGGCCCGATAGGTCCTGACGCGAAAGACGTTGGCTATGACGGTCTCCGAGAGCGCGTCGGCAGGCGGTCCCTGCGACACCAGGCGCCCGTCGGACAGCACGAGAACGATATCCGCAAACCGCGCCGCGAGCCCGAGATCGTGCGTCACCACGACGACCAGCGTCCCTTGGTCCGCGGCGCTCCGCAGTTTGGTGAGAACTTCGATCTGATAGCGCGGATCGAGCGATGCGGTCGGCTCGTCGGCCAAAAGCACCGGCGCTTCCACGGCCAGCACCCGTGCCAGCGCCACCCGGCTGCGTTCGCCGCCGGACAATTCCGTCACGCGGCGATCGCTCAAAACTACCACGTCGGTCGCCTGCATCGCCCGCATCACCGCCGCGGCATCTTTCTCTGTCAGCCGTGCCGGATCGACCGCGCCATGTGGGTAACGTCCAAGCGCCACGATATCCTTCGCCGGCAACGGCCAATGCATCTGATGGCCCTGCGGCAGGTAGGCGAAACGGCGCGCGCGCTCTCGAAGGGTGAGCGATGGCAGCGCGTCGCCGCAAACCTCGATGGTCCCTTCCGATGGCAGAAGGCCCGCCAGCGCCCGCAGCAACGTGGTCTTGCCGGCGCCGTTCGGCCCGACCAGCGCGACAAGATGTCCGCCTGGGAGCGCCAGCGAAATATCGCTCAGGACAACTCTCTTTCCGAGGCTGGCCGACACCGACGATGCGACGAGAATGGCGACTTCGCTCATGCGACGCCTCCACCCAGCGCGCGCCGCTCGCGCACGATCAGGTAGAGAAAGAACGGCACGCCGATCAGCGCGGTCAGCACGCCGACCTTGATGTCCGAGGTCGATGGGATAACGCGCACCGCGATATCGGCCGCGAGCAGCAGCGCCGCGCCGGTCAGCGCGCTCGGCACCAGCAGCCGCGCCGGGTCGTAGCCGATCAGGGGTCGCATCAGATGCGGCGCGACCAGGCCGATGAAGCCGATGGCGCCGGCTACCGCAACCGCGCCGCCGACGCCGAGCGCAACGCCGAGGATCGCCCACAGCCGTAACCGGCCGACATCGACGCCGAGACTCTGCGCGGATTCCTCACCAAGACTGAGCGCGCGAAACGCATGGCGCTGGCTCATCAGGATCGCGGCTCCCGCGACGATGAACGGCAGCGCCAGTATCACGTGGCGAAAGCTGCGGTCTTCCAGCGAACCCAACAGCCAGAATGCAATCTCCAGCGCCGCGAACGGATTGCGCGACATGTTCATGGTCAGCGATGTCGCGGCACCGGCCAACGACGAAATCGCAAGCCCCGCAAGAATCAGGATCAGCAGGTTCGCATGACGCCCCGCGATCGCGAGCAGCGCGAACACTGAAACGAATGCCGCGACGATGGCCGCGACCGGCAGTGCGAAGGAACGCACGTCGGCCGACCCGAGCGCGATGACCAGCACCGCGCCGAACGCCGCCGCCTGCGGCGCGCCGAACAGCGAGGGCGACGCCAGGGGGTTGCGCAGCAGGCCCTGCAAAGCCGCGCCCGACAAACCGAGAATGGCGCCGATGGCGACCCCGAGGATCGCGCGCGGCAGGCGGATCTCCTGCACGATGATCCGCTGGACCTCGCCGCCGCTGCCGAACAAGGCATCGAGAACGGCGACCGGCGACAACCTCACAGGACCCACTCCCAGCGACACCAGCGTCAGCACCGCGACCGCCGCGCACAGCGCGACCGTCACGATCGTTCGTCGGCGGTCCGCGATGCCTGTCGTCACCATCTGGCGTTGAAAGATGTGGCGTTGAAAGCCGTGCAAATCGCGGGCCCGGCCGGCCCGGCAACACATTTCGGGAGACCCATGACGACCCTTTCCGCCGACCCGCCGTCGAACGCCTAGAGCATTTCAACGCCTAGAGCATTTCCCGGTGAAGTGGAAACCGGTTCACCGTAAGGAAATGCGACCATTCAATAGGTTGGAGCGCTCGTTCTGATTTCATCAGAACGATAAGCGCTCGAAGAATGCGTCACCGGCCGGTCTCCTGGCTCGCGGCCGGTATCCGGATCCGCCTTCCCGCCCATGCATGGCATGGTCAGTGGCTGAATGGATGCGGATGGCCGCTTACAGTTGCGGGGGCAGCCGCGGTATTGGGGGCAGTATCCCCGCACCGTATTCCCGTTTCACCTCCTAGATTCCGATTCAACCGTGTTGAACCGGAATCTAGCCTTATCCTTTTGATTGAGCATGGTCTTATCCGAAAACCGGTTTCCACTTTTCGGGATCATGCTCCAGGGGAGGCACCGATGACGCTCCAAACAAGCACAGCGGCACACCCCATGCAACCGCGAACGCGTTCGCCTGCGTTGCCGCGCAATACAGCGAGTACGCAATACCATCAGAACCGCGAGAGATAACGAGGCAGTTCCTGCTCGAATTCAGGGAAGTAGCGCGAAATCACAGAAATATCGAAGCGAGCGAGGATCGACTCCTTGGGCTCCCGGTCGAGCAAGAAGCGAAAGGCGGCCTCGAGGCAGCGCTCAGGCGTGTGCTTGCCGGCTGTCAGTTGCTTGCTCTTCACTTCAGACATTGTGACGCGATGACGAGTCTCACTCTTTCCTTCGCGGACCACGACCTCGAAATCGAATGGGTCGCCCTCACCGACACGCTGAACCTCGATCATACGATCATCCCCGTTTCAACAGTCGGTGGCGCAACTGTTCTCCCTGCGCACCGCATACGCCGCCCGGCCGCCGCCAGGATGTTTGCGAACTGCTCCGGCCCAAAGCCTGGCGTTATTGGGCTCTCACCCGCGCTCGCAACCGTAAAGAATGTTCGTCACGATAAAAATGGCGGAGAGAGTGGGATTCGAACCCACGGTACGGTTTCCCGCACACACGCTTTCCAAGCGTGCGCCTTAAGCCACTCGGCCATCTCTCCGGGCGTCTTCTCATGACGGGGCGTGCCGGTTTTTGCAAGAGAGCGACGCCGTGGCGCCGGGATTTTTCATAAATATATGAATGATATAAAGTATTTTCGGGCCATGGCCATCCGTTCCGACGATTTGCTGCTGCCATCGGGCATCGATCGGACGGCCGATGCCTGCCCGTGTGGTGGTTCAGCAGTTCGCTTCATGTCCGGCGAATCTGTTGGACGAACTTTTGGTTGGGCCAACTTCTGAGAGGCTATTTTGAAAATCGGGTTATGGGGTTTTGCGCGGGGCTGAATTATGATTCAATCTCTTGATGGCCGTGACGCGTTGAAACGCTTCATCGTCAGCTCATCTAAAGCACTTCCCGATGAAGTGGACACCGGCTCACCGTAAGGAAATGCGACCACTCAATCGCTTGGAGTGCCCGTTCTGATTCCATCAGAACGGTAAGCGCTCTAATGAACGCGCGCGCTGCTCCCCGAGCCGACCGCGTGCAGCGGCCATGGTTTCGGCGATTCGACAGCGACGCTTTCGCTTGCGACCTTCCTGTCGGACGCCTGTGCGTCCTCGAGCGCGTCGGAAAAATCCGCAAACCACTGCTGGACGGTGCTGGCGCGCAGCTTTCGCATCATGGCTTCCCAGCGCATCCTGCGTTCCGTCAATGGCATCGAAAACGCGGTCGCGATGGCGCGCGCCATCCCGTCGATTTCGTGCGGGTTAACGAGGAGCGCTGTCTGCAACTGATTTGCGGCGCCTGCGAATTTGGACAATACCAGCACGCCCGGATCGGCCGGATTTTGCGCGGCGACATACTCCTTGGCGACGAGATTCATCCCGTCGTGCAGCGGCGTCACCACGCCCACGCGCGCCGTGCGATAGAGACCGGCCAGCACGGTCTGGCTGTACCCCCGGTTGAGGTAGCGGATCGGCATCCAGTCGGTTTCGCCGTGACGGCCATTGACGTCGCTGACGAGTTTCGCAAGTTCGCTCTGCAGGTTGCCGTAGGCCTCGATGGTGCCGCGGGAGGGGGTCGCAATCTGCAACAGCGTCACCGTGCGCTTCAGCGCGGGCTGCGCGGTCAGCATACGGTCGAATGCACTGATCCGATTCACCAGTCCCTTCGAATAATCCAGGCGGTCGACGCCGATCGCCAGCTGTTCTCCGTTCAGGCTGCGCCGCAACCGCGAGACGTCCGGATGCGAGGACGCCTTGGCGGCCTGCAACGCGAATTTCTCCACATCGATCCCGATCGGAAATACGGCGCATCGCGACTTGCCGTAACGCGAGGTCACGGCGCCGTCCTCGATCGTGAGGCCGAGTTCGGATTGAAGATAGCCGAGAAAATTTTCGCAGTCGTCATCGGTCTGGAATCCGATCAGATCGTAAGCCAGCATCGCCTCGACCAATTCGCGATGATGCGGAACGGCGTCGATGATGGTGCGGGTCGGCCACGGCGTATGCAGGAAGAAACCGATCGGATGTTGGACGCCGAGATCGCGCAGTTCGGCGCCCAGCGACAGAAAATGATAATCCTGAATCCAGAAGGCGGTGTCCGGCTTGCGGAAGCGCATCAAGGCCCGCGCCATGAAGGCGTTGACCTCGCGGTACGACTGATAGTCGTCCTGCGACACGCGAATGAGATCGGATCGGGAGTGAAGCGCCGGCCATAGCGCCGAGTTGGCGAAGCCCTCATAATATCCGCCGTAATGCGCCGCGGGCAGATCGAGCAAGGCCAGTGCCCCGGCGCCCAGGGCTTGAACTTCTGCAAATGAATCCTTGTGCGACCCGTCGCGCACACGACCGCTGGAACCTACCCAGATCGCGCCCGATTTCTCTACAACTGGCAACAACGCCGCCGCGAGACCGCCCGTCAAGGGCTCATTGGCCCGTGCGCGCGCCACGCGATTCGAAACGACAACGAGGTTCACAGGGTCCCCTCCTGGTTTTGCACCCGTCAGATAAACGCTCGTTCATCAATATGGTTCCTGCCTCCTTCCAACCAAATTGACGCCAAATTCGGGCAATATAGAGCGATACTCAAAGTTCCAGTCAGTGAAGTCAGTCATTGAAGTAAAGAATTCGCTGTCACAGCGATTTTTACTGCATGTGTCTTTAACATTCGATCAACTGCGCCAGTATCGATCTTCCCAGTTCCGCGACAATCTCATGCCGGTGAGGATCAATCCCGCCATGGAGTATGTCTGCGGGAAATTCCCGAATAGCGCGCCGGTTTTCGGATCGATGTCCTCCGACAAGAGCCCGTAGCGATTGCGATGCGCCAGCGCATCCGTGAACGCCTCCCGCGCTTCCTCGCGCCGTCCGAGCGCCCACCACGCATCAATCAGCCAGAACCGGCAGATCAGGAACGCAGTCACCGGAACACCGAAGTCGTCTTCCGCGGCGTAGCGCATGACATGCTTCTCACGCAGCAACTCGCGCTCCATGGCGGCGACGGTTTTCACGAAACGCGGATCGTCGACCTCGCAAACGCCGAGTTCGGGCAGCAACAGCACGCTCGCATCGAGATCGTCGGACCCGAACGCGGCGGTGAAGGCCTCGCGCTTCGGGTTCCAGGCGCGATCGATCAGTTCGGCGTGCAACGGATCGGCGACCGCATTCCAGTGCGCCGCGCGTTCCGGCAGGCCAAGCCGTTCCGCAATGGCCGCAAGCCGATTGACCCCGGCCCAGCACATCGCCGCGGAGTGGGTATGGATGCGCTGGCGACCGCGATATTCCCAGATGCCGGCGTCGTTCGTCATCGCAACCCTGGCCGCCTTGTGGCCGAGCGATTCAAGCAGGGCAAACAGACTTTCGTCGCCGGGGCGCGGCAACCGCCGATCGAAGAACAGCGGCAAGGCCGCCAGGATGGCGCTGCCGTAGGTGTCGTGCTGGGTCTGGTCGACCGCGGCGTTGCCGACGCGCACCGGCCCGTCGCCGCGGTAGCCCTGAAGATCTGCGGCGATCCACTCGTCCAGCGGCAGATTCGGGACCACGCTATAGACCGGCTTCAGATCCTCCTCCGTATTCGATGCGAGCGACAGCGTGAAGCCGATGAAGTCCTCCATCGTCCGCGTCGCGCCGACGCGATTGAGTGCCTTCACGACGAAATAGGCATCGCGCAGCCAGCAATAGCGATAGTCCCAGGTGCGGCCCGAGCCGGGCGCCTCCGGAATCGAGGTGGTGTGCGCGGCGATGATGCCGCCGGTCTCCTCGAAGTTCGACAGCTTGAGCGTGATGGCCGCGCGGATGATGGCTTCCTGCCATTCGTAGGAGATGTAGAGGCGCCGTACCCAGCCCAGCCAATAGGTTTTGGTCTCCTCGGCGAAACGCTGGGCGGTCGACGCCAGATCGCCGGGGAAGGCTTCGTCGTTGCCGAACACCAGATGCATCGGCCGGGTCAGAACGAACGGCGTTTCGTTTTCGATCAGGGCCAGCGGCGCGTCGGTGGTCACGCGGATCGCCGTATCGTCGTCTTCAAAGTAGCGGATATGATTGCTTCCCGTCGAGTGCCGCTTGAGCGGCTTGCCATAGGCGTGCGTTGGCCGTATGCGGATCGTGATCCGGGGCAGGCCCGCGACGGGCTCGATGATGCGAAACAACTGCGGCGGCCGGAATATGCGGCCATACTGCCGGAAGCGCGGCGCGAAGTCGGTGATGCGCACCGCATTGCCGCGGCTGTCGGTCAGGACCGTGGACACGATCGCGGTATTGCGGACATAGTCCGACTGGAAATCGGCCATGCCGTCCAGCACGACATCGCTGAAGCCCTTTTCTTCATCCCCCGCAAGCAGGCGCGAAAACACCGGGTCGGCGTCGAAGCGCGGAAAGCACCACCACACCAGCCGCGCTGTCGGATCGACAAGCGCGGCCGTGCGGCAGTTGCCTATGACGGCGAGATCGAGGCCATGATCGCTCATTCCGCGACAGCGCGTTCGTCATCGAGAAGGCGGGCCAGCCAGGCCCTGACATCGCGGGGCGCGTGAAAGTGGCCGTCGACGCCCTTGGCGCGCCGGCCCACCGAGAACGAGAGGCCCTTCATGTCCGGCATGATCGCAAACACCGTTTCATCGGTCACGTCGTCGCCGATGAAGACCGGCCGCCGTCCCTTGAACGGCTCATGCGCCATCAATTCGGTTACGCCGGTCGCCTTGGTGAATCCGGAATGCTTGATCTCGCACACGAACTTGCCAGGCAGCACCTCGATCGGCGCATTCGGCAGGTCGGCGCGTATCACCGAGACCGCGTCGTAGATCGCCTGCTCGGTATCCGGCGCCTTCCTGAAATGCAGCGCCAGCGAGTAACCTTTGTTCTCCACCAGGATGCCGGCATGCAACTCGGCGATGGCCGCAAAACGCCGCATCAGATCCGCGTTCATCGGCGGCGCGTGCGCAGCCACTGCCTCGCTTTCGGCCGAAATCCGCATCTCCGCGCCGTGGCCGCCGACCGCGGGAAACAGCATCGGCGCGAAAATCCGGTCGATATCGCTGAGCGAACGCCCACTGACCAGCGCCAGCGCGCCATCCGTCCGCGCCAGCAGCCGCGCCAGCGAGGTCGCGAGCTTTGGCGGCACGCGAACTTCGCTCGGCGACGGCGCGAGATCGAGCAGCGTGCCGTCGATATCGAGCAGCAGGGCGGATTTGCCGAGCGGCAGCATGTGAGATCCGGGGCCGTCGGCCATGGAAGCGGTCTTCTTCGGCACGGGTTCCACTAAATCCTGATTCATCATGACTCCACAACGGCAAGCGGCGACGCCACCGATTCGAGTGGGCGCCGTTCGGCGGCAATCCCGTATCGCCAGCCGATCAGTGCGGCGGCGATCATCAATGCCGATCCGAGACAATATCCGACAAACACGCTGTCACGCGAGCCGCTGTCGATCAAGGCGCCGAACAGCGCAGGACCGGCGACGCCGCCGATTCCTGTCCCGATGGCATAAAACATTGCGATCGCCAGCGCCCGCACCTCAAGCGGAAACGTCTCGCTGACGGTCAGATAGGCCGCGCTGGCGGCCGGCGATGCGAAGAAAAAAATCACCATCCACGCGATCGTCTGCGTCTGCGCAGTCAGAACGCCCGCGGCGAAAAGATAGCCCGATGCGGCCAGCAAAACGCCGGATATCCCGTAGGTGAAGGCGATCATCGCGCGGCGCCCGACCGTATCGAATAGCCGCCCGAGCAACAGCGGTCCGAGAAAGTTGCCTGCCGCGAAAGGGAGGAGGTACCAGCCGATCCGGCCCGACGGGATGTTGTAGAAGGTCGACAGCACCAGCGCATAAGTGAAGAAGATCGCATTGTAGAAGAACGCCTGGGCGACCATCAGCGCAAGACCGACCAGCGACCGCTGCCGGTATGCGTAGAACAGCGTCCGCGCCACCTCGCGCAGCGGTGTATGGTCGCGCATTCGAATCCTGATTGTGGGCCAGACACCGTCAGCGGGCGCATCCGAATGGCGAACCGCCATCCGTTCGATGCCGGCGACGATGCCGGCCGCCTGATCCGGCCGTCCGTGAATCATCAGCCAGCGCGGGCTTTCCGGAATCCATAGCCGCATCACAAACACCACAAGTCCCAGCACTGCGCCGGTCAGAAACGCAAGCCGCCAGCCCAATTCCGGATCTATCACTTGCGGGTCGAGCAGCACAATCGCGCCGACCGCACCGATGGCCGCGCCGATCCAGAAGCTGCCGTTGATGGTCAGATCGGTCCATCCGCGGTAACGCGCCGGCACCAGTTCCTGAATCGTCGAGTTGATTGCGGTGTACTCTCCCCCGATGCCTGCACCGGTGAGAAACCGGAACAGCGCAAAGCTGCCGACGTTCCATGACAGCGCGGTTGCCGCCGTCGCGAGCAGATAGAGCGTCAACGTGACGAAAAAAAGTTTCTTTCGCCCGATGCGGTCCGTCAACCAGCCGAAGCCCAGTGCCCCGAGCACGGCCCCGACAAGATAGGCGCTGCTGGTGAGGCCAATATCGAGGTTGGTGAAGCGCAGCGTGGGACTGTCCTTGAGCGCGCCGGATAACGCACCGGTGAGCGTCACCTCCAGCCCATCCAGTATCCAGGTGATTCCGAGGGCGGTTACGACCCGCGTATGAAACGTGCTCCAGCGCAGGCCGTCGAGACGCGCGGGAATGTCTGTCTCGACGATCCGGTCCATACGGTCCTGCAAGGATGGTCCTTCGATCGGATGCTGCCTGACGGGCGCTGTCTTCGGCTGGATCGTGGAAACGCGCAACCCGGCTCCCGAGTTCCCTCGGCCGCACCCGCCGGTTTGAAAATGCGGTTCGCGTAAGATAAGGTCGCGACGATGCGGGCTGGAATGGCGTTCGACTGTTGGACTGGCGCCGCATGAACATTCGGGTTGCCGTGCTGGCCGTGTCGATGCTGACGATGATGCCCGCGATGGCGCCGGCGGGCGCATCGGCCGCGACGGAAAACAGCAGAGTGCGGGTCGCGCTCGTGATCGGCAACGCCAGCTACCCGGACAGCGCAGCGGCGCTCTCGCGGAAGTTAACCGGGACACCGCCAATGCCAGGCAATGGACCCCTGACATCGTGAAAGAGTTTGCCGGTTACGGCGTGCGCTGAAGCGTTTCCCCAAAATCGGGACACTGGAACCGAAAGGGTTTCGATTGCCACCGTATCGACGCAGCGACGCGCCAATGAGAGAATTGCAAGGTGAGGCGACTTTCGGATTCTGGCTATGGAGCGCGATGCGTGCGTGAGGTCGCCTGCGGCCTGTTTTTCGGCGTGCTGGCGGCGACGATCGGTGTCGTGAGCCCGTCGCGGTCCGCCGACGACAGCGGGCCGTCAGGAAGCGCTCTCGTGACCGTCGCCCGCGCGACCAACGCCTGCTTTTCCGACATGGTCCGCGTGACCGGCTTCGTGGTCCCGCGCCAGCAAGCGGTGGTCAGCCCGGACCAGGAGGGATCGCGCGTGACCGCGGTGCTGGTCCGCGAGGGCGACATCGTCACGCTGAATCAGGAACTGGCGAAACTGACGCCGCCACCGGGGAGCAAATCGCGATCGATCGTCCTGCGTGCGCCCGCGGCCGGACTGGTCACGGAGGTTCGCACCGCCGTCGGAGCGCCGGCTTCGCCGCAGGCCGGGCCGATGTTTCGAATTGCGATCAACAACGAGGTCGAGCTGGATGCCGAGGTGCCTTCGATCCAAGTGCTCAAGCTCAATCCGGGCGCAAGCGCGCGCGTCAGCCGCGAGGACGGGCCCGACCTGGTCGGGCGCGTCCGGCTGGTGTCGCCGGTAATCGATCGCAAGACCCAGATGGGTCACGTCCGGCTGTCCCTGGCCAAAGATCCGACCTTAAGAATCGGAATGTTCGCCCGCGCCAGCATCGACGCCAGGCGCAGTTGCGGCGTGGCCGTTCCCCGCTCCGCGATCGATCACCTGACTGTTCAGGTGGTCAACGGAGATATCGTGGAGACGCGGCGCGTTCGCATCGGATTGACCTCCGACACCGACACCGAAATCCTCGAAGGGTTGAAAGTCGGCGAAATCGTCGTCGCCGATGCCGGCACCTCGCTGCATGACGGCGACCGGGTCAGGACGATGTTTGCGGATGACCTCGATCGGTCGCGGGTACGTTGATGGCCCTCAATGTTTCCGCCTGGTCGATTCGACACCCGCTCCCGTCCGTCCTCTTCTCGATCATTCTGCTGGCGCTGGGCTGGGTCAGCTTCACCAAGCTCGCCATCACGCGGCTGCCGAGCGCGGATATCCCCGTGATCTCGGTGGCGGTCTCGCAGTTCGGCGCCGCGCCGGCGGAACTGGAGGCGCAGGTCACCAAGACCATCGAGGACGGCGTCTCGGGCGTCGAGGGCGTCCGGCATATTTCATCGTCGATCACCGACGGCCTATCGCTGACCACGATCCAGTTCGCGCTGGAGACCAATACCGACCGGGCGCTGAACGACGTCAAGGACGCCGTGACCCGGGTTCGCGCCAATCTCCCGCAGAACGTCAACGAGCCGCTGATCCAGCGCGTCGACGTCATCGGATTGCCGATCGTCACCTATGCCGCGATCTCGCCGGGCAAGACGCCCGAGCAACTGTCGTATTTCGTCGACGACGTGGTCAAGCGGGCGCTGCAGGGGGTGCGCGGCGTCGCCCAGGTCGAACGCATCGGCGGTGTCGAACGCGAAATCCTGGTGTCGCTCGATCCGGACCGCCTGCGCGCGTCGGGTCTGACGGCGGTCGATGTCAGCCAGCGCCTGCGCAGCATCAACGTCGATGTCGCCGGGGGACGGGCGGAAATCGGCCGGAACGATCAGGTCATCCGGACCCTTGCAGGCGCCAAGACCATCAACGAGCTGGCGGGAACGATGATCTCGCTGCCGGCCGGCGGCGAGCTGCGGCTCGACGATCTCGGCACAGTGACCGACACCATCGCGGCCCGCCGGACCTTCGCCCGCTTCAATGGCGAGCCGGTCGTCGCGCTCGGCATCAAGCGCTCCAAGGGAGCGAGCGACGTCGTGGTGGCGAAGGCCGTGCAGGAGCGGATCGACGCGCTGAAAGAGCAATACCCCGACGTCGATCTGAAGCTGATCGACACCTCTGTCGCGTTCACCAAAGGCAACTATGACGCGGCGATCTCGACCCTGTTCGAGGGCGCGATTCTCGCCGTCATCGTCGTCTTCCTGTTTCTTCGCGACATCCGCGCCACCGTCATCGCCGCGATCTCGCTGCCGCTGTCAATTTTTCCTGCCTTCTGGGCGATGGACATGCTCGGCTTCTCGCTGAACCTGGTCAGCTTCCTCGCCATTACATTGTCAACCGGCATTCTCGTCGACGACGCCATCGTCGAGATCGAGAACATCGTGCGCCACATGCGGATGGGCAAATCGGCCTACCGCGCCGCGCTGGAAGCCGCCGACGAAATCGGCCTCGCGGTGATCGCGATCAGCCTCACCATTATTGCGATCTTCGCGCCGGCGAGCTTCATGTCCGGCATCGCCGGGCAGTTCTTCAAGCAGTTCGGCATCACCGTGTCGGTGCAGGTGTTCTTCTCGCTGCTGGCCGCGCGTTTCGTGACGCCGGTGCTCGCCGCTTATTTCATGAAAGATCATCCGCACGAGGCTCCGCAGCCCGGCCCCGTGCTGCGCGCCTATGCCAGCCTCGTGACCTGGTCGGTGCGGCACTACATCATTACGGTTCTGATCGGATTTGCGGTCTTCGCGGCCTCGATCTGGAGCATCAAGCTGCTGCCGCGGGGCTTTTTGCCGGCGCAGGACACCGCACACTCGCTGCTGGTGATGGAGCTGCCGCCGGGATCGCAGCTCGCTTATACCGAGAAGGTGACGGAAAATATCGCGGCGCGGCTGCGCAAGCGGCCGGAGGTGAAAAGCGTATTCGTTGACGGCGGACGCGTGCCGCCCGGACTTCAGGAGGTGCGCCGCGCATCCCTGATCATCAACTATACACCCAAGCAAGACCGCAGCATCACCCAGCGCGAACTCGAACTCTCGATCGGACAGGAACTCAAAAGCGTTCCCGACATCCGTTACTGGTTCCTCGACGAGAACGGCCTGCGCGCGGTCTCGCTCGTGGTGACCGGACCCGACATCGGCATCGTCGGCAATGTCGCAAGCGAGCTAGCGACGCAGATGAAGCGCATTCCGCTGCTCGCCAACATCACGCCCGAGACCTCGCTCGACCGCCCCGAACTGCGGATCCAGCCGCGCGCGGATCTCGCCGCGCGCCTTGGCGTCTCGACCGAGCAGTTGTCGCAAACCATTCGCGTCGCAACGATCGGCGACGTCGGCCCGGCGCTGGCGAAGTTCGATGCCGGCGACCGCCAGGTTCCGATCCGCGTGCAACTCGAAGACAGTGCCCGCGCCGATCTGAAGATGCTGGAGCAGATGCGCGTGCCGGTCGGCGGCGGCCGCGGTCATGTCCCGCTGTCCGTCGTCGCCGATATCAGGCTGGATCAGGGTCCGACCAGCATCAACCGCTACGACCGCCAGCGCCAGGCCACCGTCGCGGCCGACCTCGTCGGCACCGCCGCGCTCGGCGACGCGACCAAGAGGATCAACGAACTGCCCGTGATGAAGACCCTGCCGAAGGGCGTGACGGTCAATCCCTCCGGCGACGCCGAGAGCCTGAACGAGTTGTCGGAAGGATTTGCCACCGCGATCACGGCGGGGCTGATGATGGTTTATGCCGTGCTGGTGCTGCTGTTCGGCACCTTCCTGCAACCGATCACCATTCTGTTCTCGCTGCCGCTGTCGATCGGCGGCGCGATCATGGCCCTGCTGCTCACCGGCAAGCAGCTTACGACGCCGGTCTGGATCGGCATCCTGATGCTGATGGGCATCGTCACCAAGAACGCCATCATGCTGGTGGAGTTCGCCATCGAATCGATTCGCGCCGGCCGCGCGCGGGAAGAGGCGATCATCGATGCCGGCATGAAACGCGCGCGCCCGATCGTGATGACCACCGTTGCGATGGTCGCCGGCATGATGCCGAGCGCGCTGGCGTTTGGCGCCGGCGGTGAATTCCGCTCGCCGATGGCGCTGGCGGTGATCGGCGGTCTGCTGTTTTCGACGATCCTGTCGCTGGTGTTCGTCCCCGCGATGTTCCTGATGATGGACGACGTCGGCGCCTTCATCTGGCGCTACGGCAAGCGGTTGTTGACCTCGGGCACTGAAGTCGCCGATCCGTCCGCGGCCCAACACGAACCGCCGAATGTCCGGTTGCCCGGCGCAGAATAGTCCGCAGCGCTACGCGTTGCGTGCCAACCCCATAGTCCGAGATGGCAAGATGAGAGCATTGAAAATCGCAGGCGCCGTCGCAATCTGCCTGATCGCGCTCGGGATCGTGCTGCTCGTGACCGGTATCCCCTCCAGTTTCATCGCCTCGCTCGCGCGGGACCGGATCGAACGCGAGACCGGTTACCGGATCGCGATCAACGGCAAGGCCACGATCGATGTATGGCCGTCGTTCAGCCTCGTGCTGCACAATGTCACGCTCGAAAGTCCCGGGAACGCCGCGACCGATGTGCAGCTTGCCGTGGGGGACGTCCGCGCCGCTCTCGAATTTCCGAGCCTTTTGTCGGGAACTCCGAAAATATCGGAACTGACGATCGACCATCCGACGCTGCGGCTGCCGCTGCTGCGCGAACGCACCAATATCCCGTCTCGGCCGGCCAGCTCGGACGATACGGCGGAAGACGACACGGCATTTCCAATCGACCGGGTGACGGTTTCCAACGGCACGATCGTTTTTTTCGATCCGCAAACCGGCTCGGAAAACCGGGTCGGCGACGTTAACGCGAGCGCGATTCTCAGTGCCGACCGGACAATCAACATCGCTGGCGATGCGCACCCCGGGCATCATTCGCTGAAGTTCACGATCAAGGCGACACCGCCCGCAGGTCCGCTCGGGCGTCGGAATATCCCGACGGAACTGACGCTTGACGTTCCCGGCCTGCTGATGCGCGAATTGACCGCCAGGGCCGAGGTCCGGATCAACGGGCGGACGCTTCTCATCAATGGCCTGTCGGGATCGCTCGACGACGGCAAGTTCAGCGGCTGGGCATCGGTCGATCTGGCGAGCAAGCCGTTGGTGAAGGTCGATCTCGATTTTCAGCGGCTCGATGTTGGCGCGGCGCCGCGCCAGCCGACTCCCGTACCGCAATCGGGTGCGCAGCCGTGGAGCAATGCGCCGTTCGATATCAGCGGGCTGAACTACGTCGATGCGACGGTGAGGATTTCCGCGGCCGAACTGAATATCGGGGAAGGGCGCTTTGCGCCGGCCGCGGGCAACGCCACCATCGCCAGCGGCGTGCTGAAGACCTCATTGTCGAACCTTGGCGCATATGACGGGCAAGTCAATGGTATCCTGTCGATCGATGCGTCCACAAACAATCCGTCCTACGCGCTCCGGGCCAACGTGACCGGCGTTCGCGCGCTGCCGCTGCTGTCGAGCCTTGCGGATTTCTCCACTGTCGATGGCAGGATGCGGGCGACGGCCGACGTGCGGGGCACCGGCGACAATTTGCGTGCGATCATGGCGAGCCTGACTGGAACAGCTTCGATCGACGTCCGCGACGGTGCGATCCGCAATCTCAACATCGCCAAAATGATCCGCGCGTTGACGTCGGGCACCCTGTCGGGATGGCAGGAGCGCCCGGACCAGACCACCGACCTGTCGCAACTCAGCGCGACCGCAACCATCGCGAAAGGACAGGCCGCCACCACCGACCTGTTTCTGGCCGGGCCGCTGGTGCGGATGACCGGCGCCGGCACTGTCGATCTCGCCTCGAAGACGCTGGCTTTCCGGGTCGAGCCGAAACTCGTCATGACCGCGGAGGGTCAAGGAGGGCGCGCCGATCCAATTGGTCTCGGCATTCCGGTCGTCGTGCAGGGGCCGTGGAGCGAGCCGCGCATCTATCCGGATGTGGCGGGTATTCTGGACGATCCCGGCGCGGCCTATGCGAAGCTCCGGGAATTGGGACAGGGCCTGTTCGGCCAGAGCGGACTTGGAAGGTCTGACAAATCCGGCCCCAATCTCGGAGAGACTCTTGATACCTTGATCCGGCAGGGTCTCGGCGCCGGCACGGGCGGACCGCCCGCTTCCGGCCGGCCATCCCAGGGTCAACCGTCCCAAGACAAGCCGTCCCAGGACAAGTCCCCGCCCATCGACGACATCATGAAGAAGCTGTTCGGCCGCTAGCTGTGAGGTTGCATTCGCAATGACGGGGCGATACCGATCCCGCCTGAGCATCTACCACATCGTCTGCCGCGCGCGCTCCAGCCACGTCCTGTCATAGTCCTCGCCGCCAACCCGATCTTTGCTCATTTCCGAAAGGATTTGACCCGGCGTCGGCAGGCTCTTGGGATCGACGCGCCTGTCGGGATCCCAGAGGTGCGAGCGGATGATGGCGCGCGCGCACTGAAAGTAGATTTCCTCCACAGTCATGACCACGACCGAACGGGGCGTTTTGCCCTCGACCCCGAACGACGCCAGCAGATCGGGATCGGCGGACACCAGCGCGCGGCCGTTGATGCGCAGGGTGGTGCCGGACCCCGGGATCAGAAACAACAGCGCCGCTCTGGGATCGCGTATGAGATTCCGCAGCGAATCGATGCGGTTGTTGCCGCGCCGATCCGGCATGATCAGCGTGTGGTCGTCGTGAACGCGGACGAAGCCCGGCAGATCGCCGCGCGGCGAGCAATCGAGCCCTTCCTGGCCGCAGGTCGCCAATATCGCGAAGGGTGAACTTTCGATCAGCGCGCGATAGGACGGCGTGATCCGCTGCGCCACCTTGATGGTCGCCGCCTCGCCGGGCTGGCCGTAAATAGCCTCGAGCTGTTCGATCGTCTCGATGGCGGTCACCACAATTGCTGCTCCCTTGCGTTGAGACGGCCTTTTTCCGCAGTTAACGGCCCGAGCAGATTGTATACAGCGAGGTGCGCGTCTGCGAAACCACGAGACTTACGAGTGCTTGGCGGGTTGCCGCATTGTCTTGCGGGCCAGCGCCAGTCCCATCAGCACGAAGGCCGACGTCACTTCCGGGCCGCCCACCACAATGCGCGTCGGCGTTTTCATCTTGTTCCATTCATAGGCCTTGAAGGGGCCGCGCCGCCCGCCTTCGCCAACGTGGCCGATGATGCAGTTCAGCGCGGGTGTAAACGTCGCCGGATCGGCGCCGAGATGACCCAGCGCGATCAACGCCAGCGCCGCATCGAATACGTTCATTTCGGCTGACATCAGGGTGTCCTGCACATACGCCAGAACCCGGCCGCGGATGAAACCGAAACTGTCATCGGGATCGATCGCCTGCCGGGCGGCGGGCGGCAGCGCCGCTAACGCAGCGTAGCAGCGTCCGAAGTAGGCGCAGTAAAGTTCGGGCAAATAGTAGATATGGGATCGCGGATTGCTGAACGCGCCGCTCTCCACCAGCCGTCGTTGAAATCCGATTATCCGCTGCACGGTTTGCAGCCGCTGCGGCGTTTCGAGAATTCTCCATCGCAAACAGTTGCGGAAGCTGACCTCGAGAACATCGAGGTTGAGGGTGGGGTCGAGATCGTTGCCGTACGGGCGGTCGCCCGCAAGATTGTCGATCCAGGTGACGATGCCGCCGTCGTAATCGATGTTGTCGTTCAGCGGCACGGTGACAAGCGGTTCGTTGGCGCCGCAGCCGACCTGATAGCCCGCATAAAAGTCGAGCAGCGGCTGATCGAGGATCGGGTCCGTCGAGCCGGCTTGCGTCGCGGCCGAAAACGAGCAGGCGGTGGTGTCGCAGTCGGGAACGTAGATGCCGAAGCCGAGGTCCTGCTTGATCTGCGCGAAGAAGCGGTTGAAGCGCGGATGGGGATTCGGCGCCAGCGCGGTGATTACGCTGACGCGGTCGCCGTCGCGCGAGAACACTTCCTCGCGACTGGTCCTGAGGCAGAAATCGACCATCTCGGTGCTGGCGCGGCGGATCGCCTCGGTTTCCGCAGGCGTGGCGAGACCGGTTTCGGCGAAACTCAAAAGCGCCTCGGTGAAGAACGCGTCGTAATAGGCCGAGCGATGGCGGATCTGCACCGGCTCCCACATCGGTTCGGCGACGCCGCTCCACGGCGGATTGATAAAGTCGCGCGCCGGCGAGCGTGCGATGAAGACCCGCGCCAGATTAAAAAGCAGGGTCGAGTTCTTGTAGCCGCGCGAATCGAGGCCGGTGAGGGCGGCGAGAAAACCCCGGCCGTGCAGATCGGGGTCGCCGATCAGGTTGAACGCGGCGAAGGTCGGGATGAAGCCATTCTTGCGAAACGACTGGAGCAGATGCGCGCCGCAGGTCCGGATGACGCGCTCGATGTCGGCAAGGTCCGGCGTCGGCCCCGACGAGGCCACAGGTCCGGGCCGAGGATGGCGCAAGGTCACAGTGTCCAGCAGGGCGGCCACCGGCCGGCCGATCGCCGCCCAGTCCGGGGATTCATCGTCCCGCGCGTGCCGCAGTGCGTCCTGAAGTTCCCGAAAACGGGTCTCGTCCCGCAGTTCGGGCAGACCGGCCCGCCGCAGCAGCGGGCGCAGGGCCGGATTGGCGAGCGCGGTTCTGTAGAATTTGGCCAGGTGAGCGTCGCCGCCGCGGTGGCGCAACAGCACGGGGTCGCACAGGTCGTACAGCGAGGGGCCGTCTTTGCGGTTCGTCAGCGCGCGGTAGACGGCGCCGGCGACATGGCGAACAGTCATGATTTACTTTCCGCGCCCCCATCCGCGTTCCGGCATCTCATCAAGGCTTGTTTCAGCCAAGTCGTTGAAAAACTATACGAATAGGCAGAAAACACAAACTCGGCCGAAGTCACGGCATCCGCCCGGAAGGCGGCGGTAGGTTTGCCGTGATGTCCGGCCGCCCAATTTACACGCTCGCCTCCTCGTTTCCGAAAGGCGGCCATGATGACTGCGGCGTGCTTAACCAATTGTGTTTCCAATAAATAAAGGTTTCATGTTGCCCATGGGGGGACCCGCGGGGTATGACCTTCTTATGCTGCGGTGCCGCAAAACGAGCGTATTTGCCCGCGATAAGTCAGGGACTCCCTAAAACCAATCTGGCGCTGGCGCGACTTATGAGCGCCGTCGGGCATGACCAGGAATTGATCGTTATGAAGTTCGGGCAGTTTCGCGTTTCGCCCCGGTCGGCCACCTTGGCCGCCGTCCTCGTCGGGATGGTATCGCTGGCGATCGGAGCCCATGCCGCGCTCAACAAGCGCAGCCTGGAGGTCGCGAAGGCCCTCGCTGTCGCCGACACCACCGGCAGCATCGCCGTCAAGTCGTCGCGGGTCGCGCTGGTCATCGGCAACGCGCACTATCCGGATGCGAACCGGCCGTTGAAGCAGTCGATCAGCGATGCCCGGGCGCTGACAACGATTCTGCGGCGCGACGGCTTCGACGTCATCATGGTCGAGGATGCCGACAAGGACGATATGCGCCGCGCGGTCCGCCGTCTGGAATCGAAAATCGGTCCCGATACAACGGCCCTGCTGTTTTTCAGCGGCTTCGGCATTCAGTCCGGCCGCGAGAGCTACATGATCCCGGTCGATGCGCAGATCTGGAAGGAAGCCGACGTCCGGCGCGACGGGCTTTCCATCGAAACCGTTCTCGGCGCGATGAAAGAGCGCGCCGCCAAGGTCAAGCTCGCGGTGATCGATGCATCGCGGCGCAACCCGTATGAGCGGCGCTTCCGCTCGTACTCCCACGGCCTTGCGCCGATCAATGCGCCGAACAACGCGCTGATCCTGTCATCGGCCATGCCGGGACAGGTCGTCGACGAGTCCGGCGGGCAATACAGTCTGCTGGTGACGGAATTGCTCAAGAGCCTCGATGCGCCGGATGCGAAGGCCGAAACCGTGTTCAGCAAGACGCGGGTCGCGGTTTCCCGCGCGAGCAAAGGAGAGCAGGTCCCGACGGTGTCGTCGTCGCTGGCTCAAGACGTGCCGCTCAGGTCCGATGCGGCGATGGCCTCGCGCAAGGCCGGCAGCTAGAGCCATTTCGCTTCTTTACTTCGCGCTCGCTGCCGCGGCCACCGGCCTGACCGGATCGCCTTCGCGCAATAAGGCGCCGGCGCGCGCCACCACTACGTCGCCTTCCGACAATCCCTTGCGGACCTCGACCTGTCCGCCCGACAGCAATCCCACCTCGACGCGCCGCGTTTCGACCCGCTGGTGCCGGACGACTTGAACAACGGTGCCCGCGCTCCCATACAGGATCGCCGTCAGGGGCACCGCGATGCCGCAGCTCTCGCCGGTCTTGACGATCGCCCGGCCGGACGCATTGACGAGCAAATGCCGGCTCGGGTCGACGGATATGAAGACCTGCCCAAGCTGGCTGTCCGGGTCGATCGTCGGTGCGACGAGCCGGACCTTGCCGTCGATGTCGCCGGCGCCGACGGCCTTGACCTTGGCAGTCTGATCGACGGCGAGTTTCGCCAGATCGGTGGTCGGCACCTGACCGACCAGATCGAACTCGTTGCCGGTGACGATATTGAACAGTGCCTCGCCCTTGCCCGAGGCGACCGCCCCGATCTCGGCGGACGACTTGCTGACCAGTCCGGCCACCGGGGAGTGAACCTGGGTCGACCCGCCTTCGGGACGGTTGAGGCGGGCAAGCACCTGCCCGGCGATGACGCTCTGTCCCGGCTCCACCATGATCTCGGCGACCTTCAAGCCCGGCCGCTCGGGGCGCACGGCCGTCTCGTTCTTAGGGATCAGGATTCCGGTGACCTCCACGGTGGCGGAGAAGCAGGACCTCGTCGCTTTCAGCACGGTAACGGCGGCGCCGTTCGGGGTATCCTGCTCGTCGGCCGCGAATGCCTGATGAGTGACGACGGTCGTCCCGAGCACGACGGCGAGAGCAATCGCCTGCCTTGCACTGGAGCGCGGGCGCGGGAATTCCGTCGGCATTGAACAATTCTTTCCGAAAAATCGAAGGTCGCGGCGATGGTTTGCGACTGCTTCAGGACCGATGGAACGAAAAGCCTATTCAAGCCGGAATGTCGATTCAACACCGGCACTCGGACGCCATCCGGATGGCGCGCGGGGTGCGATCCGGAATCGGGACCGGAGCGTTGAACGGCATCATCACGCCGTCGGCGTCGGGCAGAGATCAAATGGACGTGAGCCGGCTTCAAGAAATCACCCCTGCGAAGCTCCTGGCCGTCGCAGCGCGATCCACGACCTCGCAAACCGCCGACGAGGGCGCATTCTGAAATGCGTCGTTCCTTACAGATTATTAAGAGACGACCTCAGTCCCGCTCAGTCGGGTATGATAAGATCAGGCAACAAAGCGCCATGATTGTCGCGATCAAAGTCATTCGGACGGTTTCTATAAATCGGAACGGCCCATTTTTTAAACACTCGAATTATCGCAACCCACGTCGGATAGCGTCTATAGACAAGAGGTCTTCGACGGCCCGTTCATGAACCAGCCAATCAAATCTCTCAAAGACGCTCCGCTTACCGAGACCGCAGAGGGGACCAAGCGGAAGTCGCGCTGGCGTCTCGCATGGATCCTGCTGCTGGTTTTGGCGGTTGTCGCCGGCGTTGCGTTGTGGCGCCAGCGCACACCAGCACCGCAACCGGCGGGCAGGAGCGCTCCGCCGATGTCGATCGTCCCGGAGACCGTCGGCAAGGGCGATATCGGCATCAACCTCAACGCGCTCGGCACCGTTACCTCGCTGGCCACGGTCACTATCAGGACCCAGATCAGCGGTTACCTGATGAAGGTCGATTTCAAGGAGGGGCAGGAAGTCAGGAAAGGCGACCTGCTCGCGGAAATCGATCCGCGTCCGTATGAGGCCGCGCTGGCCCAGGCGAACGGAAATTTGACGCGCGACGAAGCGCTCCTGAAAGGCGCCCAGGTCGATCTGACCCGCTACCGGGGCCTGGCGGCGCAGAACGCCGTGCCCCGTCAAACCCTCGATACCCAGGTTGCCCTGGTCGCCCAATACCAGGGTACTATTGAGGCCGACCGTGCAGCGGTGAAGGCAGCTCAGCTCAACCTGCAATATTGCCATATCGTTTCGCCGCTCGATGGCCGGGTCGGATTGCGCCAGGTGGATCAGGGCAACTACGTGACGCCAGGGGATACCAACGGCCTCGTCGTGATCACGCAGTTGCAGCCGATCAGCGTGCTGTTCACGCTGCCGGAAGACAATCTACAAGCCATTTCAAAGCGGATTCAGGCCGGCGCCACGCTGCCCGCGACCGCTTACGACCGTAGCGGCGCCAACAAAATCGCGGATGGCGTGCTGCAAACTTTCGACAGCCAGATCGATCCGACCACCGGAACGATCAAGCTGCGGGCCCAGTTTCCAAACGACACGAGAGCCCTCTACCCAAATCAGTTCGTCAATGTCCGGCTGCTGGTCGATACGCATCGCGACGTCACGGTGATGCCGACGGCCGGTATTCAGCGCGGCGTTCCGGGTACCTTTGTCTATCTTGTCAATCCCGATAGCACCGTATCGGTCCGCAAGGTGGTGCTGGGTGTAACGGACGGCGAGCGTGTGGAAGTCCGCTCGGGACTGGTCCCCGGTGATCGTATCGTCGTCGACGGCGCCGACAAGCTGCGCGACGGCGCCAAGATCGCCATTCGTACGGAAGCCGGTAACAGCAGCAATCCGGCATCAGACAAATCAGGAAGCAAGAAACAGCCTTTGGAGAGCGGGCAGAAGCAATGAGCCCATCGCGACCGTTCATTTTGCGGCCAGTGGCAACCACGCTGCTCATGGTCGCAATCATGTTGTCGGGCCTGCTCGCCTTTCGTTTCCTGCCGGTCGCAGCGCTGCCCGAAGTCGATTATCCGACCATCCAGGTTCAGACCTTTTATCCCGGCGCCAGCCCCGACGTGATGACATCGTCCATTACCGCGCCGCTGGAGGTGCAACTCGGCCAGATGCCGAATCTCAATCAAATGAGTTCGGTGAGTTCAGCCGGCGCATCGGTCATCACGCTGCAATTCGGCCTCAGCATTTCCCTCGACGTGGCGGAGCAGGAAGTGCAGGCCGCCATCAATGCAGCCGGTAATCTGCTGCCCGCCGACCTGCCGGCGCCGCCGATCTACGCCAAGGTGAATCCGGCCGACGCGCCGATCCTGACGCTGGGGCTGACCTCGGCGACGATGCCGCTGACGCAGGTGGAGGATTTCGCCGACACTCGCCTGGCGCAGAAGATTTCCCAGCTTCCGGGGGTCGGGCTGGTCAGCATCAGCGGCGGGCAGCGACCGGCCGTGCGCGTTCGTGCCGACATTCGCAAGCTCGCCGCCTACGGCCTGAATATCGACGATCTCCGTACCACGCTCGGCAATGCCAACATCAATACACCGAAAGGAAATTTCGACGGGCCGATGCGCGCCTATACGATAAACGCCAACGATCAGATCAAGAGCGCCGCCGGTTACAAGTCGTTGATCGTAGCCTACAAAAACGGTTCCCCTGTACGGCTGAGCGATATCGGCGATGTGGTCGATGGCGCGCAGAACGACAAGCTGGGTGCCTGGATGAACAAGGTTCCAGCAGTCATTCTGAACATTCAGCGGCAGCCGGGCGCCAATGTGATTTCCGTAGTGCAGGGGATCAAGAACCTGCTGCCGCAGCTCCAGGCCTCGCTTCCCCCCGCGATCAACGTCGCCGTTCTCACCGACCGCACCGTCACCATTCGCGCATCGGTGCGGGATGTGGAATACGAGCTTACGCTCGCGGTTATCCTGGTCGTGCTGGTGATATTCGTCTTCCTGCGCAGCGCGCGGGCGACCCTGATTCCGAGCCTCTCGGTACCGCTTTCGTTGGTCGGCACGCTCGGCGCAATGTATCTGTTCGGATTCAGTCTCAACAATCTTTCCTTGATGGCGCTCACCATCGCGACCGGATTCGTGGTCGACGACGCCATTGTCGTTATCGAGAATATTTCGCGCTATATCGAACAGGGGGAGACACCGTTGCAGGCCGCGCTGCGCGGCTCGGAACAGATCGGCTTTACGATCATCTCCCTCACCGTCTCGCTGATCGCGGTGCTGATTCCGCTGCTGTTCATGGGCGATGTGGTTGGCCGGCTGTTCCGGGAATTTGCCATCACCCTGTCGGTCACCATACTCATCTCGGGCGTGGTCTCGCTCACGCTGGTGCCGATGGCCTGCGCCAAGCTTCTGAAAGCCACGGCGGACGATCGCGAGAACCTGTTCCAACGCTACAGTCGCGAAGGCTCCGATCGGCTGATCGCGGCTTACGGCCGCGCGCTCAATTGGGTGCTCGATCGTCAGACGTTCGTGCTGCTGGTGGCGCTGGGCACCTTCGTACTCACAGGGGCACTCTACGTTATCATTCCCAAGGGGTTCTTTCCGCTTCAGGATACGGGCGTCATCCAGGCGATTTCCGAAGCGCCGCAATCGGTGTCCTATGCCGCGATGGCGGAGCGGCAGCAAAAGCTTGCGAGCGCCATTCTTGAGGACCCGGACGTCGACAGCCTGTCCTCGTTCATCGGCGTGGACGGGACCAATACGACGCTCAACAGCGGCCGGATATTGATCAACCTCAAACCGCACGATCTGCGCACATCCAGCATTACAGCGGTGATGCAACGCCTGAAGGAGCGCGCGGCCGCTCTCCCCGGCATCACGCTATATATGCAACCGGTGCAGGACCTGACGATCGAGGGCACCGTCAGCCGGACACAGTATCAATTCATTCTTCAGGATGCCGACGCGGCGCAGTTGACCGAATGGGCCCCCAGGCTGATCGATCGATTGAACGCGCTTCCGCAGCTTGCCGACGTGACCAGCGACATCTCGGCGCAAGGGCTCGCGGTCTTCGTGGATATCGACCGCAACCAGGCTGCACGTTTCGGCATCACCCCCGCCACCATCGACAATGCACTTTACGATTCATACGGACAGCGGATCGTCTCGACAATTTTCACGAACTCAAACCAGTATCGCGTCATCCTGGAAGCCGATCCGACGCTTCAAACATCGCTGCAATCGCTGTCCGCGATCTACCTTCCCTCCTCGGTCGGCGGCGCGCCGGTCCCGCTCTCGGTGCTCGCGAAAATTCGGGAAGAAACCGCGCCGCTGCAGGTCTCTCATCTCGGACAGTTTCCTGCAACCACGATCTCGTTCAACCTCGCTCCGGGGGCGTCGCTGGGCGAGGCGGTGGCCGCGATCAAACAGGCGCAGCGCGATGTCGGACTCCCGCCCAGCGTGATCAGCAGTTTTCAGGGAGCCGCGCTGGCTTTTCAATCATCGCTCACAAATCAGATCTTTCTGATCTTCGCGGCGATCATCACCGTCTACATCGTGCTGGGTGTTCTCTATGAGAGCTTCATCCATCCGCTTACCATTCTGTCTACGCTTCCCTCGGCCGGGATTGGCGCGCTGTTGGCGCTGATGCTCGCCGGCCAGGATCTCACCATCGTCGCGATCATCGGCATCATTCTTCTCATCGGAATCGTCAAGAAGAACGCCATCATGATGATCGATTTCGCGCTCGATGCGGAACGGAATGAAGGCAGGCCGCCGCGCGAGGCGATCTATCAAGCCTGCCTGTTGCGATTCCGCCCCATTCTGATGACGACGATGGCGGCGGTGCTGGGCGCCTTGCCGCTGATGCTCGGCACCGGCGCCGGCTCCGAACTGCGGCATCCGCTTGGCATCTCCATCGTCGGTGGCCTGCTGGTCAGCCAGTTACTGACCTTGTTCACCACACCCGTTATCTATCTCTGGTTCGATCGCCTCTCGTTGCGCATGTCCGGACGGTCATCCAGCGGCCGTCCGGCGGCAGACGGAATCGAGCCGTGAGCCTGTCGAGTCCCTTTATCCGCCGCCCAGTCGCGACGACCCTGCTCACGTTCGGACTCGCGGCGGTGGGCATGGTCGCCTTTTTCCAGCTTCCGGTATCCCCGCTGCCGGAGGTCGATTTCCCGACCATCCTGGTTCGGGCGACCTTGCCGGGCGCCAGCCCGCAGGATGTGGCCACCACGGTCGCCAGCCCGCTCGAACGCCATCTCGGCCAGATCGCCGATGTCACCGAGATGACCTCGTCGAGCACGGCGGGGTCGACGCGCATCACGCTGCAATTCGGATTGAGCCGCGACATCAACGGCGCGGCGCGCGACGTGCAGGCCGCCATCAACGCCGCCCGTGCGGACTTGCCGACCAGCCTGCGAGCGAACCCGACCTACCGCAAGGTCAATCCCGCCGACGCCCCGATCATGGTGCTGACGCTGACGTCCGACACCCTGTCGCGCGGCCAGCTCTATGACGCCGCATCCACGGTGCTGTCGCAAAAGCTCTCCCAGGTCGAGGGAATCGGCGAAGTGGTCGTGGGCGGCAGTTCGTTGCCTGCCGTCAGAGCCGAACTCATCCCGCAGGCGCTCTACAAATACGGCATCGGTCTCGAAGATGTGCGGGCCGCGCTCGCCAGCGCCAACGCACACAGCCCGAAAGGCGGCATCGACGTCGGCGACCGGCGCTACCAGATCTACGCCAACGATCAGGCCAACACGGCGGAGCAATACAAGCCGCTGATCATCGCCTACCGCAACGGGGCGGCGGTCCGCCTCTCCGACGTCGGCGAGGTATCGGACTCGGTCGAGAACCTCCGCAATGCGGGCCTCGCCAACGGCAAGCCGGCTGTCCTTCTTGTGCTTTACCGGCAACCCGGCCGCAACATCATCGGTATCGTCGATCGGGTGACAGCGTTGATGCCGCAATTGCGGGCTTCGGTCTCGCCGGCCATCGACCTCGATATCGCCGTCGATCGTTCGACGACCATCCGGTCGTCGTTGCGGGATGTCGAAATCACGCTGCTGATCGCCATCTTTCTCGTCGTTGTGGTGGTCTTCGCATTTTTGCGGAACGGCCGCGCGACGCTAATTCCCGTCGTCGCGGTGTCGGTGTCGCTGGTCGCGACCTTCGCCGTCATGTATCTGATGGGCTACAGCCTCGACAACCTCTCGCTCATGGCGCTGACGGTCGCGACCGGTTTCGTCGTGGACGACGCCATCGTGGTCCTCGAAAACATCACGCGCCACCTCGAAGCCGGCATGTCACGCCTCGATGCCGCGCTGCTGGGCGCCAGGGAAGTCGGCTTCACCGTGTTGTCGATGAGCGTATCGCTGATCGCCGTCTTCATTCCGATCCTGCTGATGGGCGGCATCGTCGGCCGCCTGTTCCGCGAATTTGCCATGACGATCTCCATCGCCATCATGATTTCGCTGGCGATCTCGCTGACGACCACGCCGATGATGTGCGCCATTCTGCTTCGAAGACAATCCGGTCGCAGCCATGGGCGGCTCTATCAGGCGAGCGAGCACGTTTTTACTGCAATGCTGAATGGCTACCGGCGTTCGCTCAACGTCGCGCTGCGGCACCCGCGCTCGGTGATGACGATCCTGCTCGCGATCCTTGGCCTCAATTTCTACCTGTACGACGTCATTCCGAAGGGATTCTTCCCACAGCAGGATACGGGCCGGCTGATCGGCATCATCCAGGCGGATCAGAGCACTTCATTTCAGTTGATGCAGAAAAAGCTCACCCAGTTCGTCTCGATCATCACCAAAGACCCGGCGGTTGAGACGGCTGTCGGCTTCACTGGCGGCGGGCAGATCAATTCCGGCTTCATGTTCGTCGCGCTGAAGCCTCTCGAGACGCGAAAGTTATCCGCAGACAGGGTCATCGGCCGCCTGCGGCGCGAACTCGCGGTCGTACCCGGAGCAACACTCTTCCTGCAGGCGGTCCAGGACATCCGTGCGGGGGGACGCGCCAGCAACGCGCAATATCAGTACACCCTGCAGAGCCCGACGCTGGAAGAACTCGATGAATGGACCCCCAAGATAGCGGCCGCACTTCAGCGCGAGCCCACGCTGACCGATGTCAACAGCGACCAGCAGAACAAGGGGCTCGAGGCCAATCTCGTGATCGACCGGGATGCCGCCGCCCGGCTCGGGATTACGGTCAGCCAGATCGACAACACGCTTTACGACGCATTCGGCCAGCGTCAGGTTTCGACCATCTATGTCGCGCGCAACCAGTATCACGTCGTTATGGAAGTCGCGCCGCGCTACTGGCAGAATCCGGAAACGCTGAAGGATGTCTACATCAGCACCTCCGGCGGCTCCGTCGGCGGCTCGCAGGCGACCAACGCCGTCGCCGGCACGGTCGTCGCGAGCGGGCAATCGGCTTCCGCCAGTTCCGCCAATGCAAACGCGGCCCGGAACCTCGCCACCAACTCGATCGGCGCCACCGGCAAGGGAGCATCCTCGACGGGTTCCGCCGTGAGCACCGGCCAGGAAACGATGATTCCGTTGTCCGCCGTCGCCCATTTCGAACAAGGCGCGGCGCCGCTCGCAGTCAACCATCAGGGACTGCTTGTCGCCAACACGATTTCCTTCAACCTTCCGCCCAACGTGTCATTGAGCACGGCTGTCGCCACGATCGAGACGACGATGAACCGGATCGGCGTCCCGGCAACAGTCCACGGCAGCTTCCAGGGCACGGCGAAGGTGTTTCAGGAGTCGCTCAGCAGCCAGCCCTATCTCATTCTTGCCGCGCTGATCACGATCTATATCGTTCTCGGCGTTCTGTATGAAAGCTACGTTCATCCACTGACGATTCTATCCACGCTCCCGTCTGCGGGCGTGGGAGCGCTGCTGGCCCTGATGGCGTTCAACACGGAGTTTAGCATCATGTCGCTTATCGGCGTGATTCTGCTTATCGGCATCGTGAAGAAGAACGCCATCATGATGATCGATTTCGCGCTCGATGCCGAACGCGAGCGGGGTCTTTCCTCGCGCGATGCGATCTACGAAGCCTGCCTGCTCCGCTTCAGGCCGATCATGATGACAACGATGGCCGCCATGCTGGGCGCGCTGCCGCTTGCAATCGGCATGGGTGAAGGCAGCGAGTTGCGGCGGCCGCTCGGCATCGCCATCGTCGGCGGCCTTGTCCTGAGCCAGATGCTGACGCTGTATACGACGCCCGTTATCTATCTTTACATCGACCGATTCCGGCTGTGGTGCCGGCGCCTCAGGCAGGGCGGTCCCGCGCAAAGGGCTCCCGATGCTCCGTTGCAGCCGAGTGAATAGACGACGATGCCTCAACAGCCACAATGACCGGAAAAGTGCGGAGGATATCGACACCGGGTTGATATCCTTGTTGCAGATGCCGAGGCGCTGGGACACGATTGCGACAGGTGATTTTGGGGGCTCAATGTTCGGCGCTGCGTTGAAGTCGATTTCTGTGATCGAACGGCTCGGCGGCAAGGCACGCTTTGCGTCTTTCTTCTCCGTGTTGCTGCTCGTTCCGGCATTGTCCGGCTGCATCCTCGGCTCCGAGCGACCCGATCTCAATCTCGAAATCCCGAGTACATACCGCGAGGCAAGTCGCGCGGCCCCGGACGCGGCCGTTCCGTCCCTGGACTGGTGGCGCGGGTTTCGTTCCAAGGAACTGACGTCGCTGATGGAAGCCGCGCAAACCGCCAACCTGGATATCGCTGTCGCCTATGCGCAGATCATCCAGGCCGACGCGCAAGCGGGCATTTCGGGAGCGCCCTTGCTGCCGTCGGTGACGGGAACGGCAACGGCCGAGCGTGCGCGCAGCGCGGCCTCCGCGATCGGCGGCGTGTCCTCCGCTCCGGCCACGTTCTCGCAATACAACGTCGGCCTTACCGCCAGCTATATGATCGATTTCTGGGGCAAGAACCGCGCGACGCTTTATGCCGCCGAGGAGAATGCGACGGTCGCCCGATACAACCGTGACGTCGTGACCCTCACAACGATCGTGACGGTCGCCAATACCTATTTCCAGATACTGGCGGCCCAGGATCAACTCCGCGTCGTCCGTCGGAATCTGGCGGCGGCGGAACGTATTCTGGAACTGATCAAGAAACAGTTCGCCGGCGGAACGGCGTCGCAACTCGATCTGTCGCAACAGCAAGCGCTGGTGGCAACCCAGCGGGCCGCCATTCCGCCGCTGCAGGTGACCTTGCGGCAGAATATCGCCGCGCTCGCGGTCCTCGTTGCGCGCGCGCCCGCGAATTTCAAGGTGAGCGGCGGAGCGACGACGCAAATCACGGCGCCGCGCGTCACGCCGGGCCTGCCTTCGGAATTGCTGACTCAGCGACCGGACATCCGTCTGGCCGAGGCGCAGCTTGCATCCTCCAATTTCAGCGTCGAGGCGGCGCGCGCCGCGTTCTTTCCGCAAATCCAGCTCACGGGTCAAAACGGATCGCAAAGCGCGGCGCTTGCAGCGTTGTTCGGACCGGGCGCATGGTATTACACGCTCGCCGCAAGCCTGACACAGCCGATCTTCGACGGCTTCCTTCTGGAAAATCAACTGAAGCAAGCCAGGGGCTTGCAGCTTCAGTATCTGCAAGCTTATCGCAAAGCCGTGCTCTCGGCCTTCGCCGACGTTGAAAAAGCGCTTGTCGCGCTTCGGCAATATACGCTGCAGGAGCGGCTGCAAAACGACGTCGTGTCGGCCTCCCGCAAAGCTTTCGAAGTCTCGGAAACGCAATTTCGCGGCGGCACGGTGAATCTTCTGACCGTTCTGCAGACGGAGCAAACTCTTTTCACCGCCGAGAATGTGCTGGTGCAGGTGCGGCTGACGAAGCTGCTCGCCGCCAGCAGTCTGTTTCAGGCGCTGGGCGGGGGGTGGTCACCGGAGCGAACTGTATCCCTGAACAAAGACTCCGCGCCAGGTCCTCTTTAAAACGTCGACCCTCAAATCGGATCGGGACCGCGCCAAGGAGGCGCTCGCCCGGATCACCATCCACCCAAGGCTGGACGTCTTCAATGCTGAGGCCATCGAGCGCTTCGGACAGATCATGAGGCGCGACGGGTCCGATTCCGTTCAGGACGGCCTACATCAAGTCGATTGTGGACCGGATCGAGGGCGATGATCACGCGATTCGAATTATTGGGGAGCAGGCAACCCTGGAGCAAGTGATTGCCGGGGACCAAAACGCGGGTCCAAACGTTCGCAGTTTTGTACGCAAGTGGCGCGCCCGAAGAGATTCGAACTCCTGACCCCCAGATTCGTAGTCTGGTGCTCTATCCAGCTGAGCTACGGGCGCGTTTGTCGTGGAAATCGCGGGTAAGTTAAAAGCAACTGCGTTCGGAAGCAGGCGTCCCGAAGGCGGGCCATTGCTAACGGCTCCCGGTCGGCTTTGCAAGCGGCGCGGCTGCACCGACTGTCCCGTGCGACAGGAAAATCGCATGGGATCACCTCGGCGATCGGTGCAAGGGCGCGCGTGCTAACCTTCTGGCCGAAAAGCGAGATCCTGATGCACCGGGCCGCGCGCCGACCTTAAGAGCAGGCCTACGCTCGCGCGCGTTCGTTGCGGATAGCCTGCAACTCCACCGGGCGATCCGGAATCGCGATCCGGAACGTCGCGCCGATGGTGCCTTCCACCAGATGGATGTCGCCGCCGTGCGCAAGCACCAACTCCGCCGCGATCGCAAGACCGAGGCCGCTGCCGCCCGGACGGACCGATCCCTGGAAAGCCTCGAACAGGTGGTTGCGCGCCTGTTGCGGAACGCCCGGTCCGGTATCGGAGATCTCGATGATGGTCACTGCGCCTTCGCGGCGGCCGGTGACCCTGATCTGCCGGGTCGCGGCATCGCTTTGTGGCTGGCTCTCCAGAGCCTGCGCGGCGTTGCGCACGAGATTGAGCAGAATGCGGAAAAGCTGATCCGGATCGGCATCGATCGTGAGGCCGCGCTCGATCGCGTTGATCCAGGTGATCGACCCTTCCGGCGCCAGTCCTGCCGACTCGCGCACCTCGTTGACGACGGGCTCGATCGCCATCATCCGCCGGTCGGGGGCGGCCTCCTGAGCGCGTCCGTAAGACAACGTCGATTGGCAGAACGCGATGGCGCGTTCCAGCGAGCGCATCAGCTTGGGTGCGAACCGCTGCACCCGCGGATCGGGCACGCTGGCCAACTGATCGGACAGCAACTGCGAGGACGCCAGCAGGTTGCGCAGATCGTGATTGATCTTCGAGACCGCGAGGCCGAGTGCGGCGAGCCTGCTCTTCTGATGCAGCATCGAGACGAGATCGCGCTGCATGTCGGAGAGTTCCCGTTCGGCGACGCCGATCTCGTCGCCGCGCTGCGACGGCACGATGATCCGCGCCGAGCTTTCGGGGTTTTGGTGAAAGCCCACGAGATTCGCGGTCAGGCGCCGCATCGGGCGGACGAACAGGTAGTGCAGCGCCAGATAGACCAGCGCCGCGGTCAGAACCGCGATCGCCAGCGAGACCAGCAACAGGTTACGCGAAAAACGGTACATCGACTGGCGCAGCGGCAGTTCGTCGGTGACGACTTCGATGAACTGCGCGCCGCGCGGCCCCGGTCCGATGATGCGGATCGCCTGGTTGCCGCTCTCCAGCATGGTTTCGAACGAGCCGACGATGGCCGACCACGGCGTCATGGTGCGCATGTCGATGTCATGATCGATCGCTGACGGCAGATCCGCGCTGGCGAGCAGGCGGCGCTGCTGGCCCATCTTGATGGCGACGGCCCGCGCGCCGATGCTGCCGAGAATTTGCCGGGCGAGCGAATCGGGCACCATGCCCGACGGCGCCGCGTCGAGAACCAGCGCGGCCGTGTTCGCGGCGGCCAGCCGGTCGTTGAGCCGGTTCGCCCGGAAGTTGGCGATCGCAGGGACGTAGATCAGGATTTCGGCGATCATCACCAGCGGGATCGTCAGCAGCAGGAGCTTGCCGGAAAGGCCGAGCCGGCCGCGCAACGACAGCCGCGCTGCCCGAACCCGGAGTTGTTCGATCGCCTGTGACACGACTGCCCTCCGCGGACTAACCCTGCGGCAAAACTGACAGTGATCCGCGCTTGTCCCGAACCGGCCGCCGGTGCCGGCTTCGGGCAAATCACTGGAACACATCCCTAATATAGGCCCGGCGCGAGATTTGGCCAATTCGGTCGAGCCGGGAAACGCTAAAGCGCAAGATTGACGAAAAGAGGCCGCTCCCGTATAAGCCGCGCCAACTGTCCGCGATGATCCGGTTTCAACCGGGGCGGCTCGTTCG
The DNA here is from genome assembly GCF_036964665.1 of Nitrobacter sp. NHB1. Taxonomy (NCBI): domain Bacteria; kingdom Pseudomonadati; phylum Pseudomonadota; class Alphaproteobacteria; order Hyphomicrobiales; family Nitrobacteraceae; genus Nitrobacter; species Candidatus Nitrobacter laanbroekii. Next base: position 2,648,544 of record NZ_JBAMDA010000001.1, read on the forward strand.
GGCCGAAAGCGGCCTGGTTCGGGTCGGCATGACCGGACTTAACCCCAATATCAGGCGACTTGCCCGGTCAGCGGAGATACCCGTGAAGCGGACTTATCAACCCAGCAAACTGGTGCGCAAGCGCCGTCACGGCTTTCGCGCCCGCCTCGCGACCACCGGCGGCCGGAAGATTCTTGCCGCGCGGCGCGCGCGCGGCCGCAAGCGCTTGAGCGCCTGAGCCAATCTCCCCGAGATATCGTCATGGACCGGTTGAGGCAGCGGGCGGACTTCCTCGCCGCTGCCAACGGGCTGCGGGTCAACACCTCCGCCTTCGTGGTGCAAAATCGCCGCCGCAACGACGACGGCCCGATCAGGATCGGCTTCACGGTGACCAAAAAGAATGGCACCGCGACCGAACGAAACCGCATCCGCCGCAGGCTTCGCGAATTGGTGAAGCGCGTGGACGCCGTATCCATGCGACCGCACAGCGATTATGTGGTAATCGGCCGCCGTGCTGCGCTCAACCGGGGTTTCGCCGTCATGCTCGATGATCTGCGTTCGGCGTTCCATCGCCTCGATCGCCAGCATCCAGGATGATCGCGGCGTCAAGATCGGCGGCATTAACGGCGCATCGCTGCAACCCGAACCGAATGACGAGACCTGAATGATGTCTAACAACCGCAATACCATCATCGCCATCGTTCTGTCGGGCCTCATCCTGATCGCCTGGCAGTATTTCTACAATATTCCGCAGATGGAAAAGGATCGCGCCGCGCAGCAGGCGCAAAGCCAGACGGCAAAATCCCAGACCGAGCCGGGGCCAAATTCGCCCAAGCCGGATCACCCTGCGGCGGAGGCGGTGGTTGCCCGCGCCGTTGCGATTGCGGCCACGCCGCGCGTCAAGATCGACACCTCTCGCCTGAGCGGAAGCATCTCGCTGAAGGGGGCGCGCATCGACGATCTCTCCCTGACCAAATACCGCGAGACGGTCGATCCCGCTTCGCCCGCGATCGAGCTGTTTTCGCCCTCCGGCACGGCCGCTCCGTATTATGCCGAATTCGGTTGGGTTGCGGCTACCGGATCGACCGCACGGGTGCCGGACCAGAACACGGTATGGCAGCAGGAAGGGTCGGGCGCGCTGACACAGTCCACCCCGGTCACGCTGAAATACGACAACGGCGAAGGGCTGACGTTCCGCCGTACCATCGCGGTGGACGACCACTATCTGTTCACGATCAAGGATGAGGTCACGAACGCCGGCGGCGCGCCGGTGACGTTGTACCCGTTTGCGCTGATTTCACGCCACGGCACGCCGGTGGTTTCCGGCTACTATCTCCTGCATGAAGGCCTTATCGGCTATCTCGGTGATCAGAAGCTGCAGGAATATACCTATAAGAAGATCGACGAAGCCAAGTCGGTCAGCTTCAAGGTCACCAACGCCTGGTTCGGCATCACCGACAAATATTGGGCCTCGGCTCTGCTGCCCGACACCAGCGCGCAATTGCAGGCGCGTTTCTCGTCCAACGAGGCTAACTCGGTCAAGACCTACCAGACCGACTATCTGGAGGATGCGCAGACCATCCCGGTCGGCGGCACAGGTTCGGTCAACGCGCGCCTGTTCGCCGGAGCCAAGGAAGCCAGCGTCGTCGGCCTCAATTTTCCCTTGGTGGACCTCGGCGGCTACAACAAGCAGCTTCACCTCAACCATTTCGACCTGTTGATCGACTGGGGCTGGTTCTACTTCATCACCAAGCCGATGTTCCTCGCGCTGGATTTCTTCTTCCATGTGTTCGGCAATTTCGGCATCGCGATCCTGGTTGTGACGGTGCTGGTCAAGCTGATCTTCTTCCCGCTCGCCAACAAGGCCTACGCCTCGATGGCGAAGATGAAGGCGGTCCAGCCGCAGGTCGCCGCTCTAAAGGAGCGCTTCCCCGACGACAAGATGAAGCTGCAGCAGGAGATGATGGAAATCTACAAGAAAGAGAAGATCAACCCGATCTCGGGCTGTCTTCCGATCGTCTTGCAGATCCCGGTGTTCTTCTCGCTCTACAAGGTTCTGTTCGTGACCATCGAAATGCGTCACGCGCCATTCTTCGCCTGGATCAAGGACCTGTCTGCGCCCGATCCGACCCACATCTTTAACCTGTTCGGGCTGCTGCCCTACGATCCCTCGGCGGTGCCGTTCATCGGTCACTATCTCGCAATCGGCGCGTGGCCGATCATCATGGGCATCACGATGTGGTTCCAGATGAAGCTGAACCCGACGCCGCCGGACCCGACCCAGAAGATCATCTTCGACTGGATGCCGCTGATCTTCACCTTCATGCTCGCTGGCTTCCCGGCCGGCCTCGTGATCTACTGGGCCTGGAACAACACCCTGTCGGTGCTCCAGCAGAGCTACATCATGCGCCGCAACGGCGTGAAGGTGGTACTGTTCGACAATGTGAAGTCGACCTTCCGCCGCAAATCCTCCGACAAGCCGGCGAAGACGACATAGAATCCTTCCATTGTCATTGCGAGGAGCTCAAGGGCGACGTTCGCGTCGTCCCGTCAGCGACGAAGCAATCCAGTTCCGACCGCGCTATGCTGGACTGCTTCGCTCAGCGCAAAATTGGCAAGCCAATTTTGTAGCGAGCTCGCAATGATGCCTGTGAGAACCCACGCATGACCACCGGCCTTGATGCGGAGCTGATCGAGCGGGGCCGAAGGCTGTTTGCCGGAGACTGGCAATTCATCTGGGCCTCGCCGTCGATCGAGACGCTGCCGCCGATGGCTGGCGTCGAGGTCGCATTCGCCGGACGCTCCAATGTCGGCAAGTCTACCCTGATCAACGCGCTGACCGGGCGCAGCACGCTGGCCCGAACCTCCCGCACTCCGGGTCGCACCCAGGAGTTGATCTTCTTCGAGGGTCCGAAGGACGCCGGTGTCCGGCTGGTCGACATGCCCGGCTACGGCTTTGCGTCGGCGCCGAAAGCCAGAATCGCGTCGTGGACGTCGCTGATCCACAAATTCCTGCTCGGCCGGGCGAGCCTTGCGCGAGTCTATGTGCTGATCGACTCGCGCCATGGCATCAAGGACATCGACCATACTATTCTGACCACCCTCGACAGGTCCGCCGTGAGCTACCAGATCGTGCTGACCAAGGCCGACGAGGTGAAGGCCACTGAGATGGCGGAGCGTCGTGATGCGACCAGGGCGCTGCTCGCCAAACATCCGGCGGCGTTCCCGGATGTACTGGTCACATCGTCGCGCACGGGCTACGGAGTGCCGGAGTTGCGCGCGGCCATGGCCCGCCTGATCGGAGAGCATCAACGATGACGCAGTTTGGCTGGTTTCGGATCGTCGTCTTTGCGGCGGGGCTGATGGGCGCGGCCGGCGTCATCCTGGCCGCGGTCGCGGCGCACAAGACGGGGGGCACGCTTCTCCACTCGGCCTCGTCGATGCTGTTGTTTCATGCCCCCGCCGCGCTGCTGGCAATGCTTCTGGCGGACCGGCAGATCATTCGTCCGCGCCTCGGTTTTGCTGCCGCCGGCGGTTTTGTCGTGGGCGCGATCCTGTTCAGTACCGACCTGACGGTGCGGCAGTTCCTCGAACACCACCTTTTCCCGATGGCCGCTCCGTCCGGCGGAACGCTGATGATCCTGGGCTGGTTTTTGCTCGCGATCGCCGCCATCTGGCCTCGCGCCGTGACCCGTCCCTGACAGTCGCGATACCGGTCCGGAGCGGCTTTGCGGTCCCGCCGCCAATCGGCTAGTGGAGTGGATGTGCGTATTCTGATCGGAAAACCGGTATCCGCTTTTGCGGAATACGCGCTAGAACCCGCCCCATCCCGCCGGCCAAGAGACCCGTTTCATGTCTGACGCCTCCCAAATCAGCCCGCTCGATCAGGCCCGCATCCTGTCCGAGGCGCTGCCGCACATGCAGCAATATGACGAGGAAACCATCGTCATCAAATACGGCGGCCATGCCATGGGCTCGGAGGATGTGGCGCGGAAGTTCGCCCGCGACATCGTGCTGCTGGAACAGACCGCCATCAATCCGGTGGTGGTGCATGGCGGCGGCCCGCAGATCGCCACCATGCTGCAACGGCTCGGGATCAAGTCCGAGTTCGCGGCCGGCCTGCGCATTACCGACGCCGCGACCATCGAGATCGTCGAGATGGTGCTGGCCGGTTCGATCAACAAGCAATTGGTCGGCTACATCAACGAAGCCGGCGGCAAGGCGGTCGGGCTTTGCGGCAAGGACGGCAACATGGTCTCCGCCTCGAAGGCGACGCGCACCATGGCCGACCCGGATTCGAATATCGAGAAGGTCGTCGATCTCGGCTTCGTGGGCGAACCCGATAACGTCGATCTGACGCTGCTGAACCAGTTGATCGGCCACGAACTGATCCCGGTCCTGGCGCCGCTGGCCACCTCAAAAGGCGGCCAGACCTTCAACGTCAATGCCGACATCTTTGCGGGCGCAGTGGCCGGCGCCCTGAAAGCCAAGCGTCTGCTGCTCCTGACCGACGTTCCCGGCGTGCTCGACAAGTCGAAGAAGCTCATTCCGGATTTATCGATCAGCGACGCGCGCAAGCTGATCGCCGACGGGACCATTTCGGGCGGCATGATTCCGAAGGTCGAGACCTGCATCTACGCGCTCGAACAGGGCGTCGGCGGCGTCGTCATCATCGACGGCAAGACCCCCCATGCGGTGCTGCTCGAGCTTTTCACCGACCAGGGCACAGGGACGCTGATCCACAAGTGACCGACGCGCGACCACGACCGCAACGCGGCTTCAGCCACATTGACACCTGGGTGTTCGATCTCGACAACACGCTCTATCCGCATCACGTCAACCTCTGGCAGCAGGTCGACGCCCGGATCGGCGAATACATCGGACAATTCCTGGACGTCGATCCGATTGAGGCCCGGCGGATCCAGAAGGATTACTACAAGCGCTTCGGCACCAGTATGCGCGGCATGATGACCGAGCATGGCGTGTCAGCCGATGACTATCTCGCATACGTCCATCGGATCGACCACTCGCCGCTCGAACCCGATCCGGCGATGGGCGCGGCGCTCGAAAGGCTGCCGGGCCGCAAGCTGATCCTCACCAACGGCTCGACCGCTCACGCCGGCAAGGTGCTGGAACGGCTCGGCTTCGGCCATCACTTCGAGGCGGTGTTCGACATCATCGCCGCAGAGATGGAGCCGAAGCCGGCGCCGCAGACCTATCGCCGCTTTCTCGAACGGCATCGCGTCGATGCGGCAAAGACCGCGATGTTCGAGGACCTCGCCCGCAATCTCGCCGTCCCTCATGAACTCGGCATGACCACGGTTCTGGTGGTGCCGGACGAGACACGAGAGGTGGAGCGCGAGGACTGGGAGTTGGAGGGACGCGGCGCGGCGCATGTCGACCATGTCACCGACGATCTGGCGAGATTTTTGGAAGGGTTGAGTGCGGCGCGGTAAGTTCGGCATTCACATCTCAGCACGTCGTCCCGGACAAGTGAGCACAGCGAACGCGGTCCGGGACCCTTACGCCGTGTCCTATCGTCTTGGACTCGATGTCAGATTCCTTTGTCACCATGAACGCCGGTGGTTATGGGTCCCCGCTTTCGCGGGGACGACGTGTGCCGCCGCTTGACTCTCCGCCGCCGAATCCCGACAAAAGCGCCGTTTGCCATCCGGTTCCGCGGCCTGTTTCAATAAGGAATAGCGATGTCTCTCGTCTCTCTCGAGACCACCATCAACGACGCCTTCGACGCGCGCGAGACCGTCACTGCCGCGACCAAAGGCGAGGTGCGCGAGGCGGTGGATCATGCGCTCGACCTGCTCGACAAGGGCGAGGTGCGCGTCGCCGAGCGCGCGGCGGATGGCAAGTGGAACGTCAACCAGTGGCTCAAGAAGGCCGTGCTGCTGTCATTCCGTCTTAACGACATGAGCGTCGTTCCCGGCGGACCGGGCAAGGCTGTGTGGTGGGACAAGGTGCCGTCGAAATTCGAGGGCTGGAATGAGAACCGGTTTCGCGACGCCGGCTTTCGAGCCGTGCCCGGCGCGATCGTCCGCCGCTCCGCCTTCATCGCGAAGAACGCGGTGCTGATGCCGTCGTTCGTCAATCTCGGCGCCTATGTCGATGAGAGCACCATGGTCGACACCTGGTGCACGGTCGGCTCCTGTGCCCAGATCGGCAAGCGCGTCCATATCTCCGGCGGCGCCGGCATCGGCGGCGTGCTGGAGCCGCTGCAGGCGGGACCTGTGATCATCGAGGACGATTGCTTCATCGGCGCGCGCTCGGAAGTGGCGGAAGGCGTGATAGTGCGCAAGGGAGCGGTGCTGTCGATGGGCGTGTTCCTCGGCGCCTCCACCAAGATCGTCGATCGCGAAACCGGCGAGATCTTCATGGGCGAAGTGCCGGAATATGCCGTGGTGGTGCCGGGCGCGCTGCCGGGCAAGCCGTTGAAGAACGGCCAGCCAGGTCCGTCCACCGCCTGCGCGGTCATCGTCAAACGCGTCGACGAACGCACCCGCTCCAAGACCGGCATCAACGAACTGCTGCGGGATTGATGGTCTGTCACTGATGGCCGCCGACGCTCTCTCCATCGCCCGTGACCTCGTCCGCTGCCGGTCGGTGACGCCCGCGGACGCCGGCGCTCTCGGCGTGCTTGAGACGTTGCTCAGGACCGCCGGGTTTGAGGTGCACCGCGTCACCTTCAGCGAACCGGGCGCCGCCGACATCGACAATCTGTATGCCCGCATCGGCACCGCCGGCCCCCACATCGCGTTCGCCGGCCATACCGATGTCGTGCCTCCCGGCGACGAGTCGGCATGGAGCCATGGCGCGTTCTCCGGAGACGTCAAGGACGGCTTCCTCTACGGGCGCGGCACCGTGGACATGAAGGGCGGAATCGCCTGCAGCGTCGCCGCCGCGCTGGACTATCTGGCGGCGCATGGCGGCAAGCCGGGGCGGGACGGCAACGGTTCGATCTCGTTCCTGATCACCGGCGACGAGGAAGACATCGCCGTCAACGGCACCGTCAAGCTGATGCAATGGGCGGCCGCGCGCGGTGAAAAATTCGATCATTGCGTACTCGGCGAGCCCAGCAATGTCGCCGAACTCGGCGATTGCATCAAGATCGGCCGCCGCGGCTCGCTATCCGGCACGCTGTATGTCGATGGGGTGCAGGGCCACGTCGCTTACCCGCATCGCGCGTCGAATCCGATTCCGGACATCGCCGCGCTGATCATCGCGCTTGTGAGCGAGCCGCTGGATCGGGGCAGCGCCCAGTTCCAGCCGTCGAATCTGGAATTCACCTCGGTTGATGTCGGCAATCCAGCGGGCAACGTAATTCCCGGACAGGCGCGGGCGAAGTTCAACATCCGCTTCAACGATCATCATAATCAGGAATCGCTGCGCGCGCTGATCGAGGCGCGCGTCGTCAAGGCCGCGGGCAATCGCATTCGGACCCGGATCGTGTGGGAGCCCTCGAACGCCGATGTGTTCGTCACCAGACCGGGCCCGTTCACCGATCTCGTGGTCGCGGCGATCGAGGAGGTAACCGGCCGCAGACCGGAGCTGAACACCGGCGGCGGTACCTCGGATGCGCGCTTCATCAAGGACTACTGCCCGGTGATCGAATTCGGCTTGGTCGGACAGACCATGCACCAGATCGACGAGCGCACGCCGGTGGCCGATCTCGAAAAGCTGAGTCGTATCTACCGCGGCGTGCTGGATCGCTATTTCGCATGAGCGGCAAGATCCTCGTCCTCACCGCTATCGATGACGAACTTGACAAGGCGCGCGCGCCCGACGGCGTCAGGGTGATCTACACCGGCGTCGGCAAGATCAACGCGGCCGGCGCAACCACGCTGGCGCTGCTGACGATGCGCCCGGCACTTGTCATCAACTACGGCACCGCGGGAAAGATCAACGAGACGCTCCATGGTCTGGTGGAGGTGTCCGGTGTTGTCCAGCGCGACATGATGGCGATGCCGCTGGCGCCGCGCGGACGTACGCCGTTCTCGCCGGAACTCGACCGGCTGACCTCGGGGCAGGCCGGCGTCGTCTGCGGCACCGGCGACAGCTTTGTCACGACCTCCGACCCGTGGCTGGTCGAGAACGGGATCGACATCGTCGACATGGAGCTGTTCGCGGTCGCGCAGGTCTGCCAGCGCCACAGCCTGCCGTGGCGTGCGTTCAAATTCATCACAGACGACGCCAACGACCTCGCGCACCAGGACTGGACCGCCAATGTGAAGGACGGTGAGAGCCTGTTCTGGGATGCGCTGGACCGAATTCGTTCCTAAGGGCGTCGTGTTTAGACAGAAGATTTTTGAAAGGTCATTGCCGGGCCTGACCCGGCAATCCATCTTCGTTCAAAAGATAGATGCGCGGATCAAGTCCGCGCATGACGAGCACAGATTTCGTAAAAACAGCAAATGACTCAATAATCCACCCGCACCAGATACAACCCGTCGGGTGGCGCGACAGGGCCGCAGGCCTCGCGGCGGCGCGCGGCCAGCGCGTTGAAAAGATCGTCGGCGCTCCAGCGGCCATGTCCGACCCAGACCAGCGATCCCACCATTGAGCGCACCTGGCTGTGCAGGAACGACCGCGCCGAGGTGACGACGTTGACGTTGTCGCCGTTCCTGACGACGTCGAGCTGGTCGAGGGTCTTCTCCGGTGATTTCGCCTGGCATTCGGTGTCGCGAAACGTCGTGAAGTCGTGCTTGCCGATCAGCCGCTGTGCCGCCGCGTGCATTGCCTCCGCATCGAGCAGCCGCGGCACGCGCCAGACGTGGCCGACATCGATGGCGAGGTTCGCGCGGCGGTTGGCGATGCGATAGACATAATGCCGCCTGAGTGCCGAGAAGCGCGCCTCAAAAGTTTCGGGCACGATTTCGGCCGTTAGCACGCCGATCGGATGCGGTCGCAGATGGGCGTTGAGGCCGTCGCGCAACCGGTTCGGCGCGAAATGCTTGGCGATGTCGCAATGCGCTACCTGCGCCAGCGCATGGACGCCGGCGTCAGTGCGGCCGGCGCCATGCACGCGAACGGCATCGCCACAGATCGCTTTGACCGCCGCCTCCAAGGCGCCCTGCACCGAGGGGCCGTTGTCCTGATACTGCCAGCCGCAGAACGGGCCGCCGTCATATTCGATGGTGAGCTTGTAGCGGGGCATCAGACGAGCCGCATGGGCGGCTGAAGCGGCGTGCCGTTGAGAAAGGCCTCGGCCTTCATCGGCGGCTTTCCGGCGCGCTGCAATTCGAGGACGCGGATCGCGCCGTCCTTGCACGCAATGGTCAGCCGATCGTCGAGCAGTTCACCGGCTTCGCCGGAGCCTTTCGCGACCTCACAACGCAAGACCTTCACGCGCACTCGCTCGCCGTCGAGGGGCATCTCGCACCAGGCGCCCGGAAACGGCGACAGGCCGTGGATATGCCGCAGCAGCTCTCGGGCTGGCCTGCTCCAGTCGATGCGCGCCTCGGCCTTGTCGATTTTTGCGGCGTAGGTGACGCCGTGCTCGCTCTGCTTCGTCAGTTGCAGGCCGCCGCGCGCCAGCGCGGCCATCGCACGCACCATGAGATCGGCCCCCAGTGGCGCCAGCGCGTCATGGAGATCGGATGCCGTCATCGCATCGGTCACGGCGATCCGCTCGGCCATGGCGACGTCGCCGGTGTCGAGGCCGGCATCCATCTTCATGACCATGACGCCGCTTTCGGCGTCGCCCGCCATGATGGCGCGGTTGATCGGCGCGGCGCCGCGCCAGCGCGGCAGCAGCGAACCATGCAGGTTGAAGCAGCCGAGCGGCGGCGCATCGAGGATCGCCTGCGGCAGGATCATGCCGTAGGCGACGACGACCGCGGCGTCGGCGCCATGCGAGCGGAATTCATCCAGCGCGGCGGGGGTCTTCAGCGTTTTCGGCGTCAGCACGGGAATGCCGAGGCGGTGCGCTTCCCGCGCCACCGGGCTCGGTTGCAGCTTCATGCCGCGGCCCGCGGGCCTCGCCTCGCGGGTATATAGGGCCGCGATCTCCTGGCCATGGGCGACGAGTTGCAGCAGGGTCGGCACCGCGAATTCCGGCGTGCCCATGAAGATCAGGCGAAGCGGCATGAACGAGCCGATCTGTTTGCGAGACTATTTCGCGGCGAGCTTCGCAGCCTTGGTGAATTTTTTCACCACGCGGTCGCGTTTCAGTTTCGAGATGTGATCGACGAACAGCACGCCGTTGAGATGGTCGATTTCGTGCTGGATGCAGGTGGCGTAGATCCCCTCGGCATCTTCCTCGTGGACCTTGCCGTCGAGATCGATGAAGCGGACCCGCACCCGCGCCGGGCGTTCGACCTCCTCGTAATATTCGGGGATCGACAGGCAGCCCTCTTCGTAGGTCGAGAGTTCCTCGGACGCCGACAGGATTTCCGGGTTGATGAAGATGCGCGGCCGCGGCGTGAGTTCGCCGTCCTCGTCGCGCCTGGCGAGGTCCATGGTGATGATGCGCAACGGTTGCGCGATCTGGATGCCGGCGAGCCCGATGCCCGGGGCGTCGTACATGGTCTCGAACATGTCGTCGGCGAGTTTGCGGATCTCCGGCGTGACCGTTTCGATCGGCCTGGAAACCAGACGCAACTGCTTGTCCGGCAGAATGATGATTTCGCGAATAGCCATGGCGGGCGATGTAATCCCCCGGTCTGCCGCGGTCAATCCATAGCGATTTCGGGTCGTTAAGCGTGTGTTAACCATAAAAATTGAGCTTTCGTTAACTCAATATGTTCGTGCTTCGTTCTCATTGACGGTCGAATCGGCTACAAGGACCGGATGAACCACATCCTTTTCATCCTGGGCGACGTATCGGTGCGAACAGGCACCGTGCTGATCGCGTTCGGCGCGCTGGCGCTGGTACTACTGCTGATTATCGCCATTGTGATCGCGCGCTCCGGGCGCCGGGGAACCGAAATGGCGATGGCGCAGACGAGCCGCGCCGACGAGTTGGAGGAACGTCTCGACGACATGATGCGCGCGCAGTCGGAGGCCACCGGCCGCGTCGACGCCATGGGTCGGGCGCTTGCGGGGCGTCAGGCGGAGATGGCGCGCGCCGTCAGCGAGCGGCTCGATTCGGTCACCCATCGGGTTGGCCAGTCGATGGAGCAGACCACGCGCAACACCATGGACAGCCTGCGCGTACTGCACGAGCGGCTCGGAATTATAGACAACGCGCACAAGAACCTGACCGACCTGACGGCGCAGGTGACCACGCTGCGCGAGGTGCTCGCCAACAAGCAGTCGCGCGGCGCATTCGGACAGGCGCGGATGGAAGCGATCGTGCAGGACGGCATGCCGAAAGACTCGTTTGCCTTCCAGTACACGCTGTCGAACGGCAAGCGGCCGGACTGTGTGATCTTCCTCCCCGACCAACGCCCGCTCTGCATCGACGCGAAATTCCCGCTGGAGGCCATGACGGCACTCCACGACGCCCGCACCGACGAGGAAAGGAAGTTCGCAAGCCAGCGGCTGCGCGCCGACGTCATGAAACACGTCACCGACATCGCCGGCAAATACCTGATCCCGGGCGAGACTCAGGATAACGCCCTGATGTTCGTGCCGTCGGAGTCGGTCTATGCCGAGATCTATGACGCCTTCGACGATGTGATCCAGAAAGCCTATCGCGCCCGGATCGTGCTGGTGTCGCCATCGCTTTTGATGCTGGCGATCCAGGTGATGCAGCAGCTTCTCAAGGACGCGCGGATGCGCGATGCCGCCGACAAGGTACGGATCGAGGTCATGACCATGATGGGTGATGTCGAGCGCCTGCGCGACCGGGTCAGCAAGCTCGGCAGTCATTTCGATCAGGTCAGCGAGGATGTCAGGCAGGTCCTGATCTCGGCCGGCAAGATCGGCAAGCGCGCGGTGAGGATCGAGGACCTCGATTTCAGCAAGGATGAGGCGGCCGCGGAGACGCCGCGGATCGTCAGGCCCGGTGAACCGGAACTGTATCCGCCGCCGTTCGGCCGTAAAATCCAGGCGGGCGAGTGATTATGGATGTCATCGCCCGGCTTGACCGGGCGACCCAGTATCCAGATGGCTTGCCTTTCAGACTGTATCCTCGCCGTCATCTTCCAGCGACGCCAGGGTAGAGATCATCCCAATTTGGATTGTCTTTTTCGATCAATTGCACCTTCCAAAGGCGTTCCCACTTCTTCAGTCTTTTTTCGCGGTGGATCGCCTGTTCTATGTCATCGAAACATTCGAAATACACAAGCCGATCTACTCCGTACGTTTTTGTAAAGCTCTCAGCGATTTTCGATTTGTGTTCGGCTAAACGCCGTAAAAGGTCATTGGTCACGCCGACATAAAGTGTTCCACCGATACGGCTAGCGAGGATGTATACGTAAAAACAGCGTGGCCCCATAATGTGAGATTGTGAGTACTGGGTCGCCCGGTCAAGCCGGGCGATGACGTCAGTTCGTAACGCCTGCGAATCTGCTAGCACTGCGGCATGACCGCTCCGGACGCCGCCGCCCCGCCGAATGAATCCGACGCCGCGCCCCGCGCGTCATGGCGCGAGAGCATCGCGGTCTATCTGCAACCGCGCGTTCTCATTGTGATGCTGCTCGGCTTCTCGTCCGGCCTGCCGCTGGCGCTGTCGGGCTCGACGCTGCAGATATGGATGACGGAATCCGGCATCGACCTGCGCGCCATCGGTCTGTTCGTCCTCGTCGGCACGCCCTACACGCTGAAGTTCCTATGGGCGCCGCTGGTCGATGCCCTGCACATTCCGCTGCTGACGCGGCGATTCGGCCGCCGCCGCGGCTGGCTCGTGTTTTCGCAACTGCTGCTGATCGCGGCGATCCTGCTGCTGGCCTCGACCGATCCGGTGAAGGCGCCGTGGTTCGTCGCGCTCGGCGCGCTGCTCGTGGCGGCGACATCGGCGACGCAGGACATCGTGGTCGATGCCTTTCGCGTCGAGAGCCTGCCGGAAAGCGAGCAGGCCGCCGGCATGGCGGGCTACGTCGCCGCCTATCGCATCGGCATGCTGGTCTCGACCGCCGGCGCTCTCTTCCTGGTCAGCGCATTCGAAGGCACAGGCCTGGTCCGCGCCGCCGCATGGTCATGGGGCTATGTCAGCATGGCGGCGATGGTCCTGATCGGCACCATCACCGCACTTGCCGCCACCGAGCCCGAGCAATCCGTGCGCGCCGAGCGAGCCACGCGAACCGAGGGCGGTTTTGCGCGCGTCACGCACGCCGCGATCGGCGCATTCTCCGAGTTTCTCGCAAGGAAGGACGCGCTGGCGGCGCTGGCCTTCATCGTGCTGTTCAAGTTCACCGATGCGTTCTCAGGCACCATGACCGCGCCGTTCGTCATCGATCTCGGCTTCACCCGCAACGACTACGCCGCCATCGTCAAGGGCGTCGGTCTTGCCGCCACCCTGATCGGCGGCTTCGCGGGCGGCTTCGTGGCGCGTCGCTATCCGCTGGCGGCAAGCCTGTGGATCGGCGGCATTCTGCAGGCGGTGGCCAACCTGTCGTTCTCGTGGCTGGCGCTGGCCGGCGTCAATCAATGGGCACTGGCGTTTGCGATCACGGCGGAGAATTTCACCAGCGCCATCGGCACGGTGATCTTCGTCGCCTATCTCTCGGCGCTGTGCCGCAACCCGCTGCATACCGCTACCCAATATGCCCTGCTCACGGCGCTTGCCGCCGTCGGTCGAACCTATCTGTCCGCCAGCGCCGGGTTCGTCGCCGAGGCGACCGGATGGCCGCTATTCTTCGTGATCTGCATGCTGGTGGCGCTGCCAAGCCTGGTCCTGCTGGCCTGGCTGCAGCGGCGAGGGCACTTTGCCGCGCTGCAGACCTAAACGGTGGCGGGACCTGACCGTTCATCTCCAGATCATGTCCTTCGCCGCGATCAATCCGCCGCCCGCGATCAGCACCGCCGCGACGCCAAGCGCAGCGGTCGGTTTAGCAAAGCCCGCCAATATCAGGAACCCGGTCGAGAGCAGCGGCGTTGCATAGGCGGCCGCGCCGAGCACGCGAATGTCGCCGCGCTTCATGCCGATGTCCCAGACATAGAAGGCGAGACCGACCGGACCGATGCCGAGTGCTGTGATCGCGAGCCACTGCGCGCCGCTGTCCGGCCACACCGTCGGTTCCACAAGCACGTGCAAAATTGCCGCCAGCGCGGCTGTCGCCAGGCAGAAGCCCGCGACCGCATCGGTCGGAACCGAGGCCAGCCGCCGCGACAGCACCGAATACGCCGCCCAGACAAACGCCGCGATGAACGCCGCCGCGAGACCCGAAATCTGGGCGCGCTCGAACTGGATCGAGCTGTTGCCCGCGACCAGCAGCACCGTCCCAGTGAGCCCGAGGATCGCGCCGATTAGATGATGCGGCGCCAGCCGTTCGCCCGGCAGCAGCGATGAGAACAGCACGATCAGCAGCGGCCAGAGATAATTCAGCAGGCCGGCCTCTGCGGGCGGCGCGCGCCGCAGCGCGATGAAATACAGCGCGTGATAGCCGAACAGCCCGCCGACCCCGACCAGCCACGCCACCGGCGGCTGTCGCAACGCGCGGGCGCCTTCGGGGCGAAACAGCCAGCTCGCGCAGCCGGCGAGGCCACCGATCGCAAACGTCATCGCCGCCAGTTGAAACGCGGGAACGCGCCCGGTCGCGACCGTCATGACCGCGAGCAGCGACCACATGACGATGGCGGTGAGGCCGATAAGCGTAGCGGTGCGGGAGGTCATGATTTCTTCCTTCTCCCCTCGCGGGAGAAGGTGGCGCAGACGAGGTCCGCCTCGGATGAGGGGGCTTTCCGTCACGTTGATGCTGTCCCCTCACCCGGCCGCGCTGGTACCCGTCCACCCTCTCCCGCGAGGGGAGAGGGAAGAAAGAAGCGGCCTGCCACCCTATGCGCTATTCCTCACGCGTGATACTGCCCGCCGTTGACGGTCAGCGTCGATCCGGTGATGAAGCCGGCGTCGTCGGCGGCGAGGAACACCACCGCGCGCGCGATCTCCTCGGGTTCGCCGAGACGGTTCACCGGAATCTGCGGCAGGATGTTTTTCTCGACGACGTCCTTGGGCACCGCCTGCACCATTTCGGTGTTGATGTAACCCGGGCAGATCGCGTTCACGGTGATTCCGGCCTTGGCGTTCTCCAGAGCCAAGGCCTTGGTGAAACCGATGTCGCCGGCCTTCGCCGCCGAATAGTTCACCTGGCCGAACTGGCCTTTCTGGCCGTTGATCGAGGAGATGTTGATGATGCGGCCGAACTTGCGCGCGCGCATGCCTTCGATCACCGGGCGTGTCATGTTGAACAGCGAGCCGAGATTGGTGTTGATCACCGAATTCCACTGTTCCAGCGTCATCTTGTGGAAGGCGCCGTCCCTGGTGATGCCGGCATTGTTCACGAGCACCTCGATGGGGCCGAGTTCTGTCTCGACCTTCCTGGCGCCCTCGGTGCAGGCCTCAAAGGAGGTGACGTCCCATTTGTAGACGGGGATGCCGGTCTCCGTCTTGAACTTCTCCGCCGCTGCATCGTTGCCGGCATAGCTCGCCGCGACCTTGTATCCGGCCGCTTTCAGCGCCTTGCTGATCGCGCCGCCGATGCCTCGCGTCCCCCCCGTCACCAGTGCCACTCTTGCCATTGTGTCGTCCTCCTGGGCAGCAAGCCGGAATTATCCTGGTCGTTGAAACAAAACCTTGCGCAATAAAATGCCCGGCACGATGCCGGGCATTTTATTGTCAGAGCGAACTGCGGTGACTCGATGTCCGTTTAGCACCGTTCGCCCGATCCGCTCAGCCGCGCTCGACGCACATGGCGATACCCATGCCGCCGCCGATGCACAGCGTGGCGAGGCCCTTTTTGGCATCGCGCTTCTGCATTTCGTGCAGCAGCGTCACCAGCACGCGCGCGCCCGAGGCGCCGACCGGATGCCCGATGGCGATGGCGCCGCCGTTGACGTTAACCCTGGAGGTATCCCAGCCGAGGTCCTTGTTGACGGCGCAGGCCTGCGCGGCAAAGGCCTCGTTGGCCTCGATCAGATCGAGATCGCCGATAGTCCAGCCCGCCTTTTTCAGCGCGGCGCGCGATGCCGGGATGGGCCCGGTGCCCATGATCTTCGGGTCGACGCCGGCATGAGCCCACGAGACGATGCGGGCGAGGGGGGGCTTGCCCTCTTTCGCCGCCTGTTTGGCTGACATCAGCACCACGGCGGCGGCGCCGTCGTTGATTCCCGATGCGTTGGCCGCGGTGACCGTGCCCTCCTTCTCGAAGGCCGGGCGCAGTTTGGCGATGGACTCGGCCGTCACGCCCGCCTTCGGATATTCGTCGGTGTCGACGACGATATCGCCCTTGCGGTTCTTGACGGTGACCGGCACGATCTCGTCCTTGAACCGGCCGGCCTTCTGCGCGGCTTCCGCCTTGTTCTGGGAGCCGGCGGCGAATTCGTCCTGCTGCTGGCGGGTGATCTGGTACTGACGGGCGACATTCTCCGCGGTGTTGCCCATGTGGTAGCCGTTGAACGCATCCCACAGGCCGTCCTTGATCATGGTGTCGATCAGTTCGAGGCCGCCCATCTTGACGCCGCCGCGCAGGTACTGCGCATGCGGCGCCATGCTCATGGATTCCTGTCCGCCGGCGACGACGATGTCGGAGTCGCCGTTGAGGATGGCCTGATAGCCGAGCGCGACCGTGCGCAGACCCGAGCCGCAGAGTTGGTTGACGCCCCAGGCCGGGATTTCTACCGGAACGCCGGCGGCGATCGACGCCTGCCGCGCCGGGTTCTGGCCCTGCGCCGCGGTCAAAATCTGGCCCAGGATGACCTCGGAGACGCGTCCTGGCTCGATACCCGCCCGCTCCAGCGCGGCCTTGACGGCGACAGCGCCGAGAGTGTGGGCCGGCGTGGTGGCGAACGCACCGTTGAAACTCCCCACCGGAGTGCGGGCGGCGCTGACGATGACGACATCGTCTGACATGGACACCTCCTGGAACTTGAGTGACTTGAAATTGGACGATGGCCGCCGCGCCGGCGACCCCGTGTATGGGTTCTAACCTGTTAACCTCACGGGAGTGTGTCAATTAACCTCACGAGAGTGTGTCAATCGCTCCAATGACCAGAAGTTGCGCCGGGCATATTCGTGAGCAGTCTCTATGCCTTGGAATTGACCGTCCTTCATAAAACGGTAGCCGAGGCCTGCCGAAAGTGCTTTGCTGCAATGCGCTACTTGTTAACCCCCTCGTGGACGCCGGCGGGGTTTCTTGTCCTCGGTATGGACGTGTGGGACCTATGGCGAAATCAGAGACACCAACGACAATCAAGAAATATGCGAACCGGAGGCTCTATAATACCGGCACCAGCACCTATGTGACGCTCGAAGATCTCGCGGCGATGGTCAAGCAGGGCGAGGATTTCCTGGTCTTCGATGCAAAGACCGGCGACGACATCACCCGCTCGGTGCTGGCGCAGATCATCTTCGAGCAGGAAAACAAGGCCGGACAGAACCTGCTCCCGACCGCGTTCCTGCGGCAGTTGATCCGCTTCTATGGCGACAGCATGCAGATGGTGGTGCCGAAATATCTCGAACGCTCGATCGACATGCTGACCCGCGAGCAGGAGAAGTTTCGCAAGCAGATGACCAGCACCTTCAGTGGCACCCCCCTCGCGCCGCTCGAAGAGCATGTCCGCCGCAACATGGAATTGTTCGAACGCACCTTCTCGATGTTCAAGCCGTTCGTGCCGCCGCGCAGTGGGACCGCCGCTTCCGAACCGGAGAAAACGCCCGACGCCTCAAATGCCGGCGACAATAATGCCGGCGATAATATCGAGGATCTTCGCCGTCAGATGAAAGAGATGCAGGAGCGCCTCGAACGGATGTCGAAAGAGCCGAAGAAGGAGTAGGCGCGCACGAGTCCGCGAGTGCTGATCGTATTGATGGAATCAGAAGGTCGTCATGCCCGGACTTGATCCGGGCACCCATCTTCTCAAAAGGGATGGATTTCCGGGGCACAGGCGAGCGAAGCGACGCTGTTCTTCGCATAGGCAAGCGGAAGCGACGCCGTTTCTAGAATGGGCTATGCCCGGCAAATGACAATCGCAACGACTGCCCGACACTCGTTACGGATTGGTGCGCTCAAACTGGCGTAGCAGCGTGTTGCCGCGCGCCACCGCCGAATCCATCGCGGCCTGCGCGCTCTTCTTGCCGCTGAAGGCCTGTTCGAGTTCGTCCTCGATGACACCGCGGATCAAAACGAACGATCCGAGTCGCAACCCCCTTGAATTACCGGTCGGCGGCTTCAGCGTCATCTGTTCGATCGCGATCGCGGACCCGGGATTGCGATCGTAAAAGCCCTGCGCGCGGGTGAGGTCGAATGCTGCGCGGGTAATCGGCAGGTAGCCGGTGTGCTGGTGCCAGGCTGCCTGCACTTCGGGCTTCGACAGATAGGCAAAAAATTTTGCGACACCCTTGTATTCCTCGCGCGGGCGATCGCGCAGCACCCATAAGGTGGCGCCGCCGATGATGGTGTTCTGCGGCGCGCCCTCGACATCCGGCCAATACGGCAGCATGCCGTGGCCGACGGCGAATTTGGAATTGGCGATGATATCCGCGCGCGTCGCCGAAGAGCCCATGAAGATGCCGCATTCGCCACGCTGGAAACGGGGCTCGGCAGTCGTCCCCCGGCCGCTGTAGTCGAAAATCTTGGTCTTCTGCCATTCGGCGAGTTGGGCAACGTGATGGACCATCAGCGGATTGTTGAAAATGAGGACGGCGTCGAGCCCGCCGAACCCGTTGGCACGCGTTGCGATCGGCAGATTGTGCAAGGCGAGAAAGCTCTCGACGTTGACCCATGACGGCCACGACGTGGTGAAGCCGCAAGCGGCCCCGGCCTCGCGCAGCGTCTTGGCGGCTTCGCCGAGCTCCGGCCAGGTCTGCGGCGGCCTCTCGGGATCGAGACCGGCGGCGCGGAACAGGTCCTTGTTGTAATAGAGGATGGGGGTCGAGACATTGAACGGAAACGACAGCAGGTTGCCCGCGACATCGGCATAGTATCCGGTGATGGCCGGAAGATAGGCCGTCGGAGAAAACGCTTCGTTCTCGTCGCGCATCAGCTCGAAAACCGGATAGATCGCCCCCTGAGCCGCCATCATGGTGCCGGTGGCGATTTCATTGACCTGCACGATCGCCGGCTGGCTCCGCGAGCGGAACGCAAAGATCGCTGCGGTCACGGTCTCGGTGTAGTTGCCCTTGTAGGTCGGCACGATCCGGTACTCGGATTGAGACCCGTTGAATTCGGTGGCGAGCCGTCCGAGCTGCCGGCCGAGTTCGCCGGACATCGCGTGCCACCACGCGATCTCGGTGACGGCGCGTGCCGGAGCCGGCAGTGCAGCAGTGAATTGCAGCGCGCAGAACAGTAGCGCCAGTCTCCATGCCGGTGTTCGCATCGTGCCTCGCCCTCCGCGCACGGCAGGGCCGGGCTGCCCCGCTGCCATGCGTTTCTGATAAGACCAACGCGCGGCCGCTGCAATTCACGACCGGCGCGGCAAGCGGCCGTTATCAAGCGGCCATGCCGGGATTCCACCGCGTTGAACCTTTTCTCCGGATTGATGACTTCCTCAAAGGGGACGAGCGTCGATGTCCCATTGCGGGGTCCCAACGCGCCGTTATGTCGTGGCTTTCCGGACGGGCCGGCTCGCATCGACAGACCAAGCCTGGGGGCGCTAAAGTCGTCGTCTGGCAGTCGTTTTCGGGCAAGCCGCTGTCGCCGGAGTTATGAAGGCACGACTCGATGAAGGCACAGTGCGGATTGCAGACGACAGGCGACATCGCACGAATCCGCAAGGTCAGTGACTTGGTTTCAGCCGAGCCCCGGAGCGGCACAGGTGCGGCGCAGCAGGAGCAGGACGGTCTGGCGGCGCAGGGGCGCTCGGGCATCGTGGGCCTGGTTCGTGCGATTCCGATCCGGTGGCGCATTCTCTCGATCGCGGCGTTGAATTCTGCGGTGGTGCTGGTGCTGGCGCTGTTGATATGGAGCGGCGCCAAGACCCTGGGATCCGCGTGGGACGACGTGCGTCAGGTTAGGAAATCCGACAAGATCCTCGCGGTTCTCGAGAGCGAGACCGGTCGGCTGCAAAATCTGATCCACCGCTACATCAACCAGCCCAGTCCCGATCTGTTTGCGGAAATCCTGCTGTTGCGCGAGGCCGTCCTCGGCACCTTGAGCACGCGCGCCTCGACCGACCCGATGCTGTCGGGCTCGGTCAAGGAGCTGGAACGCGCCACCGAACGTTTCCTCAGCGGCTTCGGGGAACTGCGCGCATTACAGACGACGATTACCAAAACCTACGAGGACCAGATCCTGGCGCCCGCCAAGGACATGGCGGGACTCTACTCGACCATCGAGGGCGCGACCGGCCGCCGCGACGCCCGGATCTGGCCGACACTCGGGAAATCCCGCGAGACCTTCACAGCGATGCTGGTGGCCGCGAACGCCTACTATCTGGCGCCGGCATCGACCAGCGCGGACGAGGTCCGCAAGAGTGCCGATGCGATCGAGCGCACCATTCCGGCGATGATCGATTTTTCGGACAACGACCTTCAGCGCGGCGCGCTGCAGCGGCTCAAAACCCGGACATCCGCGCTGCACGACGGCATTGGCAAGCTCGCCGAACTGCTCGCCAAGCGGACGGACCTGCTGCGCAATTCCATCGACGCCAGCCAGGCGGAGACCATCGGCGCGATCGACGGCCTGTCGGTCAAGATGCGACAGCGCGAGCAGAGCGCGCAAATGACGTTCGACCATACGCTCGCGGACATCTCCCGCAAGATGCTGTGGATCGCCGCGACCTTCCTCGCCATCATCGTCGTCGCGGGCGTCGTCATCGCGCTCAGCATCCGTCTGCCTTTGCGGCAGATCATTACGTCGATGCGCGCGATCATGTCCGGCGACTACGATCGCAAGGTCGCCGGCACCGACGCGCGGGACGAAATCGGCGCCATGGCGCGCGCCGTCGAGGTGTTCCGCAAGAACGCCATCGCCAAGCGCGATGCCGAGGACGAATTGCGGGCATCGAAGGAACGGGCCGAGAGCGCCCTGCTGGAATTGAGCGCCGCGCAGCGGAACCTGATCGATGCCGAGCGGCTTGCCGCGCTTGGCGGGCTGGTCGCAGGCGTGGCGCACGAGGTGAACAACCCGATCGGAATCAGCCTGACGGTTGCATCGAGTTTCGCGCGACGCGCCGACACGTTCGACGCCGAGTTGCGATCCGCCGTGCCGCTGAGGCGGTCGCAGCTCGAGGAGTTCGTGCGGACCTGCCGCGATGCCGCCCAGCAACTGGTGGCAAACCTGCACCGCGCGGGCGAGCTGATCGAGTCCTTCAAGCAGGTCGCCGTGGACCGGTCCCATGCCGAACGCCGCCAGTTCAATTTGAGCGAATCCACCGACCAGATCGTCAGGAGCCTGCGCCCGGTGCTCAAGCGGTCTCCGATCAGCATCGCCGTCGACGTCCCGGAAGGTCTGATTATCGACGGTTTTCCCGGCTCATACGGGCAGATTTTGACCAACCTCTTTCTCAACGCCGCCAATCACGCGTTTCCGGACGAACGGTCCGGCACGATTTCCATCACGGCGAAACCGCGCGCCAATGGTGACATCGAGATCATTTTTGCCGACAATGGCGTCGGCATGACGTCGGACGTCCAGCGGCAAGCGTTCGATCCCTTCTTCACCACGCGCCGCAACGAGGGTGGCACCGGCCTTGGTCTTCATATCGTCTACAATCTCGTCACCCAGCAGCTTGGCGGCCGGATGATGGTGGAGTCAGAGCCGGGACAAGGCACGATTTTTCGCATTATCATGCCGCGAGCCGTCGCCGGCGGCGCGGGCAGGGGTGAAACAGACAGCGGGACCACGTAATGGCCGACCAGGATGACGTCCTCCACCTGATCGACGATTCCGAAGTCGATCGTCCGGACGCTTCGACGCGCAAATGGAAGATCGCCGTGATCGACGACGATCGGGCCGTGCACGATGGCACGCGGTTCGCGTTGAGCGACTACAGCCTCAACGGCCAGACCCTGGACATCCTGTCGGCCTATTCCGCCGCCGAGGGTCAGGAACTGATGCGCGCGCATCCCGACATCGCGGCGGTACTGCTCGACGTTATCATGGAGACCGATGCCGCCGGCCTCGACCTCGTCGAGTTCATCCGGAACGAACTCAAGAACGAAACCGTACGCATCATCCTACGTACCGGACAGCCCGGACAGGCGCCGGAGCGCCGCGTCATCGTCGACCACGACATCAACGACTACAAGGCGAAAACCGAACTCACCGCCGACAAGCTGTTCACCTCGCTGACCGCGGCGCTGCGCAGCTATCAGCAGCTCGAGCGCATGGTGCAGACCCGCCGCGGCCTTGAGATCGTCATCGAGGCCGCCTCGACGCTCTACGATTTCAAGTCGATGCAGCGTCTCGCCGAAGGCGTCCTGACGCAGATTGCCTCGCTCTTGAACGTCGATTGCGCCGGCATTCTGGTGCTGCGCGACGGCGGCGCGGTCGACGACGACTTTTCGGTGCTGGCGGGATCCGGCTGCTACAGCCGCTTCATCGGCGTCGCGGGGCAGGCATCGCTCGATTCCGAGCTCAAACAGACGGTCGAAGCCGCCTTCAGGCGGCGCAAGCACGAATTCGTCGATCACCGCTCCGTGCTCTATATCCGCACCGGCAGCGGCCGCGAGGTCGTCGTGCTGCTGCAGGCTGAGTGCGATCTGTCGGATACCGATCGGTCGCTGGTCGAAATCTTCGGCAGCCGGCTGTCGATCGCGTTCGACAATGTGATCCTCTACCAGCAATTGCAGAACGCCAACACGCGGCTTGAAGACCGGGTCGCGCAGCGCACCCGCGCGTTGATGCAAGCCAATCGCAGGCTTTCCACGCAATGGCTGCGGCTGCAGCGGGCCAACGGATTCAAGAACGAGATTCTCGGCACCGTTGCGCACGACCTGAAAAATCCCCTTGGCGTCATCCTGGGCCGCACCGAAATTCTTGCCGAACTTATCGGCGCGAGCTCGCCCAGGGACACCGTCACCTCGCAGGTCGATCATATTCGCGACGCCACCAAGCGTCTGATTACGATGGTCGATCATCTGATTTCCGACGCCATGGCCGACGCCTTCGACATCACCATCCGGCGCGAGCCGGTCGATGTCGCGGCGCTGGTCGCCGAGGTTTCCGAAGCCAACCAGCCGTCCGCGGTCAACAAGCAGCAGACCCTCGCCGTCTCGGCGCCCACCGGACGCATCACGATGTGCGACCAGGACCGGATGCGCGAGGCGATCGACAATCTCGTCAGCAACGCCATCAAGTACAGCCCGGTCGGCGGCAGGATCACGCTGCTGGTCGACCACGACGCGGACACCACCATCATCCGTATCACCGATGAGGGCGCCGGCCTGTCGCCGGAGGACCTGGGACGGCTGTTCGTCCGCTTCCAGCGGCTGTCCGCAAAACCCACCGCCGGCGAAAGCTCCACCGGCCTCGGTCTGTCGATCGTGAAACGGATCGTCGACATGCATGACGGCCAGATCAGCGCCGACAGCAGCGGCCCCGGACAGGGATCGACCTTCACCATCATCCTGCCCGCGATGGTCTGACATGAGCCGGAACCCGCATATCATTGTCGTCGACGACGAGGCTCCCGCTCGCGAAATGGTCGGCGACTATCTCAAGATGCACGGCTTTACCATTACGCTGTGCGAGGGCGGCAAGAGCCTGCGCGAGGCCATCGGCACTGCCACGCCCGATCTCGTCGTGCTCGATCTGAACATGCCGGAGGAGGACGGCCTTTCGATCATTCGCGACCTCAAGAGCCGCACCAACGTACCGGTGATCATGCTGACTGCGACGGCCAGCCCGATCGATCGCGTGGTCGGCCTCGAACTCGGCGCCGACGACTACGTGGCAAAACCCTGTGAGTTGCGCGAACTGATGGCGCGCATCCGCTCGGTCCTGCGGCGGAGTGCGCCGAAGACGGAGGCCGCGCCGTCGAACGCCGCAGTCGCCAAACCCGCGGCCGGGCAGTTCGTCCGCTTCGGCGTCAAATGGCTCGATCTCGACGCCCAGGCCTTGCGTGACGATGAAGGCAACGAGCATCCGCTCACGGCGTCGGAATTCGGCCTGTTGAAAGTCTTCGCCGCCAACCCGAAGCGGGTTCTGTCGCGCGAGCGGCTGCTGGAATTGGCCAATGCCCGCGACAGCGAAGCCTTCGATCGCGCGATCGATCTGCGAATCATGCGGATTCGGCGCAAGATCGAGCCCGACCCCGCGAGGCCGGCGGTGATCCGGACCATCCGGGGCGGCGGCTATCTGTTTTCACCCTCCGGCGACGCTCTACGCGATGATCAACGCCGAGGAACTCGGCGTCACCTCGAAGAACATCGACGAGGCGATGAAGTCCAAGAAGCCCGACGTGATGCGGCTGGTCGGCACCGAGGGCAAATACGGCGAGGCTCTCGGGCTGAGTAAGGACTGGGCGGCGCGCATCATTCGCCACGTCGGCAATTACGGCGAGGTCTACGACCGTAATATCGGCGCCGACTCGAGGCTGAAGATTCCGCGCGGCCTCAACCAGCTCTGGAACGCCGGCGGCATCATGTATGCCCCGCCGTTGCGGTAATTTGTCCTGCCGGAGAGGGCCGGGTTGAGGGGCATGATTTGGGGATGCCGCCTGACGGGATCGCTCGACCGGCCATAGCGAGCTGAGCAACGCGCAAAGAGTACGGTTTCATAGGCGGCTTGACCCGCGTATCCATCCTCGGGTCAAGCCCGAGGACATGCTTCGCTCGAAAAGGCTATAGACGCGTCCGCCCGTCACCACAGGAACACAAGGTGCTGACCGACGCGGGTGCTTCCGCAGGGACAACAGCGCGAGCAATCGTCATCCTGCATGTCGTTCAAACGTCAGGATCAGATTGTTGGCCGGCATGTCGATAATCTCCGCAAGCTCCAAACCGTTGCGCTGCGCCAGCACCGCCACCTCGTCGACATCGCGCACGCCCCACTCGGGATCGTTGTTGCGCAGGCTGGCGTCGAACGCCGCGTTGCTCGGCGCGGTGTGCCGGCCGCCGCGCTTGAACGGTCCGTAGAGAAACAGCCGCCCGTCAGGACGCAGACAGTGTGCCGCGCCCGCGATCAGGCCCTCGGCGACGCGCCACGGCGCGATATGAATCACATTGGCGCAGAACACCGCGAGCAGCGCGCCGGGTCCGCGACTGTCGCTCATCTCCGCCCACCGCTGCGGATTCGACAGGTCGATCCGCAGCGGCGGGCGGACGTTGGCGAGATTGTCGTGAGCGGTCCACGCCGCAATGCTGCGGAGGTGATTGTCGTTAAGATCGCTCGGCCACCAGGTGATGGCGGGCGAGTGCCGCGCGAAGAAAACGACGTGCTGCCCGGTGCCGCTGCCGGCCTCGACCACGTCGCCGGTCTTGCCGCGCAGGAATTCTTCGAGCACCGCCCAGATCGCGGCATGGTTGCGATGAAACGCAGCGGCGTCGAGACGGTCACCGGATCCCACGTGCCGTCCATCCTTGCCGAATGCGATAGTGGTCATTCTGCCATGCATGAGCGCTTGTGCAAAGGCCGGGGATGTGAAAATTAAGGTCACGGCGGAAGGCAAAGCCCTTACCCCGCGCAACGACGCGGCCGCCGGATAACGATGCAATCAATAGAGCACCGCAGGAAACGCCTTTGACGATAATCCCTTTGACGAAGTCCGTCTCGCTGCCGGCGCTGCCGGCGCTGGCGGCCTCCCTGCTGCTTGCCGTCGCCGTCACGTCTTGTCCTGCGCGCGCGCAGTCCGCCGCCGACGAAGGGCAGAAGCTCGCGCTCGATCGCAGCAAGGGCAATTGCCTGACCTGTCACGAGATCAAGGGCGGCGACCTGGCCGGGAACGTCGGGCCGGCCCTCACCGATATCAAGAAAAAATATCCGAACCGCGCCGACCTCGTCGCGATCGTCACCGACGAGACCAAGCGAAATCCTCTCACGGTGATGCCGCCGTTCGGACGAAACCACATTCTCACTGACAAGGAAATCGACGCGGTCGTCGACTTCCTGCAAACGCTGTGACCCTGCCGCGCCCAAGGAGACCCGAATGATCCATCCATTACCCGGCAGCGTTGATGAGGCGCGGCGGCAAGTCCTGAAAGGTGCGGCGGTCGTTGCGCTGGCAGGCCTTGCCGGCATCCGCTTCGGGCTTGTGCCTGCGCTTGCCGCCGCCAACGACAAATATCCCGACGCCGCTTTCAAGGTAAAGGGAGCCGACGGCGCGATCCAGGCGCTCTACGGCAGGGCCGCGGAGAAATCCGATAAAGTCAGCATGGATGCGCCGGCGATCGCCGAGAACGGCGCGGTCGTCCCTATCTCCATCACCACGAGCCTGCCCGACGTGACCTCGATCTCGATCCTGGTGGCGGAAAATCCGAACGCGCTGGCCGCGTCGTACCGCATCCCGGCCGGGACGATGCCGAGCGTAGCCAACCGCCTGAAGATGGCGAAGACGAGCAACGTCATTGCGGTCGTGGAAGCCGGCGGCAAGCTCTATAGCGCCAGCAAGGAAGTCAAGGTCACCATCGGCGGCTGCGGCGGCTAGTGGAGGCGAAAGGTTTAAGGAAGACAGTCATGGCATCGACAATCCGCATCCGTGCAACGTCGAGTGGCGATACGACCGAGGTCCAGGCGCTGATTCAGCATCCGATGGATTCTGGCTTCGTCAAGAATTCCGCTGGCGAGCTGATCCCACCGCACTTCATTCAGCAACTGACCTTCGAATACGGAGGCAAGCCGGTTTTCATCGCCGACTGGGGACCGGCGGTCTCGAAGGATCCGTATGTGAAATTCAGCTTCAAGGGCGGCAAGAAGGGCGGCGACCTCAAGATCAGTTGGGTCGACAACAAGGGCGCCACCGACAGCTCCACGGCAAAGATTCAGTAATGGCGGCGTGCGGCGGGCGGAGAACAGACATGCGATTGACCTTCCGCACGGCGGCAACGGGATTGGTGCTGGCGACGCTGACATTCGCCGGAGCGCGGATGTCTCATGCCGCCGACAGCCCGAATCCGAAGGCCGACCTCAAGGCATTCCAGAAATACTTCACCGACAAGTTTCCCAAGCTGAAGCTGAAGGATTTCGTCAACGGGCCGTATTCGATGGACGAAGGCCTGTACAAGCAGTGGAGGGAGAAGGAGGAGTTTCCCCCTTACGAATTCGCGCTCGCCGCCGGCAAGGAACTGTTCAACAAGCCGTTCAAGAACGGCAAGACCTTCGCGGACTGTTTCCCCAATAAGGGCATCGGCATTCGCCAGAATTATCCCACCTTCGACGAGAAGCAGGGCAAGGTCGTCACGCTCGAACTCGCTGTGAACCAGTGTCTCGAGAACAACGGCGAAAAGCCCTTCTCCTACACCAAGGACGAGATGGCGTCGGTGACGGCCTATATGGCCTTCACCTCGCGCGGCAAGCCTTTCAACATCAAGATTCCGAAAGATCCGCGAGCGCTCGCGGCCTTTGAAAACGGCAAGCGCTACTTCTATACGCGGCGCGGCCAGCTCAATTTCTCCTGCGCGTCCTGCCACGTGCAGATACCGGGCGACCATATCCGGGCCGAGGTTCTCGCGCCCGCGCTCGGCATTCTCAACGCGATGCCGATCTACCGCTCCGCATGGGGCGGCATGGGCACGACCAGCCGCCGTTTCACCTCGTGCAACAGCCAGGTTCGCGCGGTGCCGCTGACGCCGCAGGACGACGAATACCGCGACCTCGAATACTATCTGTCCTATGTCAGCAACGGTCTGCCGATTTCAGGCCCGGGAGCACGGCCATGAGCAACGGCATGATGCGTCTCTCCGCTCTCGTGGCATTTTCGATGGCGCTGGCCGCCGCCGCGACAGCCGTCCGGGCGGCAAGCACCGAAGCCGACTACAAGGCAGCCTATGCCGCGGCCGAAGCGGCCAACACCGAAGCCGGCAAGCTGCGCAACCAGTGGACCACGGCGGTCAAGGCGCTGAAGAATGCCAAGGCCGCTGCCGAAGCGGGCGATTTCGACAAGGCGGTCGAGCAATCGAAGACATCCGAAACGCTGTCGAAGGCTGCGATCTTCCAGTTCAACGAGCAAAAGGACGCCTGGAGGAAGATGGAGATCCGCTGACCACCGAATCTCGTCTCTCGCCGCTTCATTTCATCATGGCCGGGCATAGCCGTTCGAACAATGGCGTCGCTTCGTTGGCCTATGTCCCGGCCGTCCATACCGTTCTCTTCAAGAGGTGTTTAAGAGGTGGATGTCCGCGACGTCTGTGCGAAGACGCGCTTCGCGCTTTTGCGCGGGAATGACGTTTTGCCGAGACGAACGCGTTTCATATATCCGAAAGCATCACATGCCCCTCCGCCGCCGTGATCTGCTGAAAGCCGCCGGCGCTGCTGGTCTTTCCGGCGCGCTGCCGCGCATCACCCGCGCGGCCAGCGATCTCGCGGCGTATGACCTCGCCGGCTTCGGCAACGCCCGTATCCTGCACATCACCGACACCCACGCGCAGTTGCTGCCGGTGTTCTTCCGCGAGCCTAGCGTCAATCTGGGCGTTGGCGCGATGCAGGGGCAGCCGCCGCACCTGGTCGGCCGCGCCTTCCTCGATCGCTTCCGGATCAGGCCAGGCAGCGCCGACGCCTATGCCTTCACCTGCCTTGATTTCGAGAAATCGGCCGCGCGTTTCGGCAGGCTCGGCGGCTTCGCCCACCTCAAGACGCTGATCGACCGGCTGCGCGGCGAGGCCGGGCCCAACAATTCGCTGCTGCTCGACGGCGGCGATCTCTGGCAGGGCTCCGGGCTCGCCAACGTCACGCGCGGCGCCGACATGGTGGACGCCGCCAACCTGCTCGGCATCGAAGCAATGACCGGCCATTGGGAATTCACCTACGGCGAAAAAACGCTGCGCGACAACCTGTCCCGCTTCAACGGCGAATTTCTGGCGCAGAATGTTTTTCTCACCGAGGAAGCCGCGTTCAACGACGCGCCGGCGTTCGATGCCGCCTCGGGCCGCGTATTCAAGCCGGCGACAATCAAGCAACTCGGCGGCTATCGCGTCGCCGTGATAGGTCAGGCGTTTCCCTATGTGCCGATCGCGCATCCGAAACGCTTCACGCCGGACTGGACCTTCGGCATTCGCGACGAGGAATTGCAGAAGCTGGTCCGGTCGCTGCGCGATGCCGACAGGGTCGATGCGGTCGTTCTGCTGTCGCACAACGGCATGGATGTCGATCTCAAGCTCGCAAGCTGCGTCAGCGGCATCGACGTCATCCTCGGCGGCCATACCCACGACGCCGTGCCGCAGCCGGTCGCTGTCAGCAATGCCGGCGGCAAGACGCTCGTCACCAATGCCGGCTCGAACGGAAAATTCATCGGCGTGCTCGACCTCGAGCTTGCCAAAGGCAAGGTGCGCGACGTACGCTATCATCTGTTGCCGGTGTTCTCCGAGCTGCTCAAGCCAGATCCTGCAATGGAGGCTCTGATCGAGACGATGCGCGCGCCCTATGCGGCGGCCTATGCCCGGAAGATCGCGACCACGGATCGTCTGCTCTATCGTCGCGGCAATTTCAACGGCACCATGGACATGCTGATCTGCGACGCGCTGCGCGGGGCATTCGATGCGGAGATCGCGCTGTCGCCGGGCTTCCGCTGGGGCACCAGCGTGCTACCCGGACAGTCCGTGACGATGGACGATGTGCTCGCGGAAACCGCCTGCACCTATCCCGAGACCTACGTCCAGAGCATGACCGGCGGCCAGATCAAGGATATTCTGGAAGACGTTTGCGACAATCTCTTCAACCCGGATCCCTACTATCAGCAGGGCGGCGACATGGTCCGCACCGGCGGCCTGTCCTATACTTGCGCGCCCACGGAGAGCGTGGGCCATCGTATCTCCGACCTGACGCTGAACGATGGTCGCCCGCTCGAGGCCGGCAAGAGCTATAAAGTCGCCGGCTGGGCCTCGGTCAACGAACAGAAGGGCGCGCCGGTCTGGGATGTCTTCGCCGGGCATCTGCGCGCCGGCATCACGAGCGAGGTCCGTCGCGACAGCGTGACGCTGAAAGGCGTCGACGGCAATCCGGGCTTGGCCGGATGACCGACAGGCTGACACGAAGAGGCGCGATGGCAGCGGCGGTCACGCTGACGCTGCTGCCGCTCACGCTGCGGGCCCAGCCTGCTCCGCTGCCCGACAAACCCTTCGCCGAGCATCGCGTCGTCCTGCAATTGTCCGATGAGGATCCGAAAAAACAGAGCCTCGTCCTCAGCGTCGCCAACAACCTGATCAAGGCCTACGGTCCCGACAGGATCGCCATCGAGGTGGTCGCCTTCGGCCCGGGCATCGATCTGCTGCGGACGGAGAACGCCAGCCGCACCCGCGTCGAGAGCCTGATCGCGCAGGGCGTCAGGTTCGACGTCTGCGTCAATACGCTCGACACCATCAAGCGCGAGACCGGCAAGCGGCCGGCCATCATCCCGTCCGCGACGCCGGTTCAGGTCGGCGTCGGACAAATCCTGTCACTCACGGAAAACGGTTACACTCTGGTCAGACCATAGGAGCTTTTATGCACCGATTTCTCCGTCATCTCGTCGCCGCCGCGGGCCTGTTGCTCGCGTTCACCTCGAATGGTTCCGCCGCCGAGCCGAAGCATCGCCTTGTGATCCAGGTCGACCAGAACGATCGGAATACCATGGACTTCGCGCTGACCAACGCCACCGACGTGATCGGGTACTATCGCGGCATGAACCAGACGGTGGTCGTCGAGATCATGGCATGCGGACCGGGCCTCCACATGCTGCGCGAAGACACCTCGCCGGTGAAGGAGCGCATCAAGCGTATCCGGGAGAGCGCATCCCCCAGCAAGATCCAGTTCTCGGCCTGCAACAACACCAAGCGGGACATGGAGAAGAAGGAAGGCCATCCGCTCCAGATGTTGCCCGGAACGACGGTCGTGCCCCTGGGCGTGGTGCGGCTGATGGAGTTGCAGGAACAGGGCTGGAGTTATGTGCGGCCGTGAAATGCATCGCAAAAGCATGCGGCGGCGCTTTCCAGCCTGACCTGATGTCGTCCCCGCGAAAGCGGGGACCCATACGGTGAGGAACTTCGGTTTGGCAGTGCGGCTGGCACATCCTCCTACACACAGAAAGACCGACGGGTCCCTGCGTGCGCAGGGACGACTCGCCATCAGGGTTGCCGCTGCGATGGTGTTCGCAGGTGTTGTTCTTTCTCCTTTCTCCGCCCGTGCCGGCGACGATGCGCTTGTCACTTACAAGTCACTGACCCCGGACGTCGCGCTGGAGGCCGCGCAGGCCGCGCTGAAGACATGCCGCGACAACGGATATCAGGTTGCCGTGGCCGTGGTCGACCGCTTCGGCCAGCCGCAGGTGCTGCTGCGCGACCGTTATGCCGGCTTGCCCGCGGCCGACATCGCCACCGCCAAGGCCTATACGGCGCTGAGCTTTCGCCGCGACACCTCCGAACTGGCCAAAATGGTGAGCGACGGCCGGCTCGACGCCAGCCTGGCGCGTATGCCGCGCATCGCAATGCTGGCCGGCGCGCTGGTGATCGAAACCGGCGGGACGCTTGTGGGCGGCATCGGCGTCTCCGGCGCACCGGGCGGCGACAAAGACGAGGCCTGCGCCAGAGCAGGGCTCGCCGCGATCCGCGACAAGCTGGATTTCTGACCTCGTTGCAATCGCGCGCAGACAGCATAAATCTGCTACGATACCGAGCGGGTAAAGAATGTTTGCGCCGCGAAGCAGAGTTGCACGATCATGATCTTTCGCCAGCTGTTCGACAGCGTCTCCGGAACCTACAGCTACCTGATGGCAAGCCGCGCTGGCGGCGAGGCGCTGATCCTCGATCCGGTGCTGGAGAAGGTCGACCGTTACTGCCAGTTGTTGCGCGAACTCGACCTCAAGCTGGTGAAGGCCGTCGATACGCATCTTCATGCCGATCACGTCACCGGGCTCGGCGAACTGCGCGACCGCACCCATTGCGTCACCGTGATGGGCGAGCAGACCAAGGCCGACGTGGTCTCGATGCGCGTCAGCGACGGCGACACGCTCAAGATCGAGGGCATCGGCCTCGACGTGATGTACACACCGGGCCACACCGACGATTCCTACAGTTACCTGATGGGCGATCGCGTCTTCACCGGCGACACGCTCTTGATCCGGGGCACCGGCCGCACCGATTTCCAGAACGGCAGCGCGCGGGCGCAGTACGATTCGATCTTCAACCGGCTCTTGAGGCTGCCTGACGAGACCATGGTGTTTCCCGCGCACGACTACAAGGGCGACACGGTCTCCACCATCGGCGAGGAGAGGCGCTACAACCCGCGGCTTCAGGTGCGCTCGGTGGATGAATACATCGAAGTGATGAACAATCTGAAACTGCCGAACCCGAAGCTGATGGACGTGGTGATCCCCGCCAACATGCATGTCGGCCTCAGGCAGGACGATCTGGCCAAGCAGGGTCTGGCGCTGACGCCGCGCGAGGCGATCACCCGGCTCGGCCAGCCCGACATCCTGCTGGTTGATCTCCGCGAAGCCCACGAACGCGCCAAGTATGGCACGCTGGCCGGCGCGCTGCATTCGCCCTATCCCGACATCGTCGACAATCTGAAACCCGGCGGCATGCTGCGCGAGGTGGCCGCGGCGACCGGGCGCCGCATCGTATTCTTCTGCGCCTTCGGAGAGCGCTCGGCCATGGCCGTTACCGCGGCAAAGGAGGCTGGCCTGACCAACGCGGCGCATATCGAGGGCGGAATCGATGCCTGGAGGAAGGCCGGCGGACCGGTGGTCGCAGGCTGAAAGGGCGCGCTGCAATGCCGTCCCGGCTTTACCCGGCGACACCGTTGCGATCGTCGGATTTCGAGAGAATGTTGAGTTCGAAGCGCAGATGATCCGGGTCTGACAGCTCCTTTTCGATCTCCGCATGAAGATGCCGCCAGATCGGCACCGCCTCGGCCAGAACCACCCGGCCAACCGGCGTCAGCCGCAGCAATCGAGCGCGCTTGTCCGTTGGATCGGCCGCCGTCTCAATGAGGCGGCGGCGCTCCAGCGGTTTGAGATTGGCAGTCAGGGTCGTCCTGTCCATGGCCAGCAGCGCTGCCACGCTACTGAGGTTCGGTGGCTTCGGCCGGTTGAGCGACATGAGTAGCGAGAACTGCCCGCTGGTGATGCCAGCCGGCTTCAACGCGATATCGAAGCGGCGTGCGATCGCTCGCGCTGCCCTCTGTGCATGCAGGCACAGGCAGGTGTCGCGCACCAAAATCGTGGTTTCGAAAGCAGGATCGGAACGCATACGCATCGGGAAGGTTGACATCCATTCCAGGGTCACATTACGTTGATATCAACTTACATAAGAGGCCGTCAATCAGCACCGGCGACCACTCCCAAGGATCCGACGAGTCAAGACCCCAGTCAGACAAGGAGACAGCCATGAAGATCGTGACCAGCCTCAGCTTCCGGGGCCAGTGCCGCGAGGCGTTCGAGTTCTACGCCAAAGTCCTCGGCGGGACGATCAAGGCGGCCATACCCTATGGCGATGCACCGCCGGGCATGCCGATCACCGACGAGAAGTACAAGACCTGGCTGATGCACTGCTGGCTCGACGTCGGCGATCAGGCGCTGATGGGCGCCGATATGGATGTCGGATGGGCATCCAACATCGACAAACCCAAGAACGGTTTCGACGTCACCCTGCACACCAATGACATGGCCGAGGGCCGGCGCTGGTTCGATCAACTGTCCGAAGGCGGCAAAGCAGGCATGCCGTTCGGCGAAACCTTCTGGTCCCCGGGCTTCGGTACCCTGATTGACAAGTTCGGTGTCCCCTGGATGGTCAACGTCGTCCCATCGGCCGACTGGAAGCCGCCACAGGGCTGATCGCTTGCCCAGGCGACGGCGATAGAAAAACGGAATCGGATGTCGGCACCGACGGTGCTGATGTGTCGTTGAGACATCGGCAGATAGCTGTAGCGTAGAGCTTTCTGTCGGTGCTCTGCGATCGCCGTCAATCCCACGCAAGCGCACCGCCGTTCTGGTATTCGATGACACGGGTTTCGAAGAAGTTCTTCTCCTTCTTCAGATCCATCGCCTCGCTCATCCAGGGGAACGGATTGTCGGCTTCCGCGAACACCGGCGCGAGCCCGAGCTGGGCGCAGCGGCGGTTGGCGATGACGTGCATGTAGGTCTCGCACAGCGCCGCATTGAGGCCGAGGAATCCGCGCGGCATGGTGTCCCGCCCATACGCGGCTTCGAGCTCGGCGGCATTCTTCAGCATGGCCCGCACCTCTTCCTGGAATGGCGTGGTCCAGAGATGCGGGTTCTCGTGTCTGATCTGGTTGATGACGTCGATGCCGAAGTTCAGATGGATCGACTCGTCGCGCAGGATGTACTGGTACTGCTCGGCGATGCCGACCATCTTGTTGCGCCGGCCGAGCGAGAGGATCTGCACAAAGCCCGTATAGAACCACATCCCTTCGAACACGACGTAGAACGCGACGAGGTCGCGCAGGAACGCCTGATCGGCTTCCGGTGTGCCGGTCTTGAAGCCGGGGTCGTCGAGATGCCGGGTGTGCTGGAGCGCCCAGGCCGCCTTGTCGGTGATGGAGGACACCTCGCGATACATGTTGAACAGCTCGCCCTCGTCGAGACCGAGGCTTTCGACGATGTACTGAAAGGTGTGGGTGTGGACGGCTTCCTCAAAAGCCTGGCGCAAGAGATATTGCCGGCACTCCGGGTTGGTGAGGTGGCGGTAGATCGCCAGAACGATGTTGTTGGCGACGAGCGATTCGGAGGCCGCGAAGAAGCCGAGGTTGCGTTTGACCATGCGCCGCTCGTCGTCGGTCAAGCCGTCCTTCGACTTCCACAGCGCGATGTCGGCCTGCATCGACACCTCGGTCGGCATCCAGTGATTGTTGCAGCCGGAGAGATACTTCTCCCAGGCCCAGCGATACTTGAGCGGCAGGATCTGGTTCACGTCGGCGCGGGCGTTGATCATCCGCTTGTCGTCGACGCGCACCCGCGCGGCGCCGCGATCGATGTCGCCGAGGCCGGTGGCGTCGGTGGGGGTGTCGGTCATTGCCACGCGAGGCGATGGATCAGGAGACGCCATGTTGTCATGCGCAAGCGTCTGCGGCGAAATGGGTTGCGCCGGTGCGGAAGGCGAGGTGTCGGACCAATCGAGCATGAGGGTGTTCCTGAATTGCTTTTACTTTCGTGCCCGCGACGAGCGCGGGCATGGCGGTGAGGCTTACTGACACGCTTCGCAGGTCGGATCGTCGATGCGGCACGCTTTCCAGCCTTCGCTCTCGGCGGCGTGACCATTCAATGGTGCTGCTGACACTGACGCCGAGACGGCGTTGAGCTTGCCGTCGGTGCCTTTCAGCGTGGATTTCTCGACGTGGGTCGCCGAGCGCGAGCGCAGGTAATAGGTGGTCTTGAGGCCGCGCTTCCAGGCATGGCGATAGAGCGCGTCGAGCTTCTTGCCGCTCGGATCGGCGATGTAGAGGTTGAGCGACTGCGCCTGGTCGATCCACTTCTGCCGGCGCGCCGCGGCGTCGATCAGCCAGGCCGAGTCGATCTCGAAGGCGGTTGCATAGAGCGCCTTGAGATCGTCGGGGACCCGGTCGATCCGGCCCAGGCCGCCGTCGAAGTATTTGAGGTCCGAGATCATCACCTCGTCCCATAGCCCGCGCGCCTTGAGATCGCGCACGAGATGGGCGTTCACCACGGTGAAGTCGCCGGACATGTTGGATTTGACGTAGAGGTTCTGATAGGCAGGCTCGATCGACTGCGAGACGCCGCAGATGTTGGAGATCGTCGCGGTCGGCGCGATCGCCATGCAGTTCGAATTGCGCATGCCGACGGTCATGACGCGCTGGCGCAGCGCGTCCCAGTTGAGCCGGCTGGAACGGTCGAGGTCGACCGGCGCGCCGCGCGCGTCATCGACCAGCGTGAGGGAGTCGAGCGGCAGGATGCCCTTCGACCACAGCGATCCCCGATACGAGGGATAGCGGCCGCGCTCGGCCGCAAGATCGACCGAGCCCGAGATAGCCCAGTACGAGATCGCCTCCATGCTCACGTCCGCGAAGGACACGGCTTCATCGCAGGCATAGGGCAGCCGCAGGATGTTGAGCGCATCCTGAAAGCCCATGATGCCGAGTCCGACCGGCCGGTGCCGCAGGTTCGAGGTCCGCGCCTCCGGGATGGTGTAGAAGTTCACGTCGAGCACATTGTCGAGCATCCGCATCGCGGTCTTCACGGTGTGCGCGAGGTGCTCGTGATCGAGCTTTCCGTCGTGCAAGTGGTTGACGAGATTGACCGAGCCGAGATTGCAGACCGCGACCTCGGTATTTGACGTGTTGAGCGTGATCTCGGTGCAGAGATTCGAGGAATGCACGACGCCGCAATGCTGCTGCGGCGAGCGCAGGTTGCACGGGTCCTTGAAGGCGATCCAGGGATGCCCGGTCTCGAACAGCATGGTCAGCATCCGCCGCCACAACTCGACGGCGCGAACCTGCTTGGTCACCCGCATTTCGCCGCGCGCGGCCTTCTTCTCATAGAGGGCGTAGCGGTCGGCGAAGGCCTTGCCGGTGAGATCGTGCAGGTCCGGCGTCTCGTCCGGCGAGAACAGCGTCCAGACGCCGTCTTCCTCGACCCGCTGCATGAAGAGGTCCGGCACCCAGTTCGCCGTATTCATGTCATGGGTGCGGCGGCGGTCGTCGCCGGTGTTCTTGCGCAGGTCGAGGAACTCCTCGATATCGATGTGCCACGTCTCCAGATACGCGCACACCGCGCCCTTGCGCTTGCCGCCCTGATTGACGGCGATCGCCGTGTCGTTCGCGACTTTCAGGAACGGCACAACGCCCTGGCTTTCGCCATTCGTGCCCTTGATGTGCGCGCCGAGCCCGCGCACGCGCGACCAGTCGTTGCCAAGTCCTCCCGCGTATTTGGAGAGTAGCGCGTTGTCCTTGATCGCCTTGAAGATGCCGTCAAGATCGTCGGCGACGGTCGTGAGGAAGCACGACGAGAGCTGCGGCCGCAGCGTTCCGGCGTTGAACAGTGTCGGCGTCGAGGCCATGAAGTCGAACGACGAGAGCAGGTCGTAGAACGCGATCGCCTTCTCCTCCCGGTCGATCTCGCGCAGTGCAAGGCCGCAGGCGACGCGCATGAAGAATGCCTGCGGCAGTTCGAAACGCGTGCCGCGGACGTGCAGGAAGTAGCGGTCGTAGAGGGTCTGCAATCCGAGATAGTCGAACTGCAGGTCGCGCTCCGGCTTCAGCGCCGCCGCGAGCCGGTCGAGGTCGAAGCGCTCGATCTCGGGATCGAGCAGCTCATTCGCGATGCCGGTTCGTACATACGCACGGAAATACTCAGCGTAGCGCTCCGTCATCTCCGTCTGGGTCGCCTGCTCCGGCCGGCCGGTAATGAGGCCCAACGCCTCGCAGCGCAGCTTGTCGAGCAGGAGCCGCGCGCTCGCCTTGGCGTAGTCCGGGTCGGTCTCGACCAGCGTGCGCGCTGCGAGGATCGGAGCCAACGCCAACTCATCCGCGCTGATGCTGTCATAAAGGTTGCGATGGGTTTCGGTCAGAATGGCCTCGGCCGAGACGCCGTCGAGTCCGGCGCAAGATTCCTCCACCACGGCAGCGAGGCGCCTGGTATCGAGCGGCGCCATCGATCCGTCGGCCGACTTCATCCGCAGCGTCTGCGCTGCGACTGCCGAACCGCCCTCTGCCTTCGACTCCTGCGCCTTAGCCCGTTCGCGTGTCCGCTCCTCGCGATAGAGCACATAGGCGCGCGCGACCTTGTGATGTTCGCTCCGCATCAGCGCGAGTTCGGCCTGATCCTGAATATCCTCGATGTGGAAGGTGCGGCCCGCATCAGTGCGCCGCGTCAGGCTGGCGACGATCTGGTCGGTCAGTTCAGTGACGATGTCGTGGACCCGGCGCGAAGCGGCGGCGCTGTTGCCCTCGACCGCGAGAAACGCCTTGGTCAGCGCGACGGCGATCTTCGAGGAATCGAACGGCGATACCGACCCGTTGCGTCGAATGACCTGATACGCGGGTTCGCTGGGCGGCATCGCGATCGCAGCAGGCAAGGACGGACGCACGGCACGCGCAGTAGCTTCGGTTGCGAGAGACATCGGCTCAGGACCCCAGTTTGTTGTGAGCCGGGGCCGAGCGGAGACGCGGGCAGGGACATCCCGCGACAGACGCCGCGATCCCGCCACGCGATCCACCGGGACACCCCGCCCAGGGACGTTTCTGTTGTCGCGGCAGATCTACTGGCTCGCGGGTCCATGCGTCGGTCCGGTCTTCCCAGGGCCGTGCGGCCCCAGTGACACAATAATGGACTTCAGCTCACCGCTTACAGTTGCGGGGGCAGCGCCGGCATTGCCCGCGATTAAGACTCGGGCGCACCGGCTTCCCTCTTAGCTCTCGATTTTGCGACTCGAGAGACCGTGACCACCATATCTAGTAGTTCTACCGAACTTGGTGTCAATAGATCGTTTCGACCGCGGTCGCTAAATTCTCGTAATTCACAGTTCCGTCGAAGCGCTTCTATGGATCATCGGTCTGCCCGACCCTTGACGCTTCGATCCTACAGCCCATTATTCCAAGAGATATGCCGCAGCGTTTTTCTCGCGGCCCAACCGTCGAGTCTGCCGTGAACCAATTCGTCCGACCGAATCTGACGCCCCCGAACGGGCAAAAAAAGGTGCTTCTGCATTCCTGTTGCGCGCCTTGCTCGGGCGAAGTGATGGAAGCGATGCTGGCCTCGGGGGTCGATTACACGATCTTCTTCTACAACCCCAACATCCACCCCCTGAAGGAATACCTGCTGCGCAAGGACGAGAACGTCCGCTTCGCGGAGAAGCACGGCGTGCCGTTCGTCGATGCCGATTACGACAAGGACAACTGGTTCGCCCGTGCCAAGGGGATGGAGTGGGAACCCGAACGCGGCGCGCGCTGCACGATGTGTTTCAACATGCGATTCGAGCGCACCGCGCTGTATGCGCATGAGCACGATTTTCCGGTGATGACATCGTCGCTCGGCATCTCCCGGTGGAAGAACATGGCGCAGATCAATGACTGCGGCCATCGCGCGGCCGGACGCTATGACGGCCTGTCGTACTGGGATTTCAACTGGCGCAAGGGCGGCGGGTCGCAGCGGATGATCGAGATCAGCAAGCGCGAGGAATTCTATCAGCAGGAGTATTGCGGCTGCGTCTATTCGCTGCGCGACACCAATCAACACCGCAGGTATCAGGGCCGTCCGCCCATCGTGATCGGCACGCAATTCTACGGGAGCGATGACGATCCGGATTCGAAATAAGATTCCGCTATGGCCGGTTGACGACCCGTGGACGCTGGCCCATAGGTGGGGCCGTCGAGGTTCTCCGGGTATTCGTGCCTGGAGCTAAGAGGGAAGCCGGTGCGCTCTTGAGCAAGACCGGCGCTGCCCCCGCAACTGTAAGCGGTGAGCCGTGGTCCATCATGCCACTGGGTGTCGTCCCGGGAAGGCTGGACCAAAGCTGAGACCCGCGAGCCAGGAGACCTGCCCCGGCAACATAGTCGTCCTCGGGCGGGGTGTCCCGGTGGTGCGGTTGCGGTCTCGATGGCGGCTCGTCGCCAGGATTCCCATGCCGCGTCGCTAAGGCCCAGCCTCCAACATATGGGGTTAAGCCGTGTCTGTTTCCTCTCTTCCTGTCGCTACGCTCGGCACGCCGCGCATCGGTCCGCGCCGCGAACTGAAAACCGCGCTCGAAAGCTACTGGTCGGGCAAGTCCAACGAAACCGCGCTGCTTGAAGCGGCGGCCGGATTGCGCGCCGTGAACTGGGCGCGCCAGAAGTCGCTCGGCGTCACCGTCATTCCGTCGAACGATTTCACGCTCTACGACCATGTGCTCGACACCAGCGTCATGGTCGGCGCGATACCGGAGATCTACGGATGGAAAAGCGGGCCGGTGCCGCTCGCAACCTATTTCGCGATGGCGCGCGGCGCCCAGGGTGGAGATCACGATCCATCCTGCGCGCATGGCCATCATGGCGACGGTGACGTTCATGGCGCGCCGGCGCAGGAGATGACCAAGTGGTTCGACACCAACTACCACTACATGGTTCCTGAATTCAGCAAGGGCCAGCGCTTTGCGCTCTCCTCGCTCAAGGCGATTGATGAATATCGCGAGGCCAAGGCGCTCGGCTACCAGACCCGGCCAGTGCTGCTCGGCCCCGTCACCTATCTGAAATTCGGCAAGAGCAAGGACGCGAATTTCGATTCCCTGTCTCTACTTCCCGATCTGCTACCGGTCTATATCGACGTGCTCAAGCGCCTTGCCGCAGAGGGAGCCGACTGGGTGCAGCTCGACGAGCCCTGTCTCGTTCTCGATCTCGATGATGCGACCCGCGATGCGCTGCGCAAGACTTATGAGCAGGTCGCGCGCGCTTTGCCTAACCTGAAGATCATGCTGACCACTTATTTTGGCGGCATCGGTGACAATCTCGATACCACCCTCTCGCTGTCGGTCGCCGGCCTACACCTCGATCTTGTTCGCGCTCCCGAGCAGCTTGAGCCCATCGCGGCAAAGGCGGCGCAAGATCTGGTTCTGTCGCTCGGCGTCATCGATGGCCGCAACATCTGGCGCGCCAACCTGCCGGCGCTGCTTGACCGGCTCGAACCCGTGGTCGCCAGGCGTGGCATCGACCGTGTGCAGATCGCGCCGTCCTGCTCGCTCCTGCACGTGCCGATCGACGTGTCGCTGGAGACCGACCTCGATGCGGAGCTGAAGAGCTGGCTTGCGTTTTCGGTGCAGAAGATGAGCGAGCTGGCAACGCTCGGTGAAGCTCTCGCCAAAGGCCGCGACTCGGTCGGCGATGCGCTGGAAGCCTCCGCAAACGCCGCGGCGGCGCGCAAGACATCGCCGAAGGTCCATGACACCAGAGTTACAGCACGGATCGCAGCCATCACGCCTGACATGACCAGGCGCAAGAGCGTCTTCGCAGGTCGCGCCAAGTTGCAGCACGAGCGCTTCGGCCTCCCGTCGTTCCCGACGACCACGATCGGCTCGTTCCCGCAGACCGCCGAGGTCCGCAAGGCGCGTTCGGCGCACGCCAAAGGCATGATGAGCGATGCCGACTATGAGAAGTTCCTGCAGGACGAGACGGCCCGAACCATCCGCTGGCAGGAAGACATCGGCCTCGACGTGCTCGTGCATGGCGAGTTCGAGCGCAACGACATGGTTCAGTATTTCGGCGAACAGCTTTCCGGATTCGCCTTCACCAAGCACGGCTGGGTTCAGAGCTACGGCTCGCGCTGCGTCCGCCCGCCGATCCTGTTCGGCGACGTGTCCAGGCCCGAGCCGATGACCGTCGGCTGGTGGAAATACGCGCAATCGCTGACCGCGAAACCGATGAAGGGGATGCTCACCGGCCCCGTCACCATTCTCAACTGGTCCTTCGTGCGCGATGACGTGCCGCGCAGCGTTGCCTGCCGGCAGATCGCGCTCGCGATCCGTGACGAGGTCGCTGACCTGGAAACGGCCAGCGCATCCATGATCCAGATCGACGAGGCCGCGCTGCGCGAGGGGCTGCCGCTGCGCCGTTCCGAATGGAAGACGTATCTCGACTGGGCCGTGGAGTGTTTCCGTCTGTGCGCGAGCGGCGTCGCTGACGCGACCCAGATCCACACCCACATGTGCTATTCGGAGTTCAACGACATCATCGATGCGATCGCGGCGATGGATGCCGACGTCATCTCGATCGAGACGTCGCGCTCCAGGATGGAGCTTCTCGACGCCTTCAAGGATTACAAATATCCCAACGAGATCGGTCCCGGCGTCTACGACATCCACTCTCCGCGCGTGCCGGCGGTCGACGAGATGACCGGCCTGCTCAAACTTGCGCGCCAGCGCCTGTCCGACGGCCAGCTCTGGATCAATCCGGATTGCGGACTGAAGACCCGCAAGTGGGAGGAGGTCAGGCCGGCGCTCGTCAACATGGTGGAGGCGGCGAGACTGATGCGTTAGAAAGGTTGAGTGTACTCGACGAGACCTGACGATTTGAATGTACTGAAAAATGCTGCCGAATCAATCGCATAGATTTTCCGTCGCGCCCATGATGGATTGGACCGATCGGCATTGCCGGGTGTTCCATCGCCTGCTCACGCGTCGTGCGCGGCTCTACACCGAGATGCTCACGACCGGCGCGGTGATCCATGGCGCGCGCGACCGTTTGCTTGGGTTCAGTGATATCGAGCATCCGGTCGCGCTCCAGCTCGGCGGATCGCATCCGGGCGATCTCACGGCGGCCGCGCGCATCGGTGAGGATTTCGGCTACGACGAAATCAATCTGAACGTCGGCTGTCCGTCCGACCGGGTGAAGGATGGCCGGTTCGGCGCCTGCCTGATGGCCGAGCCGGATGTCGTTGCCGAGGCCGTTCACGCCATGAAACGCGCGGTGTCCGTTCCGGTCACCGTGAAATGCCGGATCGGGATCGACGATCAGGATTCCGAAACCGGCCTCGACGGCTTCGCGCGCAAGGTGGCGGCGGCCGGCGTCGATGCCCTGATCGTCCATGCGCGAAAAGCGTGGCTCCAGGGATTATCTCCGAAGGAGAACCGGAATATTCCGCCGCTGGACTATGACAGGATTTACCGGTTGAAAGCGTCGCTTCCCGATCTGCCCGTGATCGTCAACGGCGGCATCGGCGGGATTTCAGAAGCGAAACAACATCTGGCGCATGGCGATGGCGTCATGCTGGGCCGCGCCGCCTATCAGGATCCATGGCGGTTGCTGAAGGTCGATTCCGAACTGTTCGGCGAGGCGGCACTGCACGCCACGATGAAGCGCGCGCTCGAGGCCATGATACCTTACATCGAGGATCAACTTGCAAGCGGCGTGCGATTGCATTCCATCACCCGGCATCTTGTCGGCGCGTTTCATGGCGCGCCGGGGGCGCGGGCGTTTCGGCGCTATCTCGCCGAGAACGGCGTGAAGGCCGATGCTGGCGTCGATGTCTTGCGGGAGGCGATGGCGCTGGTGGATGAACCTGCGGTGTCGTCCATCGCGGCATGACGCGCTGCCAAACAAGCTCGGGCCGGCGCAACGTATCATCGATCTGCGAGAGCCGACCGAAATCGGCTGAGGCACGACGGTCCTTCCATCGCCAAATGGCTGCTCAAAGTCCGAGATAGGCGCGCTGTACTTCCGGGTCGTCGATGAGCTGTTTGGCGGGGCCGCTATGAACGATGCTGCCGGTTTCCATCACGTAACCCCGGTCGGCCGTCGATAGCGCCAGATTGACGTCCTGTTCGACCAGCAGCACCGTTACGCCTTCGTCGCGGATCGTGGTCAGGACATCCATCAACTGTTCGACGATGACGGGTGCCAATCCCAGGCTCATCTCGTCGATCATCAGCACGATCGGCGCCGCCATCAGGCCTCGCGCCATCGCGCACATTTGCTGCTCTCCGCCCGACATGCTTCCGGCGAGCTGCCGGCGGCGTTCCGCCATGCGCGGAAACAGCGCATACATCCTGTCGAGGTCGCGTGCGACGGCAGCTTTGTCGGTTCGCCTGAAGGCGCCCATCAGCAAGTTGTCCTGGACGCTCATGCGGTCGAACAACTGGCGGCCTTCCGGAACCTGAACCAGACCGGCCGCAAAGACCTGATCGGACGTCATCGGCATCAGATCTTGGCTGTTCATGACGATGCCGCCGGTGGCGGAAAGCACGCGCGACAGCGTGCGCAGCAAGGTGGTCTTGCCGGCGCCGTTGCTGCCGACCAGCGCCACGATCTCGGCCGGATAGACAGTCAGGGTGACGTCGTGCAAGACCGGCATCCCGCCATAGCCCGCGCTGACCGAGCGGACGTCAAGCAGAGGCTCCTTGACCGCTGGCTTTGTGCTCATATCCGCCTCTTGCCGAGATACGCCTCGATGACGGTCTGGTTTGCGAGCACGCTGGCGGGTTCGCCG
The DNA here is from genome assembly GCF_036964665.1 of Nitrobacter sp. NHB1. NCBI lineage: Bacteria > Pseudomonadati > Pseudomonadota > Alphaproteobacteria > Hyphomicrobiales > Nitrobacteraceae > Nitrobacter > Candidatus Nitrobacter laanbroekii. The sequence goes on from NZ_JBAMDA010000001.1 coordinate 2,692,566, forward strand.
TCTGCGATCTTTTCGCCATGGTGCAATACCAGCAGCCGGTCCGACAGACTCTTGATGGCTTTGATGACGTGCTCGATCACGAGAACGCTGATCCCTGTGTCGCGAACCTTGCGGATCACCGCGATCACCTCTTCGATCTCGACCAGATTCAGTCCGGCCATGACCTCGTCGCATAGCAAAACCTTCGGCTGCATCGCCAAAGCCTTTGCCAGTTCCAGCCGCTTGCGGCCAGGGCCGCCCAACTCGTCCGCGCGTTGATCGACGAACTTGCCGAGCCCGACAAAGTCCAGTTGAGCGCGCGCCTGCTCGCGGGCTTGAGCCAACTTGGCATGTCCTCCTCCGTGACCGAAGAGGGCGCCGACGGCGACGTTGTCCAACACCGACAGACCGGGAAACGGCCGCATGATCTGGAACGTGCGCCCGATGCCCAGCCGGGCACGACGGTAGGCGGCCATGCCGGCAAGAGACTGTCCTTCAAAAAAGATATCGCCCGAACTGGGCGCGAGCGTCCCACTGATCAGGCTGATGAGCGTGGTTTTTCCGGCGCCGTTCGGACCGATCACGCCGAGAATTTCCCGGGGCTGCAACAGAAAGCTGACATCGTTGACCGCGATCAGGCCGGCAAAGCGGCGGGTCACGTGTCTGATTTCGAGTATCGGGGTCACAGCCGGTGCGTCCGGATGTTTTCGGCGAAATACCGCCAGCCCGTCTTGCGGAACCGCCGCAACATGTCCGCCAGTCCGCGCGGCATGAGGACAACCGCGACCACGACGACGATGCCAAAGAAAAGGCTCGCAAGGCTGGTGATCTCGCTCGACAGAAATTCGGAGATCGCCGACAGCGAAAGCGCTCCGACAACCGGTCCCAGAATCGTGCCGGGCCCGCCGAATACCGCCATGATGATCATCTTGACGTTCAGGCTGATATCGAACGCGCTTTCCGGATCGATGAACGTAACCCAGTAGGCATGAATGCCTCCGGCCAGCGCGCTGAAAACGCCGGAAAGAGCGAAGGCCATTGTCTTATACAACGTCGTATTGACACCCATCACTTCCGCGCCCTCTTCGTTTTCGCGGATAGCAATCAATCCAAAACCGAAGCGGCTGCGCGTCAACCAGAAAACCGTCAGCGTAGCCAGCACCAGCAGCCCAAGCGACAACTCGTAAAACAGAGGATCGTTGTTGAGGGGCGGCAAGACAAGCCCGATATTCTGGCCGGCCAGGCCCACGTTGGAGACGATTGCGGTCATGACCTGAGCCAGCGCCAGCGTCGCAATCGCGAAGTAGTGGCCCCTCAGCCGCAGGACCGGAATCCCGAGGAGAACGGCAAAAGTGACCGCAAGTGCCACGCCGAACACCAGGCCAACGGGAAACGGCAAGTGCCACTGCGCCATCGCGATGCCCACACCGTAGCTGCCGAGCCCGTAGAACACCGAATTGCCGAACGACGCATAGCCGGTGTAGCCGCCAATGATATTCCAGCCCTGCGCCAGAACGGCGAGCAGCAGGGCATTGATTCCGAACTGGATCAGGACGTCCGATCCGAACCACGGCACCGCCGCGAGAACGGCGAGCGCCGCCAGGATGAGCGCGATGCGGAGCGTCTTCACGCCGCTTTCCCCAGCAGGCCGGTCGGCCGCACGATCAGGACCAGCACCAGCACGCCGAAGCTCGCCACGTCGGCGTAGGTCGGCCCTATATAAAGTGCGGTCAGCGATTCGAGGATTCCCAGAAACAGGCCTCCGACGATCACGCCGAGCGGATTGTCCAATCCTCCGATGATCGAAATGGCGAACGACTTCGCGGTCAACGCCGCGCCGATATACGGATTGATCTGCGACACAGTTCCATAAAGGCCTCCGGCTGCGCCGGCCAGCGCGATTCCGATGCCGAACGTCACGGCGTAGAGATGCCGAGGTTCAACGCCGTAGAGGCGGGCCGCCACCAGATTCTGCGCGGTGGCGCGGATGGCGCGTCCGAGCTTTGTGTGCAGCAGGAACAGCCACATCCCGACTGTCAGCGCGATGGCCACGCCGAAGGCCAGCAGCCGCGCCAGCGGCAAGACGACCGGCCCCAGCACGATGCTGTCGCCCGCATAGGTGGGATTGATGGTGCGAAAGTCGGCCGAGAATGCGAGTTGCGCAAGATAGGTCAGCACAACCTCCAGCCCGAACGTTATCAGCAACGTGTTGAACATCGGCGCGCGCACGATCAAATTCAAAAGGCCGCGCTGGACGCAGTAGCCGACCGCAAACATCACCGCCGCAGTGATCGGCAGGCCCAGAAACGGGTCGATATGCAGGTATGTGAAGAGATACAAGGATACATAGGCGCCGAGCATGATGAATGCGCCGTGCGCCAGGTTGACGATATTCAGCACGCCCCAGACCAGCGCGAGGCCGAGCGCCATCATGGCATACAGCCCGCCCAGAAGGGTGCCGTTGATAAGGACTTGTCCCAGCAGATCCAACGTCGTCCCGCCCCTTTTCAGCCAGAGGATCGTTCGCGATTCGCGCTAGAGTCAGATCCAACGACGTTGAATCTGACTCTAACCTTATTTTTTTGATTGAGCATGATCTTATTCGAAAGCCGGTTTCCACTATGCGCTGGCGCGGCCCTTCGCGTCGGGATCATCTCTAACGCGCGTCCCAGGCCGGCATCGGATATTTCGGCGCCGCGATTTTGCCGTGGACGCCCTGGATTGCGACCAGTTTGCCATCCTGGATCTGGATCACGGTCTGCGGCAGATCGATCTGGCCGTTCGCATTGAACGCAATCCGCCCGTAAAGACTGTCGAAATCCACCTTGGACAATGCGTCCCTGACCTTTACGGGGTCGATCGTGCCCGCATTTTCCACGGCTTTCACCACGGCCTCGACGTCGGCCGCGCCGGACGCGGCATGATAGTCGGGATCGTAGTTGAACTTCGCCTTGAAGGCCGCAGCGAATTGCGCGGCGTCGCCGAACCATTGATCCTTGAGGTCGGCGGAAGGCAGCCAGGCCGTCATGCCGAAAGCGTAGTCCGCATCTTTGCCGAGAGCCTTGCGGAAGTCTTCACTCGGGACGCCCACCGTGAAGGAATACATCTTCGGGGCGACCGCAAGACTCTTGGCCTGCCGCACGAAATTCAGAATCTCGGTTTCGTGGCCCGCCACCAGCACCGCATCGACGTTCTTGCTCTTGACCTGCGAGAGCAGCGAGTTGAAGTCCGTCGCATTGGTGCTGTAACGCTCGTCCATGGCCAGGGTGAAGCCAGCCTCTTTCAGTTTGGGCCGCGTGCCCTCCGCCACCGAGACGTCGAAGGCATCGTCGGCATACAGCAGGGCGACCGATTTCGGGGCCGGATCGAGCCCCTTCATCATCTCCACCGTCGAGCCGAAATAGTGGCTGGCCGGCGCCAGCGTTCCAAAAATATACTTGAACTTGCGCGCGAAGATCTGGTCCGACGCGCCGCCGCCCTGGACCATCGGAATCTGGTACTTTTCGGACACAGCCGAATCCGCCAGCGCGAAATTGCTTGCGAACGGCCCCAGCAGAAAATTCACCTTGTCCCGTGAAACCAGTTGCGTGTACTGACGCACGCTCAAATTGACGTCCGACTGATTGTCATAAAGTTTGAGTGCGAGCTTGTAGGTCTCATTACCGACCTTGACCCCGCCAGCTTCGTTGATCTTGTCGACCGCGAGTTGATAGGCGTCACGATAATACCGGCCGGTATTGGCAACGGGTCCCGTCAATTGTACGGACGCCCCCAGCACAATGTCCTTTGCCGCGGCCGAGCCAGACGACATCGCAACCGCAGCCGCGACCAAAGCGGCCGACAAACCGGAAATTTTCAACATGAAATGACCCTCTATAATGGCACTCTATAATGACACTCTGTCCCGCGGCTGTCCTGGTTCTGCGCCCTAGCTTCCGGTAATATTTCTTACTTCCCGCGATCAGCACCTGTAGGGGTGATGCGGGATGGATGTCTCGGTCGCGCTATACAACCAGCACGCAAGCACTTGGTTCCCGGTGCCCCGATAACGATCGAATCCGCGTTCACCTCGTATCCTGGCTTTTGACAAACGAATAAGACTGCGGCTCGATATCGGCTCGATAGCTATCGGGAGACCGCTTCAATGGACACGGAACTGGCCAGAACTTTCCTCACCGTCGTGACAGCGGGGAATTTCATCAGTGCCGCGGATCAGCTTCACGTCAGCCAGTCGACGGTCAGCACGCGCATTCACACGCTCGAAGAGCAGTTGGGCTGCATGCTCTTCGTCCGCAACAAGGCTGGCACGACGCTGACGTCTGCCGGCCGGCAATTCCAGCGGCACGCGGCTACGCTGGTGCGGACAATGGAACAGGCGCGACACGACATAGGCATTCCGGAAGGATTTAGCGGAACGCTGGTTGTCGGTTGCCGTATCGGCCTGTGGGAAGAATTCCTGCTGCAGTGGCTTCAGCTCATGAGGGAGGCCAGGCCGGAAATATCCATTCGCGCCGAAAGCGGGCACGAGCCGGAATTGATGCAGGGGCTTATCGAGGGGCGGATAGACATTGGCGTTATGTACACTCCGCAGGTTCGTCCGGGATTGAAGATCGAGCAATTGTTCGAAGAGCACCTCATCCTGGTTTCAACGGATCCGAATGGCAAACACGAACCTCGATCCGGCTATGTGTATGTCGATTGGGGGCCTGAGTTCTATGCGCGGCACAATGCCTGCTTTCCGAACTTTGGCAGCCCTCCGCTGAGCGCGAATATCGGCTGGCTGGGATTGCTGCACGTGCTGGAGAACGGAGGATCCGGTTATTTCCCAAAGCGGATCGTCATGCCTCATCTGAAGACCGGGCGCCTCAATCTGGTGAGCGACACGCCTGAGTTTTCAATGCCCGCATACGTCGTTTACCCTCTTGAGGGGGATCGCGATCTGTTTGCCAGCGCAATCGAGATCATGCACCAGGTTGCCAACTCGAAACCGAAAACGGCGGCAACGGCGAAAGGCGCAAAGCGGGCAGTACGACAGCGCTAGATCTATCTCGAGATCCCGTTCCGAAGTTGCTCGTGGTCCATTGTTTCTAACATGTGCAAGAACTCCTGCCGCAACGGGATGCAAATGTGAGAATCGGACGACTAGAGGAATGCGAAGCGGTGCCTCGTCGCAGGAACGCATTCGCCAACCGAAGCGCCGGCATCACCAAGTGAGTCAGTCGGCTCGAATTCAAGGTCAGAATCCCTGATATTGATAGCGCATCTTCGTATCGGCAGATCGATTCGCAATCCGTCAACGTATTCAGGCCCGCATTTGTTAGCGGCGATAACGCTCGCGCGTTCGTGTTGATGTATCTGCTTTCTTGAATTTAACGTGCAATATTTCTCGCTTGAAAAAAAACAAGAACGGTCGAGAGTGAACTAAGACCAGCGCGTATGGCGTTAGTCTTGCGACACAGGTTTTGCTCTCTCACGTTTTTGCACGTTAGGGACCGAACCGTGAAAGGAACTTATCCGGTTCAAGCGATCGAACTGCGGATTCGAATATTTGACTCGGAATGAACCCACTATCTCGAGATGAGGTTTTAACTTCGAAGGAAGTTACGACGTCATCCGAGGTTACTGATTGGGAAGGGTCGATATGACATCCGCTGCAACGACGAACGATTCCCACATCCACGCTCACCCGACCGGCTGGCGACGCTACGTGTATTCGACGAACCACAAGGATATCGGCACGATGTATTTCGTGTTCGCGATCTGCGCGGGATTGATTGGCGGGACCTTCTCGGTCTTGATTCGGATGGAGATGCAGGAGCCAGGTCTCCAGATTTTCTCCAATCCGCATGCCTACAACGTATTCCTCACAGGCCACGGCCTGATCATGATCTTCTTCACGCTGATGCCGGCGCTGATGGGAGGGTTCGGCAACTGGATGGTGCCGCTGATGATCGGTGCGCCGGACATGGCGTTTCCGCGCATGAACAACATTTCGTTCTGGCTGCTGCCGGCATCGTTTACACTGTTCATCATTTCGCTGTTCGTCGGAGGCGAGCCCGGCACGGATGGGGCCGGCACCGGCTGGACACTCTATGCGCCGCTGTCGACCAGTGGCCATCCCGGCCCGTCGGTGGATTTCGTGATCCTCTCGTTGCATCTTGCCGGAGCGTCTTCGATCCTCGGCGCGATCAATTTCATCACCACGATTTTCAATATGCGCGCACCGGGCATGACCATGCACAAGATGCCGCTGTTTGCATGGTCGGTCCTGGTGACGGCATTCCTGCTCCTGCTGTCGCTTCCGGTGCTCGCCGGCGCGATCACGATGCTGCTGACCGATCGTAATTTCGGCACCACGTTCTTTGCTCCCGAGGGTGGCGGCGATCCGGTGCTGTATCAACACCTGTTCTGGTTCTTCGGCCATCCTGAGGTCTACATCATGATTCTGCCCGGCTTTGGGATCGTCAGCCATGTGATCTCGACCTTCAGCCGAAAGCCGATCTTCGGCTACCTCGGAATGGTCTATGCCATGGTGGCGATCGGGTTCATTGGCTTCGTGGTCTGGGCCCATCACATGTACACCGTCGGAATGTCGAGTTCGGCCCAGGCTTACTTTGCTCTCGCCAGCATGGTGATCGCGGTGCCGACCGGGGTGAAGGTGTTCTCGTGGATCGCCACCATGTGGGGCGGCTCGATAAGCTTCAAAACGCCGATGTTGTGGGCGACCGGCTTCGTGCTTGTGTTCACGATCGGCGGCGTCACCGGTGTGGTGCTCGCTAATCCGGGCGTCGATCGGGTCTTGCAAGATACCTATTACGTCGTTGCACATTTCCACTATGTGCTGTCTCTCGGCGCGGTGTTCGCCATCTTTTCCGGCTGGTATTACTGGTTTCCGAAAATTACCGGATACATGTATTCGGAGTTTCTCGGCAAGCTGCACTTCTGGCTGACCCTGATCGGCGTTAATCTGGCTTTCTTCCCGATGCACTTCCTCGGTCTGGAGGGAATGCCACGGCGCGTCGCCGATTATCCGGATGCATTCGCCGGCTTCAACCACATCGCATCAATCGGATCCTACATATCGGCAGCGGGCACGATCGTGTTTGTCGTCGGCATGATCCATGCCTTCGTTCGCAAGGTGAAGGCTGCGGCCAATCCGTGGGGGGCCGGTGCAACCACACTCGAGTGGACGCTGTCTTCGCCGCCGCCATTTCATCAATTCAACGTTTTGCCGCGTATAGAGTGATTCAACGCTCAGTGACTTACGCCGCGAGGCGGCCAGGACGAGGCGCACCTTTTTCCCCGGGGTGCGCCTCATCACGTCGGACGGATGCCCACGCGCATGGCATAAGCCGTCACGTCGCGACGGAAATCGGCGATCATCCGTTCGAGCAGGGCGAACGCTTCAAGCTGAAATTCCGCGACGATCTGATGCGATGGCAGCCGGCGGTCGCCGATCCGGCGCTTGAGATGATCGAGGCGTGCGGATTGCTCCGACCAGAGGTGATCGATCAGCGCCATCATCAGCCGGCCAAGAATATCGACAAACATGGCCTCGCCCATGCTGGCGATCTTGCCGTCGATCCAGCGGTCGGCCGTGGCGCGTATACGCTGTGCGAGAGCCTTTGCATCGGCTTTGGGATCGGCGGATGGAGGGCTGATATCGACGGCGAGAGTCAGGACCGATCGGATCGCGTGATCCAGCCCGGCGAGGTCCCATGGGGCGCTCGGCGTTGCGAAACGGGCGATCAGATCGTCGATCGTCTCATGGCGCAACCGCGTCGCCAATGTGAGCGTATCGTTGCCGTCGCGGATCGTGTGGCGCAAATCGTAGACATGATCGCGTTGGCTTTGAATGATCGTGTCGAATCGCAGAAGCCCGAGACGTCGATCGAAGCTGCGGACCTCATGCCGCTTCTGCGCCGCGCGGATCAGGCGGCTGGCGACCGAGGGTGCGATCGTGGCGGCCTGTTCGGGTTGAGCTACGCTGATTGCCGCATTGGTCAGGAACTCGTCTTCCAGCGAGGCATGGAAAATGGATCGCCCCGGATCGCCCTGCCGGCCGGCACGGCCGCGCAACTGTTCGTCCATTCGTCCGTGATCGTGATGGGTGGTGCCGATCACCAGCAGCCCGCCGGCGGCAATGACTTGCGCGCGCCTGGCGACGTCGGCATTCTCTCCGCCAAGCCGGATATCGGTGCCCCGGCCGGCCATTGCAGTGGCGATCGTCACTGCGCCGGGGGCGCCGGCCTCGGCGATGATCTGGGCTTCGCGGGCATGATGTTTGGCATTGAGCACCGCGAAGGTGCGGGTTGTGCCGTCGCTCTTGGTCTCGTCGTTACGCTGCCGCCAGCCGTTGGCTTCAAGCATTGCCGCCAGCGCTTCCGATCGTTCGATCGATGGAGCGCCGATCAGCACCGGCTGGCCGCGCGCGGCGGCGTCTTCCAGTTCCCGCAGGATCGCCCGCAACTTGCCGGCGGCGGAGGCGTGGAGCACGGATTCGTCGACCCGGACCATCGGACGGTGTGTCGGGATGGAGATTACATCAAGGCCGTAGATATCGTTGTATTCTTCGGCGTCGGCTTTCGCGGTTCCGGTCATGCCGGCTAGCCTGGCGTAACGACGGAAGTAGGTCTGGAACGTGATCGCGGCCAGCGTGTGCGTTTCCTCGCCGATGGCGCATCCTTCCTTGGCTTCCAGGGCCTGATGCAGTCCTTCGTCATAGCGTCGTCCCGGTATCGGTCGTCCCGTCAGCCCGTCCACAAGGGTCACGCTGCCGTTTACAACGACATAATCGCGGTCGCGTGCAAGCAGGACATGAGCCCGCAGCGACTGCACGACGTGGTGGAGCATCGAAATCGATGCGATGTCATGCAGCGTCGTTGGGGTCTTCAGTAGTCCTTGCTGTTGCAGCCGCTGCTCGACTTCGCTGTATCCCGCCTCGGTCAGCGCAACGCGCCGCCGAGGATCGATCTCATAATGCGAGGGCTGCAATGAGGCGATGACGGCATCGACCGTCTGATAAAGGCCCGAGTGATCGCCAAGCGGGCCGAACAACGCCAGCGGCATGGCGGCCTCGTCGATCAGCGTGGCGTCGGCTTCGTCGACCAAAGCGAAGGCATGGCCACGCTGGACGGTTTCCGCGGCGGAAAACTTCATGTTGTCGCGCAGATAGTCGAAGCCGAACTCGCTGGCGATTCCGTAGGTGATATCGCAACGATAGGCTTCGCGCCGGCTGTCGTCGTCCATCTCCCGGGTGATGACGCCGGTACTCAATCCCAGCACGTCGTAGACCGGCCGCATCCAGCCGGCATCGCGCTCGGCCAGATAGTCGTTCGGCGTGGCAACATGGACGCCCTGAGCGCTCAAGGCATGGAGCGCGCAGACCAGCGTGGCGGTCAGCGTCTTGCCTTCGCCGGTCTTCATCTCGGCGATATGGCCATCATGAAGCGCCAGGGCGCCGATGGTCTGCACTGGAACGGGGTGTTGGTTCAGCGCACGGCGCGAGGCCTCGCGAGCCAGTGCGAAGACCTCCTCCTTGATCTCGTCGAGGGCGGTGCCGGCCCGGACTCGCTGCCGCAATTCGGAGACGCGATCACGCAAGCCGTCGGCAGACAGCCGTCGATGGTCGGGCTCCATGGCGAGAATCCGGCCGGCCGTCGTTTCGTATTGTGTCAGTTTCCGGCGAGTGCCGAAATTCAGCGCGCGCCTCGCCAGGCGCGGGATCATCGAAATTCAAAAAGGATCGGCATCGTAAAAGCAAACTGTGTACCGCCGACGTCCTTGGGAGGTTCGGGCAACGGCTGGGCGCGTTGCAGGAGCTCGAGCGTTTCGCGATCGAGGACCTTAGACCCGCTGCCTTTGATGATTCTGCTGGAGACGACATGACCGTGCCGATCAACGACGAAGGACACCTTCGAAGTGCCGGTCTCGCGATGGATCTGAGCCTCGCGCGGATATCGCTTGCTGCGCTGCAGGTGAAGAGCCAACTTCCGTTTCCAGCTCACGAGCTGCGCCTTGCGTGCGGCCGCTGCGGTCGGCGCCGTCGTGGCCGACGCGGCGACCAGCGGCGGCGTTGCGTTCGGCGTCTTTTCCTTGTCTTCTTTCTTCTCTTCTTCCTGTTTCTTCTGCTCGGGAGGGGTTTCCAGCGCAACGTCGGGTTCGGTGACTTGCGGAAGCGGCGGCTCTGGCTCCGGCTCCTTCTCCGTCTTGACTTCGGACTTCTCCTGAGGTGGAGGAGCCTCGTCGGTCTGCATTTGCTCTTCGCCCGGCGCGACGTCTCGTGCCTCGGCGTCGCGGAAAGACTCGGTGGTAAAATCCACCTCGATTGCCGTGACGGTATCGAACGTATCGCCTTCTTCCGCCGGAGCCTGCAGCAATGCCGCGGCCACCGCGCCGTGCAGCGACAGCATCGCGATAAAGCAGACGCTCCAGAGCAACAGGTCGCGTCGGGTCGCGCTGCGATAGGGATTGTTCATTGCGCGGCTCCGCCGGATGGCGCCCCGCTCGCGGACTCAAGCCCGACCAGCGCAATCTTCAAATAGCCCGCAGCCCGCAGATCGTTCATCAGCGTCATCACCTCGCCGTAGGGGATGGTCTTGTCGGCGCGAACGAACAGCCGCTTGGTTCGATCCGACGACGTGATGGCGTCGAGTGAGCCGCCCAGACCGGTGCGCGGGACCGGAGTTTCGCCGACGGCGAGCGTGCGGTCGGCCTTCATGGTGACGTAGACTGGCTTGTCGGGCCGGGGCTGTTTTGTCGCCGTCGATGCCGGCAGATCGACAGCAATGTCGACCGTCGCCAGCGGCGCGGCAATCATGAAGATAATCAGCAGCACGAGAATGACGTCGATGAACGGCGTCACGTTGATGTCGCTGACCGGCATCATATCGTCCTCGGACGATGCTTGCTGAAGCGAAACGCCCACCCGAGTTACTCCGCGGCCCGCTGATGAGGGACCATCTCCGCCCGGTTGAGGTCCCTGCTCACCATGCGCATCAACTCCGCTGAGCCGTCTGCCAGCAAGCCGCGATAGCCGGTGATGGAGCGCGAAAACATGTTGTAGATCATCACCGCCGGAATCGCCGCGACCAGTCCCATCGCTGTCGCCAGCAAGGCCTCGGCAATGCCCGGCGCGACGACGGCAAGATTGGTGGTTTGCGATTTCGAAATGCCGATGAAGGCATTCATGATGCCCCAGACCGTGCCGAACAACCCGACAAACGGCGCGGTCGATCCGATGGTGGCCAGAATACTGGTTCCGCGGGTCATTCGCCGCGCCGCGGCCGCCTCGATGCGGCTGAACAGCGAAGCGACCCGTTCTTTAATGCCGTCATGGTTCATGGCGTCCTGCGAACGGCGAATCTCGTCGCGCGCGGCGTGGGTCAGGATCGCGATATCGCTACCGGCGCGCTGCAATGTATTGTTCGCCTCTTCGAGGGACCGCACGCCTTCCACGCTGCGGATATCCCGCATGAGTTTGCTCCGCGCACTGAGCAACTCGATGGTTTTGGCAAGCCATACCGACCAGGTCACGACCGACGCAAGGGCCAGGCCGACCATCACCGATTTCACGATGTAGTCGGCGGCCATGAACATGCCGATGGGCGTCAGTTCATGCGGCAGGATCGGACTTGATTCAGGAGCCTCGGCTAGTTCTGTTGCGGGCGGGGTTTGCTGTTCGGCCGTTGCCGCGGGCATGGCCTGCTGCTCGGCCGGCGATGTATTGGCGTCAGGCGATACCTGAGATGCGGGCTGCTGAGATGCAGGTTGCGCTGTCTGTGTCACAGACGGCGTTGACTGCGTGACCGTCGGAGGAGCTTGCGTGGAAGAGTTTGTCCCGGAGGCGCCGGACCGCGTCAAGGACTGGGCATGAACGGCGTGCGGTGCGAACGACAACATCAAAACAGATGCAAGCGCGATCGCTGAAGCTTTTGCGGTTCGCGTTCGGTCGTTGCGGCCCGTCGTTCGGGAGAAATTCAGAGACAGCTTCATGTGGGTGAACTCTATAATCATGCGCCGGTCTGCACTGTCCGCGCGAGCCGAGAAACAAATGCGCAGGCATCTGCGTTCGGTCTAGCGTCTGCGCTTTCCGAATCAAACAGGCAAACCGGCGAGGATTTTTAGAATCTCTTTAAAACATGCGGCGCGATGACGCAGTTCATTTGTCGTCGGGGTGGATGTGCTGTCGCGCGCTGCGCTCATTGATACTTCATCGAGAGGCGCGAGCTAGAACCTCTGTAAACTGCGTCGAATTGCGATGCCGATATGTTGCTCACAAAAATTTTTTAGTTAATGACGAGCGACATGTCGCGGCTACCGATTTGTTTCCGCGATGTCGGCAAATCAATGGATGGGGCGGATGGGCATTTTATCGGTAGATCACACGAGCGATACGAGTAGCGGCGTTGGAGCAGCAGGACATTCATCGGTCGTCGGCTGGGGCAAGGCGATGATCGGTGTCGCCGCGGTGATGCTGATCCCGGATTCCGCCGACGCCCAGCCGGTGACCGGCGCCGATGATCTTCCGCAGGTTCGCGTCACCGCGCCAAAGCGGCAGGCCAAGAAAAGAACCGTACACCGAGCGCCGGTGCGAGCCGCGCCTGCGCCGGTTGCTGCCCCGCCGAGCAACGTTCAGGTCAATCCCATCGTCGGCGACGGGCATGGCGTCACCGGTTATCAGGCTCCCGCGCAGGCCGGGATCGCGCGTCTCGGTGTGCCGCTGCGCGATACTCCGCAAACCGTCAACGTGGTGACGCAGCAGGTCATTCGGGATCAGCACCTCACCAGCATGGAAGAAGCGCTGCGAACGGTGCCGGGCATCACCTTCAGCGCCGGCGAGGGCGGGCAGCAGGGCGATAGCCCGTTTATTCGCGGCTTTACCGCGCGTGGCGACATGTACCGCGACGGCTTGCGCGATCCCGGCTGGTACAATCGCGATCTGTTCAGCGATGATCGCGTCGAGGTTCTCAAGGGACCGTCGTCGTTCGCGTTCGGCCGCGGCTCGACCGGTGGCGCGATCAATACGGTCTCCAAGCTGCCGACCGGTGCGACGTTCTTCGACGGGGCGATCAGCGGCACCAGCGCTGCGGGCTATCGCAGCACTCTCGACGCCAGCGGCAAGCAGGGCAACGTCGCCGGGCGCATCGCGGCGCTTTACCAGGACGTGCCGACGCCGGACCGCAACAACGTCTTTACCCGGCGATGGGGTGTCGCGCCGTCGGTCAGTTTCGACGTGACAGACCGCGACAAAGTCACGTTGAGCCATATCTATCAGGGCGAGCAAAGCGTTCCCGACTACGGCCACCCATGGTTGCCGCGACCGACGCTGAACGGGGCCGGCACCGCCGTCACTGGCGGCTATTATGGCGATGGCCGTGCCGTGACGCCGATACCGGTGCCGCGCAACACTTTCTACGGCAATACGCTGGGGCCGTATCGCGATATCGTGGAGACCACCACCAACATCACGACGCTCAAGCTGTCGCACGAGTTCGACAACGGTTTCAAGCTGACCAATGCCACGCGGTACGTCGATAACCAGCGGTATGCCGCGCCGACGCCGCCGCGCGGCTTGGCGACTGCCGGGAACATGCCGATTCCGGTTGGCTATCCGGTCGATCAGATGACGCTGACGCAGGAGCATTGGAATACGCAGACCAATGACGCCTTGCTGCTTAATCAGACCGACCTGGTCGGGAAGTTCGATACCTGGGGACTGACGCATACTTTCGCCACCGGCATCGAAGCCAGCCATCAGACGCGCTATCAGCGAGGGCGCACCAATTTCTGGTGTGCGTCAACGCCCGGAGCCTATTGCCGGACCAGCGTGATCGACCCGGTGTCGCAGCCGGTCTATCAGGGGCCGTTCGGCCCCGTGAATCATACCAAGATCGATACTATTGCGGTCTATGCGTCCGATCAGATCAAGATCAACCAGTATTTCGAATTGCTCGGGGCGGTCCGATACGACGATGTGCGCGCGTCTTACCGCGATCCGCTGAACGCAACGCCCGCCAACCGCGGTCCGTTTGCCTCGCATGACCGGCAGACAAGCTGGCGTGTCGGCGGCGTCTTCCACCCCACCCAGCAATCAAGCGTCTATGTGGCGCATGGCACGTCGTTCAATCCTTCAGCGGAGTTCGGATCGCTGACGTCGGGCACGGTGTCGCTGGCGCCTGAGACCAGCACCACGACGGAAGTCGGCACCAAGATCGATTTTCTTAATGGGCGGTTGAGCTATACGGCGGCGTTATTCCATATCCTCAAGGACAACGCGCGCATCGCCAATGCCGGGCCGGATTCCGCGACCATGCCGACCATTCTGGCGGGCGAGCAGCGGGTCCAGGGCTTCGAAACCGGGTTGGCCGGAAAGCTGACCGACCTGTGGCAGATCTTCGCCGGCTATACCTACCAGGATTCCAAGATCGTCAGCGTTCCCGCAACGGCCTCGCTGGAGGATCGCTACACGGTCGGTAAGCAGTTGCCGAATACTCCGCAGCACGCCTTCAGCCTGTGGACGACTTATGATTTCACGCCGCAACTGACGGTCGGCGCCGGCGCCACCTATCAATCGATGGCCTATGCCCGCACCGACAATACCATCTACGTGCCCGAATACTGGAAGTTCGACGTGATGGCGAGCTACAAGGTCACGAAGGAATCGACATTGCAGCTCAACATCTACAACCTGACCGACGAGCACTACTACGCGCAATACTATGGCGGCCATGCCGTCCCGGCGTCCGGCCGCTCGGCGATCCTGACCTATCGCTATCACTTCGAGCCGCCGCCGCCGGTGCCCGATTATCCGGTCAAGGCTGCCCGCTACGTGAGCAAGTAACCGGCGTTTTGCCGATCGCAGAAGCAACAATATCGGAGCCGGCGTCGCGAGGCGCCGGCTCTTTATCTGAAAGGGCATCCTGGTGCTGGTGCGAATTCCGAATGTCCTGACGTCGGAGCAGGTCAAGCATTGCCGCGAGGTGCTGGCGCGCACCGCCTGGGTGGATGGGCGCGTCACGGCCGGGCACCAATCGGCCCAGGTCAAGCGCAACCTGCAATCGCCGGAGGGAACGCCGGAAGCCCGCGAACTCGGCGACATGGTGCTCGCGGCGCTCAACCGGAATCCGCTATTCGTGTCGGCCGTACTGCCGAAGACGATCTTCCCGCCGCTGTTCAATCGCTACGACGCCGATGGCGAGATGAATTTCGGCTCGCACGTCGACAACGCCATCCGCACCATTCCCGGCACCGGAATGCGGGTGCGGACCGACGTGTCGTCGACGTTGTTTCTGTCATCGCCCGAAGAATACGACGGCGGCGAGCTGGTGATCGAGGACACCTACGGCACGCATTCCGTGAAGCTGCCGGCCGGCGATATGATCGTCTATCCCGGCACCAGCGTCCATCATGTCACAAGGGTGACTCGGGGTTCGCGCGTCGCGTCATTCTTCTGGACCGAGAGCATGATCGCCGACGTCACGAAACGCGCGATGATGTTCGACCTGGATATGTCGATCATTCGCCTCAACGCCGATCATCCCGAGCACCCGTCCGTGGTGTCGTTGACCTCGCTGTATCATAATCTGCTGCGACAATGGGCGCTGACCTGAAGTGCAGCGTCTGACTGGAAGGCAGCGGCATCGTTCACGAAGACTTTAAGTCTGGCTTTCACGCCAGCATGGCGTCGAGGGCCGGCGTGGTCCGTTCAGCGATGCTGTCGTCGTCGTTGCCCGTGAAGCGAACAACTGCCGCGAGTTGGTGCTCGACGGCGAAATCGATTGCGGCGTCCGGCCCCAGCACCATCAGCGCCGTCGCATACGCATCGGCTTCCATGCAGGAGCGATGCAGGACGGTCGCGGTGACCATGCCATTGGCGATCGGCCATCCGGTTCGCGGATCCAGGGTGTGGGAGAAGTGCTGCGCACCACGAGCGAAGCCGCGCTCGCAGCCGGATGTGGCGATCGCGAGGTCGTGCAATGCCACCAGTATCGGCTCGGCGGCGACGCACGCCGCGGCCTGGGCCGGTCGGTCGATCCCGATCCACCAAGGACTGCCGTCGGGCTTGACCCCGTGCCCCCGCAATTCGCCGCCGATCTCAACCAGCGCGTGGTGAATGCCAAACTCAAGCAACGTTTCCGCCACCAGATCGACGGCAAAGCCCTTGGCGATGCCGCAGAGATCGATCGGCCCGCGATTGTGTCGACGCAGGCGGCGGGCGTCGGTGTCGAGGTCGAGTTGCCGCCATCCGCAAGCCTGGTGAAGACGAGCGATCTCATCCGGCGGCGGCGGCGCTCCGCGAGGTCCACTCGGGCCAAAACCCCAGAGGTCGACCAGCGCTCCCATGGTCGGATCGTAGGCGCCGCCGGACTCCCGCGCGATGCGCAGCGCGCTTGCTATGACCCGGCTCAGCTCCCGCGGCAGTTCCTGCCATTGGCTCAGTGGCAACCGGTTGAACCGGCTGATGTCGGATTGGCCTTCCCACGGGCTCATCTGCGCGATCACGCGAGCGAGCGCGAGGGGAATCATCCGGCGAAGCGTTTGCAGGCTGGCGGCTGAGCCGACGAACTTGACCGACCATGTGGTGCCCATGGTCGTGCCGGACATTTCCCGAATGCACTCGCCTGAAGGAATGGCGTGTAGCATCGCCGGCACTGCCGGGATCGCCACACGCCGGAAGGCTGACGCCGCCATCGGCGTTTTTTACTGCGGCAGCACTTCGACCGTGGTGGTGTAAGTGCTACGGCGCTGCGCGTTCTTGATCTTGCTCTTGTCGTCGCGCACCGATGCGCTCATCCAGTAGAATCCAGGTCCCGGCCATGTGACGCTGAAGGTGCCGGAGTCGTCGGTGGTGACCTTGCTGTCGTTCAACTTGTCGCGATAGCGGATTCCACCCGGGACGATCTCGACCGCGACGCCGCTGGCGGGCTCTCCGTCCAGCACCAGGCGGAACGTTGCCTTCTCACCAACGACCAGATTGTTCGGGTGGGTGACCGACACCATTTCAAGCCCGACGCCGGTTGGTTTCAGCGTGTCAACCGAGGGCTTGCCCGAGGTGACGAAGGATTCGATCCGACTGCGGTTTTCCGTGACCTTCACGTCAGTTGCTTTGGCGGGGATAGCCGTTGCGAGTTCCTCGGCCTTGCCACGCCAGCGCTTTTTCTGGCCCTCCAATTTGTAGTTGGCGAACACGCCCTGATTGGCCACCGTCAGTTTGTAGGTGCCCGGCTGCGTCAGCTTGAAATCGAAGGTGCTGCGAAAGCGGCCCTTTGCCCGGTTCTCCGGCGCGACAGCCTTGCCGTCAGGTCCTTCGATCGACAGGTTGTCGAGCTGCAACGGGTTATGCTCGAAGTAGAACAGGTCGTTGGAGACGGCCGCATCGACCGTGATCCAGACGTCAGAGCCGGACAATACGGTGGCCGATGGCAGCAGCCAGGCGCGGTGAGCCTGCGCGGGCAGGGCAAGCAGCGAAACAGCGGCTGCGATCAACGCGAGCTTGAGATGGTTGGTCATGGCGAAATCCTTTCCATGAAAGCTGTGGGGCGACAAATGCGTGGCGCAGCGGGGGCTGGATTAGGGGGTCAATTTCAATGTGACCGCGCCAAGCTCACGTTCGCCCTTGGCCTCGCCGGTTGCGGGAGCTTTCGGCGGCCATTCGAACGGGATTTTCAGCAACTCCCGACCTCCGACCTCGCGAGCGGCCTCGATGACGAGCTGGTAGCTGCCCGGCGTCAGCCCATCGAGGGGTTTGCCGGCGAACTTGACCTGATGGGTGCCGGGCGCGCGGGTGGGACTCGACAATCCATCGACCGGCATCGTCAGCTCGCGGCCGCTGCGGCGCCACCATTGCCGCATGTCCTTGAGCCATTTCGTGCCCTCATTCTTCTTGTTGTTGACCTCGTACCAAACGGCGAGGTTGGTGACCTTGCCGCCGTCGGCCGCCTCGACCCACATCGCGACGTAGGGCTTGTGGTACTCGACGACGTTGAGCTGCGGAATATCGATGCTGATCGTGGCCTCGGAGGCCAGCGACGGGCCTGCGGCGAGGGTGGTGAGTGCGGCGGAAATCAGGAGGCGCATTGTTGACCTTCTAGCTATGAATGAGGAGAACGGCGAGCAGCATCGGGATAACCAGCCCCATGCCGACGACGGGCCATGTGGCCGGGCGCCGCTTGGAATGAAGCTGCAGAAGCAGCAGGCCTGTGACACAGAAGATGATCGCGGCGGTCGCGAATACGTCGAGGAACCAGCTCCACGCCTTGCCGGCATGACGACCCTTATGCAGATCGTTGAGATAGGCGATCCAGCCGCGGTCCGTGACTTCATAGGACACCGCGCCGCTGTCGCGCTGGATGCTGAGCCATGCGTCGCCGCCGGGCCGGGGCAGGGCCACATAGATCTCCTGGTCCGACCATTCGGTGTCGCGGTCGGCGGTATCGGCGCCGATCTCGCGTTGCAGCCACCCGGTGATGCCCGGCGACAAAGCCGCCTTGGCTGCGCCGGGCTCAGGCTTGAGGTCGACGATCAGCGCCTGTGGCAATTGCCCCTCGCGCATCACGACCGTCGGCTTGGCTTCGATCTTCCCGGAATTGTTCAGCGTGATTCCGGTAACCGCGAACAACAACATGCCGATCAGGCAGAGCCCCGAGGTGATCCAGTGCCATTGATAAAGCTGGTTGATAACGAAAGCGCGACGCTTCTTTCGCTGCCAGAGTTCATCGCCGTCGACCATTAACCAATCCGGAATTGTCCATTCGTCCCGTCGCTGTTGCCAGATCTCGCAAATCGACGAGGTGTGAATGACACCCGTCAGATCAGCGCAAATTGTTTACCGAAGCCGACATCGCTTTACTACAGGACGAGATTAGGTTCGCTCTAAACTGAACCCGTGCGGTGTCGTTGCCGGCAGCCGGCAGAGCCCCGATGGGCTATTGGCTGAGGCACGGCGATACGATAGATGCGGCATAAGAACGCGGAGCGGTTGCTCCTGACCATTGTGTCTGCTGCTCGTGTGGCGTCGATGCTGACAGCCGCCGACTGTCGGAAGAAATTCCTTCACGACCGGCGAGAGTGATCGGATCGGTTCACGATCCCGCCGGCTGGCTGGCGGACTGAGAAGCGGGCGGAGTATGACTGCGCACTGGCATGCCGGTCGCATATTTTCTATACCGTCCGGCGCGGGTTTCTTGCGTCAAACGATCAAGGGTAATGCGACTATGACCTCGACAAACGACAGTGATGGCGCGGCCGAAAGCCGGGTGTTTGAAGCGGATGTCGCCAAGCTGCTCCAGATGATGGTGCACTCGGTCTATTCCGATAAGGACGTGTTCTTGCGAGAACTGATTTCGAACGCAGCCGATGCCTGCGAGCGGCTGCGTTATGACGCGATCAGCGACCCCGCATTGCTGACGGACGACACCAGGCCGCAGATTGCCATAACCATCGATGCGGAGCGGCGGCAATTGAGCGTCGAGGACAACGGCATCGGCATGAGCCGGGATGAGATGGTCGACGCGCTGGGCACGATCGCTAGGTCGGGCACCAAGGCTTTCATCGAGCAGGCCAAGGCGGCGGAAGGCGGCGACGGTGTAACGCTGATCGGTCAGTTCGGGGTCGGTTTCTACTCGGCCTTCATGGTGGCGGATCAGGTCGATGTGATCTCGCGACGCGCGGGCGCAGGCGAAGCCTGGCGCTGGTCGTCGGACGGGAAGGGAACGTTCACGGTCACGCCCGTGGATGAGAGCGAAGCTCCTGCGAGAGGCACCCGCGTGATGCTTCATCTTACGGAAGACGCCAAGGAATATACGGATCGGCTCAAGCTAGAGCAGATCGTCAGGGAGCAATCGGGCCATGTGCCGGTCCCGATCGTGCTTGTCGAGCAGCCCGGAGCCGCCCCGACCGAGATTGCCGATGGCGCGGCGCTGTGGACCAGGCCGCGCGGCGAGATCGGCGTTTCCGAATACGCCGATTTCTACCGCAGCGTTGCCGGCCATTTCGATGAACCGGCGCTGACGGTGCATTTCCGCGCCGAAGGGCGGCAGGAGTTCACGGCGCTGCTGTTCGTGCCGCAGACCCGGTCTTTCGATCTGTTTGAGACCGACCGCAAGGGACCGATCAAGCTTTACGTGAAGCGCGTCTTTATTACCGACGATGCCGATCTGCTGCCCCGCTATCTGCGGTTCGTGCGCGGCGTCGTCGACTCGGCGGATCTTCCGCTCAATATCTCGCGCGAAATGATTCAGGAAAGCCCGATCCTGGCCGCGATCAAGAAGAGTATCACCGGCCGTATCCTGAGCGAGCTCGAGAAACTCGCCGAGAAAGACGCGGAGGCTTACGGAAAAATCTGGGAGGCCTTCGGTCCGATGTTCAAGGAAGGCATCTACGATGCCGCCGACCGGCGCGACGCCATTCTCTCGCTCTGCCGCTTCAAGACCACGGCGGGATCGTTGCGAAGCCTCAAGGACTATGTGGGCGCCCTGAAGGACAATCAGACCTCGATCTACTATCTCGCCGGGCAGGACGCCGCGGGTCTCGAAGCCTCGCCCCATCTGGAGGGTTTCCGTGCCCGCGGTATGGAGGTCCTGCTGCTGTCCGATCCGGTCGACAGCTTCTGGGTCACGTCCGCGCCGAGCTTCGAGGGGAAGCCGTTCAAATCCGTGACGCAGGGTGCGGCGGATCTGGCGGCGATCCCGCGCGTCGACGCCAGCGCCGAAACCCCGCAGGAGGTCAGCGGGAGCGTTACCGAGTTCCTCGCCTTTCTCAAGACGACGCTCGCGGACCTGGTTTCCGACGTGCGCTCGTCCGAGCGCCTCACCGATAGCCCCGTTTGCCTCGTAGCGGTCGAGTCGGGGCCTGATCGGCAACTGGAAAAAATTCTCGTTGGCGTCGGGCAACTGACCGGCGCATCCAGGCCGGTGCTCGAGGTGAATCCGAGGCATCCGCTGATCGCTTCACTGGCGGCGCTCGGGAATAGCGATCACGCGTTCAAGGAGGACACGGCACGAATGCTGCTCGATGACGCGCGCGTCCTTGACGGCGACCGGCCCAGCGACGCGCTTGAGTTTTCCAGGCGTCTTGCCCGAATCGTCGAGCGGGGACTGCGCGGTTCGACCGCGTAGTTCGTGGTGGATTGGCGGTGCATCGCCGCTATTGCGGCGGCGTCCGGAAATGACAGCGAGACGTTTTCGACAGTTTGCTAGGTGGGGGCGGAAGGGGGAGATCACACGCCGATTCGGCCCAGAAGGACATCCCTCAAAACGACCGCATCGTTGTGTGCTTCATCATGGGCCGAGAAGACGAGCGTTATCCGGCCCGACCGAGCGCGGCTGCGCAGTTCGTCAAGCTGTTCCGGGTGCCCGTGGATCTCATCTGTGTATCGTTGTCGAAACTCCTGCCAGCGAGCGGGATCATGACCGAACCACTTGCGCAGGTTGGTACTGGGCGCGATGTCTTTTATCCACCGATCGATAGCGGCGTCCGCCTTGCGAAGGCCCCGGGGCCATAGACGGTCAACCAGTATCCGCGTGCCGTCGTCTGCCGCGGGAGGCTTATAGGCTCGCTTCAGGTTGACGTTTTTGGCCGCAAGCCGCGTCATGGCGTCATGGATCCTTCGCTGATCGCGCTCTGCCTGAGGGCGCGGTGCGTTCCCTCAGTCGCCTGTCCCGGGATTTGCCGAGAAATATTGCTCCAGCTTGCCGGCAACGCCGTCGAAAGCTTTCGCGTCGGCGGGGGCATCGCGCTTGATGGTAATGTTCGGCCAAACCGAAGCATATTCGGCGTTCAGCTTGAGCCAGTTTTCCAGGCCCGGCTCGGAGTCCGCAAGGATGGCCTCGGCCGGACATTCCGGCTCGCAGACGCCGCAGTCGATGCACTCATCGGGATTGATGACGAGCATATTGTCGCCTTCATAGAAGCAGTCCACGGGACATACCTCCACACAATCCATGTATTTGCACTTGATACAATTGTCGGTGACAACGAAAGTCATCTCGAAGACTCCGCGAGGCGGGAACAGGAGCTGGATCGGCGTTAACCCTGGCGCAAACGCATCAACGATCCCGCGAATACCATTATATGACAAGCTCAGCAGCAAAGAAGATCATTTCGCCACGACCACGCCAAGATTCCGGCAGCAGAGGTCGTCACATGTTCCTTCCATAAGATACATATTTGATGTTTCTTTATATGCCAGATCCCGCCTTAAATCAATATTCTATAGGGGATTTTCGAGCATGGCAGTTCCCTAAAACGCTCCAAAGAGGAGCGAGACCTCTGAGCTCCACACGAGTGGATTGAATTATTCGCTACCCGCTTTGCGGCCAACCCGGCAAGCGAATGTCAAATTCAAAACTCCGCTAGAAACGAATAGTTGCTAGTGGTCCATTGATTCCAACATTTGCAAGAACTCCTGCCGCAACGGGATGGAAATGTTAGAACCGGACCACCAGGTCCGATCAATAAAGGAGACGAATATGGCGGAGCGGTTGTCGGCGGAGGCACGAAAAGCAGCGATCAAGGCGTTGTCGGGTTGGTCGGAGGTCGCGGGCCGCGAGGCCATCGCGCGCGTATTCACGTTCCGGGATTTCAACGAGGCTTTCGGCTTCATGACGCGCGTGGCGCTGGTCGCCGAAAAGAACGACCACCATCCGGAATGGCGCAATGTCTATAAGACGGTAGAGGTTGTGCTCGCCACCCACGACGCCGGTGGCGTGACCGAGCGCGATATCAGGCTCGCGGAGGCGATGAACGCGATTGCAAGGCAGTTCGGCGTGGCCTGAACGCCCCCGATGCCGGCCTTGCAGTGGAGAAACAGAGTTCCCACGTGGGAGGGAGCGGCGATGTCGACAATCCGCCGCCATGACATTTCGGGAACTCTGACGATGGCATCCGAACACAGTGTGGGATTCGAGCCGGCCGACCGGCTGGCGCAGGACCGCGACAGCGTGCGCCGGCGGTTCTGGAGCAAGCTGAAGCGCGTCGTCGCCAACGTGCCATTCGCAGAAGACCTGTTGGCAGCCTACTACTGCGCCTTCGACAAGCAGACGCCGCGCCATGTGCAGGCGTCGCTGCTCGGTGCCATCGCCTATTTCATCCTGCCGTTCGACTTTGTTCCCGACGTATTGCCGGTGCTCGGTTTCACCGACGATGCCGCCGTGCTTGCGACGGCGATCAGGATCGTGGCTTCCCACATCACGCCGGAGCATCGCGAGGCTGCGCGCACGGTGTTGAAGCGCGGAATAGAGAACGAAGTGGTGTGACTGCCTTAAAGCAACATGCGGATCATCCACGCGCCGTTATGACCGGATGACGCCATCGCGTGATCGCCGGGTTTTGGGCCGATCGCCCGTCCACACTTTCGATCACACCGGCAATCTGCACGGCTGCGGCTGAATTCGGGGGCGCGCGGTTTCGGCGCAAGCATAGCGTTCCGGATGCGCACCAATATTTTGGTCGATGCTATCGTAACGGTCCGATTCTAACATTTGCATCCCGTTGCGGCAGGCGTTCCCGCCAATGTTAATAATCGAAAGACCACTAGCGAATATAAGTGCTGGCGGAGTTTTGAATTTGATACTCGCGTCCCCGATGCGCGGCAAGGTGCGTTGCGAGTGTCAAATTCACTCCACCAGGTTGCGAATCGCGATGCGAGCCGCAAGGATGGGGGCCGCCTTCACAAATCAGGCATTTCCGGTTATTCCCCGATGATGTGTGATCCGCGCACATCAAGCCATCTTCCAGTCACAATGATGAAAGGACGAGATTTGATGATGTCCATGCGGCAATTGCTGACAGTTCTGGTGGGAAGCCTGCTTGCAGGCGGAATGGGCCTTGCTCCCGCATTCAGTGCGCCGACAGCCGGCAGTTCGGAGCCGACGCTGCTCGGACAGTTCGGCGCGTGGGGCGCCTATACCGCATCGCCGAACGGCAAGAAGGTCTGCTTCGCTCTTGCCAAGCCGTCGTCCTCGAAAACCAATCCGCCGAACCGACCGCGCGATCCGATCTACGCCTTCGTCTCGACCCGGCCAGCGGAGAAAGTGACGAACGAGGTGTCGGTCACGGTCGGCTATCCGCTCAAGCCGGGCTCGGAAGCCACGCTCGATGTCGGCGGCGCGAGCTTCGAGATGTACCCTCAGGGCGACGGCATCTGGATCAAGAACGCCGCCGAGGAAGACCGGCTGGTCGATGCCATGCGCAAGTCCGCCGATGCGACCGTCAAGGGCGTGTCGTCCAGGGGGACGAAAACCACGGACGTCTTTTCCCTCAAGGGCCTGTCCCA
Source organism: Nitrobacter sp. NHB1 (assembly GCF_036964665.1). Classification (NCBI taxonomy): domain Bacteria; kingdom Pseudomonadati; phylum Pseudomonadota; class Alphaproteobacteria; order Hyphomicrobiales; family Nitrobacteraceae; genus Nitrobacter; species Candidatus Nitrobacter laanbroekii. The sequence continues at coordinate 2,716,819 of NZ_JBAMDA010000001.1, forward strand.
GGCGCTGGACAAGGTCGCGCAGGATTGCAGGCGTTAACGTCGCAGAATCTGCCGGCTTTTCAGCGGGCCGCGGAAGGCTTATGTCATGTGGCATGAGTGAAGCGTCTCGTACCGTGAGCACCGTTCCGACCGAGGCCGTAGCCGCCGCCGCGAGCATTCCGGGTGCGCGCGGAATAGCGGCCGGCGGCGCTCCTCTGGAAAAAATCGCGCTCGAAACCTATGTGCCGCCGGCGAAGCCGTCGCTGATCGGCCTGTCGCGCGCGGAGATTTCCGAACGTCTCGCCGCCACCGGCGTCGCGCCGGCGCAGCGCAGGATGCGCACTCAGCAACTCTGGCACTGGATTTATGTCCGCGGTGCGAAGACGTTCGGCGAGATGACCAGTGTCTCGAAAGACATGCGCGCCGCGCTTGAGAAACACGTCACAGTCGATCGGCCCGAAGTGGTTGCCGAACAGATTTCCAACGACGGAACGCGCAAATGGCTGCTGCGGCTGCCGAGCGGCAGCAATCTGGAAAAGCCGCATGAAGTCGAGTGCGTCTATATCCCCGAGACCGATCGCGGCACGCTGTGCGTCTCATCGCAGGTCGGCTGCACGCTGAACTGTTCCTTCTGCCACACCGGCACTCAGCGCCTGGTGCGCAATCTCACGGCGGGCGAGATCGTCGGCCAGATCATGGTGGCGCGCGATCGGCTTAACGATTGGGCCGACCGCGAGACGCCGCATGGCAATCGCCTCGTCACCAACGTCGTGATGATGGGAATGGGCGAACCGCTCTATAATTTCGACGCGGTGCGCGACGCGCTGTTGATCGTCGCCGACAACGAAGGCATCGGCATCTCGAAGCGCCGCATCACACTGTCGACGTCCGGGGTGGTGCCGAACATCGTCCGCACCGGCGAGGAGATCGGCGTCATGCTGGCGATCTCGCTTCATGCGGTGCGCGACGACTTGCGCAACGAACTGGTGCCGTTGAACCGCAAATATCCGATCGCTGAGTTGATGCAGGCGTGCCGCGATTATCCGGCAGCTTCCAACGCCAAACGGATTACGTTCGAATATGTAATGCTGAAGGGCGTCAACGATTCGCTCGACGACGCCAAGCGGCTTGTGAAACTGCTCAAGGGCATCCACGCCAAGATCAATCTGATTCCATTCAATCCGTGGCCGGGTACGCGCTATGAATGTTCGGACTGGGATCAGATCGAGAAGTTTTCCGAATACGTTTTCAACGCCGGCTACTCCTCGCCGGTGCGCACGCCGCGCGGCCGCGACATTCTGGCCGCCTGCGGCCAGCTCAAGTCCGAAACCGAGAAGTTGTCGGCCCGCGAACGTCAGGCGCTTCGCGCCATGGCGATGACGGATTGAGGCATGATCCCGAAAAGTGGGAACCGGTTTTCGGATAAGATCATGCCCAGGGATCGATTGAGTTTCTCATGGCGCTGATCGGCCGGCTGTTTGCGATCCTGTTCGGATTGGTGGCTGCCTGCTTCGTTGCCGGGATGGTCGTTGTCATCGCGTTGCTGTATCCCGAATTCACCGATCTCGGCTTCGAGCCGCCCGATCCCGATACGCTCAACATCGTGCTCGGATTCGGCTTCATCTTCGTCAGCGGCTTTGCGCTGCTGCCGGCAATGATCGTGGTTCTCGTCACCGAAGCCTTTTATATCCGCGGCATACTGGCTTACGCCGCCGGCGGCGCGATTTGCGGTGCCGGCTGCTACCTCGGCCTGATCCCGTTCGACCCGGCGACCATGCATTTCGAAGGCATCGTGCGCCGCCACCTCGAAATCATGACCGGCGCCGGGGTCGTCGCGGGCTTCACCTATTGGCTGATCGCGGGGCGCAATGCCGGCGCGTGGCGTGAGCGTCCGCGCGGCCAGCGGCCCCCTGATCCGCCGGCTCGGACTTGAAAATGCCCGGCCTTTTCATGGCGGTCGTCGTCGGCTAAACCGCGCGTCATGAACCGAACCGGATTAGTCATAGCGCTCGGACTTGGGCTCATGATCGGAATCGTGTTCGGGATTCATCCCGAATACGATCTGCGTCTCGCGGCGCTGTTCTACGATCCCGCGACGAAAACCTTTCCGCTCAAATCGGACGCACTGGCCTCGTTTGCGCGCTATGCCGCGATGTGGGTGGCATGGGCGTTCGCGGTCCCTGCGATCGTCGCGCTGACTGTGAAGATGTTTCGCCCGGACCGCCCGCTGATGATGTCGGGCCGGACCGTCGCGTTTCTGCTCATCACCATGCTGCTCAGCGCGGGGATTCTGACCAACCTGACGTTCAAAACCTTCTGGGCCCGGCCGCGGCCCGTGATGGTGACGGAATTCAACGGCCCATGGAAATTCATGCCGTGGTGGGATCCGCGCGGCGAGTGCGGCAGGAATTGTTCCTTCTTCTCCGGCGAGGGCGCGACCGCATTCTGGACACTGGCGCCGGCCGCGCTGACGCCGCCCGTGTGGCGGCCGCTGGCCTATGCGGGCGCGATCACGTTTGGCGCGGTCACCAGTGTGCTGCGGATGGCGTTCGGCGGTCATTTCTTCACCGATGTGGCGGCGGCCGCAATCGTCGCGTTTCTGGTGATCTGGCTGGTTCATGGCTACATCTACCGCTGGCCATCGACGCGGAAGAGCGACGCCGAGATCGATGCCGCGTTGACGCGGTTCGCCTGGCCCGGCTATCGGATGCGGCAGCGGTGGCAAGGCCGCGATGTCGGTCCAGCACCCGTGCCGAAGAAGCCGGCGTGAGCGTCTCCGGGACCTTGCACGAGGTCCGGTTCCGCCTATAGTCCCCGCCGAATTCACGTCATTCCACAGGATTTTCATGAGCAAGAAGGTGGAGAAGGTGGTGCTTGCCTATTCCGGCGGGCTCGACACCTCGATTATCTTGAAATGGTTGCAGACCACCTACGGTGCCGAGGTCGTGACCTTCACCGCCGATCTCGGCCAGGGCGAGGAACTGGAGCCGGCGCGCCAGAAGGCGTTGTTGCTCGGCATCAAGCCTGAGAACATCTTCATCGAGGATCTGCGCGAGGAGTTCGTTCGCGACTATGTGTTCCCGATGTTCCGCGCTAACGCGGTCTATGAGGGCCAGTATCTGCTCGGCACCTCGATCGCGCGGCCGCTGATTGCCAAGAAGCAGATCGAGATCGCCGAGAAGGTCGGTGCCGATGCGGTGTCGCACGGCGCGACCGGCAAGGGCAACGATCAGGTCCGCTTCGAACTCGGTTACTATGCGCTCAAGCCCGATATCACCATCATCGCGCCGTGGCGCGAGTGGGATTTCAAGTCGCGCGAGAAGCTGATCGCGTTCGCCGAGCAGCATCAGATCCCGATCGCCAAAGACAAGCGCGGCGAAGCGCCGTTCTCGGTCGACGCCAACCTTCTGCACGCCTCCAGCGAAGGCAAGGTGCTGGAAGATCCGGCGCAGGAAGTGCCGGATTATGTGTATTCGCGCACCATCGATCCGCAGGCCGCGCCGGACCAGCCGACCTACATCACGATCGATTTCGAGAAGGGCGACGCCGTTGCCATCGACGGCAAGAAGCTGTCCCCCGCCACCTTGCTCGCGAAGCTGAACGAACTCGGCCGCGCCAACGGCATCGGCCGGCTCGATCTGGTCGAGAACCGTTTCGTCGGCATGAAGTCGCGCGGCATGTACGAGACGCCCGGCGGCACTATCCTTCTTGTCGCGCATCGCGGCATCGAGCAGATCACGCTCGATCGCGGCGCGGCGCATCTGAAGGATGAGCTGATGCCGAAATATGCCGAGCTGATCTACAACGGCTTCTGGTTCGCGCCGGAGCGCGAGATGTTGCAGGCCGCGATCGATCATTCGCAGCAATACGTCACCGGGCAGGTGCGGCTGAAGCTCTACAAGGGCAATGTCATCCTTGTCGGCCGGGACAGCAGGTATTCGCTGTACGATCAGGATCTCGTCACCTTCGAGGAAGGGGCGGTGGCCTACGATCATCGCGACGCGGCCGGCTTCATCAAGCTCAACGCGCTGCGGCTGCGCACGCTCGGCCAGCGCAAGAAGAAGCTGGGGCTGTAGTGGCAGCCGAGAGTAGTCGTCATTGCGAGCGGAGCGAAGCAATCCAGTGTAGTTGATTTCTGAAAAACTGGATTGCTTCGCTCTGCTCGCAATGACTGAACAAAAATGGCCGGGATTGTTCCCGGCCATTTTCATTTTGATATTTGTTCTCGATCAGCGGCGCGGCGGCGGAGACGCCGACGCCTGACCGCCGTCCAACAGCGGCGTGATGCGACGTACTGTGACGCGGCGATTCTCCCGCGAGGGACCATCGGTCTGCACCTTCAGGTTCTGCTCGCCGTAGCCCTGGGTGACGAGGTTTTCCGGCGGCACCTGGAATTGCTGCGTCAGCAATTCCGCGGCCGACTGCGCGCGGCGATCCGACAGCGACAGGTTGTCGACGTCGTTGCCTACCGCGTCGGTGTGGCCCTCGATCAGGAACACCTCGCTCGGGTTGCGCGAGATCGCGCGATTGATGCCGTCCGCGATCACCCGCAGCTTCGCGGCCTGATCGGGCGGGATGTCCCACGATCCGGTCTCGAAGGTGATGGTGTCGAGATCGATGCTCGGCATCCGCGCCCGCACCATCGGGCTGTAGCGGATTTCCTCGAGCGTATAGCGGCGGTCGATCCGTTCCACCGGCGGCGCGACCAGCGTGTCGTAGATCAGCTCAGGCGGAGCGTCCTCCGCCTCCACGATGTAGCGATCGCGCGGGATGGTGATCACCGGCGGCGGCAGCGTCACGAAGTAGCCGCCGATCGCACCGGCAACCAGGCCGGCGGCGACACCGGCCGCGATCGAACCGCCCCGGCCATCGCGACGGTGATCATGATCGTGATAGCTGTTGTCGATGATGACGACTTCATGACCACGCCGGTCACGGCGGATTCGCCGCAGCATCCGGCCGTCGCGATCGTTGATGGTGATGATCTGCGCGCCGTCCGGCCGCACCACAACGGTCCGGGTGTCGTTGCCGACACGCTCCTGCCGGATATCGCGCGCGCCATAGCGGAAGCGATCTTCTTCGTTGTGCCGGATGAACGACCGGCCGCTCGGATCGCGCACGATGACGCGGCCCGGCTCGGTGATGATGGTGCGACCGCCCTGCTTGGTTTCGCGGCGCTCGCTGCGGAAGGCCTCGATGTTGCGCGGCCCCTGCCGTGCGGCGCCCGGCGCGATCGGCTTCAGATCCTGCGCGCTCGTCGGTGGCGGCGGTAGCGGGGCATTGACCTGCGGTGGCTTCACCGGCTGCGCCGGTGCGGCGGCCTGGCCGCCGAGCGCTGGCGAATGTGGTCCAGCCTTGGTTCCCAACTGGCCACCGGGAGCAGTAGCCGATGGAGTGGCGGCGCCGCCGCTCGGCGCAGCAGGTTTTTGGGTTTCAGAAGATGATTTGGGCGCCGGCTTGACCTCCGCCGGAGAAGTCTGACCCGGCGCGCGACGCTGTTCTGCCGCCGGTGCGGATGGTTTGGTCGGAGTCGTGCCGGGCGCCGGGGTCGTTTGCGCGGGCGCCGCGCCCTTGTGATGGTCACCGCGATCTCCAGGCCCGCCATGGTCGTGGCCGGGTCCACCACGGCCTCGCTCGTCGCGACGTGTCGCATTCGGCTCCCCATTGGCAGGCGGCGTCGAGGGTCTCGTGGTTTGTGGCTGCACGGCCGGAGCGGGCGTCGTCGGGGCTGATTTTCTCGCGGCCGGCGGAGGTGTCGCGCCCTTCGACGGGGATGACGGCGGTGCGGCGGCTGGGGGCGCGGGCGGCTTCGGGGCCGTCGGAGGCGCCGCCGGCTTTGGCGAGGGTGCGGCTTTCGGCGCGGCCGGAGCAGCGGGAGGCGTTGCGTGCGGCGGCGGGGCCACATGCGGAGGCGACGGCGCGTGGGGCGGCGCTGCATGAGGCGGGGGAGCCGCGGGTCGCGCGGGTGCGCCGGGCGGCGGCGTCGGATGAGCGGGTGCAGCTTTCGGTGCAGGACCTTTCGGCTGCGGTTCTTTCCGCTCTTTCCGCTTTGTCTCATTTCCGCTTTCGGCGGATGGCGCAGCCTGCGCGAGTTGGACCGGCGCGGATTGTGCGTGCGATGGCGTCGTCGTCAACGACGCGACAGTGAGAGCCGACGTGGCCAGCAGCACCAGGCGAAAGTTCGTCATGACAATCATTATCCCAACAAAAATTTCGGCAACAAACGCGAAGCCTGCTGGCCGATGGTGGCGGGGTGCCAATCAACAAATAGCGATGAGGCTGTAATGTGGCAGCTATAGGTAGCGAACACCGATTTTATTATCGGATGCGCTGATAACATGCGTGCTGCATTCATGGCGCATTCAGATCGTACGCACTCGCAGCGATGCCTTGCTACGTGAGTATATCGGTCGCAGGGGGCTGCGCGGGCGGGGTCGGCGGGGCCTGTGTCGGCACTTCGTCCGGCATTTGGCCGGGCAACTCCCGCGGAGGCACCGGCGACTCCGGCTCGTGCATCGGCGGTGGCACATCGGGACCCGGCTGCGGATGACCCGGCGGGTCTTCGCGGGGTGGCTCCGCCGGACGGCCCGGTTCGACGGGCGGCACTTCCGTCGGTTCATCACCCATAGCGTGTCTCCATTTTCCGAAGTTGACAGGTCTTTGCAGCACCTTTGACCGTTATTTCCATGGTCTCTTGATTTCCACCACCTCTTGCTGTGCTAACGGTCCGCGTGGCGTGATGTTCCGGAGCCGGCTGCCGCCTTGCGGGCCATACGCCGGCGTCATGGAACGTACGGGGGGCGCTTTGCATGAAGTCCGTTTCACTGGCGACGGTCGTGCTGTTGGCCATGATCGCGAACAGCGCGGCTCATGCGGGCGGCTGCGCGGCCGAGATCAGCGCCTATCGCCGCGCGCACGGGCTGTCAGCCGTTCGCGCCGATGCGGCGCTCGATCGGATCGCGCGGCGGCAGGCCGCGGCGATGGCGCGGGCGGAAACGGTCAGCCATAACGTGAATGGTAATTTCTTTGCTCGGATCGCGCCCGTCCATCGCCGGTTGGCTGCCGAGAATGTCGCGGCCGGTTTCCCGACCTGCGCGGAAACGATCAGGCAATGGGATGCGAGCAGCGGGCATCGCGCCAATCTTCGGATGCCGGGCGCGCGGCGTGTCGGCGTCGCGTCGGTCGCAAAGCCGTCATCGCCCTATCGGCGATTCTGGGCCATGGTGATCACGGATTGAGGCAGCACGAATTGAGATGCCGAAGCCTTCAAATCGTTATTGCGCGCTCGCGACAAAATTGGCTCTTGCCAATTTTGCGCGTGAAGCGAAGCAATCCAGATCTTAACGGAGCAGGCTGGATTGCTTAGCCCCTTGCGCTCCTCGCAATAACGATGACGTAATTCATCCTGTTTCAGGAACCGTCAGGCGAACTGTGCGAGCGCGATTCAGGACGGGCGCGCCGTCTCGGCGCTCAGACCTGCCGCTCGACCAGCTTTCGCTTCAGCATGGCGATGGCCTCCGCCGGATTCAGTTTTTTCGGACAGGCCTTGGTGCAATTCAGGATGGTGTGGCAACGATAGAGCCGGAACGGATCTTCTAGATAGTCGAGACGTTCGCCGGTGGCTTCGTCGCGCGAATCGGTGACCCATCGCGCCGCCTGCAGCAGCGCGGCGGGGCCGAGGAAGCGATCGCTGTTCCACCAATAGCTCGGGCATGCTGTCGAGCAGCAGGCGCACAGGATGCACTCGTAGAGGCCGTCGAGCTTTTCGCGGTCCTCGTGGCTCTGCCGCCATTCCTTCTGCGGTGTCGGCGTGGTGGTCTTCAGCCACGGCTCGATCGAGGCGTATTGCGCGTAAAAATTTGTCAGGTCGGGAACGAGGTCCTTCACGACAGGCTGGTGCGGTAGTGGGTTGATCTTCACCGTGCCGTTGGCCAGGTCGTGCATCGACGTGGTGCAGGCCAGCGTATTCTGGCCGTCGATGTTCATGGCGCAGGAGCCGCACACGCCTTCGCGGCAGGAACGGCGGAAGGTCAGCGTCGGGTCGATGTGGTCTTTGATCCAGATCAGACCGTCGAGCACCCTCGGGCCGCACTCGTTGACATCGACATAATAGGTGTCGACGCTGGGATTCTCGTCGTCGTCGGGGTTCCAGCGATAGACCTTGAATTCGCGCGTTTCGGTCGCGCCTTCCGGCTTCGGCCAGGTCTTGCCGCCGGTGACCTTTGAATTTCTCGGAAGCGCGAATTTAGCCATCGGTCTGCCTTTGATGGATGCGCGGGTCAAGCCAGCGCATGATGCTTCGTTTCAGTTCAATACACCCGCGCCTTCGGCGGAATGGACTGAACGTCGTTGGTCATCGTGTAGTCGTGCACCGGGCGGTAGTCGATCGTGGTGACACCGCGATCGCTCAGCCGCGCCAGCGAATGCTTCATCCAGTTCCGATCGTCGCGATCGGGATAGTCCTCGCGCGCATGGGCGCCGCGGCTTTCGGTGCGGTTGGCGGCGGAATCCATCGTCACCACCGCCTGGGAGATGAGGTTGTCGTATTCCATCGTCTCCATCAGGTCCGTGTTCCACACCAGCGAGCGATCGAACACGGCGACGTCGGCAATCCCGTCATGGACTTTGTGGATCAGTTTCTGACCCTCGGTCAGGATGTCGCTGGTGCGGAAAACCGCGCAGTTGGCCTGCATCACGCGCTGCATGCTCTCGCGCAGCCTGGCGGTCGGCGTGCCGCCGGAGGCATAGCGAAACCGGTCGAGGCGACTGAGCGCCATCTCGCTGGAGTTGGCGGGGAGATCGGGCTGCCTGGCGTTGGCGGCGAGCTTTTCGGCGCAGTGCAGGGCGGCGGCGCGGCCGAACACCACGAGGTCGATCAGCGAGTTGGAGCCGAGGCGGTTGGCTCCGTGCACGGAGACGCAGGCGGCTTCGCCCACGGCCATCAGGCCCGGCACGACCGCATTGTCATCGCCGGTCTTTTTGGTGACGACTTCGCCGTGGTAGTTGGTGGGGATGCCGCCCATGTTGTAGTGCACGGTCGGCAGGATTGGGATCGGCTCGCGGGTCACGTCGACGCCGGCGAAGATCTTAACCGACTCCGAAATACCGGGCAGCCGCTCGTGCAGCACTTTCGGGTCGAGATGGTCGAGGTGCAGGAAGATGTGGTCTTTCTTCTTGCCGACGCCGCGGCCTTCGCGAATTTCGATCGTCATCGCGCGTGAGACGACGTCGCGCGAAGCGAGGTCCTTGGCGGAGGGCGCGTAGCGCTCCATGAAGCGCTCGCCCTCGGCGTTGACGAGGTAGCCGCCTTCACCGCGCGCGCCCTCGGTGACGAGGCAGCCCGAACCGTAGATGCCGGTCGGGTGGAACTGGACGAACTCCATGTCCTGTAGCGGCAGGCCGGCGCGCAACGCCATGCCGCCTCCGTCGCCGGTGCAGATATGCGCCGAGGTGCAGGAGGCGTAGGCGCGTCCGTAGCCGCCGGTTGCGAGAATGGTGGTCTGGGCGCGGAAGCGGTGCAGCGTGCCGTCATCGAGTTTCAGCGCGATCACGCCGCGGCAGACGCCCTGATCGTCCATAATGAGGTCGATGGCAAAGAACTCGATGAAGAACTCGGCGGCGTGGCGCAGCGCCTGGCCGTACATCGTGTGCAGCATGGCGTGGCCGGTGCGGTCGGCGGCGGCGCAGGTGCGCTGGGCCTGGCTCTTGCCATAATCGATGGTCATGCCTCCGAACGGGCGCTGGTAGATCTTGCCCTCCTCGGTGCGCGAGAACGGCACGCCCCAGTGCTCGAGTTCGTAGACCGCCTCCGGTGCGTTACGCACCATGTACTCGATGCAATCCTGATCGCCGAGCCAGTCCGATCCCTTGACGGTATCGTACATGTGCCAACGCCAGTCGTCCTTGTGCATGTTGCCGAGCGAGGCGGAGATGCCGCCTTGCGCGGCGACGGTATGGGACCGCGTCGGAAAGACCTTGGTGATGCAAGCGGTGCGCAGGCCGGCCTCGCCGCAACCCACAACGGCCCGCAGGCCGGCCCCGCCGGCGCCGACGACAACGACGTCGTAAGTATGGTCTTCGATGGGATAGGCCTTGCCGTTGGCGGCCGCCGCCGCGCTGCCGTTTACGGCCATGAACTAAACTCCGGATGACAGTTTGAAGATGGCGTAAGCGGCGGCCAGCGCCAGCGTGGCGGAGAAGAAGTTGTTCGCCATGATCGACGCCAGTTTCGTCTTCTCGTCGTGCACGTAGTCCTCGATGATCACCTGCATGCCGATCTTCATATGCCAGATGCTGGCGACGACGAACAGCAGCATGACGATGGCGATCAGCGGCGAGCCGAGAATCTGCGCCGCCCCGGCCTGGTTGCGGCCGAGCAGGATCATCATGACCACGATCATCGGGACGATCAGCAGGATCATGGCGACCGCGGTCACACGCTGCCGCCAAAAGTCCTTGGTTCCGGAATGGGCGGCGCCGAGGTTGCGAACCCGCGACAGCGGTGTCCGCATCGGCTTCGGGCCGGATAGCGGCTCCATGGTCATCGTCCGCCTCCGATCGCATAGGCGACGATCCACAGCAGCACCGTGAGCAAAATGCCGCCGATCAGCGCTGCCCGGGTGAGCCATTCACGCTCCGCCGGCTTGAATCCGTAACCGAGGTCCCAGACGAGGTGGCGAACGCCGCTCAGCATGTGGTGCATCAGCGCCCATGTGTATCCGAATGCGATCAGCCGGCCGATCCAGCTCGCGGTGAACGACTGGACCGCGGCGTAGGCGCCCGGCCCGGACGACACCGCAATCAACCACCAGACCAGCAGCAGCGTCCCGAAATAGAGTGCCATGCCGGTCGCGCGATGGACGACGGACAGCGCCATCGTCAGGGTCCAGCGGTAAATCTGTAGGTGTGGCGAAAGCGGACGTTCGATTCTGACAGTCATCGATGCCTTCGCTGGTTGCGGGCGCGCGGCGCCAGCCCGGTTGAAATCCGCGACAAGCAAATTCTATGCATATATCTATGGATTCGAAACAGTCGGCGCAACGTTCAAATCGCTCTTTGAGAATGGCCGTTCAGGACTACGGCGTTGACGCTTCCTTAACATAACGCGCCGGGAGGCGGTATGTCTGAAGCGTGATTCATAGCTCGCACGGCTCGCAATAGCCTAGCTTCCCTCGTAGAGACCGGCATAGGTGTCGCGCAGAATATTCTTCTGCACCTTGCCCATGGCGTTGCGTGGCAGCTCGTCGACGAAAATCACGCGCTTCGGCACCTTGAATTTCGCCAGCCGGTCATCGAGCGCGCCGAGTACCTTGGCCTCGCTGATATCGGCGTCCTTGCTGCAGACCACGACCGCGGTGACGCCCTCGCCAAAATCGGCATGGGGCACGCCGATCACCGCGGTCTCGATCACGCCCGGCAGGGCATCGATCTCGCTTTCGATTTCTTTCGGGTAGACATTGAAACCGCCCGAGATCACGAGGTCCTTGCCGCGGCCGAGAATGTGCACGTAATCCTTGCCGTCGATCTTTCCGATGTCGCCGGTGATGAAGAAGCCGTCGGCGCGGAATTCAGCCCTGGTCTTCTCCGGCATCCGCCAGTAGCCTTTGAACACGTTCGGACCCTTGACCTCGATCATGCCGATGCTCTCGCGCGGCAGTTCCTGGCTGGTTTCCGGATCGGTGATGCGAACGGAGACGCCGGGAAGCGCGCGGCCGACGGCGCCGGGAACGCGCTCACCGTCATAGGGGTTCGTGGTGTTCATGCCGGTCTCCGTCATGCCGTAGCGTTCGAGCACGGCATGGCCGGTGCGGGCCGACCACTCGCGGTGGGTGTCGGCGAGCAGCGGCGCCGATCCCGAAATGAACAGCCGCATGTGGCGGGTCGATTCCTTCGTCAGCGCCGGATTTTGCAGCAGGCGGGTATAGAAGGTCGGCACGCCCATCAGCACGGTGGCGCGCGCCATCAGCCCGATGACGAGGTCGGGATCGAACTTCGGCAGGAAAATCATCGAGGCGCGCGCGAGCAGCGTGACGTTGCACGCCACGAACAGTCCATGGGTGTGATAGATCGGCAGCGCGTGGATCAGCACGTCCTTGTCGGTGAAGCGCCAGCAATCGACGAGGCTGCAGGCGTTCGACGCCAGATTGTCGTGGGTCAGCATCGCGCCTTTGGATCGGCCGGTCGTTCCCGAGGTGTAGAGGATAGCCGCAAGGTCGTCGTCGGCGCGCGCGACGGTTGTGAACTCCGGCTTCGCCGTCATCGCCGCCTCCGTCAGCGATCCCTTGCCGTCGGCGCCGAGCGTTTCGACCTTCGCGCCGACCTTCGCCGCGATCGCCTTGATGCCATCCGCCTTGGATGGGTCGCAGACCACGAACGCCGGCTCGGCGTCGGTGATGAAATAGTCGAGTTCGTTGAGGGTATAGGCTGTATTGAGCGGCAGGTAGACCGCGCCGGCGCGCACCGCCGCGAGATAGAGCGCGAGGTTCGGCACCGACTTTTCGACCTGTACCGCAACGCGGTCGCCCGGTTTGACGCCATGCGCCACCAGCACGTTCGCCAGCCGTCCCGAGAACGCGATCAGGTCGCCATAGGTGATGCGTCGGCCGTCCAGCGTTTCGATCGCGAGCCGGCCTGCGTCGTTGAGATCGTCGAACAGGCGTGAAAACAGGTTGGCGTTCATGATGGAGTTCCCGCTGGCATTCATGCATCGTCTCGGCGCGGACGGCTGATTGGCCGACAGGTGTTGAATAGCAAGGACCAGCTTTACGAGGCAACGAAGACAGTCGTTGCGCAAAAGCCGGCGATATTTCGGGAAAGCCGCCGAACGGTGCGCCGGGCGCGGGCGGGACAGGGCGATCCGGCTCGCTTTTTTGTGAAGGAGATGTTGCGCTAGTTCGGGGTGACATGCGGGGAATGCGATAACAAATTGCGAGTTCTGTCGTAGAATATCCGCAAGGCTTTCCTCGCCCGTCGCTGGCGGGCGAAATATGTGGACCTGGTCATGACGAGCATTTCAGCCGGCGATGGGCGCTTTGCATCCCGACCTGCGAGGGCGATCCAGCCGGCGTGGGTCCGCGTCGTCCACTGGATCAATGCCGTGGCGATGATCATGATGATCATGTCGGGTTGGCAGATCTACAATGCCTCGCCGCTGTTCGACTTCACCTTCTCGCGTTCGATTACGCTCGGCGGCTGGCTCGCCGGCGGGCTGCTGTGGCATTTCGCGGCGATGTGGCTGCTGATGGTCAACGGTCTCGTCTATCTTGTGCTTGGCCTCGCCACCGGACGCTTCCGCCGTAAGCTGTTGCCGATCACGCCGTCGGGCATTGCGGCCGATACGAGGGCGGCGCTGACCGGCAAGCTCTCGCATCACGATCTGTCGCGATACAACCAGGTGCAGAAGCTTTTGTACGCGCTCGTTATCGTCGCCGGGATCGTGGTCGTGCTGTCGGGCCTCTCGATCTGGAAGCCGGTCCAGTTTCAGTGGCTGACAGCGGTGTTCGGCGGTTACGACGTCGCCCGCTATGTGCATTTCACCTGCATGGCGCTGATCGTCGCATTTCTCGTCGTGCATGTCACGCTCGCGCTGCTGGTGCCGAGAAGCCTGCGCGCGATGATTATAGGTCGGTAGGAAAGGCTGCCATGCGCCGTCTCCGTTCACTTCTGATTCCGGGCGTCGACAAGAAGCTGCTGGTCAGGGACGCTGCGAAATTGCTGCCCGATCCGGCCCGCCGCCGTTTCATCGCCGGCGGCGCCAGCCTCGGCGCGTTGACGTTGCTGACGGGATGCGACGTGTCCGACGGTTTCTCAGCGGAAAACCTTCTGGTGCAGATTTCGAAGTTCAACGACAAGGTGCAGGCCGCGATCTTCAATCCGAACACGCTGGCGCCGACCTATACGGAAGCCGACATCACGCGGCCGTTTCCGTTCAATGGCTACTATACCGAGGACAAGGCGCCCGACGTCGACGGCGAGGACTACGAATTCGAGGTGCGGGGTCTCGTCGACAACAAGAAATCATGGACGCTTGACGAACTTTACAAGCTGCCGGAGGTCACGCAAATCACGCGGCACGTCTGCGTCGAGGGCTGGAGCGCGATCGGAAGCTGGAGCGGGACGCCGCTGCGCGATTTCCTCAAATTGATCGGCGCCGATACAAGCGCGAAATATTGCTGGTTCCAGTGCGCCGATGTCGACGGCTACAACAGTCCGCTGGACATGGCGACCGCCCTGCATCCGCAGACCCAGATGACATTCAAGTTCGACGGGAAAATCCTGCCGCGCAAGTACGGCTACCCAATGAAGATCAGGGTCCCGACCAAGCTCGGCTTCAAGAATCCGAAATACGTGCTCTCGATGGAAGTCACCAACGACTACAAGGGCGGCTACTGGGAAGACCAGGGTTACAATTCCTTCAGCGGCCTCTGAGATGACTGGCCGCTGTTGTCCCCGGCTGTTATAAGCGGGCGCCGTCGACGCCCATTATGGCCGAAGCCCTGATTTCCCTAAGCCGGAGGTTTTCATGATAGCCCGCATCCTTTTGACGGCGGCGACGCTCCTTGTCCTGACCGTGACTGCGGCGTCGGCCAATTCCGCCAAGGCTCTGCTGAAAAACGCCCAGGGCGCCGACGTCGGCAGTGTCGAATTGACGCAGGTCGATGACGGGGTTCTGCTGAAAGCGGCCCTGAAGGGCCTGCCGCCCGGCGAGCACGCATTCCACATTCACGCGGTCGGCAAATGCGAGCCGCCGTTCACTTCGGCGGGGGGCCACTTCAATCCCGGCAACAAGAAGCACGGCATGATGGCGGCCGATGGTCATCACGCCGGAGACATGCCAAACCTTGTCGTGCCCGCCTCGGGCGAATTGAAGCTTGAGGTGGTCAATACCGCCATCACGCTCGACAAGGACAAACCGAATTCGGTCCTGAAGCCAGGTGGCACAGCCATCGTCATCCACGCGGCGGCGGACGACTACAAAACCGATCCGACCGGCGATGCCGGCGGCCGCATCGCCTGCGGCGTCATCGAGTAGCGCCCCGTCAGGACGGCGCGGGACGCGGAAGCGGGCGCTGGAAGGCGGAGAGGATCGCACCGACCGCCAGCATCGCCGCCGAGACGTTGAGCGCATAGGACAGGCTGCCCATGGCGTCGGTGATCGCGCCGACCACGACCGGCCCCAGCGTCTGACCGATGCCGAACGAAATTGTCATAGCCGCGATCGCGGTCGGCCATGTCGCGAGCGGATAGTTGAAGCGCACGAACGCCGTGGTCGAGGTCACCACCGCGAAAAACGCCACGCCGAACACCAGCGCCGATAATTCAAGCAAAAGCGGCGTATGGCCCAGCAGCGGTATCGCGGCTCCAATGGCATTGACACCGAGGACGATGGTCATGCTGAGGCCGCCGCGGTCGAGGCCGAGCGTGCGCCGCCAGATCCAGGGCGTCGCCAGCGCGCTCAGTCCGATCAGGCTCCAGAACGCGCTTTGCGCCAGTGCGCCGCCGCCGCCGTCGCGGACATAGGCGATCATGAACGTCATGTAGGCGATATAGCCCGCACCGAACAGGAAGTAGGCGGCGAGGAAGATGATGACAGGGCGAATCGCGAAGCGTCCCTGCGCCGTCTGCGGGCCGCTCGCGGCGATATCGAAGCGCGCGACGAACATCGGCACTGTCATCATGATGGCGAGTCCGGTCATCGTCCACCACACGATCCACCACGATCCCGGGCCGAAATATTGCAGCACGAATGGCGCGATGAGTCCGGACGAGAGAATGCCGATGCCGGGACCGACGTAGAACAGGCTCATCAGGAAATTCGATCGCGCCGGCTGCGCTTGCGCGATCGTTGTCGCCAGTGTTCCGCCGGCAACGAATCCGATCGCCGCGGCGATTCCGACGATCAATCGGGCGAAGCTGAGAACGATGAAGTTGCCCGTCAGCGCGCAGAGCGCCAGCGAAACGGCGGCAGCCGCCGTCGACCAGCGTGTGCTTGCGGTCGGCCCGAAGCGCTTCGCGACCGAGGACGCGATCAGCGCGCCGGCGAGATAACCGGCGGCGTTGATCGTATTCATGAAGCCGGCCGACGAATAGGACCAGCCGAGACTGTCGCGCATGTCCGGCAGCACCAGCGAGTAGGCGAAGCGGCCGAGGCCAAGGCCGACGGTGGCCGTAAGCGAGAGGATCAGAATCAGCCGCGCGGGGTTGGCGGGCGCGGTTGGTCGCTCTGGTGCGTTCACAGAAACCTCCGGTAGCGCGCATTGTGGCAGCTTTCGACGGCGGGGCAATTAGCGCAAAGGCGTCTTGCCAACGGCGCGACGCCGTCCTAGCAATCGGCATTTCCGTCATTCCGGGGCGTGCCGAAGGCGCGAACCCGGAATCCACCTTTAGTGTCTGACTTTGGATTCCGGATTGCCTTGCTGCGCTCGGCGTCCGCGATGACGACATTCCGAGGACTTGTCATGGCGATCTACAAGCTGCTTCTCCTGCCCGGCGACGGCATCGGCCCCGAGGTGATGGCGGAGGTGAAGCGGCTGATCGGCTGGCTGGATGCGCAGGGTATCGCCACGTTCGAGACCGAGGAAGGCTTGGTGGGCGGCGCGTCCTATGACGCCGACAAGGTCAGCATCACCGACGCCACTATGGCCAAGGCGCTCGCCGCCGACGCCGTGCTGTTCGGTGCGGTGGGCGGCCCGAAGTGGGACCCGGTGCCCTACGAGGTGCGGCCCGAGGCTGGCTTGTTGCGGCTGCGCAAGGACCTTGGGCTCTACGCCAACCTACGCCCGGCGATCTGCTATCCGGCGCTTGCGGAATCCTCCAGTCTCAAGCGGGACCTCGTGGAGGGCCTCGACATCATGATCGTGCGCGAACTCACCGGCGGCGTCTATTTCGGCGAGCCGAAAGCCATCACCGACCTCGGCAACGGCCAGAAGCGCGCCATCGACACTCAGGTCTACGACACCTATGAAATTGAGCGCATCGCGCGCGTGGCCTTCGATCTCGCCCGCAAGCGCCGCAACAAGCTGACCTCGATGGAAAAGCGCAACGTCATGAAGTCCGGCGTGCTCTGGCACGAGGTGGTGACGCAGGTTCACCAGCGCGAATACAAGGACGTCGCGCTCGATCACCAGCTCGCCGATTCCGGCGGGATGCAGCTTGTGCGTCGCCCCAAGCAGTTCGACGTGATTGTCACCGACAACCTGTTCGGCGATATGCTCTCGGACATCGCGGCGATGCTGACCGGCTCGCTCGGGATGCTGCCGTCGGCGTCGCTCGGCGACATCGATCCGCAAACCGGAAAGCGTCGCGCGCTTTATGAGCCGGTGCATGGCTCGGCGCCCGATATCGCCGGGCAAGGGGCGGCCAATCCGATCGCGATGATGGCCTCGTTCGGGATGGCGCTGCGTTATTCCTTCGATATGGGGGATCTCGCGGACAAGCTCGACGCCGCGATCGCGGCGGTGCTCGCGAAAAGCCTGCGCACGGCCGATCTGAAGTCCGATGGCTCGACCGTCGTCAGCACATCGCAGATGGGTGAGGCGATCGTGAAGGAGCTTCAAGCGCTATACGCCTGAGTGCCACCCCCCCCGCAGGCAGAGACCCATACGTCGAGGAGTCTCGATTAGGCCGAAGTGGCGGGGGTTATGGGTCCCCGCGTTCGCGGGGACGACCCGTCGAAAGCCTTCAATAAAAATGCCCGGCTGTCCCGGGCATTTTTCATGTTGCTGCCGTTTACGAGCGCGCGCGGGGCAGAACGATCAGTACAGCGGAAATTCGGTCGGATATCCGCCGAGATCGGCCGGCGCACTGAGCGGTTGCCTGTCGATCGGCCGGTTCAGGTTTTCGCGGGCGAACGAGGGATAGCCGAGAGCCGGCGGAAAAGCGTAGTCGGTGAACTTGCGCTCGCCGGGCAGCACTTCGGTGCCGGCATCCAGCCAGGAGCGTTTGGAGATGTAGACGCGGGTGCGTGGGCCGGACTGGTACGACACGTTGGGTCCGGTCGGGCCATAAGCGCCGCTGCGGTCATAGTGCTTGCGCTTGGCCGCGCTCGCGTCGGTGGCGCTGAAGCCGACCGCAACGAAGGCAGCCGCCGCAAGCAACAGCGCGAGGCTTTTCGCAGCCCGGGTCGCGGCGGGGAATTTCAAAGTCATCGCGTCCTCATAGATCCGAGTGACAACCTTTTTACCGTCCGGCGGGCGGGCGCCACAAGCCCAATTGGGCCACACCTTGCGAGAATAATGCCGGTGACGACGAAATGTTTCTTCGAATCCAACGCGAGGGGTCCGGAAGGTTCGGCGAAAACGGGAATTAAGACCATGCCGCGGTTAGGGGGTGGACCGCTCGCCCGGTCGGGTCGATACGGTTATAAGTCTCTGGTTTTAATTAACTATCTACCTCCATCACGGCGCGCGCAGACATGCGCCTATATAACCCACATGATGTGCCGGAGCAGCTCCCCTGATGACCCTTGCACCTATGTCGGCGAAGCCGCGCATGACCGAATGGATTTCGGCAGGCTGCACCGGCCGAATCGGTCACGTCGGAACCAGGGTCCGACGTTGTCTTGAGGGCGTTTCTCGCATAGAAGCGCACCGTCTTCCCTTGTTTTGCGCGCGGGCGATAAGGGAGGCATTTTTCTTCGGAGAGTGAACGATGGGTTACAAAGTCGCGCTGGTCGGAGCGACCGGCAATGTCGGGCGTGAAATGCTCAACATCCTGGACGAGCGGAAATTCCCCGCGGACGAGGTGGTGGCGCTGGCCTCGCGCCGCAGCGTCGGCACCGAAGTCTCTTATGGCGACAAAACCCTGAAAGTCAAAGCGCTGGAGAATTACGATTTTGGCGACACCGACATTTGCCTGATGTCGGCCGGCGGCGCCGTGTCGAAGGAATGGTCGCCGAGGATCGCGGCGGCCGGCGCGGTCGTGATCGACAACTCGTCGACATGGCGGATGGATCCGGACGTGCCGCTGGTCGTGCCCGAGGTCAACGCGGACGCGGTCGCTGGTTTCACCAAAAAGCACATCATCGCCAATCCGAACTGCTCGACCGCGCAGCTTGTGGTGGCGCTGAAGCCGCTGCATGACAAGGCCGTCATCAGGCGCGTCGTGGTCGCGACCTATCAGTCCGTTTCAGGCGCCGGCAAGGACGCCATGGACGAATTGTTCGCGCAGACCAAGGCGGTCTACACCGCGAGCGAACTCGTGAACAAGAAATTCCCGAAGCGTATCGCCTTCAACGTCATCCCCGAGATCGACGTGTTCATGGAGGACGGCTACACCAAGGAAGAATGGAAGATGATGATGGAGACCAAGAAGATTCTTGATCCCAAAATCAGGCTGACCGCCACCTGTGTGCGTGTGCCGGTGTTCATCGGCCATTCGGAAGCCGTCACCATCGAGTTCGAGAAGCCGATCACGCCCGACGAGGCGCGCGGCATCCTGCGCAACGCGCCGGGGTGTCTCGTGATCGACAAGCACGAGCCGGGCGGCTACGTCACGCCGTACGAATCGGCGGGCGAGGACGCCACCTACATCAGCCGCATTCGCGAGGATGCGACGGTGGAGAACGGGCTGTCGATGTGGGTGGTGTCCGACAACCTGCGCAAGGGCGCGGCGCTGAATGCGATCCAGATCGCCGAGTGCCTGATCAACCGCAAGCTGATCCAGGCCAAACAGAAAGCCGCCTGACCGGTAGCGTTTTCGAGCGAAGGGCCGGACGGACATTCCTCGCTTCTGATTCGATTCGAAGCGAGACGACGTTGCGGAGCCGGTGACCGGCTCTCGTTGCCGGCGGAAGCCGTCAGGCCCAGGCGCGCTCGCGCCTCGCCTTGTCCTCGTAGCTGTCGATCGCCGCCTTCTTTTCCATCGTCAGTCCGATGTCGTCGAGGCCGTTTAGCAGGCAGTGCTTGCGGAACGCGTCGATCTCGAATGTCGCTTTGCCGCCGTCGGGGCCGCGGATTTCCTGATTGGCGAGATCGATGGTCAGCGTTGCGTTGGCGCCGCGCTCGGCGTCGTCGAACAGCTTGTCGAGGTCGGCTTGCGTCACGCGGATCGGCAGGATGCCGTTCTTGAAGCAGTTGTTGTAGAAGATGTCACCGAACGAGGTGGAGATCACGCAGCGGATGCCGAAGTCGAGCAGCGCCCACGGCGCGTGCTCGCGCGACGAGCCACAGCCGAAATTGTCGCCGGCGACAAGAACCTTGGCGTTGCGATAGGCCGGCTTATTGAGAACGAAGTCCGGATTCTCCGAGCCGTCGTCCCTGTAGCGCTGCTCCGAGAAAAGCCCCTTGCCAAGGCCGGTGCGCTTGATGGTCTTCAGATACTGCTTCGGAATGATCATGTCGGTGTCGACATTGATGATCTTCAGCGGCGCCGCGACGCCTTCCAGCGTTGTGAACTTGTCCATGACCGGAGTCCTCGTGAGCGGCCGTTCTATCCCGATCCCGGCCTCGATCCAAGGGGCCTATCCTGCCGCCTGCGCCTCGATCGCCTCCATGTCGGCATCGGACAGCCCGAAGTGGTGGCCGATTTCGTGGATCAACACATGGGTGATGATGCGGCCGAGCGTTTCGTCATGCTCGGCCCAGTAGTCGATGATGGGACGGCGGTAGAGCCAGATCAGATTGGGCAGCCTGGCAACGTCATCGTAGCTCTGGAACGGCAGGCCCGTGCCCTGGAACAGTCCCAGCAGGTCGTATTCGCTGTCGGCCTTCATCTCGTCCAGCACCTCGTCGGTCGGGAAATCCTCGACGCGGATGATGAGACCCGCGCACAGACGCCGGAAATGCTCGGGCAGGCGCGCGAACGCCTCGTGCGCCATGGCCTCCATGTCAGCCAGCGAGGGGGCTTTGACGGACGTCCACATGGCGCCTGTTTAACCGTGTTTTGCCGCGGGGGCACCGTTTTTTAAGATCCGGGCTTTTAAGATCCGGGCGATGTCACGGTTGACGCGGGCGCGGCAATCGGAGACCGTCGGCTACGAACACGAAAACCGGGGCGCTGTGATGGACCTCAGGATGACAGCGGTGAGGCTGGCGATGGGCGCGGCAGTGCTTCTGCTTCTGCTGCCGGGTACGATTCTGTTTGAGGACCGCGCGGAGGCGCAAACAGCGCTGAACACTGAACGCGCCGTAACAACCGATGTCTCGGCGCAGGCGCGCAAGCGGCGGCCGCGCGTGCGCATCTACCGCGAGGACGAACGCGGGGTCTATCCGAGCTATAATCCCGGTCCCGACGCCGTACGCGATTGCACCGCGCATTATGTGCAGGAATTCCGGCCGAGCGGCACGGTGATCGTTCCGCGGATGAACTGTTACTGGCGCCACGGCTGACGGCACCGCGCGGGGCGTCGTTCGGCCCGTCCTCCATGTATCGGTTTTCAACGGTTCAGTGTAAGCGTGCGGCGCATCGTCGCCGCTCATGATCGCGGCAGGTGCATTCACGTCGCATTCACATCTGCGCTTCTAGCTTCGTCGCTCGCATCGCGGCGGCGATGGAACCATCTGCTGCGGTTCGCTGTTACGTGTTGTATTCCATGGAGGTCCACATGCTTTTGAAGAAAATTCTGGGATTTGCCGCCCTCGGTGCGCTCCTGGTTGTCGCGGCTCCCGCGCAGCAGGCGCAAGCGGCAACGCCGGTCGGTCCGGGCATCGCCACCACCGCGCAGAGCGACGCCGGCAAGCTGACGACCAACGTGCAGTGGGGGCATCACCACCATCGCCACTGGCGGCCTCGCCATCATCACCATCATCAGCACTGGCGGCCTTATCGCCATCATCATCACTATGGGCATCATCACCATGGGCATCGTCACCAGGGTCATCATCGCCATAACCGTCATCGCCACTAGCGTTGATCCGATCCGGGTGGTTGGCCAAAGCGAGCCCCGCCCATAGTCGAGCAGGCCCGCATCGCGGGCCTGTTTTTTTGACAACCGCGCCGATATAATCGACCGACATAATCAGCAGGATCGTTTGATCGCGGAAATTGCCATGAAAACATATCTCGGCGTCGGCCTTGCGGCGGCAATCGTGGCGTTGTCCGGCGCAACATCCATCGAAGGCGCGGAGGCGGGCTCGCGCTCCGACGCTGTCGCCACGCGGTCCATGGCGCTGACTGACGTCGGTGCGGCGCGGCGCGCCCATCGCGTGCATCGGAGACATCGCCATCGGCACCATCGTCCCCGCGTCTATGTCCGTGGTCCTTATCAGCCCTACTATGAGCGGCCGTCTTACTACGTGCCGCAGGGACCGGCGCCGTTCTTTCCGTTCGGCTTCGGTTACGGCCTCGATCCGTCCTGGTGAGTGATGGCTACTCGATGCGCGGCCGCTTAGCGCGCCACGACCGTTGCGCGCCGACGCCGTGATGCCGATCAGACCGGCAGCCGTGCCTTGTTCTCAGCGTCATAGACCGCGATCCGAAGGATCGGGAAACGCGACTTCAATTCCGTGGCGGCCTGCTTTGCCTGGGCCAGCGTCTCGAACTGGTTCTTGAAATGCCCGTCGACCAGCAGCGTAAAGCCGGTTGCGGGCGGCACGTCGGCGCGCGGCGCAGGACTGGATACCGGTTTGGTCGTCGCCGCGGCAGGCGTCGGCACGACTGTGGGCGCCGGAATAATCGGCGCGGTGACGGCGGGAGCCGGCTTCGGCGGCAAGGTGAGAGCTTTGCGCGGCGCGGTCGCGATCGGCATTTCAGTCGCGCACGATACGGTGTTGCTGCTGCTCTTCATGACCGCCGCCGGCTTCGCGACTTTGCCCTTTGCGGACGCCGGCTTTGCAGGCGTCTTGGGAAGCGTCCTTGTGGCCGCCTTTGCCGATGCCTTCGCGGATGGACGCGACGTTTTTACTGCCTTGCGGGCAGGGGTTTTGGTCGTGGCTTTTTTCATGACATCATTACGACTGACGGAATTTTCCGGCGAAGGCAACCCACCAGTCGAGGCAGGCCGGATTCGCCATCGCATCCTCGTTGATGTTTTTTTCGATCGGCTGACCGGATAGCAGCGGCCTGATCGCAACGCCCTGCTTTTGCCGGGCAATGCGCGCGGATTTTTCGGGCATCGCAAAAATTTCGTGCGGCAGAAAGCGACTCGACTCGCTCTAAAGTTCTGATGGTTTGCTTCATTGCGGCGCTGGGTGCAAGGCCGTCGCGCAGCACGACTGGCAGCGGCATGTCACTCTTGCGCCCGAGAAATTTAAGGTCGCGGAACCCGAGTGCCGGGCATGAGTCCATTTGGCGAAGGTTCTCAATGCCACTCGCGGACGTCGACGAAGTGACCCGCGATCGCGGCCGCCGCCGCCATCGCGGGCGACACCAGATGCGTGCGGCCCTTGAAACCTTGCCGGCCTTCGAAGTTGCGGTTGGAGGTCGAGGCGCAGCGCTCTTCCGGCTTCAGCTTGTCGGGATTCATCGCAAGGCACATCGAGCAGCCCGGCTCGCGCCACTCGAAACCGGCCTTGATGAAGATCTTGTCGAGGCCTTCGGCTTCCGCCTGCTCCTTCACGAGCCCTGAGCCCGGCACGACCATGGCATTGACGTTGCCGTTCACCGTTCTGCCGTCCGCGATCTTCGCCGCCGCGCGCAGATCCTCGATGCGGCCGTTGGTGCAGGAGCCGATGAAGACGCGGTCGAGCGTGATGTCGGTGATCCTGGTGCCCGCAGTCAGGCCCATGTAGTGCAGCGCGCGCTCCTTGGAGAGCCGCTTCGCTTCGTCGGCGATGTCGGCGGGATTGGGCACCTTGCCGGTCACCGAAATGACGTCTTCAGGACTGGTGCCCCAGGTCACGATCGGCGGCAGCTTGGCGGCGTCGAGCCGGATCTCGTGATCGAAGTGCGCGCCGTCGTCGCTGCGCAGTTTCTCCCAGTAGCGCATCGCCGCATCCCAGTCGGCGCCCTTCGGCGCTTTCGGGCGTCCTTTCAGGAACTCGTAGGCCTTCTCGTCCGGCGCGACCAGGCCGGCGCGCGCGCCGCCCTCGATCGACATGTTGCAGACCGTCATGCGGCCTTCCATGGTCAGCGCGCGGATCGCGGCGCCGGCATATTCCAGCACAAAGCCGGTGCCGCCGGCGGTGCCGATCTCGCCGATGATGGCGAGAATGATGTCCTTGGCGGTGACGCCGTCCGGCAGCGTGCCGTCGACCACCGCGCGCATGTTCTTCGCCTTCTTCTGGATCAGCGTCTGGGTCGCAAGCACATGCTCGACCTCGGAGGTGCCGATGCCGTGCGCCAGCGCCCCGAATGCGCCGTGGGTCGAGGTGTGGCTGTCGCCGCAGACGATGGTGGTGCCGGGCAGGGTAAAGCCCTGCTCGGGGCCGATGACGTGAACGATGCCCTGACGCTTGTCGAACTCGTTGTAGTATTCGATGCCGAAATCCTTGGCGTTCCGCGCCAGCGTCGCGATCTGCTCGGCGCTCTCCGGATCGGGATTGGGTTTTGTACGATCGGTCGTCGGCACGTTGTGATCGACCACCGCGAGCGTCTTCTCCGGCGCATGAACCTTGCGGCCGGCCACGCGCAGACCCTCGAACGCCTGAGGCGAGGTCACTTCATGGACGAGGTGGCGATCGATGTAGATCAGGCAGGTGCCGTCCTCGGCCTCGTGGACCAGATGATCGTTCCAGATCTTGTCGTACAGGGTTGTCGGTTTGGACATGGACGTGAACCTATTGGAATTCTTTGAACGGGTCGCGCCGTGGGCGCGCGAGACAATCGCTGACGGGAACGCGGCGTCAGGTCGCCGAGGTCGCGAACCGTCCGAAGAAGCGTCCGGGCAAACGGCTGCGGTCGTCGATCACGATGCGCGCGACGAGGCGGCCGATGCTGGTCTGATCTGGGACCATTCCATCTTCTAACATGGCGGCATCCGCCGCGACAATCAATCGCGCCGCGGCGCCCTGCATCCGCGATAGATAGGCGCGAGCGCGGCAACAAAAAAGCGCGGCCGGTGCCGCGCTTTCGAAAGGCTTCGGAAGCGGGGCCGGGTGCGCTCAGCTCGTCGCTGCCGCGCGGTCCGTCTTTTTCTCGACAATGCGGGCCGACTTGCCGCGCAGGTTGCGCAGGTAATAAAGCTTGGCGCGGCGCACCTTGCCGCGGCGCACCACCTTGATCGAGTCGATCATCGGCGACATCACCGGAAACACGCGCTCGACGCCCTCGCCGTAGGAAATCTTGCGGACCGTGAAGCTCTCGTTGAGTCCGCCGCCGGAGCGGCCGATGCAGACGCCTTCATAGGCCTGCACGCGGGTGCGCTCGCCTTCGACCACCTTGACGTTGACGATCACGGTATCGCCGGGGCCGAACTCCGGAATGGTTTTGGTCGCCGACAGTTTGTCGAACTGCTCTTTTTCGAGCTGCTGAATGATGTTCATTGCAATCTCCATCGGCGGCGCGCCCGGCCGTTTGAGGGGGCTGCGCGGAATTCTTTTATCCAGCGGCACATATTCCGCAAACGTGGATACCGGTTTTGCGAAAAGAATACGCGCAACTCAATTGGTTAGAGCATTTTCGAACGGCAAACCGGATTCCACTTTGCCTGAAAACGCTCGCTGCGCGGATTTGGCGCTCATATACGGCAAAGCCGGAGCGTTGTCACCCATCCGTCGTGTTTTTTGGCGGATTTTGCCTGGCCCATGCCGTCCAGAGGTCCGGACGGCGCGCCTCGGTCAGGGCTTCCGCCTCGGCCCGCCGCCAGGCGGCCACCTTGGCGTGGTCGCCGGAGAGAAGGATGTCCGGGATCGGGCGGCCTTCGAACTCCTGCGGGCGGGTGTATTGGGGGTATTCAAGCAGTCCGTGCGAAAAACTCTCGTCCGCGCTGGATTCCGCCTTGCCCATCACCCCCGGCAAAAGCCGGACGCACGCATCGATCAGCGTTATCGCGGCGATTTCGCCCCCGGACAGCACATAGTCACCGATGGACACTTCCTCGAGCCCGCGGGCCTCGATCGCCCGCTGGTCCACCCCCTCGAACCGCCCGCAGACGATCAGCGGCCCTGGCCCCGCGGCCAGTTCCACGATCTGTGACTGGGTCAATGGCCGACCTCGCGGACTCATCAGCAGGCGTGGCCTGTCCGGCGACACCTCCGCCGCGTCGATGGCTTTGGCAAGCACATCGGCGCGCAGCACCATGCCCGGGCCGCCGCCGGCCGGGGTGTCATCGACGCTGCGGTGGCGGTCGGTGGCGGAATCCCGGATATCGCGGACGTCCAGCGCCCACAGGCCGGCGGCCAGCGCCCTCCCGGCGAGGCTGGCGCCGAGCGGCCCCGGAAACATCTCGGGAAACAGGGTCAGGACGGTCGCGCGCCAGGATATTTGCTGTGGTGTCATGAGCCAAACCGCCGTCATTGCGAGCGAAGCGAAGCAATCCAAGAGTCTGGTGCGAGAGCTGGATTGCTTCGTCGCTGTCGGGACGACGCTATGCGTCGCCCTGCGCTCCTCGCAATGACGAAATGATTATGCCTGATCAGGCTCCTCGCCCTCGATTTCGCCGGGCATCTCGATCACCACACGTCCGCCCGCGATGTCCACGGTCGGCACCACGGCATCGGTGAACGGCAGCATCCGCGTCGGACCGTGCGCGGGCGCGATCTCGATGATGTCGCCGGCGCCGAAATTGTGGATGGCGGCGACGGTTCCGAGCGGCGTGCCGGCCGCATCGACCGCAGTGAGGCCGATCAGGTCGGCGTGGTAGAATTCGCCCTCGTCTGTCGCGGGAAGTTTGTCGCGTGCGACGTAGAGGTCGGTGCCGTTAAGCCGCTCGGCCTCGTCGCGCGTGGTGACGCCCTTCAATGTCGCGATGAGGTGGTCTTTCGTCGGACGAGCGTGTGTCACTTCAAACTGACGCGCGCCGTCCCTGGTCGCGAGCGGGCCGTAATGCTTTACGGCCAGCGGATCTTCGGTGAACGTCCACAGCCGCACCTCGCCGCGCAGGCCATGCGCGGCGCCGATCCGGGCCACGCAGACGCGCCGTACCTCCGCGCACGGCATCTGGTCAACTTCTGTCATTGTGAGGAGCGGAGCGACGAAGCAATCCGGTCTTGCGCGCTTGCTCTGGATTGCTCCGCTTCGCTCGCAATGACGAAGGCATTTGTCTTACGCCTTCGCGGCGGCTTCGGCCTGCGCCTTGCGCTCCTTGCGCGGCACGGCCTTCTCCGGGTTGTTGCGCGCCGTGCGCTTCTTGACGCCGGCGGCATCCAGGAAACGCGCCACGCGGTCGGACGGCTGCGCGCCCTTGGCGAGCCAGGCCTTGACCTTGTCGAGGTCGATCTTGAGCCGGTCGGCATTGTCCTTCGGCATCAGCGGATTGAAGTAGCCGAGCCGCTCGATGAAACGGCCGTCGCGCGGATAGCGCGAATCGGCGACGACGAGATGATAGACCGGCCGCTTCTTGGTGCCGGCACGGGCGAGGCGGATCACGACGGGCATAAGGTTCTCCTGATGTGGTTCGATTGAAAAGGTTGATCGATTTGCTCACGTCATTCCGGGGCGCGAGCGCTTGCGAGCGAGCCCGGAATCCATAACCACGACAGGGAGTATGGATTCCGGGCCCGCGCAAAGACGCGCGTCCCGGAATGACGGGTAGAGAGGGGGATTCTCATTTCTTCTTCCTGGGGAAGCCGAGGCCGGGCAGCGTCGGCTTGCCGCCAAGTCCGGTGAGGCCGGGAAGGTTGGGCAGACCGCCGCGCAATCCCGCCGGCAGATCCTTCGGCATTTGCGGCAGGCCGTCGGCGCCTTTCGGCATTTTATCCGCCAGCGCTTTCATTTGTTCGGGCGTGGGCATCGGCATGCCGCCGCCGAAGCCCATGGCCTGCGCGATGCCGGCGAGCGCGCCGCGCTTGCCGGTTGCCATCATCTTCATCATGTCGGCCATGCTGCGATGCATCTTGAGCAGCTTGTTGATCTCCTCGACCTTCTGGCCGGCGCCGGCAGCGATGCGCCGCTTGCGGCTGGCCTTCAGGATATCGGGATGCTTGCGCTCCTGCCGCGTCATCGAATCGATCACCGCGACCTGACGTTTGATGATCCTGTCGTCGAGACCGGCTGCGGCGATTTGGTTCTTCATCTTGGCGACGCCGGGCATCATGCCCATCAGGCCGGATACGCCGCCCATGTTCGCCATCTGCAACAACTGCTCGCGCATGTCGTTGAGGTCGAACTGGCCCTTGCGCATCTTCTCGGTCGTGCGCGCGGCTTTTTCGGCATCGATATTGGCGGCGGCCTTTTCGACCAGCGTGACCACGTCGCCCATGCCGAGGATGCGGCCGGCGATGCGGGAGGGATGGAAATCCTCCAGCGCGTCGGTCTTTTCGCCGGTGCCGATCAGCTTGATCGGCTTGCCGGTGACCTGACGCATCGACAGCGCGGCGCCGCCGCGGCCGTCTCCGTCCACTCGAGTCAGCACGATGCCGGTGAGGCCGACGCGCTCGTCGAACGAGCGCGCGAGGTTGACGGCGTCCTGGCCGGTCAGCGAGTCCGCGACCAGCAGCACTTCATGCGGCTGGGCCACGGCTTTGATGTTCGCCGCCTCGGACATCATCTCTTCGTCGAGCGTGGTGCGGCCGGCGGTGTCGAGCAACACCACGTCGTAACCGCCGAGCTTGCCGGCTTCCAGCGCGCGGCGTGCGATCTGCTCGGGCTTTTGCCCCGCGGCGATCGGCAGCGTCTGGATTTCGAGATCGCGGCCGAGCACCGCGAGCTGCTCCATCGCGGCCGGACGATAGATGTCGAGCGAGGCCATCAGGACTTTGCGTTTGTCGCGTTCGGTCAGCCGCCGCGCCAGCTTTGCTGTCGTGGTGGTCTTGCCCGAGCCCTGCAGGCCGACCATCATGATGGTGATCGGCGGCACCGCATTGAGGTCGATGGTCTGGCCGTCGTCGCCGAGCGTGGCGATCAGTTCGTCATGGACGATCTTCACCACCATCTGGCCCGGCGTCACCGATTTGACGACGGTGGCGCCGATCGCCTGCTCGCGGACCTTGTCGGTAAAGCTTCTGACGACATCGAGCGAGACGTCGGCCTCGAGCAGCGCCCGGCGCACCTCGCGCATGGCGGCATCGACATCGGCTTCCGTCAACGCGCCGCGCCGCGTCAGCCGATCGAGAATGCCTCCGAGCCTTTCCGACAGATTGTCGAACATGAGCCGTTCCTGGTTTTTTACCTCGCCCCATGGGAGAGGGGGCCGCGAGGACATCTTGGCGCTCGCCGGCGCCAAACTCCAAAACACGTTTGCGCCCGAGGGCGCACAGCGCTGTCGGACGTTGACCTCCGGCCCCTGCGGCCGGTCGGCGGGTCGAAAAGAACATCTCTTCGAGAATTCGGACGGATTTACAGGCGTCGGCCCGCCGGAGTCAAGCCGATTGGCGCGGCAGTTGCCTGGTTTTCAGCTCGCATGGCCGACGGAACCAGTATTCCGCGCGACCGCTTCGGAGCGACGACGGCGTCACGGTCCCTCCTTGATCGCCCAGGAGACGCCGACCGTGACGCGCAGCGTCTCTTCGCCGGGCGCGATGGCGATGTCCGCGGCCATCGGCGCGGCGGCCCGGCGGTACATCACCGGCCCGGGTGATCCTTCTTCCGAAATGCTCAAGGGGGCGCCGAGCGTGACACCCGCCGCCTTGGCATAGATTTCCGCCTTGCGCCGCGCGTCGGCGATGGCCTGGGCGCGCGCGTCGTCGAGCAGCTTCGATGCGTTGGACACCATGAAATTGATGCCACCGATGTCGTTGGCGCCGGCCGCGGTCACCGCGTCGATCACGCCGGCGATCTTGGCGACGTCGCGCAGCTTGACGGTGACACGGTTGGTGGCGCGATAGCCGGTAAGGACGTTCGGACCCGAGCGGTTCTGATTGGCATATTGCGGCTGCAGCGACAGTCGCGAGGTCTGGTAGTCCTTCTCGGCAATTCCCGCGCTTTTCAGCGCCAGCAGCACCTTGCCCATGGCGGCGTTGTTGGCGTCGGAGGCTTCGCGCGCGGTCTTGGCGTCGGTGGTGACGCCCGCTTCGATCCGCGCGAGATCGGGCGGCACCGAGATCGTGGCTTCGCCGGTCACCGAGACCGTTGGCGGCGCCGCCGCTTCGGCTTGCGCCGGCATCGCCGCCAAAGCGGCGATGGCGGCAGCGGCGATCGTGAGGAGAATCCGGTTCTGCATGACGGCTCTCATTTCAGCGGCACATAGACGTTGATGACCAGATTGTCTTCCTCGGTCTTCAGCGGATCGGTCATGTACTCCTCGATGAAGGTATCCTTGGCCTCGAGCTTCTTGTCGTCAAGGTGGTTGGTGATCGCCTCATAGGTGTTGTCCATGTTGTCGTAGGAGCCGCGATGCACGAACTTCAGCGCCTTGCCCTCGGGTGATTTGCCCATGCGCATGTCCTTGGGCAGGTCCTTCAGCTCCTGATCGACCGGGACTTCCGCCAGAAACGAGAAGCCGGTGTCGTCGGTCGAGGTATAGACGATCATCATGTTGCCGGCGGCCTTGACGCCCTGCTTGTCGAGAACGGCCGTCAGCGACTTGAAGGAATCGATCAGCGTCTCGAATGCGGTGTCCCAGGTGGCGTTGTTTCTGAAAGTCAGGACAGTCTTCGGCGTCAGCGTGAATTCCTCGCCGAAGGGATCGGCGGTCTGCACCGGCGCGGTGACCGGCGGCTTCGGCGCCTCAGCGGTCGGGTTCTCCGGCGTCTGCACCTCGGCCGGGGGCGGGGTCGGTGTGGCCGGCGTTGTCGTTCCGGGCGGGGTTGGCGCGGCAGGGGTTGCGGGTGCCGTCGCGCCGGGAGGGGTCGCGGGCGGCGTCTGGGCCAGCACGGCGGAGAACCCGAGCGACAAGACCGCCGGAATCATCGCGATCGCGAGGCGGCGAAAGAGGCGGGGGCAATTCATTATAGAAGGTCTCCCTGATCGTGCTGGCCGATGTCCGCGAGACCCGGCCCTTAGCCGCTGTTACGGGCGGAATCATGCGATGCTTAACACGCGGCTCTGATATCCGTCCCATGACAGATATGTCATGCCGCATCGTGGCGGGTGTGGGGCACTGAGACGGATTTGTGTTAACGAGCGCGGATGCCGGTCGCACTGGCCAACCACCGTGCGTTCGCCATATAAAGCCGCGGAAGACGGATGTCGGAAAAATTGGACGCCGGATATGGGCGCGCTTGCAAACCACGCATTCAGCAAGATGAACGGCATCGGCAACGAGATCGTCGTGGTCGATCTGCGTGACCGTCCTGCGACGGTGACAGCCGAGGAGGCGCGCGCGGTCGCCTCGCCGGCCGGCGTGCCCTACGATCAGCTGATGGTGCTGCAGCCCCCGCGCCTGCCCGGCACCGAGGCTTTTGTCCGCATCTACAATAACGACGGCTCGGAAGCGAATGCCTGCGGCAACGGCATGCGTTGCGTGGCGCGCCAGTTGTTCAATGCCACCGGCAAGGCGGCGCTGACCTTCGAGACCCGCGCCGGGCTTTTGAATTGCTGGCAGGGTCCGGCGCCGGACCTCTACACGGTCGACATGGGACCGCCGAAGTTCGGCTGGCAGGATATTCCGCTGGCCGAGGAATTCCGCGATACCCGCTATATCGAATTGCAGGTCGGGCCGATCGATGCGCCGGTGCTGCATTCGCCGTCGGTAGTCAGCATGGGCAATCCGCACGCGATCTTCTGGGTCGACGACGTGAACGCCCATGACCTCGAACGCTTCGGGCCGCTGCTGGAGAATCATCCGATCTTCCCCGAGCGCGCCAACATCACGCTGGCGCATATCGAGGGTCGCGATCGCATCGTGATGCGGACCTGGGAGCGTGGCGCGGGCCTGACCAAGGCCTGCGGGTCGGCGGCCTGCGCGACCGCGGTGGCGGCGGCGCGGCTCAAGCGCGCCGACCGCGTTGTCGAGATGGTGCTCCCCGGTGGCGACCTGACCATCGAGTGGCGCGAGCGCGACGATCATGTGCTGATGACCGGTCCGGCGGTGTTCGAATATGCCGGCACGTTCGATCCGGCGCTGTTTGCGTCCGTGGCCTGATGTCTGTCGACGTCGTCACCTTCGGCTGCCGGCTCAATGCCTTCGAATCCGAAGTCATCCGCCGCAACGCGGACGATGCCGGACTTGATGATGTCATCGTCATCAACAGTTGCGCCGTCACCAACGAGGCGGTAGCCCAGGCGCGGCAATCGATCCGCCGGCTGAAGCGCGAGCGGCCGTCGGCGCGCATCGTCGTCACCGGCTGCGCGGCGCAGATCGAGCCGACGATGTTCGCGCAGATGACCGAGGTCGATCGCGTGATCGGCAACGACGACAAGATGCGCGGTGACACCTGGCGCGACGCGCGGACCGCATTCGCGGCAGTGGCCGATTTCGGGATCGCGAACGAGGAAAAAATCGCGGTCGCCGACATCATGGCGGTGACCGCGATGGCGCCGCATCTCGTCGATGGCTTTCAAGGCGGCCTGCCGCGCGCCTTCGTGCAGGTGCAGAACGGTTGTGACCATCGCTGCACCTTCTGCATTATTCCTTTCGGGCGCGGCAATTCGCGCTCGGTGCCGATGGGCGCGGTTGTCGATCAGGTGCGCGCGCTCGTCGAGGCCGGTCATGCCGAGATCGTGCTGACCGGCGTCGATCTCACGAGCTACGGCGCCGATCTGCCGGGCGCGCCGAGACTGGGCGGATTGGTCAAGCGGATACTGCGGCATGTGCCGGAAATGAGGCGACTGCGAATCTCGTCGATCGATTCGATCGAGGCGGACGGGGATCTGCTCGATGCAGTCGCGAACGAGGAGCGGCTGATGCCGCATCTGCATCTGTCGCTGCAATCCGGCGCCGACATGATCCTGAAGCGGATGAAGCGGCGGCATTCGCGTCGGGACGCCATCGATTTCTGTGCGCAGATCCGGCGGCTGAGGCCGGACATCGTCTTCGGCGCCGACATCATCGCCGGTTTTCCGACCGAGACCGATGACATGTTCGCGCGATCGCTCGACCTTGTCGCGGACTGCGATCTCACCTTCCTGCATGTGTTTCCCTACTCGCGGCGTCCGGGGACGCCGGCGGCGCGGATGCCACAGGTCGCGGGCGAGGTCATCAAAGACCGCGCCGGGCGGTTGCGTGCCGCCGCCGGAGCCGCGCTGCGGCGGCGGCTTGCCGCGGAGGTCGGCGCGACGCGTCAGGTGTTGATCGAAAGCGCCACCCAGGGCCGCACCGAGCATTTTTTGCCTGTGGCGATAGCGGAAGAGACCCCCGGCGCGGTGCGAACGCTGAGGGTGGTCGGGCACGACGGTGCGCGACTGCTGGTGTGATTTAGGCCTTGCGTTTCGGCGCGACGGCGAATGCGCGCCGAGCGGCCTGTCGTCATGGTGAATCTCAGAGCCGGTTGGCCGGACTCTGTTAACGATCGTCTCCGAGTTTTGCCGGCCTGGACGGAACCAGGCCGGCGCGGCGCGATTGATGTGGGACATCGTCAGGGCGGGGCGCGGCTGTTAAATAGTAAAGGCCGGCCAAAGTTGCGAACGGCTTCATTCTCCATGATTTCCGGGTGGGCATGTGGTTCGGCTGGGTTTCGTTATCGGCTTTATCGCGGTCATCGGAGTTTTGCTCTCCGGAATTGCGGCCTGGCGTGGGTATGAACAGGAGTTGGCAGTCGACAGGATCGCGCTGTCACGCGCGATCGACGTCCATGCCAGCCTGGTTCAGGAGCGTCTCATCGAGCGAGAACTGCTGGCGCGGGTCGCATCGGGATTGTTTCGGTCGCCCTCGGCGGTGAGAGCCAATATGCTCCATCCGTTGCGCACTTCGATTTATGCCTTCAAGACCGATTTCGCTGTCGCCGGCTGGGTTGCACGTCTTCATCCGGGCGAACTCCCGCAGGCTCATGCCGCGCTGGCGTCGGCTGGATTTCCGAATCCGCAAATCCGGAGTTTTGACGACAAGCCGCGCGATCTGCGTTCGCTCGACAAACCGATCGACGTGGTGATGGACGTTGAGCCGCAAAACGCGGAAACGGCCGCATTTCCGGGCCGCTCGCTCGACCAGGACCCGATCCTGGGGCCGATGTTCGCCCATGCGATGCAGACGAAAACGTCGGTCGTATCGGATCCGATCCATCTGCTGCGGCCCGATGGGCCGATCGGGCTGGTTATCGCCACGCCGGTTTTCGAGGAGGGAAGCGAGACGCCGGCAGGCTTTATTACCTTTTCATATCGACTCGCGTCGTTGATGCTGACAAACGACGAGCTGTCGCTGTTCTCCGTTGTCCTGAAAGATCCGCGAAATCCACGCTCGGAATTGATCGCCGACGACAGCGGCAATGTCACGTCACGCCTCAGGCAGCCGGGCGATCCCGTTCCGCTGGTGCTCCGGACGGAGACCTTCGGCGGACGGGACTGGTCGCTCGGCTATTACCCGAAAAACAATGCGATCCATCGCGCGCGAAGACTGGCCGCGGTGGTGGCCGCGATCGGTCTTGCGCTGACAAGCATCATTTGCGGCCTGTTCGGATATGTCGCCTATAACAACCTGCGGCTGAGCCGCGAAATCCAGGTTCGGATCGGCTTCGAGCGGCGGTTGACCGCCGTGATCGATGAACTCAATCACCGGGTCAAAAACATTCTTGCGGTGATTCAATCGATCGTCACGCGTACGCTGCGGCACGGCTCCGACATCGAAGTCGCCCGCGAACTGCTGATCGGCCGGATCCATGCCATGTCCAACGTGGTCTCGCTGCTCAGCGAGAGCCAGTGGCAGGGGGTGAAACTCAAGGGACTGTTCGAGGCGCGCGCAATCCCCAACGCCGACCGCATCGCGGTCAACGGTCCGGACATCTCCGTGAGCGCGCGCGCAGCGCAAAGCCTCTCATTGTTGTTCTTCGAACTGGCGTCGCATTCCGACGAGGGACTGTCGCTGGTCGGCAAGCATCCGCATATCGTCGTGCATTGGGCAGTTGAGGGCGAGGGCAGCGAGGCGATGTTTCGTTTTCGGTGGGAGGAATTCAATACCAGTGCAGCGACCCGCCGCGAGGACAGCGATTTTGGCATCATCCTGCTGGACCGCGTTGCCCCGGAGGCGTTGGGCGGCATTTCCAAGCGGTATTTCACCGAGGCGAGCTATGTCTATGAACTCGTCGCTCCCATGGAGACCGTCGTGGATGTGACTGAGAGAGATCGCACGACGCAAATATCCGCGCCTATCACGTCCGTTACCGATCAAGCCGGTTAAAGAGGTGGGCCGCAGGGATCGCAGCCGTCCCGAGCGGTTGTTGCCGTGGGGCCTTGATGTTTGGGCTATCGGCCGCTGCCGATCACGGCCCGGACGGTGTCGTCCGGGCCAAAATCCTCGGTACCGTCGACGTAAAGCAGGGCGCTCAGTTTCGATCGCGCGCGGTTGACGCGGCTCTTGATGGTGCCGACAGCGCATCCGCAGATCTTCGCGGCGTCCTCGTAGGAGAATCCCGAAGCGCCCACGAGGATCAAGGCTTCGCGCTGATCCTGCGGCAGCTTGTCGAGCGCCGCGCGGAATTCCTCGAATTCCAGATGGGCGTTCTGGTTCGGCTGCGATTTCAACGTTTTCGCATAGCTGCCATCGGAATCCTCGACCTCGCGCCGCCGCTTGCGGTAGTCCGAGCGGAACAGGTTGCGCAGGATCGTGAACAGCCACGCCGGAAGGTTCGACCCCGGCTGAAACGAATCGATGTTGGCGAGCGCGCGGAGCAGGGTTTCCTGCACCAGGTCGTCGGCACGGTCGCCATTTCCGCTCAGCGAAATCGCGAATGCGCGCAGATTCGGTACCGATGCCAGGATGTCCTCGCGTAGTGAATCTGTGAGAGGCATTTAGTCCCTCCCGTCGTTTTTTGTATCGAAGTCGCCCGTAGAGGTTATTTGTGGATTTTCCGGCCCCGATGCATCGAGCTTTCGAATTAATTCTGCGAACCGGTCCGGGACACCCTGCCTCACGACATCGTCATACATGGCGCGAAGCTGATGCCCGATTCTGGACTGAATCTCGGCATTGAGGCCGCTTTTGCCGGTCGATGGCTTTGTATCTTTCATCATTGCGCGCCCAGGGTTCAAGATATTGAAAAACCGAGATATTCCCCGTTTTGTTACACCGTTTTCACGGAACTTGTATGGAGCCTAATTCAAAGCCGGAGCGAAAGTTCCGGGGGCAGGGAACTTTTGTCATGCTGGGGCGTAGACTACGCGGCGGCGGATCGGGATCCGCCGTTGCGCCGTGCGTCGCCTAAAGCCGTGCGTCGTCTAAAGACGAGAGGCTTGATCCCGAGAGCTGTTTTCAAAAAGGATGGATGGGGATGTTTCGATCACAGGTCGTCGCCGAACATTTGCCGCTCTTGCGACGGTATGCCCGCGCCCTGACGGGAAATCAGGCGTCCGGAGACGCCTATGTCGGAGCCATGCTGGAGGCACTGCTCCAGGACCCTGCGCTGCTCGACGAGCGGCATGGGCCGCGGGCGGGGTTGTTTCGGCTGTTCACCCAAATCTGGAATTCGGTTTCGATCAACGACGACACCGACGAGGTGCCGGCGGCGGCACCGACGGAGCGGCGGCTGACGAATATCACGCCGCTGCCGCGTCAGGCGTTCCTGCTGCTGTCGCTGGAAGGTTTTTCGGAGGAGGAGGCTGCGTTTGTTCTGCATGCCGACGTCGCCGAAGTTCGCAAGCTGAGCGATATTGCCGGCCGCGAAATGGCGGCGGAAATCGCAACCGACGTCCTGATTATCGAGGATGAGACGTTCATCGCGATGGATCTGGAGAGTCTTGTCAAGAATCTCGGACATCGTGTGATCGGCGTCGCACGCACCCATGCCGACGCGGTTGCCCTGGCGAAAACCAGGAAACCCGGTCTCATTCTGGCGGATATCCAGCTCGCCGACGGCAGTTCCGGACTGGACGCCGTTAACGAACTCCTGCGCGGCGCCGAGGTGCCGGTTGTCTTCATCACGGCCTATCCCGAACGCTTTCTGACCGGCGAGCGGCCCGAGCCGGCATTCCTCATCTCCAAGCCATTCCAGCCCGCCATGGTCTCGGCGGTAGCCAGCCAGGCGCTGTTTTTCCAGCGGAATTCGCGCAACCGGGAGCCACGCGCCGCCGCATCCTGATCGCGGCTGCACACCATCGTTATCCAGCCTGCGTATCCAGCTTGCGGCACGGACCGTGTCCCGTCCTTAAGGTTTCAAACGTCCGGCCGCCGCGCGCGCAAAAAAGACGCGGCTGGCATTGCCAATAGCCGCGTCTTTATCGCCGGTCGGTGGGGGGCTGGAGAACGACTGGCTGCCGAGACAACGCGAGCACCCGAGAAGCGTTCCGCACCGCGCTTTTTCGAAACCGTTAACTGAACGATGTCTTGCGAACCGCGTTGTTGCTTCGCGGTTCTGATCCACAATCGCGATGCGCGACAACTTGGTGTCGTGGCGGCGAGAGGACAATGGATGAGGCAACGATGTTTCAGGTATCGGTGGGAGTTCTCGGTGCTTTGGCAGCGGTAGTGCTGCCTCTCGGTGCGGTGCAGTTCGCGGGCGATCTCGCCAGCGGTAACGATGTCGCCGCTGAGGTTGTCAATCGCGCGGTCAAGGCCGATCGCGGCATTGTTCGGTTGTCGCACAGCGAGGGCCGGACTGTTTCCGTTCGGCTGGAAAGTCTGCCGGATACGTCGATCGTATTGCGGATTCCGGGAAGCTCCCGCCTGGAAGCAGGCGACCACGTCATGAAGCCGGGCGTCATGAAGCCGGACTCCGGCCGCGTGCCCGCGACGCAGGTCAGACGGATGATCGCGTGCGAACCGGTGGTGAGTGCTCTGACTGACATTGCCAGGCAGCTTCAGCCCGGTCGTTGCATGACGTGAGGTTTTGCTGTCGGGAAGTTTTGTCGTTGTCCGAAAATCAGGTGTTGTCGCTGGCATCGCCATCGTCATCGCGGTCCCGTCGGCCCGCGAGCAGTCCCAGCGCCAGGCCGCCGACGGCCAGGATCGGAATCAGCTTCTTGACGCCGATCGCGCGCACCAGCTGAAGCCCCGCCGTCACCAGCATCGGATCGGCGAGAAGGCTTTGTGCCGCCGACTTGGCTGTCTTGGCCGCGCGTTTCTTCATGGCATTTCGCCGGATCGCATAGGTCGCGACCGCGATCAGGGTGATCAGGAAGAAGATCGCCGCGCCGGTCAGGCAAGCCTCGATCAGACCGTAGTTTTGGAGCACGAAGACGAACGCGGCGGCACACAGGAACAGGAGTGTGACGAAGCCCGCGAAAACCGCCACCCCGGCGAGGGACGTGAGCCGCAGGGCATTGCCTGCGCTCTCCTTGAAGTCATCGATTGCCCGCTGAAACATCAATGCCTCGCCCGACTCGAAATCAACTGTTCGGATAAACCGCTCGCGCGACCAAGCCGGCGGCGACCACAGGATATCCGCGGCCCCGCCAACCCGATCAGCAGAAATCACCAGCGCCAAAAATCATCGGCGCCAGGTTACGCCGATCAAAAATCCCAGTCCGATCGCAAGTCCCACTGTTGCGAGGGGCCGCTGCTGGATCGCCTCCTCGAGCGTGTCCTCGATCGAGGATACGGCGTTTTGCGCCGCATCGATGGCCGCGTTGCCGCGCTCCGACACGTCGGAGAGGACGGAGTCCACGTTGGCCCTGGCCTGCTTGTAGCCGCGGCGAGTCTGCTTCTTGGCGGTGCCGGTCAACGTACCGAGCGCGTCGGAGACCTGATCGGCCAAGGCGGCAATATCGCTTTTCACGGATGATAAATCCTTTTCAAGGCGTTCGTAGGTCGCTTTCATCGCATCCTCGCCGTCGCTGCTCGCCATCCAATGCTCCTGAAAACTGAAGGGATATGGCAAACCAACGTGCCGTCGCGGCTTAGGTTCCGCGATGCGGTCGTCTGCCCGGCAGGTTGCCTCCACCGCGTTGTGCGCCTTTCGATGGAACTTTCAGGCCTTATCTGGATTGCCTCGCGCGCCAAATATCGCGAGGGCGCTTTCTCCGTTTGAAATCTTGCGATCAATTTTGGGGAGCAACAATGCTCATCAGCATCCTGATTACGCTGCTTGTCGTTGTTCTTGTTCTGTATTTCATCAGTCTGACGCCGCTCGACGGCCGCGCCAAGCAGATCGCTCGCGCCGTCGTCATCGGGATCGGCATCGTCTCGGCACTGAGATATCTTCCGCTGTTCTGAGGCAAGTGCCGACGGCGCCGAGGTGAGACAAACAAAAATGCCCCCGGCATCGCACCGGGGGCATTTCATTTTATTCGCAGGACCGACCTGTCAGCCGCCCGCCTTGGACTCCGCCTTGGCCTCGCGCCGCCGCTCGGTCAGGATGAATTCGGTATAGCCGTTCGGCTGCTCGCGACCCTTGAACACGAGATCGCAGGCCGCCTTGAAGGCGACGCCGTCGAACGTCGGCGCCATCGGCATATAGTGGGGATCGCCGGCGTTCTGCTTGTCGACGACGACGGCCATGCGCTTCAGCGAGTCCATCGCCTGATCGCTGGTGACGATGCCCTGATGCAGCCAGTTCGCGAGATGCTGGCTGGAGATGCGCAGCGTGGCGCGATCTTCCATCAGGCCGACGTCGTGGATATCAGGCACCTTCGAGCAGCCGACCCCCTGGTCGATCCAGCGCACCACGTAACCGAGAATGCCCTGGCAGTTGTTGTCGATCTCCTGCTTCACATCGTCGGGCGCCCAGTTCGATTGCGACACCGGGATGGTGAGGAGGTCGGACAGCTTTGCGCGCCGGCCGCCGGCTTTCAATTCCTGTTGGCGCTTGAGCACGTCGACCTGATGATAGTGCAGGGCGTGCAGCGTCGCCGCGGTCGGCGAGGGCACCCATGCGGTGGTGGCGCCGGCTTGCGGGTGATTGATTTTCTGCGCCAGCATGTCGGCCATTCGGTCGGGCGCGGCCCACATGCCCTTGCCGATCTGGGCGTGGCCGGGCAGGCCGTCGATCAGACCGATGTCGACATTCCAGTCCTCGTAGCCCTTCATCCACGGCTGCGTCTTCATTTCGTTCTTGCGGATCATCGGACCGGCTTCCATCGAGGTATGGATCTCGTCGCCGGTGCGGTCGAGGAAGCCGGTGTTGATGAAGCAGACGCGCTTCGAGGCGTTCTGGATGCAGGCCTTGAGGTTGACGGTGGTGCGGCGCTCCTCGTCCATGATGCCGATCTTGAGGGTGTTCTCCGGCAGTCCGAGCATGGTCTCGACGCGGGCGAACAACTCGCAGGTCAGCGCGACTTCATCGGGGCCGTGCATCTTCGGCTTGACGATGTAGACCGAGCCTGTCCGGCTGTTCCTCGTCTTCGAGTTGCCGTTGAGATCGTGGATCGCGAGCAGGCCTGATACCGCGGCGTCCAGCATACCTTCCGATATTTCAGTGCCGTTTTCATCCAGCGCCGCATCGGTGACCATGTGATGGCCGACGTTGCGCATCAAGAGCAGGCTGCGCCCGTGCAGGGCGATCTCCTTGCCATTGGCTGACGTGTAGATGCGGTCAGCGTTGAGGGCGCGGATGACGGTCTTGCCGCCCTTTTCGAAAGTGTCGGTGAGGGTGCCGTTCATCAGGCCGAGCGTATTGCGATACACCACAACCTTGTCGTCGGCGTCGACGGCGGCGACGCTGTCCTCCATGTCGAGGATGGTACTGACGGCGGCCTCGACGATCACGTCGGCGACGCCGGCGCGATCGTCCTTGCCGATCGCGTGGACGCGATCGATCTGGATATCGATATGCAGGCCGTGGTTGACGAGCAGGATCGCGGACGGCGCGCCCGCATCGCCCTGATAGCCAGCGAATTGCGCAACCGTCTTCAGGCCGGTGGCGTCACCGTTGTTGAGTTTCGCCGACAGGCGTCCGTTGGCGACGCTGTAGCCGGTCACGTCGCCGTGGCTGCCGGCCGAAAGCGGTGCGGCGGAATCGAGGAAGCCCTTGGCCCTGGCGATCACCTTGTCGCCGCGTGCCTTGTCGTATCCCTTCGCCTCATTGGGCTCGTGTGGAATGGCATCGGTGCCATACAAAGCATCGTAGAGGCTGCCCCAGCGCGCATTGGCGGCATTCAGCGCGTAACGGGCGTTGGTCAGCGGCACTACCAGTTGCGGTCCGCAGATTTTTCCGATCTCGTCGTCGACGTTGGCGGTCTCGACCGCATGGGTCGCGGGCTCTGGCAACAGATAGCCGATCTCTTTCAGGAACGCCGTGTAGGCGGCCATGTCGAACGGCTTGCCCTTGCCGGCGCGATGCCAGCCGTCGATCTTCGCTTGCAGCATATCGCGCACCGCGAGCAACGCGCGGTTTCGCGGTCCGAGATCGCGGACGATGGCGGCAAGCCCGGCCCAGAAGGCATCCGGGGCAATGCCAGTCCGGGGCGTGGCCTCGCTGGCGATAAAATCGAACAGGACCGGCGCGATCTTCAGTCCGTGGGCGTCAATGCGGGTCATTGTCGGGCTTCTCGCGTGAAACGGCGACAGGTGCGCGGTTTCAAGGTCGGGTTGCCGAAATTCGGCTTCCATTGCCTTTTAGCGCCAAAGCGGGCGCCGTGAGCCCCTACAAAAGGTGAATAATCGCATACAGAGTCAACCGGGTGCCGTCCCCCCTACGATTGGCGGCGGTCATCCGGTCGAACGCCTGCAGAATGTCGCAAGCTCAGATGTTGGCGGCGACGTCGGTCAGGTCGTCGAACAGAATGCCGGTTCGGATCAGCATCCGCTCGATCTCCTCAGTGGCGTCGGCCACCGTGCACGATGAGGTATCGATGGTCAGCTCCACGGTTTCCGGCGCCTGATAGTCGTTCCCGATGCCGGTGAAGCCGTGCAGGACGCCGGCGCGCGCCTTGGCGTAATGCCCCTTGGGATCGCGGCGCTCGCAGACGTCGGCTGGCGTCGCGACATAAATCTCTCGGAAGGCGGTATCGGCGATGCGTCGCGCCGCGGCGCGATCCTCGCGCGCCGGGGAGACCGCGGCGACAATCGCGACGTGACCGTTGCGCGCAAGATGCGTGGCGACCTCCGCGAGCCGGCGGATATTTTCGGCACGGTCTTGCGGCGAGAATCCGAGGTCGCCGTTCAGCCCGGCGCGCAACGTGTCGCCGTCGAGCAGAACCGGCGAGCCGCCGTCGCCGAACAGTTTGCGTTCGAGCGCGCGGGCCAGGGTCGATTTGCCCGAGCCCGGCAATCCCGTCAGCCAGATCACGGCGCCGTTGTGGCGATAGCGGGCGGACCGCTCGTCCGGCCGCAGCGCGGATTCCACCGGCACGATATCGACCGGAACCGCGCGCTGTCCCGCATCGACGCTGAGCACGAGACCGCCGCCGGCGATGCGTCCCTGGACTTCGATCACGAGGCGACCGGTGCGGGGATTGTCGAGGTAGGGGTCGGCGGCGAGCGGCTGCGCCAGCGAGATGTCGATTTCGCCGACGTGATTGCGCGCGATCGCCTTTGCCTCGGCGCTCGACAGCTCGCCGGGATCGACGGCTTTCTCGATCGCCACGACGACGGCGCGCGTTTCCTTGTTGCC
Source organism: Nitrobacter sp. NHB1 (assembly GCF_036964665.1). NCBI lineage: Bacteria > Pseudomonadati > Pseudomonadota > Alphaproteobacteria > Hyphomicrobiales > Nitrobacteraceae > Nitrobacter > Candidatus Nitrobacter laanbroekii. The sequence goes on from NZ_JBAMDA010000001.1 coordinate 2,759,286, forward strand.
GAGTCGCAGCAGAATGGATGCGCCGGCCGCGAGCGGCGTCTCGTGCAGCCAGAAGATGCGCGCGCGAATCCGTCGCGTATCGCGCGGCGCCGACCCGACATGGGCGATGACGTCGCCGCGCTCGAGAAACAGTTCACGGTCGAGCGTGATGCCGACGGATCGGCCGGCGCCTTGCGCGCCCGTCGGGCTTGAGGGCCAGCCTTCGACGCTGCGGATTTTTGCGATCTTGCCGGCCGGCATGATTACGATCTCGTCGCCAGCGGTCAAACCACCTGATTCGATGCGGCCGGCCACGATCCGCCGGTCGTCGAACTTGTAGATCGCCTGCACCGGCAGACGCAGCGCCAGCTCATTCAGTGGGCGTGCCGGTTGCAGCGCGTCGAGGGCTTCGACCACGGTGGGACCGCTGTACCAGCCGATCTTCGCGGTTCGTTCGGACACGCCGTCGCCATCGCGGGCCGAAATCGGAATCACCGCCGTCGGCGCGAGGCCAAGGCCGGTCAGATGCGCGGAAATCTCGTCGCGGATGGCGTTGAAGCGTTCCGCGCTGAAATCGACGCGGTCCATCTTGTTGACGACGACAGCGACCTGTCTGACGCCGAGCAGATGCAGCAGATAGCCGTGCCGCCGGGTCTGGTCGCGCACGCCTTCCAGCGCGTCGATGATCAGCACGGCGCCGTCGGCTTGCGCCGCGCCGGTGATCATGTTGCGCAGGAATTCGGCGTGGCCGGGGGCGTCGATCAGAACCACGTCGCGCGAACGGGTGCGGAAGCGGATTTGCGTGGTGTCGATGGTGATGCCCTGATCGCGCTCGGTCTGCAGCGCATCCAGCAGGAACGACCATTCGAACGGCATGCCGCGCCGGGCGCTGACGGCTTTCAGCATTTCGAGCTTGCCGTCGGGCAGGCTGCCGGTCTCGTGCAGCAGCCGTCCGACCAGCGTCGACTTGCCGTGATCGACGTGGCCGACGATGACGATGCTGACCTGGGGACGGGTGGTGCCGTTCGGCGTCGCGAGGGCGGCGTTCGGCGCGATGGTGGGGGCGATCATGTTCATCGGAAGCGCTCGATTCGATACAGGTCAGAGATAGCCGGCGACGCGAAGTCGCTCGAAAGCGTCTTCGGTTTCATGGTCGAGCGCGCGTCCGGCGCGTTCGGGGATTTTGGTGCCGTCGAGTTCGATCAGGATCTCGTCGATGGTCGTCGCGGTCGAAGCGACGGGGAAGGTGATGTCGGAGTCGCCCAGCGAGCGGTAGCGTTTGCCGTCCTTCGCCAGATAGAGCGAAATGATCGGGATGTTCTCGCGCTTGGTGTAGGCCCAGATATCCGCCTCGGTCCACTGCAGGATCGGATGGATGCGTAAGTGCGCGCCCGGTGGCGGCGAGGCGTTGAAGTGATCCCAGAACTCCGGCGGCTGGTCGCGCACGTCCCATCCGCCTTCGGTGCCGCGCGGCGAAAACACCCGCTCCTTGGCGCGGGTCGCTTCCTCGTCCCGGCGGATGCCGGCGATCAGCCCGTCGAAGCCGTATTTGTTCAGCGCAAGCTTCAGCCCCTCGGTTTTGCGTGCGGCGGAGCGCGCGGCCGGCGGCAAGGTCGGGTCGATCGCCTCGATCGGCGGGCAGTAATCAACCTTGAGGTCGAGACCCCATTCCTTGGCGTAGCGCTCGCGAAACGCGTACATCTCGGGGAATTTCTTCTCGGTGTCGACGTGCAGCGCCGGGAACGGCACCCGGCCGAAGAAGGCCTTGCGCGCCAGCCAGATCATCACGTTGGAATCCTTGCCGAGCGACCACAGCAGCGCAAGCTTCTTCAGGCGGGCGAAGGCTTCCCGGAAAATGTAGATGCTCTGCGCTTCAAGCGCATCGAGGTGGTCCATTTCAGGCTGCATGGCCTGCTCCTTGCTTCGTGCGCGGTCGACTGCCGTGCCGCTGACCGTCGAGGTCAGCGGCCGCCAGAATTGTGGATTTCGGAGGGTGAGAAGATGCATCTCTTCCGTGCGGTGTTTGGAAGTAGAAAATTCTATACTTTTGTACCCGCATGGAAGAAATAATTTTCTGTTTGATGAGCTTGCAAGATACATAAATAGAAAATAATTTCAGTCAACCCTTGCCGACGCAAAGCAGAAGAAAAGCAGACAGAGTCGAATGAAATTCCTCCCGATCTTTCTTGATTCCCATGCCGGTCCGATCCTTCTGGTCGGAGCGGGCGATCCGGTGCGGGCCAGGCTGCGCCTCTTGCTCGCCGCGGGCGCGCGCGTGCGCTGGCATGCAACCGACGGCGACTTCGCGGTCGCCGGTCTCGATGCCGCCGCCGCATCGCGCATCGAGCGTGTGGAAGCCGATCCCGGCACGGGCAACTTCGGCGGGATCATTGCGGTATTTTGCGCCGGCGCCGGCGAGATCGGCGTGACGGTAGCGGCGCGCGCGCGCGCGTCCGGTCTGCCCGTCAACGTGATGGATGACCTCGCGCATTCGAGTTTCATCGTTCCGGCGATCGTCGATCGTGGCGACGTGGTGGTGGCGGTCGGCACCGGCGGTGCGTCGCCCGTCGTGGCGCGCCGCGTGCGCGAACGCATCGAAGCGCTGTTGCCGGCGCGAATCGGCGACCTCGCGGCCTTGATCGGGCGTTGGCGCAGGTCGATTCATGACCGCATTCCCGACATGCCGTTGCGCCGCCGTTTTTGGGAGCGCGTGGTCGATGGCCCGATCGGCGCGGCGGTTCTCGCCGGCCACTCCGATGAGGCCGAAGGCTCGCTGCAAGCGATTGCCGATCCGTCCGTCTATGCGGGCGCATCTGCTCCCGGCGATATCGAAGGCTGCGTCACCCTGGTCGGCGCCGGGCCGGGCGATCCGGATCTGCTCACCATCAAGGCGCTGCGCGCGTTACAGGACGCCGACATCGTATTCTACGACGAGTTGGTCTCGCCGGAGATTCTCGATCGCGCCCGCCGCGACGCGGTGCGCGTCCCGGTGGGGCGCCGCGTCGGCAAGCCCGGCATCGGGCAGGACGCCATCAACCGGTTGCTGATCGATGCCGCAAAATCCGGGCAGCGTGCCGTGCGCCTCAAGGGCGGCGACCCCTTCATTTTCGGCCGCGGCGGCGAAGAGATCGAGGCGCTGCGCGAGGAAGGCGTCGCGTGTTCGGTCATTCCAGGAATTACGGCCGGGCTCGGCGCGGCTGCGGAATCCGAACTGCCGCTGACCTTCCGCCATGAGGCGCTGCGCGTCACCTTCCTCACCGCGCACAAGGCGCGGGATGCTTCGAGCGTCGACTGGTCGGCGCTGACCGACCGCAAGATGACGGTGGTCGTCTACATGGGAATCACGGCGGCCAGCGCGATTCGTGACGGCCTGCTGGCGGCCGGGCGTTCGCCGGAAACTCCGGTCGGCGTGTTCGCGCGCGCCACCCGTCCCGATGCCAAATCCGTCGTCGGCACGCTGGATCGTCTGCCGGCGCTGGTTCGCGACGTCGACGGCGGACCTGCCATCCTCGTGATCGGCGACGTCGTATCGCACTCCGCGCCATGGCGCAACGCGAGTTCGAATCCCCTGTTTCATGCATTTCAGATGGCCGCCGAATGACTCCTTCGCTCGAACAGAAGGGCGTTGCGGTAGGCGCCATGGCGCAACCCGCAGCAGCGGCAGGGACTCCCGCATTGCCGCCCGCGGCGGCGCTCAACGACGCGTTGCGCGACGCCCGGCCTGCGGACGTGATCGCCGCGGCGCTGCGCACGGTCGGGCGCGACCGGCTGGCGCTGGTGTCGTCGTTCGGCACCGAGTCGGCGGCGCTGTTGAAGGTGATGGCGGACGTCGATCCGGCCATTCCCGTGATCTTTCTCGACACCGGATGGTTGTTCGAGGAGACGCTGGCCTATCGCGACACCTTGATCGCCGCGCTCGGTTTGACGGATGTTCGGTCCATTCAGCCATCTGAGGATGTGCTGAACCGCGAAGATCCCGATCGCGAGTTGTGGTTCTCCGATCCGGATGCCTGCTGCCGCATCCGCAAAGTGGAGCCGCTTGCGCGCGCGCTGCAGCCGTTCGACGCCTGGATCAACGGCCGCAAGCGGTTTCAGGGTGGCCTGCGCGCCGACATTCCATTCGTGGAAGATGACGGCGCCCGGCTGAAGTTCAATCCGTTCGCGAACGCCTCGCGCGCTGACATCGAGGCGATCTATGCGTCGGCGAAGCTGCCGCCGCACCCGCTCGTCGCATCGGGATTCCTCTCGGTCGGATGCATGCCGTGCACCTCGCGCGCGACCGCGGACGAAGACGCGCGCGCCGGTCGCTGGCGCGGCAGAGCCAAGACCGAATGCGGCATCCACACGATGAAGACTTCGTAGAGGAATGACTCTGCGGCGCTGTAAACATTGAAATGTGGTTTCGTTGACTAAGGCGCGCCGTTTGAGGAGTTTTATTCATACGCCTCTGGCGATTGTCGCATGAGCGGGCCTTATGGAGACTAAAATGCTTCGTCGCATCCTTGTTGTCCTCGCCGGATTGATCTGGGCCGGTTCTGCGTATGCTGCCGACGTGTCGTTATTGAATGTCTCATACGATCCGACGCGCGAGCTCTACGTGGAGTTCAACAAGGCGTTTGCGACGCACTATCAGAAAGAAACCGGCAAGAGCGTCGAGATCAAGCAGTCCCATGGCGGGTCCGGAAAGCAGGCGCGATCGGTGATCGACGGCTTGCAGGCCGACGTGGTTACTCTCGCGCTCGCCTATGATATCGACGCGATTGCCGAGCGGGGACTGCTGGCCAAGGACTGGCAGAAGCGGTTGCCGCGGAATTCCTCGCCCTATACGTCGACTATCGTTTTCCTGGTGCGCAAGGGCAATCCCAAGGGTATCAAGGACTGGGACGATCTGATCAAGCCCGGCGTCAGCGTCGTTACGCCGAACCCGAAGACCTCTGGCGGTGCGCGCTGGAATTATCTGGCCGCGTGGGGATATGCGTTGAAGAAATTCGGTGGAGAGGACAAGGCGAGACAATTTGTCGCCGATATCTACACACATGTCCCGGTGCTCGATACCGGCGCGCGTGGTTCGACCGTCACCTTCGTCGAGCGCGGTGTCGGCGACGTGTTGCTCGCCTGGGAGAACGAAGCCTTTCTGGCGCTCAAGGAGTTCGGAAAGGACAAATTCGAGATCGTGGTGCCGTCGATTTCCATTCTGGCGGAACCGCCGGTCGCCGTCGTCGACAAAGTAGTGGACAGGAAGGGAACGCGCGCCGTTGCCGAGGCATATCTGAAGTATTGGTATACCCCGGAAGCGCAGGAGATCGCCGCGCGCAATTTCTACCGTCCGACCGATCCCGAAGTGATGAAGAAGTATGCCGATGCATTTCCCAAAGTCGAGCTGTTCACGATCGACGACGTGTTCGGCGGTTGGACCAAGGCGCAGAAGGTCCACTTCAGCGAAGGCGGCGTCTTCGATCAGATCTACCAGAACTGATGCGACGGGGCGGAGCAGAACAACGTGAAAGGAGGATCGGGACGACGACGGACCCTGCCGGGATTCGGCCTCACCATGGGGCTGACGCTCACATGGCTCGGGATTATCGTTCTGATTCCTCTCGCCGGGCTGTTTCTCAAATCGTTCGAATTGAGCTTCGCCCAGTTCGTTGACATCGTCACCAGCCGGCGAACATTGAATGCGCTGAAGATCTCGTTCGGGCTCGCGTTTCTCGCCGCGCTGGTCAATCTGGTGATGGGCAGCATCATTGTCTGGGCGCTGGTGCGTTACCGGTTTCCCGGGCGTCGCATCCTGGACGCGATCGTCGACATTCCGTTCGCGCTCCCGACCGCCGTCGCGGGCATCGCGCTGACGACGCTGTTTGCGCAGAACGGCTGGCTCGGCGCGCCGCTGGCCGAGCTCGGCATCAAGGTCGCGTTCACGCCGCTCGGCATCTTCGTCGCGATGGTGTTCATCGGCATTCCCTTCGTGGTGCGCACCGTGCAGCCGGTGCTGATCGATCTCGATCCGGAGATCGAGGAGGCCGCCGCGAGCCTCGGCGCCAGCCGCTGGCAGACGGTGTGGCGGGTGATTCTGCCGAGCCTTTTTCCCGCGCTGCTGACAGGCTTTGCGCTCGCATTCGCACGCGCGGTCGGCGAATACGGTTCGGTGATCTTCATCGCCGGCAATCTGCCGAACGTGTCGGAGATTGCGCCGCTCCTGATCGTGATACGGCTGTCCGAATTCCGCTATGCCGATGCCACCGCGATCGCCGTCGTGATGCTGGTGGTGGCGTTTCTGGTCATCTTCGTCATCAATCGCCTGCAACGCTGGGCGCAACTGCGCGTCCCGGCGCATTAGAGGTGACGCCGATGTCCGAAACCGCGATCGCGATTCCGCTTGAGCGCACCGACGCCCGCTCCGAACCGCGCTGGGTGCGCGGTCTGCTGATCGGCCTCACCATCCTGTTTCTTTCGGTGTTCATCGTGTTGCCGCTGGCGATCGTGTTCGCGGAAGCATTCGCCAGAGGGGCGCACGCCTATCTCGCCGCGCTTGCCGATCCCGAAGCGCAGTCGGCGATCGTGCTGACGCTGATCGTCGCGGCGATTTCGGTCGGTCTCAATCTATTTTTCGGGGTGATCGCCGCCTGGGCGATCGCAAAATTCGAGTTTCGCGGTAAGACGCTCCTGATCTCGCTGGTCGATCTGCCGTTCTCGGTGAGCCCGGTCATTTCCGGTCTGGTGTTCGTGCTGTTGTTCGGCGCGCAGGGCTTTGTCGGACCATGGTTGCAGGACCACAACATCCAGCTTCTGTTTGCGCTGCCGGGCATCGCGCTGGCAACGACCTTCGTGACCTTTCCATTCGTGTCGCGCGCGCTGATTCCGCTGATGCAGGAGCAGGGGACGGCGGAAGAGGAGGCGGCCCTGTCGCTTGGCGCTTCGGGGTTGCAGACATTCTTCCGCGTCACGCTGCCGAACATCAAGTGGGGGTTGCTGTACGGCGTGCTGCTTTGCAATGCCCGCGCGATGGGCGAATTCGGAGCGGTGTCCGTCGTCTCCGGTCACATCCGCGGCGAGACCAACACCATGCCGCTGCTGGTCGAAATCCTCTACAACGAATATCAGTTCGTATCGGCGTTCGCGGTCGCTTCGCTGCTGGCCATGCTGGCGCTGGTCACCCTGGTGGCGAAGACCGTTCTGGAACGAAATCTCGACGAAGGACAACGACCGAGTGACCATTGAAGTCCGCAATATCGTGAAAAAGTTCGGGACCTTCGCCGCGCTGGACCATGTCGATCTCAAGGTTCCGCACGGCGAACTGATGGCGCTGCTCGGGCCGTCGGGGTCCGGCAAGACCACGCTGCTGCGCATCATCGCGGGGCTCGACTGGCCGGATTCCGGAGATGTCTCGTTCGACGGCGAGAACGCGCTGGCGCGCGGCGCAGGCGAGCGGAACGTCGGGTTCGTCTTCCAGCATTATGCGCTGTTCCGCCACATGACGGTGTTCGAGAACGTCGCATTCGGTTTGCGGGTCCAGCCTCGCGCCGTTCGCAAGGATGAAGCGGGCATCCGCGCGCGCGTCAAGGAACTGCTCGACCTCGTCCAGCTCGACTGGCTGTCCGGCCGTTACCCGGGCCAGCTCTCGGGCGGCCAGCGTCAGCGTATCGCGCTGGCGCGCGCGCTTGCGATCGAGCCGCGCGTCCTGTTGCTCGACGAGCCGTTCGGCGCGCTCGACGCCAAGGTGCGCAAGGAGCTGCGGACGTGGCTGCGCTCGTTGCACGAGGAAATCAACGTCACTTCCATCTTCGTGACCCACGATCAGGAGGAGGCGCTCGAAGTCGCCAACAGCGTGGTGGTGATGGACAAGGGGCGCATCGAGCAGATCGGAACGCCGAGCGATGTCTATGACAATCCGCAGACGGCGTTCGTGCACGGCTTTATCGGCGAGTCGATCGTTCTGCCGGTCGATGTTGATGACGGCTTTGTCCGGCTCGGCGACACGCCGCTGAATATCGCCGCGGAGCACGGCAGTTCGGGGCCGTCGAAACTGTTCGTTCGCCGCCACGACATGCAGATCAGTCCGCCCGGCTGGGGCGGTCTCGAAGGAACCGTGCGGCGGGTGCGGACCTTCGGTCCGATCCAGCGGGCCGATATCGCAGTGTCCGACGGCCGGAGCGAAACCATCGTTGAAATCGACGCGCCGCGCGACCGCGAGCTTCGCGATGGCGAGGTCGTCGGCCTGCGACCCCGGCGCTACCGCATTTTCGCGGACCCGAGGTGAGATCGTTCACCTTTCAGCCACGGTTGGTATGCAACAACTCCGGTTGATTGGGGAACTAGCGGTCCGATTCTAACATTCGCATCTCGTTTCAGCGCGTCTTCTTGCGAATGTTAGAAATCGAAGGACCACTAGCAAATATAAGTTGCTCGTGTCCTTTTGAATCCGAAGTTCGCTACGGAGGGCGCAGCGCAGTGAGGCGAACTTCGGATTCGGGACACGAGAATGATCCGCACCTTTGCCGCGATTCTCGGCCTTCTGGCTCTGGCCGGATGCGCCGCGGACAAGCCGCCTCCGGAGCAGCCGGCGTTCTATCTCGACATGGCCCACGGCGGAGCCAAGCTGGATTCCGCTGTCGCGGCGTCGATGATTTCCGGCTATCGCGCCAATAACGGCCTTGGCCCGGTGACGGTCGATCCGGAACTGATGCAGGTCGCCGAAACGCAATCGATGGCGATGGCCAAACGCAACAAGATGGATCACGACGTGGCCGGGAAGCTGCCCAAGCGGCTGGCGGCGGCGGGCTATCCGGCGACGCTGGCGGTCGAGAATATCGGCGCCGGCTATCACACCCTCGCCGAGGCGTTCTCGGGCTGGCGCGATTCGCCCCCCCACCGGGCGAATATGCTGAAGAACGGCGTCACAAAATTGGGCATTGCCGCGACCTATGCTCCGGGCACCAAATACAAGGTGTTCTGGGCGCTGGTTCTGGCTTCCACCGACGAGCGATAACCGTTGCGTGATACGCGGTCAGCTCTGCGCTGATTGACGCGAGCGCGAACCGACGCCACGGTAGGCCTGCGGCAATTGACTTGCGGGTCTGATGGATTCCATGTCCCCCGAACCGGCTTCATCGGCAATACCGGCGCGGGCGCGGTGCGTGCTGGTGCTTCAGGGTGGCGGCGCGCTCGGCTCCTATCAGGCCGGCGCCTATCAGGCGCTCGGCCGGCACGATTTCGAGCCGGAATGGGTCGCCGGCATCTCGATCGGCGCGATCAACGCCGCGATCATCGCGGGCAACCCGCGCGACAAGCGCGTCGAACGTCTCAGGGAATTCTGGGAACTGGCCTCGTCGCCGGCCCCATTGCAGGCGATGCTGCCGGATAACCGCGCGCATTCGCTGTTCAGCGAGACCAGCGCCGCCATGATCGCGGCATTCGGTGTGCCCGGCTTTTTCACGCCGCGCCTTCCGCCGGCGCAGTTCTGGCCGTCGGCCAACCCGCAATCCCTGAGCTATTACGACACCGCGCCATTGCGCGCGACGCTGGAGCGGCTGGTGGATTTCGACCGCATCAATCGCGGGGCGACGCGGCTCAGCGTCGGCGCGGTAAATGTCGCGACCGGCAACTTCACCTATTTCGACAACACCCGGCAGAAGATCGGTCCCGAGCATATCCTGGCATCTGGCGCGCTGCCGCCCGGTTTCCCGGCAATCGAGATCGATGGCGAATACTACTGGGACGGCGGCATCGCCTCGAACACGCCGCTGGATTACGTGCTGGATCAGGGGGCCGCGTCCGATCTTTTGATCTTTCAGGTCGATCTGTTCAGCGCGCGCGGGCCGTTGCCGACCACGCTGCTGGAGGCCGCCGAGCGCGAAAAGGACATTCGCTACTCCAGCCGGACCCGCATGAACACCGACAAGAACAAGCAGATCCACAACGCGCGCAAGGCGGTGCGCGACCTGATTTCGAAACTGCCGGCCGATCTCGAGGACGATCCTTCGGTCCAATTCCTCAGGCGCGCGGCCAGGGAAAACACCGTCACGGTGGTTCACCTGATCTATCGCCGCAAGAATTACGAGGCCTCGCTGAAGGATTACGATTTTTCGCGCCTCAACATGACCGAGCACTGGTCCTCCGGCGAACATGACGTCGATCTCTCGATGCGTCATCCGGAGTGGCTCCGGCGTCCGCAGGCCGGCGACACCATGGTGACCTACGACCTCACCGCCGAGGATTATGGCCAGCCGTCGCACAGTTCGGGCACATCATCTGAATCGGACAGGAGAACAGAATGACGAACCTGAAAGGCAGGACCGCGGTCGTGACCGGCTCGACCAGCGGCATCGGCCTCGCCTATGCCCGCGCCTTCGCCGGCGCCGGCGCCAATATCGTGATCAACGGGTTCGGTGCGCCGGCCGACATCGAGAAGGAGCGCTCCGCCATCGAGACCGAGTTCAAGGTCAGGGCGGTCCATTCGCCCGCCGACATGACCAAGCCTGCCGAGATCGCCGGCATGATTGCGCTCGGCGAAACCACCTTCGGCTCGGTCGATATTCTCGTCAACAATGCGGGCATCCAGTTCGTGGCGCCGATCGAGGAGTTTCCCGTCGAGAAGTGGGACGCGATCATCGCCATCAACCTGTCGTCGGCGTTCCACGCCATCCGCGCCGCCGTTCCCGGCATGAAGACGCGCGGCTGGGGCCGCATCATCAACACCGCCTCGGCGCATTCGCTGGTGGCGTCGCCCTTCAAGTCGGCCTACGTCTCCGCCAAGCACGGCATCGCCGGCCTCACCAAGACGGTGGCGCTGGAGCTTGCGACCCACAAGATCACCTGCAACTGCATCAGCCCCGGCTATGTCTGGACGCCGCTGGTCGAGAAGCAGATCCCCGACACCATGAAGGCGCGCGACATGACCAAGGAGCAGGTTATCAACGACGTGCTGCTCGCCGCGCAGCCGACCAAGCAGTTCGTCACCGTGGAGCAGGTTGCCGCCCTGGCGCTCTATCTGTGCGGCGACGATGCCAGCCAGATCACCGGAAGCAACCTGTCGATCGACGGCGGCTGGACGGCGGAGTAGGCGACGAGGCATTGCGTTTCGGGGAGAGCCTCGATCAGCCCCGCCGCTTCCCGAACGCCAGCACATGCAGTCCGAGCTTGCGGCGCACGATCCAGAACAGCAGCACCGTCTCGAATGCCAGCGATATCGACGTGGCGGCGGCGGCGCCGTGGCCGCCGTAGCGCGGGACAAACGCGAAGCACAGCGCGGCGTTCATGCCGAAGGCCAGCGCATAGGCCGCCGCGCAGGCGTGCTGGTGGCCGAGCATGTTGAGCAGCCGCTCGACCGGGCCGATCGCGGAGCGGACCACGAGCCCGATCGCGGCAATGAACATGATGCTGTAGCCGGTGACGAATTGCGGGCCGAACAGCCACAGCATCGGCTTGCCGAGCGCGAGCAGCAGCAGCGTCGCGGCGAGCGACGGCCAGAACGTCCACTTGATCGCATGTGCGACATAGGCCGCGAGCCGCTCGCGGTCGCCGGCCGCGTGATATTCGGTGAAGCGGTGCGCCGTCGTCGCCGACATCGCATAGTGGATGAACGAGACCAGCGCCAGCGTCTTGACGACGGCGAAGTAAACGCCGACCTCCTCGGAGGAGCGGAACTGCTGCAACACCAGCACGTCGGTGTAGGACAACAAGAGATAAAAGCTTTCGACCAGCAGGATCGGCAGCGAGACCGAGAGCCAGCCGCGGAAATCATAGGCCCTGGGTCCCGGTGTAATGACGGTGCCGAGCCGGCGGTTGAGCACGATCATCTGGCCGATCATGGCGAACCATACCGCGGCCGCGCTCGCCAGCATCGCGATGGTGGCGCCGAGACGGAAGCCGAGCACGAACGCGCCAGCCGTGAAGCCGATGATCAGCGACTGCCGCACAATGAATTGCGGCATCAGCCCGAGTCGCATCCAGTCGTGCGAGCGCGCAATGCCGTCCTGCATGTTGGCGACCACGAAGGCTGGCAGTATCAGGCAACCGAGATAGAGCGGCATGACGCTCGCCGGGTCGAGCCTTGGCGATAGCGTCGTCACGAGATATGCGAGCAGCAGCGCAATCAGAGAAGACACGACGAATGTCATCCAGCGGCTGCCGCTCAAAAATCCGCGCAGCCGGGCGTCGTCGCCGCTCGCACGATATTCCGGAATGATCTTCTGCGCGGAGGCCGAGGTGCCGAAGTCCATCATGCTGCCGAGCAACAGCACCCAGGTCCAGACGTAAACGTAGATGCCGTAGTCGGAGCCGCCCATCCAGCGCGCGAGCAGGATCTGCGCGACATAGGCGAGGCCGGCGCTGATGACGCGAATGATGAAGATCGTGCCGGCGAGGCGCTTGGTCAGCGAAGCCTCGTTCGAGCCGTCCAGCGTTGCGCGCAACCGCCCGATCAGGCCGGACGATCGCCTCGCAGGTGCGGTTGGGGTGTCCGTTACGGCCACGGCGAAATCCTCGTGAACGCGGGAAGCGTGCCACGATCCGGACCTAGCAACGATTCATTAAGATTCGGTTGGGCGTCGCGCGATCATCGGCGATGGATGAAGTCGGATCGTATGTTGCAGCCGCTCTATTGCTTTATTGCAGATTGGTATTGAATTCGTAGGCCTGCTTGCCGCCTACCAGCGTCAATTTCAGGGCGGCGCCTTCCGGGCTCGTGTTCGCCGGCAGGCCGTCGAGCTTGAACGAAAACCGTTTCACGCCGCGCGGGGCGTGATTGAGCTGCGTCGGAATCGGCAGCGCCCAGTCCGGCGTCGGGCCTTCGACGAACAGGCTGACGTCGTCCTTGGGACTCGCGCTTGCGACATCGACCGTCACGGTGGACTGTCCCTCGCGCTTGACGTCACGGATCGTCAGCGGGTTGGGATCGCCGATCCGGGCCGGCTTCGGCACCGTATCGAGCGCCGCGGCCAGCGCGCTGTCTTCCGCGCTGGCGACGCTGGCGAAAGCAAGCTCCATGCTGGCTTCGGCGGGAATGCACAGCTTGTCGCACACAGCGAAATTGACGGTCGCGCGGAGCGTGATCGGCTTGTCGGCATTCGTGGCGACGATGCGTAGCGGCAGCACGACATGATTCTTGTAGCCGAGCGAGTGTCCGCCCGCGCCATCGGGAAATTTCGACGGCGCGGGCCACAGAACGGTCACGGCGTCGATGTTGTCCGACTTGGAGAAATCGAAACGCGGCGGCACGCCGGAGTCGCCCGGCGTGCGCCAATAGGTTTTCCAACCCGGTTCGAGCTGAAACGCGACGCCGCCGAGCAGCACAGCACCGCTGCGCGAGCCCGCGAGCAGGCGGACCGCGGCGTGGCTGCCCTGCTGCCATGGCGAGGCATCCTCGGCCGTCGCAGCGGTCGAAAGCGCACAGGAAAGCGCACAGGCCAGCAACGCGACCGCAACGCCGGGCACCGCGTGGAGGGGAACCTTAGTGATCATGCGATGTCTTTACCGGCTGGTGCCGCGCCAAACCATTGAATTGCTTGTGATCCGGGTGTTTGGCGGCGGCGGGGAGGTTGATTGACAGAACAGGCATCCAATATCAGGATGGAGGCAACATGAGGGTCATTTGCTGATGGGTGCAGCGCGAAAAAGGCCCGGCACGGGCCGTCGCCAGACTGACGACGCGGACACCGGCGTTCCGGACCAGAGCTATCTGGACGGCCAGTTGCTGATCGCGATGCCGGTCATGGAAGATGAGCGGTTCGCGCGCTCCGTGATCTACGTTTGCGCGCACTCGTCCGAGGGAGCGATGGGTATCATCCTCAATCGGCCCGCCGGAAGCCTCGATTTCACCGATCTGCTGGTGCAGCTCGATATCATCAAGAGATCCGACAGCATCAAGCTGCCGGAAACCGCCGAGGCGATGAAAGTGATGAAGGGCGGCCCGGTCGAAACCGGCCGCGGATTCGTCCTGCATTCGAGCGATTTCTTCATCGAGGATGCGACGCTGCCGATCGACGAGGGCGTTTGCCTGACAGCGACGCTGGATATTCTGGAAGCCATTGCGAAAGGCGCCGGCCCGAAACATGCGATCCTGGCACTCGGTTATGCCGGATGGGCGCCGGGCCAGCTCGAGACGGAAATCCAGGACAATGGATGGCTGCATTGCCCGGCCGATCCGGACCTGATCTTCGGCCGCGATATCGAGGACAAATATGCCCGCGCGCTGCACAAGATCGGCATCGACCCCGGCATGTTGTCGAACGAGGCCGGCCACGCCTGAGCGGGCAGATTTGAATTTGACTGGCTTTTTCCATGTCATTGCGAGGAGCGAAGCGACGAAGCAATCCAGTCTGAGTTCACGGCACTGGATTGCTTCGCTGCGCTCGCAATGACGGAGTCTGAACGAACTCGGGCAAGGCAGTCTAGAGCCTTTTCGCTTCTGACGGAATCAGAAGCGGGGCTCTATGATTTTGATTTGACGCGTTTTCTTGACGCGAACCGGTATCCACTTTGCTCGAAAACGCTCTAGTTCGCTGCTTCAAGCCGTTCCTGGGCCAGGAGCCGCATCGTTGCATCGGCGTCCATCGGCTCGCCAAAGGCGAAGCCCTGCGCGTATTCGCAGCCCAGTTGATAGAGTTCCACCGCATCGGAGTCGGTCTCGGCGCCTTCGGCGACCACATCCATGCCGAGATCGTGCGCCAGCGCGATGATCGACTTGAGAATGACGGGCCGGGTCCCGCGGCTTGTGGTGCGGACGAACGACTGGTCGATCTTGATGGTGTCGAACGGGAAGCGCTGCAGATAGGACAGCGAGGAATGGCCGGTGCCGAAGTCGTCGAGCGCCAGCCCGACGCCGAGTTCGCGAATCCGTTGCAGCATTTGCGCGGCATGTTCCGGATTTTCCATGACCAGCGATTCCGTCAGTTCCAGCTTCAGCGTGCCGCGAGCGATCGACGAGCGCGACAGCACGGCGCGGATGTCGTTGATCAGGTCGTGCCGTAGCAACTGGCGCGAGGAGACGTTGACGCTGGCGAAGATCGGCGTCTGGGACCGCATGGCGCGTTGCCAGACCGCGAGCTGGCGCGCGGTCTGGTCCATCACGAAGGCGCCGATATCGACGATCAGGCCGGCTTCCTCGGCGATGGTGATGAACTCGTCCGGCGCCATTCGCCCGAGCTTGGGGTGATCCCAGCGCGCCAGCGCTTCGAATCCGGCGATCGCGCGATCCTCCAGCCGGACGATCGGCTGGTAGAGGATGGCGATTTCGCGCCGCTCGATGGCGCGCCGCAACTCCGCTTCGAGCGTCAGCCGGTCGGTTTTCCGGGCCCGCATCGCCGGCTTGTAGACGTCGATGCGATCGCCGCCGATGCGTTTGGAATGGTACATTGCCAGTTCGGCGTCCTTGACGATCTCCTCCGTCACTTGCGTCTGCGGGTCGCTCAGCGCGAGCCCGATCGATGCGGTCAGGAAGATCTCCCGGTCGTTGAAGGCGATCGGCGCGCGGATGGTCTTGCGGATGGTTTCGGCGAACGCGGTAATGCGCGCCGGGTCCTGCTCCGACAGCAGGATGAGGCCGAACTGGTCGCCGGCGAGCCGTGCCAGCGTATCCTGGGCTTTAAGGATACGCGTCAGCCGCCGCGCCAGCGTCAGCAGGATCGAATCGCCCACCGCGACGCCGACGGAATCATTGACCTGCTTGAAGCGGTCGAGATCGATCACCATCAGGGTCGGCCGCAGGCTGGGCGTGGTCTTGGCGAAGGTCGCGACCGCGTTGAGGCGGTCGATGAACAGCTTGCGGTTGGGCAGGCCGGTCAGATTGTCGTGCACCGAGTCGTGCAGCATCCGCTCCTCGGCTTTCCTGGCCTCGGTGACGTCGGTGAGGGTGCCGACCACGCGTGAGACCTCGCCGTCGGACCCGACCACCGGGCGCGCCTTCAGCGCGAACCACATGAAGTGGCCGTCGGGGGTGCGCAGCCGGAAGTCCTGCACCAGCCGTCCGCGGCGCTGATCGAGCACGCTGTCCAGCGCGGCGCGGAACCGGTCCTGATCGAGCGGATGCAGCACCTCCAGCCAGCTCGCCGCCGGGCCTTCGAGCGTGCCGCGTTTCAGGCCGAGCAGGCTTTCGGTCTCGGGACTGGTGAAGACCTTGTCGGCGGAGACGTCCCAGTCCCAGACCAGATCGCCCGAGCCGGTCAGCGCCAGCGCGCGGCGCTCGACGTCCGACACCACGCCGGCGATGGCGCCGCCGCCGGCGAAAGCGTGCTGCATCACCGTGAACCCGATCAGCATTACGATCAGCACGAGGCCGCCGAGCAGGGACGGGCCGACGATGTCGTTGGTGACGTAGCCTTCAACGGTCATTCCGGCGGCGCCGACCCACACCACCAGCAGGAACCAGGTCGGGATCAGCAACACCGCACGGTCGAAGCCGTGAATCGCGAGATAGACGATCAGCCCGAAGCCGAAGACGGCAATCAGCGCGAGCGACATCCGCGCGATGCCGGAGGCGACCGCGGGATCGAACAAAGCCAGCGCCACCAGCGAGCCGAGGAACGCGAGCCAGCCCAGGGTGATGTGCGAATAGCGGACGTGCCAGCGGTTGAGATTGAGATAGGCGAACAGGAACACCAGCAGCGTTGCCGCGAGCATCGCCTCGCCCGAGGCACGCCAGATCCGCTCGGCGCCGGCCGACATGTCCAGCACCTTGCCCCAGAAGCCGAAATCGACGCCGATATAGACCAGCACGGCCCAGGCTAGCGCGGCGGCGGCGGGGAACATGATGCTGCCCTTGACCACGAACAGGATGGTCAGCACCAACGCCAGCAGCCCGGAGATGCCGATGACGATGCCCTGATACAGGGTGAAGGAATTGATCTTGTCCTTGTAGGCGTCGGGTTCCCAGAGATAGAGCTGCGGCAGCTTGTCGGTGCGCAGTTCCATGACGAAAGTAATGACGGCGCCGGGATCGAGCGTGACGCGGAAGACGTCGGCGGTGGCGCTCTCCTGCCGCTCCGGACGATCGCCGGTCGAGGGCGTGATGGTCGCGATGCGCGATTGTCCAAGGTCCGGCCAGAGCAATCCCGACGACACCAGGCGATAGTGCGGCGCCACGATCAGGCGGTCGAGCTGATCGTCGGTATTGTTGGCGAGCGCGAACACCACCCAGTTCTGGCCGCCTTCGCGCGCGCGCACCTCGACGCGGCGGACGATGCCGTCGGTGCCCGGCGCGGTCGAGACCTGAATGCGGTCGGAGTCGCTGTGCTGATGATCGAGGACGGCGGTGAGGTCGATTGCGGGCGCGTCGCTGCGGACGCTGACGGCGTCGATCGCGCGTGCCGGCGATGCCGCGACAAAAATCATGAGGGCCAGCGCGAGACACGCAAGCCACCTGACCGGACGCAATGTCAAATCCCCCACGTTCAACAGACACTCCCGCCGCATTGCGCGCGAGACGAATCGGGACCCGCGCCAACACGACGCTGCAAGACGACGCTGGATGTCACAGAATGAAAGCGAATTCGCGCGAAGCCGCCGTCCGCCTTCGCCGAACCCGCCGGCCGCGCGCGATAGATGACATAATTGCGAAGGAAATTATAGGCTTTAGCAGGTTCGCAGGGGTCTAAACCGTCAACACAATTTTGCCAATATGTGCGCCGGTTTCCATCCGCCGGTGCGCGTCCGCCGCCTTTTCGAGCGGGAAGCTGCTGTCGATCAGCGGCTTGATTCGTCCCTCGTGCATCAGCGGCAGCACCCTGGCCTCGATGGCGCTGACCATCGCGGCCTTGTCGGCTACTGAGCGCGGCCGCAGCGTCGAACCGGTATGATGCAGCCGCTTCATCATCAGCTTGGCGAAATTGGCGGTTGCCTTCGCACCATTGAGGAACGCGATCTGGACGATGCGGCCCTCGATCGCAGCGACGTCGTAATTCTTCTCGATGTAGTCGCCGCCGACCATGTCGAGGATGAGATCGGCGCCGGTGCCGCCGGTCAGTGCCTTCACCTCTACGACGAAATCGTGGGTCTTGTAGTTGACGGCATGATCGGCGCCGAGCCCGAGGCAGGCGTCGGCCTTGTCCCTTGAGCCGACGGTCACGATCACCTTCGCACCGAAGGCCTTTGCAAGCTGGATCGCCATGGTGCCGATGCCCGACGAGCCGCCGTGGATCAGCAGCGTCTCGCCGGCCTTCAAAGCGCCGCGCTCGAACACGTTGTGCCACACCGTCATCAGCGTTTCCGGCGTGGCGCCGGCTTCGAGCATCGACAACCCGGCGGGGATCGGCATCGCGACCGATTCATGCGCGACGCAGTATTGTGCGTAGCCGCCGCCGGAGACCAGCGACATCACCTTGTCGCCGGGCTTGTATTTGCTCGCGCCTGCGCCGAGCGCCGCCACCTCGCCGGCGACTTCGAGGCCGGGCAGATCGCTGGCGTCGGGCGGCGGCGGATAGGTTCCGGATCGCTGCATGACATCCGGCCGGTTCACGCCGGCGATTGCGACTTTGATCAAAATTTCGTTCGGACCCGGTGCGGGAACCGGGCGGGTTTCCGGCACCAGGACCTCGGGGCCGCCGGGCCTGTCGATGCCGATCACGGTCATTTGCTCAGGGAGCTTTTCCATGGTTTGTCACCGGCAAAACGCGGGAAATTCGACGAGGTCCCCGATTATAGCGTTTTCAAGCGAAGCGGGCACCGGTTCGCGTCAAGAAAACGTGTCAATCATGGACCGTTGAGCACAAGCGGGGGCAGGATGCATGGCCATCGAGGATGACGACAAGCCGAAGAAAAAGATCGCCCACGAAATCGGACAGGATCTTTCGCTGCTCTCGGTGGAGGAACTCGGCGAGCGTATCGCGCTGCTGACGGCCGAGATCGAGCGCCTGCGCTCCGCAGAGGTTAAGAAGCGCGCCTCGAAGGACGCCGCCGACAGCTTTTTCAAATCCTGAGAAATTTTGCGCCTCCTCAAGGAGAGGGGAAGACAGAACCGCGTTGCCCAAATTGCAAACGAAAGCTGAAGATAATCGTTCGTTTACGATTGATTAAGCTTTCTGGACTATGACTGGGATGTCCTTGATTGGACGCCGAGTGGCTTCCTGTCCACTCTGTTTGACGCCTCCCTGTTATCAACTTCGGCCGCCGGAAACGGCGGCTTTTTTTTGCTTTGCGACTTTTTTTGCTTTGCGTCATCCGCCCGCGACAGCGTTGCGCGCCGTATAAATTAACCTTTGCGGACACCTTCGCTGGACTCCCGCCGTCGGGCAGGCAATGATTTGTTCATCATAAGATAAGCCGGCGCCCGAAAAAGCCGGCAAGCGGCGTTAGCGCGTATTCCGCAAAAGTGGATACCGGTTTTGCGATCAGAATATGCGCAAGTATTGGTTGAGAGCATTTTCTTGACGTGAACCGGATGCCACTGAGCCGGAAAATGCTCTGGAGCGGGATGAGGAAAAGTGTGGAGCGGTTTTCCGCCCGCATCCCGCTTCTCAAATATTGGAATCGATCACGATGATTTTGGATCGATTCGATCCAAAATCATCGTGATCTAGTTGTGTGAGGCGTGAACCATGTCCGATCCATCGGTCTGCGACACCGGTCTTGTCCAGTTCAGCGAGCATCTCGCCGGCTCTTCCGCGTTTACCGCCCTGTTCCGGGAGGGCATGGATCTGGTCGAGGAAACCGCCGCCTATCTCGACGGTGACGGCCGCACCGACGCCAGGGCGCTCGAACGGTCCATCAGCCTGACCTATGCGACCGAAAGCATGCGTCTGACCACGCGGCTGATGCAGCTCGCATCGTGGCTCTTGCTGCATCGCGCCGTGAAGGAAGGCGAGATGACGCTGGCGCAGGCCAACCGCGAAAAGACCAGGGTCAAGCTGACGGCGGCCGATCCCGGTTCGCAGGACATGGTCGGGAAACTGCCCGGGCCGTTGCAGGACCTGATCGCGCGGTCGATGAACTTGCAGACGCGGGTGCGCCGTCTCGACACCACCATCCATGCGCCGGCCGCCGAGCGGGGACCGGCCGGCAATCCGCTGGTGCCGCAACTCAACCGTCTCAGGGAAGCCTTCGAGCGCCAGATCGGCTGACAGGCATTGAGGCTGACAGGCCATTGAGAAGGTTTCGGCCGTATCGTCCGGAAATCCTGACGTCCCGGGTTGACGCCTCAAGCCCAGAGAACCCAGGTTCGGCGAAAGCTCAAGTGCGGCGAAAACGCTCTCGCGTGGCGGAAGCGTTCTGAAAACCCGCAACCTGAAACCGCTCAGTCCTTCTTGAGGAAGCCCGAGAACTTCTTCTGGAACCGGGAGACGCGGCCGCCGCGATCGAGGAGCTGCTGGGAGCCGCCGGTCCAGGCCGGGTGCGACTTGGAATCGATGTCGAGGTTCAGCGTGTCGCCGTCCTTGCCCCAGGTGGAACGGGTCATATATTCCGTCCCGTCGGTCATCACGACCTTAATCGTATGATAATCGGGGTGAATTTCGGCTTTCATGGCTTGTCCTTGCGATGCGAAGAGTTTTCGGCAGATTTGGGCCGCTCTATATCGCACCAAGGGTTGACGGACAAGCCGCGCCTGCGCATTTGCCAGCGCGGGCAGCGGGGCCTATTAGGTGCTTTCCATCAGCAATAGCGTGGTCAGGCGGATGAGTTCGGTAGAAGTGCGTGAGAATACCTCGAAGGCCGCGGCCATTGCGCTGCCGCCCGATAGCGCTCCGAAGGCCGGAGTCGCAGCGGCCGAACCTGCCGTGGCCGATCAGACCGCGCCGCCGACCAGCGCCGCCCGCCGTGTCCCGTTGCGCCCGCTGCTTGCGCTCATGCCCTATATCGCCCGCTACCGCGGACGGGCGCTGCTGGCGCTGGTCGCGCTGGTCGTCGCCGCGCTGACGACGCTGGTGGTGCCGCTCGCGGTACGCCGGATCATCGACTTCGGCTTCACGTCCGAAGGCGTCGCGATGATCAACAACTACTTCAGCATGATGATCGGCGTCGTGGCCGTCCTCGCCGGCGCCAGCGCGGCGCGTTATTTTCTGGTGACAACCACCGGCGAGCGCATCGTCGCCGATCTCCGGCGCGACGTCTTCGCCCATCTGATCTCGCTGTCGCCGGTGTTCTTCGACACCGCCCGCAGCGGCGAACTGGTCTCGCGTCTGACCGCGGATACGACCCAGATCAAGTCCGCGGTCGGCTCCTCGATATCGGTCGCGTTGCGCAACGTGGTGCTGTTCCTCGGCGCGGCTTCGATGATGGTCATCACCAGCCCGCGGCTGTCCCTCCTGGTGCTGGCGGCGATCCCGCTGATCGTGCTGCCGCTGGTCGCATTCGGACGCTGGGTGCGCCGCTTGTCGCGGAGCGCGCAGGACAATC
The DNA here is from genome assembly GCF_036964665.1 of Nitrobacter sp. NHB1. Taxonomy (NCBI): domain Bacteria; kingdom Pseudomonadati; phylum Pseudomonadota; class Alphaproteobacteria; order Hyphomicrobiales; family Nitrobacteraceae; genus Nitrobacter; species Candidatus Nitrobacter laanbroekii. The sequence continues at coordinate 2,780,586 of NZ_JBAMDA010000001.1, forward strand.
TTGCGGAAGCCACGGCCTATGCCTCCGAACTGGTCGGCGGGATCAGGACGGTGCAGGCCTACACCAACGAACGGCTCGCCGATGTCCGTTTCGGCGGCGAGGTCGAGCAGGCCTATATGGCGGCGCGCAATTCGGCGCGCGCCCGCGCCGTGCTGACCGCGATCATTATTTTCATCGTCTTCACCAGCGTGGTCCTGATCCTCTGGATCGGCTCGCGCGACGTTCTGACCGGCGACATGACGCCGGGCCGGCTAGGCCAGTTCGTGCTGTATGCCGCGTTCGCCGCGACCGGCCTCGGCCAGCTCAGCGAAGTCTGGGGCGAGGTCGCCGCCGCATCCGGCGCGGCCGAGCGCCTGTTCGAGCTTCTTCGCGTCAAGCCGGTGATCGCGGCGCCGCCGGCGCCGCGCGCGCTGCCGGTGCCGCCGCGCGGCGATGTCGTGCTGGACGACGTCAGCTTCGCCTATCCGTCGCGGCCGCAGGTCAAGGTGCTCGACGGCGTCTCTCTGGCGGTGAAGGCCGGCGAGAAGGTTGCCATCGTCGGCCCGTCCGGCGCGGGAAAAAGCACAATATTTCACTTGCTGCTGCGTTTCTACGATCCGGCCACTGGGACCATCTCCTTCGATGGCGTTCCGCTGCGCTCGGCCGATCCGCGCGAGATTCGCGCGCGGATCGCGCTGGTGCCGCAGGATTCGGTGGTGTTTGCCGCGTCCGCCCGCGAGAACATCCGCTTCGGGCGGCCGGATGCGTCCGACGCCGATGTCGAGCGTGCCGCCGATCTCGCCCATGCCACCGAGTTCATCCGCCGCTTGCCCGGCGGCTTCGAGGCGCTGCTCGGCGAGCGCGGCGTGACGCTGTCCGGCGGCCAGCGTCAGCGCATCGCCATCGCCCGTGCGATCCTGCGCGACGCGCCGCTCTTGCTGCTGGATGAGGCGACGTCGTCGCTTGACGCTGAATCCGAGACCCTGGTGCAGACCGCGCTGGAAGAACTGATGCGCCACCGCACCACGCTGGTGATCGCGCATCGTCTCGCAACGGTGCTGTCCTGCGACCGGATCATGGTGATGGATCAGGGGCGGATCGTGGAGCAGGGGACACACGCCTCGCTGGTGGCCGCGAACGGACTGTATGCCCGGCTGGCGCGGCTGCAGTTCGAAGGGGTGTGAGGCATATGCTGCGTCATGCCCGGACTTGATCCGGGCATCCATCCCCTCTGAAAAACCTTTTCAAACGATGGATTGCCGGGTCAAGCCCGGCAATGACGATATGGAAGGCTTCAGGGCTTCCATTCCATGCGCTTGACCGGCCGTCCCGACGTCGGATTGACGTCGTCGCCTGCGTGCGCGAACCCGTTGCGCGTGTAGAAGCGGATGGCGCGCTCGTTGTCGGCGTTGACCAGCAGCGTAATTCCCGCCGGCGACCGCCGTTTCGCCTCATCCATCAACGCGCCGGCGATGTCACCGCCCCAATGCGCGGGGGCGACCGCGAGCTGGTCGAGATAGCCCGCCGCATCGATGGTGACGAAGCCGGCCAATTCGCCGGAGTGCTCGGCGACGACGATGTCGGCGTTCGGTACCAGCTCGTTGCGCCAGCGCTCGCGCCACCACGGCACGCGGGCCGCGAAATCGATCGCGGGATAGGCCCGCTGCCACGTTGCCTGCCACAACGCGATGGCGGCGTCTTCGTCGGCGGGGGCGTAGGGACGAAGTTTGAACGACTCGGTCTCTTGTTGGGGCATGATCTTACCCGAAAACCGCAAGCCCGCTTGTCGAGATCATGCCCTCACCGTTCCGTCAGCTTCAGCTCGATGCGGCGGTTGCGCTTGTAGGCCTCCTCCGTCGTGCCGGTATCGAGCGGCTGGAATTCGCCAAACCCGGCGGCGACCAGGCGCTGCGGCGGCACGCCGCGCGACACCAGATACTGCACCACCGAGATCGCGCGCGCCGACGACAATTCCCAGTTCGACTTGAAGACCGGGCTGTTGATCGGCCGGACGTCGGTGTGGCCGTCGACCCGCAGCACCCAGGCGATCTCGTGCGGGATCTGCTTGTCGAGATCGATCAGCGCGCCGGCCACCTTGTCGAGCTCGGCTTTTCCTTCCGGCAGCAGCGTCGCCTGTGCGGTATCGAAAAACACCTCCGACTGGAACACGAAGCGGTCGCCGACGACCCGGATATCCGGCCGGTTGCCGAGAATGGTGCGCAAGCGCCCGAAGAATTCCGATCGGTAGCGCGACAGTTCCTGCACCCGCTTCGCCAGCGCGACGTTCAGTCGCTGGCCGAGATCGGCGATGCGATTCTGCGACTCCTTGTCTTTTTTCTCGGAGGCATCGAGCGCGTCCTCCAGCGCCGCCAGTTGCCGGCGCAGCGCGCTGATCTGCTGGTTTAGCACCTCGACCTGCGCCAGCGCGCGGGCCGAGATCTGCTTCTCGGAATCCAGCGCCTTGTTGAGTTGGGTGTTGCGGCCGGCGGCATTGTTGCCGGCGTTGGCGAGGCCGTCATAGAGGCCCTTGACCCGGTCGCGCTCGGCCTCCGCCGACGCCAGCCCCGCGCGCAACTGGCCAACCTCGTCGCTGAGGCTGATCTTGCCGAGTTTTTCCAGCGACAGCAGATCGTTCAACTGCGCGATCTGGGCGGTGAGCTGTTCGAGCGCCTTGTCCTTGCTGGTGACTTGCTGCGACAGGAAGAACTGCACCACCAGAAACACCGACAGCAGAAAGACGACGGCAAGCACCAGCGTCGAGAGGGCATCGACGAATCCCGGCCAGTAGTTGAATCCGCTCTCGTTCCGGCGCCCGCGTGCAAGGGCCATCATATGTCTCTTATGCTGTAGCGTTTTCGAGCGAAGCATGTTCTCGGGTTTGACCCGAGGGCGAATACCGGTTCGCGCGAAGAAAGCGCGTCAAATCAAAATCATAAAGCCCCGCTTCTGATTCCGTCAGAAGCGGAAAGGCTCCGGTTAGGCCTCTCCCCCGGCCAAGGGAGACGTCGAGCGCGAAGCGTCGGCCGGGGAAAGCGGGACTGTCAGTTCTTCTTCCGGCTGTTGTGCGAGATACTCCAGCAGCTTTTTGATCTCGCGGTTTTGCTCGCCCTGTCCGTCGGCCCATTCGCGGATCATCTGCTGTTCGCTCCGCATGTGGGTGACGAGCCCCTGAATGGCCGCCGCGAGGCTGGCCATTGCGGAGGTTGTGTCGTGGCCGGATCCCGCCTGCTCGACGCTGGCGCGAAGCTGGTCGATCGCGGTCTTTATCTCGGCCGACGGATCGGCCCTGGTCTCGTCGCCATACTCGCGAACGGTGGTGGCGAGCCAGTCCTCGAGGTCGGTATAGAAGCGGTTCTGCGCCTGACTGGATTGCAGGTCGAGAAAACCGAGGATCAGCGATCCAGCGAGGCCGAACAGCGACGACGAAAACGAAATGCCCATGCCGCCAAGCGGCGCGGCGAGGCCTTCCTTCAGCGTGTCGAACAGCGACCCGGCGTCGCCGCCGACCTTCAAGCCGTCGATCACCTTGCCGACCGAGCCGACGGTTTCGATCAGGCCCCAGAACGTGCCGAGCAGGCCGAGGAACACCAGAAGGCCCGTCATGTAGCGGGAGATATCGCGGGCTTCATCGAGCCGGGTGGCGATGGAATCGAGCAGATGCCGCATGGTCTGCTGCGAGATAGACATCCGCCCGGTGCGTTCGCCCCCGAGGATCGCGGCCATCGGCGCCAGTAGCCGCGGCTTCCGGTCGGAAGCCCGCCCCGGATCGCCGACGCGGAAATTGTTGACCCACGCGATCTCGGGATAAAGCCGGATCACCTGCCGGAAGGCAAAAATGATTCCGACCGCCAGCACCCCTGCGATCAGCGCGTTAAGGCCGGGATTGGCGAAGAACGCTGAAACGATCTGCTTGTACAGGATCACCAGCACCAGGGTACACAGCACGACGAACACCAGCATGCGCACCAGGAATATCCGTGGTGGCGACAGCTTGGTCAGTTCGATCTCCGGTGCGGAGCGGGGGGCCGTGCCTTGCGCCATGAGTGAGCGTGCTTACCCGTTAGGAGAGGCTGAGAGTCGAGACCAGCCGCATTATGGCACGACGTCGCCGGCAAAAAATAGCCGTTCCAGCGGCTTTGCCTGCTGTTGCTGTGTGCACGCGAACCGGGTTTGAATCGTGGCGTAGCTGTTTTGCCCACCGATAATTTCGTCTACGGAACATCTCGGGACGACGGCTCGGATGCATAGGCGCGCGTCTGCTTACCAATTTGTTTCAATTTGTATGGAACCCGGCTCACGACTGTGTGAATCCGCAAAACGGACGTGACTTCAAGACGATAGCGTTGTGTGACATTGCGCCGCCGCCAAAGCGTATTGCATCGCAATCGTTGCTGGCTAATCTGAAACGCATCAGTTCGTGCGGATTCGCATACGACACTGCGAGGCGTCATGCTTCGCGGAATGCGAGGTTGTGCGTCCGCATCACGGGGTTCCAAGATATCAATGCCAAGATTTAATTCACGACTGACGTCCGTCGCTGTTTTGCTCGCCGGATTGTCACCGCTCCTTGGCGGCTGCGACGAGCCGGCCACGGCGGAGGCCTCGACCGGAGCGATTACCCCGGAAGTCAGCGTCGTAACGGTGGTTCCGAAACCTCATGCGATGGTGCGCGAACTGCCGGGCCGGATCGCGCCGCTGCGCGTTGCCGAGGTGCGCCCGCGCGTGTCCGGCATTATCACCAAGCGCCTGTTCGAGCAGGGCAGCGAGGTCAAGGCTGGCGATTCGCTGTATCAGATCGATCCAAAACCGTTCGCGGTCGAAGTGCAGGCGGCGGAGGCGGCGCTGGCAAAGGCCAATGCCGTATGCGAGCAGGCGTCGCATCATGCGAGGCGCATCGAGAAACTGACGGCCCGGCACGCCACCTCCGAGGCCGAAAACGAGAAAGCGATCGCCAACATGCGCCAGGCCGAGGCCGATGTCGCCGGCCGCAAGGCGGACCTCGAGCGGGCGCGGCTCCATCTCGATTACACCACCATCCGCGCGCCGATCGGCGGCGTGGTTGGTGCGGCCCAGGTCACCGAGGGCGCACTCGTCGTCCAGAACGAGACGGCCAGCCTTACGACGGTGCAGCAACTCGACACCATCTACGCCGACTTCACCCAGTCGGTGGGCGAACTCAACAACCTGCGCCGTGCATTCGAGAGCGGCGAACTGGAGCGCATCGCACCCGGCGCGGCGAAAGTCCGCCTCGTGCTCGACGATGGAACGCTCTACCCGCTGCCCGGAAAATTCCTGTTTTCCGAAGCCAAGGTCGATGCCTCGACCGGGCAGGTGACGCTGCGCGGCGAATTTCCGAATCCGAAGCGCGAACTGCTGCCGGGTATGTACGTCCGCGTGCTGCTGGAGCAGGGCGTTGACAGCGATGCGATCGCCGTTCCGCAGCAGGCGGTGCAGCGCGACACCGGCGGCGGCAGCGAGGTCTTTGTCGTCAAGGACGACGGTCGCGTGATCGCGCGCCCGATCCGGACAGCTTCCGTCCAGGACGGGCTGTCGATGGTCAGCCAGGGACTCAAGGCCGGCGACCGCGTCGTGGTCGAGGGCTTCCAGAAATTCGCGGCCGGCGACAAGGTTCGCACCGTGATGTGGGCGGAAGCCGATGCTTCGCGGGAGACCGGAGCGCTGACGGGCAAGACCACAGTCGCCCGGCAGTAGCGGATCATGCCGGCTTTCTTCATCGACCGGCCTGTCTTTGCCTGGGTGATCGCGCTTTTCATCTGTCTGATCGGCGCGATCTCGATTCCGCTGCTGGCGGTGGCGCAGTATCCGATCATCGCGCCGCCCTCGATTTCGATCTCGACCGCCTATCCCGGCGCCTCGCCGCAGAACCTTTACAACAGCGTCACGCGTCTGATCGAGGAACAGCTCAACGGCGCCTCGGGCATCCTCAGTTTTGAATCCACCAGCGACTCCTTAGGGCAGGTCGAGATCACCGCGTATTTCGTTCCCGGCACCCAACTCGATATGGCGTCGGTGGACGTGCAGAACCGTATCAAGCGCATCGAGGCGCGCCTGCCGGCTGTCGTGCTGAAGGAAGGCATCCTGGTCGAGGAAGCGTCCAGCGACACGCTGCAGATCGTTACGCTGCGCTCAACCGACAACAGTCTCGACGAGGTCGGCCTCGGCGATTTCATCATGCGCAACATTATCGGCGAGATCCGGCGTATTCCCGGCGTCGGCCGCGCCACGCTGTTTTCCACCGAACGCTCGCTGCGCGTCTGGATCGATCCCGAAAAGCTCGTCGGCTACGATCTAACCTCGGACGACGTCACCAAGGCGATCGCGGCGCAGAACGCGCAAGTGGCTTCGGGCAGCATCGGCGCGCCGCCGAGCAGGGCCGGGCAGAAAACCGCGGCGCTGGTTTTGGTGAGGGGGCAGCTCACCACGCCCGAGGAATTCGGCTCCATCGTGCTGCGCGCCAATCGCGACGGCTCCACGGTGCGGCTGCGCGACGTGGCGCGGATCGAGATCGGCGGCATGGACTACCGGTTCACCACCCGCCTCAACGGCAAGCCGACCGCGGGTCTGTCGGTGATGCTCGCGCCCGGCTCCAACGCGCTCGCGACCGCGAGAGCGGTGAGAGCCAAGATGAAGGAGTTGTCGAAGTTCTTCCCGGCGACCATCGCCTACGATATCCCCTACGACATCACGCCGGTGGTGAAGGCCTCGATCGAAAAGGTCGTGCATACCCTGATCGAGGCGGTGGTGCTGGTGTTCCTCGTGATATTCCTGTTTTTGCAGAACATCCGCTACACCATCATTCCGACCATCGTGGTGCCGGTGGCGCTGCTCGGCACCTGTTCGGTGCTGCTGGTCGCGGGCTACTCCATCAACATGCTGACGATGTTCGGCATGGTGCTGGCGATCGGCATTCTGGTCGACGACGCCATCGTCGTGGTCGAGAATGTCGAACGCATCATGGCCGAGGAGGGGCTGCCGCCGAAGGAGGCCGCGCGCAAGGCGATGTCGCAGATCACAAGCGCCATCATCGGCATCACGCTGGTGCTGATGGCGGTGTTCGTGCCGATGGCCTTCTTTCCGGGCTCCGTCGGCATCATCTACCGGCAGTTCTCCGTCACCGTGGTCGCAGCGATCGGCTTCTCCGCCCTGATGGCGCTGTCGCTGACGCCGGCGCTGTGCGCCACGCTGCTGAAACCGGTGGAGGCCGGGCACGGCCACGCGCGCAAGGGCGTGTTCGGCTGGTTCAATCGCACGCTGGACGGCGTGCGCGGCCGTTATGTCTCGACCGTCGGCTGGTCGCTGCGGCGGACCGGACGGCTGATGCTGATTTACGTCGTGCTGGTTGGCGTTCTGGCCTGGGCCTTCGTCCGCCTGCCCGCCGGCTTCGTGCCGGTGGACGATCAGGGCTTCATCACGACAGACGTGCAGACGCCATCGGATTCGTCCCATGGCCGGACCGAAGCTGCGGTCGAGGCGGTCGAGAAATATCTGGCCAAGCGGCCCGGCATTCAGGATGTCACGTTCCTTACCGGTTTCGCCTATTCGGGGCAGGGCATGAACACGGCGCAAGCGTTCATCACCCTGAAGGACTGGTCGGAACGGCCTGAGAAGGAGTCCGCCGCCAATATCGTGGCCGACACCAACCGCGATCTGTCCTCGCTGCGCGACGCCAAGATCACCGCGCTGCAGCCGCCGCCGATCGACAACCTCGGCAACTCTTCCGGCTTCAGCTTCCGCCTGCAGGACCGCGGCCAGAAGGGGTACGCGGCGCTGATGCAGGCGACCGATCAGTTGATCAAGGAGGCCAATGCCAGTCCGGTCTTGAAGAATGTCTATGTCGAGGGCTTGCCGTCGGCGCCGCAGATCAATCTCGTGATCGACCGCGAGAAGGCCAGCGCTTTCGGCGTCACCTTCCAGGACATCAACGACACCATGTCGACCAATCTCGGCTCGACCTACGTCAACGACTTCCCCAACCGCGGACGGATGCAGCGCGTGATCGTGCAGGCGGACCGTGACGGCCGCACCACTGCGGACGACATCCTCAACTACAACGTCAAGAACAGCAGCGGCCGGCTGGTCCCGTTCTCGTCGTTCGCCTCGATCGAATGGTCGAAGGGCCCCACCCAGATCGTCGGATTCAACTACTATCCGGCCATGCGCATCACCGGAGAGGCGCGGCCGGGCTTTACGTCCGGCGACGCTATCGCCGAGATCGAGCGGCTTGCGAGCCACCTGCCGCGCGGCTTCGGCTACGAGTGGACCGGCCAGTCGTTGCAGGAAAAGCTGTCAGGATCGCTGGCGCCGTTCCTGCTCGGGCTCTCGGCGCTGGTGGTGTTCCTCTGCCTTGCCGCGCTCTATGAAAGCTGGACCATTCCGCTCGCGGTGCTGCTGACGGTGCCGCTCGGCATTTGCGGCGCGGTGCTGGCGGCGACTACGCGCGGGCTTGCCAACGACGTCTATTTCACCGTCGGTCTCGTCACCATCATCGGCCTGGCTGCGAAGGACGCCATCCTCATCATTGAGTTTGCCAAGGATTTGCGCGCGCAGGGCAAGCCGCTCAGGGAAGCCACGATCGAGGCGTGCGCGCTGCGCTTCCGCCCGATTCTGATGACCGGCCTTGCCTTCGTCTCCGGCGTGCTGCCGATGGTTGTCGCCCAAGGCGCAGGCGGGGCGAGCCAGCAGGCGCTCGGCACCAGCGTGATGGGCGGCATGATTGCGGTGGTGGTGCTGGCGCTGTTGATGGTGCCGGTGTTCTTCGTCGTCGTGATGCGCGTGCTCGGACGCGACAAAAGCGGCTTGGTGCCGGTGGGAGAACTCGAAATTCACGGGCCGCCGGCGCCGATGCGTGCCGCCGAGTAACGCGGAGCGATCCGGATGAGTGGGCTACCCTCGAACGATTGTCCGTAACCCCTTAACGTCATTGCGAGGCGCACCGCGCCGAAGCAATCCAGAAGCCATACGAAAGAGCTGGATTGCTTCGCTTCGCTCGCGCATATTTTTATTATCCCAGCGGCTTGAGGATTTTCACCAGTTCGGCGTGGACGAACTCGTTGCCGCAGACCACATGGCCGGTCGTGAGCGGATCGTCGTCGCCCTGGATGCCGCTGACGATGCCGCCGGCCTCGCGCACGATGATCTGTCCGCCCGCGATATCCCACGGCTGCAGGTTGCGTTCCCAGTAACCGTCGAGGCGGCCCGCGGCGACGAAAACGAGGTCGAGCGATGCCGCGCCGAAGCGGCGCAGGCCGGCCACCTTCGGCTGAAGCGCCGCCATCTCCCGCCGCGACAGTTCATGGTCGCCGCGCCCGATGTGCGGCAGCCCGCAGGCGATAACGCAGTCGTGCATCTGGCGCCGCCCGGCCACGCGCAGCCGCTGATCGTTGAGAAAGGCGCCCTTGCCGCGCTCGGCGGTGTAGAGTTCGTCGTTGGCGGGATTGTAGACCAGGCCTGCTATCAGCACGCCGTCACGTTGCAGGCCGATCGAGATTCCGAAATGCGGAATGCCGTGCAGGAAGTTGGTGGTGCCGTCGAGTGGATCGACGATCCAGGTGTGGCTCTTGTCCGTGCCCTCGCGGTTGCCGCCTTCCTCGCCATGGAAGCCGTAGCCGGGGCGCGCCTTGCTGAGATCGTCGTACAGCATCTCCTCGGCGCGTTTGTCGGCGAGACTCACGAAATTCGCCGGTCCCTTCAGCGACACCTGAAGATTCTCGATCTCGCCAAGATCGCGCTTCAGGCTGCGGCCTGCGCGGCGCGCGGCCTTGACCATGACGTTCATGAGGGCGGATTGCAGCATGATTTCGGCTCGGGATGGATGGTGAGCACTGGGTGCCCTGCGGACACGCCGCCGTCAAGGCGGTTCATTTGAGGCCAAGCCATTTACGCGCGGCGTCCTTGGCCTTGTCGCGTTCTTCGGGCGTTGCCTGCGCCATGGCCTCGTCGAGTTGCAGATCGCCCTTGCCGGCGGTTTTCGCAACGATATGCCATTTCAGGCCTTCGACCTTGTCCACCGGCGCGCCGATGCCGAAGACGAGGACGTGCGCGAGACGATTCTGGGCGATCGCACTGTTTTGCCTGGCGGCCTTGCGCAGCAGCGACACCGCGGCGGTCTCGTTCTTCTCGGTGCCGGTGCCGTTGAACAGCGCGATCGCATACTCGACTTCGGCATCGACGTTACCGGCGAGCGAGGCCGCCTGCAGCAGCCGCACCGACTTGTAGAGATTTTTTTCGACGCCGGTGCCCTCCTTGTAGAACGTCGCCAGCGCATATTGCGCCTCCGGGCTACCGGCATCGGCGGCGAACCGCAGCAATTCGGCGGCGCGTTTGAAGTCCTGCGGCAGCGTCTGGCCGTCCATATAGAGCAGCGCGAGGTTATAGGCAGCCTTGGGCTCGCCGAGCTTGGCGGACGAGGCCAGCAATTTAACGGCGGCCTCCTTGTCGGGCGGGCTGCCGCGCCCGCTGATGCGAAGCATGGCGAGTGCGAACATCGCTTCGCGGTCGCCGAGATCGGCTGCGCGCTGGTACCATTCGATCGCCTTGCCGTAGTCGCGCTTGACGCCCATCGAGTTGGCATAGAGCACGCCAAGCATGGTCATGGCGGCGGGGTCCTTGTTCTCCTGCGCCCGCTTCATCGCGAGATCGAACGCTGTCTTGTACAGGCCGCGCTGATAGGCGCCGTAGACCATATCCGCGTTCGGGTTGTCGGTTGCCGGAGCGTCTGCCTTGGCGTCGGGGGTGTGCGACGGTTTCAAAGGCGGCGCGGCTTCTTTCGGCGGCGGCGGGGGCTTGATCGTCTTTGTCCTGACGCTCTTGCTTGCCTTGGACGGCCCGTCGGTCGCCGGCGCCAACTGGAGCTGCGCCAGCGCGCTTTCACCGAGCATGAGAACGCCCGCGACAATGGCAACAGATCGGGCAACAGGACGCAAGAACGTCATCCGGCGTCACCTCTGTCCGGCTTCGTTGCGGGCATCGCCCGGTCGCCTTGCGATCCGTGACCCTGCCTGATCGCGTCAATGGTCTCCATCAGCGCCGCCGCCGCGCCGCGCGGATCGTTCCAGATCAGGTCGCCCGCAAGGATGAAATCCGCGCCGGATGCCGCGAAGGTTCGCGCCTCATTGACGCTCGCGGCATAGCCGACGCAGGGCGGTTCGAACAGTTCGGTCCACCATTGCAGCCGTTCCGCGATCGCCTCCGCGGACGGCCGTTCGCCGGCCTCATTCGGCTCGCCGAACAGCACGTAATCCGCGCCGGCTTCGCCCGCGATCATGGAATCGTGACGGGTGGACAGCCCGCCGGCGCCGGCGATGCGATCGGGCTTCAACGATGGCAGCGCCTCCTGCATCGCCTCGATACCGGTGAGATGGGCGCCGTCGGCGCCGGAGCGGGCGACCAGATCGGCGTGGCCGTCGAGCAGAAGCGCGGCGCCGCCACCCTGGATTATCGGCGCCAGCGCCTTGATGCGCGAAATCAGCGTGCGCGGATCGGCAGCCGAAAGCCGCACCAGGACGGCTGCGACGTCGGCGGCAGCCAGCAGCGCGGGAAGCCGGGCCACCAGTTGCGACGGGTCATCGACGCCCGGTGTCGCGAGATAGAGACGCGGCGCCGGGCGGGGAGGAACGGGTTTCGCGAGCATCGCAAGGCCTTGGGCGGTCAAACCGGCGAAAGTGAGGGGGAATCAATACCGGAACACTGTCGCGGACGTCATGCGCGGGCTTTGAGCATGATCCCGAAAAGTGGAAACCGGTTTTCGGATAGATCATGCTCAATCAAAAGGATAAGGAGTGCCGGCTCCCGCGCCTGTGACCCGCGCATCGATCTTCAAAACGAGAGATTACCGGGTCACCCCCGGCAATGACAGATCATAAACAGGCGTTTGGGTAACAATCCCTCACGCGACCTTCTTTTCCAGATCGGCTTTCCACTCGCCCTTGCTGGCGAGCGAATTCATCCGGGCACGATGATTGAGAGCCCGTTGCCCGGCGGCGACGTTCTCGGCCTTTCCTGACCACACCTTCTGCGGCGCTGCCTGCAGCGCGCGGCCATAGGAGAAGGTGAGCTTCCACGGCAGGTTGGCCATCCCGTTCATGGCGTTGAGATGGGCGGTGGCCTCCTCGTCGGACTGGCCGCCGGACAGGAAGGCGATGCCGGGGACGGCGGCCGGCACGCAGGCCTTCAGCATACGCAGGGTCTTTTCCGCGACCTCCTCCACCGAGGCCTTCTTCGCGCACTTCTTGCCTGAGATCGCCATGTTCGGTTTCAGGATCATGCCTTCCAGCGCGACGCGCTGCTTCCGCAGCTCCTGGAACGTCACGTTGAGCACGCGCGTCGTGACCTCAAAGCAGCGCTCGATGTCGTGATCGCCGTCCATCAGCACTTCCGGCTCGACGATAGGCACGATCTGAGCGGCCTGGCACAGCGCGGCATAACGCGCCAAAGCATGGGCGTTGACGCCGATCGCCGTCATGCTCGGGATGCGGCCAGCCGCGTTGATGTCGATCACCGCGCGCCATTTGGCGAAGCGTGCCCCTTGCGCGTAATATTTCTTTAGGCGCTCGGCGAGCCGGTCCAGTCCGACGGTCACGAGTTCGCCGGGGCATCCGGACAGGGGTTGCGTGCCCTCGTCGACCTTGATGCCGGGAATGGCGCCTGCTTGCTCGATCAGCTTGACCAGCGGCGTGCCGTCCCTGGCGTTCTGCCAGATGGTCTCGTCGTAGAGAATGACGCCGGAGATGCATTTCGTCATGGCGTCGGTGGCGCGGAACATCATCTCGCGGTAGTCGCGGCGGCTTTCCTCGGTGGATGTCACGCCGATCGCGTCGAACCGTTTCGTAATGGTGGGAGAGGATTCGTCGGCGGCGAGAATGCCCTTGCCGGACACGACCATGGCCTGCGCCACTGTGTTGAGGTCAGCGAGATTCATCAGCGTCTCCTCCTGCGTGCTCTCTTCCGAAACGAAGATATCGGATTCAAGGGTTATGCAGGCATGAGAATTGCGGTTTTCTGGCGCCGCAACTCATTTCGACGCGAGGAGCAGCGTCATTTAGCCCGCAGCACATCCACGCCGGGCAGCGGCTTGCCCTCCATCCATTCCAGGAAGGCGCCGCCCGCGGTCGAGACGTAGCTGAAATCGCCGGCCACCCCGGCCTGGTTCAGCGCCGCGACCGTATCGCCGCCGCCGGCGACCGACACCAGCTTTCCGGTCTTGGTACGGGCCGCCGCGTGTTTCGCGGCGACGACGGTGCCGCGATCGAACGGCGGCAGCTCGAACGCGCCAAGCGGGCCGTTCCAGACCAGCGTCGCCGCATCGTCGATTGCCGAATGAACGCGCTCCACCGACTGCGGCCCGACATCGAGGATCATGCCATCGGCCGGGATCGCGTCCAGCCCGTAGGCGTGGGACGGTGCGTTGGCGGCGAAATGGAATGCCACGGTGGCGTCGACCGGCAGGATGATGGCGCAGTTGGCGGCCGTGGCCTTTTCGATGATGCGCAGCGCGGTCGCGGCGAGATCTTTTTCCGCCAGCGACTTGCCGACATTCACGCCCTGCGCATGCAGGAAGGTGTTGGCCATGCCGCCGCCGATCACCAGCGCATCGACCTTGCTGACGAGGTTTTCCAGAAGGTCGATCTTGGTCGAGACTTTCGCGCCGCCGATGATGGCGATGACGGGCTTGGCCGGCGCCTCCAGCGCCTTGTTGAGCGCCTCGAGTTCGGCCTGCATGGTGCGTCCGGCATAGCCCGGCAGCTTATGGCCGAGACCCTCGGTCGAGGCGTGGGCGCGATGCGCGGCGGAGAAGGCGTCGTTGACCCAGATGTCGCCGAGCTTGGCGAGTTCGGCGACGAACGCCGGATCGTTTTTCTCTTCCTCTTTATGAAAGCGCGTGTTCTCAAGGCAGAGGATGTCGCCATCCTTCATCGCGGCGCTCGCCTGTTGCGCCGGCTGGCCGATGCAGTCGTCGGCGAAGGCAACCGGCCTGCCGAGCACTTTCGCCAGTTCCGCCGCGACCGGTCTCAGCGAATCCTTGGGGTCGGGGCCCTTGGGCCGTCCGAAATGCGCCAGCAGGATCACCTTGCCGCCCTTGTCCGCGATTTCCGTGATCGTCGGCGCCACGCGCTCCAGCCGCGTGGTGTCGGTGACGCGGCCCTGCTCCATGGGGACGTTGAGATCGACGCGCAGCAGCACGCGCTTGCCCTTGACGTCGACGTCGTCGAGAGTGCGGAAGGAGTTTGTCATGGCTGGTGTCCCGGACGCGGTGCAGCGTGAACGGTGCACCGCAGAGCCGGGACCGCTACGCAGGAAAAGTTGCGGTATTGAACGGTCCCCGTTCTGCATCGCGGCGCTTGCGCCGCGATGTGCCCGGGGCGCGTCGTCTCAGATCAGCTTCGCCATCGCCACGGCGGTGTCGTTCATGCGGTTGGAGAAGCCCCATTCGTTGTCGTACCACGACAGCACGCGGACCAGCGTGCCATTCTGCACCTTGGTCTGGTCGATGTGGAACGTCGAGGAATGCGGATCGTGGTTGAAATCACTCGACACGTTGGGCTGGTCGGTGGTGCCGAGGATGCCTTTCAGCTCCTGCGAGGCGGCGCGCTTCATCGCCTCGTTGATCTCCTTGGCGGTGGTCTCTCTCTTGGCGATCACCTTGAGATCGATCACCGAGACGTTCGGCGTCGGCACGCGGATCGCGACGCCGTCAAGCTTGCCCTTCAGTTCCGGCAACACCAGGCCGATCGCCCTCGCGGCGCCGGTCGAGGTCGGGACCATCGAGAGCGCCGCGGCACGGCCGCGGTAGAGGTCCTTGTGCATGGTGTCGAGCGACGGCTGGTCGCCGGTATAGGCGTGGATCGTGGTCATGAAGCCGGTCTCGATGCCGACCAGATCGTTGATAACCTTCGCCACCGGAGCGAGACAGTTGGTGGTGCAGGAACCGTTCGAGACGACCAGATGGTCCTTGGTCAGCTTGTCGTGGTTGACGCCGTAGACCACGGTCATGTCGGCGCCGTCGGCCGGAGCCGACACCAGCACGCGCTTGGCGCCGGCGGTCAGGTGCGCCGCGGCCTTGTCCCTGGCGGTGAAAAGGCCGGTACACTCCATGGCGATATCGACGCCGAGTTCCTTCCACGGCAGCTTCGAGGGATCGCGTTCGGCGGTCACCTTGATCTTGTTCTTGCCGATCACGATGCAGTCGCCTTCGACCTTCACCTCGAACGGGAAGCGGCCGTGCACCGAGTCGAAGCGCAGCAGATGCGCGTTGGTTTCCACCGGGCCGAGATCGTTGATGGCGACGATCTCGATCTCGTCGCGCTTGGCCTCGTAGATGGCGCGCAAAACATTGCGACCGATGCGGCCAAACCCGTTGATTGCGACCCGGACAGCCATGTCTTCATTCTCCTTCAAATAAAAGGCATTCCCTCCGCGCAACCGCAAGTTTCAGCGCGCAGCGTCAACGCCTTGTCGCCCGGTTCTGCCGGGCAGCGACCATTGGTAGTTCCGTTTAGCTAGCGCCTTTTTAATTTCGAGGCAATCTCAACCTCGACGAAGGCGCGTCTCCGCTGCATCGACCACGGCCTCGGCGGTGATGCCGAAGAATTTGTACAGATCCTTGGCGGGAGCGCTGTGACCGAAACTGTGCATGCCGACGAAGAGGCCGTCGGACCCGATCACGGCGTCCCAGCCGAAGCGGACGGCTGCTTCAACGGCAATCTTGACCGGCGCTTTGCCGATGATGGCTTGCCGCCGTTCCTCTGGCTGCTCCAGCAACAGTTCCAGCGAGGGCACCGAGACCACCCGCGACGCAATGCCGCGTCCGGCGAGCTGTTGTTGCGCCGCGACCGCAATCTCGATTTCCGATCCTGACGCGAAGATCGACACTTTCGCCTCGCCGTTGGCCGCGACCAGCTCGTAGGCGCCGTGCGCGCAGCGGTTGTCCGGATGCGCGGTCTTGCGCACCGGCGTCAGGTTCTGCCGCGACAACGCCAGAACCGTCGGTCCCTTCGGCCGCTCCAGAGCGAGCTGCCAGCACTCGGCGGTCTCGACCGCATCGGCGGGGCGGAACACGCGCATGTTCGGCATCGCGCGCAAGCTCGCCAGATGCTCCACCGGCTGGTGGGTGGGACCGTCCTCGCCGAGCCCTATCGAGTCGTGGGTCATGATGTAGATCACCGGGATATGCGCCAGCGCCGAAATGCGCATCGCCGGGCGGGCGTAGTCGGTGAAGCACATGAAGGTGCCGCCGGCCGGCGCGAATCCGCCATGCAGCGCAATGCCGTTCATGGCCGCGGACATGCCGAGCTCGCGGATGCCGTAGTGGATGTAGCGGCCGTCGTCGTGACCGGGCTGCACTTCCTTCAGACCCTTGGGGCGGGTGTTGTTGGAGGGCGTGAGGTCGGCGGAGCCGAGCAGCAATTCCGGCACTGCCGGCACCAGCACCTCGAGCGCCAGTTCGCTGGCCTTGCGGGTGGCGATCGTCGGCGGCTCGGCCACCAGCTTGTCCTTGAGCTTGCGGATCACCTCGTCGAGGTTTTGCGGCGGCTTGCGGTCGATGGCGCGGCGCGTGAATTCGCCGCGCTCCGCCTCGGACTTCGCCGTGAACCGCGCGCGCCACTCCTTGTTGTGTCGCTTGCCCTTGCGTCCGGCGCTGCGCCACGCCTTGAGGACGTCGTCGGGAATTTCAAACGGGCCGTAGTTCCAGCCGAGCGCCTTCTTCGCGCCTGCGAGTTCTTCCGCTCCGAGCGCTTCGCCGTGCGCCTTGGACGTGCCGGCCCTGGTGGGGGCGCCGAAGCCGATAATGGTCTTGCAGGCGATCAGCGACGGCTTGTCGGACTTTTGCGCCCGGCGGATCGCGGCCGCGACCGCCTTGGGATCGTGGCCGTCGATCCGCCTTGCGTCCCAGCCGCACGCCTTGAAGCGCGCCACCTGATCGACGTCGTCGGCCAGCGAGATCGGGCCGTCGATGGTGATGCCGTTGTCGTCGTAAAGGAAAATCAGCTTGTTGAGCTTGAGATGGCCGGCCAGCGCGATGGCCTCGTGGCTGATGCCCTCCATCAGGTCGCCATCGGAGCACAGCACATAGGTGTAATGGTCGACCACGTCGGTGCCGAACTGGGCGGCCAGCAGGCGTTCCGCCAGCGCGAAGCCGACCGAGGTGGCGACGCCCTGGCCGAGCGGGCCGGTGGTGGTCTCGACGCCCTCGGTGACGAAGTTCTCGGGATGGCCCGGCGTCTTGGAGTTGAGTTGCCGGAAATTCTTGATCTGATCGAGCGTCATCTCCTTGTAGCCGGTCAGGTACAAGAGCGCGTAAAGCAGCATCGAGCCGTGGCCGGCGGAGAGAATGAAGCGGTCGCGGTCCGGCCAGTGCGGATCGGCGGCGTCGTACTTCAGGAACTTGGTGAACAGCACCGTGGCGACGTCGGCCATGCCCATCGGCAGGCCGGGATGGCCCGATTTTGCTTTTTCTACAGCGTCCATCGCGAGCGCGCGGACTGCATTCGCCATATGGGAGGAATCGACGGTCGGCATGTTGGATATCCGGTCCAGATGGGGAGGAGGGCTGACGGTTTGCATGGGAATCCAATGGGGTCCAAGGGGAGAATGACTGGCGTGCCGGGGGCATAGCACCTGCGTAGGCGGAGTCCAAGTGCGGGGAGGCCCTGCTCACAGAGAGAATGTTTTGCAGTGCATAGCCTCGCGTCGGCGTTGCGCTGGCCTCGTCTGCCACGTAAATTTCGGTCCCTAAAGGCTTGCCGAGCCGTAGCTTTGTAGTCCGGCCGGCAGCCGGCTGAAAGGCGCGCAGGACGACCATGAACGACCGACCCGCCAACCGCCCCGCCAGTTCCGAGCCGGCCAATAGCGGCGCGGTCGAGATCGACGCGGCGACCCGGCGGCTGACGGCCGCACTCGATGCGCTGGAACGCGCGGTGGAACGGCGGCGCGAGGCGGACCGCGACGAGGACGAGCTGGCGAGCCGCATTCAGGCGCTGGGCGCGGACCGTTCGCGGCTTGCGGACGAACTCGACGGCGCGCTGGTGCGTACGCGCAAGCTCGAACGCACCAATCGCGAAATCGCCGAAAAACTCGATGCGGCGATCGAAACCATCAAGTCCTTGCTCGACGCGGCGGGGGAGAAGCCATGAGCTACGTCAACGTCACCATCAACGGCCGCCAGTACCGCATGGCCTGCGAGGACGGGCAGGAAGACCGGCTGCTGAAACTTGCGGGCGACCTGGAAAGCCGGATCGGCGAGTTGCGCGCCAAATTCGGCGAGATCGGCGATCAGCGGCTCGAGGTGATGGCGGCGCTGACGGCCTCCGACGAACTGATGGATGCGCGCCAACGCATCCGCGCGCTGGAGGACGAGCTTAACGCATTGGGCGACGTGCGCGCTGCGGCCGGCGAGCACGCGCGCGCCACGCAAACGGCCGTGGCCGCCGCGCTGAACATGGCGGCGCAGCGGATCGAGAAGACGACGCAGACCTTGAACCGCACTGTCGGCGGCGGCATCGCCATGGGGTGAGATCGTCATTGCCGGCATAGCCGTTCGAAGAACGGCGTCGCTTCGATCGCCTACGATCCGGCAATCCATCTTTTCGAAGGGTTTACGAAGATGGATGGATACGCGGGTCAAGCCCGCGTATGACGCGAATTGTGAGAATAATCCATTGCCGCTGGCGCTTCGCCGCCATTGCGCTTACATTGAGCCTTGCGAGGCTGCGCCGCGCGTCAGGAGCCACACATCCCCGGGGCCTTATCGATCCTTAAGGGAACTGTCCCTGACCGGGTCCGTGGATCCGGTCATATGGTGCCCACCTACTTTCGTAGGGAACTCCGGGATCGAGCGCTCCAACGGCGAATGCGGCTTCGCGCTTCTCCTTTTTCCTTCGTTTCCTTTGTCGTCATGCCCGGACATAGTGGCGAGTCCAGTCCAACAATCCGATAAAGCGATGCTGCGCGCTGCCGCATTGGCGCGGCGCGACGCCCTGAGTGTGCGCCAGCGCGCCGGCGCCGTGCGCGCGATCGCGGCGCGGATGCCGCCGCTCGATATTACGCCGTCAATGGTCGTCGCCGGCTACGCCCCGATCCGCAGCGAGATCGATCCCGCGCAACTGATGCAGAGGTTTGCCGCAGCCGGCGCGGCGCTTGCGATGCCGGCGATTTCAGCGCGCGACGCCGCGCTGGCGTTCCGCGCGTGGACGCCGGGCGACGCGCTGGTGCCCGGCGCGTTCGGGATTTCCGAGCCGCCCGTCGCCGCGACCGAGGTGGTCCCGGATATCGTGCTGGTGCCGCTCGTGGCGTTTGACCGCGCCGGCCATCGGATCGGCTATGGCGCCGGCTATTACGACCGCACGCTTGCGAGCCTGCGCCGGCAGAAGACCGTCACCGCCATCGGTCTCGCTTTCGCGGTGCAGGAAATTGCGCAGGTGCCGGCGTTGCCCCACGACGTCCGGCTGAATTATGTGGTAACCGAAACCGATCTGTTCGACTTCCGGAGTTTATAAGGTTGCGAATTCTTTTTATCGGCGACGTCGTCGGCAAGACCGGGCGCACCGCGGTCAACGAACGCCTGCCGGCGCTGATTGCCGCATGGAAGCTCGATCTTGTCGTCGTCAACGGCGAGAATGCGGCCGGCGGTTTCGGCATCACCGAGGCGATTTACCAGGAATTTCTCGACGCCGGCGCCGACGCGGTCACGCTCGGCAATCACGCCTGGAATCAGAAAGAGGCGCTGGTGTTTATCGAGCGGGCGCCGCGGCTCGTTCGCCCGCTGAATTTCCCGCGTCATACGCCGGGACGCGGCGCCGCGCTGATCGACACCAAGGACGGCCGCCGCGCGCTCGTCATCAATACCATGGCGCGCATCTTCATGGAGCCGTTCAACGATCCCTTCCGCGCCATCGAGCGCGAGTTAGATGCCTGTCCGCTGCGCGAGACGGCGGACGCGATCGTCGTGGATTTCCACGGCGAGGCGACCAGCGAGAAGCAAAGCATGGGCTTCTTCTGCGACGGCCGCGCCAGCCTCGTGGTCGGGACCCATACCCATGTGCCGACGGCGGATCACCGGATCCTTTCCGCCGGCACCGCCTATATGAGCGATGCCGGCATGACCGGCGACTATGATTCCGTGATCGGAATGCAGAAGGGGGAGCCGCTGCACCGCTTCACCACGGGTATTCCGAGCGGCCGGTTCGAGCCGGCCAACGGCGTCGCCACCTTAAGCGGCGTCGCGGTCGAGACCGACGACGCGACGGGGCTCGCGCTCCGAATCGCACCGGTGCGGCTCGGCGGACGGCTCGAACAAGCGGAGCCGTCGTTCTGGACCTGAGGGATGGCGCATCCGTTTTTCACCATCGGCCACTCAACGCGTACCATCGCGGAGTTTGTCGATTTGCTGAATGCGGCCGGTGTGCGCCTCGTGGTCGATGTCCGTACCGTTCCACGCTCGCGGACCAATCCGCAGTACAATCGGGATGAACTGCCCGGCACGCTCGCCGATTTTCAGATCGGCTACGAACATATCGCGGCGCTCGGCGGCCTGCGCGGGCACAAGCGCGACACAGCGGACGCCACCAATGCCTTCTGGCAGAACCGGAGCTTCCACAACTATGCCGACTACGCCATGAGCGCGGATTTTCGTGCCGGCCTGGCTCAGTTGCTGGATCTCGGCCGCCGTACGCCGTGTGCGGTGATGTGCGCGGAAGCGGTGTGGTGGCGATGCCACCGGCGGATCATCGCGGACTACCTGATCCTCGCCGGCGACGTGGTATTCCATATCATGGGTCATGGTCACGTCGAAGCGGCGCGGATGACCGAGGGCGCAAGACCCGTGGCTGATGGAGTTCTCACATACCCCGCGATATGACGGGAATGGCGATTTTGGCCGGATGCTCCGAGCAAGCCTTTGATTCGGCCCGTGTCCAGGATTATAACGCCGCGCCGCATACACCTTCTGTTGAGGGCGCCCGGTGCGCCGCAGCCGGGCTCGCCCGGAATATGAGAGAGACCTGCCGATGGCCGGACATTCCCAATTCAAGAACATCATGCACCGCAAGGGCAGGCAGGATGCCCAGAAGTCGAAGCTGTTCAGCAAGCTCGCGCGCGAAATCACGGTGGCCGCCAAGTTAGGGACGCCCGATCCGGCGATGAATGCGCGGCTGCGTGCCGCCATGATCGCGGCGCGGGCGGAAAACATGCCCAAGGACAATATCGAGCGCGCCATCAAGAAGGCCAGCGGCAACGACGCCGAGAGCTATGACGAACTGCGTTACGAAGGCTACGGCCCCGGCGGCGTCGCCGTCATCATGGAAGTGCTGACCGACAATCGCAATCGCGCCGCCTCCGACATCCGCTCGTATTTCACCAAGTGTGGCGGCAATCTCGGTGAAACCGGCTCGGTATCGTTCATGTTCGACCGGCTCGGCGTCGTCGAATACGGCGCGGACAAGGCCTCGGCCGACGACATGCTGGAGGCCGCCGTTGAGGCCGGCGCCGACGACGTGGTGTCGGGCGAGGGCGGCCACGAAATCTATGCGTCGCAGGAAACCTTCCGCGACGTCGCCAAGGCGCTCGAAGGCAAGTTCGGCGAGGCGCGCAAGGTGGCCCTGATCTGGAAGCCGCAGAACACCGTCGCTGTCGATGACAACACCGGCGAGAAGCTCCTCAAGCTGATCGACCTCCTCAACGAACACGACGACGTCCAGAACGTCTATGCCAATTTCGAAGTGTCCGACGCGCTGATGGCGAAGCTGGGCGGGTAGCCTTCTTCCGCGGGTGACTGTGACAACATCGTCACCAGAATTTCGGCGTCATACGCGGGCATAGCCGTTCGTAGAACGGCGTCGCTTCCGCTCGCCTATGACCCGCGTATCCATCAATCATCAAAAGGGATGGATTGCCGGGTCAAGCCCGGCAATGACGCTTGATATAACCACCACGCGATTTTTTCTTGACGCCGTCCGGCTGAAGGACCATGTCAGCCACAGCGGGATGCTGCGGCCTCGGTCGCGCGCCCATCACTGGAAACCACGACATTATGCCAAGCGACAGTCCAGGTACTTTGCCAGGTACCTTGCCGACAGCGGCGCCGGTCTGAGAGCTTGATGAGCTCACCAGGCCTGCCGTTGCCGGCAGACCCCGAAGGTGAGCTATGATGGATACCTACACCGCCACGGACGGAGACCTCGATGTGTTCGCGCTGGCCTCGCGCCTGAGCGACGGCCATGTCGCCGACAACGTCGAAATCCTCAACCAGCTCGAGCCGCGGGACGCAGCCGCGGTGCTGGTGCTGCTGCCAGTCGATATTTCGGTCGAGATTCTCGACAAGCCGGAACTGAACTTCGGCCCCGAGATCGTCGAGGCGCTGCCGCGGCAGACCGCGACCCTCATGCTGGCCGGTATGTCGGCCGACATGGCCGCCGACATCGTGCAGCAGCTCGAGGAGCCGGCCCGTACCGAGTTGATGCAGGGGCTCGACGCGGCAACGCGCACGACCATCGAGGGCCTGCTCGCCTACCCGGAAAACACCGCGGGCGCGATGATGACGACCGAGTTCGTCAGCGTGCCCGCGACCTGGACCGTGGAGCGCACCTTGCAGCACATCCGCCAGGTCGAGCGCACCCGCGAGACGGTCTATGCCATTTATGTCCTGGATGCCTTCACCCGACGCCTGGTCGGCGCGGTGTCGCTGCGGCGGTTGATCGCCGGCGAGCCTTCGGCCAGGATCGCCGATCTGGCGCGCTCGCCGATCACCACCTCGCCGCTGATAGACCGCGAGGAGGTGGCGCGGCTGATCTCGCGGCACGACATGCTGGCGGTGCCCGTGATCGACAAGGCCGGGCATGTACTCGGCATCGTCACGGTCGACGACATCATCGACGCCATCATCGAGGAAAATACCGAGGACGTGCAGAAGTTCGGCGGCATGGCGGCGACCGACGAGCCTTATCTGCAGGTCGGGCTCGCGGCGATGATTCGCAAGCGCGGCGGCTGGCTCGCGGTGCTGTTTCTCGGCGAGATGCTGACCGCCAGCGCCATGCAGCACTTCGAGGGCGAACTGGAAAAGGCCATCGTGCTGACGCTGTTCATACCGCTGATCATGAGTTCCGGCGGTAATTCCGGGTCGCAGGCGACCTCGCTGCTGATCCGGGCGCTGGCGCTGCGTGAAGTGAAACTCGGCGACTGGTGGCGCGTCGCCTTTCGCGAACTGCCGACGGGACTGATCCTCGGCGCCATGCTGGGCGCGATCGGTATCGTTCGCGTCGTGGCCTGGCAGAAGCTCGGCATCTACGACTATGGCGAGCACTGGATACTGGTCGGGCTGACCGTCGCGGCCGCGCTGATCGGTGTCGTGACCTTCGGCTCGGTGGCGGGATCGATGCTGCCGTTCATCCTGCAACGCGCCGGCTTCGACCCCGCCAGCGCCTCGGCGCCGTTCGTCGCCACGCTGGTCGATGTCACCGGCCTGATGATCTATTTCAGCGTCGCACTGCTGATTTTGCGCGGGACGCTGCTGTAGGCGATCAAACCAAACCACTATTCCCGTCATTGCGAGCGAAGCGAAGCAATCCAGCAGCCACAAGCGAGACTGGATTGCTTCGCTTCGCTCGCAATGACGGGAGAGGTCAGTGTTTCAACGTGAAACCGTGCTGTTGCAGACAAATTGCCGGGGCGGACGTGAAGCACCGCTTGCGCTAACATGGGCCATGATCTCGTCACCGATTCGCATTCTGGGCATCGACCCCGGCCTGCGCCGCACCGGCTGGGGCGTGCTCGACGTCGAGGGCAACCGGCTGATGTTCGTAGGCTGCGGCTCGGTAGAGACGCGCGAAGGTATCGCGCTGGCGAGCCGGCTGCTGGCGATCCATGAAGGGCTCGGCCGGGTACTCGACGAGTTCCGCCCGGCGGAGGCGGCGATCGAGCAGACCTTCGTCAACAAGGACGGCGTGGCGACGCTGAAACTCGGACAGGCGCGCGGCGTCGCGATGCTGGCGCCGGCGATGTTCGGCATCGAGGTTTCGGAATACGCGCCCAATCAGGTGAAGAAGACCGTGGTCGGCGCGGGCCACGCCGACAAGACCCAGATCCAGGCCATGCTGAAAATCCTGCTGCCCAAAGCCGACCCGAAGAGCGCCGACGCCGCCGACGCGCTCGCCATCGCCATCACCCACGCGCATCACCGTGGCGCTGCGGCGCTGCGGCGGAAGGTGGCGGGCGCATGATCGGCAAACTCAAGGGGATCATCGACTCTTACGGCGAGGATTACGTGATCCTCGATGTCGGCGGCGTCGGCTATCAGGTGCATTGCGCATCGCGCACGCTGCAGGCGCTGCCGGTGCCGAGCGAGGCGGCGGTGTTGTCGATCGAGACCTATGTGCGCGAGGACCAGATCAAGCTGTTCGGCTTCCGCACCGACCACGAGCGCGAATGGTTTCGCCTGCTGCAGACGGTGCAGGGCGTCGGCGCGCGGGTGGCGCTCGCGGTGCTCGGCACGCTGTCGCCGGCCGACCTCGCCAATGCCATTGCCTTGCGCGACAAGGCGTCGGTGGCGCGCACGCCGGGTGTCGGCCCGAAGGTGGCCGAACGCATCGTCACCGAACTGAAGGACAAGGCGCCGGCCTTCGCCAACGTCGATCCCGCCATTGTGCATCTTGCAGGCGCCCTCGACGATCAGCGCGCGCCGGGTCCGGTGCGGGATGCGATCTCCGCGCTGGTCAATCTCGGCTACGGCCAGCCGCAGGCGGCCGCGGCGATTGCCGCCGCATCTCGCAGCGCCGGTGAGAATGCCGAGGCCGCGCAACTGATCCGGCTGGGCTTGAAGGAGCTGGCGAAGTGAGTGTGTGCGCTCTGGACGTGGAATGCATCGTCGCGGCGCAGGGTGGCCTGCTCTCTCCCCCCTTGTGGGGGAGAGGTGGAGAGGGGGGTAAGTTTCAAACTCAGCATGTGTGGTTTACCCCCCTCCCTGACCCTCCCCCACAAGGGGGGAGGGAACGGAAACGCCGCGCGGAAGCCATCGCATGACAACACCCCCCCGCATCGTCACGCCTGAGCGCCGGTCCGATGATGTCGGCGACACCACGCTGCGGCCGCAAAAGCTGTCCGAGTTCGTCGGCCAGGCGCAGGCCCGCGCCAATCTGCAAATCTTCATTGATGCCGCGCGCAAGCGCAAAGAGGCGCTCGATCACGTGCTGTTTGTTGGTCCCCCCGGCCTCGGCAAGACCACGCTGGCGCAGATCGTCGCACGCGAACTCGGCGTCGGCTTTCGCGCCACTTCCGGCCCCGTGATCGCCAAGGCCGGCGATCTCGCAGCGCTTCTGACCAACTTAGAGGAGCGCGACGTTTTGTTCATCGACGAGATTCATCGCCTCTCGCCGGCGGTGGAGGAGGTGCTCTATCCGGCGATGGAGGATTTCCAGCTCGATCTCATCATCGGCGAGGGGCCGGCGGCCCGCTCGGTCAAGATCGAGCTTTCGAAGTTCACGCTGGTCGGCGCCACCACGCGCGCGGGCCTTCTCACCAATCCGCTGCGCGACCGTTTCGGGATTCCGGTGCGGCTGAATTTCTACACCGAGGGTGAACTGGAGAAGATCGTCAGCCGCGGCGCCCGTGTTCTCGATGTCGGCATGACACCGGACGGCGCCAACGAGATCGCCCGCCGCGCCCGCGGCACGCCGCGGATCGCAGGGCGGCTGTTGCGCCGCGTGCGCGATTTTGCTTCCGCCGCCGATGCGGCGTCGATCGACCGTAAGATCGCCGATCATGCGCTCGGCGCGCTGGAAGTCGACGCGGCCGGTCTCGATGCGATGGACCGCCGCTATCTCACCACCATCGCGCTGAATTACGGCGGCGGGCCGGTCGGCGTCGAGACCATGGCGGCGGCGCTGTCGGAGCCGCGCGACGCCATCGAGGACATCATCGAGCCGTTCCTGATCCAGTGCGGCTACCTGCAGCGCACCCCGCGCGGACGGCTGCTCACCTCGCACGCCTTCCGCCATCTCGGCCTGACTGAGCCCTCGCGCGATCCGTCGCAGTTCGGATTGTTCGGCGGGGAGGAGTGATAGCTGGCGATCTGCTTGAGCAGATGCGGCGAAATCCGTCCGGGGACTGGACGATCGGCGACGTGGAGAAACTATGCTGCGTCCACGGCTTGCAATTTCGCGCTGGCAAGGGCACGTCGGATTGTCACGCGAAGCATTCCGGCCGCCGCCGAAATCCTGACAATTCCGGCACGACGTCCGATCAAACCGGTCTACATTCGCAAGCTCGTGCACTATATAGAGACCTACGGAGGCTTGCGATGAAACTCGAATATGCCGTTCGGATAGACCGGTTGGCGGATACTGACGGCGGGGGCTATCTTGCGACTGTGCCCGAACTTCCCGGATGCATGTCCGACGGGGCTACCCCCGAAGAAGCGCTCCGGAATGTGCAGCAAGCCATCGCGTCGTGGATCGAATCCGCCGAGGAATGGAAGCAGGACGTGCCCAAGCCTGCGCCGCCGCTGGCCCGCGCCGGATAGGACAGCGGATATCGATGACCGCCCACCTCGACGGTGCGATCCGCGCCGGCAGGCATCACATGCAGATCCGCGTGTACTATGAGGACACGGATTTTACGGGCCTCGTCTATCACGCCAACTATCTGCGCTTCATGGAGCGCGGGCGCAGCAATTATCTGCGGCTGCTCGGCGCCGACCAGCGCGCGCTGTTCGCGGAGGCCGAAAGCGAGGCGCCGGGTTTTGCCTTCGTGGTGCGCTCGATGCAGCTTGAGTTTCTGAAATCCGCGCGGATGGACGACGTGCTCGACATCGTGACGCGGCCGCTGGATGTCCGCGGCGCCTCGATCACGCTGCATCAGGAGGTGAGGCGCGGCGAGGCGCTGCTGCTGGACGCCAGGGTGAAGGTGGCGTTCGTTTCGGAGGGACGCGCGAAGCCAATTCCGAAGCCGTTGCGGCTGGCAATGAAGGCGGATCAACTCTGATCACCGGCGATCGGGTTTCGAAATCCGGCCATGATGGAGCCGAAAAAATCCTTCATGTGATGTCGGATTGCGGCGGGTCCATTCGTCCTCGGGTGAATATCCCGGCGGAACCTGCCATTTTGGCTGGCGAGATCGCCTCGCGCCATCAACTGGAGCATGCAATGCAGATCACCCCATGCCTTTTGTTCGACACGCAGGCCGAAGAGGCCGCAAAGTTTTATGTCTCGGTGTTCAAGAACTCGAAAATCACCGAAACGTCGTATTACGGCGAGAGCGGCCCCATGCCTGCCGGCACCGTCCTGATGGTCGGCTTCGAGCTGAACGGGAACGGCTTCCAGGCGCTCAACTGCGGTACGCAGTTCAAGTTCAACGAGGCGATCTCGCTCAGTGTCGACTGCAAATCGCAGGAAGAGGTCGACTATTTCTGGGACAAGCTGACGGCGGACGGCGGCGCACCCGTGCAGTGCGGCTGGCTCAAGGACAAGTATGGCGTGTCCTGGCAGATCGTGCCGGATGTGATGCCGCGCCTTCTGAAAGATCCCGATCGCGCCAAGGCCAACCGCGCCATGCAGGCGATGATGAAGATGAAGAAGATCGTCATCGCCGATATCGAGGCGGCGGCGCGGGGGTAGATGCGGCTTGAGTTTCTGAAACCCGCGCGGATGGACGACGTGCTCGACATCGTAACGCGGCCGCTGGATGTCCGCGGCGCCTCGATCACGTTGCATCAGGAGGTGAGGCGCGGCGAGGCACTGCTGCTGGATGCCAGAGTGAAGGTGGCGTTTGTTTCCGGCGGGCAGGCGAAGCCTATACCGAAGCCGTTGCGGCTGGCAATGAAGGCGGATCAACTCTGATCACCGGCGATCACGTTCACAAAATCGGATTGTTCAGGCCGCGCCGGGGCGCGAAGATCATGCCTCGTCGGAACCCGTCGGTTGCTGGCGAGTTGCCTTGCAAGCATCAACTTGCATGCAACGATTGGAGCGCGCCATGCCCAAAATCACTCCCTTCCTTTGGTTCGATACGCAGGCCGAGGAAGCCGCAAAGTTCTACGTCTCGGTGTTCGGCAATTCGAAGATTGTCGAAACGTCGTATTACGGCGAAGGCAGCTCGCAGCCGGCCGGAACGGTGCTGACCGTCGAGTTCGAACTCGACGGCACCCGCTTCCTGGCGTTGAACGGCGGCCCGCATTTCCAGTTCAGTGAGGCGACCTCGTTCAGCATCGACTGCAAGTCGCAGGACGAGATCGATTACTACTGGAACAAACTCACCGCCGATGGCGGCGGTCCGCTCAAGGGGGGCTGGCTCAAGGACCGGTTCGGCGTGTCATGGCAGGTGGTGCCGGATATGATGCCGCGCCTGTTGCAGGATCCGGATCGCGCCAAGGCCAGCCGCGCCATCAAGGCGATGCTGAAGATGAAAAAGATCATCATCGCCGATATCGAGGCGGCGGCGCAGGGATGATCTTCTCGCGAAGAAAGCATGACCCGGCCGTCATCGTCCGGCTTAACCGGACGATCCAGTAAATACAATCGCATCATGTCGATATCGATCGAGCGGAATACTGGATGCCCGCCTGTGCGGGCATGACAGCCGGCTGGCGCCTCGCCTTGCCTCGCACATTTTCATGTGCACAATTGCGCATCGGAGAATGACAGCAAGCTTTTCGGCATTGAGCAAAGGACAGACGATCATGCGATTCATGATGCTGATGATCCCGAAGGGCTATGAGACTGCGGCGCCCGACGTGAAGCTCGATCCCGAGCGTGTGAAAATCATGATGGCTTACAACAAGGCGCTGCATGAGGCCGGTGTGCTGATCACGCTCGACGGCCTGCATCCGCCGTCGGTGGGCGCGCGGGTCAGTTTTGCTGGTGGCAAGCCGCTCGTGACCGACGGTCCGTTCACCGAGGCCAAGGAGGTTCTCGGCGGCTACTGGATGATCGACGTCGCCTCGCGCGACGAGGCGATCGCCTGGGCGAAGCGCTGCCCGGCCTCGGACAATGAGGTCATCGAAATCCGGCAGGTGCAGGAGATGGCCGACTTTTCCGCCGACGTGCAGGAAGTCGCCGCCGCTGGATTCGAGGCTTTGCCGCGCCAGTCGCGTAAGGGTTAATAGCGAAGCTGCCGCGTTTTAGCTGCCCGGAGGCTGCCTTGGGTTTGCCGCAGCGGGTTCGCGGGCCGATTTGGCCCGGAATTCCGGCTGGCCCGCGCGGTCGGCAACGACGAAACCAGTGACGTTCTGCCACGGCTCATGTAAAAACCCTTCACATGAGCTGGCGCAAGGACCATCGCCGCCCCGAGCGCGGCTACCATCACGGCAATCTGAAGGAGGCGTTGCTGCAGGCGGCGCTCGGCCTGATCGCCGAGAAAGGCGCTGCCGGTTTCACCTTCGCCGATGCCGCGCGGTCGGCCGGCGTCAGCCCGGCGGCGCCGTACCGGCATTTTCGCGACCGCGATGAATTGTTATCCAGCATTGCGCAGCGCGGCTTCGAGCAATTCGAGGCGGTGCTGACCAAAGCCTGGGATGACGGCCGCCCCGATACCGTCAGCGCGTTCGAGCGGGTCGGGCGGGCCTATCTCTCCTTCGCCCGCAACCAGCCCGCATATTATTCGGCGATGTTCGAATCCGGGGTGCCGGTCGACGTCAATCCGATGCTGTCGGCCGCGAGCGAGCGCGCCTTCGGCATCATTCGCGCTGCGGCGGAACGGCTTGCCGCGCTGACGCCGCCCGGCGTCGCGCGACCGCCGGCGCTGATGATGGCGCTGCATATCTGGTCGATGTCGCACGGCATCGCCTCTTTGTTCGGCCGCGGCGATGCGGCACGCCGCAAGCTGCCGATGTCCGCGGAAGATCTGCTCGAAGCCGGCGTGTTGATTTATCTGCGCGGGCTCGGCTTTCCCACCGGGCGCAAGCCGCCGGACCAGACCGGCGCTCCGGCCCAGCCGCCGCCGGATCCGTGGGGTCACAAATCCGCGACCTGACGATCGGTTCGGGTGTGCACGCGCGGTGACCAGATCGTCGGGTTCGCGCGGGCAGGCGGCGGCCAAGGGCTTCTGACGGATCGTGTTTTTCCGTTTTCAACGTGCCGCGTCAGCCGGGCCGAATGTTATCAGCCGTAACATCGGGAACCCGCCGCCGTCCGCGTCGGCGTTTTTCGTGCGAACTTGCGCTTGACAAAAATCCGCAACGATCTAGCTATGTAAATGTTATTTACATTCACACGGCGCGATGCCGTTCATGGAGAAGGCCCATGGCCAACACCGCTGACTACGATCGCTGGAACGGCTCCAACAACGTGCCGGGGCAGGGTTGCCATCAGTATCCCCGCTTCATGGGTGCGCCCTGGCATCCGCTCCGGATCGTCCTGATCGTACTGGGTTTCATGTTGTGGTGGCCGATCGGCCTCGCAATTCTCTTCTTCACACTCGGGAGCAGAAAAATGGGTTGCTGGAGCAACGATCGTTTCGAAAACAAGATGCAGCGGATGCAGTACAAGATGGAGCGGATGCGCGATCACATGGAACGCCGGGGCTTTGGCTTCCGCGGCTTCGGCGCGCCCTCCAGCGGCAACCGCGCCTTCGATGAGTATCGCATGGAGACGCTGCGGCGGCTCGAGGAAGAGCAGACCGAGTTCAAGGACTTCCTGGACCGCCTGCGTCACGCCAAGGACAAGGAAGAGTTCGACGCGTTCATGGCGCAGCAACGTCCACGCCCGACGCCGCCGAACGATCAGCCGCAAGGCCAGTAATCAAGGCCAGTAACGACACGCCGATCTCCGCGGCTTTGATGCCGCCATAAGAACCGACGCCGCCGACAAGACCGCTCGCCTGCACAATAGGCGGGCGGTTTTTGCGTGCGGCAACGCCACGTTGAAGCCAATCGCAACGATCCGATAATTGCGGCCTTGGCGTCTGCCCGGTCGGGCCGTGACTGCCATCGGTGTGCAAGGGCCGGACAACAGAGCGGTTCCGCCGTAGCAATTCTTCTTTGGTAACTCGGCCTTAACCGTGATTAGCGCTTGGTTACAGTCGTTAAGACGCGCTGATAGCCCTCGTTTTGACATGTTGGCAGGGGATGCAGGTTCTGGCTTTGGACGGGCCCCCCATGTGACTCAACCGGCTTTTCGCGTGGCAATTTACGCCGCGTGCGCTTCGTGGCCGCGAAACCGGCGGCGGAAATCGCCCCCGGGTCAAAGGGATATCTTGCGTTGAGAGGACACTGCTCATGAATCCGGCCGACGTGGCGCAGTCAGCCTTGCCCCTGGCCTCAGCCGACGTGTCGCTGATTACGCTTTTTTTCCACGCTCACTGGATCGTGAAGGCGGTCATGCTGGGCCTGCTGAGCTGTTCGGTGTGGGTCTGGGCGATCGCGATCGACAAGATGTTTCTCTACGCCCGCACCAAGCGCGCGATGGACCGTTTCGAGCAGGCCTTCTGGTCGGGCGAGTCGATCGAGGATCTGTACCGGGCGCTGTCGGCCAAGCCGACGCAGTCGATGGCCGCCTGCTTCGTCGCGGCGATGCGCGAGTGGAAACGCTCGTTCGAAAGTCAGGCGCGCTCGTTCGCCGGACTTCAAATGCGGATCGAGAAGGTGATGAACGTCTCGATCGCGCGCGAGATCGAACGGCTGGAACGGCGGCTGCTGGTGCTGGCGACGGTCGGTTCGGCCGGCCCCTTCGTCGGTCTGTTCGGCACCGTGTGGGGCATCATGTCGAGCTTCCAGTCGATCGCCGCGTCGAAGAATACCTCGCTGGCGGTGGTGGCACCGGGCATCGCCGAAGCGCTGTTCGCAACGGCGGTCGGCCTTATCGCCGCCATTCCGGCGACTATTTTCTACAATAAATTCACCTCGGAAGTGAATCGTCAGGCTCAGCGGCTTGAGGGGTTCGCCGACGAATTTTCCGCGATCCTGTCACGCCAGATCGACGAGCGGGCTTGATGTTGGACGGCATGGAAACGGACGGTCCATTATGACGATGAATCCGGCAGCGGCCTCCTCTGGTGGCGGTGGACGGCGCGGGCGGCGGCGGCGGTCGCAACCGATGGCCGAGATCAACGTCACGCCGATGGTCGACGTCATGCTGGTGCTTTTGATCATCTTCATGGTGTCGGCGCCGCTTTTGACCGTTGGCGTGCCGCTCGATCTGCCGCAAACCCAGGCCAAGAGCCTCGAGCAGGACAAGACGCCGCTGCAGTTGTCGGTCGACGTCAAGGGACGGATTTTCATCAACGACACCGAAGTCACGATGGCAGAACTGATTCCGAAAATGAAGGCGATCACGGATGCCCGCGGTGGTCTCGACGAGCGCATCTTCATGCGCGCCGACAAAAAGGCCGATTACGGCACGGTGGCGCGGGTGATGGGCCTGCTCTCGGGCGCGGGATTCAAGCGCCTCGCCTTGGTGACGGAAGTGGATCAGGGAAGCTAGATTGAAGGTCAAGGTCGACAAGACACTGGCGGCGTCGATTGCCCTGCACGTGCTCGTGATCGGGTGGGGACTGGTGTCGTTTTCGTCGAAGGCCTTCGAATCGGTGCCAGAGGAATCCCTGCCGGTCGACATCATTTCCGCCGATCAGCTCGCCCATGTGACGGCGGGTATGAAAACCGGCAAGAAGGAAAATCCGAAGCCGCTGGTCGAGAAGGTCGCCGAGGCCACGCCGCCGCCGGAGGACACCGTCGGCAAGATCGACGACAAGAAGCCCCCGGTCGTGACCGAAACCGCGCCGCCGCCGGTGCCGAAGCCTGTGAAGAGGCCGGTCGAGAAGAAGCCGGAGCCGCCCAAGCCGGTCGTCGAGAACAAGCCGAAAGAAGAACCGAAGCCGATCGAGAAGAAACCCGATCCGCCCAAGGTCGATCCGATTGCGGAGGCGCTGAAGAAGGAAGAAGCGAAGAAACCCAAGCCGAAGCCGCGCGCGAAAGCGGCACCGCCAAAGCCGGAACGGCCGAAAGCCGAGCGGGTGTTCGACGAATCGAAGATCGCGGCGCTGCTCGACAAGCGCGATCCGACCCGCCGCTCGGTGGCAGGCGACACGCTGAATTCGAACGCCGCGCTCGGCCTCGCGCATGGCAAGGCCGCCGACAACTCCGCGACCTGGGGCGCGATGTTCAAGTCTCAGGTCGAGCGTTGCTGGAAGAAGCCCTATGGCGGGCTCGAAGCGCAGATGACGGAGGCGGTGTTCAGCATCAAGCTGAAGCGCGACGGCACGCTGGAGACCACACCGACCGCGATCAGCAATCCGTCGACGCCGTACTTCCGCGTCTATCAGGAGAGCGCGCTGCGCGCGATCATCGAATGCCAGCCGTATAATCTGCCGGCGCAGTTTTTCGACGAATGGAAATTCTTCGAACCGGTATTCACTGAACGAAAATCGTAAGGCGCCGCGGCCGCGAACGCGCTGAGATGGAAGAAAACAAAGCCGATGATTGATCAAGACGATCTGCCCAAGATATTGTTTCGCCCGAGCCGCCGCCAGATCATGACCGGAATGGCATCGGCTGGTATACTGCTGGCCAGTTCGATGCGTTCCGCATTCGGGCAGGCGCGGGTGCAGATCGATCAAGGCAACGTTGCGCCGCTCCCGATCGCCATTCCGAATTTCGTTGCCGGTTCGCCGTCGGATAGCGAGGTCGGCGCCGGCGTCGCCAAGGTCATCACCAACAACCTCAAGCGCAGCGGGTTGTTCGCGCCGATCGACCAGGCCGCGTATATCGAGAAGATCACCAATATCGACGTGCCGCCGCAGTTCGCCAACTGGAAGACCATCAACGCGCAGGCGCTGGTGACCGGACGCATGACGCGTCAGGGCGACGGGCGGCTCAAGGCCGAGTTTCGCCTGTGGGACGTCGCAACCGGCCAGCAGCTCGCAGGCCAGCAATATTTCACGTCGCCGGAATACTGGCGGCGGATCGCGCATATCATCTCGGATCAGATCTACGAGCGTCTGACCGGCGAGAAAGGATACTTCGATAGCCGTGTGGTGTTCGTCGATGAGTCCGGCTCAGCGCAGCACCGCATCAAGCGCCTGGCGTTGATGGATCAGGACGGCGCCAACGTGCGCTATCTGACGCGCGGTGCCGACCTCGTGATCACGCCTCGCTTTTCGCCCTCGACCCAGGAAATCACCTACATGGAATTCGGGCAGGGCGATCCGCGGGTCTATCTGTTCAACATCGAAACCGGACAGCGCGAAATCGTCGGCAACTTTCCCGGCATGTCATTCGCGCCGCGTTTTGCGCCCGATGGCCAGCGCATCATCCTGAGTTTGCAGCAAGGCGGCAACTCGAACCTTTTCGTGATGGATCTTCGCTCGAAGTCGACCACGCGCCTGACCGACACGCCGGCCATCGACACGTCGCCGTCCTATTCGCCCGACGGCGGACGCATCTGTTTCGAATCGGATCGCGGCGGCAAGCCGCAAATCTATGTGATGGCGGCGACCGGCGGTGCCGCGCAGCGCATCTCGTTCGGCGAGGGCACCTACTCGACCCCGGTCTGGTCGCCGCGCGGCGATTACATCGCCTTCACTAAGCAGGGTGGCGGCCAGTTTTCCATCGGCATCATCAAGCCCGATGGTTCGGGCGAGCGGATCCTGACGTCGGGATTTCACAACGAGGGTCCGACCTTCGCGCCGAACGGCCGGGTCCTGATGTTTTTCCGCGACCCCGGCGGCAACAGCGGGCCGTCGCTCTATACGATCGACGTCTCCGGCCGCAACGAATTGAAGGAACCCACGCCCGGTTACGCATCCGATCCGGCATGGTCGCCCCTGCTCTCATAAGTCCAGTCGCCTAGCGGGCACGCGGACCGGTCTGCAACCGGAAAAACTTGCCTAGCCTGCTGATTCAGGAGGCAAATTCGACTTTTCGGCGATCGGCTCAAGGTCTCGCTAACGATGTTCGCTCAGAAAAGCTTCACCAGCAGTCGGTAACACTGTGCGTCCGGAAAAGGATGCGCGCGCCCCGATGCAATTGACCGATCACCATAGAGACGCAGATCGGAATGTGCCGTCGTCCGCACTCTATGCGGCGCTGGTAGGTTCGTTGTTCGAAAACCCCGCGCCGATGCTTGCAGGCTGCGTCTCAACCGGTATCGCCGCGCTGATGACGGCCTTGCGTACGGGCAATCAGCTGATCTGGCCTTGCGCGCTGCTCATTGTCTCAATCGGCATAGTCCGCGCGCTTCAGCTTCGCCGCTACCAGCGCGACGGCGGCGATTTCCAGATCGAGGAAGTGCGGCGCTGGGAAATGCAGTACATGATCGGCGGTTCGATGTACGCCGGCGCTCTGGGCCTGTGGTGCCTCGTCGTGCTCGCGGGCAGTGACGATGCGGTGGCGCACCTGATCTGCGTGTCGGTGACAGTTGCCTACACCGCGGCGGGGGCGGGGCGCACGTTCGGTCGGCCGGTGATCGCGCAGTCGCAGGTCGCGCTTGCCTGCGGCCCGATGTCGATCGGGCTGATGTTGCGCGGCGATCCCTACTACCTTGGTTTCGGCCTTCTCAACGTTTTTTTCTTTATCGGCCTGCGGCGCATTTCGTTGCGGCTGCATCGGATATACGTCAACGCGCTGATCGCACGCGAACGCGAAGCGGCGCTCGCCAGTCAATTCGACACCGCGCTGAACAACATGCCACACGGCTTGTGCATGTTCGGCGCCGATGGCCGCCTTGGCGTGATGAATTATCGGTTCGGCGAGATGATGCATCTCGCCGCCAGCTTCGTGCATCGCAGCGTCGGTGCGGCGGATGTCATCGCGGCATGCGTGGCGGTCGGAACGATGTCACCCGAAAACGGAAGCGCGATTGTCTCGGAGATCGAGAATTCAGAGGCCGGCGCAATCGTGACCGCCGACTTGGATAGGGAACACGGTCGAGCGCTGTCGTGGACGTTCCAGCCGATGGCCGGCGGAGGCACGGTCGTTCTCGTCGAGGACATCACGGAGCGGCGCAAGGCGGAAGCGAAAATCAGCCATCTGGCTCGCTTCGATTCGCTGACGGAACTGCCCAACAGGCTCAGCTTTCGCGACGAAATCGAACGCCTGCTGGCGCTATCAGATAGCGAGTCGCGATTGTCGGCGTTGCTATTCATCGATCTCGATCAATTCAAGCAGATCAACGATACGCTCGGCCATCCTTGCGGCGACCGCCTGTTATGCATCGTCGCCGACCGGCTCCGCGGAATGCTGCGCCCGGAGGATTTCGTCGCGCGATTCGGCGGCGACGAGTTCGTCGTGTTCCAGCAAAACATTCAGTCGGCGGAGGAGGCTGCCGCGCTGTCCCGCCGCGTCGTCGAGCGGCTTACCGAGAGATACGAGGTCGATCGCCATCTGGTCGAGATCGGCGCGAGCATCGGCATTGCGCTGACATCGCCGGGCGCCACGGCCGACAACCTTCTCAAGAACGCCGACATGGCGCTCTATCGCGCCAAGGCGGGCGGCCGCGGAACCTTCTGCTTCTTCCGCAACGAGATGGCCGAGATCGTCGAAACGCGCCGCGTCCTCGAACTCGATCTGCGCAAGGCGCTGGCCAACGAAGAGTTCGAGCTGTTCTATCAGCCGTTGGTCAATCTGAAGTCGGGACGGATCACCACTTGCGAGGCGCTGCTGCGTTGGAATCATCCCACGCGCGGAACCGTGTCGCCGATGGACATCATTCCGGTGGCGGAGGAGATGGGCCTCATTATCGATCTCGGCCGCTGGATTTTGCGCAAGGCCTGCATGGAATGCATGACGTGGCCGGACGCTGTCAGTGTCGCCGTCAATTTCTCGTCGCAGCAGTTCCACCAGCGCGATGTCCTGAGCGAAGTCCGTTATGCGCTCGAGGTCTCCGGTCTTCCGGCACACCGCCTTGAAATCGAAATCACGGAATCGTCCTTGCTGCGCAACACCCAGTGGACCCACGATGCACTCACGCAGTTGCGCTCGGCTGGCGTGAGGATTTCACTCGACGACTTCGGAACCGGTTATTCGAGCCTCAGTTATCTGCATAATTTCCCGCTTCAAAAGGTCAAGATCGACCGCTCTTTCCTCGAGGGGATCGACGCAGACCGGCCGCTGATGCTGCTGCGCGGCGTGGCGCGGCTGAGCGCCGATCTCGGCATGTCCGTCGTCGTCGAAGGCATCGAAACCAACGAGCAGCTTGAACTCATCAGTGCCGACGGCACGGTGACGGAGGCGCAAGGCTACCTGTTCAGCCGGCCGGTGGCCTCGGCTCGCATTCGTCAACTGCTGGATGCCTCCCATGGGCGTCATCTGCGTGACGACAATGTGAAGGTCCTCCCGTCCCGGTCGATCGCTTGAAATTTTTTTCTACAATCCGCCTGCTGCGCCGAATTGAATTCTTCTAGAGCTCTTTCGCTTCTGGTGGAATCAGAAGCGGGGCTCTATGATTTTGATTTGACGCGTTTCCTGACGCGAACCGGTATCCACTTCGCTCGAAAACGCTCTAATCCGAAGTGGACCTGCGCCGGGGAATGTGAATGTGTGGGATATCGAGAATCCCGGTTAACATTAATACCTCATTATCTTTGCACATCAGTTAGCAAAGCGTTAACCTTCGACAGCCGGCTGGAATTCAAGGTGGCTCGGGGGTGTTCCAATGAGTTCAGCTCAACAAGCAACCGCCAAACCTGCGGAACGTGGCATCGAGCTTCTCGATCGCATCGATTATCGTTTGGTGGAAACTCCGGCGGATAAGGATACCATCTACCGTCTTCGATATCGCGCCTACCTGA
Organism: Nitrobacter sp. NHB1; assembly: GCF_036964665.1. Lineage (NCBI taxonomy): Bacteria > Pseudomonadati > Pseudomonadota > Alphaproteobacteria > Hyphomicrobiales > Nitrobacteraceae > Nitrobacter > Candidatus Nitrobacter laanbroekii. The sequence continues at coordinate 2,818,284 of NZ_JBAMDA010000001.1, forward strand.
ATGAAGGCGCGATCGAGCCCAACCGCGACCACAAAATCACCGATCGTTACGACGATATGCCGAACGCGTGGATTTTCGGTGCCTACCTGGATGGTGCGCTCGCCAGTTCTATCCGTCTCAGCATTTCATCGCCGGAACATCCTCTCTGCCCGTCGGTGGACGCGTTCCGCGACTATCTTCAGCCGGAGGTGGATCGAGGCAAGGTTATGGTCGATCCTACCCGCTTTGTCGCAGATCCCGAATTCGCGGGGCGATTTCCGGAGTTGCCGTATCTCACGCTCCGGCTCTGCTTCGTAGCCTGCAATTTCTTCAATGCCGATCTCGGCCTCGCCATCGTGCGCGCCGAGCACCGGTCATTCTATACGCGCCTGTTCAACCATCAGCCGTTGAGCCCGCCGCGCCTGTGCCTGGGGCTGACCAAGCCTTTATGCCTGATGGCGGTCGATTTTCCGGCGTCGCGCGAAAAGGTCTTCGCCCGCTATCCTTATCTGCGTTCGAGCTATTTCGAACGGCGGATGTTGTTCGAACGCAGGGCTGGAGCCGCGGCGTCCGCGCTGACCGGTTCTGCGTTTCCGTTTGCGCGGGCCTCGATTGTCCCGAGGGCTTGATTCGGTGCCGGTGCGTCGGCACCGAAGATCCGGGGCCGCCCGCTCTTTCCAGTGCGAATGACCTGATATTGCCGGCTCCGAATTCGCAGCGCTGGAAAACCGGCTGTCGGTTCACCCTCGCGCCACATTTGCAACTCATTAACCATCGCGGGCGCTTCTTCCGAAAACGTGGCATTTGATGCAGTCAGGCAACGTCTCATCAAGGTTGACGGAACGTTCGCTTAACCATCACGCTGTAGAGCGGATAACAGTGGAAAAACGTGAGCGTGGAGGCTCCGGAATGTTACATCAGAAGCGATTCATCCGGGGAATGAAGCTGGCTGCCGTGCTCGCGGTGGCGCTGTCGATGGGCGCCTGCGCCAACAAGAATCCTTTGAACGGTGGCGGCGGGATGGCCAATGCGGCGACCCCGGGCAGCCAGCAGGATTTCGTGGTCAACGTCGGCGACCGCGTCTTCTTCGATAGCGACCAGACCAATCTGTCGCCGCAGGCGATCACGACCCTGGAGAAGCAGGTGCGCTGGCTGCAAACCTACAATCGCTATTCCTTCACCATCGAAGGCCATGCCGACGAGCGCGGAACCCGCGAGTACAACATCGCGCTCGGCGCCCGCCGCGCGCAGACGGTTCGTTCTTTCCTGGCGTCGCGCGGCATCGACCCGAGGCGGATGCGGACCATTTCCTACGGCAAGGAGCGCCCGGTCGCAGTCTGCAACGACATCTCCTGCTGGTCTCAGAATCGCCGTGCCGTCACGGTGTTGAACGCCAGTTCCTGAAGCGTCCGCATTTTCGGTTACAGCCGGCGCCTTCGGGCGCCGGTTTTGTTTTGGACCGGAACCGTCCAACGCGAACAAGGGCCCATCCTCGGGTCAAGCCCGAGGACATGCTTCGCCCGAATATAAGAACGAGACTGGCCAAGAAGATCATCGTAAAGTGACTGGTGGTGTTGGACCAAGTCACATTTTCGGCGTACTCAGGTTTTCAATGGGTGCGCTTTCGATGTGATGTTCATTTCAATCGTCAGGCCAAAATGTCATCCACAGCCCCGATGCTTGCGCGCGCAGCGGCCGTTGCCGCGACGCTTGTTCTGTCATCACACGCCTTCGCGCAATCCGACTTCGGCACCGACCCTGAAATCCGCGTTCAGCAACTGGAAGAGCAGCTGCGAACGCTGACCGGACAGAACGAGGAACTGCAGCACCGGAATCGGATGCTCGAACAACAGTTGCAGCAGTTGCAGCCGGGAGCGGCGCCGCCCGCCGTCGCGGCCGCTTCGCCGGTGCAACCGGCCCCGGGTTACGGTCAGCCGGCCTACGATCAGCGGGGAGGCCAGGCGCCCCTCGTGCAGGAACAGGCTGTAACCGTGCCTGCGCAAGGTCATCGCGGCGATGCCTTCGATCCCAGCCAGAATCCCAACGCACCGGGTGCCCCGCGCGCGCTGGGCGGTGGACAGATGCCGGTTCCGACGGAAGCCGCGGGTTCGCCCGGCGGCCGAGAAGCCGGCGCACCGCTCGATCTCGCCAATACCAGTCCACGCCGTCCCGAGGGCTATCCGGTGCCCGACAACGCTCCGCCCAATACCGGCGGCCTGACGACGCTGCCGCCATCGGCGACGCCGCGCGACGAATTCGATCTGGGCATCGGCTACATGGAGCGCAAGGACTATGCGCTTGCCGAGGAAACCATGCGCAATTTTACCCAGAAATACCCGTCCGATGCGCTGACGGGCGATGCGCAGTACTGGCTCGGCGAAAGCCTGTTTCAGCGCCAGAAATATCGCGAGGCGGCTGAAGCTTTCCTCGGCGTCACCACGAAATTCGACACCTCGGCGAAGGCGTCCGATGCCTTGCTGCGGCTTGGACAATCGCTGGCCGCGCTGAAGGAAAAGGAAGCCGCCTGCGCCGCGCTCGGCGAGGTCACGCGCAAATATCCCCGCGCTTCGGCGGGCGTGAAGCAGGCCGTGGACCGCGAGCAGAAGCGGATAAAGTGCTGAGGAATTGACGCCGGAGACGCTTACATCCGCATTCTGCCGGTGTAGGCTTTGCCGATGCGCCTAGAGCCTTTCCGCTTCTGATAGAATTCAGAAGCGGGGCTCTATGGTTTTGATTTGACGCGTTTTTTTTCACGCGAACCGGTATCCACTTCGCTCGAAAACGCTATAGAGCGGGATGAGGAAAAGTGTGCAGCGGTTTCCCGCCCGCATCCGCTCTGAAATATTAGAGTCGGTCACATTCATGATTTTGGATCGATTCGATCCAAAATCATCGTGATCCAGGCATTGCGGCATGATCGAGGACGACGCCTTGCCGATCTCGGCAACGGAAGCAAAGCGGCTGTTTGCGGACTGGAAAGCTGCCCGTGCGCTCGTCCTTGGTGTATCCGGCGGCCCCGATTCCATGGCGCTGATGTGGCTCGCGGCGCGCTGGCGGCGCGCCATGACGCGCGGCCCCGATCTCATCGCCGTCACCGTCGATCATGGCCTGCGGTGCGGCTCCGCGCGCGAGGCGCGGGACGTCAAGCGTCTCGCGACCTCGCTCGGGGTGACGCACCGCATCGTGCGCTGGAGCGGCACGAAACCGAAATCCGGGCTGCCTGCGGCGGCGCGAGACGCCCGCTACCGCCTGCTGGCGAAGACCGCCCGCGCCAATGACGCATTGCATATCCTTACGGCCCACACTCGCGACGATCAGGCCGAAACGGTTCTGATGCGGATATCGCGCGGCAGCGGCATTACCGGTCTTTCCGCGATGGCGCGCGAAACGATGCGCGATGGGTTCATCCTGGCCCGCCCGTTCCTGCATGTTCCGAAATCGCGGCTGATCGCGACGCTCGAAAAGGCCGGTATTGCCTATGCAGAGGATCCGACCAATCGCGACATCAGCTTTACTCGTCCGCGCCTGCGCGCTCTGATGCCGGCACTGGCGGAGGAGGGATGCGATGCCCGCAACCTGGCGCGGCTGGCATCGCGTCTGGCGCGGGCCAATACGGCGCTGGAACTCCTAGCCGATGGCGCCGAGCGTTATCTCGCGCTGCTGGGTCGCGGTGCGCAGCGTCCCGGCTTTCAAGCAAAAGCCTTTGTCGCCTTGTCCGAGGAGATCAAGGTGCGTTTGCTGCTGCGGGCGATCGATCGCGTCGGCTGCGAGGGGCCGGCCGAACTGGGCAAGATCGAGGTCTTGCTAGGGGCGCTCGACCGCGCGTTCGCAGATAACGGCGGTCCCCGCCGCCGTATTCTGCTGAGAAGGACGTTGGCGGGGGCGCTGGTGACGCTCACCTCCGAGTGGATCAGCGTCGAGCCGGCGCCGCTGCGGCGCCGAACCGGCTGATGCGGCCGGGCGTCGCGGTGGCGTTAACCGTTGCGCAGAAAATGCCGGCGCCATGATTGAGCCGGAACGGGTTCCATCATGCGTTATCATGCACCAGACTCTGATCCAACCCTGCCGGCCCCGCTTTCTCGAAAGGTGAGGCGGATCAAAGAGGTGATGGACAGAATAGCCCCGATCCTGACGCGTTGAGAGGCTTTATGTCAACTTGGCCTATCAATTTGGCCTATTAATTTGTCCTGGCTGAACACGATTTTAATAATAGTCTGGCGCGGTTCTCTTGGCAGAGGCAACGGCCGCGCCTAGATTGTATACGTGTCGGCCCGCCCCATCTATGTCAGTCGATGCAGGGATTATCCGGCTGCGATCCGCGCGGCCTCGAAGGAAGATCGATGAACGCCAATATGCGCAACTTCGCCCTCTGGATCATCATTGTCTTGCTCCTGTTGGCATTGTTTACGCTGTTCCAGAATCCTGGTCACCACACGACCGCACAGGATATCTCGTTCTCGCAGTTGCTGACGGACGTCGATCAGAACAATGTTCGCGATGTCGTGATCCAGGGGCAGGACATTCACGGCACCTTCACCAATGGCTCCAACTTCCAGACCTACGCGCCAAACGATCCGGGGCTGGTGAAAAAGCTCTATGACGCCAAGGTGCAGATCACCGCGAAGCCGCCCGGCGACAGCGTGCCGTGGTTCGTTTCGCTGCTGATCTCGTGGCTGCCGTTCATCGCGCTGATCGGCGTGTGGATTTTCCTGTCGCGCCAGATGCAGGGCGGCGCCGGCAAGGCGATGGGTTTCGGCAAGTCGCGCGCCAAGATGCTGACGGAGGCTCACGGCCGCGTCACATTCGAGGACGTCGCGGGCGTCGATGAGGCCAAGCAGGACCTGCAGGAGATCGTCGAGTTCCTGCGCGACCCCAGCAAATTCCAGCGCCTCGGCGGACGGATTCCGCGCGGCGTGCTCTTGGTCGGCCCGCCCGGCACCGGTAAGACGCTGATCGCGCGCGCGGTCGCCGGCGAAGCCAATGTGCCGTTCTTCACCATTTCGGGTTCGGACTTCGTCGAGATGTTCGTCGGCGTCGGCGCGAGCCGTGTCCGCGATATGTTCGAGCAGGCCAAGAAGAACTCGCCCTGCATTATCTTCATCGACGAAATCGACGCGGTCGGCCGTCACCGCGGCGCCGGTCTCGGCGGCGGCAATGACGAGCGCGAGCAGACGCTGAACCAGTTGCTGGTCGAGATGGACGGCTTCGAGGCCAATGAGGGCGTCATCCTCATTGCCGCGACCAACCGCCCCGACGTGCTCGATCCCGCGCTGCTGCGTCCCGGTCGCTTCGATCGTCAGGTCGTGGTGCCGAATCCCGACGTCGTCGGCCGCGAGCAGATTTTGAAGGTGCATGTCCGCAAGGTGCCGCTGGCGCCCGATGTCAATCTCAAGACCGTTGCCCGAGGCACGCCCGGTTTCTCCGGCGCCGACCTGATGAATCTCGTCAACGAGGCAGCGCTGACGGCCGCCCGCCGCAACAAGCGCATGGTGACGCAGGCCGAGTTCGAGGAAGCCAAGGACAAGGTGATGATGGGCGCCGAGCGCAAGTCGCTCGTCATGACCGAGGAAGAAAAGATGCTGACGGCCTATCACGAGGGTGGTCACGCCATCGTCGGCCTCAACGTCGTCGCCACCGATCCGATCCACAAGGCGACCATCATTCCGCGCGGTCGGGCGCTGGGCATGGTGATGCAGCTCCCCGAGCGCGACAAGCTGTCGATGTCGCGTGAGCAAATGACCTCGCGGCTTGCCATCATGATGGGTGGGCGCGTGGCGGAGGAAATGATTTTCGGTCGCGAGAAGGTGACGTCCGGTGCTGCGTCCGACATCGATCAGGCGACGCGTCTTGCGCGCATGATGGTGACGCGCTGGGGTCTGTCGGAAGAACTCGGCACCGTGTCCTACGGCGAAAACAATGACGAGGTGTTTCTCGGCATGCAGGTCAACCGGCAGCAGAGCGTGTCGGAGGCGACCGCGCAGAAGATCGACTCCGAGGTCAGGCGTCTGGTCGAGACCGGTTACACCGACGCGACCCGCATTCTCACCGAGAAGCGGGCCGATCTGGAGGCGCTTGCCAAGGGCCTGCTTGAGTTCGAGACGCTGAGCGGCGACGAGATCACCGGGTTGCTCAACGGTAAGAAGCCGAACCGGGAATCGGTGCTGGAGCCGTCGACCCCGCGCACCTCGGCGGTGCCGCCGGCCGGAAAGCCGCACCCGCGGCCGGATCCCGATTCGGGCCTCGAACCACAGCCGCAGGCTTGATTACCGTCCCTTCGGCGGGTCATCTGACGAACTGCAAACGAAACAGCCTGGCGTAAGCCGGGCTGTTTTCGCGACTCGCACCGTGGTTAGAGCCTTTCCCGGTGAAGTGGAACCCGGTTCACGTGAAGAAAATGCTCTCAACGAATACCTTGCGCGTATTCTGATCGCAAAACCGATCCACTTTTACGGAATACGCGCTAGATCACGATGATTTTGGATCGAATCGATCCGAAATCATGAACGTGATCGATTCTAATATTTTGAGAAGCGGGATGCGGGCGGAAAACCGCTGCACACTTTTCCTCATCCCGCTCTAAAGGCTCGAATCGGATGTGAGCGGAGTCGTGCGGAGATCTCCGGCAGCGGAAAGGAAACGGCGCTAGCTTGCGCGGAGTCGTCAAAACGTGGTGTAAGGCGCGCACGCTTTCCTTCATGTGGAATGGTTTCATCGCATGGCCAAAACCGCCTCGAAGTCCAAGAAGCCTGCAACGAAATCAAAACCATCTGCAACACCTCGGGCGAAGGCCGCAGGTTCCGGTGGCGCGCCCAAGGCCACGAATAAGGCAGCGACGAACAAGGCGACAAAAGCGGCGGCGCCGGTGAGTGACAAGTGGGTCTATACGTTCGGGGATGGCCGGGCGGACGGTAAAGCTGCGCTGAAGGAACTGCTCGGCGGCAAGGGCGCCAATCTCGCCGAGATGGCCAATCTCGGTCTGCCGGTGCCTCCCGGCTTCACGATTCCGACCTCGGTATGCGCGTTTTTCTATGCGCATGACAAATCCTATCCGAAGGAACTGAAGCCGCAGGTCGGAAAGGCGCTGGACCACGTCGCAAAGATTGCCGGAAAGGTATTCGGCGACGCGAAGAATCCGCTGCTCGTCTCGGTACGATCGGGCGCACGCGCGTCGATGCCCGGCATGATGGACACGGTGCTCAATCTCGGCCTCAACGACAAGACCGTCGAGGCGCTGGCCGCGATGTCCGGCGACCGGCGATTTGCCTATGACAGCTATCGCCGCTTCATCACCATGTACTCGGATGTCGTGCTCGGCTTCGCGCATCATCATTTCGAAGACATTCTGGATACATTCAAGGACACCAAGGGCTATTCGCTCGATACCGACCTGACCGGCGACGACTGGATCGAGTTGGTGGGTAAGTACAAGACGGCCGTTGCACGCGAGACCGGCAAGGATTTTCCGCAGGATCCCCATGAGCAGTTGTGGGGCGCGATCGGCGCGGTGTTTTCGTCGTGGATGAATGCGCGGGCGGTCACCTATCGCCGCCTGCACAACATTCCGGAATCATGGGGCACCGCCGTCACCGTGCAGGCCATGGTGTTCGGCAACCTGGGCGAGACATCGGCGACCGGCGTGGCGTTCACGCGCAATCCGTCGACCGGCGAGGGCCGGCTCTACGGTGAGTTTCTCATCAACGCCCAGGGCGAGGACGTGGTGGCGGGCATCCGCACGCCGCAGGACATCACCGAGGCGGCGCGCCAGGAGTCCGGCTCCGACAAACCGTCGATGGAAATGGCGATGCCCGAAGCCTTCAAGGAACTGACGCGCATCTACACCCTGCTCGAAAGGCACTATCGCGACATGCAGGACATGGAGTTCACCGTCGAGGACGGCAAGCTCTGGATGCTGCAGACCCGCAGCGGCAAACGCACCGCGCGCGCCGCGCTGCGCATCGCGGTCGAACTCGCCAATGAGGGCCTGATCTCGAAGAAGGATGCGGTGGCCCGTATCGATCCGGCCTCACTCGACCAGTTGCTGCATCCGACCATCGACCCCAACGCGGCGCGCGACGTGGTTGCGACCGGCCTGCCGGCCTCGCCCGGCGCCGCGGCCGGCGAGATCGTGTTTTCCCCGGATGAGGCGACCAAGCTGCAGGCCGACGGACGCAAGGTCATCCTGGTGCGGATAGAAACCAGCCCGGAAGACATCCACGGCATGCACGCCGCCGAGGGCATCCTGACCACACGCGGCGGCATGACCTCGCACGCGGCGGTGGTCGCGCGCGGCATGGGCAAGCCCTGCGTCTCCGGCTGCGGCAGCATCCGCGTCGACTATGGCCGCGGCACCATGACCGTCGGCGACCGCACCTTCAAGGTCGGCGACGTCATCACTATCGACGGCTCGCTTGGCGAGGTGCTGGCGGGGCAGATGCCGATGATCGAGCCGGAAATGTCGGGGGAATTCGGCACGCTGATGGGTTGGGCCGATCAGGTGCGCAAGCTCGGTATCCGCGTCAACGGCGATACCCCCGCCGACGCACGCACCGCGATCAAATTCGGCGCCGAAGGCATCGGCCTTTGCCGCACCGAGCACATGTTCTTCGAGGAAACCCGCATTCGCACCGTGCGTGAGATGATCCTGGCCGAAGACGAGCAGGCGCGCCGCGCCGCGCTGTCGAAGCTGCTGCCGATGCAGCGCGCCGATTTCGTCGAGCTGTTCGAGATCATGAAGGGCCTGCCGGTCACAATCCGGTTGCTCGATCCGCCGCTGCACGAGTTCCTGCCGCATACGCAAGCCGAGATCGAGGAAGTCGCGCGCGCGATGAACACCGACCCGCGCAGGCTGGCCGACCGCGCCCGCAGTCTGGCCGAATTCAATCCGATGCTCGGGTTTCGCGGTTGCCGCCTCGCGGTCGTCTATCCCGAGATCGCTGAAATGCAGGCGCGGGCGATCTTCGAGGCCGCGGTCGAGGCCGGCAAACGCACCGGAAAGGCCGTCGCCGTCGAAGTCATGGTGCCGCTGATCGCGACCAAAGCGGAATTCGATCTGATCAAGGCGCGGATCGATGCGACCGCGCAGTCGGTGATGCGCGAGACCGGCACCAAGCTGAGCTATCAGGTCGGCACCATGATCGAGTTGCCGCGCGCCTGCCTTGTGGCGGGAGAGATCGCCGAGACCGCGGAGTTCTTCTCGTTCGGCACCAACGATTTGACGCAGACCACCTTTGGCATCAGCCGCGACGACGCGTCGAGCTTCCTCGGCGCCTATATCGCCAAGGGGATTATGGAGATCGATCCGTTCATCTCGGTGGACCGCAGCGGTGTCGGCGAACTGGTAAAGATCGGCGTCGCGCGCGGCCGCAAGACCCGTCCGGACCTCAAGGTCGGCATCTGCGGCGAACACGGCGGCGATCCGGTTTCGGTGGCATTCTGTCACGAGATCGGATTGAACTACGTGTCGTGCTCGCCGTACCGCGTGCCGATCGCGCGTCTTGCCGCCGCGCAGGCCGCGCTCCGAAAGACCGCCGCAAACCGGGCGTGATCGCCTGTCTCGATTCGGGAATTTTCCGGCCGTATCGTGGATAATAACCGCGGCTTTTGTCTTCGCGCGCATGTCCGCACGCGCCGTTCACCGTCGCCGGCGTTGACCTGATCTTTACCATTCGGCCGAAGTCGTTGTTTACCAACGTTTGCGGTATCTGCGCGTGTTTCGCGATGCGCTCTTGCCTGTGGTGCGCGCGCATCGCCGGTTAACGCCCTCGCAACTTTAATTGGATATTACCGAAATCGATCGAAATGCACCAAACGTGCGGATCGATCGCGTGTGTGGCGTTGCGTGAGCGTATCGATGTTTGTGTTGCGTAACGAGCAGAAGAGACGTCTTGCGCTCTTCGGTTTCGGTCTCTGCTTCTTCGCATTGATCCCGAACGAAACCGGCTATCAGGATATCGCCTCGCTGCTTGCGCGACAGCCCGGCGTTGCCGAACGCTGGCAGAAACGTGTTTTCGCCTCCGCCGTCAGCTCCATACAGGTCGCAACCTTCAGCTTCGTACGTCCCGTAGGCACCTCGGTGCCGCGCGCGGCCGCGCTCTTGCTTGCGAGTATCGACGGTCAGGACGCCGGCGCGGTCATCCGCAACCGGCTGACGCGACCGCCGCCGCGCTATCGCGCTTCGGATTTCCCCAAGGTCGATCGGACGTTGAAAGGCGACCGTCTGGCCATTGCGGCGCCGCAGGCGCCACCCGCTGCGCCGGGGGGCTCGCCGCAGCTGGATCCCGCGACATCCAATGCGTCGGTAGCCGGTGCGAAGACGGCGACAGCCGCGGAGGCGGCGACCCTCGATCCCGAGCTGGCGGAAGCCCTGAAGGCACCGCCGCTGCCGCAGTACGATATTTCGCTGTCGCTTGAGGCGCGGCCACTCGACGATCTCAAGCGGCATAGCGAAGCCGCCGATGCGGCCATCGACCCGCAACCTTCCACCGACGGGTTCTCCGTCAAGACGGCAAGCCTGTATTTCGGCGGTTCGTCGCTGGGTGTCGCGAGCGGCGGTCTGGAACGCTGGCAGCCCGGCGAGGAACCGACGATCGTGGCGCCGGGCCCGGCGGCAGATCCCGACATGAAGGCATCGGTGCCGCAGCAGCAGGATTCGGCGAAGGCCGGTGAAACCGTGGTCGGCAAGGGCGAGGTCAAAACGCCGGCCGAGCGGCTCGGCCTGCGGGACGGAAAAAAACGCGCCAAGCAGGAAAAATGCCTTGCCGAAGCGGTCTACTTCGAAGCGCGCGGCGAAGCGGTTCGCGGCCAGATCGCGGTGGCGCAGGTGGTCATGAACCGCGTGTTCTCGGGCTACTATCCGACCACCGTGTGCGGCGTGGTCTATCAGAATGCGAACCGTCATCTGGCGTGCCAGTTCACGTTCGCCTGCGACGGCATTCGCGACGTCGTCACCGAGCCGGACATGTGGGACCGCGCCCGCAGGATTGCGAAGGCCACGCTCGACGGGCGGCTGTGGCTGCCGGAAGTCGGCAAGTCGACGCACTATCACGCCTACTGGGTGCACCCGTCATGGGTCCACGAAATGAAGAAGATGTACCGCACCGGCGTTCATACCTTTTACCGTCCGCGCGCGTGGGGCGATGGCAGCGATGCGCCGAGTTGGGGCTCGACGGCCCAGACCGTCGCAATCTCCGCCAGACTGGCCGAGGCCGCGCATAGCTCGGCCGAACTCCGCGCCCGGCGGTAAGGCCGAGGTTCCCACACATCGCTGAGTTGCGTGTTATTTTCAGTCGCCCGCGCGAGTTGGCATTTCCATGCAGACGCATTAACTTGCGCGCACGGCCCATGCTGGCAAGGTAGCGCTGATGGCCGCAATCCCGTTGCGGCTGGCATCGGCAAAGGGATATTTCCGATGGCGACAACCGAAGAGAGCATTCGGCGGCCAGGGCGCGAAGCGGGGTGGCGCACGCCGCTGGTGATCATCGTCTGCGGTTGCCTGATCGGGATGCTGACGTTCGGGCCACGTTCGACCTTCGGCTTCTTCATGCAACCCATGAGCCGCGAGTTTTCGTGGGGTCGTGACGTTTTCGCGCTGGCTTTCGCGGTTCAGAACCTGCTGTGGGGTATCGGCCAGCCCTTCGCCGGCGCAATTGCCGACAGGTTCGGCAGCGTGCGGGTGATATGCGTCGGCGCGCTGATGTATGCCGCCGGCCTGTCGGTGATGCGCTATGCGAACACGCCGTTGTCGCTCAATATCGGCGCCGGATTTTTGATCGGTTTCGGCCTGTCCGGCTGTTCGTTCAATCTGGTGCTGTCGGCCTTCGGCAAGCTGTTGCCGGAGGAATGGCGTGGCATCGCGCTCGGTGCCGGCACCGCGGCGGGATCGTTCGGGCAATTCGTGTTCGCGCCGTTCAGCGTTGCGCTGATCGACAATTTCGGCTGGCAACCGGCGCTGATCGTATTTGCGGTGCTCATGCTGTTTGTGGTGCCGTTCGCGCTGGTGTTGTCGACCTCGCCCGGCGATGCCGGCAGCACGGCTGCCGCGGTGCCGGAGCAATCGTTCAAGAGCGCGCTGGCGGAAGCCTTCGGTCATCGCTCCTACGTGCTGCTGGTGCTCGGCTTCTTCACCTGCGGGTTCCAGCTCGCCTTCATCACCGCGCATCTGCCGGCCTATCTGGTCGATCGCGGGCTGTCGGTTCAGGCCGGCGGATGGGTGCTGGCGGCGATCGGCCTGTTCAACATCATCGGCTCGTTGGGCGTCGGATGGCTCTCGACCAGGATGCCCAAGCGCTACATCCTGTCGGCGATCTACTTCATCCGCGCGTTGTCGATCGTGGTCTTCATTTCAACCCCGATGACGACGCTCTCCGCGGTTGCGTTCGGCGTCGTCACCGGCCTGACCTGGTTGTCCACGGTGCCACCAACCACGAGCCTCGTGGCGCTGATGTTCGGCACCCGCTGGCTCGCGACGCTCTACGGCTTCGCGTTCTTCAGCCATCAGGTCGGCGGGTTTCTCGGCGCGCTGCTGGGCGGCGTGGTGTTCGACCGTTTCGGTTCCTACACCCCGGTCTGGTGGCTGTCGGTGTTGTTCGGCGTGCTGTCCGCATTGATCAACTTGCCGATCGTCGAAGCCCCGGTCCGGCGGGCGGTTGCGCAGCCTGCATAATGGGTTCAATCTTCCGGAAGGCTCGTCCAAACCTCGGAGAGCGGCAGCGTGGCGACATTCAAGGCGATCCGGATCGACAAGGCCGAGACAGGCACGACGGTCGCGCTGACCCAATTCGACGAGGCCGAATTGATGGACGGCAATGTCACCGTTCGCGTCGAATGGTCCACGGTGAACTACAAGGACGGCCTGGCGGTCACCGGCAAGGCGCCGGTTGTGCGGCGCTTTCCCATGATCGCAGGCGTCGATTTCGCAGGCACCGTCGAGCAGTCGTCGCATCCCTCCTGGAAGGCCGGCGACAAGGTCGTCTGCAACGGCTGGGGCATGGGAGAAACCCATCTCGGGGCCTATGCGGAAAAGGCACGGGTCAAGGGCGATTGGCTGGTGGCGCTGCCTGCCGGCTTGACGGCGCGCGACGCAATGGCGATCGGGACGGCAGGCTACACCGCGATGCTGGCGGTGCTGGCGCTGGAAAAGCATGGCCTGATGCCGCAGGATGGCCCCGTGATCGTGACCGGCGCCGCCGGCGGTGTCGGGTCGGTGGCCACCGCCGTGCTCTCCAAGCTCGGCTACCATGTCATCGCCTCCACCGGCCGCATGGCGGAAGCCGGATACCTCAAGGATCTCGGCGCGTCTGAAGTGATCGACCGCAACGAACTGTCGGGTCCGGCCAAGCCGCTGGCGAAGGAGCGCTGGGCGGGAGGGATCGACAGCGTCGGGTCCACCACGCTCGCCAACCTGCTGTCGATGACGAAGTACCGGGGCGCCATCGCCGCCTGCGGTCTGGCGGGAGGCATGGACCTGCCGTCCTCGGTGGCGCCATTCATTTTGCGCGGGGTGTGTCTGCTCGGCATCGACTCCGTGATGTGTCCGATCGAACTCCGGAACACCGCATGGACGCGGCTCGCGACCGACCTGGATCGGTCAAAGTTAGCTGAAATCACTCACGAAATCGGTCTGGACGAGGTTATCGAGGCTGGCGTCCGGATTCTCGCTGGCGAGGTTCGCGGGCGCATCGTGGTCAAAATTCTGTAGTTGTTCAGACTTTACCAACCAAGCTGCTCCAATGTTGCCACGGTTGGTATGGTAAGCACGGGGTAAAGGCGTCAGCCATCGGTGGTTACCCGCGCTCAAGTCTGTCGGAGTTGCAGTATGCTCACGCGTTTCGTGTCAGGAGCCCTGGTTGCAGGTGCGATCGCGGTACCGGCAATGGCCGGTCAGGTGATGAATGCCGACGAGGCCAGGCGGTTCGTAGCCGGCAAGGTTTTCGCCTTCACCTGCTTCGATGGCACGCGCGGCGCCGGCCGGGTGTTCGAGGACGGCGGCGCGGCCGGCGCGGTGCAGTTCAGCGGCGAGGGTCCGGTTCGCCACATGAGGCTGCCGAGTAATACGCTTCAGGTGCATGGTCAGTCCGTTTGCGCATCGATCAAGGGCCTCCCGTTCGAGCCGTGCTTCAACCTCGACAAGAAGAGCGATCGCAGCTTCCGCGGTTCGGTTTCCGGCATGGGCTTCGCCTATTGCGATTTCAACCATCAGGGCGGCAGGCAGATGCTGTTGGCGCGTGCCGCCGCGCGCCCGCGCGCCCGTCGGCATCGTTCGCGCACGGCCGACGCGTCGAAGACGGAGGTGACCGCGCGTGTCGAAACCCCGCGGGTCGAAAGCGCCAGGCTCGACCCCGTCAAGCCGGAAGCGAAGCCGGCCAAGGTCGAAGGCGCCTTGGGGCTTCGCCCTTCCACCGAGTAATTCCGGCCGTGCGCATCGACTCGTGCCGGGTTTGTAGCCTCACGCGTGGCGGCCCGCCTTTTACGGCGCAAATCGTCTGCCATGAGCGGCGTGCGGCGGCCGTCCCCGATCAGCGGGCATAGCTGGCGTCAATCTTAAGCTGTTGATCCGGATTCGGTCGGGAGGCATGATCGTCAAAACAATCTGTCGGAATCGATTTGCCGCGAGCCGCTCCCTCCGCGAAAAACCCTAAAATGCATATCCGGATCGACGGCCCGCTGACAGCGTTGGGTGTCTGGCGATGAGAAAGCCGGTGGTAGGCATGATCGGGAGTTCGCACCGCGTCGAGAACCGGTTCGAGGTGCAGATGGTCAGCGAGCGGAACCTGCGGGCGGTTTCGGAGGTCGCCGGTGCGCTGCCGCTGATGTTCGCGGGCTGTCCGGAGATTACCGAGATCGGAGCGCTGCTCGATGTGGTCGACGGTGTCGTGCTGGCGGGTGCGCGCGCCAATGTCCATCCGAGCCGTTTCCGCGCCGAGCCAAATCCCCGGCATGAGCCTTACGACGTCAACCGCGACGGTCTCGCATTGTCGTTGGCGGAAGCCTGTGTAACCCGCGGCGTCCCGATCTTCGGCATCTGCCGCGGCGTCCAGGAGATGAACGTCGCATTCGGCGGTTCGCTGCATCCGGAGATTCGCGAATTGCCGGGACGCCTGAATCATCGGATGGCGCGGCTTGAGAACGGCGACATTCATCCGGATATGACCGTGGTGTTCGCTGACCGCCATGAGGTCCGTCTCGTCCGGGGCGGAGTGTTCGCGCGATTGCTCGGCCGCGAGACCATCCGAGTCAATTCGCTGCACGGCCAGGCCATCCTCGAACCCGGCAAGCGTGTCGTCGTCGAGGGCGTGGCCGAGGACGGCACCATCGAGGCGATCCGCATCGCGGATGCGCCGGCGTTCGCGCTCGGTGTGCAATGGCACGCCGAATACGATCCGCAACGCAATCCGGTCAATCGGGCGCTGTTTGAAGCGTTCGGAGAGGCGCTGCTTGCGCGGCGACGCGCGGCCTGATCGCGACGCTGCGCGACGGCGGATCGGGGCCGGACGGGCGCAGACTGTTAACACCTATTCCAGATCGACGCGGAACGGCCGGCCTTCGATCGTCATGTTGCCGGGTCCCATCGCATCGAGTGCCCGCAGCATCCGTCCCTCGCGGCCGAGGACTTTGTCCGCCAGCGCCACGATCAGGCGGTTCGGCTGCGCGATCGGCGAAACTGCGCGGATTTGCCGTGCGATGGAGACCTCGTCGCGATGCGGGTTGAGCGCGCAGGCGGCGGTGAAAGCGCTCGCGGACGAGCGGCTGATCCCGGCGTAGCAATGCACGACCAGCGGCGCCTTGCGATCCCAGCCGCGCACAAAGGCGAGAAGCTGCAGGATATGGCCGTCGTTCGGCGCGACGAAGCCGTCCGCGGGCTCGTCGATGTCGTCCATCGACACCTTCAGATGATTGGCTTCGAGAACGGACGTCGGACGCCGCACCTGATCGACGTTGGCCATCACGGTGAGGATATGACTGGCGCCCGTGGTTCTCACGGTTTCGGCAAGCGCGGCAAGCGAGCAGACGTGGATCATGGTGTCCCTGAGTTTTCCGAAATTATAGGCCCATGCCTTCGCGTACGAAAGCCGGTCTACGAGCGCCGATACGATCAAACGTGCAGGCTCTTGAATCGCGCCAGGAACCGCTTTTCGGCCTTGCTGGCTGACCACGGCGTTAGATAGTCGTCGATCATCGCCGCCGGCAGGCCGGGGTCGGTGCCGAACAGGCGTCTGGCCTCGGCTTCCGCGAAGCCTGCGAGGTGTGTCGCTTCGAGATAGGCTGCGCCTATGTCGGCATCCTTGATCTGCCGTTCGATGTCGGCGGGCAGCGCCGGCGGCAGTCCGAAGCGGATATGGATCGCCGACAACAGCCGCTTCTCCACCACCTTGTAGGAACCGCCGATCACCGCCTTGAACGGCGAGATCATATCGCCGATGACATATTCCGGCGCGTCGTGCAGCAGCGCCGCCAGCCGCACCCGGATATCGACGCGCGGCGCGTGCTCGCGCATCACGGCCTCGACCAGCAGCGTGTGCTGCGCGACCGAGAAAATGTGCGCGCCGCGGGTCTGGCCGTTCCATCGCGCGACCCGAGCGAGGCCATGCGCGATATCCGCGATCTCGATGTCGAGCGGCGAGGGGTCGAGCAGGTCGAGCCGCCGGCCGGACAGCATCCGCTGCCATGCGCGCGGCGCGGCTTTTGGGGCGGCCCGTGCCGTCATGTCGTCTTGAGACGCGGTTTGCGCGTCTGCCTGCCGCATGTCTCATGGCAATGGCAGGTCACCAGATGGTCGTTGACCATGCCGGTCGCCTGCATGAAGGCATACACGATCGTGGGTCCGACGAACTTGAATCCGCGCGCCGCCAGTTCCTTCGATATCCTGATCGAGAGCGCCGTCGAGGCCGGTACGCTCGCCGTGGTCTTGAACCGATTGATCTTTGGCTTGCCGTCCATGAAATCCCACAGCAATGCGGAAAAGCCCGGACCCTGCTCCATGATCGCCAGATAGGATTTCGCGCTGGTGACGGCGCCCCCGATTTTTGCCCGATTGCGCACGATGCCGGCATCGTTCATCAGCGCGTGGATCTTGTTCTCGCCGTAGCGGGCGATTGTCTCGGGATTGAAATCGTCGAAGGCGCGGCGAAAATTGTCGCGCTTGCGCAAAATCGTGATCCACGACAGGCCCGCCTGAAAGCCGTCGAGGATCAGCTTTTCGAACAGCGCGCGATCGTCATATTCGGGTATACCCCACTCGGTGTCGTGATAGGCGAGGTAGAGCAGGTCGTCGCCGGGCCACGGACAGCGCATCACGCCGTCGGCATGCAGGCGCGCGGATTGCGTCATGCAATGGTCGTCTTCGCCGGGAGCTTCAGGTCGTCCGGATCGGCGACACGGACCGGAATGCCGCCCGCGGTCAAGGCAATCCCGGCCTCGATGGCGTCCGCGGCGCGATCCAGCCGCAGCAGCGCGAGACCGTGGCCCGCGGCCGTTGATCCCATGGTGCCCACCGGCTTGTCAGCCGCGACGACGGCCGTGCCGGCCTCCGGCGTGGCATCGTCGAAGAGCACTCGCACAATCCGGCTGCGCGCGGTGCCGCGATGCTCCATGCGCGAAACCACTTCCTGACCGACATAGCAGCCCTTGTCGAAATCGACGCCGTGCAGCCGGTCCATGTTGGCTTCATGCGGAAAGGCGTCGCCGAACATGAAATCTGTTCCGCCGCTCGGCACGCCCGCTGCGATCCGGTGAGCCTCGTAGTCGGCGCTTTCGACCAGTTCGGCGCCGATCACAGTGGCCGCCCGGGCTGCGAGTTCCTCCGGCGCGAGAACACGCCAGCCGAGCTTGTCACTACGCGGGTCGGCGAAGGTCAGGTCCGGCTTCATGGCGGGCTCGCCGTCCCAGGCTGCCAGCACGCCGAGCGTGCTGGAGATGTTGTCGACCGTGACCTTGGCGCGCAGCTTGTAGAAGCCGAGCTTGGTCGCGAGCGGCTGCGCCAGCGGCAACGGGCAGTCGATCAGAAAGCCGCCTCCGTGGCCGGGCTGCGCTTCGGTGATGAGGAAATCGAACGTGATCTTGCCCTGCGGCGTCAGCAGCGCGCCGAACCGCCCGAACCCCGGCTGGACCTTGGTCACGTCCGTGGTCACGAGACCGTTGAGAAAATTGCGTGCGTCGTCGCCGCTAACCTTGACCACTCCCCGGTCGGGAAGAAACGCTGCTTTCATGATACTTCTCTTGTCTTGGCCGGGCGTTGTTTTCTTGTCGGTCTTGTGCAGTGTCCCGGGGAAACCTGCGTGCCGGATTTCGCTTCGGAACGTAAGCCGCTAAGGTGCCGGCAACAAGGTCCGCGTGGCGCCGCGGCGTGCGGAAAAAGCTGTCGGGAACGATGACCAAGACATTTGACGTGATTCTGAGATCGGGCACCATCGTCAATCAGGACGGCGAGGGCGTTGCCGACATCGCTGTTTCCGACGGCCGCATCGCCGCCATCGGCGGGCTGGGCCACGCCGACGCGGGCGAGGTGATCGACTGCCGGGGGCTGCATATCCTGCCCGGCGTGATCGACACCCAGGTGCATTTCCGCGAGCCGGGGCTGACGCACAAGGAAGATCTCGAAACCGGTTCGCGCAGCGCCGTGATGGGCGGCGTGACCGCAGTGTTCGAGATGCCGAACACTAATCCGCTGACCGTGACCGAGGAGACGTTCACCGCGAAGGTGAGGGCGGGTCACCATCGGATGCATTGCGACTTCGCTTTCTTCATCGGCGGCACCCGCGAGAACGTGCAGGACCTGCCCGATCTGGAGCGCGCGCCGGGCTGCGCCGGCGTCAAGGTGTTCATCGGATCGTCCACCGGCGCGCTGCTGGTCGAGGACGACGACAGCCTGCGAAAAATCTTCAAGGTGATTCGCCGTCGCGCGTCGTTTCACGCCGAGGACGAGTACCGCCTCAACGATCGCAAGGGATTGCGTATCGAGGGCGACCCGCGCTCGCATCCGGTGTGGCGCGACGAGACCGCCGCGCTGCTGGCGACGCAGCGGCTCGTCACTCTCGCCCGCGAGACCGGAAAGCGCATTCATGTGCTGCATATCTCGACCCGCGAGGAGATCGAATATCTGCGCGACCATAAGGATGTCGCCTCCTGCGAGGCGACGCCGCATCATCTGACGATGGCCGCGCCCGGATGCTACGAGCGGTTGGGCACGCTGGCGCAGATGAATCCGCCGGTGCGCGATGCCGGTCATCGCGCCGGCATCTGGAAAGGCATCAAGCAGGGCATCATCGACGTGCTCGGCTCCGATCACGCGCCGCACACGCTGGAAGAAAAGCGGAAGACCTATCCCGCATCGCCGTCGGGGATGACCGGTGTGCAGACGCTGGTGCCGTTGATGCTGGATCACGTCAATGCGGACCGGCTGTCGCTGGCGCGCTTTGTCGACCTCACCAGCGCCGGGCCGGCGCGGCTGTTCAACATCGCCTGCAAGGGGCGGATCGCGGCCGGCTATGATGCCGACTTCACCGTGGTCGATCTCAAGCGGACCGAGACCATCACCAACGAATGGGTGGCGTCGCGCGCAGGCTGGACGCCCTATGACGGTGTTGACGTGACGGGCTGGCCGGTCGGTACTTTCGTGCGCGGCCGCCGCGTGATGTGGCAGGGCGAACTGGCGACGGCATCCACGGGCGAACCGGTGCGCTTCATGGAGACGCTGAAACCTTAAAGTCTTTTTGCTTTGACGAATGACGCGTCATGCGCGGACTTGATCCGCGCATCCATCTCTTTGAAGGAGGATGGATTGCCGGGTCAAGCCCGGCAATGACATTCAAAGCTTCCGTCAAACATGAACGCTATAGAAGCCAGACCGGGGTTTATTGCTTCGCGAGCGCGATGGAGAACTCGCCGTTCCGGACGCGGCCCGCAAGACCTTCGACGAACGTCGCCACGGCGTCCTCGCCATAGGTACTGACGAGTTCCGCGAAAGCCGCAAACAAGCTCGCCTGCGCCAGACAATCGCCGTCGACGCCGTCATGCCGCGCCTCGGCCCACGCTTCGTTGAGGTAACTCAGCGCAGCCTGTTTCTGCTCCTGATCGGGCAGCGGATCGCGGGCCGGGCTGAATGCAAATGGCTGGCGCATGAAAATTCCGGGGCGTTTGACGAAACGAAGCGCTTAACGGCCGTGGTTTAGCACGCGAATCGGGGCCGGACAGCCAGTTCTTTAAGAAAGGTTAACGCGGCTTTTCGTATTTGACGCGGAATCCGGGAGGCATTCAGTGGAAATCGAAAAGAACCTGAGATGCGGGTCCGCGGGCCTAATGTGCGACAGGCCGGAGATCAGTTTGCGTATCTGGCGGTCAGGTCGCGGGAAATCTTCGCGCCTTCCGCGATATAGCGGCGGATGGCGACATTCGCGGCCGGCGTGCAGACCCGGTAGGTCTGCTGGAATCCGTTATAGCCGCGGTTGAAGCCAGCGATCATTCTGGCGCGGCGCTCGCCGGAAGGCGTTTCGGCGTCGATCAGGGCCTGCATTTCATTGCGCCATTTCGCGCCTTCGTTGGCGCCGCAGATGCCGCGCAGATAATGCAGCGTGCCGAGGATCTCGGCCAGCCGCTGCAGGTCGCCGTCGAACGGCGCAGCCCCTTCCTGCGCGCGCGCGGGCAGCGCGCCACAGAGTGCAGTCACCAGAACAACGGCAAAAACCGATTTGCGCATAAAGGGTCCAGAATCCGTCGTGATATGCCTTTTCAATGCGATGGAAGCAAGTCGGCGTAGGGCTTTCGACGCCACGGCTCAAGCGCCGACGAGCCGCCGCGCCGAATCGATGATGGTTTGCAGCCCCTCGGTGAGCCGCAGATCGCCCGGCAGTTCCGGGGCGACCCAACGGAAGGCGTCGAGTTCGTCGTTGAGAACGGGCTCGCCGGCGATCCAGCGCGCCGCAAACGACATCACCAGGTAATGTCCGTGGCCGGGTTGGGTCGGAATCACCTCCCGCCAGCCCGCGAGACCGACGATCTCGACCGTGAGGCCGGTTTCCTCGGCCACCTCGCGATGCAGTGCCTCGGCCATGGTCTCGCCGAATTCGACGCGCCCGCCGGGCAGGGAATGCAAGCCCCTGCCGGGTGGCCGGGCGCGGCGCACCAGTAAAATCTTGCCGTCGCGAAAGATCGCGGCGCTGACGGCGAGCCGGGGTCTTTGAGGCGGCGCGGGCGGAACCGGCGGCATCAGGGCATGATCCCGAAAAGTGGAAACAGTTTTCGGATAAGATCATGCTCAATCAAAAGGGTAAGGGCTAGAGTCTGATTCAACGCAGTTGGATCAGACTCTAGTGGCTCATGATATAATCGACGTCGGCTTCGCCACCCTGTCCGTTGATGATGCCGCCGGCCCGTGCGACCAGCGGCTTGACCCAGCCGGACGCCTCGGTCGCCAGCGCTGCGCGGGTCTTGTCCTGACGGGCTTGCTGCATCGCCGAAGCCACGGCGGTCAGGATGAAGGTCATGGTGGCGGTCAGCTTGTCGAATTTGGCGCGAATGTCGGGGGCGGCCTGATCATAGGCCTCGATCGCGAGATCGCGCGCCTTGAAATTAGAGGCCATGAAATGCTCGCGGTAAGTCAGGGGTTGCCAGCTCAGGAAATCCTCAGCGCAATCGGGGATGTCCGGAATCATCTCGAGCATCATGATGGCTTCGTTGAAATGATTGAGATAGTCGGTCGCAAGACCCGTTTGCGGGTTGATGTTGGCGGCCGACAGCATGGCCGCCCTGCCGGCCCTGTTCAGGTCGGTCTGCGTCGCGATCGCCGGAGAGAGGGATGATTCGTCGGCCGTCGATGTCATTCGTCCCAGTGTTGGACGCCGGGATTAAAACGGACTGAATGTCGCACCTGTTTGGATGACGAAATGTGTGGACGCTACGTGATCCTGTCGCCGCCGGAGGCGATGCGTCAGGCTTTTGGCTACGCCGAACAGCCGAATTTCCCGGCCGGTATAATATTGCGCCGACTCAGCCGGTTCCGGTGGTTATCCGCGAGAATGGCGGCCGGCATTTTCGCCTGATGCGGTGGGGCCTGATTCCGGCCTGGGTCAGGGAGCCCCGGCAGTTCGCCCTCGTCATCAACGCCCGCGCCGAGACGGTGCTGGACAAGCCCGCTTTCAAAAACGCAATGAAACGTCGCCGCTGCCTGTTGCCAGTCGACGGATACTACGAATGGCATCAATCGGAGGGGCGCAAGCGGCCGTTCTTCATCCGGCCGCACAACGGCGGGTTGATTGCCTTCGCGGGACTTTCCGAGACCTGGGTCGGGCCGAACGGCGAGGAACTCGATACCGTCGCCATCGTTACCACGGCGGCGCGCGGCGCTCTCGCGATCCTGCACCCGCGAGTGCCAGTGGTGATCGCGCCTCAGGATTACGCGCGCTGGCTCGACGGCGATGCCACCGACGCCGGAGCGGCCATGCGGTTGCTGCGTGCGCCGGATGACGGCGCATTCGTCTGGCATGAGGTGTCGACGCGCGTGAACCGTGTCGCCAACGACGACGCGCAACTGCTGCTGCCGATCTCCGAGGAGCAGGCGGAAGCCGAGGCGTCGAAGGTCACAAAGAAGGCCATAGCGCGCAAAGCTGCGCCTGTGGCCTCTGGCGACGACGGTCAGGGATCGTTGTTTTGACCCGCCAGTGATGAATTGAGGTCAGATCAGCTTCCCCGTCATTGCGAGCGAAGCGAAGCAATCCAGGAGTCACTTCGAAAGACTGGATTGCTTCGTCGCTTGCGCTCCTCGCAATGACGATGATTCAAACTCCTTTTATCCCGCGCTATCAAGCGTCGGGCTTGCCGCTGTTGAGCCATGTCGCGAACACAACCTTTGCGAACCCGGTTACAGCACCTTGCCCGGATTCATGATGCCGAGAGGATCGAGCAGCGCCTTGATGCCGCGCATCAATTCGATCGCCGTCTTGTCCTTCACGCCGGGCAGGTCATCGCGCTTCAGCACGCCGATACCGTGCTCGGCGGAAATCGAGCCGCCCATCCGCAGCGCGATGGCGAAGACGACGGCATTGACGTCGTGCCATCGATCGAGAAATTCCTGCGCCGTCATCCTGCCCACGGGCTGGCTGACGTTGTAGTGGATGTTGCCGTCTCCGAGGTGGCCGAACGGGACCGGACGCGCGCCCGGAATGAGCTTCTTCACGGCGGCATCGGCCTCGGCGATGAAGGCGGGCACGGCGGCGACCGGCACCGAGATATCGTGCTTGATCGAGCCGCCCTCCCGCTTCTGCGTCGGCGAGATCGTCTCGCGCAGTTTCCAGAACGCCGCGCGCTGTTGAAGACTGGCCGCGATCACCGCATCCTCGACGATGCCGTCCGCCATGCCGCGCCCGAGAATGGCTTCCAGCATGGCGCGGGCATCGTCGCGCGACGACGAGATTTCCATCAGCACGTACCAGGGATGACGGTTTTGAAGGGGATCGCGGACGTCGGCGCCGTGCTTGACGCACATGTCGACGCAGGTCTCGGCGAGCAACTCGAAGCTGGTCAGGCTGCCGGCGGCTTCGGCCTGAGAGATGGCCAGCAGTTTCAGGGCATCGGCCGGCGATGTCAGGCCGACAAAGGCGGTTTCCACCGCGCGCGGTGTTGGAAACAGCTTCAGGACCGCGGCGGTGATGATGCCGAGCGTGCCCTCGGCGCCGATGAACAGGTTGCGCAGGTCGTAGCCGGTATTGTCCTTTTTCAGCTTCGACAGGCCGTTGAGGATGCGGCCGTCGGCCAGCACCACTTCGAGGCCGAGCGCCAGGTCGCGCGCCACGCCGAACGCCAGCGCGCCGGTGCCGCCGGCATTGGTCGAGAGATTGCCGCCGATGGTGCAGCTTCCCTCGGCGGCGAGCGACAGGGGAAACAAGCGATCGGCCTCGCTGGCGCGCCGCTGGACGGTCTGCAGCACCGCGCCGGCCTCGACCGTCATGGTGTTGGACGCGGTATCGATCTCGCGGATTTTGTCCATCCGCCGCGTTGAGACCACCACCTCGCTGTTGTGCGGCGTCTGTCCGCCGACGAGACCGGTATTGCCGCCCTGCGGCACCAGCGCGATCCGGTGTTCGGTCGCGAGCTTGCAGATCGCGGACACCTCTACTGTTGATGCGGGGCGCAGCACCAGCGGGGAGCGGCCATGAAACAGGTTGCGCTCCTCGGTGAGGTATTGCGCCAGCTCGCTGGCGTCGGTCACCGCGTATTTGTCGCCGACGATGGCCGCAAAGCGCGCGATCAGATCGGGCGACAGCGGCGGCAGCGCGGTTTTTGGCGGAGCGATAGTCATGGAGTGCCGATCAGCCTTGCGGCGCGGCGGCGCGGCGCAGCCGGTCGTTGATGGCTTCCCCGAGTCCGTCGTCGGGAACCGGCATCACCGCGATGGTCTGCGCGCCGCTGGCGTCGAGGGCGCGAAGATAGCCGAAAAGATTGGTCGCGGCCTCCTTGAGATCGCCGCGCTCGGACAGATTCATCACGGCGGCCGCGGTGTCGATGCCCGCCGGATCGACTGGGCCGAAGGCCAGCAGCGCCTCGCCGCACCTAAGGCTGGCGGCATTGAGCCGCACCCTGGCGCGCGGCGCGTAGTGTGAGGCCAGCATCCCCGACGCCAGCGGTTGTCCATCGGCCGCGCCGGGATCGGGCGGCGCCAGAGTGCTGCCGAGCACGCGCTCGATGTCGGCGCGCGGAATTCCGCCGGGACGCAGCAATGTCGGCCGGTCGAAACAGCCGACGATGGTGGATTCGACCCCGACCTCGACCGGTCCGCCATCGACGATGAGGTCGATCCGCCCCGCGAGATCGCTCTGCACATGCGCCGCTGTCGTCGGCGAGACATGGCCGGACAGGTTGGCGGACGGCGCGACGACCGCGCCGCCGAATCCGCGCAGGATATCGCGCGCCACCGGGTGGGCGGGAACCCGCAGCGCGATCGTGCCGAGGCCCGCGGTGGCAAGATCGGCCACCGAGCAGCGTGGGGCCTTCGGCAGCACCAGCGTCAGCGGGCCTGGCCAGAGTGCGCTGGCGAGCGCGAGGGCCGTTGCATCGAACCGGGCGATCCGTTGCGCGGCGGCGAGATCGCCGACATGGGCGATCAGCGGATTGAATGCGGGCCTGCCCTTGGCCTGGTAAAGTCGCGCGACGGCTTCCGCATTGGCGGCGTCGGCGCCGAGCCCGTAGACCGTCTCGGTGGGGAACGCGACCAGCCCGCCGTCGCGGAGCACCCGCGCGGCTGCCGCCGTCGCGGCCTCGCCGGCCGGTCGAATCTGCGTTGTCAGGTCCACGGCCATGGGAATCTCGGCTCTCGATTCAGCTTCTTGCGGTGCGCGAAACCCAAGGCTATAAGCCGCGTCTTGTCGGAGTGTGGCTCAGCCCGGTAGAGCACTGCGTTCGGGACGCAGGGGTCGCAGGTTCGAATCCTGCCACTCCGACCATTATTTCGCCACTCCGACCGTTATTTCAATGACTTATAATTTCGATGCATCGGCCGCGCAACGCCGCGCGCGACGAATTGACCTGTCACGCGTATTTGGGCGGTATGCTAGGCGCTAGTGCTCGTATACGGGTCGGATCGCCGGTCGAGGCGGACGCGAATGCATTCCCGGTTTTAAGACCTCGATATGCGTGGACTCCGGCCTTTCGATGCGGTCGCATCCGAAGCGTTGACCGAAGCTGGAGCGTGACCGCGGGTTGGGTCAAACGCGATCATATAATGAAGAATTCGGGATCATATAAGAAGAATTTTGGTTCGATGAAGGATATTGAAATTGTACTTACTACGTGTAACGAGTCAAACATCATCAACGCTCTGGAAAACGGCAAATCGACAGTCTGCCGATCATGGCCGAGGGGAGGCAACTGAATGAGCCGAGAGCTGACACTGCAGAACAGGATGGACGCAGAAGCGGGGCCGGATCCGCTTCGCCAGGCAGTGAAGGAAGCCGTGGCTGCGCTTGCGCAGGCTGCGATCGATATTTCCGATCTGACGTGCCGCGGCGCCTTGGCCGGGATCACCGGAGAGGCACAAGGACGCAACAGCGACGGGGATGTTCAGAAGGATCTCGATGTTCGCGCCGATCAAATCATCCGCGACGCTCTCAGTGCCCTGCCGATCGCCGTGCTTGCCTCGGAGGAAATGGCGGGACTGGACATTCTGAATCCGGGCGCGCCGATCAGCGTTGCGTTCGATCCGCTGGATGGCTCGTCGAACATCAACACGAACATGTCGGTGGGCACGATTTTTTCAATCATGCCCACGCCGCCCGATGCCAGCGCCGCCTTTACCCAGGCCGGCAGCGCGCAGCTTGCGGCTGGTTTCGTTGTCTACGGCCCACAAACCTCTCTCGTCCTTACCCTCGGGCAGGGTGTCGATATCTTTACGCTCGATCGCGTCGAGAGGGTGTTCAAGCTCACGGGATCGATGATGCAGATCCCGGCGGATGCAAGCGAGTTCGCGGCCAACACCTCGAACAGGAGGCACTGGGATTTACCGGTTCGCGCCTATATCGATGAATGCCTCATGGGAGCCGATGGACCGGGCGGCAAGGATTTCAACATGCGCTGGATCGGCTCGCTGGTCGCGGAGGCTTTCCGCATTCTCATTCGCGGCGGCATCTTCCTCTATCCCGGTGATGCTCGGGATGGCTACGAAGAAGGGCGCCTGCGCCTGGTCTACGAGGCGCATCCGATGGCATTCATCATCGAGCAAGCGGGCGGTGGCGCCTCCACCGGACGAAAACGAATTCTCGATATCGTGCCCCACAGCCTCCATCAGCGAGTTCCACTGATCATGGGTTCGATCAAGAACGTCCAGCGGCTTGAACACATGCACACGGTCCCCGACGTCGCTTTGGAAGCAAATGCGCCGTTGTTCGGGTATCGCGGCCTGTTTCGCGTTTGAATTGAAGGGCTGTCGCAATCGTGTCCAGGAAGCATCCAATCATTTCAATCACGGGTTCGTCGGGCGCAGGCACGACATCCGTCAAGCGGACTTTCGAGCAGATTTTCCGCCGCGAGAATGTCGTCGCCGCCTATATCGAAGGAGACGCGTTCCACCGTTACAATCGTGTCGAAATGCGCACCCAAATGGCCGAGGAATCGGATCGGGGCAACAAGCATTTCAGTCACTTCAGTCCCGACACCAATTTGTTCGCCGAACTGGAGACTGTGTTCCGGAGCTATAGCGAAACCGGAACCGGCAACACGCGTTACTATATCCACGACGATGTGGAATCCGCGAAGCACGGGGTCCCACCCGGGACGTTCACCGACTGGCGGCCGCTGCCCGAGAACTCGGACCTGTTATTTTACGAAGGTCTGCACGGGGCGGTCGTGACCGACAAGGTGAATGTCGCCCAATATGCGGATCTCAAGATCGGCGTTGTTCCCGTAATCAATCTCGAATGGATCCAGAAGCTGCATCGGGATCGCAGCGCGCGGGGCTATTCCACCGAGGCGGTTACCGACACCATCCTTCGGAGGATGCCGGATTACGTCAACTATATCTGTCCTCAGTTCGCCGAGACGGACATCAACTTCCAGCGCGTGCCGACGGTGGATACGTCAAATCCGTTCATCGCCCGGTGGATACCCACGCCCGACGAATCGATGGTCGTGATCCGTCTCAAGAACCCGCGCGGCATCGACTTCCCGTACCTGCTGTCGATGATCCCGAACAGCTTCATGTCGCGCGCGAACTCGATTGTCATTCACGGGTCCAAGCTGGATCTCGCGATGCAGTTGATTCTGACGCCGCTGATCCTTCAGCTCATCGAGCGGAAGAAGCGGGCATGAGTGAACCGATCGCATTTCAGCAAGCGGCAACCTCGGCCGCGTCGAAACGGGGCGTGACTAAAAATATGATCGCGCTCAGCGCGACTTCTTATCAGGGCAGCCAAATGGGGAGGGAACCGACATGGCGCGCATAACTCTAAGACAGTTGCTGGATCATGCCGCAGAGCACGGCTACGGCGTACCGGCGTTCAACATCAACAATATGGAGCAGGGGCTTGCCATCATGGAGGCGGCGGCCGCCGTCGACGCTCCGGTCATCCTCCAGGCCTCGCGTGGCGCGCGTTCCTACGCCAACGACATCATGCTGGCGAAAATGATCGATGCGCTGGAGCAGATGTATCCGCACATTCCGCTGTGCATGCATCAGGATCACGGCAACGAGGAAGCGACTTGCGCCACCGCGATCAAGTTCGGCTTCACCTCGGTGATGATGGACGGCTCGCTCAAGGCCGACGCCAAGACCGCCGCGGACTACGATTACAACGTCGATATCACCCGCCGCGTCGTCGACATGGCGCACTGGGTCGGCGCTTCGGTGGAAGGCGAACTGGGCGTGCTCGGCTCGCTCGAACACGGCGGCGGCGAGCAGGAGGACGGGCATGGCGTCGAAGGCCCGGTCAGCCACGATCAATTGCTGACCGATCCGGATCAGGCCGTCGATTTCGTCCGCGCGACCAAGGTCGACGCCCTGGCGATCGCGATGGGCACTTCGCACGGCGCCTACAAGTTCTCGCGCAAGCCGGACGGCGACATTCTCGCCATGAAAGTGGTCGAGGAGATTCACCGCCGCCTTCCCAATACCCATCTGGTGATGCACGGCTCGTCCTCGGTGCCGCAGCATCTGCAGGATGAATTCAATAAGTTCGGCGGCGAGATGCCGCAGACCTGGGGCGTGCCGGTCGAGGAGATCGTTCGCGGCATCAAGCATGGCGTTCGCAAGGTCAACATCGACACCGACTGCCGCCTGGCGATGACGGCGGTGTTTCGGAAAGTTGCGACCAGCAACAGTAGCGAATTCGATCCACGCAAGTTCCTGAAACCGGCGATGGATGCGATGCGCGACCTTTGCCGCGAGCGCTTCGAACAGTTCGGCACCGCCGGAAATGCCGCAAAGATCAGGGTGATCCCGTTGTCCGAAATGGCCAAGCTTTATCGCGCCGGCAAACTTGATCCGCGTATCGGTGAAACGGCCGTTGCGGCGGAGTGAATTTGATTCGAACCGCACGTCCCGAGGGCCCGCGTTACACCTCGTGACATGATTCCATCCGGTTAAAACTGGGACGATTCATCCTCCCGATCGTCCAGCCCCGGATGTACTGCTCCGTCGTCTCGAATGGCGACGGAGCTTTTCTCCCCGAGCGGCGGTGCGATGAATAGCCGGCTGCTCGGCGACGCCGCGCATTCCCGTTTCGGCGAAGACAACTCGAAAAAATCATCGGCGACAGTGTGGATGCGCTCATTCGGTGTGCGCTGCCGGTGAACGGATCGCGCGGGCATTTTCGTGCCGCCCGCCACGCCGTTGATCGGCTTTTCCGTCGGGCATCCGAACCGCACGGCGTCGGTCGCTGCCCTCGAAAGCCGCGTCCCATGCCTGCCATAACGCCCGGCATGGCGATTCAATCAAACCTCATCCTGCTTTATCGATCGCCACTGCGGGAACCGGAGCAGGGGCGCGGGATGGTCTCTGAGAACGAGATGCTCCGTAAGAACGAGACCGCCGCCCTTGAAATGGGGGACGCATCCCGTGACAATGAATGACCGGAGAATGTCATGACCATTCGGGAAAAAAGCCGCTACCGCGAGGTTTACGCCCGCGCGCTCAACGACCCCGAGGGGTTCTGGGCCGATGCCGCGGGCGACATCGACTGGATCGAGCCGGCAAAAAAGACCTTCGATCCCGCGATGGGGCTTTATGGCCGCTGGTTCGCCGGCGCGGTGGTCAATACCTGCTACAATGCGCTGGACCGCCATGTCGCCGCCGGCCGAGCCGATCAGGTCGCGCTGATCCATGATTCGCCGCTGGCCAATCCGGGCGGACCGAGCGTCATTACCACCTTCACCTACGCCGAACTGCTCAAGGAAGTGCAGACGCTCGCCGCCGTGATGCAGGATTTCGGCGTCGCCAAGGGCGACCGCGTCGTTCTTTACATGCCGATGGTGCCCGAGGCGGTCGTGGCGATGCTGGCCTGCGCGCGGATCGGCGCGGTGCACTCCGTGGTGTTCGGCGGCTTTGCGGCCAAGGAGCTTGCGACCCGGATCGACGACGCCAAGCCGAAGCTGATCTTTTCGGCGAGTTGCGGCCTGGAGCCGGGCCGCATCGTGCAGTACAAGCCGCTGCTCGACGAGGCGCTGAAACTGGCCACCGCAAGGCCCGGCGCGTGCATCATCCTGCAACGGCCGCAGCAGCGCTGCGACCTGATCGCGGGCCGCGATCACGACTGGGCGGCGCTGCGCGATACCGCGATGGCGGCGAAGAAATCCGCGCCTTGCGTGCCGGTGCTCGCCACCGATCCGCTCTACATTCTCTACACCTCCGGCACCACCGGGGTGCCGAAAGGGGTGGTGCGCGACAATGGCGGCCATCTGGTCGCGCTGAAATGGTCGATGTTCAATCTCTACGGCGTCAAGCCCGGCGAGATCTGGTGGTGCGGCTCCGATATCGGCTGGGTGGTCGGTCACAGCTACATCGTCTACGGGCCGCTGATTCACGGCACCACCACGATCATGTACGAGGGCAAGCCGATCGGTACCCCGGATGCAGGCGCGTTCTGGCGTGTCATCTCGCAGCACAGGGCGGTGGCGTTCTTCACCGCGCCGACCGCGTTCCGCGCCATCAAGAAAGAGGATCCGGAGGGCGCCTTCATCCGCAAATATGATCTGTCCGAATTCCGCACGCTGTTTTTGGCCGGCGAGCGCGCCGATCCGCCGACGGTGGAATGGGCAGAGCAGCAGTTGAAGGTGCCGGTGATTGATCACTGGTGGCAGACCGAAACCGGCTGGGGCATCGTCGGCAACCCGGTCGGGCTCGGGCAACTGCCGGTCAAGCACGGCTCGCCCACGGTGGCGATGCCGGGCTATCAGGTCGATGTCGTCGATGAAGCGGCGAAGCCACTGCCGGCCGGTACCATGGGCTCCATCGTCATCAAGCTGCCGCTGCCGCCGGGCTGCCTGCCGACCTTGTGGCAGCAGGACGAACGCTGCAAGGAAGCCTATTTCAACGAGTTCCCCGGCTACTACAAAACCTCCGACGCCGGCTACAAGGACAAGGACGGTTACATCTTCGTCATGGGCCGCACCGACGACATCATCAACGTCGCCGGTCACAGGCTGTCCACCGGCGGCATGGAGGAGATTCTCGCCTCGCATCCCGATGTCGCCGAATGCGCGGTGCTCGGCATCAGGGACACCATCAAGGGCGAGGTGCCGTGCGGTCTCTTGGTGCTCAAGGCCGGCGTGACGCGCGATCCCGCCGAGATCGAGAAGGAGGTCGTGGCGCTGGTGCGCGAAAAGCTCGGTCCGGTCGCGGCATTCAAGTTGGCGATCACGGTGAACAGGCTGCCGAAGACGCGCTCCGGAAAGATCCTGCGCGGCACCATCAAGAAGATCGCGGATGGCGATCAATGGACCATGCCCGCGACCATCGAGGATCCGAAGGTGCTCGACGAGATTCAGGGCACGCTGAAAAAAAGGATGTAGCAACGCGACCCTGGGCTGGCATTGTTTCCTCCTTCCGGGGCGCGCGAAGCGCGAACCCGGAATCCATGGCCGGTTCATCAGGACTTACAATCCCCGCAATTGGGTTCGAACAGTCGCCAGGCTACGGCGATCCGGGAACAATCATGCGACCGAAGACATTCTTGCATCTCGCGGCTCTCGTCCTGACCGCGCTGTCGCTCGAAGGCTGCGCCAATCTGGAGCGGCACAATCCGAGCGCGGTATCGCAGACCGATGACGACGCCTATTGCCAGGCGCATGGCGGCCCGCAGGGCTCCGCGGCCTATACCGCCTGCCGCAAGGACCGTGACGTCGCCGCCACCCGATCGGACCGGATGGAGCGCACCCACCGCGATCTCGCCGAGCGGATGCTGAACGGGCAGTAGACTCCGCGAAAGCTCGCGCCAGCGACGAGCAAGCGCTCACGCGTTGTTTGAGATTGAACAGGCGCAAGGCGCCACCCGAATTACCAGCGTCATCCCCGCGCAGGCGGGGACGCATAACCCTGTCGCGCGTGACGTGATGAAGCGGTTTACGGGCAACCGTGACGACGCTCCGACCGTAATGGCAAGGACACGGCGTATGGGTCCCCGCCTGCGCGGGGACGACGCCGATGGCGCGGCGAGCGACAGCTCGCGCCGGGATGACGGCACGATGCAGGCGAGGGACGCTACGTCACTCGTCGTCCTCGGCTTTCTTGCCGCCGATGGTTTTCAGCTTGGCGAACACGGCGTCGACGTTGAGATCGTCGCGCTGTTTTTCCGTCGGCTCGAATTCGGCGTCCTTGCGCGTGGTCTCGGACGCCGGCAGCAGGGTGGCGCCGCCATATTGCTGATCGGTTGGCTTTTCCTTGGCCGCGCGCTGCACCTCGAAGTCGAGTTCGATCTGCGAGCAGAGGCCGAGCGTCACCGGGTCCATCGGCGTCAGGGTCGAGGCGTTCCAGTGGGTGCGGTCGCGGACCGCGGCAATCGTGGTCTTGGTGGTGCCGACCAGACGCATGATCTGCGCGTCCTTCAACTCCGGGTGGTTGCGAACCAGCCATAGGATCGCGCTCGGCCGCTCGTGGCGGCGCGACACCGGGGTGTAGCGCGGACCCTTCTTCTTGGCGGCGGGCGGCAGCACCACCCGGCTCTCGCTGAGCCTGAGGCGGTAGTCCTGGTCCTTCTCGCCCTTCTCGATCTCGTCGCGGGTGAGCTGGCCGGTCGAGATCGGGTCCATGCCCTTGATGCCCTGGGCGGCGTCGCCGTCGGCGATCGCGCGGACCTCCAGAGGGTGCATTTTGGTGAAATCGGCGACCTGATCGAACGACAGGGCGGTATTTTCGACGAGCCACACGGCAGTCGCCTTTGGCATCAGCGGTGCATTGCTCATGGCAAATCTCCTTTGCGCTCCGCCAACCCCTCAGGGACAAAGCTTGTTGGTTATCGACGATGACGGGAATTGGGGTCTATATAAGCCGGCCGGGGCCGGCCGCGCAATGGTTTGCTCCTGTCCGGTCCATGGCTTAACGGAACAGCCTTGACAGCGCCTGAAAGCCGTCCAAAGTCGTTACCCATATTGGCCGTTTCCGCCCCGCCAGCGTGGGGTGATTCGGTCCCCCCGGATCACCTCATGAATGCCACCATGAATGCCAAACCGAAGCTTAAAATCGTGCTTTGTTCGCCCCGTGGCTTTTGCGCCGGGGTGGTCAGGGCGATCGATACCGTGGAACGGGCGCTGACGCTGTACGGCGCGCCGGTCTATGTGCGCCACGAGATCGTCCATAACCGCTATGTGGTCGACAGCCTGCGTGCGAAGGGGGCGATTTTCGTCGAGGAACTGGCGGAAATCCCCGATGACACCAAGGCGCCGGTGGTGTTCTCCGCCCATGGCGTGCCGAAATCGGTGCCGGCCGACGCGCAGAAGCGCAATTTCTTTTCGCTGGATGCGACCTGCCCGCTGGTGACCAAGGTTCACCGCGAGGCGGCGATCCATTTCAAGCGCGGGCGGGAGATCCTGCTGATCGGCCATTCCCATCACCCGGAAGTCGTCGGCACGGTCGGGCAATTGCCGGCAGGCGCGGTGACGCTGATCGAGACCGCCGAAGATGCCGCGACATTCACGCCGAAGAATCCCGAAAACCTCGCTTTCGTGACCCAGACGACGCTGTCGATCGACGACACCGCCGAGATCGTTGCGATGCTGAAACAGCGGTTCCCGAACATTTCCGGCCCGCACAAGGAGGACATCTGCTACGCCACCACCAACCGCCAACTCGCGGTCAAGAAAGTGGCGCCGGTGGTGGATGCGCTGATCGTGGTCGGCGCACCGAACTCGTCGAACTCGCAGCGGCTGCGCGAGGTCGCCGAGCGCGAGGGCTGCAGGGTGTCGGTGCTGGCGCAGCGCGCCGCCGATCTCGACTGGAGCATCTTCGAGGGCATCAGGAGCCTCGGCATCACCGCAGGCGCCTCGGCGCCGGAAGTGATCGTCGAGGAAATCATGGGTGCGTTCGCGGCGCGCTATGACCTCGATGTCGAGACGGTCTCGGCTGCGGAAGAGAACGAGTTCTTCCCGCTGCCGCGCTCGCTGCGGCCCGATGCGGCCTGAACAAAATGGCGGTCTATACCGACGTCGCCGCCGAGGAACTCGCGGACTTCCTGAAGGCCTACGACATCGGCGAACTGCTGTCCTACAAGGGCATCGCCGAAGGCGTCGAGAATTCCAACTATCTGTTGCACACCACCGCCGGATCATTTTTCCTGACGCTATATGAAAAGCGCGTCGCGGTTGACGATCTGCCGTTCTT
Organism: Nitrobacter sp. NHB1; assembly: GCF_036964665.1. NCBI lineage: Bacteria > Pseudomonadati > Pseudomonadota > Alphaproteobacteria > Hyphomicrobiales > Nitrobacteraceae > Nitrobacter > Candidatus Nitrobacter laanbroekii. The sequence goes on from NZ_JBAMDA010000001.1 coordinate 2,852,548, forward strand.
TCTCGGCCTGATGGGCCATCTGGCTATGCATGGCATCGTGTGTCCGCAGCCGGTTAAGGCCCGCAGCGGCGAAACCCTCGGTTACCTCGCAGGGCGACCAGCCGCCATCATCGATTTCCTTGAGGGCGTGTGGCCGCGCAAGCCGAACGTCACCCACTGCGCCGCTGCCGGCGAAGCGCTGGCGAAACTGCATCTCGCCGGCCGCGATTTCCCCATGCGGCGCGCCAACGCGCTTTCGGTGTCCAGTTGGCGGCCGCTGTTCGAACAGGCCGCGCCTTGCGTCGATACCGTGCAGCATGGGTTGCACGATTTTCTCAAGGCCGAACTCGACTACCTCGAACGGCGCTGGCCGGACAATCTGCCGGCCGGCATCGTCCACGCCGACCTGTTTCCGGATAACGTTTTATTTCTCGGCGACAGGCTGTCGGGGCTGATCGATTTCTATTTCGCGTGCAATGATTTTTTTTCTTACGACGTCGCGATCTGCCTCAACGCCTGGTGTTTCGAGCCGGATCATTCCTTCAACGTCACCAAGGCGCGTGCGTTGCTCGGCGCCTACAATCGCGAGCGCGCGCTGTCGGGAGCCGAACAGGCGGCGTTGCCGCTCTTGGCGCGCGGCGCCGCGCTGAGGTTCCTGCTAACGCGGCTGGTCGATTTTCTCAACGTGCCCGCCGGCGCGCTGGTGAAGCCGAAGGACCCGCTCGAATACGTCCGCAAGCTTCGCTTCCAGCAAAGCGTCGGCAACATCCGCGAGTACGGCGTCGCCGCGTCGGGGCTGCTCGTGTGAATTCACCCGCGCTGCCGCATGTCACGATTTTCACCGACGGCGCCTGCTCGGGCAATCCGGGGCCTGGAGGCTGGGGCGCGATCTTGCGGTTCGGCGAGATCGAGAAGGAATTGAAAGGCGGCGAACCGCACACCACCAACAACCGGATGGAGTTGCTGGCGGCGATCTCCGCGCTGGAGGCCTTGAAGAAAGCGGCGTCGGTCGATCTCACCACCGACAGCCAGTACGTGCGGCAAGGCATTACGAGCTGGATTCACAACTGGAAGCGCAACGGCTGGCGCACCGCCGACAAAAAGCCGGTGAAGAACGCGGACCTGTGGCAGCGGCTCGACGACGCGCTGAAGCCTCATGACGTGCGCTGGCACTGGATCAAGGGCCACGCCGGCCATGACGAGAACGAGCGCGCCGATCAACTCGCGCGTGAAGGCGTCGCGATGGCGAAGTTGAAGTGATTGCGATATCGTTCGTGATTGCGAGGAGCGCAGCGACGAAGCAATCCAGCTTTCCATGCGGTATTCTGGATTGCTTCGCTTCGCTCGCAATGACGGTAGGCGATGCTTACTTTCGGCTCAAAGCTGTCCGAGCAGCGTGTCGCCGCCGGAGACCTCGACCTTGCCGGGCGAGTCCTCGAGGTTCAGCTTCTTCACCACGCCGTCCTCGACTAGCATGGAATAGCGCTTGGAGCGGATGCCGAGGCCCTTCTCAGAGCCATCGAACTCCATGCCGATCGCTTTTGCGAAGTCGGCGTTGCCGTCGGCAAGGAACACCGCTTCGTTGCGCTGGTCGGTGTCGCGTTTCCAGGCGTTCAGGACGAAAACGTCGTTGACCGAGACGATGGCGATATCGTCGACGCCCTTGTCCTTGATGCCACGGGCGCTGAGAAAAATGCTCGGCAGATGCTGCTTGTGGCAGGTGCCGGTGTAGGCGCCGGGCACCGCGAACAACGCCACCTTCCTGCCTTTGAAGATATCGCCGGTGGTTTTGGTCTGAACGCCGTCTTCCGTCATGATGCGGAATGTCGCGTCGGGCAGGCGGTCGCCAACTTTGATGGTCATGGTCAAATCTCCTTGAAATGTCGGTGTGTCCAAACCGGGCAGGCGTCCGGCACGATACTCGGTGAATTCAAAACGGCAACAGGCCGTTCACCGTTCCGTCATCAACCCGCGAAACCGCCGCCATCGAGAAAGGCCTGTTCTTCCGCGCTCGTCGTGCGGTTGAGCATTCGATTGCGATGCGGAAAGCGGTCGAACCGGCGAATGATGTCGGCATGGACTTCCGCGAATTTGAGGTTGTCGGGCCGTCCACGGCTGCGAAAAAGCGCAACGCAGCGCTCCTGGTCAGCAAGCCGTTCGGAATGCATGAAAGGCACATAGAGGAATTCGATGAGGTCCGGCTCGATGCGCATGTCGGCGCCGCGGGCGATGGCGCGATCGGCGACGGCGCAAGCGTTGTCGTCGGTCGAAAAGCTGCGGGCATCGCCACGGAACATGTTGCGCGGAAACTGGTCGAGCACGATGATGAGCGCCAGCGCGCCGTCGTCGGTCTCCTCCCATCCGGCGAGTTCGCCCGCACGGGCCGCTTCCCAAAGCCCTAGAAAGCGGCGGCGCACCTCGGCGTCGAATGTGTCGTCCTTGATGTACCATTTGCTCTGGCCGGCAGCGCGCCAGAAGGCGAGGACGTCGCCGGGAGTGGGGATGGAAGCGGGCGGATTATCGGAGTTCATCACACATACTTTCTGTCGTCGCCCCTGCGCACGCGGGGACCCATAACCCCTGTGGTCAATCGAGATGGAAAGAGTCGACGTCATCGACCGAAATCGGAGTCCGCGTATGAGTCCCAGCGCGCGCGTTCAAAGATCGCACTTGGCCGGGACGACTTCATCCTCAAATGCTACTCACGCCGCCGCTTTTTTCTCGTCGCGCAGTTCGCGGCGAAGGATCTTGCCGACATTGGTTTTCGGCAGGGAGTCGCGGAATTCGATCTGTCTGGGCACCTTGTAGCCGGTCAGTTGCGTATGCGCGAACTTGATAATGTCCGCGCGCGTGAGGGTCGGGTCCTTTCTGACCACGAAAGCCTTCACCGCCTCGCCCGACCTCTTGTCCTTAACGCCGATCACCGCGCATTCCAGCACGCCCGGATGGCTCGCGATCACGTCCTCGATCTCGTTCGGATAGACATTGAAGCCGGAGACCAGGATCATGTCCTTCTTGCGGTCGACGATCCTGGTGTAGCCGTCGGCCGACATCACGCCGATGTCGCCGGTGCGGAAGAATCCGTCCGCCGTCATCACCTTCGCGGTCTCGTCCGGCCGGTTCCAGTAGCCCGGCATCACCTGCGGACCCTTGGCGCAGACTTCGCCCGTCTCGCCGAGCGGCACCTCGCAGCCCGCATCGTCGCGGATGGAAATGTATGTCGACGGCACGGGAAGCCCGATCGAGCCGGAGAATTTGTCGCTGTCGGCGGGATTGCAGGTCAGCGTCGGCGAGGTTTCCGAAAGACCATAGCCTTCCAGCAACGGGCACCCCGTCATTTTCAGCCACTTCTCCGCCACCGCCTTCTGGACCGCCATGCCGCCGCCGACCGAGGCCTTGAGTTTCGAGAAGTCGACCTTGTCGAAACCGCGCGCATTGAGAAGGGCGTTATACAGCGTGTTCACCGCCGGGAAGCAGTTGACCTGATACTTCATCAGCTCCTTGACGAGGCCAGGCATATCGCGCGGGTTCGGGATCAGCAGATTGACGCCGCCCGCGCGCATCGCCAGCATGAAGCACGCCGTCAGCGCGAAGACGTGATAGAGCGGCAGTGCGCAGACGATGAAGAGCTGATCGACTACCGGCGGCTTCTTCAGCGCCGGCTGCAGCCAGGCGTCGTTTTGCAGCATGTTGGCCAGAATATTGCGATGAAGCAACGTCGCGCCCTTCGACACGCCGGTGGTGCCGCCGGTATATTGCAGGAAGGCGACGTCGTCGGGCGCGAGGTCCGGCCTGGCAAGGGTCATGCCGCGCCCGGCCGCGAGGGCGTCGTTGAACTTGACCGCGCCCGGAATCGACGACGGCGGCACCATCTTCCTGACATGGCGAACCACGAAATTGACGATCAAGCCCTTGAAGCCGAGCAGGTCGCCCATGCTGCCGACGATGACGTGCCGGACGGCGGTTTTGCCGATTACCTGCTGCACCGTCTGTGCGAAGTTCTCCAGCACGATGATCGCTTCCGCGCCGCAATCCGTGAGCTGGTGCTCAAGCTCGTGCGGCGTGTAGAGCGGATTGACGTTGACCACGGCATAGCCGGCGCGCAGCACGGCCACCGTCGAGACCGGATATTGCAGCACGTTCGGCATCATCAGCGCGACGCGCGCGCCCTTTTTCAGTCCCCGGCCTTGCAGCCAGGCGCCGAGCGCAAGCGACATCTCGTCGAGCTCGCGATAGGTGACCGCCTTGTCCATGCAGATGAAGGCCTTGCGATCGCGGAATTTGGCGAAGCTCTCTTCAAGCAACGCGACCAGCGAGGCGTACTGTGACGCGTCGATGTCGGTGGGCACGCCTGCGGGATATTGCTTGAGCCAGATGCGATCCATGTGACTCCCCGGGGTCATCCCGTCGTTCAAGGGGGGATTGTCCTGTGCAGGGAGTATTGAGCAAGGCGGTTGTCCAAGGCAAGCAGCTGTGCGGTAACGACGCATCAACGCCGCTGCGGCCTTGAGCGCGACCTGTCCCGGCGGCCGCCCAGATGGGTGGCGTCCGGTCGCCGGAGCGCCTGGTGCCGGCGCTCTACGGCTTGGGTTTGTCCTTGGCGTTTTTGGCCGGTTTCTTCCTGGCGGACGAACCGGCGGCGGCAGCCGGCTGGGCATCGGCCCGCTTGGCGTCGGCGCCCTTCTTGCCGGCAGCGCGCTTGTTGTTGGCCGCAGGCTTCGCCGCCTTGGGGTTGATCGTCACCGAAACCCGGTGTTTCGATTTCGGGTCGGCGCTGGCTTCGGCTTTGGGCGCGGCTTTGCCGTTGCGCTTGCTGTGGGCGGTCTTGCTGCGCTTCTTGGCTTTTGGCGGAGCGTCGCGTGCGGCATCGGCTTCTGCGGCGGCGGCGATGGCGGCGCCGGTTCGTGTCGGGCCGGTATAGACGACAACGGGCTCCGAGGGCGCCGGCGCCGCCGCGATCATGTCCATCGGCCGCAGCGCAGGCGGTTGCACGCCGGTTGCGAAGAACGACATCACGGCGGCGCCGGTCGTCCTCGTGTTGGCGGCCACATCGTCGTCCTCGTCGCTGGCAGGATGCTTGCGCTTCGGCCCGCACATTTCATCGCGCAGATTGGGAGGTGCGGCCGCGATCGGCGCCAGCTTGTCGACCGTGCCGAGCGCCGGACGCAGCCACGACAGCGTGTTGTTGGCGAAGCCGCGCTCCAGCATCTGTGCGACGCGCACCGCGCGCATCGTGCCGGACGACGCGCCGAGCACCACCGCGATCAGGCGTTTGCCGTTTTGCGTGGCCGAGCCGACGAGATTGTAGCCGGACGCGCAGATGAAGCCGGTTTTGAAGCCGTCGGCGCCGGGAAAACGCCCGATCAGCTTGTTGAAGTTGTGCGTCACCCTGCGGCCATAGCGAATCGAGGGGATGTGCATGAAATATTCGTACTCGGGAAGATCGTGAATGATCGCGCGTGCGAGGATGGCGAGATCGCGCGCCGAGGTGATCTGGCCGTCGGCCGGCAACCCGTTCGGATTGACGTAGCTCGTCTGCGTCATGCCGAGCCGTTGCGCGGTCGCGTTCATTTCGGTCAGAAAATTGTCGACCGAGCCGCCACCGACGCCTTCGGCTAGGACGTAGGCCATGTCGTTCGCCGATTTCACCAGCATCATCTTCAGCGCGTTGTCGACGGTCACCTGCGTGCCCGGCCGGAAGCCCATCTTCGAAGGCGCCTGCGCGGCTGCGGTCGGCGATACCGTGAACAGCGTGTCGAGCGTGATGCGTCCCTGCTTGACCGCCGTCAGCGTGACGTAAGCGGTCATCATCTTGGTGAGCGAGGCCGGATACCAGGGATAGGTGGCGTTCTCGGCCTCAAGCACCTTGCCGGTATCGGCCTCGATCAGGAGATGTGCTTCGGTGGCGTGAGCCGCACGCAACGGCGCGATCGCAACGATCAATCCGGCCGCGAGGACCATCCAGACCAGCAAGGATTTCCGAAACAGGGCGATGGGTTTGCGAAGCGGGACGATGAAAGAATGCACGGTCGTTCCGGTCCTTTGAGACCCGCCTTTGGCAAGGAGGCCTGCTTTTCGGGTTTCAAGCGTGTCCGGCGCCGTCGGTCGCGGCGGCTCCAACCTATACCGGCTTGGCAATCCAGAACAGTGGTCCGCAGCCTAATTCCCCGACGAAAGGGGCTGAATTTCGACGGTCGTCGCGGTTTGGGTCATGAATTGCGCTTTCGCAAGCTGGGCGAAATGGCCGCCGCGCGCCAGCAGTTCGTTAAAGGTTCCGTTTTCGATCACGCGCCCGTTCTCGAAAACCAGAATGCGGGTGGCGTTGCGAATGGTGGACAGCCGGTGTGCGATGACGAATGTCGTGCGCCCTTTCATCACCTCGTCGAGCGCGGCATTGACCTTGGCCTCGGTCACGGCGTCGAGTGCGCTGGTGGCCTCGTCGAGGATCAGGATCGGCGGATCCTTCAACAGCGCGCGAGCGATCGACAGCCGTTGCCGCTCGCCGCCGGACAGCATGCGTCCGCGCTCGCCGGCATGGGTGTCGAACTTTCTGTCGGCGCGTTCGATGAAGTCCAGCGCCTGGGCGCGTTCGGCCGCGAGCCGCATCTCCTCCTCGGAGGCATCGGGCTTGCCGACGCGCAGGTTCTCCGCGATCGAGCGGTCGAACAGCAGCGCCTCCTGAAACACCACGCCGATGTTTCGCCGCAGCGAAGTCAGCGTCAGGCCACGGATGTCCATGCCGTCGATCCTGATGATGCCGGACTGCGGATCGAACGCGCGATGCAGCAGTGCGACGGCGGTGGACTTGCCTGCGCCGGTCGGGCCGACCAGCGCAACGGTCTGGCCGGGCAAGGCGACGAACGACAGATCCTCCACCGCGGGCCGCTTGCCGTCATAGGAAAACGACACGTCATGGAATTCGACGAGACCCTGCAATCGCCCGGCATCAATGGCGTCGGGGCGGTCACGCACCGCCGGAACGGCATCGAGGACGTTGAAGAACTCCTTGAGCCGCGGCGCTTCCATGAAAACGCTGTTGATGAAGGAGACGACCTGCTCGAGCCTCTGGATCAGCATGGTGGCGAAGCTCACGAACATCACGATCTCGCCGACCGACGTCATCCCCCGCCGGTTCAGCGTGATGCCGACGGCGAAGATCGCCAGAATGGTGATGGTGGTCGAGGCGCGCGTCGTCACGGTGACGACGGCCCACCACGACAGCACCGGCATCTGCGCCGCCAGCAGCTTGTCGACGACGAACCTCAGGCCCTGAACCTCGGCATCGACGCGCACGAAGCTCTGCACCAGCGCGACGTTGCCGAGCGCGTCGGAGGCGCGCGCGGAGAGATCGCTGAAATGCGCCTCCACCTCGTTCTGCTTGTCGGAGGTCTTGCGAACGACCAGCGTCGTCAGCATCGTGAACACGATGCAGAGCGCGAACAAAAGGATCGCCAGCCGCCAGTTGATGGCGAGCGACAGCGGCAGCAGCACCACGAGCGACATCATCGCCGCGAAATGCTCGCGGAAGAATCCGAGCCACAGCCGCCACAGGGCGTCGGTGCCCTGCAGCATCACCTTCATCAGCCGGCCCGAATGGGTGCCGGCATGGTAGGTGAGCGGCAACTGCATGATGTGCTCGAAATAGCCCGTCAGCACCGCCTGGCGCTGGCGATGCGAAAGACGGTCGGCCTGCAACGCCACGATCACGCCGCACAGGATCGTGAACAGGCCGAAGGCCACCCAAACCGCGAGCAGCGGCCACGGCGACGTCGACGTCATCCCGAAAGGACCCGCGGCGGGATTGCCGGAGAGGACGTCGACGATGCGGCCGAACAGCACCGGTTCGGCGAACTGCCCGCCGGCCAGCAGCAGATTGGCGCCCGCCAGGATCCAGCCAAGCCGCGCTTCCTTGCCGAGCAGTTCAAGAACGCGCGTATAAAGGCGGAGCATCGGCATCGGAAAACGCTCTTGCCGTTTTCATTCGGCCTGTGTGACCTTGCGGTCGCCGGCCGGCGGCAGAAAACTGTCGTCGAAAATATCCGCGACCGTCGGGCGTTTGCGGAATTTGAAATCTTCGGCGATCTGGTCGAGCGACGTCTCGAACCGGACCGGGTCGATATCCCCGATGCCGCTGTGCCTGACCTCGCCGGTCAGAATGTTGTCGCTCAGGACCGCGCGCAGGCGCTCCAGCTCGACAGCGCGCGATCCGTTATCCATCTGAGCCAGCACATCGTCGACGGCCTGCTCGGGCTCCTTGATGGTGAGGCGCAGACCGGCAATCACCGCGCGCACAAACGCCTTGACGGCTTCCGGCTTGTCGGCGGCGAAATCCGGGTTGACGATCAGAACCTTGCCGTAGGCGGCGCAGCCGTAGTCGGCAAATCGCAGCACGGTGAGATCGTCGGCCGGAATACCGCGATCGCGCAGGTCGATCGCAGACAGGTACGACAGGCCAGATATGGCATCGAGCTGGCCCGCCGACAGCATCGGTTCGCGAACGGCGGGACCGATTGGCTGCAGCTTCACGGTCTTGAGCTGCAATCCGTTTTTTCGGGCGAGCGCGGGCCACAGCCTGATGGACAGGTCGCCGTCGGTGACGCCGACCGTCTTGCCCTCGATGTCGGCAAGCGTGTTGATACCCCGGTTCTTGCGCGCAATGAAGGCATAGGCCGCCTTGTCGAACAGCACGAATACAGCTTTGACAGGCGGCGCGCCCGGCTCGTCGCGAAAGCGGATCAGGGCATTGAGGTCGACGAGCGCCAGTTCGCTCGTGCCGACCGCGACGCGCGCAATGGCGTCCGTCGTGTCAGACGCGACCATCGTCGTGACGTTCAGGCCCTCCGCGCGGAACAGCCCCCGGGTCGATGCCAGCACTAGGGGGGCCACGGCAGCATCGATCGGGCGATCGAGCGAAAACTCGATCTGGGTCGGCGCGGCGGCATCGGCCCGGCTGTCCGCGAGGCCAAGGCCTGCAACGCCGACTGTGCCTAGTAGCACAAGCAAGGCAAACCAGAGACGACGCATCGAACGTGCTTGCATGGGATCTTGCGGCGATTGAGCGGGTTGCGGGAGTTCGTGCGAACGCGCGCGGGTTCCATAGGACGGATGCACTCTAGCAGAGGTAATCTGAATGCGCGATGACCGCCACGATTTGCCGCGGATTGTTCAGATTACATTTTGAAGCCCGGAACCCGACGTGAAACCGTCGGTTATCTCCAGAACGGCCTGAAACGGCCCGGAAACATCATAGAGGTATTTCAGATGTTGACGCGCAGGAACTTCCAATCGTCGACCGGCCGGAGCGTCATTTTGGCAACGGTTGCGGCGATGGCTCTGACGGCGGCCGGCCCCTCTTTCGCCCGATCGTCTGCGCCGGCGGCCAAAACGATCTCGGACGGCAGCGGCGTCACGGATTTCAGCGCGGCACGCCGGCATCATGCGGCGCGCCGACATCATCATCGTCGCCGTCATCATCGCGGCGGTGGCGATGCTGCGGCAGCCGCCGCGTTCGCCGGGATCATCGGCACCGTCGGTGCGATTGCAGCATCCCAGGCTCGTCGCGACGCCTATTATGACTATGGTCCGGGATACTATGCTCCGCCGCCTCGCTACTACTACGGCGGGCCCCGCTATCCATATGGCGGCGGTTATTACGCCCCTTACTGAGGGTCTTTCCGTTCAGGCCAAGAGCGGCCGGCGTCGCGTTTTTGACCGCCGGCCGTTAACCCGCCGGCCACCGACGTGGTTGCCATGAGTGTTTCGTTCTCCGCTGAAATTCTCACCTCAGCCATGGACAAATCCACCGCGCAATGGTTGATCGCGCCATGCTGAGACGGACCTACGACTGGTGCATCGCCGCCGCCGACAAGCCCTACGCGCTATGGATTCTGGCAGCGATCGCTTTCGCGGAAAGCTCGTTCTTTCCGGTGCCGCCCGACATCATGCTGCTGCCGATGGCGCTGGCGCGGCCGAAACGCGCCTGGCTGTTTGCGGCGCTCTGCACGGTCGCCTCGGTCGCCGGCGGCGTGCTCGGCTATGCGATCGGGGCGCTGCTCTACGACTCGCTGGGCCAGTGGCTCATTCATCTCTACGGACTCGGTGGCAAGGTCGAGGCGTTTCGCGAGTCGTACGCGCAATGGGGGGCCTGGATCATCATCGGGAAGGGGCTGACGCCGATCCCCTACAAGCTCGTCACCATCACGTCCGGCTTCGCCGGATATGATATCTGGCTGTTTATCTTGTGCTCGATCATCGCCCGGGGCGGCCGCTTCTTTATCGTCGCAATTGTGCTCAATCGCTATGGCGACGTCATCCGGCAGGAGATCGAGAAGCGGCTCGGTCTGTGGGTGGCGTTCGGCGCCGCCATTATCGTCCTCGGATTCGTGATCGCGTTCCGCCTGATCTAGTGGTCCGATTCTGGCAATTGCATTCCGTTGCGGCGGGAAAGATCAATACCATCAGGCGTTGACGAGGCGATCCGACCCAACCCTTCATTTGACGCGGTCCGCGCATCGTGCGGAAACCATTGCGTTGATGAACAAGCCGGAGTTGGACTAGATGGACGAGAGGCCGCAGTTCCAATCAAGGCGAGACTATGCTTTTAGCTTCGGCGGAGCAGGGAGAACCGTATGATGACGATCAGTGACGACCTGGAAAAATTCAGACAAGCGAGGGCGATAGCGTTCAAACGTGGTCTTGTCGTTCGCAGGGCCGACGATCCGGACGACCCCAAACCCTACACGCTGGTCCGCCAGGCCGTGGAAACGCATCTTGCGACCATCGATGAGGTGCTGGCGGAACTCGAACGGACCAAGTAATTGTTCTGCATGTGCTCCGAACTGCGTTGGCAGATGGGGGATTTGACCTCGTGCCGGTTTCGGCGGTTCCGGGGTTAACGACTCATTAACTACTACTGAGACACCTTCGTCCCCGAGGCCGGTCTGGATTTGCCGCGAGAGGCGCCAGACACCGGCCGCGACGGGCATAAAGCGATGGATCGCGACATCGCGCCGGAAAAGACACCGGCGACCATCAGGGAACTGCAGGCTCGGGTCGCCGCTGCGTTCGGCAGGCATCCGTTGTGTCGCGACGTGCAGTTCGCCATCGTCAGCACGCCGAAGACCCGTAGCGGTGCCAACTGGACCGTCAGCATGAGCGCGATCCCGCCCGACGCGATCTGGGAGGCGTCCGAACTCATCGCCGACATCCAGAACGCCTATATTCTGGCGGCCTAATGCATGATCCGCCAAAGTGCGAGCGGTTTGGCGAAACGATCATGCGCATTTCTCAAAATTATATTTTAGAGCCTTTTCGCTTCTGATGGAATCAGAAGCGAGGCTCTATGATTTTGATTTGACGCGTTTTCTTCACGCGAACCGGTATCCACTTCGCTCGAAAACGCTATAGAGCGCGATCGAACGCAAAACCGGTATCCACTTTTGCCGACCGCGCTCTGACGGCCGACGGGTGCGGTCGAGGCTCTGCAAAAATTTGCGTGAAAAACAGCCGCAGAGCCCTCGCCTTGCATGGGCAGGCCTTAATTCGTATCGATTTGTGAGGACAATCGGCCGCCGTTCATGAGCTGAACCGGAGATCTTTTTTGACACGGACGATGACGATTTTGGCGCTTGCGTGCTGCATCGTCACCGGGGTGGCGCTGGCGGAGGTTTTCGGCCGCGGCAACGTTCTGGTCGTCCGGTTTTCTGCAGTGCCGCCCCCGCTGCCTGCGGAAGCCGAACCGGCCGCCAACCGCGCGCGCAAGGCCGACAAGCTTGCGGTCGCGACGCAGGCCGCGGTCCCTGATGCCGGCGAGGATTCGGCGTTGGCTGTACCGCTGCGGCAGGCGGTTGCGACCGACGGTCCCGTCGATGCCGAGGTTTTGCCGCCGACAGCGCCGATCGAGGAGCCGCCGCTGCCGCGTTCCCGGCCGAAGCTCGCAAACCAGCTCGTTCAGAAGAATTATTCGCTGCTTAGCGACATGCAGATCGCGGCGCTGAAAGGGCGGCTGCAACTCACGTCCGCGCAGGAGCCCTACTGGCCGGCCGCCGAAAGCGCGTTGCGCGACGTCGCCCGCAAAATCCACGAGCGGCGCGCGGTACCGGGACGGCAGGCCGCTCTCAGTCCAGGCGAGATCGAGCAGATCAAGGCCGCGGTCCGACCGTTGCTGTCGAGGCTGCGCGAGGACCAGAAGCGCGAGGCCCGCACGCTCGCGCGCATCATCGGGCTGGAGGCGGTCGCCTCGCTGATTTGAGAGGTCATGGGCACCTCGAAAGCGATAGCGCTTGGTGCCCCTGGCCGGAATCGAACCAGCACTCCTTGCGGAACTCGATTTTGAGTCGAGCGCGTCTACCAGTTCCGCCACAGGGGCATTCGCGGGCCGCGCCGAAAGAGGCGGGGACCTTGCGAAGCGGGCGGACTATAGCGGTCGTTCCCTACCGGTCAACCCGGCGCGGCAAGCTGCGTTAGCGGTCCGAGAGATGCTTGCCGCCTTGACCCGGTGATATGGGGCACGCTATGCGCAGCGCCACACATCTTGCCGTTGTCCCCGCGCACGCGGGGACAACGGCTGGAAACACCGCAGTGTGAAGGCCACCGGCTCGACAGCGGCAAGGCGCGAGGTTACGACCCATGGCGCAAGCGAAGTAGTCAGCCGGAGCCAGCCGTGAACACCGATGCCGCCGTGAAAACCTCCTCTGCGGCCCGCGGCAAAAAAACCGCCTTCGCCGCCGCGCTGGCCGTGGCCCTCATCGCTGCGGCGACGATCGCGGGCGCGTGGTTTTTCCAGCTCGTGCTGGATATCCGGCCGTGTCCGCTCTGCCTCGAGCAGCGCTACGCTTACTATCTTGCGATCCCCCTCGGCCTGCTGGTGGCGTTTGCCGCAGCGAAGGGCGCGCCGCGTTGCCTCATCATCCCGGCTCTCGCCGTTCTCGCGCTGGCCACGCTTGGCAATGCCGGGCTCGGCGCCTATCACGCCGGCATCCAATGGGGCTTCTGGCCGGGACCGACCGATTGCACCGGACCGGTGCTCGATCTCGGCAAAGCAGGCCTGCTCGACAACCTTGACAAGGTAAAGGTCGTGCGCTGCGACGAGGTGCAGTGGCGCTTCCTCGGCCTGTCGCTCGCCGGCTACAACGCAGTGATCTCGCTGCTGATGGCGGCGATTGCAGGGTGGGGCACCGCAGCCTTGGCAGGCAGGGTCAGGTAACCTTGGTCCGGTATCAACCGCTTTTGTCCGGGCTGCCGGATGGCAAGCCCGATGGTGTCGGTGGTCGGTTGACCGACCGACACTATCGGACGTGCGGGATTAGTTCGGCTTGGCTGCTTTGGCCTTGCAGTCGGAGCGGAATTTCTTGCGCGCCTTGCCGTGCAGACCCTTGGCGTCGGCTTCCTTCGAGCATTCGAGCGAAGCCGCGGTGTGTGGCTTCTGGACCTTCTTGGTGGCGGGCGCCATCTTTGAAGCCGGCGCGGGCGCCATCGTTTGTGCGAATGCCGTTCCGCCAAGCAGCAGCGATGCGGCGACGATCGCGATGACACGGGAAGACATGGTCATGGGAAGTCCCTCGGGTTGTTGAGAGCGTCACCGTCGCGGAGCCCGGCTGAACGGCGGCTGAACGGAATCGGGGCGATCTGAAACATGAGGTCGATTTTGGACCGCCGGTTCGGGCTTGCCGTTGAAACGGCGGCAGTCGCTCGAACGCGACCGGCAAAAGTGGATTCCGGTTTTGCCTCCCGACCGCGCCCTAAAATATTGAGAACGATCTATTGGCCAAACCGCTCACACTTTGGCGGATCATGCGCTAGGATATCGTCCCATCCTCGATGTCCCGGGAGGACACAGACATGACAGGTCACCTGAAACTGCTCGGCGCCCTGACGGCGTCCGGCCTGCTTGCGCTTTCGGTGTTGCCCGCCAAGGCGCTGACCGCACAGGAATGCAGCGCGAAATATAAGGCCGCGAAATCCGCTGGCACGCTCAACGGCCAGAAGTGGAATGACTTCCGCAAGAGCCAGTGCGGAGCGGGCGGCACCGCCGCAGCAACACCTGCTGCTACTCCTGCCGGTGCGCCGGCGGCACCTGCGGCCAGGTCTGCGCCGAGAACCGCGACGGCGCCCGCCGCGCCGGTCGGCAATGCGATCTTCCCGTCGGCGGTGTCGCCGAAGTATGCCAACGAGTCCGCAGGCAAGGCGCGCGAGCACACCTGTCTCGATCAATACAAGGCCAACAAGGCTACCAACACCAATGGCGGGTTGAAGTGGATCATGAAGGGCGGTGGCTACTACAGCGAATGCAACAAGCGGCTGAAGGGCGTCTGATCGACAATGCTCAAATCGCGAGACCGGATCGGCATCCCGACGACCAGGCGCCGGATGCTCGGCGCCCTCGGCCTGGGGGCGGCAATGGCGGGTCTTGGGCGCGCGCCGGCGCTTGCCGACGTCTCCGACGAGGTTCTGACCGAGGCGCGAGTGTTGCGCGATCCGGAGATTCCCCCGGCGGGCAACGAACACGGCGACGTCACCATCGTCGAGTATTTCGATTACAACTGTCCGTACTGCCGCAAGCTCGCGCCGGAACTGGCGCAGGTGGTGCACGACGACGGCAAGGTTCGGCTGGTCTTCAAGGATTGGCCGATCCTCGGGCCCGTCTCTGTCTATGCGTCGCGTCTGGCGCTGGCGTCCAAGTACCAGGGCAAGTTCGTTGCCGCGCACGAAGCCCTGATGAGCACCAGTTCACGATTGACCGAGCCCCGTGTCCGCGAGCTGCTGGCCGACGTGAAGATCGATGTCGATCGCGCGCTCAAGGACATGGCCGCCAACGCCGGCACGATCGATGCCATTCTGAAACGCAACAACGATCAGGCGTCCGCCTTCGGATTCAACGGGACGCCGGCGTTCATCATCGGAAAATTCCGCGTGCCCGGTCCGCTGACCATGGCGCAATTCGATCTGGCCATCGCGGACGCGCGCAAGGCGGCCACCGCGAAAAAGAAGTGATGCGGCGTCAGGTCGGACCCGCGGAGGCCTGCGGCGGCCACGGCCGGTCGGGACGATAGAACACCGCGATTTTCAGGCTCTCCGCGATGCGCTCGGCCTTTTCCTTAAAGGCCGCGCGGATCGTATCGTCGCACAGCTCGCGGCAGGTCTCGTCGAACAGCGCGAGCCATTGGGTGAACAACTCCGGCCTCAAGCCGGGTATCACCATGTGCTTCATCATGGGGTTGCCTTTGTAGCGGCCGGTGGTCAGCATCACCGACGACCAGAACGCGTACATCTTCTCGAGATGATGGGGCCAGTTGTCCTTGATCTTGTTGTCGAAGATCGGCCCCAGCTCGGAATCGACGCGCACCTTCGCATAGAAGGCGTCGACCAGCCTGCGGATGCCGTCCTCGGACACATGATCCATTTTTTCGAACGCGAGCGTCATGCGAAGAAAGCCATAACGATGACTCCGGCTACTGTCCAGACCAACGAGTTGACCAACATCCGGACCAGGTCGGAATAATCGTCGGGATTGTCGCCGTGGATTCCGATAGCGTTGCAAACAAGCGTTCCCGGCAGCAGAAAGGGCTTTGCAATGGTATCGCTGATCGTATGGTTCTTGGTTGTTGAGCTCATGGAGCCCTCCTTTCAAAGGACAACACCGCTATACATCCGCGGTTGTGTAAAAGCAATATTTGAAATATAGCTTTTACGTGACCGCCCTCACGGGAGACATGGCATGCGACTCACCACCTATTCGGACTACGCGTTGCGGGTACTGATGTACCTCGCGCTCAAATCCGAGGGCCTGTCGACAATCGCCGAGATCGCCGGAAGCTACGATATTTCCGAGGCTCATCTGATGAAGGTGGTTCATCAACTGGGCGTGGCCGGATACATCGAGACTGTGCGCGGCCGGGGCGGCGGATTGCGCCTCGCCAAGCCGGTCGAGGCGATCAGTCTTGCCGAGGTCATTCGCACCACCGAGCCGGATATGGCGATCGTGACCTGCTTCAAGCCGGTCAACGCGCCCTGCATGATCAATCCGAGCTGCGTGCTCAAGCGCGCGCTGGAACGGGCGCGGGAAGCGTTCATGGAGGTCCTTGAAGGATATACGCTGGCCGATCTGGTGGCGCCCCGCGCGCGTCTTGCGGGTCTGCTCGGTATTCCGCCGGGTGCGTCGCCGCAATAAAAAGCGGGACGAGACCGACTGGATCGTCACCACCGGCGTTACGCCCGGGATCGACGTGGTGAGGCCTTGTTGGCGGCGCCGTGTCAGTGGAATTGCGGCTTCTTCAGCATCCGGTCGCGATCGTTCGATGCCACCACTACGTCGAAGATGTCCCCCTCGCGATAGAGCGTCAGCGGCACGTCGACGCCTGCGGGACCCAGCGCCCATAATTTTCGGTAGAACTGGGCCTGGTCCGACACCTTTTCTCCTTTCACCGCGAGGATCACGTCGCCGGTGCGGAGTTCGGCGCGGGCCGCCGGTCCCTTCGGCGCGATTCCGACCGCGACGATCCTGTCTTCGATCTCGGTGGCGTAGATGCCGAGCCAGGGCCGGGCCGGCTTGTTGACCCGTCCGAATTTCCGCAGGTCGCCGAGCGCAGGTTTCAGCAGATCGATCGGCACGTTCATGTTGAGGTGCTCGCTCTGGCCGCCGTGCTCACGTTCGAGTTGCAGCGAGCCGATCCCGATCAGTTCGCCCGCGGCCGAAATCACGCCGGCGCCGCCCCAGTTGGGATGGGCCGGGTGGGTGAAGATGGCGTCGTCGATCAGGTATTCCCAATAGCCGGCAAATTCCTGCTTGGCGGCGATACGGCCGGCGAGCGAGCGGGTCCGGCCGCCGACGCCGCCCACCACGACCCGGTCGTTCAGTCCGGCCGCGGCCGACGAACCCAGCGGCAGCGGCTCGAGGTCGAGCTGGCCGAGCGCCTGCACCAGACCGAAGCCGCTCTCGGCGTCGATGCCGAGCGTGTCTGCCTGCACCGCGCGGCCGTCGGCGAGATGCAGCCACACGGTTTCTGCCTCGGTGATGAGGTATCCGATGGTCAGAACGAGGCCATCGTCGATCACGACGCCGTTGCCCGCGCGCTCGGCGCCGAGGGTGTCCGCGGTAAAGGCGTCGGCCGGAATGATCGAATGCAGCCCGACCACCGCGGACAGCGCGCGGTCCAGATCGAATTCGTAGTCGTCCTGGCGCGGCTGCGCCGCGGCCGGCACCTTCCATTCGGTCAATGAAGCCATGCGGATTCTCCGTTCGACGCAGCGTGCGGCCAGCCTGTCGCCGATCAGAAGCCTGCCTTATCAACGATCTTATGCGCCAAACGTTCGCGGCGAAAGCGGCATGGCGACACACAGGCGGCCTGCCGATCTTACGGATCGAGCTCGGTATCCCAATAGAGATAGTCCAGCCAGCTATCGTGCAGATAGTTCGGCGGGAACAGCCTGCCGTTGCGATGCAATTGATGCACGGTCGGCGCGAACGGCGCCTGGCGCGGGAACATCCCCGCCTGATGCGGCGTCAGGTTTCCCTTGCGCAGATTGCATGGCGAGCAGGCCGCGACGACGTTATCCCACGTGGTCTGGCCGCCCTTGCTGCGCGGGATGATGTGGTCGAAGGTAAGGTCCTCGCTCGCCGTGCAGTACTGGCACATGAACCTGTCGCGCAGGAATACGTTGAAGCGGGTGAAGGCGGGATGGGTCGACGGCTTCACGAAGGATTTCAGCGACACCACGCTCGGGAGCTGAATTTCGAATGAGGGGCTGCGCACGGCGCGGTCGTAATGTTCGACGATGTTGACGCGCTCAAGGAAGACCGCCTTGATGGCATCCTGCCACGACCAAAGGGACAGCGGATAGTAACTCAGCGGCCGGAAGTCCGCGTTCAGGACCAGCACCGGCCAGCCGCCTTGGGAGACATGCGCGTTCAAGTAGCGCCTCCAGAGCACTTTCCGGCAAAGCGGACGCCGGTTTGCCGCGGAAAATGCATCCAATAGTCATCCAATAGTTATGACCGAGCGCACCCTGGTCGCAAAGCCGGCATTTTTGCGGAGCGCCAGATCTCCATTTTCGGCCGCACCGGCTTTGAGGCGGCCTGGGCCGGCATACTACAGGCAGCGTGACGGGATTGTGAAGAGCGCAAGCCCTGCTTTTCCGTCGGGCCACGGTTGCCGGATGGTCGGAACCCTTCGCGGCCACGGTCATGAATCTTCATGTGGCCGGCTGGTTCGCGAGCTCCGACGCGGCTAAACCGCTTCAGTCTAGATTGCCCGCGCCCGATACTGTCCGGACCCGACGAATGTCAGCTGGTTTCCGTTACATTGAAGCGCCGCGACGGCTCCGCGCCTTTGTTCGCGCGCATGAGGCGAGCCTCATCCTGCTGGCCGCGCTGATCGGCGTTATTGGCGGACTGGTGGTCGCAGTCATGGGGACCGCTGTCTTAAAGCTCCACGAGGTGCTGTTCCTAATTCCGGCCGGGGAGCGTCTGTCCAGCCAGAACAATATCGATCCGCTGCGCGCCATGCTGGTGCCGGGCATCGGCGGAATGGCGCTCGGGGGCGCTTTCCTGCTGCTGCTGCGCTGGCGGCCGGCACGCGAGGTCGATCCGATCGAAGCCAACGCCCTGCACGGTGGACGGATGTCGTTCCGCGGCAGCGTTATCGTCGCGTTGCAGGCGATCTGGTCGAGCGGCGTCGGCGCATCGGTCGGCCTCGAGGCGGGTTATACCCAGCTTGCGAGCGGTCTCGGCGCTTCGATCGGGCGCGGCTTTCATTTGCGCCGCGCCGACCAGCGCATCATGGTCGGCTGCGGCGCGGCGGCCGCAATCGCGGGCGCGTTCGGTGCGCCGCTGGCCGGCGCGTTCTATGCCTTCGAGCTGGTTATCGGCGGCTACACGCCTGCGAGCCTGACGCCGGTGGGCGTCGCGGCCGTGGTCGGCTATCTCGTCGCGCACGGGTTCCTGCCGTTGTCGCTCGGGGTCACGGTCGGGCCGTTTGGCGTGATTTTTGGCCACGATCTCGCTATCGCCGCGCTGCTCGGCCTGTTCGCGGCTCTGGTTGGCATCGGCATCATGCGCGGGGTCGCGTTGTGCGAGGCGGCGTTGACGAGCATCGGGATCGGGCCGCCGCTGAGGCTGGCGGTCGGCGGGCTCGGCGTCGGGTTGCTGGCGCTGGTGACGCCGCAGGTGATGTCGTCAGGGCATGGCGCGCTGTTCTACTCGGGGTTGGTGACGATGAGCGTCGGCACGATGGCCGCGGTGTTCCTGCTGAAATCGCTGGCGTCGATCATCTCGCTCGGCAGCGGCTTCCGCGGCGGCCTGTTCTTTGCCACGCTCTTTCTCGGCGCGCTCGGCGGGCGGTTGTTCGCCGCCGGGTTCGAAGGGGCGTGGCCGGGTCTCGATCTCAATCCGGATGTCTACGCGGTGATCGGAATGAGCGCGCTGTCGGCGTCCGTGATCGGCGGTCCGCTGACGATGTCGTTCATCGCCCTGGAATCGACAGGCAACCTCTGGCTGACCTCGGCGGTGCTGATCGCGGTTATCATCTCGACCCAGATCACCCGGGAACTGTTCGGCTATTCCTTCGCGACCTGGCGGATGCATCTGCGCGGCGAAACGATACGCAGCGCCGCCGACGTCGGGTGGATCCGTGATCTCACGGTGAAGACCCTGATGCGTCCCGAGACGGTGACCGTCGATGCAACGATGTCGATGGAGGAGTTTCGCGAAAAGTTTCCGCTCGGCTCGAAAACCCAGGTGATCGCGGTGGATGCCGACGGTCACTATGCCGGTCTGGTGCTGGTCGCCGACGCGTATACGCCGGAAATCCGGGAGGTCGTTTGTCTCGAAAGCATCCTGCACTACAAGGACGCGGTCCTGCGTCCTGCGATGAACATCCAAGAGGCGGTCGCCGTGTTCGATGCAGCCGAAGCCGAGACGCTGGCGGTGGTCGAGGCCGATGGCGACAAACGCCCGGTAGGAGTTCTCACCGAGGCCCACGCCATGCGGCGTTATGCGGAAGAATCCGAGCGCTGCCGCCGCGAGGCCTTAGGTGAGATGTGAGGCCGATGCCGCCGGTCTCCGATTGAATACCTCATCGCGCGGCAAGCTGTCGTCGCTTCCGCACGATGCCATGCGGTTCGTCAGGCGCCCGCCGCTCCCATCCGGCGGGTTTTTCCGCCTTCTCAAGTGTCCGCGAAAGCGGCCGGGCCGTCAGCCTCAGTCGGACAGCTTGGCGAGGGCCTGGCTGAGTTCGTGAATGGCGTAGGGTTTTCGGAGAACGTGAAAATCCGTCTGGCCTCCGGCGAGAGCCTCGCTGTAACCGGTGGTCAGCAACACCGGCAAATGCGGATGGGTCGCGCGAAGCGCCTTGGCCAGACCGAGGCCGTCCATTTTTCCCGGTATCACGATGTCGCTGAAGACGAGATCGACGCTATTGCGTTCGATCTCCAGCAACGCCGCCTCGGCATTGTTGGAGATTCGCACGCGATAGCCGAGCTGTTCAAGCAATCCGGCGCTCGCATTTGCCACATCCGGATTGTCCTCGACGAGCAGGACGGTGCCGCTTGCGTCGCGGTGGCTCTGCCCGTTGCCCTTGGCACCCGGCGTTTCGGTCGGCGGAAGATAGATCGTAACCACGGTGCCGCGGCCAAGCTCGCTGTTGATGCCGACATGGCCGCCGGCTTGATGAGCGAAACCATGCACCTGCGACAGTCCGAGACCTGTTCCCTTCCCGACAGATTTCGTCGTGAAGAACGGATCGAATACCCTGGCCAGGATGTCCGCCGGGATACCTTGTCCGGTATCCTCGACTGAAATCGCAAGATAGCGTTCTTCGGCCTCGTCCTGTGGGGCTATGTTTCGCGCCCGCACGACGACGTGTCCGCCGTCTGTCATGGCGTCGCGTGCGTTGATGACCAGATTGAGCAGCGCCGTTTCGAATTCGGCGGCGTCGATCGTGACGTGCCACAAGTCGTCAGGCGTGTCGATATGCAGGGCGATGGTGTTGCCGAGGCCGCTATCGAGAACGTCGGCGATCGATCGAATGCGATCCGCGACGGCGGTCGGCAGCGGGTTGACGCTCTGCCGCCGGGAGAATGTCAGGAGTTGCCGGGTGAGCGCGCCTCCGCGTTGGGTCGCGGTCTCGATGGCGTGAACTGCCCGCAGGGCCCTCGGGTCGTTCTCGACGATTGTTTTCAGGGTCTGGATGTTTCCGCTGACAATCATCAGTAGATTGTTGAAGTCGTGAGCGACTCCGCCGGTGAGCTGGCCGAGTGCGTCCATCTTCTGCGATTCCGCGAGCTGCCGTTGCACGCGCTCGAGTTTTTGCTGGGCCTCGTGGCGCTCCGTGATGTCCCGCGCGATCTTTGTGAAGCCGATGAGGTTTCCGGAGTCGTCGCGGATGGCGTCGATGACGACGCTGGCCCAGAAGAACGATCCGTCCTTGCGAACCCGCCAGCCTTCCTCATCGTAATGCCCGGTGTCGCTGGCAATCTGCAATGCGCGGGCCGGGCGCCCCGCAGCGCGGTCCGCGTCGGTATAAAACCGCGAAAAATGCTGGCCGATGATTTCGTCTGGGCGATAGCCCTTGATGCGTTCCGCGCCTGCATTCCAGTTGGTGATGATCCCCGTGGGGTCCATCATGTAGATCGCGTAGTCGATGACACCTTCGACGAGAAGCCGGAACCGGTGTTCGCTGTCGAACAGGTCTTTGGCGTTTTTGTCGTCGTTTTTTGACGTGTCCGGCATTTAAGCCTCGCAGTCCTCGCGGAGGATAACGACCTCGCAATCGATGTGTTCCAGCCGATCAAGGCCCCGGCCTGAACGGATAGCGTGGCCTTGCGGGCCTTGATCCTCGCCTGAAAATCATGCGCTTCGGCACGCTGCGCTGCCGCCTGTGAGGCCCGGCAAGTCCGTTCACTTCGGCCCGGCGATCACGCCTTCGCGGTTCTTGATGACCTTGTAATAGGCCCACCACAGATGCGCGGCCGCTCCGCGCAGCGGACGCCATGGCTCCGCCAGTGGAGCCATCTGTTTTGGCGTGGGTCGCGTCGTCAGCCCGAGGCCGACCTTGATCGCCTCCTGAAGCGCGACATCGCCCGCGGGCCAGGCATCGCCGTGGCCCAGACAAAACAGCAGGTAGACGTCGGCGGTCCACGGTCCGATGCCGCGATGCCGGACCAGCGTCGCATGGGCGGCGTCGGCATCTTCCTCGGCGAGCACGTCGAGATTGAGCCGCCCCGCCGCGATCTCGCGCGCGAGCAGTTTCAGCGTGGCGATCTTTGCCGCCGACAATCCCAGCCGGCCGAGCCGGTCGGCGCGCGCTTTGCCGATCGCATCATGATGGAAGGGCACGAAGGCGGTACTGAGCCGTCCCCAGATCGCGCCAGCGCTCGCGGTCGACAGTTGCTGGCCGCAGACGATCGCGGCGAGCCCTTCGAAGCCCGGCTCGCGCTGCCGCAGAGCGGGAAGCCCGGTGCGATCCAGGATCGGCTTTAGCCGCGGATCCTGCTTCACCAGCGCGTTGACGGCCTCGTCGAGATCGGATTGGGTTTTCAGGTGGACGGTCATTCGTTAGTAGTTCTGCGTCACGGCCCGGTTATGCAAGCAAAGATCGATGCCGCCACCCGTTTTCCGTTTTGCGCCGTCACCGAACGGCTTTCTCCATCTCGGGCACGCCTATTCGGCGTTGCTGAATTTGGAGTCCGCGCGAGAGGGCGGCGGACGCTTTCTGCTGCGGATCGAGGATATCGATGCGACCCGGTGCCGCCCCGAATTCGAGGCGGCGATCTACGAAGACCTCGGCTGGCTCGGGATTGCGTGGGAGACGCCGGTGCGGCGGCAGTCGGACCATTTTGCCGATTACCGCGCGGCGCTCGACCGGCTGGCCGCGCTGGGGTTGCTCTATCCGAGTTTCGAGAGCCGCGCCGAGATCGCGGCGTTGGTGAAGGCGCGCGAGGCGGATGGTGTCTGGCCGCGCGATCCTGACGGCGCGCCGCTCTATCCCGGCACGGCAAAATCGCTTTCCGCCACCGAGCGCGAACGGCGGCTGCGATCCGGCGCGGCTTACGCGCTGCGGCTCGATATGGACGCCGCGCGCCGGCTTGCCGGCGGTCTCGCGTGGACCGAGCGGGGCTGCGGCCCCGACGGGGAAACCGGCGACATCGTCGCGCGGCCGGAAGCCTGGGGCGACGTCGTCCTCGCGCGCAAGGACACGCCGACCAGCTATCATTTGTCGGCGGTGATCGACGATGCCCTGCAGGGCGTCACCGATGTAGTGCGCGGGCAGGACCTGTTCTGGTCGACCGCCGTGCACAGGCTGCTGCAAAAAATCCTCGACCTGCCTCAACCCCTCTATCGTCACCACGATCTGATCCGCGATGGCGCCGGGGCGAAGCTGTCCAAGTCGTCCGAGGCGACCGGCTTGCGGCAATTGCGCGCCCGCGGGGTGACGGCCGGGGAGGTCAGGAGGCTGACCGGCCTGCCCTGAAATTGCCGCAACGCCGTAATGGTTACCTTGGATTCAAAACCGCCTCCCGCGTGACTCCCGCGCCCGGGCCGTGGCATGCTGGCGCGGGCTGGGGGAAGGACATCATGGCGCCGACATCGCGCGCGTTGCGCAAGTCTAAAAGGCGACCGGCAAAAAAGCGCAGTTCGAAGAAGGCCGCGAAGTCGGCGAAGACCAGGCGAGCGTCTGCGCAATCGTCGTCCGGCATTGTCGAGACCGCGCTGGCGGCATTCGCGCACGAGGTACGCACGCCGCTCACCGGAATTCTCGCCATCAGCGATCTGCTCGCCACCTCCGATCTCGGTGAGCGCGAGCGGCGCTGGGTCGAGACCATCAAGGCCGGCGCCGACCATCTCGCCAGTCTGGCGACGCTATTCGTCGATGCGGCGAGAAGTCGTCAATCCGCGCCCGGCGGGCGGCAGGATTTCTTCGATTTGCGCGCGCTGGCGCGCAACGCCGGCGATTCGCTCGCCGGCCGTGCGACGGCCAAGGGCCTGCGCTCGGCAGTCGAAATTTCCGACAGGCTGCCGGTGTTCGTGACCGGCGATCCCGTTCGCCTGCGCGCGGCGCTGGAGAATTTGATCGACAATGCCGTCAAGTTCACCGAGCAGGGCGATGTCGTGCTCAAGGCCACGGCGTCGCGGCGGCCGAAGGGAAAAATCTGCGTGACGTTCGTGGTATCCGATAGCGGCATCGGCCTGTCGCTCGCCGAGATCAGACGGCTGTTCCGGCCGTTCTCGCAGGCCAACGTCTCGATTGCATCGCGCTTCGGCGGCGCTGGCCTCGGGCTGTCCTCGGTGAAGCAACTGGCGCGCGCGATGGGCGGGGACGTCACAGTGACACAGCGGCGCGGCGGCGGCACCACGTTCACGTTCACCGTTCTGCTGGCGCCGGCCGAGGGGCCGAGGACGATCCAGTCCGGCGACGCCCCCGATGCGTCATCGGATTTTTCGGGCGGACTGCGGGTTCTCAGCGTCGAGGACAATCCGTTCGGCCGCGTCGTGCTCAACACCATTCTCACCGAACTCGGCCATCAGGCCGAGTTCGTCGGACGAGGCGAGGATGCCGTCAAGCGCATCGCGCAAGGGGGCTTCGATGTGGTGCTGATGGATATGGTGCTGCCTGGCATCAGCGGGATCGAGGCGATCGGGCGTATCCGGGCCCTCGATCCGCCGGCCGGGCGGATCGCGATTATCGGCGTCTCCGGCAGAAGCGACGACGAGGCGGTATCGCGCGCGGCCGGCGGCGATGCGTTTTTGGTCAAGCCTGTTTCTCCGCGGGCTCTAGCGACTGCGCTGCTTGAAGCGAAACGCCGCGCGGCAGCCGCGACTTGATGATGGCCGCGTTCAATTCGCCGCCGAACACGAAGATCGCGGCGATGAAGTACAGAAACACCAGCGCAATGACGACCGAGGCCAGACCCGCATACATCGTGACGTAGTTGTTGGCGAAGCGCGCAAGATAAAGGCCGAAGCCAATGCCCGAGGCCAGCGACGCCAGCACGGTGAAGATGATGCCGGGGATGATCTGGAGGAAGGATCGCCGGCCTGCCGGCAGCCACGCGTGCAGGATCACGAGCGCGATGAACATCGCAAGGACGGTGATGCCGTAGCGGGCGATGTTGAGCAGGCTTTCATTCGATTCGACAATCAGCGGGACGTAGCGCTTCGCGGCGGCGATGATCAGCGGACCGAGCACGATCAGGAACGCCATCGCCAGCGCCGTCACCGCGGCAATCAGCGTGTAGCCGATCGATTCCAGCCGCAGCCAGTACCAGCGGCGCGGCTCGATTACCGCATAGGCGCGATTGAGCGCCACCCTCAGGCTTTCGACGCCGTTCGACGCGAAGTAGACCGCGAACACGGCGCCGACGGTCAGCGCATCGCCGCGCGTCGTCGTCAGCACGTCATGGATTTCGCCGGACAACGCATTGGCGACCTGATCCGGCCAGATCTGGAGCATCAGTTCGGCCGCCTGGTCGGCAAGCTCCTTGGACCCCAGGAAGCCCGCCAGCGATGTCAGGACGATAAGAAACGGGAACAGCGCCATCAGTGCGGATAGCGCGATATGGCTTGCGATCGCCCAGCCATCGTCGGCAAGGAACGTGTAGAAGGCGTCCGTTCCGATCTTGTAGACGTAGCGGATATGTCTCACGTTTCACCCTGGTCCAGGCCGAATGGCGGCTTCGCCGGCGCCGTTTACTATCTGATATCAATACATAAAAGGCCAAATTGTTGCGCAAGGCTGAATCTCGTTGCAAGCAATGGCGCAGCCGCGGCTGTGGTGATATATAAAAAAAATGACAGTATTCCTGAGCACGATTTTGATTCCGATCGCGGTGGCCTCGGTCGCTGCCGTGTTGCTGATGGGCCTGATCAACATGATGCGCGGCGGTAATCCCAACCGCTCGCAGAACCTGATGCGATGGCGGATCTTTCTGCAGTTCGTTGCGATCGTCATCACCATGGTGACGATCTGGATGATGGGGCGGTCTTGATGATGGGGCAATGACGGATTGATGGACCGGCACCGGGGGACCGATGGTCGTTCTCAACCGAATCTACACGCGTACCGGCGACGACGGCACCACCGCGCTCGGCACCGGTGAGCGCCGCCCGAAATACGACCTCCGTGTCGGCGCCTACGGAACCGTCGATGAGACCAACGCCGCAATCGGCGTGGTCCGGCTGCATCTTTCCAGTGCGCCCGATCTCGATGGGATGCTGAGCTGCATCCAGAACGATCTGTTCGATCTCGGCGCCGACCTGGCGGTGCCCCAGCGCGAGGGCAAAGCCGAACGGCTGCGCATGGTGTCCGGCCAGGTGCTGCGCCTGGAGAATGATATCGACAAACTCAATGCCGGGCTTGCCGAACTGACATCGTTCGTGCTGCCGGGAGGGACGCCTGCCGCCGCATATCTGCATCTGGCGCGAACCATTTGCCGCCGCGCGGAACGCATGATGGTGGAACTCGCCGCGCAACCCGGCGAGCCGGTCAACGCTGCCGCGGTCCAGTATATGAACCGGTTGTCGGATTTCCTGTTTGTGGCCAGCCGCTTCATGAACGACAAGGGCGCGGGCGATGTCCTCTGGGTGCCAGGTCAAAACAGATGACGGCGAAACCGATAGCTTCCTGGCTTGGCCAGGACCGTGAGGGACCGCGATTTTTGACCGTCGCGCGTTGACCGCCGGAAACGGGACCTTTATAGCGTTTTCGAGCGAAGTGGGTACCGGCTCGCGTCAAGAAGACGCGTCAAAACAAAAGGCTGGAGCCCGGCTTTGATTCCATCAAAGCCGGAATAGCTCCAGGTTCCGCGCCGAAACTCACACTCCCGGTTGATCCAGCCAAAGCTCGGTTCGAGAGAGGGTCGATGAAGATTCTGGTGCCGGTCAAGCGGGTTGTCGATTTCAACGTGCAAATCCGCGTCAAGGGCGACGGGTCCGGCGTCGATCTCGCCCGAGTCAAGATGTCGATGAATCCGTTCGACGAGATCGCGATCGAGGAAGCCCTGCGTCTTCAGGAGGCTGGCAAGGCGACCGAAGTCGTGCTGGTGTCGATCGGCCCCGCTGAAGCCGCGGAAACGATCCGCACCGGTCTTTCCATGGGCGCCGACCGCGGTATCCTGATCAGGTCCGAAGCCCCCGTCGAACCGCTGGCGGTCGCCAAGCTTCTCAAGGCTGTTGTCGAAGAGGAAGGCCCCGGTCTGATCATTCTCGGCAAGCAGGCTATCGACGACGATTCAAACCAGACCGGCCAGATGCTGGCGGCGCTGCTCGGATGGGCGCAGGCGACCTTCGCGTCGAAGCTTGAGGTCGACGGGGCCTATTTCAAGGTGACGCGCGAAGTTGACGGCGGTTTGCAGACGGTCAGGCTGAAAGGGCCGGCGATCGTGACGACGGACCTGCGGCTCAACGAGCCACGCTATGCCACCCTTCCGAACATCATGAAGGCAAAGAAGAAACCGATCGTGGAGAGGGCCGCCGACCTGTACGGCGTTGATCTCGCGCCGCGCCTCGAAGTCCTCCGGACAACCGAACCTCCGGGTCGCAAGGCGGGCGTCAAGGTCAAGGATGTCGCCGAACTGGTGTCCAAGCTCAGGAACGAAGCCGGGGTAATCCGATGACCACGTTGCTGATTGCCGAACATGATCACGCATCGCTGAAGGATGCGACCAACAAGGCGCTGACCGCGGCCGCTCAACTCGGTGCGCCGGTCGACATACTCGTCGCGGGCGAAAACGCCAGGAGCGCCGCCGAAGCCGCCGCGAAATTGAACGGCGTCGCGAAAGTGCTGCTCGCGGACAACCCGGTCTACGCCCACGATCTCGCCGAGCCGCTCGCCGCGCTGATCCGCTCGCTAGCGCCGGGTTACGATGCGTTCGTCGCGCCGGCGACGTCGCGCTTCAAGAACGTGATGCCGCGCGTCGCGGCGCTGCTCGACGTGATGCAGGTTTCCGAAATCATCAAGGTGGTCGCGCCCGATACCTTCGAGCGGCCGATCTACGCCGGCAATGCGATTCAGACGGTGAAGTCCAGGGATGCCAAGAAGGTCATCACGGTGCGGACCTCGATCTTCGCCGCAACCGGCGACGGCGGCAATGCTCCGGTGGAGGCCGTCGCCGCGGCGGCCGATCCGGGCTTGTCGAGTTTCGTCGGCGAGGCGGTCGCCAAGAACAATCGCCCCGAACTGAGCTCGGCCAGGATCATCGTCTCCGGTGGCCGCGGCATGCGCAGTCGCGCGAACTTCACCAAATACCTCGAGCCGCTGGCGGACAAGCTCGGCGCCGGTGTCGGGGCCTCGCGCGCCGCCGTAGATGCGGGCTATGCGCCGAACGACTGGCAGGTCGGTCAGACCGGCAAGGTCGTGGCTCCGGACCTTTACATCGCCATCGGTATCTCCGGCGCGATCCAGCATCTCGCCGGCATGAAGGATTCCAAGGTGATCGTGGCGATCAACAAGGACGGGGATGCGCCCATTTTCCAGGTGGCCGATTACGGCCTGGTGGCGGACCTGTATCAGGCGGTCCCCGAACTCACCGAAGAACTTGGAAAGCCCGGACGCTAACGATGATCCGAAGAAGGCTCGCCGGAGCAACGGACTTCGGCCGGTGTTTGTGCAAGAATGGGCAGACCGCTGCGCGGTTCGGCACCCGGTGAGATGGTAAAATGGCGGCAATGATCAGAAAAGTCGGCGTAATCGGTTCGGGTCAGATGGGCAACGGTATTGCGCATGTGGCGGCCCTCGCCGGGCTCGACGTGGTGCTCAACGATCTTTCCCCCGATCAACTGAAGTCGGCCATGGTCACCATCAATGGCAACCTGTCGCGTCAGGTGTCGAAGAAGATCATCACCGAGGATGCTCGCCAGAAAGCGCTTGCACGGATTGGGCAAACTGAAACCCTCGACGGGCTTACCGATTGCGATCTGGTGATCGAGACCGCCGTAGAGAAGGAGGAGGTCAAGCGCAAAATCTTTCACGATCTGTGCGCGGTGCTGAAGCCAGAGGCCATCATCGCCTCGAACACGTCATCGATCTCGATTACGCGGCTTGCCGCGTCCACCGATCGTCCGGAGAAGTTCATCGGCATTCACTTCATGAATCCGGTGCCGCTGATGGAACTGGTCGAACTGATCCGCGGCATCGCGACCGGTGATGCGACCTTCGATGCGGCCAAGGAATTCGTCACCGGACTAGGCAAGCAAATCGCCGTGTCCGAGGATTTCCCGGCCTTCATCGTCAACCGTATTCTGCTGCCGATGATCAATGAGGCGATCTACACGCTGTACGAAGGCGTCGGCAACGTCGAGGCGATCGATGTCGCCATGAAGCTCGGCGCGCATCATCCGATGGGACCGCTTGAACTCGCCGATTTCATCGGACTCGACACCTGCCTGTCGATCATGCAGATGCTTCACGAAGGGCTCGCCGACTCCAAGTACCGGCCCTGTCCGCTGCTGGTGAAATACGTCGAGGCCGGCTGGCTCGGCCGCAAGAGCCAGCGCGGCTTCTACGACTATCGCGGCGAAAAACCGGTTCCGACGCGCTGAGAGCAGAATGACGCTAGAGCGTCCGTTCTGATGGAATCAGAACGGACGCTCCAAGCTATTGAGTGGTCGCATTTACTTACGGTGAACCGGTGTCCACTTCACCGGGAAATACTCTAAGGCGCCAACGATGCCTGAATCAGCTTGATCGCGTCGGAGCTGTCCCATTCGGCCGGTCCGGCCATGTTGCCGATTTCGCAACCGCGGCCGTCGATCAGCACCGAGGTGGGCATACCGAGCGCCAGACCTATGCTTTTAAGATCCTGAAAGACCTCGGCTTTTGCATCATGAAAATTGCCGAGGCGGGTCAGGTTGGCGTCTTTTAGAAAGGCCTTCGGCTTGTCGGCGTCGCGAGTGTCGATGTTGATGGCGACCACAGCGAATTTATCGCTGCCGAGCTTGCCCTCAAGCTTGTCCAGCGCGGGCATCTCTTTGCGGCAGGGCACGCACCAGGTCGCCCATAGGTTCAAGAGAACGGTTTTCCCCTTCCAGTCCGAAAGCTTCTTGGGTTGGCCGTCGCCGTCCATAAAGGCCAGGTCCGGCATCTGGCGCGGCTTCGACGCCATCGTCAGGGCTGCCACTTCGCCGATGGCCCGGGGGGCAAGCTTCCTGGACAGTTCCACAGCGTGGCCACAGGGCACACTGGCGTTAGCCGCGTATCTCGCGGACTTCAAGTGCCCGGCGCCTAAAAGCAAGGCCGTGACCACGGCGACGACGGCGACCGCGACCAGTGGGCCTACGGGAAGCCTGCTTTCGGCGCGGCGGGGCGGCGGCGGAGTGGTTTCAGTCATATCGTTTGTCATCCTGTATAAGATGCGGGTATGCAGGCTTCGGCTTTAGACCGTCGGAACGAACCGGGCCGACCGGTTGTCCGGCAGGCATGAAATGAGCGGCGCGCATGAGCAACAAGATGTGGGGTGGCCGTTTCGGGGAAGGTCCCGATGCGATCATGGAAGAAATCAACGTCTCTATCGACGTCGATCGCCATCTCTACGCCCAGGACATCGCCGCGTCCAAGGTCCACGCTGCCATGCTCGCCGCTCAAGGCATCATTACGGCGGATGATGCAAAAAACATAGGCAAGGGTCTAGACACGATTTTGTCAGAGATCCGCACGGATTCCTTCGACTTCAAGCGGGCGCTTGAGGACATTCACATGAATGTGGAGGGTCGGCTTGGGGAACTGATCGGCGCTGCGGCCGGACGATTGCATACCGCGCGTTCGCGCAACGATCAGGTTGCGACCGATTTCCGCCTCTATGTCCGCGACGTCATCGACGAGACCGATGCGGCGCTCGCGGCCTTTCAGCACGTTCTGGTGACGCGCGCGCTGGAGCACGCCGGGACGGTGATGCCGGGCTTCACGCATTTGCAGACCGCGCAGCCGGTGACCTTCGGCCATCATCTGATGGCCTATGTCGAAATGGCGGCGCGCGACCGCGGCCGCTTTGCCGACGCGCGCAAGCGTCTGAATGAAAGCCCGCTCGGGGCGGCCGCGCTGGCGGGCACATCCTTTCCGATCGATCGCGACGCCACCGCGAAGGCACTCGGTTTCGCTCGCCCGATGGCGAATTCGCTCGATGCGGTGTCCGATCGCGATTTCGTGCTGGAGACACTCTCGGCCGCGG
This sequence comes from Nitrobacter sp. NHB1, assembly GCF_036964665.1. Taxonomy (NCBI): domain Bacteria; kingdom Pseudomonadati; phylum Pseudomonadota; class Alphaproteobacteria; order Hyphomicrobiales; family Nitrobacteraceae; genus Nitrobacter; species Candidatus Nitrobacter laanbroekii. Next base: position 2,883,682 of record NZ_JBAMDA010000001.1, read on the forward strand.
CGATCACGTCCATGCACCTGTCGCGCTTCGCCGAGGAGATCGTGATCTGGACCTCGCCGCTGGTCGGTCTTGTGCGGCTCTCCGACAAGTTCACCACCGGCTCGTCGATCATGCCGCAGAAGCGCAACCCGGACGCCGCCGAACTGGTGCGCGCCAAGACCGGCCGTGTGGTCGGCGCGCTCACGGGGCTGCTGATCGTGATGAAGGGACTGCCGCTGGCCTATCAAAAGGACATGCAGGAAGACAAGCAGGGTGCGATGGAGGCGTTCGGCGCGCTCTCGCTGGCGATCCGTGCCATGACCGGCATGGTCGCCGACCTTGTGCCGGATGAGGCGCGAATGAAGGCCGCGGCCGGCGACGGCTACGCTACCGCGACCGATCTCGCCGACTGGCTGGTGCGGACGCTGAAGATGCCGTTCCGCGATGCGCATCATGTCACCGGGCGGATCGTCGCCGCCGCATCGAAGCAGGGCGTGGCGCTGCATGAACTGCCGCTCCAGGACATGCAGGCGGTCGAGCCGCGCATCACCCGCGATGCGCTTGCGGTGCTGTCCGTCGAGGCGTCGGTGAAAAGCCGGACGAGTTATGGCGGGACCGCGCCGAAAAACGTCCGCGGGCAAGCCAACGCCTGGCTCAAGCGGCTGGAAAAAGAGCGAAAAGCGGGCTGACCCGAAAAGTCAGCTCGAATTTTTCTGGACTTCCGGGTCTCGCCAGGACAGGGCGTTCTTTGTATGGTGCGGCTGCATTGGGGATATCGCCGTGAACAGTTCTTCAAGCTCCGTCTCCGCGAGATGGGCACTGGTTTTTCTGACAGCCGCTGCGTTGGCGCTGGCCGGTTGCGGGCGCAAGGGCGGCCTCGATTTGCCGCCGACCGCCTCAGAACAGTCGCGTGCCGCAGCGGCGGCGGATGACCACGATCGCGGCGCCGCGGCCAAGGGCAGCCTGTTCGATCCGTCCTACGGCATGAACAGTGACCCGGCGGCGGCCAGGGGCACCAAGAAGTCCTTCATCCTCGACCCGCTGCTCGACAGCCACTGAGACGCGACGCTCATGCGCCACTTCGATTACCGCGACGGCGTGTTCCACGCCGAAAGCGTGAATCTTTCGACGCTGGCCGAGGCCGTCGGCACGCCGTTCTATTGTTACTCGACCGCGACGCTGGAGCGGCACTACCGCGTGTTTGCCGACGCTTTCGCAGGGGTCGACCACCTGGTCTGCTACGCCGTGAAGGCCAACTCCAATCAGGCGGTGCTGCGGACGCTGGCGAAGCTCGGGGCCGGAGCGGACGTGGTGTCCGGCGGCGAACTGAAGCGCGCGCTGGCGGCGGGCATTCCGGCGAGCAAGATCCTGTTCTCGGGCGTCGGCAAGACCGAAGCCGAATTGCGCGCGGCGCTGGCCGCGGACGTTCTCTGCATCAACGTGGAATCCGAGCCCGAACTCGACCTGCTGTCGACGCTTGCGTCGGAAACCGGGCGCACGGCGCGTATTTCGGTGCGCGTCAATCCTGACATCGATTCCGGCAGCCATGCCAAGATTTCGACCGGCAGGTTGGAGAACAAGTTCGGCATTCCGATCGCACAGGCGCGTGCGGTCTATGCCCGGGCGGCGAAGCTGCCGGGCATCGCGGTCACCGGCGCCGACATGCATATCGGCAGCCAGATCACCGATCTTGGCCCGATGGAGGCGGCCTTCCGTCTGCTGGCGGATTTCGTCACCGCGCTGCGCGCCGACGGCCACACCATCAGCCACGTCGATTTCGGCGGCGGCCTCGGCATTCCCTATTACGAGGACCGTGCGGCACCGCCGGAGCCGCTTGCCTATGCCGAAATGGTCAGGCGCGTGACCCACAATCTCGGCTGCACGCTGATGTTCGAGCCGGGCCGCATGATCGTCGGCAACGCCGGCATTCTGGTGACGCGCGTGATCTACGTGAAGCATGGCGACGCCCGGAATTTCATCATCATCGACGCCGCCATGAACGATCTGATTCGCCCGACGCTGTACGAGGCCTATCACCAGATCGTGCCGGTGCGCGCGGCGCCCAAGGATGCCCCGGTGATGGTTGCGGATGTGGTCGGTCCGGTCTGCGAGACCGGGGATTATCTGGCGCTCGGGCGCAATTTGCCGGAGCCGCAAGCCGGCGATCTTCTCGCGATCATGACCGCGGGCGCCTACGGCGCGGTGCAATCCGGGACCTACAACACTCGTGCGCTGATCCCCGAGGTGCTGGTCAAGGACGACCTGTATGCGGTGGTCCGCCCACGCATCGAGGCCGAGCAACTCATTGCGATGGATATGTCCGCGCCCTGGCTATGATCGCGGCGGCCTCGCTCGACTCAATCCGATCGAACAGTCCATGCGGCAGGTTCAAATCGCTGCGCAAGCGGCTCCAGATCGAGCGCGGCCTTTCGATCCCGGTTGTCATCGTCAATAGCGTCGGTGCGCTGCACCATGAAGGCGCTTTCCGGCGGCGTTGCGAGGACCCGGCAAGCTGCGTTCGGCACAACAGAAAAAGGCCCAAGGGTGCCTGTCAAAGACACCATTCGCAGTGCAAAATCCGTCAGCGTCAGGCGTCGGGTGAACCGTTGCACGACAAACATCTATTTGATATGTGTGTGCCCGCCGCTCCCCTTAGGCACGCAAAACGGGCTAGAGTGGGGCTGTTACAAGATCGATGAGCCAGGGGGTGCCGCTGCCATCGATCTTTTCAGTTCGTCCGGGGTATCCCGGGTTTCTTTGGCTCCTCTACCGCTGGGAGTACTTCAGTAATGACCTCTGGGAGTGATACAGTGCATTCAAACCGGACCAACGCTATTCTCGGCGCACTGCTGGGAACATTGTTGTTTGTGCAAGTAGTACGCATCATCGACGAGTCGTTCAGCGGGCCAGAGAAGTCGCACTCTGAAGCTGCCCAGAAAGCTGACGTCAAGGAAGCCACCGCCAAGCCGGCGCATTCGGCGGCGGCTGACGCTGCGTCGTTCAACAAGGCGCTTGCCAGCGCCAATGTTGAGCGCGGTGCGGGGCTCGTCAAGCAGTGCCAGATTTGCCACAACACCGAGGAAGGCAAAGGTCCCAAGATCGGCCCCGACCTTTATAATGTGGTCGACCGGCCGGTCGCTTCGCAGCCGGGCTTTAGCTACTCCGCGGCCTTGAAGGCCAAGGGCGGCAAATGGACCTTCGCCGAGCTCAACGAATGGATCACGGATCCGCGTGCCTACGTTAAGGGTACGTCCATGAGCTTCGCCGGCCTGAAGAGCGAGAGCAAGCGCGCTGACCTGGTTGCCTATCTCACCACGCTCTCGAAGAACCCTGTGCCGCTGCCGAAGTAGGCCGCCGAACACAGGCCGATGACTTAGAGCCCCAGTTCTGATGGAATCAGAACTGGGGCTCTAAGGTTTTAGTTAAACGCGTTTTCTTCACGCGAACCGGTATCCATCCGCGGGTCAGCCCGGGGACATGCTTCGTTCGAAAACGCTATAAGCAGCACGACGGGCTTGCTGAGTTAAGCATGTCAAGACCCATGGCGCTCGCGAGCATCCCGCTCGCGTTTGCCACGGTGGGTAGGGCGTTTAAGCTCAGCCAGAATATTAGGCGGTGGCCGCAAAGTTCAGTCTCAGCCAAAAGAGAAGAGAGGGCATGTCGTCTGCGACAGCTTCGATGTCTTCGATACAGTTGAACTGCGTTGAACTGCGCGCCCCGGGGGCGGCAATGGCTAAGCGACAGGCAACGGTCGAGCGGCCGCTGCCGGCAAGGTGGAGTTTCCCGCCTGCAACCTGACCCGCCTACGACCTGACATGGGCTGACGCGTCAGCCACATGCAAACAGCCTAAAAAATGAACCCGGCACGACTCGGTGATGATACGTTCATCACCACATATTGAGCACCGTGCGCGCCTCGTCCGACATGCGGCTGGGGTCCCACGGCGGTTCCCAGACGATGGCTACCTTGGCATCGCGCACGCCGGATACGCTCGCGACTGCGTTCTTTACCTGGCCCGGCAGTTCCGCCGCGGACGGACAAGCTGGCGACGTCAGCGTCATCTCGATATTGACCATGCGGTCGTCGTCGATGATGATTTTATAAATCAGACCAAGCTCGTAGAGATCGGCCGGAATTTCCGGATCGTAGACCGTCTTGAGTGCGCCTACGATTCCTTCTCCCATGCGCTCCATTTCGTCCGTCGGGATGCTCGATGGCCGATTCGTGGCATCGGGGGCGCCAGCGTCAACCGGCGAAACGCTTTCCGTTCCAGCTATGTTTGCATCGTCCATCATACAAAGAACTCCTGCGCTTTGGCGAACGGCCCGCGCCAAAGGCTTGGCCCGCGTGCTCTATATAGGTTCCGTTTCGGATTTGTGTTCCGCTCGAACGTCGCCAAAGCGTTCGCCAATGCTGCCTTAAGGCAGCGCATTTACTCACATAACATAGTGCAGTTGCAAGCCTTCTCCAAGCGGCAAGAGGGCGCCCGCTCGATGTCTGCCCTGCCAGCGGTGGAACCCGGGCCGTACCGAGGTCGATTCGCCAGCGCGGGACCGATACCATGTAACCGTCACCCATCGTCGCCGTGTATCGGTGCACTATGGCCGCGCCACCTCGCTCAACCTCGACTTGTTCAAGCGAGTGGAGTGAATTCGACATTCGCATCCCCCGCGTGGCCAGGTGGAGCGCGAATGTCGAATTCAAAATCTCGCTAGCAGCTTATATTTGCTAGTGGGTCGTTCAATTCTAACATTCGCGGAAGGCTCGCTGAAACGGGATGCGAATGTTAAAATCGGCCCCTATAAGGAGGGCGGCCGGCTCGGTCGTTGCCGGTTCGCCGGCTGATTTCAGCGTGGAATCGTCGTTCGCATCTCCAGGCGTCTCTTCGGAATAGAGTTGACGCGAACGGTCTTGCCGTGGTAGCTTTTGGCTACACCAATTTAGCATGGTTGGATCGTTGGACTAAGATACGCAGCCGCCGAAGTGAGAAGTCGGTGGAACGAGTTCGCATCGCAAGTGTTGTTATTGATGTGAGGAGCGCGTAGTCCCAACCAGAGGAGCCCTTCATGTGCGACTACAGTCTGCATCACGTTTCTTCGCGGCCTGCCAAGGTCGCCGATAAGCTGGTCACGATGGAGCTTGCGAAATCAAACGTGCACGGTTTTGCTGCCGTTGGCGAGCTCGGCCCGAAGCTTGTGATTCATGATAGTCCGCCCGAACTGGCGGTCTGCCTGTTGCCTGGAACGGAACTCGCCTTTGACGAGAACGTTCAGTACGAGTGCCCTCGCAGCTTTTTTGGCATGAAATTCTCGGGCAAGGCTCGTGTGGACCACAAGGTCGCGAGCTTCCGAAAAGTTGATGAGGATAATCCATACGTTCCGCACGATGCGTTGGAATTCCCGAACGGGCAGGTTCTGAAGATTGCACAGCTCACCGCTGGGCAAACCGCTACGGTTCTGCAGTTGCCCGTTAACGCACAGCATGACGAGCACGAGCATACACATGTCGGGCATCGGCGCGCGCGCGATTCGCGTCTTGCCTTGAACCGGTCTTCGGCCAGGCAGGGAATGTTGGTGCCGAATCAGGGTGCGGTGATGTTGTGGGATACTTTCCGCGGCAAAGCCATTGACCTTTCGATCTCATTGACGGAGTCGTTCCAGCGTTTAACGGCTCCCAAGCAACCTTCGCTTCTTGAGGCTGAATTGGCTTCAGCTGGTGAGGTGAGCTTCGAGAATGGTGTGCCAACGGTCACTTCGTCGAAGACGCCTTCGGCTCAGAAGCCAGAGAAGAAGGTTACGGCTAGGTCTGCCGCCTAGCTAAGGCGGTTGACGAGTTTAAAGAGTAGTGTTCATCTGCGACCGCGGTGTAACGTGCCGATCTCGGAAACGAGGCAGCGTTTACTGCGGTCGTATTATGTCTGGTATCAGAACGTGAGCGACAGCGTTCTTCGTGCAAGACCTGACAAAAGCCTCCCTATCCAGCAAGAACTCGTGCGGTGAAGCACCTAGCTGGACGGCGGGAGGCCAACGGTCCGGCAATAGCCCAGGGCATCCGAACCGAACCTCGCTCCCGGCACGCGTGTTCTGCTCAATTTTAAGTATACGCATAACGTTCGTGTGGCCAGGTCCACCGCGATCTGGCGGTAAGCGAACCCGCAATGTGCATTGGCCGTTGTACGGCTTGGTGCACGTCTTCGACGGAGGGCTGGTGAGGGCCGATCTCCAGATGCCCGGTGTACGCACTCGGCGAACCATGAAAAAAGGTGTTGATAAGTCGGTCTGCCGACGGTAGCGGCGCCTTGTGTTGAGCGCTTCCGCGAACCGGGAAAAAGGACATTGATAAACCTCGACGCGTCGCAGCTCGGCGGCACTATTGCCCAGTCAAGGGCGTCGCGGTGATCGCCCCGGCCATCCTAGTGCAGAACCTAAATCCTAAGGTTGCTCGGGACACGGCGAGTAGAACGATCTCGTCCCTGCCTTAAGCCAACGCTGCATGGTTCGTCGCCTTCGCTAGAGCACTTCTCGGTGAAGTGGACACCGGTACTGTAAGGAAATGCGACCACTCAATGGCTTAGAGCGCTTACCGTTCTGATTCCATCAGAACGGTAAGCGCTCTGACTGAACCGAAAGCTGCCGGGGAAAGTGCATAGTCATCTGACACGGTGCGAAAAGCACGCGAAGTAGGGCATGACACCACCCGGCCATTGGCGCTTCATAGGTGCGAAAAAAGCCGTGTATGCGAACAAGTCTCGTCGATTGAAAAGCTTACGAGATCCTGCCGCTCCTCAAAGCCGCTCGCCGCATTTGGGACAATCAATATCCCGGCTGCAAATAGAGTTGAAGCGAAACCCGAGGCCGCATAGTATAGCGTACTCGCTGTTTGGTCACATTCAACAACATCCGGGAAAACGCCCTAGAATGCATGCTCTACTGAGAATCGTCGGAGTCATCACCTTGGTCGCCGGACTGGGCTTTATGGGGCAGGGCTTCCGCTTCTACAGCTTCCCCGCCGATAGCATCATGGTCAGGCATACGGAATGGGTCTATTACGGCGCGGGGATGGCCGTGATCGGGTTTTTGCTCATCATTTTCTCACGACCCTCCGAGGAACCGTAGAGTCGGTGTCGTGCGGGTAGGGCGAGGGCATCTGCTTTCGCTCGCATGGACGTGGTCCGTGCCATGGCTGGGAGGCATGCTGGTGGGCAAACATGCACCCATTATTCCAAATGCCCCGGATCATCATCCACGAGAACTCCTGAGCCGCGCGCAGTCGAATGCCGCTGATGGCGGAGCCTCTTGAGGGTGGATGGACGGCGGCGTGCTGATGAGCGCGCACGATGGTCGCGTCGATCGTCTGCCACTCCAGGTCGGCTTCGCGGGCCAATACCGCAAGCATGTCGTCCAGCACGCCGATCTCGATCCAACGATGGTAGCGCCGTTTCACCGAGCGGCAGTCGCCAAGTCGCTCCGGCAGGTCCCGCCGTCGGCCGTCCGAGCGGGCCACCCACAACAGCGCGTCCAGAAATTTGCGATTATCCGTGCGTGGGCCGCGCTGGAGTCTGGTCCATCCATTTTGAAACGTATCCGGCGTTTCTGATGTAGCTGGCACACTTGTCCGATGAGAACGTTTGAAGCAGAGTTTCGATACGTCGCGATGCTCGCCTCGACGGTGCGTTTGGCCACCTTGCGCAGCAGAGTTCTCAGTTTGGCGAAGACCTGCTCGATCGGGTTGAGGTCGGGACTATAGGGTGGCAGGAAGAAGAAGAGGTGCGCTACGGCCGCGCGGATAGCGCACCGGACCGCGCGGCCCTTGTGACTGCCAAGGTTGTCCATCACGACGATGTCGCCAGGTGACAGCGTGGGGATAGTAACTTCGACATAGGCCAGGAGCTGTCTCCGTTGATCGACCCTTCGAGCACCAGCCGGGCAGCGATGCGCCCGCTGTGTATGGCTGCGAGGCCATGGATTGCCAATGACCATGCGGCATCACCTTGGTCACAGGATTCTCGCTGCGGAGCGGAGCGACCAGCCGCGCAACCGCATCATGTTGGTCTTAGCCGGACGGGGTCCAGCCGGTGCTGATGTGTCTTCCAGCGGTTGAGCCGGCGCGCAATGTCCGACCGGGCACCGCGCCAAGACGCGTCAAAAGCCGGTCGCGTTCGCCCGTAAGCGACCGCGCCGGCCAAACCGCTTCGCAGCCGTGCTGCCTACCACCGAAATCCTGCCCGACGCGAAGGAGGCGAGCGCTACCGCTACCGCTCTACCGCTGCCGCCTTCTTCGATTGGCGCGGCTCCAGTGTCGGGCGGATGACGACCGACAACGGCTCAGCCTGTCAGGACATCAGTTGTTCCGAAAGGCCCTCGCCGACAGCAGCATTCGCCACCAACCCTACATCCTGTGACTATTGGCAAGGCCAAGCGGTTTCCGGACCTCATTACGAATGGAGGATCCATGCCGCGCCGTTCGAAATACCGTGCCGCCGCGATGTCGGCCTGGCGCTGTGATTTCGAACATCACAAGACCTCCGGCTGCTCTCGGCGGCAAGTCTCCAACCTCGAAGCTCAAGGGCATATTTCTTCGCCGGTATCGCCGCGGCCAATGGCGTCGCCCTGCGCTCCCGTCCCGCCCCAGCGCCGCCATCCCCGGTTCGGAAAACGGCTGCGCCTTTTGGCGGACTGGAAGATGCTGGCACGGTCGAACAGACTGGGCTGACGACCACGCCGTTCGCGGCATCCGGGTGCGTGCGTCTGCTCCCGGTGGCAGTACGCAGGGTATCGCTTATATCAGGCGATACAGCTTTCGAACCCTTCGGTGATCGCTTTTTCCGGCAAATTGCGACCGATGAAGACGATGCGGCTTTGGCGCTTTTCGTCTTCTTTCCAGGGCCGCTGATGGTCGCCGTCGAGAATCATATGCACGCCCTGGAATACGAAGCGCCGATCTTCGTCCTTGAAGGAAAGGATGCCCTTGCTCCGCAAAATGCTCGGGCCTTCCTTCTGCACCAGGTCTTCCACCCACGGGAAAAATTTATCCGCGTCGAGCGGCTTGTCGGTTTTGAGTGAAATCGATTGCATTTCCTCGTCGTGGTGGTGCTTGAGCCCGCCCTCGTGGTCCGCGTGCTTGTGGTCATCATGGTCATGATCGTGGCCATTGCCGTGATCGTGGCCATGCTCGTGATCGTGATCCTCGGCTTTGAGGAAGGCCGGTTCGAAGTCGAGAATGCGGTCGAGATCGAAGGCGTTGCGTTCCAGAATTTCATTGAGCGGGATCTGCGCCCGCTGGGTCCTGTGCAGCTTCGCGTAGGGATTGATGCCGCGGATGCGCGCTTCGACCTCGCTGAGTTCTTCGGGCGAGACGAGATCGGTCTTGTTGATGAGGATCACGTCGGCGAAGGCGATCTGGTTCTTGACTTCCGGGGCGTCCTTGAGCCTGTCGTTGAGCCACTTGGCGTCAATAACGGTGACAACCGCATCGAGCCTGGTCTGCTTCCCGACATTCTCGTCGACGAAGAAGGTCTGTGCCACCGGCGCCGGATCGGCGAGCCCCGTGGTCTCCACGATGATGGCGTCGAACTTGCCGTTCTTTTTCATCAGGTCGGCGAGGATGCGCATGAGGTCGCCGCGCACGGTGCAGCAGATGCAGCCGTTGTTCATCTCGAACACTTCCTCGTCGGCGCCGACGACGAGGTCGTTATCGATGCCGATCTCGCCGAATTCGTTGACGATGACGGCGTACTTCTTGCCGTGTTCCTCCGAGAGGATGCGGTTGAGCAATGTGGTCTTGCCGGCGCCGAGATAGCCGGTCAGCACGGTGACCGGAATTTTATCAGTCATTTTGTTCCTCCGCTGGTCTGTCTATATAGGCATCCAGCCGTCTCGCATCAATTACCGTGAGGGCTCGTTCCTCGGCGTGGTCTTGCTGGCCGTCGCTTGTATAGCAGTTCGCCTTTATCTAGAGCCTTTTCGCTTCTGGTGGAACCAGAAGCGAGGCTCTATGATTTTGATTTGACGCGTTTTCTTGACGCGAACTGGTATCCATCCTCGGGTCAAGCCCGAGGACATGCTTCGCTCGAAAACGCTCTAGTTACGATCTGTTTTCTGCTTCGCCGCATTCGGCTGCGTATCGTCGTTCGGCTGCGTTTCGTCGGTTTCGCGCGTGAGCAGCCCGCCGCTCAACAACCCGGCAATGAACATGTCCGGGCTGAGCGTTGAAACGTGGATACCCTCCTGGAACATGCGATCCGCAACCGCTTCCATGTACGCATCATCGCTGAGGTTCTGTTCATTCCAGCTCGACTCTCGCAGGCGGCGGATTACACCGGCCGACGTTTCGGCCTCGATCAGCAGCCCCTGGTTGGTACGGTATCGCATTGACTATTCTCTCCTTAGGCAGCTGTTTCTGCGTCTTTGGCGTTAGCCTTAATCACAGGCGCCCACGGCTTTGTTCATGAGGGCGGTCTGATCAGCCTGGTGCGCGGGAACTATCGCAATAGCGCCGGATTTCGTTGTTGCCAATCCAGGCCATTTATTGTCCCGGCATCGCGCCCGCCACGACCGACGATAAGTTTCCAGCCGTTGCTATGAAGAAATTCTGATCCTGTCGACTGAAAATATGATTTCACCGTTACCCTTGGCGGGACCTGCGCCCCTGGTGGGGTCTGAGCGTCCGCCGCCGGCCGCAACCAAATGGTGAAGATCGTGATCGCCCGGCGCGAACCGCCGCTATGCGCCGCCGGCCGATCGGTCAAATGCCAAAGCGGTGCCGGATACGAAATTGCGATTGAATCTTCGCTGCGCTGCCGGTTTCCCGGGCGCCCGGCACATCCCGCAATCCGTCACCGATTTTCAAGCCGCGATGCGAGCGTGCGCCTTCCCGCGCAAGCCCGGGATCACTCCGCGAGCACAACCATTTCGCCGTCGACGACCTGATATTCGGCCAGAAGATCCTGACTGGCTTCCGAATCGACCGTAATTTCCGCGTCAGGAAGGCACTCCTTGACCGCTTGGAGAGCCTTGGCCTGGTCGGCGATGGCGACAAGGATGAACTCCTGGCGCAATGCACCACTGGCGCCTCTGCCTGGCCTCACGGAGCTGATCTTCCAACCTTTTATCATAGCCAAGATATGACATGGATTCGCGCGCGCGTATATATCCGGTTGGGCAATCGCTTTTCGCACCACGATCGCCCACTTTGCCGATGTCCGCTTTGCTTTTTTAAGTTTGCTTTTTTAAGGATGATCCAGTTGCCGCGGATCGAGACAAAGGCCGAACCTTCGATCATATTGCGTCGCAACAAACAACGCCTGGCCGCCTCGTTCGCTCTGATTTCGATTAACCGGCGCCCGCTGGCGGTGGTGCAGCCGCTGGATATCGCTTGCCCGCAAGCTCGTTGCAGATGAACCGGCTATGAGCGGTAAACCAGCCGCCCGGCCGACGAGCCGCGCTGTTTTCGAGCGTATTACGCGTGACCTTCGTCAGCCGGACACCATTGCCATTGAACCGGAGGTTTCGCGACTGTAAACGTGCGGCCTTCGCCCCAAGAGGTCATCTGATGTCGGAAACTGCGCTGAGCGCACTCGTCAACGTGTTGAACCGCCCCGTCCATTTCCCGAAGGTCGATCAGGCCGGATGCCTCTTCGTCGGGGAGCAGCCAACGCCATTCGTGACGCCAAGACTGGAAATCGAGGGGAGCGATCCATCGGCCTTGGAGAAGGAGATCGTTTTCATCGAGGCGTCCGCGGCGGCCGGCAAGAGCACGTTGGCGAGGGAACTGTCGGCGACACTCAAGGCGCCGATTCTTGACCTGGCCAATGTCCCCGTTTCGGCTGGCTCTCTGCGGACTTTGCTGGCTGATCTGGAAGCCGCCGACAAAAGCGACCCCATAGCCGCGTTTCATGAGGGGAGGATTCCAGTCATCGTGGACGCTCTCGATGAAGGGAGATTGTTGTCGAGCGAGACGGGCATCGAGCAGTTTCTGGAATCCACCGCAGAGCTTTTGCGGAGCGACCGAACTGTTGCCTCGCGGCCCAAGCTCATTTTCCTGGGGAGATTTGAGTCGACCGAATTGGCGAGGGAGCAGTTTGAACGCAACGCGCCGGGAGTGACGCATGTCACGGCCAATGTCGAATTCTTCGACGAGGAGGGAGCCGAGCAACTGATCCACGCCTACGCGGCGATCGCCGCCAGACCAGGCTCCTACTATCAGCAGCACCCGGAACAGGCGCGAGATTTCATCGCCACCTTTTTTGACGCAATCGAAACCTTTCTTGGCTTGCCGGCGGGGGAATTGTGGAAGAACGAGCGAGGCAAGGTATTCGCCGGCTACGCGCCGGTGCTTGCGGCGTTGGGGTCGATCCTGGCTGCCATCGACGATTTCACCAATGTGACCAAAAATCTTAAAGCAGATGGAGGCCGCGAGGCATGGGGCGTGATCGAGGCGGTTCTGTACGAAATTCTGGGTCGTGAACAGAATAAGTTGCGGGACGTACTGAGCGTGCAATGCGAGTCCGCGCTGCCGAATTCAGTTTATGACGTAGAGGAGCAATTGTCGCTGCTTGCTCAGTATGTCAGCTCGAAGCCGCTGGAGGGCGCCGGTCGCGTCAGGCTCTCGCCATCCGACATGGAAAAATACAGAGAAATGGTCCGAACCTATCTGCCGCATCATCCCTTCATGCGGCAGCACGAATTTGGAGATGCCGTCTTGGGTTCGGCCACTGTGTCGCGTGCCGTTTATCACGGCACGTCGATTTCCCGAGAGCGCCTGATAAGCCTGTCGCGACAATGGCGTCAGTCGGCACCAACGCGTGGGCCGTCGCGTTGATCGTGCGAGGTTCGAGTCGGTGGCGCTCTGCCGATGTTTTATTGTCTCATGCAAGCGCGGGAGCGCCTGTTACGGTTTTAAGCGGCCCGTTGCAATCAGCCACCATTCCGGCGCGCGGAGTCCAGTGACGGCGTCGAAGTCGTCATAGGGTTTGATATCGAGAACGGGCGTGCCGTCGTAGGCGTCCAGTGCCTTGACGGTCAGAACGTTGTTGTCGCGCTTCAGCAACTCGACGATGGCCAATCCGATCGGATTGGGCCGTTCCGGGCCGCGGGCGCAGAACACACCCACTTCCGGCAGATCGGCGCGATGCCGGGGATGCGTGGTTAACGGAACGGGCTTGCCGACGAGCTGATCCATCCAGAACAGGATGATCAAGTGCGACCATTCCTCAATGCCGGTGAGGGAAGCCGCAAGGTTCTCGCGCACGACGATTTCCGCGACGATGTCGCGACGGGATATTCGCACACCGTTTGTGAACCGGCTGCGCACGGTGGCGATGGATTGCATGCAAATCGTCATTTAGGACTACCGGGTGCGGATGTTTGAGCCGGAGATATTTGTCCGGCTTTGGGAGGTGTCTGCGGTTCGCGGCCTCTGCCGGCCGCACTTTTACAATTACCTTGCTTAAGGTTGAGCGTCCCGACAAAATAAGAGATTCGTGTGGGATCCGTGATTTTCGTACCTTATCGAAGCTGTTGCGCGGAGGCTTGGAACTCCAGTTTTGAGCGGCCTTGTACATCCTGGCTGCTCATGATCGCGTCAGTCGGAGCCGAGGTTGTGCCCGTTCCGCTCGCGGGTCGCGATGTCGAGCGCGCAGTGGAGGCATGCGATTCCCGCGGCATGAAATGAAATGTGTCGCGAGCCTATGCTTGAAGACCCTGTCTTTAAGGCCTTCAGGCCTCAAGGCGATGAGCGTTGCATTTGCGCTTCGGCAAACGGCTTTTCAAATAACCCGGCGGATGTGTTGCCGAACAGCTATCCAGCGTTCGAACATGCCTATCTCATTAACAGCGACCGCATTGCGCTGTATGATCGGTCGAACGATGACTAGAATTCGGGACTTGGTCAAGAAAGAGTAAGGAGTCCGGGCGCTGATTACGTGATCGAAACTGATCTCAGACTGATTGCCGACGCACACCTTCACGTATTGACTTAAAAACCTCGACGAGACGCTTGATGCTGCCGCAAAGATGCAATCAGTTCTCGTGATTAAACGGCTTTCGTCGTTGCCGCATAGCAGCATGAACGAGGCTTGCATCTTAAAATATACTCCTTTAAGAAAACGGCCGGTACGTAACGCGCTTGTTGGGCCCGTATCGAAGGTCGCCAGGTGCTGGTGCAGTTTTATGACAAGGAGCGCGAGCGGCATGAAGATGTCGAAGGGCCAGGTTGGTCGCCGGTTTAGCCGCCGGTTTCTGGGATTAGCGTTTGGAATAGCGGCGCTGGCCGCTGGTGGATCGGTTTCCGCAGAGGAGCTGGTCGGTCAACCGAATGCGTGGGCGCTGGATCTTCAGGCGGGGGTGACGCCTGTGATGGACAGCATCCAGCGGATGCATAACGGGCTTATGGTTGTCATCACGTTGATCACGCTGCTGGTGACGGGGCTGCTGGTTGTGGCGATGGTGCGGTTCAACGCGCGGGCCAACCCGGTGCCGTCGAAGACGACCCACAACACGTTGATCGAGGTTGCGTGGACGATCATCCCGGTTCTGATTCTGGTTGGCATTGCGGTGCCGTCGTTCCGGCTGCTGTTCGAGGAGCTTGACATTCCGAAGGCCGACCTGACGGTGAAGGCGACCGGCAAGCAGTGGTACTGGAGCTACACCTATCCGGACAACGGCAAGTTTGAGTTCGACTCGCTGATCGCGGAAGACAAGAAGCCGCGGATGCTGGCCGTCGACAACGAGCTGGTGGTTCCGGTGAACAAGGTGGTCGTGGTTCAGGTGACCGGGGCCGATGTCATTCATTCTTTTGGAGTACCGGCGTTCGGCATCAAGGTGGATGCGATTCCGGGTCGTCTCAACGAGACCTGGTTCAAGGCCACCAAGACCGGCGTGTTCTACGGCCAGTGCTCGGAGCTGTGCGGCCGGGATCACGCCTTCATGCCGATCGCGGTGCGGGTGGTGAGCGAGCAGGATTTTGCGGCCTGGGTTGAAACCGCAAAGAAGAAGTTTGCTTCGAACCCGGCGAACGCGGTGGCCTCGGCTGCCGACGTGATGCAGTAGACGTGATGCGGCAGGCGCCGGCGTCGGGAGGTTTTCTGACGCGGGCGCAACCGCAAGGGTTTGAAGGACTTCAAGGGACGTAAAGACAGGATTGGACAATGGCAACAACCGCAGCATCTGCTCACGACCACGATCACGACGACGACCATGCGCACCACCCGACCGGGTGGCGGCGCTTTGCGTATTCGACCAATCACAAGGACATCGGTACCATGTACCTGGTGTTCGCCATCGTTGCGGGGGTCATCGGCGGCCTGATGTCGATGGGCATCCGGGCGGAACTGATGTTTCCCGGCGTGCAGGTTTTCCATCCTGCTCACGAATACAACGTGTTCGTGACCTCGCACGGCCTGATCATGATCTTCTTCATGGTGATGCCGGCGATGATCGGCGGCTTCGGCAACTGGTTCGTGCCGCTGATGATCGGGGCGCCCGACATGGCGTTTCCGCGCATGAACAACATCTCGTTCTGGCTGCTGCCGGCGGCGTTTGCGCTGCTGCTGCTGTCGAACTTCATGGAGGGCGAGCCGGGCGCCATCGGTGCTGGCACGGGCTGGACGCTGTATGCGCCGCTGTCGACCAGCGGTCATCCGGGTCCGTCGGTGGATTTCGTGATCCTGGCGATCCATCTGGCCGGCGCTTCCTCGATTCTCGGCGCGATCAACTTCATCACCACGATCTTCAACATGCGCGCGCCGGGCATGACCATGCACAAGATGCCGCTGTTCGTGTGGTCGATCCTGGTCACGGTGTTCCTGCTGCTGCTGGCGCTGCCGGTTCTGGCGGGTGCGATCACGATGCTGCTGACCGACCGTAACTTCGGCACCACGTTCTTCGCTGCCGACGGCGGCGGCGATCCGGTGCTGTTCCAGCATCTGTTCTGGTTCTTCGGTCATCCCGAGGTGTACATCCTGATTCTGCCGGGCTTCGGCATGGTCAGCCATGTGATCTCGACCTTCTCGAAGAAGCCGATCTTCGGATATCTCGGCATGGCCTATGCGATGGTCGCGATCGGCGGCGTCGGCTTCGTGGTGTGGGCGCACCACATGTACACGGTCGGCATGGCATCGTCGGCGCAGGCCTATTTCGTCGCGGCGACCATGGTGATCGCGGTGCCGACGGGCGTGAAGGTGTTCTCGTGGATCGCCACCATGTGGGGCGGCTCGATCGAGTTCAGGGCGCCGATGCTGTTTGCGGTCGGCTTCATCTTCCTGTTCACGGTCGGCGGCGTCACCGGCGTGGTGCTGGCCAATGCGGGCGTCGATCGCGTGATGCAGGAGACCTACTACGTCATCGCGCACTTCCACTACGTGATGGGCATTGCCGCGGTGTTCTCGATCTTCGCGGGCTGGTACTACTGGTTCCCGAAGATGTCCGGCTACATGTACAACGAGACCATCGCCAAGCTGCACTTCTGGTTGATGTTCATCGGCGCCAACATCCTGTTCTTCCCGCAGCATTTCCTCGGACTGCAGGGCATGATGCGGCGCTCGGTCGACTATCCGGATGCGTTCGCGGGCTGGAACGAGATCTCGTCCTACGGCGCGTTCATCGCGGGGGCCGGCGCTCTGGTCTTCCTCTACGGCCTGGTCGATGCCTTCGCGCGCAAGGAGAAGGCTGCGGACAATCCGTGGGGTGAAGGTGCCACCACGCTGGAATGGACGCTGTCCTCGCCGCCGCCGTTCCACCAGTTCGGAACGCTGCCGAAGGTGCAGTAATGTGACTGTGCGCGGCGCGCCTGGCGCGCCGCGCACCCAACAAGGCAACTTACGCGACGCGCACCCGACAAAGCGAACCGTGCGCGCCGCGTACCCAACAAGCGAACTGTGCGCGACGCGCCCGCCGCGCCGGGCGCCAACAAAGTGAGTTGTGTCTTGCCGGTAGTCGATCGAAACGCCATTGAGCTGCCGCCCCGGATATCGGAGGCGAGCGTCGCCGATTACTTCGCGCTGCTGAAGCCACGGGTGATGTCGCTCGTGATCTTCACCGCGCTGGTCGGACTGATGATTGCGCCGGGTCATGTTCACCCGGTGCTGGGCTTCACCGCGATCCTGTGCATCGCGGTCGGCGCCGGCGCCTCCGGCGCGCTGAACATGGCGCTCGAAGGCGATATCGACGTGCTGATGTCGCGCACGGCCAACCGGCCGATCCCGCGCGGCCGCATCACCCGCGGCGAGGCGATGGGGTTCGGCCTCACGCTGTCGTTTTTCTCGGTGATGACGCTCGGCGCTCTGGTTAACTGGTACGCCGGGGGGTTGCTCGCCTTTACGATCTTCTTCTACGTGGTGATCTACACCATGGGGCTGAAGCGCCGGACCGCGCAGAACATCGTGATCGGCGGCGCCGCCGGCGCGCTGCCGCCGGTGGTGGCGTGGGCGGCGGCGACAGGGTCGCTGTCGGTCGAGCCGCTGCTGCTGTTTTTGATCATCTTCTTCTGGACGCCGCCGCATTTCTGGGCGCTGGCGCTGTTCCGCTCTGACGATTATGCGCGCGCCGGCGTGCCGATGCTGCCGGTGGTCGCCGGGCCCGATGCGACGCGGCTGCAGATCCTGCTCTATACCATCGTGCTGGTGGCGATCGCCGCCGCGCCCTGGCCGCTCGGCTATTTCGACTGGGTTTATGGCGTCACCTCGCTGGTTCTCGGCTTCGGCATGCTGGTGCTCGCCATCAATGTCTACCGCCATCGCACCGGTAGCGTGGCGCTGCGCGCGACGCGGCGCCTGTTCGCATTTTCGATCCTCTATCTGTTCGCGCTGTTTGCCGTTCTGCTGCTCGATGTGGTTGCGAAGGCCGTCGCGCCGTTGATCTGGTAGTGGGGACGCATGGAGCGATGGACAACAAGCCGAAGCCGGACGAAATCGTGCTCACCGAGGCGCAGAAAAAGCGCCGGCGCGAGCGCTCGATCGCGATCGCCGTCGCGCTCGGAATCCTGGTCGTGCTGTTCTTCGCGGTCACATTCGTCAAGGGGCCGGGCGTTGTCGTCCGTCCGATGTGATTGAGATGACCGACGCGCCACAGCACCCGCAGCAACCCGCCACGGCCTCAGTCGCACCGGCGGCTCCCGCCGCGCCGAAGGCTGCGCCGCGCGTGAGCCGCGACGTGAAGATCGGCGCGACCTGCGGCCTGCTGGTCGCGCTCATGGTCGGCGCCGCCTATGCGGCGGTGCCGTTCTACAACTGGTTCTGCCGCGCCACCGGCTTCAACGGAACCACGCAGGTCGCAAAAGTCGCGCCGAGTGCGGCGCCGCTGGCGCGCACGGTGGCCGTGCGCTTCGACTCCAACGTCTCCGGCGGGCTGCCGTGGAAGTTCGAGCCGGAACAGACCGAAATCAAGGTCCGGATCGGCGAGGTCACCACCGTATACTACACCGTCACCAACCAGGCGGGGACCGCCACGGCGGGGCAGGCGGCCTATAACGTCACGCCGCTGACGGTCGGATCGTATTTCACCAAGATCAACTGCTTCTGTTTCACCGAGCAGACCCTGGCGGCCGGTGAGAAGCGGGAGATGGCCGTCGTCTTCTATGTCGACCCGGCCTTCGCCGCCGACAGCGAGAACGACGGCGTCAGGACCATCACCCTGTCCTACACGTTCTTCCCGGTGAGGGATGCCGCGCCGAAGCCGGTGGCGGCGAGCGAACCGGACCGGCCAGGGGGAAGCATCTGACCTTCGACGGCTGACGCGTTTGGTTGCTGACGCGTTTTGTTTTTGGGATGGATTAGGTGCCAATTCAGCCGGCACCGCTAACGCAGACGGAGAGAGACCGCAATGGCTACGGCGCAAGTCAAGCACGATTACCACCTTGTCGACCCGAGTCCGTGGCCGATCATAGGCGCGACCGCGGCCTTCGTCATGGCCGTCGGCGCCATCCTGTGGATGCATCACCTGACCGCGGCAGCGCCGATCATTTTCGGCATCGGCGTGGTCGGCGTGCTCTACACCATGGCGAACTGGTGGGCGGAAGTGATCCGCGAGGCCGAGCACAAGGGCGACCACACCCGCGTGGTGCAGATCAGCCATCGCTACGGCATGATCCTGTTCATCACCTCCGAGGTGATGTTCTTCGTTGCCTGGTTCTGGGCCTTCTTCAATTCCGCGCTGTTCCCGGGCGATCCCGTGCACGCCACCCGCGACGCGCTGTTCGGCGGCGTCTGGCCGCCCAAGGGCATCGAGGTCTTCGACCCCTGGCACCTGCCGCTGCTCAACACCCTGCTCCTGCTGACCTCGGGCACCACCGTGACCTGGGCGCATAACGCCCTGCTCAACGGCGACCGCAAGGGACTGAAGTGGGGGTTGATCCTGACCATCGCGCTCGGCGCCACCTTCACCGCCGTGCAGGCCCACGAATACTCTGAAGCGGCCTTCCACTTCGCCGGCAACGTCTATGGCGCCACCTTCTTCATGGCCACCGGTTTCCACGGCTTCCATGTGCTGGTCGGCACCATCTTCCTGATCGTCTGCCTGTTCCGCGCCAATGCCGGACACTTCTCGCCGACGCAGCACCTCGGCTTCGAATTCGCCGCCTGGTACTGGCATTTCGTCGACGTGGTGTGGCTGTTCCTGTTCATCTGCATCTATGTCTGGGGCAACGGCGCCTCGGCCATGGCGCACGCCGCGCACTGATCGGGACGCAAGCAACTCAATCATGAAAAGGGCGGCCGCGCGGCCGCCCTTTTTCTCTTCCGGGAAACACCGATGTCCAATTTTTACGCCCGGGCGACCTTGTCTCAAGCCATCCTGCGCGGGATCGCCTGCAAATGCCCGCGCTGCGGCAAGGGCAAGCTGTTTGCCGGGTTCCTGACGCTGCGGCCGTCCTGCGAGCGCTGCGAACTGGATTACACCTTCATCGATTCCGGCGACGGACCCGCGGTGTTCATCATCCTGATCGGCGGCTTCATCGTCGTCGGCTGCGCCCTGATCGTCGAGGTCAAGTATCAGCCGCCGTACTGGGTTCACGCCGTGCTGTGGATCCCCCTGATCCTTGCCGTCACCCTGGCACCGTTGCGCGCCATGAAATCGCTCCTGATCAGCCTGCAATTCCACCACAAGGCCGCCGAAGGCCGATCCATCCGGCGCGACGCCCTATGACCCAGGTCGCCAATCGCCACGGGGTCGGCCTCGGTCTCTTCACACTGGCCGTGATGGCTCTGTTCATCGGCCTCGGCGTGTGGCAGCTGCAGCGCCGGGTCGAGAAGCACGCGCTGATCGCGGCGCTCACCGAGCGGCTGGCTGCTACGCCCGGCGCATTGCCCCAGCCGGCAGACTGGGCGGCATTGTCGCCGACCAAGGACGAGTTTCGCCGCGTGAGCTTTTCGGCGACCTACGAGTCGCTGCCCGACGCAATGGTCTACAGTTCCGGCTCGGCGGTGCGCCCCGATGTCGGACTTGGCACTTGGGCATTTCTTCCTGCTCAACTGCCGAACGGCAGCACGGTTGTTGTCAATGCGGGCTTCGTGCAAAACACCATGCAGGACCGCGGCCAGCAGGATCGCGCCGTGAGGCCGCTGGTGACCGGCCAGCCTGTCACGATGACCGGCTATCTTCGGTTTCCGGAGAAAGCCGGTCTGCTGTCGGCGTCACCGACTCGCGCCAAGCGGCTGTGGTTTTCCCGCGATATTGGCGAGATGGTGCAGGCTCTCGGCTGGGAAAAGGTTGCACCCTTCTACATCGATCTCGAGACGCCAGTGCCTGCGAGCGGGGTTCCGAAGCCCGGGCCGCTCGAGGTGCATCTGAAGGATGATCACATGCAATACGCCATCACCTGGTTCGGCCTCGCCGCCGCCCTGCTGGTCGCCTTTGGCGTGTGGTGGCGCAGCCAGCGACGCTCCACGTAGCTGGCAAATTCTCCCCGACGGGCGGCTTATATGATGGTCACCGTGCCGCGAATTTCGGTCAGGATCCGGGGCCGTATGCCCTGGATCCATTCCCCGATCGCCAGACGTCCTGAGCGAAACGGCCCGTCCGAAATGCTGCTTCCCCGCAAAGGGAAGCGCGAAAGGACAAGCGCAAACCTCCGCCGCAACAATCTCGCATCCCGGGTGTCTCGTAACCGGAAGCGGGACGTGGCTCGTTTGTGATGTCCGGATCTTGCCGGGCAGGCGTTTTGACATGTGAACCGGACCAGGGAGTGGATGGCCGGGACATGGAGCGAAGCGCTGTCGTCCCGAACGGCTCCCGCGGAAAGACGCTTGACCGATAGTCATAACAACTGTGCGTGTCGATAATACTTATGTCGCCGGTTCCAGTGCTGGCACCAAAACGGGCTCGACAGAGGCTTGAAAGTTCGGTCGTTGATCAGCTCGTTCGGTTGGTCCGGGTCGCAGATCCGGTCATGGCGCGCGGGACGGTCAAGATTCGCCGTCGGTCATGCGGTCCCTCGAGATGGCGTGGTCGCATCTCCGCCGCTTACGTCACGAGGTAATAGCGATTGAACATGATCCATAGCGTGCCTCCGACCACAATAAGGAGCACGACGGCGGCGAAGCAGAGCGCGACCAGCTTATTCTGCGATGACGGTTTCAAGTCGAGGTGCAGGAAGTACCGCAAGTGGACGACGACCTGTGCAATCGCAGCGACGCCGATGAGGACAAAAGTCTGTATCGGCGGCAGCGTGCGAGCGGCGACGAGGCCGAATGGAATCGCGGTCAGCGCCAGTGCCAGAACGAAACCGACCAGGTACGACTTGATCGTGACATCCTCGCGGCGTGGCAAGCTCGGTCTTTCCGACGATCGCGGCGCGGTCGCCATGCTAGAGAAGCCCCGGCAGGTAAACGAGGGAGAAGATGTTGATCCAGACGATAACGAGGAAATGCCAGAACAGGCCCAGCCGGTAGAGGCGCGAGGCGACGAACGGGGTTGGCCCGCGCAATGCGACCTCACATCCCAACAGAGCGATCCAGACCAGACCGACGCTGACGTGAGCGCCGTGGGTGCCGACCAGCGTGAAGAAGGCCGAGAGATAACCACTCCGCCACGGGCCGGCGTCGGCGGCGGTCATGCTATAGAATTCCGAAACCTCCATGGCGACGAAGCCGAGTCCGAGCAGGAACGTCACGCCCAGCCAGACCACCGCGCGCCGGCGTTGTCCGGCTGCGATCGCAACGCTGGCGAAGCCGAAGGTCATGCTGCTCGTCAGCAGCAGCATGGCCTCGGCAAAGATGCGCGGGAGCCGGAATAACGTGTGTCCGGCAGGCCC
Organism: Nitrobacter sp. NHB1; assembly: GCF_036964665.1. NCBI lineage: Bacteria > Pseudomonadati > Pseudomonadota > Alphaproteobacteria > Hyphomicrobiales > Nitrobacteraceae > Nitrobacter > Candidatus Nitrobacter laanbroekii. The sequence continues at coordinate 2,905,904 of NZ_JBAMDA010000001.1, forward strand.
GTCAGCGGTGCTATGCGCCATCGCCACAAAGATTGCGAACAGCAGCGCGAAGATGATCGCGTCGCTCATTAAGCAGAGCCAGAAGCCGTAGGTCTTCTCCTCGATGGCGCGTTGGGCTGCTTCGGCTTCGGTTTCATCGCCGTGATCGGCGGTGATGACGGCGTCGGTCACGTCGGCGCCTCAAGTGCGAGTGCGGGGGATATGGCGCGCCGGCTTTCGATTGTTTCGACTTCGCTCGCCGGGATGCGATGCCCGGCATGATCATGGAACGTCTGCGACAGCGCCACGGCAAACATGCCTAGCCCGCCAATGGCGGCCAGCCACCAGATTTGCCAGATCATTGCAAAGGCGAACACGAACGACATCGCACCGAGCACGATTGCGGCACGGCTATCGTCGGGCATGATGATGTCGTGAAAGCGGCCGGGTCGGCGATCCGCCGTTCCCGCCTGCTTCATGGCCCACCATGGATCGATGCCGTGCACGTGAGGCACGACGGCGAAATTGTAGGCCGCCGGCGGTGAGGCGGTCGCCCATTCGAGCGTCCTGCCGTTCCACGGATCGCTGCTCGAGGCTGCAAGCGCCGCGCGGTCGCGGATGCTGACGGCGATCTGGATGGCGAGAAAGGCGATGCCGCATGTGATGAAGAGGACGCCGAATTGCGCGACGATGAGATACGGCTGCCAGTCGGCGACATCGGTGTGATTGAGGCGCTCCGGCATGCCCATGAGGCCGAGAATATACAGCGGCATGAAGGCCATACAGAAGCCGACGATCCAGCACCAGAAGGCCCGACGGCCCCATTTTTCCTCGAGACGAAAGCCGAACGCCTTGGGAAACCAATACTGGTAGCCGGCGAAATAGCCGAACAGCGCGCCGGGGATCAGAAGGTTGTGAAAATGCGCCACCCGGAAAGTGGTGTTGTGCATATCAGCCGGTGCGACCGCGAATAAAAAGCCGGTCATGCCGCCTACGAGGAACGTTACGATGAACCCGAGCGTAAACAGCATCGGCACCGAGAATTGCACACGGCCGCGATACATCGTGAGCAACCAGACGACGATCGTCACGATTGTCGGCACGGCGATGAGCGGGGCGGCGCTGCCAAAGAAGGCGTTCACGTCGGCGCCGGAACCTATGGTGAAGAAATGGTGCAGCCAGACCACGAACGAGAGCGCGGTGATGGCCACGGTGGAGTAGACGAGCGAGGTATAGCCGAACAATCGCCTGCCCGAGAAAGTTGCCACGACTTCGGAATAGATGCCAAACGCCGGCAAAATCAGGATGTAGACGTGGGGATGGCCCCAGATCCAGAACAGGCTGACATAGTTCATGACGTTGCCGCCTTCACCGCCGGTGAAGAAGTGCATGCCGAGATGGCGGTCGAGACCAAGCAGTGCGGCGGCAACGATCAAGGCCGGATAGGCGAATATTATCAATATGCCGGTGCATAGGGCCGTCCATGTGAACAGCGGCATCATCATCAGCCGCATGCCGGGTGCGCGACGCTTGACGATGGTGACAAGAAAATTGAATCCGCTCAGCATCGCGCCGACGCTGCTGAGCAGGATTGCCCAGATCCAATAGTCGACGCCGACGCCCGGACTGAGCTGCACTCCCGATTGGGGCGGGTAAGCGGTCCAATAGGCGGCGGAGAACTTGCCGACGACCAGCGAGATCATCACCAGGGCGGCACCGGACGCGGTCAGCCACAGGCTCGCCGCGTTCATAAACGGAAACGCCACCCGGCGCGCGCCGATCTGCTGCGGAACGACGATGTTGAACAGCCCAAGCACGAACGGCATCGCCACGAAGAACATCATAATGGTGGCGTGGGACGTGAAGATCTGATCGAAATGCTCCGGCGGCAGATAGCCGTGCGGTTCGAATGCGAACGCCTGCTGTGTCCGTATCATCAGGGCGTCGATGACGCCGCGCACCAACATGATGAGCGCCAGCGTCACGTACATGATGCCGATTTTCTTGTGGTCGAGGCTCGTCAGCCATTCGATCCACAGATAGCGCCATCGACCGAGCCACGTGATGAGCGCGACCACGCCTAGTGCGCCGCACACGACAGCCAGCGCACCTGCCATGGCGATGCCGCTATAAAACGGCAGGGCGTCAATCGTCAGCTTACCGAGCATATCAATTTATCTTCGGACAGGGAGGGATGCTGTCGCGATCTATGAATCGGAATCGGACGATGCGTTCTCCAGCATTTCGAGAGTACCGAGTAGGACCACGAGGTCAATTGAAATCGCGGGCGGTTGCGCAGGGCGGCGCAACGTATGTCTATGTTATTGAAATATTTATTGATTTTACGCAATCGATATTGTCTTCGCGGGATGCTGAACTGCAGAGTCCGGCCGCGACGGGTCACCCGCTGGTTCGCGGCTCGTCGCAATCGTCAATGAAACGGAACAGGCTCGGCTGCTGTTGTCGCGGCCCCTGTCGAAAGACGACGCGGGCTCAAAGAGGAGCCGAATTGGATTCGCAGACCGCCATCAATTCGCGTTCGCCATCGACCGCGAAGGGTTTATATTCGAAGCGGGTCGAGCGAAAGGGCGATCACCGAGCCATTCCGGTCGCTAAATTCATCACGAATTGCACGCTCTTCCCGTTAGAGCGCTTACCGTTCTGATGGAATCGAAACGGGCGCTCCAAGCTATCGAGCGGTCGCATTTCCTTGCGGTGAACCGGTGTCCACTTCACCGGGAAATAGCTATAGCGTTTTCAAGCGAAGTGGATACCGGTTCGCGTGAAGAAAACGCGTCAAATCAAAATCGTAGAGCCTCGCTTCTGATTCCATCAGAAGCGGAAAGGCTCTAGCTATAGCGTTTTCAAGCGAAGCATGTCCTCGGGCTTGACCCGAGGACATAAGCAGCGGTTAGCGTCTGAAAAACGCGTCAAACAAAAAGCTGGAGCCCGGCTTTGATTCCATCAAAACCGGAATGGTTCTAGTCGTCTTGCGCGCCCTCCAGGTCTTTCACCTTGAGGCCGTGCTCGATGAAAAAGCGATATTGTCTGGAGTTTTCCTCGTAGAACGGTTTGTCTTCTACTGGTCCGTACAGCTCAAAGGCGTAGTTGTTAAATTCGCCGGATGGCGACTCGTCCTTGACCGAGGCCATTTCCAAAATCACGCCAAAAGACGGGGCGCGCAGGACCCTCAATTGATCGATCAGCTTGGTTGCCGCCTTGACGGACGTCCGCTGCAAAGTCAGCACCGCAGGTGGCCAATTTTGGTGATCCGGAAATGAGCATACGATCGAATACATCCGCGTGGCGGCAGGCGGCGAATTGGGGTCGTTCGGATTATAGCTGCCCCGTTTATTGAGACCCGATGCCGCCACCGTGCGACCGGTCCGCCACGTCACTTCGTCGCCGCTCTTGAGCTTGGCCGTAAATTCGGTATCGGCGGGCGCCCAATGCTTGCCGTCGTCGGCGCGAGCAAGAATTCCGCCGCCCGCCTCCCGCGGGCGCCACAGAATGAAGCACCAGTTGATAAAAACCGGGCAGATGCGAATGCTCGGTCCGATGCTTTTACCAAGCAGGCTGTGCCAAAACTCGCCCTGCCTGGCGTCCTCGGATTGTGCAAGCTCGGGCGACGAGGCCTGAAGCAGTTTCAGTCGCGGCACTTCCACGTTGCCAAGACTGCCAAGACCCGGATGGTCCTGCAGGAACGCGGGCAAGTGCGACTTAGCCATGATGGTCTCCTAGGCGGTGGGGAGGGGAATTCCGGCGCATGATTCAGTATTCCGCGCCGGGCTTCAATGTAATTGATGGATTGTCGGCCATTTCGAATGGCCCGCGTGTCCACCGCGATCGACGGAACTGGATTTGCGCTGCGGTTGTGTTCTGCGTCTCATTGCCGCGACGTGGCCGATGGCAAACTTCTTCGGAATGGTCTCCGGCCGCTCCATCAATCGGCGCGTCTGTTGCGGATACTTGGTTCACCGTGGCTGTGGCGCGCCGTCGTCCTCGATCTGCGAGTAAATACGTGATAAGTCGATGAGCAGGAAGCGCAATCTGAGCCTTGCACACTAGGTTATCAATGCTCGCGCAGGCCGAAAATATACGGGTTTGCCGGGCATCGATCGCGGCGATGGCTCTTTCGCTGATCGCACGATAGCGGTGCTTAATCGAGCGGGAAAAAAATACACATTTGTGGGATCAACGCCCTTGCGCTTTCTAACGATTCTAGTCTAGCATAAACCTACCGTCGCCGATCATGTGGATCTGAGAACGGCGGGTCACGAGCGGGAAACGTCTGTTTGTCTAACATAAACTTAACGCCCGCCCGATCATATGGATCTGAGGACGAGGGATCATGAGCAAAAAGCCCCTAGCGTCACGGCAAATATTGCCTCTTGTTGCGCTAGTTACGACTACAGCCATATGGGCAGCGTTGCCGACCGTGGCTAACGCGGCCGATGCAGCGGCAGGAAAAAAATTATTCGATGAAAAGACATGCAATGCATGTCATACCGTCGGTGGTGGGGATCTTGTTGGTCCCGACCTGAAGGGCGTCACGAAAGAGCGCTCGCACGAGTGGCTGCATGCGTGGATTACCGCGCCCGACGCAGTGATCGCTAAGAAAGATCCGGTCGCGCTCGAGTTGGTCAAGAAATATAACGGCATGGAGATGCCGAACCTGGGGCTTAGCTCCACGGATGTCGACTCAATCCTTGCATATCTGGGCTCGGCTGCGAGTGGGGCGGCATCGGCCCCTGCGGCGCCCGCTCTCAAGGGTGACGCCGAGAAAGGCAAGGATCTGTTCACGGGCAATGACCGCTTCGCGAATGGTGGTCCGCCGTGCATGGCCTGTCACAGCACCGGCGGCCTTGGGGCTTTCGGCGGCGGACATCTGGGCCCCGATTTGACCGAAGTGGCAAAGCGCTTGGGTGGAATAAACGGACTTTCCGGCTGGCTCGCGGGCTTGCCCACGCCGACCATGAAAGCGGTGTGGACGAAGCAGCCGCCGACCCCGCAGGAGCGCGCCGACGTTGTCGCTTTCCTTGCTCAAGAAGGGTTGGCTGTGCGCACGGCTTCGGCGGTATGGCAGTTGCTGGGCCTGACCGGGCTGGGTGCTCTGATCCTGTTCCTACTCGCAGGCTTCAGATGGCGGAACCGATTAAAGTATGGGGTACGGCGTCCGATGATGGCTTCGCCTACGACCGGACGAAGCTCCGGCCCATACAACGGCGGTTGGTTTACGGGTACGTATCCTGACGGCTGGATTGCCAGGTTTAAGGGAACTGACGGTAATAGGCCCCGCGGCGGCCGGACGAACGCACCGAGGAGACACTAATGAGCTGGATACTTGACCTAGTTAATCCCCGGGAGCGTAAGTGGGAAGAGTTCTACCGCAACCGCTGGTCCCACGATAACGTTTTCCGCAGCACGCATGGCGTCAACTGCACCGGCGGCTGTTCTTGGGCGATTTACGTAAAAGACGGAATCATCACCTGGGAGATGCAGCAGACCGACTACCCGCTCCTTGAGCGCAGTCTGCCTCCCTATGAACCGCGAGGCTGCCAGCGTGGCATCTCCGCGTCGTGGTATGTCTACAGCCCGATCAGGGTGAAGTATCCATACGTCCGCGGCCCGCTGTTCGACATGTGGAAGGAAGCAAAGGCCTCGTATCCGGATCCGGTGCAGGCCTGGGGCGCGCTGATCGGAGACGAGCAAAAGCGGCAGCGCATTCAGAAAGCGCGCGGCAAGGGCGGCTTCCGCCGCGCCAAGTGGGAAGAGTTGGTCGAGTTGATCGCTGCGGCCAACTTGCACACCGCGCGCAAGCACGGGCCGGACCGGATCATGGGCTTCTCGCCTATTCCGGCGATGTCGATGCTGTCGTTTGCGGCCGGTACGCGCTTCCTGTCGCTTATGGGCGGCGCGCTCATGAGCTTCTACGACTGGTACGCCGATCTGCCGACCTCGTTCCCGGAAATCTGGGGCGATCAGACCGACGTGTGCGAAAGCGCGGACTGGTACAACAGCAAGTTCATCGTTTCGATGGCGTCGAACATGAACATGACCCGTACCCCTGACGTGCATTTCATCGCGGAGGCGCGCACCGAGGGAACCAAGTTTGTGGTTCTTGCGCCGGACTTCAGCCAGATCGCCAAATACTGCGACGAGTGGATTCCGATCCAGGCGGGACAGGACACGGCGTTGTGGATGGCGGCGAACCACGTCATCCTCAAGGAATACTACATCGATCGTCAGGTTCCGTATTTCGTCGACTACATCAAGCGTTACACCGACCTTCCGTTCCTGGTGGAGCTGGAGCCCAACGGGAACACGTACAAGATGGGTCGCTTGCTGCGTTCCAACCGCGTTCCTCGCTACAAGGATGTCGAGAACGGCGACTGGAAGATGCTGTTGCTTGACGCCAACAGCGGTGAGCTGCGGGCGCCGAAGGGTCAGGTCGGTGATCGCTGGGGTTCTGTACACGGTAAATGGAACCTGTCCGGCGAGGACACCCTGGACAATAGTCCGCTCGATCCGGTGCTGAGCTTTATCGATCGATCCGATGACGTGGTGCAGGTCGGGTTCGACGATTTCGCGAACGGTCGCGTCGTCTCGCGCGGCGTGCCGGTGCGGCGTGTCGCTACGGATAAGGGCGAGATTCTGTGCGCGACCGGCTTCGATATCATGATGTCCCAGTTCGGCCACAGCCGGGGCCTGGAAGGCGCGTTTGCGACAAGCTATGACGACGAAGATGCGCCCTATACGCCGGCATGGCAGGAGCGTCACACCGGTATCGGCCGCGAGACAGCCATAAGGTTTGCGCGTGAGTTTGCGACCAACGCAGAACTCACCAACGGCAAATCCATGGTGATCGTGGGCGCCAGCGCCAATCACTGGTACTACAACAACCTCTGTTACCGGTCGGCTACGGTCGCCTTGATCCTGTGCGGTTGTTGCGGCGTCAATGGCGGTGGTATCAACCACTATGTGGGTCAGGAAAAGCTTGCACCCGTTGCGCCATGGGCCACGGTTGCGCTGGCTCTCGACTGGTCCAAGCCGGCACGGCTCGTGCAGTCGTCGACCTGGCATTACGCCCATAGCTGTCAGTGGCGCTACGAGCAGGAGTTTACCGAGTACGGCCTGACGGCACCAAATCCGAAATGGGCCAAGGGTCATTCGATCGACCTCGAGGCGAAAGCGGTGCATAACGGCTGGATGCCGTTTACGCCGCACTTCAACCGCAATCCGCTCGACGTCGTGGCTGAAGCCGAGCGTGCTGGCGCGAAGAGCACTGAGGACATTGCCGCTCACGTTCTCGATCAGGTCGTTACTAAGAAGATTCAGATGGCGATCGAGGATCCCGATGCTCCGGAGAACTGGCCGCGGATATGGTTCATCTGGCGCGGCAACGCGATGCAGTCGAGCGCCAAGGGGCATGAGTTCTTCCTGCGCCACTACCTTGGGGCGCACGATAACGCGATCGCTGAGGATCGAGCCAAAGGCAAGGCGCAGTTAGTAAAATATCACGAGACGGCGCCGCGCGGGAAGTACGACCTGGTTATCGACCTTAACTTCCGCATGAATACGACGTCGCTCTACTCCGACATCGTATTGCCGACGGCGTTCTGGTACGAGAAGAACGACCTCAACACGACAGATCTGCATTCGTTCCTGCACGTGCTGGGACAGGCGGTTCCGCCGGTGTGGGAGTCCAAGACGGACTGGGAGATCTTCAAGCTGATCGCCAAGAAGGTCAGTGAGTTGGCTCCGCTGGCGTTCTCCAAGCCTGTGCGCGATGTGGTCCTTCAACCGCTCATGCACGACACGCCCGACGAGTTGGCACAGCCGGAGATTCTCGACTGGACCTTGGGTGAGTGCAAGGCGGTGCCGGGCAAGTCGTTCCCGCACGTGCGGGTGGTCGAGCGTGACTACGCGAACTTGTACAACAAGTTCATCTCGTTCGGACCGAAGGCGCGGGAGGATGGCGTTTCTGCGGTCGGGGTGAATATCCCGATCAAGAAGCAGTACGACCAGATGCTCGACAATCCCGTCATGCCGATGCCTGATCCAAGGCATATGCGGTGCGTCGAGTGGGGTGGCAAGCGTTACCCGAGTCTCGAAGACGTGCTGGATGCCTGTAATGTGGTGTTGTTGTGTGCTCCGGAGGCGAACGGCGAGGCTTGCTATCAGGCCTTCCATCACGAAGAGCATCACGTCGGCCTCCCGCTCGTCGATCTTGCGGAGCCTAACCGAAACGTTGCGGCGACGTTCTATGACCTTACGCGTCAACCGAGACGGATCATTACCAGCCCCTGCTGGACGGGCATGGTGAACGACGGGCGTGCCTACTCCGCCTGGTGCATGAACGTTGAGCGCCTGGTGCCTTGGCGTACGCTCACCGGCCGGCAGTCGCTGTACCTCGACCACCAGTGGTACCTCGACTTCGGCGAGCATATTCCGACCTACAAGCCGCGGCTCAATCCGCGCAAGACCGGCGATATCGTGAAAAGCCGGGTCGATGACCGCTCTCTGGTGCTGAACTACATCACGCCGCACGGAAAGTGGAACATTCACTCGACCTACAAAGATAACCACCGCATGTTGATGCTGTCTCGCGGTATGGATCCGGTGTGGATCAATGACAGAGACGCAGAGAAGGTAGGCATTGAGGATAACGACTGGGTCGAGGTCTACAACGACAACGGTGTGGTCGTCACCCGCGCCAACGTGAGCCGCCGAATTCAGCCTGGCACCTGCATGTACTACCACGCGGTCGAGCGTACGGTGTACATTCCGAAGTCGCAGGAGCGTAAGTGGCGTGGTGGCGGACACAACAGTCTGACGCGTACTCGTATCAACCCGCTGTTTTTGGCCGGTGGATATGCCCAGTTCACATACGGCTGGAACTACTGGGGTCCGACTGGTATCTTAACGCGTGACACCCACGTCGTCGTGCGCAAGATGGAGAAGCTGGAATGGTAGGTGATCTCGCGACGCATGATCATGATCACGAGCATGATCATGAACCGGCTCCGGCGCATTTCGGTGCGCCTGAGCGGGTTAGCGTCGGGAAATACGTGACCATTAACTACACGCTGCGTACCAACGGTACGATCCGCCACATTCGGTCTGCTGTGTGGGGCGACGAGCCGTTGGAATATCAGCAGGGTAGTGGGCGGCTGCTGCCCGCCCTCGAGCGAGCGCTCGAGGGTAGGGTTGCGGGCGAGCGCTTCGAGGTGACTTTGCCTCCCGAGGAGGCTTACGGAGAACGAGACAAGGCGTTGCAGCAGCGCGTGCCAGCTGAAACGTTTGGCGGTGTTGATCAGATCGAGCCGGGAATGTGTTTCCTCGCGCATAGCGACGACGAACGTCGAGTTGAGAACGTGATTGTCACCGAGGTCGATGAGGATAACGGGTACGTGGTGGTCGATACCAATCATCCGCTCGCTGGCATGACGCTCGAGTTTGAGGGTAGCATCGTGGCGGTGCGCGACACTCCAACCCCGGCGGGACATGTCGATCCGGCGATGGCCAGCATGGGTGATGGACTTGCTCTGGCTGCCGCGCAAGCGACGGTCGATTCGCGGCGCAAGCGAGCGAGTGATGAATCACTGGAACCGCCTGAGCCTGGCGCTGTCGACGGCAACGCATAAGCTCTCAGCGATAATCGAAAATGAAGCCATAAGAACGAAGCCATAGGAACGAAGGAGTACTACACATGGACATCCGAGCTCAAGTTTCGATGGTCTTTCACCTGGATAAGTGCATCGGTTGCCACACCTGCAGCATCGCGTGCAAGAACATCTGGACCGATCGCAAGGGCACCGAGTACATGTACTGGAACAACGTGGAGACCAAGCCGGGTACGGGATACCCGACACGTTGGGAAGACCAGACCAAGTATCGCGGCGGCTGGGTGGTCGACGGAACCAGGCAGAAGAGCCTGCGGCTGCGGCTGCAGGGCAAGTGGGGAACGCTGAGCAACATCTTCTACAACCCCTATCTGCCGACGCTCGACGACTATTTCGAGCCCTGGACCTACGACTATCAGAACCTGATCAACGCGCCTTTGGCCGACGAGCAGCCCACCGCGCGCGCCATCTCGATGGTGACCGGCAAGTACATGGACACGATTGAGGCGGGACCGAACTGGGACGACGACCTCGGCGGCTCGCAGGTCTACGCCAACAACGATCCGAACTTCGATGGCGCCTCCGACGAGGAAATGCGCCAGATCAACGAGATCAACAGCACGGTCTTTTTCTACCTGCCGCGCATCTGCAACCATTGCCTCAACCCGGGCTGCGTGGCGGCTTGCCCGCAGGGAGCGCTCTACAAGCGCGGCGAGGATGGCATCGTGCTGGTCAGCCAGGAGCGCTGCCGCGCCTGGCGCATGTGCGTCTCCGGCTGCCCGTACAAGAAGACCTACTTCAACTGGTCGACCGGCAAGGCCGAGAAATGCATCCTGTGCTATCCGCGCCTTGAGAGCGGCCAGCCTCCGGCCTGCTTCCACTCGTGCGTGGGACGCATCCGGTATATCGGCCTCGTGCTCTACGATGCCGATGCGATCGAGGAAACCGCCAAGTCGCCGCAGGATCAGTTGGTGATGGCGCAGCGTAACATCATCAAGGATCCGTTTGACCCGGAGATCATCGCGGCCGCCAGGGCCAACGGTATCCCCGATGCGAAGATCGAGGCGGCGCAGAAGTCGCCGGTCTTCCAGTTCGTCAAGAAGTGGGGCATTGCGCTGCCGCTGCATCCGGAGTTCCGCACGCTGCCGATGCTGTTCTACGTGCCGCCGCTGGGGCCGGTGCTCGCCAAGGTGGAAAACGGCGTCTACGACAACATCGCCTCGGAATCGCGGTTGGGCCCGTTGATGAGTTCGCTCGAAAGATCGCGTATACCGCTGCGCTATATGGCGAGCTTGTTGTCGGGCGGTAATGAGGACATCATTCGCGACGTCTACAAGAAACTGGTCGCGGTGCGCGTCTATATGCGCTCGAAGAAGGTCAAGGATATCCCGGAGGAAGAGGTGCAGCGGGCTCTGGCCGAAGGCAAGACCACCGCGGCCGAGGTCGAGGCGATCTGGCGGCTTACCTCCATGCCGACCTTCGAGGAACGCTTCGTGGTTCCGCCGATGGAGCGTGAGACAGCGGTCGATGCGCTGTTCCCGCAGCTCGATCCGGTGTCGCACAACTACCCGATTCGTAAAGGCGAGGTCGGCGTCGGCTTCCACACCGACCCGGCGAGAGGGCCATAGGCCTCTTGCCACGATGCGGACGCAAGACAGCGGTTGGGCTTCGGATGCCCAACCGGGTTTTGTGCAGTCGCCGGCTCGCGAAGGTGTAGTCGGTGTTTGTTGTCGCGTCAGTCTCTGTAGAAGAGTCTCTTGTAGAAGACGTAGAAGACCATGAGTCGCTTTTCGCATCGCGCAGAGGTTTTGTATTCGAACCGCTCCAAGGTTTTGGAGTTGTTTGCTGATCTTCTCGATTATCCCGAGCTGGGTTTGGAACGTAAGGCTTCCGAGTGTGGCGCATTGGTTCGCGGTGTTCAACCGCAGGCGGCTGCCTTGCTGGAGAGCTTCCGGAGTTTTGCCGGAGAGACTACGGTTGGAAAGTTGCAGGAGGTTTATAGCGGCTTTTTTGACCTGAATTCGATATGTCATCCGTACGTCGGCTATCAGCTGTTCGGTGAGAACTACAAACGTAGCGTTTTTTTGGTCGAGCTCAAGAAAAGCTACCGAGCAGCTGGATTTGAATCCGATGCTTCTGAAATTCCGGACCGGCTGTCGATCATGCTGCGTTTTGCTGCGCAGAGTGATGGCGACGAGATTGATGCGCTCCTGAACAAGGGGCTGTTGCCCGCGCTTGAGCGCATGACAACGAAGCCGGAAACCGAGGGGCACCAGCACGGCCACGCTGACATTGATGGCGACACCGGTATAGAGCGAGCCAAGCTGGACGATAGAGAGCTGCGCAAGCAGCAAAAAGAACAGCAGCGCGAAGCACGTGAAGCACGAAAGGTGCTTGAGGGACAGAGTCAGGGCGACGATCGTCAACAGCTCAAGGGTCAAAGCCAGGGTGACGTGCTAGAAGGCGGATTCCTGTTAGCGATGAGCGAGGATTACGATCTCGAAGAGGCGGAAAAACGTACACATCCGTACCATCAGGTGCTTGATGCGCTTCGTCTGTTGCTACATGAAGGTATGACGAAGAAGCTCGCCGACCGCACGGTCGAGCAGGAGCGTGTTCTTGGTTGGACGCGTGAGCGTTTCAACCTCGACGAGGACGAAACCATTATGGTGTCGGAACTTCCCTGTTCCGACCCCGGTTGCCCGCCGGTCGAAACGCATGTCGTGTTCTGGACGCAGGCCGGGCGACAACACTTCAAGGTTTTCAAGCCACTTGCGGAGGTCGCCGCAGACGACCTGCTGGATTGGCGGGCGTGAGAGGCACATCCTATGTATGACGGAGGCAACTTAGATGTATGACGTGTTCCTATTTTCGGTCGTGCCATACTTGGCGATTGGGGTGGCGGTGGTTGGAGGTGTCTACCGTTACCGCAATAATCGCTTCTCCTATTCTACGCTGTCCTCACAGCTCCTCGAGAACCGTCGATTGTTCTGGGGCTCGGTGCCATGGCATTATGGCATTGTTGTTGTTCTTTTGGCTCATCTAATAGGGTTTCTTGTGCCCGGCATGTGGGCGAGCCTCACGGCTACATCGACAGCCTTATATACGATCGAGTTGATAGGTTTTACTTTCGGCCTGTCTGCACTGATCGGGTTGTGCGTGCTGATTGTACGCCGTTTTACAACGGAACGTATCTTAGCTGTCACCAGCCCAATGGATGGCGTGTTGTTACTTGCGCTGCTCGTGCAGGTGGCGCTAGGATTCTACGTTTCGTTGGCATATCGCTGGGGTGCTGACTGGTATATCGACACGGCCGTACCGTGGCTTATCTCGCTCGTGTCGCTAAATCCCCAGACCCATTACGTTTCGGCGCTGCCGCTTGCTGTCAAGGCACACATGTTGACCGGGTTTGTGGTGATCGCGCTGTTCCCATTCTCTCGGTTGGTGCATCTGATCATGTTCCCGTTCTGGTACCTGTGGCGCCCATATCAGCTTCAGATTAGAAACACCGTGAGGTCTGCTCACTAAACGCTTTGTGACGTGATCCAGATCTGATAAAATAACGGAAGTATATCATGAGCCTCGCCGGCGAGTTTTACTCGCCGGCGAGTATTGTGCGCCGGCACCAAATAGAAGGAAGGAGTGAGGCTCGGCTAAACCGTTAGGGCAACCGAAGCGTTGAGCCGATAGCTTAAGACTCAGCCAGTATCTAGATTGTCTTTATCTAGATAGTCTTTATGAAGCACGCAGCGCTAACCAGCTAGATACATTTCTTGTAGGAGCTACCGGTGGAACATCCAGTTGTCGGGGTTAATGCGACTGACGAGCCGCAGGGCAACAGCAGGGTTTTGTTTATATCGACCATGGCGTTTTCGCTCGGTTTTGCGATTTGGGGAATGTTTTCGGCGCTCGCCCCGTTTCTGATTGAGTGGTACCATTTCACGAGCACCCAGGTGCTGGTATTGGCAGCGATGGAACCGCTTTTCGCGGCAGCCATCAGCATCCCGCTTGGGATCTGGACTGATAAGTACGGCGGCCGAACAGTTTTTACGATTTTGCTGGTTTGCCTTTCCGTGGTTCTGATTTGCGGAACCTTTGCCGAGGGCTATTACTCATTCCTGTTTCTGGGTTCGATGCTCGGACTGGGAGGCGCGACGTTCGTGGTCGGTAACGCTCACGTCTCGTGCTGGTATCCCAAATCGAGGCAGGGGATGGCCCTGGGCCTCTTCGCTCTGGGCAACATCGGGATTACCATCGGGATGGTGGCGGTCACGTTCATAATTACCAGCGTCGTGGACGCGAACGATCCTGAGGGATGGCGTATCATATTCCCGATCTTCGCCATTCCTACGCTGTTAATGGCGGCGATCTACATGTTTTTTACGTCCGATCCGCCGAATCGAAAGCTCAAAAACACGTCGATGCGTGAGATCTTCGCGGTATACCGCTCGGGCGTGATCGTCTGGCTGGTGCCTGGTCTTTACTGGGTGGCTTTTGGCACCCTGGTTTTCTTCGCGTCGATGATGCCGACTTATCTGGTCGACTATTGGCATGTGGACGCGACCAGCGCGGTCGCGTTTTATACCCCGCTGCTTGTGGTCTGCATTGCCATTACCCGGCCACTTGGTGGCTGGCTCGCTGATCGGTACGATGTTCTGTCAATTCTGAGCTGGATGTTCGGTGTTATGTCCGTTCTGGCCGTGCTGATGGCCTTGCAGATATCATTGAGCGCCGAGTTATTCGCGTTCTATGGGCTTGCGTTGCTGTCCGGCGCCGCCGCGGCGGCGGTCATCAAGCTCATCCCGATCTACTTCGAGCACGTCGGCGCAGTCAGCGGCTTGGCGAAAGCCGCCGGCGCGGCCTGCGGCTTCACGATGACTGCGATTCTGGCCGCCAGCAACTTTCTTCTGGGCAGCTACACTTTGGGTTTCGTCGTCTGGGCACTGATGAACATCGCTGCGTTCTACGTCTCGTTCTCGCGAGTCGGCTTCAGGGATGCGAAACCGCTCCACGGAACGATTGCAGTCGCTCCCGCACATTGAAGCCGTCCATTAGGATTGCCTCGAATTTGATGTCGGTCTATTCAAGCATCGCTACCGCCCCGGCGACGGGGTGGTAGCGCCGCAGCGGTGCTTAAGCTCAAGGTCAATAAAATCTAGTGCAGCCGTTCGACAAATCGAAACGTCGCTTTCGGCTTCGCATGCGCGGTGCCCGCCGCCTTTCACCGGCTTATTTCGCGTTGGTCATGGCCACCGGGATCGTCTCCATCGCCTCGGAGAAAGCTGGATTCCATTGGATCGCCGTTGCTCTCCTGTGGCTGAACGCGACCCAGTTTGTGGTGCTCTGGGTTCTCACGTCGTGGCGACTCGTGCGCTACCGTCGGGCACTGATTGCCGATTTGACGGACCATCGATCGGCGCCAGGATTCCTCTCCGCAGTGGCCGCTACCGGCGTAATGGCAAATCAGCTGGTACTCGCTGGCGCCGTGGACGTTGCCATGGGACTCTGGATTTTTGGCATTTTCCTCTGGATCACCCTGACTTATACGATTTTCGCTAACCTGACGATCATGGAATCCAAGCCCACGATCGATCAGGGGATCACCGGAGCTTGGTTGCTCGCGGTTGTCTCGACCCAAGCAATCTCGCTCCTCAGCGCGCTCCTCGCGCGCCATATCAGTCAGCCTCTCCGTCTGGATGTCAATTTCCTCGCCCTGTCGATGTTGCTGTGGGGCGGCATGATGTACATCTCGATCATCTCACTGATTTTCTATCGCTACATGTTTTTTAAGTTTTCGCCGGCCGATTTCGTGCCCTCATACTGGATCAACATGGGGGCGATGGCCATTTCGACGCTCGCCGGCTCGGTCTTGATTGAGAATGCCGCGGATGCGTGGTTCCTCGAAGAGTTGCTTCCCTTTCTGAAGGGATTCACGATCTTCTTTTGGGCCGCCGGAACCTGGTGGATCCCGCTGCTTATCATCTTGGTCTTTTGGCGGCATTTCCATCGGAGATTCCCGCTCCGATACGATCCGGCGTATTGGAGCGCTGTCTTTCCGTTGGGTATGTATACGGTCTGTACCTACGAAATGGCCGGCGCCATGAGACTGGAATTCCTGCGCCCGATCGCGGACGTGTTCGTTTACGTTGCGCTGTTGGCGTGGACGGCCGCCTTCATCGGTCTTGTCAAGAAGCTCGGCGGTAATCTGATCTCCGCGCTCAATCCCCGCTAATGACGATGCTTTCATGCGGCTTCCGGCCAAAGGCCAGTTTCGGAATCCGACGCCAACGGCTTGGATGCCCTGAACCTGGAATTTACGACGCAGTTGCCGCTTGGACGGAAATATTTCGATCCGGAAGATGCATGAAGGCGTTCTCGTCCGTGAAGACGTCCCAAGCCGCTGATTTGGAATCCGAAAACGGCATTTCTGTGTAACTGGATTTGCTGGAACGTGGGGGCTTTGGAGCAAGATTCCTTGCAAACTTGATTTGTGCATTCCCTCGCGTCGGACTGCTTTGGGTGATCGAGGGGGCTATGCGACCGCGGGAGCAGGGCGAGACGGGAGAGCAGGATCTTTGGCCGCTCTCGGTTCGATCAAATCATCGACATATGAGGACTCGCTGGTGACGCTCGGCCGCACGGTGAGTTGGGGGCTTCTGGAGGAGCAGTTCGGCGAGACCTACACCGGAGAGGCCGGCCACCGTTGCCGACCCGCTTGATGGCGGGGCCTGGCGATCTCAAACACACTTATTGATCTGTCCGACGAGGTGCTGTGCGAACGGCAAGTCGAGACACCTGTTACCAATACTTCTGCGGCGAAGAGTTCTTCCAGCAACGGTTGGTGTTTGATCGCCCGTCGCTGACGTGCTGGCGCAACCGAATGGGCGAAGAGTGGTTGCTGCGACGATCCAGGGGAGCCCGTCGGTTGACACCTGGACCAAGGCGATCCTGCCTGTCGGAGTTGCCGCGGGTGATCGTCGACACCACGATGCAGATCAAGAACGTGACGTTCCCCACCGATGCGAAGCTTTTGAACCGGGCGCGCGAGAACTGGGGTGGCTGACGCTCCGCCATCGGGTGGTTTTGCGCGAGCCTTATGCGATGGTGGGCAAGCTCACCCTGTGATCGAGCATCACGCCATGCCCATGTTCAGGCATTCAAGCGTGCCAGCCGGAGGCTCAAAAAGCTTGCGCACCTTTTCTCGGTCGCGTGGTTCGCGACGTCGCCCGCAAGATCGAGGGAAACCTGCGCGGGATGGCCAAGACGGTATGGGTTGGCCTGTGGGCATCATAAAACTCAGAAAATATGAGCTGCAGCCCTTTCCAAAGCAAACCTGTGTTGGTACATACGCTTCGCGCTGCGGGCGTTTGCCCGGGTCGCCTTCTCAGGATCCTAAGGACGGAATTAATCGGTGCTTTGAGTGCCGATGAAGCACCATCCGACATGGATTTTCGAAGGCGCGCAGAAGCTTAGCGCGGGGTGGAGCAGCCCGGTAGCTCGTCAGGCTCATAACCTGAAGGTCGCAGGTTCAAATCCTGCCCCCGCAACCATCTCAACTTACGATTGGCCCGCCCTTGTGGCGGGCCTTTTGCTGCTTTTGATCGATAAGCAAAGGATTTCGACCAAATCGCTGCGTGTTTCGCGGGATCGTGAGCACCGATTTCAGATGATCGTGAGCAGGGATTTCGCGGGATCGTGAGCAGCGATTTCAGGCGATCGTGAGCACCCCTTTCGCGGGTGCCTGACGCTTCGGCCGACAAACTCAACCGGGTTACGGGTTCCTCATTCAACCGATGAGGAAGCCCGATGCCTACCGAGAGATTGTCGATGCGCCGGATCAGAGAAGTTTTACGTTTGAGGCACCAAGGGTTGACCGAGCGGGTCATCGCGCGGACCTTGGGGGTGAGTAATGGCGTGGTCCATGGCTACGTGCGGCGAGCGCGCCTGGCGGGGCTCGCCTGGCCACTTCCGGAAGGAATGGACGACGATGGCTTGGAACTGTTGCTATTCCCGGCACCGGCGTCAGCGTCGCAAAGCGACCGGCGCCCGATACCGGACTGGGCTTTTGTCGAGAAGGAGCTTCGCCGCCGCAGCGTGACGCGCCTGCTGCTCTGGGAAGAGTATCGCGCCGCCAATCCGGACGGCTTTGGCTACACCTGGTTTTGCACGACCTTCGAGGCCTGGAAGAACCGCGTGCGCCCGTCGATGCGCCAGACCCACATCGGCGGGGAGAAGGTGTTCGTTGATTTTGCCGGCGACACCATCGACGTCGTCGATCCGATCACCGGCGAAGCGCACGCCATGAAGCTGTTCGTCGCGGCGATGGGAGCCTCGAACTACACCTACGCCGAGGCTTGCCCAAGCGAGAGCCTGTCCGACTGGATCGGCGTGCATACCAACCTGTTCAGGTATCTCGGCGGCGTGCCGAAGTTCGTGGTCTGCGATAATCTCAAGGCCGCCGTGACCAACCCCGATCGCTACGATCCCGGGATCAACCGAACCTATGCCGAGATGGCCGGTCATTACGGCACCGCGATCCTTGCGGCGAGGCCGAGACGACCGAAGGACAAGGCCAAGGTCGAGGTCGCCGTCCAGATCGCACAGCGCTGGATTTTGGCGCGCCTGCGCAATCAACGGTTCTTTTCCCTGGCAGAGCTGAATGCTGCGATTCGTACCCTGGTTGTCGAGCTCAACGCCCGGCAGATGCGCGGATTCGGCACCAGCCGTGCCGAACTGTTTGCCGAGGTCGACCGTCCCAAGCTGGGGGAGTTGCCGGAGCAGCCCTATGTCTTTGCGCGCTGGAAGCGTTGCCGCGTCGCCCCCGATTATCACGTCGAGGTCGATGGCCATTGGTATTCCACGCCGTATCGCCTGATCCGTGAACTCGTCGATGTTCGCATCACCGACAAGACGGTCGAGATCTTCCACAAGGGCCAGAGGATTGCCAGCCACCCGCGTGCGCCGAACCGGCGCGGCCACACCACAATTGCCGACCACATGCCGAGCGCGCATCGCCGCTACGGCAAGTGGACGCCGGGAGGGCTGATCGCCGCCGGCGAGAAGATCGGCCCATCGACCGCGGCGTTTTTCCAGGCCGTCATCGCGGCCCGGCCGCATCCAGAACAAGGCTTTCGCACCTGCCTCGGCATCCTGGCGCTGACCAGGAGCTACGACGATGCCCGCATCGACGCCGCCTGCCGGCGCGGCATCCTGATCAAGGCGCATTCCGTCGCCTCGATCCGTTCGATCCTCAAGAACGGACTGGATCGCGCATTCCTCGACGAGGCAACCGACGACCACCCCCTGCGCCACGGCAACATCCGCGGTCAGGACTATTTCCACTGAACCCTGGAGATCCCTATGCTGACACATCCTACCCACGAACGGCTGATCACGCTCGGCTTGACCGGCATGGCCAAGGCCATGGAGGAACAACGACGATCACCCGATCTCAACGCGCTGTCGTTCGAGGAGCGCGTCGGCTTGCTGGTTGATCGCGAGGCCGCAGAGCGCGACACCAAACGTCTCACCACCCGCCTCAAATTCGCAGCCCTTCGGCAAAACGCATGCGTGGAAGATATCGACCTGCGCACGCCGCGCGGCATCGATCGCGCTGTGTTCGCCAAATTGATCGCCGGCGATTGGATCGCCCGTCATCAGAACCTGCTGATCACCGGGGCAACCGGGCTCGGCAAAAGTTGGATTGCCTGTGCACTTGGCCACAAGGCCTGTCGCGACAATCGATCGGTCCAATACCATCGCGTGCCCCGCCTGTTCGAGGCGCTCGCGCTGGCCCGCGGCGACGGCCGCTATGGCCGCCTGCTCAAAACCATCAGCCGCGTGCAGCTGCTGGTACTCGACGATTGGGGCCTGTCGGTGCTCAACCCGTCAGAGCGACGCGACCTTCTCGAGATCCTCGATGATCGCCACGGTCGCGCCTCCACCGTCGTCACCAGCCAGGTCCCGGTCGATCAATGGCACGCCGTCATCGGCGACCCAACATTGGGCGACGCCATCCTGGACCGCCTCGTTCACAACGCCCACCGCCTCCAACTCAGCGGAGAAAGCATGCGAAAACAGAACGCGCGAAACAGAACGCTTGACGAAGCCGCGAACCCCTGAACCAATCACCAAGTCGGCCAAAGCGGCTGCTCATGATCGCCTGAAATGTCTGCTCACGATCAAATGAAACGAGCGCTCACCATCGAGTGAAATCGCCGCTCACGATCACCGAAATGCGCACAAATCGCCGCGGACACCAATCTGAAGCTCACCATTCTCGGGCGTGGGGGTGATTTCATTCACCAGTGACCGGGTCAGGTCGGCTAAGACCATCCGCTTTTCTTCTGAATCCTCCCGAAGCGTCGCATAGAGCTCGTCGACCTGGACATAATGATGTGTCATGTTCGGATGCAGGAGGATGGCGGTTCCTCCACTTCTTGCAGGAAAGCTTTCGCTTCCTTCGCGCGAGCCTCAAGCTCCTTCATTCGGGTGAGGGCGTCGTCGTTGTCCGACGGCAGGAGGAGCTTCATTAGCTTGTCCAGCTCCCGTCGATTCGCTTCATCTCGGCCCCGGCCGTGTCGACGTCTATTATCCCGGCGAAGTTGCCGAAGGCCGGCTACGGCGCTTCGACAAGTTCTGTTTGCCGTCCGCGCCGATGAGACAAATTGAGGGATGGCGCGTGCTGGCGCCGAGTTCCCTTCAGTACTTATTCCGCCCGCGCTTTGCCCGGTCATGGAAAACGCCGATCGCGATGATGACCGCCTACCAAGCTGTCAAGCCGCATCCGGCCGTCGGTGACATTCCCTCAAACTATCTGTTAGCCCGCTCGATAACGGCCATTAGTTCTGTGATCTTGCGGCGCTGATCGGCCTTGTCGCCGCTTGTGATCGCGTGCTCGACGCAATGCGCCACGTGATCCTTCAGCACTTCCTCCTCGACGCGCCGCAGCGCGGCGCGAACTGCCGAGATCTGCGTCACGATGTCGATGCAATAGCGGTCTTCGTTCACCATTCGGGACAGGCCGCGCACCTGGCCTTCGATCCGATTGAGGCGCTTCCGGCAGGATGTCTTGATACTCTCGCGCATCCGGTCTATATACCCCACCAGGGTATATACTGCAAGGCCGATTGCGGAGATCCGGATGAGCACAGCGGGGCAGACAGAGTCCAAAAATGGAAATGGCTGCGGCTGCGCAGCCGAGAAGCAGGCCGCATCATCCGTCAGCGCATCAAGCGGATCGGGCTGCTGCGGCGGGGAAGCTGCGACGGCACATGCCCCCGGCGCGCACGCACATCATCACGATCATCACGCTGACACGAATGATGGAAAGGTTCTCGATCCCGTCTGCGGCATGACCGTCGATCCGCAAACCAGCAAGCATCGCTTCGATCATCACGGCACCACCTATCATTTCTGCTCTGCCGGCTGCCGAACCAAATTCGCCGCCGCGCCGCAGTCGTATCTCGACAAGTCCAGGGCGCCGCCGGCGGATGTGCCCGAAGGCACCATCTACACTTGTCCGATGCATCCGGACGTCCGCCAGGTCGGCCCCGGCGCATGTCCGATCTGCGGCATGGCGCTGGAGCCTGAGCTGGTGTCGCTGGACGACGCGCCCAATCCTGAACTCGCAGATATGTCGCGCCGGTTCTGGATCGGATTGATCCTCGCTTTGCCTGTGGTCGCGCTGGACATGGGCGGGCATATTGCCGGAACGCATGGCTGGGTTGGACAAACGCTGTCGAACTGGATCCAGCTCGCGTTTGCTACGCCGGTGGTGATCTGGGCCGGCTGGCCGTTCTTCGTGCGCGGCTGGCAGTCGCTGATGACCCGCAACCTCAACATGTTCACGCTGATCGCGATGGGCACCGGCGTCGCTTATATCTACAGCCTTGCCGCCACCTTTGCGCCCACGATGTTTCCGCTGGCCTTTCGCGGACACGACGGTGCGGTCGCGGTTTATTTCGAGGCGGCGGCGGTCATCACGATCCTGGTGCTGTTCGGGCAGGTGCTTGAGCTGCGCGCGCGCGAGGCGACTTCGGGCGCGATCAAGGCGCTGCTCGATCTCGCGCCGAAGACCGCGCGCCGTGTCGATCTGTCAGGCGCGGACCACGACGTGGCGCTCGATGACGTGGCCGTCGGCGACCGGCTCCGGGTTCGTCCCGGCGAGAAGGTGCCGGTGGACGGCGTCATCGCCGAGGGCAGATCGTCGCTCGATGAATCCATGGTGACCGGTGAATCCATGCCGGTCAGCAAAGAGGCGGGCGCCAGCGTGATCGCCGGCACCATCAACCGCTCCGGCAGCTTCGTCATGCAGGCCGAAAAGGTTGGCCGCGATACGCTCTTGTCCCGGATCGTGCAGATGGTCGCGCAGGCGCAGCGGTCCCGCGCGCCGATCCAGCGTCTGGCCGATCGGGTGGCCGGCTGGTTCGTGCCCGCCGTGATCGCTGCGGCCGTTGTGGCATTCGCGGTCTGGGCCTTCGTCGGACCTGAGCCGCGTCTGGCCTTCGGCCTGGTTGCAGCAGTGAGCGTGCTGATTATCGCCTGTCCGTGCGCGCTCGGACTCGCCACGCCGATGTCGATCATGGTGGGAGTTGGACGCGGTGCGCAGGCCGGCGTTTTGATCAGGAACGCCGAAGCGCTTGAGCGCATGGAGAAGGTCGACACGCTGGTGGTCGACAAGACCGGCACCTTGACCGAAGGCAGGCCGAGGCTCGTCGCCATCGAGGCGGCGGAAGGTTTTCAGAAAGACGACCTGCTGCGGCTTGCCGCAAGCGTCGAGCGATCCAGCGAACATCCGCTGGCGGAGGCTATCGTGGCCGCCGCAAGGCAACGCGATCTGCCGTTGGGCGAGGTGCAGGAGTTCGATGCACCGGCCGGCAAGGGCGTGATCGGAAAGGTCGAGGGCAGGACGGTGCTGATCGGCTCGGCCGCGTTTCTTGAATCCGGGCACGTTGCCGTTCACGGCATGGCCCCTCGGGCCGAACAACTGCGCGCCGACGGCGCCACCGTCATCAACATCGCACTCGACGGCAAGCTGGCCGGTCTGCTCGCGGTCGCCGATCCCGTGAAGCCGTCGACATCGGAGGCCCTGAAAGCGCTGGCGGGCGAGGGCATCAAGGTCATCATGCTGACCGGCGACAATCGCACCACCGCCAACGCGGTTGCAAAGCAGCTTGGCATCGCCGATGTCGAGGCGGATGTTCTGCCCGAGCAGAAGAGCGCCGTCGTCACCCGACTTCAGACTGAGGGGCATGTCGTGGCGATGGCCGGAGACGGCATCAATGATGCGCCGGCGCTCGCCTCCGCCGATGTCGGTATCGCCATGGGCACCGGGACCGACATCGCCATGGAGAGCGCCGGGGTGACGCTGCTCAAGGGCGATCTCATGGGGATCGTTCGCGCCCGCCGTCTCTCCGAGGCGACAATGGGCAACATCCGGCAGAACCTGTTCTTCGCCTTCATCTACAATGCCGCCGGGATCCCGATAGCGGCCGGAGTTCTCTATCCGATCTTCGGCCTGTTGCTGTCCCCGATCGTGGCGGCGGCGGCGATGGCGCTGTCATCGGTGAGCGTCGTCGGCAACGCGCTGCGGCTGCGCGCTGCGAGGCTTTGAGGGCGGTGCCGGTCGCTCCTGTTCGTCAGCGGCGGGAACGTGTCCACATTTCTCCGCTGCACAGTACACCGACGCAGCCTTCGACGCGCAGAGCGCCGGGTCCCGCGACGGAGATGTTGCTGGCATAGGTGTTGCCGTCATCGGCGTTGTAGATCCTGCCGGACCATTTGTTCGGGCCGCTTTGCGACATGCCATGGAACAGCGGCAACCCGATTACCGGTCGCCTAGCCAGCGCCGGGTTGCGATTCTTGTCGTCGACGGCCGGCCTTCCCGTCGCGGGATCGATCGGGCTGCGCAACCAGACCACAACGCCGCAAATTCCGCCGCGGCATCTGCTGACACGGACTTTGGCGTCACCGGCTTGTGTCAACCAGATGCCGGTGGGGTCGGCCGGTGTCTGTGCGTCGGCGACAGATAACAGGACGGCAAGGATTGCAATCGCAAAACCAGATCGCACGAGCATGACAACCTCCGGATATATTCCGGTGTGCATAACAAAAAAACCGAGTTGTGCAACGCCCGGCTGTGGCGGCGGCAGGGAACGGTCAGCCGCGCGTCTCATGAATACGCAGCCTGCAAGACTGGATACTCAGCGTTGACCACCCTTATGTTATGGTATGTAACGGCTATTGTAGCATGTACTGGCTGAGAACCCCTGATCGGGGGATCCCGTCAGGCCCCCTTTAATCTCCATAATTCGGACAATAACCCATGACCTTCACGCTTCCGGACCTTCCTTATGCCCATGACGCGCTAGCGCCCTATATGTCCAAGGAAACCTTGGAATATCATCACGATAAGCATCATCAGGCTTATGTGACCAACGGCAATAACGCGCTCAAGGGGACCGAGTACGAGGGAAAATCGCTTGAGGACATCGTCAAGAGTTCGCACGGCAAGAACCCATCAGTCTTCAACAACGCAGGTCAGCACTACAACCATCTGCATTTCTGGAAATGGATGAAGCCAAAGGGCGGCGGCAACAAACTGCCCGGCCGTCTGGAGAAGAAGATCAACGAGGATTTGGGTGGTCTGGACAAATTCAAGACCGATTTCGCCGCGGCCGGCGCCGGACAGTTCGGTTCGGGTTGGGCGTGGCTGCAAGTGAAGAATGGTAAGCTCCAGGTGTCCAAGACGGCGAACGCCGAAAATCCGCTGGTTCAAGGCGCGATTCCGATTCTCGGCTGCGATGTCTGGGAGCACTCCTATTACATCGACTACCGCAATCGTCGCCCCGATTATCTCAAGGCGTTCCTCGATAATCTGGTGAACTGGGACTACGTCGACGAACTGTTCTCCAAGGCCAGCTGACAACCGCGCGGGCGAATCCCGGTGTGAGAACTCAAAAAGGCGGCGCGGCGGTGCCGCCTTTTTTAATCGGCCCTGAAAGCGTGGCGGCGGCGCTTCGCCTTGCCGCGAAGAGCGGGATAAGGAAAAGTGCGTGGCGGTTTTCCGCCCGCATTCCGCTCTAAATATTGGTATCGATCACGTTTATGATTTTGGATCGATTCGATCCAAAATCATCGTGATCTGGTGATTTTCGGCAAAACGACGCTATTGCCGATGCGTCGCCTCGATGGCGGGGACAAACGATGAATTACCTCCTGGTTTTTGTCGGCGGCGGCCTCGGCGCGACCGTGCGCCACGCGGTCAACGTGTTGTGTGCCCGCGCTTTCGGCACGCATTTTCCGTTCGGCACGTTTCTCATCAATGTTTCGGGCTCGGTCGTGATGGGCCTGATTGCCGGCTATCTTGCATTCAGGGGCAGCGTCGCGCAGCCGTGGCGGCTGTTCGTCATGACCGGTGTTCTCGGCGGCTACACCACCTTCTCGACATTCTCGCTCGATACCGCGCTGCTGTACCAGCGCGGCGAGATCGGTCTCGCGGCCCTCTACGCGGCCGGATCGGTCGTTCTGGCGGTCGCAGGCCTGTTTGCCGGTCTCGCGCTGGTCCGCCATCTGACCTGAGGCGGGGGTTGTTGAACGCGCCTCGGGTCGCGAAGCCGGGTTGTCCGCTGGACACCTGTGATGTTATAATATAACGGTTGTAGGCCGGATTTCGACGGTTTGACTCCTTAATCTCGTTCCGGGGTCGGAAAGCGTATTCAAGTGCTCCATTCTCACGATCGCGACCATGGTCAGGCCCATGGGCATGGACACATCCATGGATCGGCGTCGCCGCATCCGCCCCAGGCGGTGCCGTGGTCGATCCTGCGGATGGCGCTGGTTGCACGGCTCGGGACTGCGCTTGCGGCCAGCGCCGGGCTTTGGGCCGCCGTGCTGCTGGCGATGCGGTGAGATGGCAGCGCAACTGCAATTCCGCGACGTCACCCTCGGCTATGACCGGCATCCGGCTGTGCATCATCTGAGCGGTGAGATCGCGTCCGGTGCCCTGCTGGCGGTGGTCGGCCCGAACGGCGCGGGCAAGTCGACGCTGTTTCGCGGCATCGTCGGCATCCTGAAGCCGCTGGCCGGATCGATCGCCTGCGGTGACCTCGACGTCCGCGACATCGCCTATTTGCCGCAGAGCGCGGAGATCGACCGCAGCTTTCCGATTTCGGTGTTCGATTTCACCGGCTCCGGGTTGTGGCGCGCCACCGGTGCGTTCGGCGGACTCGGCAGGCGCGAGCGTCGGCGGGTTGTTGAAGCTCTCGCGGCCGTCGGCCTCAACGGGTTCGAAAACCGTCCCATCGGCACGCTGTCGGGCGGGCAGATGCAGCGGATGCTGTTCGCACGGGTGCTGTTGCAGGATGCCGGCGTGATCGTGCTCGACGAGCCGTTCAACGCTATCGACGCCAAGACGTCGGCCGATCTGCTCGCTTTGGTGCGGCGATGGCATGAGGAGCAGCGCACTGTGCTCGCGGCGCTGCACGACATGGATCTGGTGCGCACGAATTTTCCCGAGACGCTGCTGCTCGCGCGCGGCGCGGTGGCATGGGGGCCGACGGCGCAGGTGCTGACGACCGACAACCTGTCGCGGGCCCGGCAGATGTGCGAAGCCTTCGACGATGGGGCGGCCGCCTGCGCGGCGCCTGTGCTGCCGCCGCGCGCGGCTTGAGGCATTCATGGCCTACGACTTTCTGGTCGCTCCCTTCGCCGATTTCGAATTCATGCGCCGTGCGCTGGCGGCGGCGATTGCGCTCGCGCTCGGCGCCGCGCCGATCGGCGTGTTTTTGATGCTGCGGCGGATGAGTCTGGTCGGCGATGCGATGGCGCACGCGATCCTGCCGGGTGCGGCCGTGGGTTTCCTGCTGTCGGGCCTCAATCTGTTTGCGATGACCGTCGGCGGGTTGATCGCGGGATTCGCAGTTGCGATTCTGGCGGGGGTGGTGTCGCGCGTCACCGAATTGAAAGAGGATTCCTCGCTGGCGACCTTCTATCTGGCGTCGCTGGCGCTAGGCGTCACCATAGTGTCGGTCAAGGGCACCAACATCGATCTGCTGCATGTGCTGTTCGGCAACATCCTTGCGATGGACAACCAGACGCTGCTGGTGATCGCGGTCAATGCCACCATGACGCTTGTGGTGCTCGCGGTGATCTATCGCCCGTTGGTGATCGAGTGCGTCGATCCGTTGTTTCTGCGCACGGTGAGCCGCGCCGGGGCGCCGGCGCATCTGGCGTTTCTGGCACTGATCGTCGTCAATCTGGTCAATGGCTTTCATGCTCTCGGCACCTTGCTTGCGGTCGGGCTGATGGTGCTGCCGGCGGCAATCGCGCGATTCTGGTCGCGCGACATCACCGGCATGATGGTGATCGCCGTGGTCAGCGCGATGCTGTCCGGCTACGCCGGACTGGTGCTGTCGTTTCACAGCAAGGTGCCGTCCGGTCCGGCGATCATCCTGGTGGCCTCAGTGCTCTATGTGGTGTCGGTGCTGTTTGGAAGCGTCGGCGGGATGCTTCGGCGGTTCTTCCCCGCACCCCATCTCGAAGCGTGACGATGAACGCCATGGTGCGGTCTCGCGTTCTCGGATTCTGGTTGATCGCGATGGTGCTGGCGGCATTGGCTCCCGCCCGCGCCCAAAGTCACAACGATGACCGCATCGACGTCGTTGCGAGCTTCTCGATCCTCGGCGATTTCGCGCGGGCCGTCGGCGGCGCGCGGGCCGATGTCACAACGCTGGTCGGGACCGACGGCGACGTGCATGTGTTCACCCCGGCGCCGGCAGACGCCAGGAAGGTCGCGGCCGCGAAACTGGTCATTGTCAACGGCCTCGGCCTCGAAGGCTGGCTGCCGCGGCTGGTGCAGGCCTCGGGCGGCAATGCGACGATCGTGGTTGCGACCACCGGCGTTCCGTCGCGCGGGATCGTTGCCGGTGAAACGTCCGGCACGCGCCACGGCGATGGTTCGGCCGATCCCCATGCCTGGCAGTCCGTCGTCAATGCCAAAATCTATGTCGCCAATATTCGCGACGGGCTGATCGCGGCCGACCCCGCCGGCGAGGCGGTCTATCGGGCCAACGCGGCGGCCTATCTGGCGAAACTGGATGCGCTGGATCGCGAGGTTCGTGAGGCGGTGGCCCGGATTCCACTTGCGCGCCGCAAGGTGATCTCGACCCATAATGCCTTTAGCTATTTCGAGGCGGCCTACGGGATCGCCTTCATCGCCCCGCAGGGGGTCTCGACCGACAGCGAGCCGAGCGCACGCGACATCGCTGCGACCATCACGCAGATCAGAACCGCAAAAATCCCGGCCATTTTTCTGGAAAATCTCAGCGATCCGCGGCTGATCCGCCAAATCGCCGCCGAATCCGGGGCGCGGATCGGCGGGACCCTGTATTCCGACAGTTTGAGTGACGAAAAGGGCGATGCCCCCACTTACATTGACATGGTCAGGCATAATATAAAGGCGCTGACGAGCGCGCTGGCGGAATAGTCGGGCGGCGCCTTCTTTTGCCTTTTCCCCTAGGAGAGGGTCGGTCGCGAAGCGGCCAGGGCGGTCGCTGAATGAATGTCTGCGCGCGCTATTGACCCCCCCAACCTCTCCCTGCAAAGGGAGGGGAGCAGCCCCGAGTTCAGCTGATGTCCGATGTAAACGCTCCCGCCTCGACGAAAATCCCCGTAACCGTGCTGACCGGCTATCTCGGCGCCGGCAAGACCACGCTCTTGAATCGTATCCTGTCCGAAAATCACGGCAAGAAATACGCCGTGATCGTCAACGAATTCGGCGAAGTCGGCATCGACAACGACCTGATCATCGGCGCCGACGAGGAAGTGTTCGAAATGAACAACGGCTGCGTCTGCTGCACGGTGCGCGGCGACCTCGTGCGCATTCTCGAAGGACTGATGAAGCGCAAGGGCAAGTTCGACGCCATCATCGTGGAGACCACGGGCCTCGCCGATCCGGCGCCGGTGGCGCAGACCTTCTTCGTCGACGAGGACGTGCAGAAAAATGCGCGGCTCGATGCCGTGGTGGCGGTGGCCGACGCCAAGTGGCTGAGCGAGCGGCTGAAGGATGCGCCCGAGGCCAAAAACCAGATCGCCTTCGCCGACGTCATCGTTTTGAACAAGACCGACCTGGTATCGAAGCCGGAACTGGCCGAGGTGGAAGCGCGGATTCGCGGCATCAATCCCTATGCCAAGCTGCATCGCACCGAGCGCTGCCAGGTGGCGCTATCGGATGTTCTGGAACGCGGCGCGTTCGACCTCGACCGTATCCTCGAACTCGAGCCGGATTTCCTCAAGGATGACGGTCACGATCATCATCACGACCACGATCATCACGACCACGATCACGACGACCATAATCATGGGCATGATCACGGGTTGAAGCATTATCACGACGAGGACATGCAGTCGCTGTCGCTGCATTCGGACAAGCCGCTCGATCAGGACAAGTTCATGCCGTGGCTACAGGAGCTTCTGGCGGCGGAGGGGCAGAAGATCCTGCGCTCGAAGGGTATTATGGCGTTCAGCGGCGATGACGATCGCTACGTCTTCCAAGGCGTCCACATGATGCTGGAGGGCAGCCGCCAGCGCGAATGGAAGCCGGACGAGAAGCGCCAAAGCCGTCTCGTCTTCATTGGCCGTGAATTGCCGGAAGCGCTGATCCGCGATGGCTTCCAGAACTGCATCGCCGCGTGATGACCGTATCCAACGCTTCCCAGCAGAATTCCATCGCCTCGGTCGGCGAGCGCGTGCGTCCCGTAGCCATCGGTACGCCCGTCGGAGCCCTGTACTTCATCGGCGATCGCGCCGCATTCGTCGGGGACGAGGAAACGATCACGCTTGTTTCCGGTGACGGCGAGAAAATTGCGGTGACCGTTCATGGCGGCGCGATCCTGTCGTCGGTTTCGGACGGTACGCGGATCGTCACCGGCGGCGACGACGGCAAGGTTGTCGCGCTTGATATGAAGGGCGAGAGGTCGGTTCTTGTGACCGACGAAAAACGCCGCTGGATCGACAACGTCGCGCTCCATCCCGATGGCACGCTTGCATGGTCCGCCGGCAAGACCGCGTTCGTGCGCGGGCTCAAGGGTGAGGACAAGTCGCTCGAAGCGCCATCGAGCGTCGGAGGACTTGCGTTCGCGCCGAAGGGCCTGCGGCTCGCGCTCGCGCACTACAACGGCGTGTCGCTGTGGTTTCCGAACATGACGGCGAAGCCGGAGCGGCTGGAATGGGCCGGTTCGCACCTTGGCGTCGCGTTCAGTCCTGACAGCAGGTTTCTCATCACCACCATGCACGAGTCGGCGCTGCACGGCTGGCGGCTGGCGGATGCGCAGCACATGCAGATGACCGGCTATCCCAGCCGCGTCAAATCCATGTCATGGGGCATGGGTGGAAAATTTCTGGCCACGTCCGGCGCGGACCGGGTGGTGGTATGGCCGTTCGCCAGCAAAGACGGTCCGATGGACAAGGAACCGGCTATGCTGGCGCAGTTGGAGGCGCGCGTCACCGCGGTCGCTTGCCATCCGACGCAGGACTTCCTCGCCGCCGGTTACGACAACGGCACCATCCTGATGGTGCGGCTCACCAACGGCGCCAAGGTTGTCGTCCGCCGCGACGGTGCTGCACCTGTCGCCGCGCTGGCTTGGAATGCGAAGGGCTCGATACTGGCTTTCGCCCTGCAGAACGGCGATGCGGGGCTGGTGGATCTCTAGAGTCTTTCCGCTTCTGGTGGAATCAGAAGCGGGCTCTAAGTTTTTGTTTCGACGCATTTTCTTGACGCGAACCGGTAGCCATCCTCGGGTCAAGCCCGAGGACATGCTCGCTTGAAAACGCTCTAGCTCCGGCGTTGTCCGCAGTCACGCGCGAAGTCATCAAGCAGCGTGTTGAAGGTTTCCGCCTGCTCCCACTGCGGGATATGCCCGGCGCCAGAGATGCTCTGGACGGCGCCGCGCCACAGCGTCGGCATCGCCAGCGTCTTGACGTAATCGCCGTTGATGAGTTGCTCCTCTGCGCCGTGCAGCACCGCGAGCGGCCGGGTCAGGCCGGCGATAACCGCGACCTCGTCGCGAAAGCCGCCCGGCGTGATGCTTGCGCCGAGATTCTTGCGAGCGTGGCCGTCCGTTCGCAGCACGTCGTCGATCATGAAAGCCGGCAGATCGGCGACGCCGGGTCTGAAGGCCGCGGCGACATAGCCCCGCGCCTGCTTTTCGGAAAGCTCGCGCGAAAAGGTGCAGGCCATCGCCGGATGCATCAGGAATGCCTGCTTGACCGCGGGCGGAAACCCAAACGGCGGCGTGCCGAAGATCGCAAAACCCCTGGCCTGCGGTAGGTCGGGCGCGGCCTCCAGCACGATATGTCCGCCGAGGCTCCAGCCGACGAAAACCGCATCCGTGGCGTCAAGATGCGCGACGATATCGTGCAGCACGCGTGCATAGCCCGGCAGGGTGTAGGTCGCGGCGGGATCGGCCGCATCGTCGGACTCGCCGTGGCCCGGCAAGTCGAACGCAATCATGCGATGGGTCCGGCCGAGATGTCCATCCAGTTGTCGTGCAAAAGCCTTCGACGACGCCGAGTTGCCATGAACCAGAACGATGGCGCTTCCGGTGCCGGCGGATTGCCGATACGCGATCCGGCCCGCGTCCGTGGTGATGCTTCCGGTCGCCATTCGATCAAACCTCCGGTTGTGATGATGCTGCGGCGGGAAGATGACCTGAAAACGCCGGCTGCGGAAGAGGGCCGCCGCCTCGCGTGTCCCGGATGCGATATGGGTCAGCGTTGCATCGCTGCCCCGTATTTCGCTGAACTCGAAATAGTGTATATCTCGGCGCATCAATTCTCGCCGTCGTGCCCACCTCGACTACCCTTGACATGCACACCATCTACTACATCCGCCACGGCAAGACCGAATGGAACGCCGTTGGCCGCTTCCAGGGCTTGCAGGACATTCCGCTCAACGATCTCGGCCGTACCGAGGCGGTGAAGGCGGGCGATATTCTGCGCGAACTGTTTGCGCGCGAGGGCCGCGACCCCTTTGGATTGGGTTTCGTCACGAGCCCGCTGTCCCGCGCGCGCAAAACCATGGAATTGATGCGCGGCGTGCTGAGTCTGCCGCCGCATGACTATTCGGTCGACGACCGCCTGCGCGAAGTCGGCTACGGACACTGGGAAGGCCTGACCCTGACACAGATGCAGGCCGCCCATCCCGATGTCTTCGCGGCCCGCGAGGTCGACAAATGGAGCGTGGCGCCGCCGGGCGGCGAAAGCTACGCCTCGGCCACTTCGCGGTTGGGCGACTGGTATCGCTCGCTGAAGTCGGGCACCGTCGCCGTGGCGCATAGCGGCACGGCGCGGGCGCTGATGGTCGTGCTCGGCCTTCAGACGCCGCAAGCCGCCGCCAGCCTGCGGATAGAGCAGGGCGCGGTGTATGTGTTCGGCAAGGACGGTCTGGCGAAGCATAGCTGATATGTGTTCCGCATGAAGATCGCCGTCATGCCCGGATCAAGCCTGGACGAACCCGGCGGTGACGAATGTTGCGATTTTCGCAACATGCCGCTACGAGAAGTAGTGATTTCGCTGCTGCGGATTGTTTATGTCCCACAATACCTTCGGCCATCTGTTCCGGGTCACGACCTTTGGCGAGAGCCACGGGGTTGCGATCGGCTGCGTGGTCGACGGCTGCCCGCCGCAGCTGGCCCTGACGGTTGAAGAGATCCAGCGCGATCTCGATCGCCGTCGCCCCGGCCAGTCGCGCTTCACCACGCAGCGGCAGGAGGCCGATCAGGTTAAAATCCTGTCCGGCGTGATGGAAACCGCGAGCGGGCAGGTCACCACCGGCGCGCCGATCGCGCTGCTGATCGAGAACACCGACCAGCGCTCGAAGGATTACTCCGACATCAAGGACAAGTTTCGCCCCGGCCACGCCGACTTCACCTATGAAGCCAAATACGGCCTGCGCGACTATCGCGGCGGTGG
The DNA here is from genome assembly GCF_036964665.1 of Nitrobacter sp. NHB1. Taxonomy (NCBI): domain Bacteria; kingdom Pseudomonadati; phylum Pseudomonadota; class Alphaproteobacteria; order Hyphomicrobiales; family Nitrobacteraceae; genus Nitrobacter; species Candidatus Nitrobacter laanbroekii. Next base: position 2,938,480 of record NZ_JBAMDA010000001.1, read on the forward strand.
CCGCTCCTCGGCGCGCGAGACCGCGACGCGCGTTGCTGCCGGCGCCATAGCGCGAAAGATCGTGCCTGGCGTGACCGTGCGCGGCGCGCTGGTGCAGATGGGGCCGCACAGAATCGACCGCGAGAAATGGGACTGGGACGAGATCGCGAGGAATCCGTTCTTCTGTCCCGACAAGGATAAGGCCGCGTTCTTCGAGAGCTATCTCGACGGCATCCGCAAGAGCGGTTCGTCGATCGGCGCCGTGATCGAGGTGGTGGCCGAAGGGGTGCCCGCGGGACTTGGCGCGCCGATCTATGCCAAGCTCGACGGCGACCTCGCTGCGGCGTTGATGAGCATCAACGCGGTCAAGGGCGTCGAGATCGGCGCCGGCTTCGGCGCTGCGGAATTGTCCGGCGAGGACAATGCCGACGAGATGCGCAGTTCTTCGTCCAATATGGGCAACAACGGCCCTGTGTTTCTGTCCAACCACGCCGGCGGCATTCTCGGCGGCATCTCGACCGGCCAGCCGGTCGTGGCGCGGTTCGCGGTGAAGCCGACCTCGTCGATCCTGTCGCCGCGCAAGACCGTCGATCGCAACGGCGCAGACACCGATATTCTCACCAAGGGTCGCCACGACCCTTGCGTCGGCATCCGCGCGGTGCCGGTGGGCGAGGCCATGGTCGCCTGCGTGCTGGCCGATCATTTCTTGCGTCATCGCGGGCAGGTCGGCCCGCGCTGAGGTTTCTCGCGGCTAGCTAGAAGCGGGGCTCTATGATTTTGATTTGACGCGTTTTCTTTGCGCGAACCGGTATCCATCCTCGGGTCAAGCCCAAGGACATGCTTCGCTCGAAAACGCTATATTCTGTGTGAAGTCCTTTATGTTGGCATTGAGGTAGATCCCCATGGCGGCGAGGAGAAGCCTCTTCACCGCCTCTACTGACATTCCGCTCGGCCATTTGGCCGAAGTCGCTGCCGGAACATCGATAAAAACGACAGAGACCGGGGAAACGTTGGGACCGGGCGCCTGGTCACTGACGACGATATTGTGCTTGGTGCCGGTTTTTGTCGGCTTGGTGGGAGGTGCATTCGGTGGGATCACATTGAGATGATACTGTGCCGTGGCGGTCACGCCGGTCAGATCATAGTTCTTGCCGCCGAAGATGAACGTGCCCGAGCTTGCAGGCACCAGCACATTGACATTTTCTCCGTCCGCACCGGTGGTCAGTTGCCAGGCAGCGAAATTGCCAGAAAGGGAAGTGCCATCGCCAAGCGGGTTACTGGCCGAACCGCGACGAATTGCTGGAGCTGGCGTTGTAGCTCATGTGGATTCCAGCTTTCAGATCGCAGTCCCCGGACAGCGATGTATCGAGAGTCCCACCGACAAGCGTCAGGTCGAAAGAGTTGATCTTCGGATGGTAGGTGATGGCACCCTTCTTGACCGACCCGGCTCCGAACGATCGGTGTGCCTTGATCTCGCGTCCGGTCCAGTAGAAATTCGACTTTCCCGCGTGTGGATAGGCCCTCTCCAGAACCGGAATGATGACATTCTCCATGAATAAAGATTCGGAGATGAACAGTCCGGCATTGTTCGATCCAGAGACGATCTGGTCATCGATGGTTCGCTGTAACCTGGACACGTCGCGGTCGGTGGTCACCGCCAGAATGCCCAGATAGTTGCTGCCGTCGTTCTTGTGCATGAACGCGTAGTCGGCCTTGACCGGCGCAAGCCAGGAATCCGTTGCCGGCCTGGCAAAGTTGACCGTCGCCAGAACGAAAGTGATTTGCGGGGCGACGCTCACCAGAAACTGCGGCAGAAGGGCAAACACCAGCGCATGCTGCGCGGGGCTCAGATGCTTGCCCGGATCGAGCAGATTAACCGGTGTCGGCAGGCCGGGGCCGGTCTGCTGGCTGACCCTCTTAATATCTGGCACCAGGTTTTGCGACGTCGGTATTCCGCTCGGCAGCAACTTCCCACGGGTTACCGGCAAATCCCGGACTATCCCGGATAGCGCCATACGAACTTGCGTGCCACACGAACCGGGTGTCCGGAGACAAAATTGAATGCGCGAAAAGCCGAGATTTCCGGTCCATTCTCGCGGTTCTTGGAGAGCTTGGCCGAGAGCACGACTGACTGGCTGGGGCGGGAGGAATCGAACCTCCGCATGGGGGAATCAAAATCCCCTGCCTTACCGCTTGGCTACGCCCCAACGGCCCGGAAGGCGCGGAACGTGGTGTCGCGGATTCCTCGGGCCTCGACGGTCTATAGAGAGAGCCCTGTTTTTTCAACCGGCTAGAGACGCCCGAAGGCGGTTTGGCCCGCTTCAAACCTGCGCCGAGTTGTCCGGTCTGGAATGGTAGCCCGGCCGGAACCGACCTTGAGGCCGGGCGGCATCGCCGCACTTGCCTGAAAGAGTTGAGGGCCGCCCGGTTCGCAGGAAGTGGGCTCATAGTTCATATTTATATGTAAATATGACAGGAGGGACCTACCCTGTCAGACCATTGCTCGCGAGGCACCATGATGACCTATCGCGCACCGATCGGCGACATGCTCCTTGCTCTCAACCATGGCGCCGGGCTGAAGGCCGCGGTCGAGGCCGGCCACTACGGCGACTACGATACCGGGATCACGGCGGCGGTGCTGGAGGAAGCCGGCCGGTTCGCGAGCGAGGTGCTGGCGCCGCTCGACCGTACTGGCGACCAGCACGGCGCCAGGCTGCAGGACGGCCGCGTCACGACCGCGCCGGGCTGGGCCGATGCCTACAGGCGCTGGACGGCGGCGGGCTGGAACGCCGTCTCGGGGCCGGAGGATTTTGGCGGACAGGGATTGCCGCTCGCAATCAACGCCGCCTGCACAGAGATCTGGAGCGCGTCGAATATCGCGTTCGGTCTATGCCCGCTGCTGACGCTCAGCGCGATCGAGGCGCTCGCCGCCCATGGCAGCGACGCGCTGAAGACAATCTATCTCGAAAAGATGGTGTCCGGCGAATGGACCGGCACGATGCAACTGACCGAGCCGCAAGCGGGCTCGGATGTCGGCAGCTTACGCAGCCGGGCCGAACGCGCACCCGACGGCAGCTATCGCATCTTCGGCACCAAGATCTTCATCACCTATGGCGACCACGACATGACCGGCAACATCGTGCATTTCGTGCTCGCGCGCCTGCCCGATGCGCCGGCGGGCACCAGGGGAATTTCCCTGTTCCTGATTTCGAAATTTCTCGTCAACGCGGACGGCTCGCTCGGCGCGCGTAACGACATCCACGCCAGCGGCATCGAGCACAAGCTCGGCATCCACGCCTCGCCGACCTGCACCATGACCATGGGCGACGACGGTGGCGCCGTCGGCTACCTGATCGGCGAGGAAAATCGCGGCATGCAGTGCATGTTCACGATGATGAATCAGGCCCGGCTCGGTGTCGGACTCGAGGGCGTCGGTGTCGCCGAACGCGCCTACCAGCGGGCGCTGGCCTATGCGCGGGAGCGCAAGCAGGGCCGCGCGGTCGGCAAATCCGGCGACGGCATGGACGCCATCATCGTTCATCCCGACGTCAAGCGCATGCTGATGCAGATGCGCGCGCTCACCGCCGCCGCCCGCACCATCAGCTACGCCACGGCCGTCGCGCTCGATGTGGCGGCGCGCGCCACCGATCCTGACGTGCGCGCAGCCGCCGCCGCCCGCGGCGCGCTGCTGACGCCGGTCGCAAAGGCGTTCTCGACCGACATCGGCAACGAGGTCGCTTCTCTCGGTATTCAGGTTCACGGCGGCATGGGCTTTATCGAGGAGACCGGCGCGGCGCAGCATTATCGCGACGCGCGCATCACCTCGATCTATGAGGGCACCAACGGCATTCAGTCGATCGACCTTGTGACGCGGAAACTCGGCGGCGACGGCGGCGCGGCGGTGTGGGCGCTGCTCGACGAACTGTCGAAGACCGTCAAGCGTGTGGAAGCCTCGAACGACCCCGCGTTCGGCACCACGGGCGCGAAACTGCACGACGCGCTCAGGTCGCTCGAACGCGCCAGCAGATGGCTGCTGGAGCGGCTGACGTCGTCGCCGAACGATGCGCTGGCCGGCGCGACCCCGTATCTGCAGCTGTTCGGATCGACGCTCGGCGGATGCAAACTCGCGCAAGAAGCGCTCGCGGCGCGCGATCTCGGCGACGAGTTCGGCGATTGTCGGCGTTTTGTCACGCTGGCACGCTTCTTCGCCGAAAACATCGCGGTGCAGGCACCAGCGCTGGAGCGCACCGTGATCGACGGCGCCGATGCCGTGAACGGCGCCGACGCGGTTTTGCTCTCTTGAATCGCGCACACGGGACAGCGAGTACGTCATGACCGGTCATCTCATCGTCAGTGACGCCGACGCCATCCGCGTCATCACCATGCGGCGCCTTGAGAAGAAGAACGCGATCACCCGGGAGATGTATCGCGCGATGAGCGACGCGATCGACAGCGCGCAAAACGATCCGGCGATCCGCTGCATCGTCATCGCCGGCGGCGCGGGCGTGTTCACGGCGGGCAACGACCTCGACGACTTCCTGAACGACGGCACGTCCGGCGGCGGCGCGCCCCGCGCCTCCGACGCCGTAACGTTCCTTTACTCGCTGGCGCACAATACCAAGCCGCTGGTCGCAGCGGTGGACGGCATCGCCATCGGCATCGGCACCACAATGCTGTTCCACTGCGACCACGTCCTCGCCGGCAGGACGGCGACGTTCTCGACGCCCTTCATTCATCTCGGTCTGGTGCCGGAAGGCGCGTCCAGTCTGCTGGCGCCGCGGACCATGGGGCATCAGCGCGCCTTCGCCATGCTGGTAATGGGCCGCACGCTCAGCGCGGACGAGGCCCGCGAGGCGGGTTTCGTCAATACCGTGGTCGCGCCGGGTCACACCGAGGCCGAGGCCGGAAAAGTCGCCCGCGAGATTTGCACGCTGCCGGCAGAAGCCGTCGCCCTTTCGCGCAAGCTTTTGAAACCGCCGCCGGAGGAGCTGACGCGCCGGATCGACCAGGAAAGTCACCTGTTCGCCGAGCGGCTGCGCTCGGAGGAAGCGATCGCCGCGTTCCAGGCCTTTTTCACGCGCAAGAAGGAATGACAGCCTCGGCGCGGGAGCACATGGCACCCTTTCGGAACCTCGCGCAACCGGGTAGATTGACCCTTCGCCGCCGCGCGCGATGCCAGCGCGGCGGTCAGGATATGGCATGACAACTCTCGTTCTCACGCATCGCGCCAGTCTCGATCATCTGACGCCGCCCGGCCACCCGGAGCGGGCGGACCGGATTCGCGCCATCGATGAGGTGCTGGCCGAGGATCGTTTCAAAAGTCTGGCGCGCGGCGAGGCGCCGGAAGGATCGCTGGATTCGGTCGCACTCTGTCACAACGAGCACTATATCGGCGAACTCCGGCATATCGCGCCGTCGGACGGTCTGGTCTATCTCGACAGCGACACCTCGATGTCGCCGGGGACATGGGAGGCGGTGATGCGCGGCGTCGGCGGCGCAATCGCGGCGACCGAGGCCGTCATCGCCGGCAACGCAAGCAACGCGTTCGTCGCCACGCGCCCGCCGGGACATCATGCCGAGACCGGCAGAGCGATGGGCTTCTGCTTTTTCGACCAGGCGGCGATCGCGGCGCGCCACGCCCAGCGCAAGCACGGGATCGGCCGCGTGGCCGTGGTCGACTTCGATGTGCATCACGGCAACGGCACGCAGGATATCTTCTGGGCCGACCGAACGGTAATGTACTGCTCGACGCATCAGATGCCGCTATTCCCCGGCAGCGGCGCCGCCAGCGAGCGCGGCGATCACGACACCATCGTCAACGCACCGCTGGCGGCGGGCGATGGCGGGGCCAAATTTCGTGCCGCGTTCGAGGACCTGATTCTGCCCCGGCTCAGGAAATTCGCCCCCGAACTCCTCATCATCTCCGCGGGCTTCGACGCCCACAGTCGCGATCCTCTGGCAAGTCTCGTTCTTGGCGCGAGCGATTTCGGATGGGTGACCCGCAAATTGATGGATGTTGCCAACGCCAGCGCGGGAGGCCGAATTGTCTCGGTGCTCGAGGGCGGCTATGATTTGCAGGGGTTGCAGGCGTCGGTGGCCGCGCATGTCACCGCATTGATGGGCGCGTGACATTCTGTCGCGTGATGCCCGAAAAACCGCCTCATGACCCCGTGCAAGCAATCGATTCCGGAAAACTCAGATGGCCGAAGATGCCCTTGCCGACGTGAAGACACTTTCCTTCGAGCATGCCATCGAGGAGCTCGAATCCATCGTCAAGCGCCTGGAGGACGGCAAGGTCCCGCTTGAGGAATCGGTCGCGATCTATGAACGCGGCGAAGCGCTGAAGCGGCGGTGCGAGGAACTGTTGCGCCAGGCCGAAGCGCGGGTGGAGAAGATCACCACCGACGCTTCCGGCCAGGTTACGGGCACGGAACCGCTCGACGTGCAATAAAGCGTCACCCCGCGCCGCAGTTGCTCCGGCCGATCGCTGCGTGGTCCGCCCTCCGGTCATCCGGAACGACATTGTTAACGACATCACTAATTAAGTGTCCCTGAACTAATTGTCATTGATTGTCGTCCGATAGCGGTTTCCAGGGCTGAACTTCAGCCCCTCGACCGCGTTAATGTTCCGATTTCCGGCAGGCCGGCTTCCGGAAAGCCTTGAACCTTCGGCAGAGCCGTCCCTACTTAAGTGGAAGGGTTGCCTCAAGTAGAAGGCCTGCCCGTTGGCTTTGGCTGCGGGTTTGGTATAAACGCTTCTGGAACTATGCGCTGCCGAACCCGCTCCGCAGCCGGCGCTCAAGCGGCGGTAAGCGCTTCAGGCAGCTTGCAAAAAATGATTGAACCGGGTGACACGATAAATAGTGACTTCTATCAGTTCTCGGCCGGAGCATCAGCCAAACTTCGGACTCAAGCTTCCCAGCCCGGGAGGTTTTGCGATCGATGGGCGTCTGCTGCGCGGTGGCGCTGGCGTCCGATCACCGTTCGAGGCTCCCGGACATGCAAAATTGGAATGTCGCAGTGACCGATTTCAGTAAGACCCCGCTTCTCGACACCATCCGCACCCCCGCCGACTTGCGCAAGCTCAGGGTCGAGCAACTCCGGCAGGTTGCGGACGAGTTGCGCAAGGAGACCATCGATGCGGTGTCGGTGACGGGAGGGCATTTCGGCGCCGGTCTCGGCGTGGTCGAACTGACCACGGCGATCCACTACATCTTCGACACCCCGCGCGACCGGCTGATCTGGGACGTCGGCCACCAGGCCTACCCGCACAAGATCCTGACCGGCCGCCGCGACCGCATCCGCACGCTGCGCACCGGCGGCGGACTATCCGGATTCACCAAGCGCACCGAGAGCGACTACGACCCTTTCGGCGCCGCGCACTCCTCGACCTCGATCTCGGCCAGCCTCGGCATGGCGGTGGCGCGCGACCTCTCCGGCGCCAAGAACAACGTCATCGCCGTGATCGGCGATGGCGCGATGTCCGCGGGCATGGCTTATGAAGCGATGAACAACGCCGGCGCGATGAATTCGCGGCTGATCGTCATTCTCAACGACAACGACATGTCGATCGCACCGCCGGTCGGCGCCATGTCGGCCTACCTGTCGCGGCTTTATTCCGGCAAGACCTACCGCTCGCTGCGCGAGGCCGCCAAGCAGCTCGGCAAGCACCTGCCGAAAATGATCGCCGACCGCGCCGAGCGCGTCGAGGAATATTCGCGCGGCTTCATGGTCAATAGCGGCACGCTGTTCGAGGAGCTCGGATTCTACTACGTCGGCCCGATCGACGGCCATAACCTCGATCACCTGCTGCCGGTGCTGAAGAACGTCCGCGACATGGCGAACGGCCCGATCCTGCTTCACGTCGTAACGCAAAAGGGCAAGGGCTACGGTCCGGCGGAGGCCGCCGCCGACAAGTATCACGCGGTGGTCAAGTTCGACGTCTCCACCGGCGCGCAATCCAAGTCCAAGCCGAACGCGCCCGCCTACCAGAACGTATTCGGCCAGAGTCTCGTCAAGGAAGCCGAGAAGGACGACAAGATCGTCGCCATCACCGCGGCGATGCCGTCCGGCACCGGCGTCGACATCTTCAACAAGGCGTTTCCGAAGCGCACTTTCGACGTCGGCATCGCCGAACAGCACGCGGTGACCTTCGCCGCCGGCCTCGCCACCGAGGGCTTCAAGCCGTTCTGCGCGATCTATTCGACCTTCCTGCAACGCGGCTACGATCAGATCGTGCACGACGTGGCGATCCAGTCGCTGCCGGTTCGCTTCGCCATCGACCGCGCCGGCCTCGTCGGTGCCGACGGCGCGACCCATGCGGGCTCGTTCGACAACGCCTATCTCGGCTGCCTGCCGAACTTCGTCATCATGGCCGCCTCCGACGAGGCCGAACTGGTGCACATGGTCGCAACGCAGGTTGCGATCAACGACCGCCCGAGCGCGGTGCGCTATCCGCGCGGCGAAGGCCGCGGCGTCGAAATGCCCGAGGTCGGCGTTCCACTTCCCATAGGCAAGGGCCGCATCGTCCGCCACGGCAGCAAGGTCGCGCTGTTGTCGCTGGGCACCCGCCTTGCCGACTGTGAGAAAGCGGCCGACGAGCTTGCCGCGCACGGCCTGTCCACCACCATCGCCGACGCCCGCTTCATGAAGCCGCTCGACGTCGATCTGGTGCTGAAGCTCGCGCGCGACCACGACGTTCTGATCACGATCGAGGAAGGCTCGATCGGCGGCTTCGGCTCCCATGTGATGCAGACGCTGGCGGAACAGGGCGCGCTGGACAGCGGCCTGGTGCGCGTGCGCGCGATGGTGCTGCCGGACGAGTTTCTCGACCACGACACGCCGAATGCGATGTACGCCAGCGCCGGGCTCGATGCCAGGGGCATCGTCGCCAAGGTGTTCGAGGCGATCGGCAAGGACGTCAACACCGAGACCGTCAAGCTGGCGTGAATCTGTTCGTCATTACCGGGCATAGCCGTTCGAAGAACGGCGTCGCTTCCGCTTGCCTATGCCCGGCAATCCATCTTTCGAATAGGGAGGGATGCGCGGATCAAGTCCGCGCATGACGCACTGAAATACCTGGATGACAGCACCATGCCCTCTCCCCGCAAACGCGCCGACGTGCTGCTGGTCGAGCGCGGCCTGTTCGAGAGCCGGGCGCGGGCGCAGGCTGCGATCGAGGCCGGGCTCGTCACCGCCAACGGCAAGGCTGTGACCAAAGTCTCCGAAACGATTCCCGTCGATACCACGCTCGAAGCTCAACCTGCGCACCCCTACGTGTCGCGCGGCGGCGTGAAGCTTGCCGGCGCGCTTGAACGCTATCCGATCGAGATCGAGAACCATGTCTGTCTCGATGTCGGCGCCTCGACCGGCGGCTTCACCGAGGTGCTGCTCGCGGGCGGCGCGAGCCTGGTCTTCGCGGTCGATGTCGGCCGCGATCAACTGCATCCGAGCCTGCGCGGCCATCCCCGCGTGGTGTCAATGGAGTCCACCGACATCCGCTCGTTCGAAGGCAAGCGGCTGCCGCAGCGGCCGGACGTGGTGGTGATGGATGCGAGCTTCATTTCGCTGAAGGCCATTCTGCCGGTCGCGCTGGCGCTGGCGGCGGCGCCGATGCATCTGCTGGCGCTGATCAAGCCGCAATTCGAGGCGCCGCGCGCCGCGATCAAGAAGGGCATCGTCCGCGACGCGGCGGTGCATCGGGCAGTCTGCGATGACATCGCCGCCTTCGCGGCGACGCTCGGATGCACCGATATCGACGTCTTCCCCTCCCAAATCACCGGCGGTGACGGCAACATCGAATTCTTCCTCGGGGCCTGTCGTGGCTGAACACATTGCCGTCATTACGAGCGCCAGCGAAGCAATCCAGATTGTTGTAGCAAAAATCTGGATTGCTTCGTCGCAAGTGCTCCTCGCAATGACGACGTCTCTCTTCCAGAACTCGCGCACCGCATGACCAAACACCTGACCATCGATCATGTCGGCCATCGTGGCGACGGCGTCGCGCTGACGGGTGGCGGCAACGTTTTCGTCCCCTACGCGCTCGGCGGCGAAACCGTGGAGGTCGAGCCGCTCGCGGGCCGTCCCGACCGCGCGCGTCTCCTCCTTGTCGCAACGCCGAGCCCCGAGCGGATCGCGCCGTTCTGTCTGCATTTCGGTTTCTGCGGCGGCTGCGCCATCCAGCACTGGCAGCCGGAGGCCTACCGCGCCTGGAAGCGGCAGATCGTGATCGACACGCTGGCGCAGGCCGGCATCGGTTGCGAGGTGACCGATCTGATCGACGCGCACGGCGCGGGACGACGGCGGATTACCGTCCATGCCCGGCGCGGCGAGGACGGCGGGCTGCACGTCGGATTCGCCGCGCCGAACAGCCGTGCCATCGTGCCCATCGACGCCTGCCCGATTCTCGATCCCGCCCTGCACGGCGCGCTCGATGCGGCGCGCGCTCTGGCCGATGTGCTGAAGCCTGCGAACAAGCCGCTCGACATCCAGGTGACCGCCGCCGACAATGGCCTCGATGTCGACGTCCGCGGCTCCGGACCGCTGTCTGCCGCGCTGATCGCGACACTGTCGCGCGTCGCCGAGGCGCACCGGCTGGCGCGGCTGACCCGTCACGGCGAACTGGTGCTGATGCGTGCGCCGCCGGTGATCGGCATCGGCGCCGCCCGGCTCGTGCTGCCGCCGGGCTCGTTCCTGCAGGCGACCGTCGCCGGCGAGGAAGCGCTGGCGGCGCTGGTGGCTGCGCATTGCGGCAAGGCCAGGCATATCGCCGACCTGTTCTGCGGCGTCGGCCCGTTCGCGCTGCGGCTTGCGGCCGGGGCGCGGGTCGCCGCCTTCGACAGCGATGCGACGGCGGTGACGGCACTGCAAAAGGCGGCTGCCAGCGCCACCGGCCTAAAGCCGGTCAAGGCCGAGGCCCGCGATCTGTTCCGCCGCCCGCTGCTGACGCAGGAACTTCGAGACACCGACGTCGCGGTATTCGATCCGCCGCGGCAGGGCGCTCAAGAGCAAAGCAAGCAACTCGCCGCCAGCAGGATTCCCGTCATTGTTGCAGTGTCGTGCAACGTCGCGACATTCGCCCGCGACGCGCGTATCCTGATCGATGGCGGCTACCGGCTCGAAACCGTGACCCCCGTCGACCAGTTCCGGCATTCGCCGCATGTCGAGCTGGTCGCGAAATTTTTACGTCGGCATTGAACCTCCCGCGGCGTACAATGACTGACGATCGAGACTTGCGACCGAGGGACTCCGTTCGTCATCCGGCGTTGTCGCTCCCTCTGACGCCGCGGCCATTCCCCCGGGCATGATCGCGCCGCTGGAGACGCCGGCTCCCTCCGACTTCACATGATGCATCCTCACCAATGAACCCTCACAGGAGGCTTTCATGGACGTGAATATGGATCGCCTGCATCAATTCATGGGCAAGATGGTCAGCGACATCGGCGCCGCCGCCAACGCCGCGCTGATCCGGACCGGCGACCGCCTCGGGCTTTACAAGGCGCTGGCCGGCAAAGGGCCGATGACGCCGGACGAACTGGCGCAAGCCACCGGCACCACCGAACGTTACGTGCGCGAATGGCTGTCGGCGCAGGCCGCATCTGGCTACGTCGAGTATGACGCAACGACGAAGACATTCTCGATGCAACCGGAACAGGCGATGGTGTTCGCCGACGAAGACAGCCCGGTGTTCATGGGCGCAATCGGCGACATGATGGCGGCGATCATGCTCGATGAGCCGAAGATCTCGAATGCCTTCAAGAGCGGCAAGGGTGTCGGCTGGAACGACCGCGCCGAATGCCTGTTCTGCGGCACCGCCCGCTTCTTCCGTACGACCTACAAACATCATCTGGTGCAGGAATGGTTGCCCGCGCTCGATGGCGTGGTTGCCAAGCTGGAGCGCGGCGCCAAGGTCGCCGATATCGGTTGCGGCCATGGCATTTCGACGCTGCTGATGGCCAAGGCTTATCCGAATTCGCATTTCTTCGGTTTCGACACGCATCCGGCTTCGATCGCCGCAGCGCAAGCGGCCGCAGCCAGCGAGGGTGTGAGCGAACGCGTCACCTTCGCCGTCGCCACCGCCAAGACTTATCCGGCGAATGACTACGATCTGGTGTGCTTCTTCGATTGCCTGCACGACATGGGCGACCCTGTCGGCGCCCTCAGCCACGTCAGGGAGGCCTTGGCCAAAGACGGCACCTGCATGCTGGTCGAGCCGTTCGCCAACGACAAGCTGGAAGACAACCTCAATCCGGTCGGCCGGTTGTTCTATGCGGCTTCCACCATGGTCTGCACGCCGGCGTCGCTGGCGCAGGAAGTCGGCCTCGCGCTCGGCGCGCAGGCCGGTGAAGCGCGGCTCAGCGAGGTGGCCAAAAAGAGCGGTTTCTCCCGCGTTCGCCGCGCCGCGGAGACGCCCTTCAATCTGGTGCTTGAAGCGAAGGTGTGAGACCGCCTTACTGCCAACCCTGACGAACAGCGTCGAACGGCCTTGTGCTGTGTCGTCACCGCTCCGATTGAGAGACACTCCAGCGCGTCGCGGATCTCCCGTCGATTGGCGTGCGGACGCCGACAACCGGCCGCCCACGATATGGAACATGCGTTCCGCGCACGTTCTACGTGTGCAACGCATGATTTAAAAGCGCGCGGCCTACACTTTGTTTACGAACATTTCACTTAACTTGTTCATGATATGAGCGCGAATCCCGGTACCCCGCAGCGGGCAGCGGCCTTCGACTGGAACTTCCATATTTCCGCGCTTCGCGCGCTCCTGCCCAGTCAGACGCCCCTTGACGTTCAACTCGGCAAAATCGGGTTAGAAAACCCAAGGATCAGAATGATGCTTTCCCGCCTATCAATTCGCGCCAAGATCATCTCCATCATCTCGTTTCTCCTGCTGGCCATGGCCGGAATGGGCGTACTGTCCTTGCTTGAAATGGAATCCATCCATGCCAACGCGACCGACATCCGGACCAACTGGCTTCCCAGCGTCCGCGAACTCGGCGAGCTGCGCGCGAATACCATGACCTACGAAATCGCGGTCCACTCCCACCTGCTCGCTGCCGACGCCGCCGGCAAAGACGCCGCCGAGAAAACGCTGGATACCGTCGGACAGGCCATTAACAAGACCCGCAAGGCCTACGAGGCCATGATGACTTCTCCCGAAGAAGGGCGGATATACAACGAGTTTTCCGAGCAATGGGCGTCCTATGTCGCGGGCGTTCGGGATCTGCTTGCCGTATCGCGGAAGGGCGACGTCAACGCCCGCCTCGATGTCAACAACGCTAAGGTCAATCAGATCGGACTTAAGGCCGATGAAACCTTGCGCAAGGCTATCGAACTCAACAACAAGGGAGCCGACGCCGCCGGCCACGCGGCCAGCCGAAGCTACAACTCGGCGTTCACGATCGTGGTCGTCATCGCGTCTTTGGCGCTGATCATCGGCATCGGCATCGGAATCTACCTGGTGCGCGACATCTCGCGCGCGATCGCCTCGATCGTCGCGCCGATGCGGAAACTGGGCGCCGGAGATCTTTCCGCCGCCGTTCCGCACCAGGGCGAAAAGACCGAAGTCGGCACGATGGCCGACGCGCTTCAGGTCTTCAAAACCGCGCTGATCGCCAAGAAGGCCGCCGACGAAGCCGCGGCGCATGACGCCGACGCCAAACTCCGGCGCGCCCAGCGCGTCGATACCATCACCGGCCAGTTCGAATCGATGATCGGCGAACTGGTGGGCTCGCTGTCGTCGTCCTCGACCGAACTCGAGGCAGCCGCCAACACCCTGACGACAACGGCAGAGGCCACCGGCCGGACATCCGGCGAAGCGGCCGCTGCCTCGCAGGAAGTTTCCTCCAACGTGCAGTCGGTCGCCAGCGCCACCGAGGAAATTACCTCCTCCGTTCATGAGATCAGCCGGCAGGTCCAGGAGGCGAGCCGCGTCGCCGGCGACGCCGTCAGGCAGGCTGAAAAAACCGACACCAGCATCGCGGAGCTGTCGCAGGCGGCGGCCCGGATCGGCGATGTCGTCAAGCTGATCACTGCCGTCGCCGAGCAGACCAACCTGCTGGCGCTTAACGCCACCATCGAGGCGGCGCGGGCCGGCGATGCCGGCCGCGGCTTCGCGGTGGTCGCCTCGGAAGTCAAGGCGCTGGCGGCGCAGACCGCGAAAGCAACCGACGAGATCGGCACGCAGATCGCGGGCATGCAGTCCGCGACCCGGGACTCGGTGGCGGCGATCCGCGAAATCGGCACCACCATCAAGCTGATTTCCGAAATTTCCTCGACGATCGCCGCCGCGGTCGAAGAGCAGGGCGCGGCCACGCAGGAGATCTCCCGTAACGTCCAGCACGCGGCCCAGCGCAGCGGCGAGGTCGCCTCCAGCATCACCGAAGTGAGCCGCGGCGCCGGCGAAACCGGCTCGGCTTCGAGCCAGGTCCTGTCATCGGCGCAGATGCTGTCCACCGAAAGCACCCGCCTGAAAACGGAAGTCGAAACGTTCCTGCACACGGTCCGCGCGGCCTGATCGCGGAAACGCGGGCGGCATCCGCCGCCCGCGCGGTCGCGGATGGGCAATGCCGCCCTTTTCGCAGCGACCTCCGACGCTATGTTCTGGATATTCTGGCGATCACAGGCGTTTTCGTCACGCGAACCGGTGTCCATCCTCGGGGCAAGCCCGAGGACATGCCTCGCACGAAGCGTTCCAGTCCAAGGTTACCAGCGCCGCTTTCCGGGCCTCGACGACAAGATCATATCGATGTCCCACCCGCTGCCGGCCGCGGTTATTCCTCCTCCGACAGCTCGGCGTCCCAGCCACGCGCCTTGGCGCGGGCGATGGCCTCGGCATAGACGCGGTTGTGGCGCTCGGCCAACTCCGGCGGCAGCGCGCTGGGCAGATTGCCGTACTGATCCCAGAGCTGCTCCACCCTGTTCTTTAGCACCTGCATCTGGCCAATGCTCCAACCCGCGCAGTCTTGCGTCTCGGGGATGAGACCGAACACGCGCGCATCGAGCACGATGCGCCCGAGCTGGGTGATGCCGTGCCTGTCCTGATCGAGTCCGACGTATTTGTTCATGGGAGAGCGCTTGGATAAAAACGAGTTTGCAGAGCGGGCGGTCGCCAAGGATGATATATCAGTTCGCCTTAGGTTTTGAATAAGAAAATCAAATTTTTTCTTATTCAATCCATCCCTTAGGGTGTTACGACCGGTCGTCGGCAGCCAGCCGGGGCTGACGGGAAGAGGGGGCCGCTGGCCGCTTCGACATTGTGTGCCATCCCGATCGAGCGAGGAGGTGTCTGCCGTGGACCAGTGGGTCTCTTGGTGTCTCGTGGCGTTGCCGGCGCTGCCGGCGCTATCGGCGATCGTCGCCCCGCTGGCCGGAGCCGGCCGCCGGGCACGGGCAGCGCGCATCAGCGTGGCCATGCTCTTTGCCACCTGCGCGGTCGCACTGGCGTTGCTGGTAGCGGTGCTGCGGGCGCCACAGACCGAGGTGGCGCTGGCGCAGTTCGGGCCAGCGGCTCTGCTGCTCGACCATCTCGCCGTGGCGATGGCGGTTCTGGTGGCAGCTATCAGCCTGATAGTGCATGTCTACGCCGTGCGCCACATGGCCGACGAGCCCGGCTACGCACGGTTTTTCGCCCTGCTGGACCTGATGACGGCCGTGATCCTGCTGATGGTCACCGCCGCCGATCTGCTCACACTGCTGACCGCCTGGTTTTTGATCGGGGTGCTGCTGTTCTTCCTGCTGGGCTTCGACACCAGCCGCAAGGCTAGCGGCCGCTATGCCTTCTGGACGTTCCTGACCTATCGCGTGGGCGATCTGCCGCTGGTGGGCGCGGCGCTGCTGTTGTGGCATGGCTATGGCACGGCGCAGTTGCCGGAGCTGTTCGCGCGGATCGGCGCCGATCCGGGCGTGCAACTCGGAGGGATGGCGGTGGTGCCGCTGGCGGCGCTGCTGCTGGCGCTGGCGGCGTTTGCCCGCTCGGCCCAGTTCCTGTTGCATACCTGGCTACCTTACACCATGGACGGCCCCACACCGGTGTCGGCGCTGATGCATGCGGGCATCGTCAACGCCGGGGGATTCCTGTTAAATCGCTTCGCTCCGGTGTTTATCCACGCGCCCGAGGCGCTGCACCTCGCCTTCGTCGTCGGGGTGGTGACGGCGCTGATCGGCTCGGCGCTGATGCTGACGCAGAACGACGTCAAAAAATCCCTGGGCTATTCCACCATGGGGCAGATGGGCTTCATGATCATGGAATGCGGGCTGGGCGCATTTTCGCTCGCCGTCTATCACCTCATCGCACACGGGCTGTTCAAAGCTACGCTGTTTCTAAACGCGGGCAATGTGATCGGCGACACCCGCCGCGACGATGGCGTGCCGCCCGACGACATCTACACCTTCGTGGTCGAGCGCCGTCCGCTGCGTGCGGTGAAGGTGCCATGGCTGTTGGCTGCGCTCATCACCGTGCTGGTGCCGGCGCTGATGCTGGGCCTGTCGCACTGGCTGGTGGCGGAGGACTTCTACCGCAAGCAGGGCGCGGTGGTGCTGCTGTTCTTCGGCTGGGTCACCGGCGCGCAGGTGTTCTTCTCCATTCACAAGCTGCCCAGCGAGAACCCCTGGCGCTCGATGACCATGATCCTTCTGTCCTTCTTCATCGTGGTGGTAGGCTACACCCTGATCGCGCATGCGTTCGAGACCTTCCTCTACCCGGATCCGGTGCTGCGCGACGCCATCTATGCCGCGGCGGGCATCAACGTCCTGGCTTTCGACGTCCTGGTGGTGTTCCTCACCGTGGTGCTGGTCGGCGCCTGGCTGGTGACTTTTTATGCCCAGTCGCTCGAATTGGAGGGGAAGCCAGGCACGCTGTGGAACGCCATCTACCTCAATCTCTACACCCTGTTTTCGCGAGAGTTCTACGTGCCCGACGTTTACGCCCAACTGGCACGCGGCGCGCTGGCCGCAAGCAAGCGGGTGAATATCTGGCTGCGCTGGGTCTGAACCGCCATGATCGCACTTCTCCTTGCCTTGATCCTGCTGCCGCTGTTTCCCCTGAGCCTGTTGGTCAATGCCGTGCTCCAGGCGCTGCCCGTGTGGCTGCGCGTCCCGGTGCTGCTGGCTTTACCCGCAGCGGGCGCACTGCTGCTCGGTCAGGCGACCGCGCCACCCGCGCCGCTGGCTACCGCGCTGGAGGTCCTCGCGGCGTTCACCGCGCTGCTCTATGCTTGGCGGCTGCTCGCGGTGCGCGAGGTGTTTATCTGGGCACGGCTGCAGGCCACCTCGGCCTGGCCGCTGGTGTGGCTGGCCTGGCTGCATGGCATGAGTGGTGTGGTACTCGTGCTCGTGGCCCTGGCGGTGACAATTCCCGCTGCGGTATTGATGATTCTCGGCTGCAGTCTGAGCCGCCGCCTCGGAGGGGCATATCTCGGACTGCGCGGACGTATCGGCGCGGCCTTTCCGCGCCTGACCGCCGTGTTTGTGGTGGCGCTGATCGCGGCACTGGCGGCGCCGCCGTTTCCCGGATTCTTCGCCATGCTCGCTGTGCTGCAGCAGGTTCCCGCGGGACTGGCGGCTGTGGTGCTCGCGGTGTGGCTTTTGTGGAGCTGGGCGGCCGGGGTGCTGTGGCAGCACGGCCTGTTCGGCGACGAATGGCCGCGCGCAACGGGCACGGTTGACCTGTCGCGCAGCGGTGCTGCCCTGTGGCTGGCGCTCGCCGCTGTTGCGGTGTTGGGTTCGATCGGAGGATGGTCATGGTGGATGCATTGAACCTCGGGCAGCGTCTGCGGGTGCGCTCGACCGCCTACGTGGCGGGTGAGCCGGTGCCGTTTTTCTGGCCGATGCGCAACTTCATTCACCACAACCCGCTCTACGGCCTCGAGCACATGCCTTTCGAGCAGGCGGTGCGCCGCGGTGCGGAGCTGTTCCACGCGCGCATGTTCCTGCCGCGCAGCAACTACCAGCACTGGCAGCGCGAGGGTAAGGTGCGGCAGGACACCCTCACCGAGGAGATCGCGCGACGCTCGCAGGCCTTGCCCGCGGTGCCGGGCATCGACTGGCCACGCTGGCTGCAGGCGCTGATGCGGTTGGCGCATGACCGCGATGTGGTGGTGCCGCGCGTGCGGGCGCAGGACGTCCACGCCGCGCTGCACGGCCAGCCGCCTTCCACGCAGGCGGTGGACGTTGCCGCGCTGCTGCCAGATCTGGAGCAGCGCCTGCACGCGCGCACGCTGCCCGAAGCGGTCGATGCACTGTGGGGCACCCGCCTGGCCGACGAGTTCGACGAGCTGGTGATCAAGAGCTGCCTGGATTTCTTCGACGAAGACCAGTCTTCCTGGCGCATGCCCGGGCGCGAGCGCGGCCTGTTCGCTGCCTGGAGCGAGATCGCGCGGCGCAATGCGCGCATGTTTCTGCGCGGGCTGCACGTGCGCCGCATCCTCGATCGGGTGCAGGACGCCGAGAGCGCGGTTGTGCACGTCATGGAGGAGATGGGCATCGACGCCGACGACTGGTCGGCCTACTTCACCCGCGAACTCACCCGGCTGCACGGCTGGACCGGCTTTGTGCGCTGGCGTTCGTCGGCCAAGCACTACTACTGGGCGCAACGCTACCCCGCCGAGGTCGTCGATCTTCTGGCCGTTCGTTTGGTGGTGGGGCTGGCGCTGCTGCAGGAAAGCGCGCGCCATCGCCGTACGCCGGTTCGGCGCGAGCAGCTCGACGCCTTGCTGCACGAACGCGGCGCGGAATGCCTTCTGCGCAACGCGTTGCACAGCGGCGAGGTGTTGCCCGATTGGGCGCAGCGCATCGACGACACCTTGTCGCGCGGCGGCGGCAAGCGTTGCGAGGCTCTGCTGCAACGCTACTGGCCATTGTGGCAAGCCCGCCAGGGACAGGATCAGGCCGCCGCCTTGCGCGAACTCGCCACCGCGGCGGACGCGACCGCGGCGCTTGAGGCGCTCTCGCCCGAGGATATCGCGGGACTGATTGAGGGGCTGCAGGAATTCGCGCCGCAGGAGGGCATGGTCTGGACCCTGGCGATGGAGGCGCACTCCATCGACTATCTGCTCACGCAGGTGCAAGTGCCGCAGGATCTTGCAGCCGGCAAGCGGCCGTTCGCGCAGGCCTGGTTCTGCATCGACGTGCGCGCCGAGCCCATCCGCCGCCACCTGGAGCGCGTGGGCGATTACCAGACCTTCGGCATCGCTGGCTTCTTTGGCGTGCCCGTGGGCTTCCTCGGCTACGGCAAGGGCAGCGAGAGTCACTTCTGTCCGGCGGTGGTCACGCCCAAGAACCTGGTGCTGGAACTGCCCGCCGCACTGGACCCCAACGACGAAGATTTCGTCAGCACCCTCGGCCATGTGCTGCACGATCTCAAGAGCTCGGTGCTCTCGCCTTACGTCACGGTGGAGGCGGTGGGCATGCTGTTCGGGCTGGACCTATTCGGCAAGACCCTGGCGCCGCTGAGCTACAGCCGCTGGCGCAGCCGCATCGATGCCGAAAAGCCAGTCACCCGCCTGTTGGTGGACAAGCTCACCCGCGAGCAGGCCGACTCCATCATCCGCACGCTGCAGCGGGCGATGATCGTCAAGGCGCTGCAGGCCGAGCTGCATATCGAGCGCGAGCGGGTGGATGACGACATGATCCGCGAACTGCGCGAAACCGCGCTGCGCCACCGCGAGGGGCCGACGCGGCTGCGCACGGCCTTCGGCGTGCCGGACAAGCAGGAGGCCGAGTTCATCGACAAGCTGCGCGAGGGCTACCGCGTCGATGCCGACTACGCCAATTATCAGCTCGTACGGCTGGGGCGCATCGGCTACTCGCTCGACGAGCAGGTCAACTACGTGCACACGGCCCTGACCATGATCGGGCTGACCAAGACCTTCTCGCGCTTCGTGCTCATCGTGGGTCACAGCGGGAAGACCGAGAACAACCCGTATGAAGCGGCGCTGGACTGCGGCGCCTGCGGTGGCGCCAGCGGCCTGGTCAACGCCCGGGTGCTGGCGCAGATGGCCAACAAGGCCGCGGTGCGCGAGCGCCTGCGCGGCATGGGCATCGACATTCCCGATGACACCTGGTTCCTGCCCGCGCTGCACATCACCACCACCGATGCCATCGAGCTGTCCGACCTCGACCTGCTGCCGCCGCGCCACCTGGTCTATCTGGATCGTCTGTGCAACGGCCTGCTCGCCGCGTCCAAGCTGGCCGCGGCTGAGCGCATGCCGATGCTGCTGCCCGAGGCGCAGGCGATCGAGCCGGCGCAGGCCTGGCGCCTGGCACACCGCCTGGCGGTGGACTGGGCGCAGGTGCGGCCGGAATGGGGGTTGTCGAAGAACGTGTACGGCATCGTCGGCCGGCGCTCGCTTTCAGAGCGTGCCGATCTGCAGGGGCGCCCCTTCCTGATGTCGTACGACTGGCGCTGCGACCCCAAAGGTCGCTTGCTCGAAAACCTGTTGGCAGCGGCAGTGGTGGTGGGCCAGTGGATCAACCTCGAACACTTCTTCTCCACCGTGGACAATGCTCATCTGGGCAGCGGCAGCAAGGTCTATCACAACGTGGCCGGGCGCTTCGGCGTGATGACCGGTAACCTGAGCGATCTGCGCACCGGCCTGCCGACGCAGACGGTGATGCGCGAGGGCCAGCCCTACCACGAGCCGATGCGCATGATCGCGCTGATCGAGGCGCCGCTGGACTTTGCCGGCCGCGCGCTGCAAAGCGTGGTCAAGACCAAGAGCCTGGTGCTCGGCGGGTGGATCCGCGCCATCGTCATCGACCCAACCCAGGGCTACAAGCCTTTCGTCTTCAACAATGGCCAGTGGGAGGAGCGTCCGCCCTTGGTCGCTCCGACCGAGGAGGAACACGCCGCATGAACGCGATCAAACTGCATCCGCTGAAAAAGCTGGAGTTCATTCTCGAAGGCGTGCACAAGGAATTCGTCACCGACTTGCTCGATCGCGCCGGAGTCAAGGGCTACACCATCGTCGGCAATCTGTCGGGCAAGGGCAGCCACGGCTTGTACGGCGGGCACCTGATGTTCAACGAGGATGACGTCCTCATCATGATCATCGCCGCGGTGCCGCAAAGCCTGGCCGATTCGCTGCTCGAGGGTTTTCAGCCGTTTTTCGAGGCCCACTCAGGGGTGATTTTCGTCAGCGACATCCAGGTCGGCCGCCCGGTCAAGTTCATGGCGTGAGCGGGACGGGCTGCGGATGCTTGGGCGAGGCCAGCGGGCGTGCCTGCTGGGTAAGGAACGCCAGGAAGGACTGCGCCACCGCCGACAGCCGCTTGCCCTTGCGGTGCACGACGAACCATTGCCGCACGATCGGAAAGTTCTCCACGTCGAGGGTGACCAGGCGGCGTGTCGCCAGCTCCAGTTCCAGGGTGTGCAGCGACAGGACGCCCAACCCCAACCCGGCTTCAACTGCCTGCTTGATGGCCTCGTTGCTGCTCATCTCCATCACCGAATGGAATTCCACGCCGTGACGCGAAAAATGCCGCTCTGCCGCATTGCGCGTGCCAGAGCCCGGCTCGCGGGTAATGAAGCGCTGGTAACCTAGTTGTACCAGCGGAATCTGCCGGCGTTCGGCCAGGGGATGCGTGGGCGAGGCGATGACCACCAGCGGG
Source organism: Nitrobacter sp. NHB1 (assembly GCF_036964665.1). Taxonomy (NCBI): domain Bacteria; kingdom Pseudomonadati; phylum Pseudomonadota; class Alphaproteobacteria; order Hyphomicrobiales; family Nitrobacteraceae; genus Nitrobacter; species Candidatus Nitrobacter laanbroekii. The sequence goes on from NZ_JBAMDA010000001.1 coordinate 2,960,065, forward strand.
TTGTCGAGGAACCCGCGCGCGACCAGCTCGGCGTCCTCTGGCGGTTGTCCCATGATGGCCAGATCCTGGTTCGACGCCGAGAGCGTCTCTAGGATATGCGTCTGGTTGGACACTTGCAGCCGCACCTGCACCTTGGCGTGGCAGGCGCAGAAGGCTGCAATCAGTTTGGGCATGAAGTAGTTGGCCGTGCTGGCCACAGTGAGGTCGAGCTCCCCGCGATGGATGCCACGGAACTCCTCCATCGCGGACTTGAGGTCGCGCATCTTGGCGCCGATGAGCGTGGCGTGGCGATGCAACTCGCGACCGGCGTCGGTCGGCTGGATCTGTTTTCCGACGTGGTCGAACAGCGGCACGCCGATCTGCTCTTCCAGATGTCGCATCTGCATCGAGACCGCTGGCTGGGTCAGGTGTAGCGCGTCGGCTGCGCGCGTAAAGCTCCGCTGACGCACCACCGCGTCGAAGATCTGGAGCTGTCTGAGGGTCAGGTACATGGCTGATACATAAGCGGGTCTAATGCATTTAATCAAAAATAACAATTCGCGTTTATGCCGAGACTCCTTTATCACGGCTCGTGAATCGACGGGCTGTGCTGAAACGCACGAACGTCATCCCCGGGCCGAGTGGGGGGATGGCCCCCGCATCGCGGTAGGTCCTCACCCGTCGTTCGCTACCGCAAAAGCGCGCATGAAGGAGTCCTCGAAGATGGCAGTCAAAACGTACAATGCCGGCGTCACACAATATCGAGAAAGCTACTGGCAGCCGGATTACGTGCCTCTCGACACCGATATCTTGGCCTGTTTCAAGATCACGCCGCAGCCCGGGGTGGATCGCGAGGAGGCGGCGGCGGCGGTGGCCGCCGAGTCGTCCTGCGGCACCTGGACTACGGTGTGGACCGATCTGCTGACTGACCTCGATTACTACAAGGGACGCGCCTACCGTCTCGAGGACGTGCCGGGCGACGATACCTGCTATTACGCTTTCATTGCCTATCCCATCGACCTTTTTGAGGAAGGCTCGGTGGTCAACGTGTTCACCTCGCTGGTGGGCAACGTGTTCGGGTTCAAGGCCGTCCGGGCGCTGCGTCTGGAGGATCTGCGCTTCCCCATCGCTTACGTGAAGACCTGCGGCGGTCCGCCGCACGGCATCCAGGTCGAGCGCGACAGGCTCAACAAATACGGCCGCCCGATGTTGGGCTGCACCATCAAGCCCAAGCTCGGCCTGTCCGCAAAGAACTACGGCCGCGCCTGCTACGAAGCCCTGCGGGGTGGTCTGGACTTCACCAAGGACGATGAGAACATCAACTCGCAGCCGTTCATGCGCTGGCGCGACCGTTTTGATTTCGTGATGGAGGCGGTCCAGAAAGCCGAACACGAAACCGGCGAGCGGAAGGGTCACTATCTCAACGTGACCGCGCCGACGCCCGAGGAGATGTACAAGCGCGCCGAGCATGCCAAGGAAATCGGCGCTCCCATCATCATGCACGATTATCTTGCAGGGGGCCTTTGCGCCAACGCCGGCCTGGCGAACTGGTGCCGCGACAACGGGATATTGCTGCACATTCACCGCGCCATGCACGCCGTGATCGACCGCAACCCGCACCATGGCATCCACTTTCGCGTACTGACCAAGATCCTGCGTCTGTCGGGCGGCGACCATCTGCACACCGGCACCGTGGTGGGCAAGCTCGAGGGCGACCGCGCCTCCACCCTGGGTTGGATCGACCTGCTGCGTGAATCCTTTGTGCCCGAAGACCGCTCGCGCGGCATCTTCTTCGACCAGGATTGGGGCTCGATGCCCGGCTGCTTCGCCGTGGCGTCTGGCGGAATCCATGTCTGGCACATGCCAGCGCTGGTCACCATCTTCGGTGACGACTCGGTACTGCAGTTCGGCGGCGGCACACTGGGCCACCCCTGGGGCAACGCCGCCGGCGCGCACGCCAATCGTGTGGCGCTCGAAGCCTGCGTCCAGGCGCGCGGCGAAGGCCGTCATCTGGAGAAGGAAGGCAAGGAGATTCTCACCGCTGCCGCCGCCCACTCGCCCGAACTGAAGATCGCCATGGAAACGTGGAAAGAGATCAAGTTCGAGTTCGAGGCCGTGGACCAGCTCGCCATCGCCAACAAGTAATCGCTTCGCCGGCTGCGGTCGGCAGCGCCCGATGGGCCGCGCCGCCGCCAGCACAACCGCTTTCGAAAGGACATAAGTCATGGCAGTTCAAGCCTACCGCTCGATGAAAAAGTACGAGACCTTCTCCTATCTGCCGCCGATGACGCCCGATCAGGTGCGCCGTCAGATCGCCTACGCCATCGCCCAGGGTTGGAACCCGGCGGTCGAGCACACCGAAAAGGGCACGCCCGCAAAGACGAGCTACTGGTATATGTGGAAACTGCCGCTGTTCGGCGAGCAGTCCGTCGATGCCGTGATGGCTGAGATCGAGGCCTGCCACCGCGAGTTCCCGGATCAGATGGTGCGTTTCCTCGCATACGACAATTACTCCCAGAGCCAGGGCATGGCGTTCGTGGTGTATCGCTGATGAGGTGGGCGCTGGAGCCAGACTCGATTCGGCGCCCCTGATTTGAACGCGGCGCGGCGCATCGGCGCCGTACCCTTCATCGAGTTCTTTGTGCTGAGGTTCGTATGACAAACATCGCCCCCGGTCATGCTACTGCAACCCTATCCGGCCGCGAGCTGGCGCTCCAGCGCCGGCAGGCCATGGCGCGTCACGGCAAGGCCCGCGTCATCCAGACCGCGCAAACCGACAAGCGCTCCGCGGCCGGCCGCCTGCAACTGAATGCGGCACAGATCGCGAGCGCCCATCACGGTGGTGTTCCAGCCGCATCGTCGGCGGCGGGCACGGCGTCTACGCTCACTCCGGTGGCGTCGAAGTCCGCGGCACGATCCCGGCGGCAGGCGCTGTCCACTACAGGTCGGGCGGCGTTGCAAAATGCTGGGCAGGGCGCGGCAACCCGCCCCGCGGCGCATCTGCGCCCCGGCCGGGCGGTGCCGGCCGAGGTGCGTGGCTCTGATGGCGGCTGCGGTTGCGGCGGGCAATGCGGTTGCGACACCGGCGGCGCGCAGCGCAAGGAGGCGGCGCAGATTGAAGCGGCGCAAGTCGGCACGCCCGCGGTGGAGCGCCCCGCGCTGAACGTGCAAGGGGCCGCTACCGGCCGCGCGCTGGCCAAGATGCGCCGCGCTGCGCTGAATCAGGATGGCAAAACGGGCCTCAAGCGCGTCGCCCAGGCCACGCGGATCGCCGCGGCGATGCCGGGCCAGGATTGGCAGAGTGCCATGCTCAAAGGCGCAACCGGCCGTCAGGTCGCGATGCAGCGCCGGCTGGTGCAGGCGCTGGCGGGCCGGGTCGACAAGACTTCCGGCGCCAGCACTCGCCCTACCGGCCGGATGCGTGCCCGCGACGTGGTCCCGGCGCCGGCCAAGGTCGAGCAGGGGCATACCCTATCGGGGCAAGCCGTCACTGGCACCCAGGTCGAGCGCAGCGTCAAGGTGACCGGCAACGAGCCGGGCTCCTGCCGCGCGGTCACCGGCACTGAATACATTGGCTTCGAGCAGTTCCAGACCCTGTGCGGTACACGGCCCGAGCCGACGGCGCCCAAGGTCGCGGTCAGTAGCACGCTGCGCGAGCAACGCGTCACCGGCACCGCGCTGGGCCGATCCACCAAGACCACCGGCGATGAGCATGGCGCATGCCGTTCCGTGACCGGTACCGAATATCTCTCGAGCGAGCGCTTTGAGCAGTTCTGTTCGACGCGGCCGTCCGCGCCGCTGGGGAAGGTGGCTCTCGCCCGTACCGACAAGGGCCAAACCGTCACCGGTGCGCTGGTCGATCGTCCGCGCCGCGTCACCGGAGTTGAGTACGGCGCCGACCGCGCTATCACCGGTACACGCTACAGCCAGGCCGAGACCGATGACGCTCCACCCAAAGTGGCGGTCACTCATACGGCTGCGGGCAAACCCGTGACCGGCACGGTAGTGGGCCGCAGCGAGCGGCAGACCGGCGATGAGGCCGGGAGCTGCCGCCCGATTACCGGCACCGAGTATCATACCGTCGAGCAGTTTCGCGATTTTTGCCGGACGCCGCCCCCAGGAGGAGGCCCGCGAAAGGTCAGCGTGATGTCCACCCGCGACGATCAGACCGTCTCGGGGACGGCCGTCGATCGGTCGGGCAAGGTGACCGGCAACGAAGTCGGCTCCTGCCGCAGCATCACTGGCAGTCAGTACTACACCACCGCTGATTTCGCGGGGCTGTGCAAGACGCCTAACCCCAGGAAAGTGTCTGAGATGCTGACGCTGCGCGGTCGGACCGTGACTGGTTCGGAGGTTGCGCCCAGCCCAAAATTGTCCGGTGACGAGTCATACGGGTGCGAACCCGTCACCGGCACGGACTACATTGGCACCCGCCAGTTGGCTGCGGTCTGTCCGGCAGCGCCTGCCGTCTCTCCGGTGAGCAAGGTCGTGGTCGACACCACGCTGAACGGCCAGACGGTCACGGGCGTCGCCGCGGGACGTGCGGACCACGTCACCGGCAACGAGGCCGGAGCGTGTTCGCCGATCAGCGGCACTCCATACATCGGCCAGGGCCAGTACGCCGCGTTCTGCCAGACGCCGCAGCGCCAGCAGCAGGCCGCGCGAGTGCGCGACAGCGCAGTGATCCCGGCCACCGTGGTCACCGGCGATCGGCCGGGCGCGGGCGGATCGCAAGTCACCGGCGACGAGCGCGGCGCTTGTGAACCGATTTCGGGAACGCCCTATCTCGGGCTGGACAATATCGTGTCCGGGCAATGTGCGATGAGCGACCGCTTCCGCACGCACGTTGTGGATCAACGTCCGTCCGCTCCCCGGGATTTCAGTATCAGCATTCCGGCGCGGCAGGCTCGCGAGGAGCGGCAAACCGAGGTCATCACCGGCAGCGGCATGAGTAACTCGCGGATCACCGGCCCGAACAACAAGGCCGATGGCCTGATCACCGGCACGCCCGAATTCCGCCACGGCGACCATGTGCGCCGTCCACGCGAGGATGAGCAGTCGCTCCCCGCCGCGCGCCGCTTGAGCGGCGAAGGCAGCCAGCAGGGCCGGCGCGTCTCGGGAGACGCCTGGGACGGTAACAGCCGTGTCACCGGCACCGAAGGTTCGTCCAGCCTGTCGCGCAATCCCTCGATGCGCGGGCAGTCACGTGGGACCGGTGCCAGCGCCATGGCGTTTCGCAGCGTTGAGCGACCTGAAGTGCCTGAATCGGTGATCACCGGCTCGGCCGGCAATACCCGGGGCGGCGCCATGGTGACCGTCTCCGGCGGGGCGCGCGGCTGAGGATCGCGGAGATGGACACGCGCAAACGCCTTCAGGCCCTGCAACGAGAGGCCAACCCGGTTGCCGCGGCGGCCGTGCCCGATCATCCGGCGTGCATGATCGGCGGCGGGCAGACGTGCGAGCATGCGCTGGTCGATCGCGATCTCAACCGCCTGTTGTTCGACTACGAGCGGACAGTGCGCTCGCGTTTCACCCGCATCGTTGACGTGCTCAAGCGCATCTCCACGCATCAGCACGACGAGAACTTCACCGAGCGCGCGCAGCAGCTCGCGAGCGAGCAACTCGGTTTCGATCTGCCATCGCAGGTGCTCGAGGATGCCTGGGTGTGCGGGCTGGATTTATCCGCGCTGCATTCGCGCTGTATATTCAGCGGCCTGAAATCCTGCGTCGAGAATGCGCAGACCGAGCAGGCCGGCTGGCGTCAGCGCATGCCGCTCGATGAGAACTTCCTGCGGTCCTGCGGCTATCATACAGTGGACATCAGCCCCTGCTCGGATGGGCGGTTGCAAGGCGTCAGCCCTTATGTGCTGCGCATTCTGCCCGGACCGAACGTGCGAGTGAAGGCCTATGCCGGCGCGTTGTTCGATGTCGAGGTCGATGTATGCGACTGGGCGCAGCGCGAAGTCGAGCGACTGTCGGGCGCGATGGTCGATGGCGAGCGCCTGAACTATCTCAAGATCGCCGTCTACCACTTCAGCAGCTCTTCGCCCAACGGTCACGGTTGCGCCGCGCACGGCAGCGACGATCGCCAGGCGACCGAGGCGGCGTTGCAGCGCTTGCAGAATGAACTGCGCGCGGCGATCGATCAGACGTTCGGCGCGGGCGCCGCGCCCGATGTGCTGCTCATCGGCGTGGACACGGATCTGGATGCCCTGCGCATCCATCTGCCCGACAGCTTCGGCGAGGTCAACGCGCATCGCTATTTTGAGACCGCGCAAGTCTATCGCGACACTCTCGGGCTTGCGCCCGAAGCGGCGCGGAAGCGCATCGCCGAGATCGTCGCCGATGCCGAGGGCATGGGCGGTTGGGGCGAGGGCAACGGCCGCATGCATGAGGGCATGCGCCGCCTGGTGCTGGCGCTGGCCGAAGCCAATCTGTCGCAGATCGAGTACGTCATCAGGCATCATACCGGGCGCTACGCGACCATTGGTCACGACGAGGAATGCATCGTCGCCGGCGAAGCGGTGCGGCCGCTGCAATTGCGCAACCTGTTTTATTTCGCCCACCTCGACACTGTCGAGGAAGGCGCGCCTGACATGGATGTCGGGATCGAGATCTTCGCCAAGCTCAATGTCGCGCACGGTCTTCCGGTCCCGGTGCTGGTGCACTTCGAATATGACGCCCGGATCCCCGAATCACGCGAGCGGGCGATCGCGCGCGGCCGGCGGGTGCGTGACGCGATCGAGGCGCGCTATCCCGATCTGGCCGCAAGGGGTCTGCTCAATTGCGCGATTGCGGTGAGTGACCGCGCCGGCGACGAGTGCTGCGCCTTTGTCGCCGCCGACGCCGTCGACGATCATTGAGGATGTATGCGTCATGAGAATCATGCGTGTGAAAACCACCCTCGTGTCGACCAATCGCATCCATGCCATGGGCCACCGTCCGTTGCTGGTCGTGCAGGAAACGCCGAATGGACCGCGCAGCGTCGCGGTCGACGCCGTCGGCTGCATTCCGGGAGACTGGGTGATCTGTGTCGGGTCCTCCGCGGCGCGCGATGCTGCCGGGGCCAGGGATTATCCGTCCGATCTCACGATCGTCGGCATCATCGACCACTGGAATCCGGAGGGGGCGTGATGGAAGTCTGGCGCGTGGTGGACGATCTGGTATGCACCCGGCGTGTGCCGGGGATGAGTTCGGCTTCGCTTCGTATCCTGAAAGGCCAGAAGGGAGAAATCTCGGTGGCGACCGACCCGGTCGGAGCGCCGCCTGGCAAATGGGTATTCACCGCCGCGGGCACCGCCGCACGTATGGCCATGCCTGATCGAACAGTGGCCACCGACCTGACCATCTGCGGCATCATCGATGGTTGGGAGGAGGAGTGACCGACGCGGTGAGCAAAGAGCAAAACGGCGCGCGCGCAGCGGGCGTCAGGGTGCAGTGACTGGCTTGAGATTCTTTTTTTTCGACAACAAGGAGCGAACGAATGGCTGAAATTATGGGTATTGCCCTGGGCATGATCGAAACTCGCGGACTGGTTCCCGCGATCGAGGCGGCGGATGCGATGACTAAGGCCGCTGAAGTGCGCTTGATCTCGCGTCAATTCGTCGGCGGCGGCTACGTCACCGTGATGGTGCGCGGCGAGACTGGTGCGGTCAACGCGGCGGTGCGGGCCGGGGCTGATGCCTGCGAGCGCGTTGGTGACGGCCTGGTGGCCGCGCACATCATCGCCCGCGTGCACAGCGAGGTCGAGGGCATTCTGCCGAAGACGCCGAGCGCTTAAGCCCGGCTTTTTTACTGCTAGTAACTGGAAGGACAACGACATGGCAACACACGTGAACGGCATTGCCCTGGGCATGATTGAAACCCGCGGGCTGGTTCCCGCGATCGAAGCAGCCGACGCGATGACCAAGGCCTCCGAAGTGCGGCTGATCGGCCGGCAATTCGTCGGCGGCGGCTACGTCACCGTGCTGGTGCGCGGCGAGACCGGCGCGGTCAACGCGGCGGTGCGCGCCGGGGCCGACGCCTGCGAGCGCGTGGGCGACGGCTTGGTGGCCGCGCACATCATCGCCCGCGTGCACAACGAGGTCGAAGGCATCCTGCCGACCCAGCCGGATTCCAACGGCGGCAGCCGCGGCGGTCGCGACGCCGAGATTACGTCCACTCGCAGCTGATCCTGCGCGGAGCGCATTATGGCAGTCGATCGGCGAATCCTGGGCGGGCACACGCGCGCGCTCAGCCACGAGTTGGCGGCGTGCGGCAGTATCTCGCCCGAGCGTGCTCGCACGCCGGTCGGGAGATACCGAGCTGGCGCGCAATCTGCGCGCCGGGGCGGAGCGACCGGGTTATGCCGAGCCTTCGATGGAGCGGCAGATCCTGCTGGGTATGACACCTTGCAGCGGGCGGTTGCCCGCGGCGCGGCCGGGCCGGACAACGGCTCGGAGTCGAGGCCCGGCAGCGTTATGCAGACGCGCTGACGTATACGCGCAGGCTACGCGGCAAGGACACCGCGTCGCTGTTCGAAGGTTTTCTACAGGAGGCGCGAGCGCATCTCGACTACGTCGTCACCCAGATCGAACCGGGGTAGGACATCCATGACTGATGATTTCCAAGGCTGGGAGCGTCGCGACAAGCCGCCTACGTTGTTTCGTCGCTTCGCGTTTGCGCAATATGCACAGACCCGCGCCTTCCTCGACGCGCTATCGGCGCTGTCCGAGGAGATGCAGCGCCATCCGCAGAACATCAACTTCGGCACCACCTACGTCAACGTCACCTTGGGGGCGGCCGACGACGCCACGCTCAGCTCCGAGGACGAGCTGTTCGCCCGGCGAATCGCCGCTCTGGCCGAGCACGGGGAGTGAGCTATGGGCAGCCCACGGATCATCGCTGTGATCAACCAGAAGGGCGGCGCCGGCAAGACCACCGTGGCCATGCATCTCGGCGCGGGTCTGGCGCGGCGCGCGCCGGCGGTGGTGGTCGATCTGGACCCGCAGGGCTCGGCCACGCAATGGGCTGCGGCAGGCACACAATCCTTTCCTGCCACGGTCAAGCAGTTGCGCGTGGGCGCGGCTGCGATCGATCTGCGGCGGGACTTTCGCGCCTACCCCTTCGTCGTGCTGGACTGCCCGCCCTCGGTCGACAGCCGCGCGGCGGCGCTGGCGCTGCAAAGCTGCGACGTGGCTGTCATCCCGGTGCTGCCGTCGCCGGTGGATCTGTGGGCCAGCCTGCGGCTGCCGCAGGACATCGATGAGGCCGGGCAACTCAATCCCCGGCTGCGCGCCTACCTGCTGCTGAACCAGATCGAGGCGCGCAGCGCGCTGTCGGCGGCGATGCAGGAGGCGCTGGCCGAGTTCGGCCTGCCAGTGCTGCGCACCCCGGTGCGCCGCCGCGGCATCTACAAGACCGCTGCGCTTGAGGGCGTGTCGGCATACCAATTGGGCGCGCGCGGGCAAAGTGCCGTCGCGGAGATCGAAGGCCTCATAGAGGAGATCCTTGCATGACCAGCATCAAAGATAAGCTCGCCAGCAGCGTGCGTCAGGCCAAGACCGCTGCCGATTCCGCCCCCAACGCCGACAAGGCGGAGGTACACAAGACGTCGCGCTCAGCTTCGGCCACCAAGGCGGCCGCCGCCGAGCCAGCGCCTGCAGATTCATTGGCGGCCGAGCCGCCGTCGAGCGTGCAGGAGTTGTTTCCCGACCGCATTTGGCCGGATTGAGTATTTCAGGAACCTGATCATGCGTGACGATCCCTCTCTGCGCGGCTACCTGCCGCGACGCGACCCTGCCTTTCACATGCCCGCGGCTTCTACCGCGCCCGGCGGCGTGGCCCTGCGTGCGGTAACCGATACGGCCGGCACTGCGGCCGTACTCGATGCCTACCGCGTCACCAAGGAGCCATACTACCGCACGGTGGCCGATGAAGTCGGGCTGTATGAAGCCGCTTATTCGGTCCGCATGCCGATGATGCTGAAGGGTCCGACGGGTTGCGGCAAGACGCGCTTTGTCGAATACATCGCGTGGAAACTCGGCAAGCCGCTGATCACGGTCGCCTGCAACGAAGACATGACCGCCAGCGACCTGGTCGGCCGCTTTCTGCTCGACGCCAGCGGCACCCGCTGGCAGGACGGGCCGCTGACCATGGCCGCGCGTTTCGGCGGGATCTGCTATCTCGACGAAGTGGTCGAGGCGCGGCAGGACACCACGGTCGTGATCCACTCCCTGACCGACGCGCGGCGCATTCTGCCGCTGGAGAAAAAGGGCGAGATCGTCGAGGCCCATCCGGATTTCCAGGTGGTCATCTCGTACAACCCCGGCTACCAGTCGCTGATGAAGGATCTGAAGCAGTCGACCAAGCAGCGGTTCGGCGCGCTGGACTTCAACTACCCCGAGCACGAGGTTGAGGCCGAGATCGTCGTGCACGAGAGCGGCGTTGCGTTGGACGCGGCGAAAAAGCTGGTGCACATCGCCGAACATGCGCGCAACCTCAAAGGCCATGGGCTGGATGAGGGCATCTCGACCCGCATGCTGATCTACGCCGGCTCGCTGATTTCCCGCGGCGTCGCGCCGCTGGCGGCCTGCCGCGTGGCGCTGGTGCGCCCGATCACCGATGATCCCGATATGCGCGACGCGCTCGATTCCGCGGTGACGACTTATTTTTGAGCGTCTCCGAGCGGCTTCCGAGCCGTGAGGTGGGAAAGGAAACTTGAGGTCGGCCAAGGCAGCATCGCCAGGCAGTCCGAATTTACACATCATGGCCATCCACCTCGACGAATTCCAGGAACTCCTCGACGAACTGCCCGGCGGTGCGCAGGAGCTGCTGCGCGCGTCATGGAACGAGGCGGCGCGAGCCCTTAGCTCGCGCGGGCTGGACAACTATCTCAAGGGTGCGGTGGCGCTGCACCAGCTCGGTCGCGGCGAGGAGCTGGTGGTCAGTTTCATCCAGTCCATGCCGGAGGTGGGACGCGCGATCGGTGAGGACGTGCTGCCCGATCTGGTCAACTTCCTGCTGGGCATGGCGTCCAAAACCTCGGGGCAGGTTCTGGCGCTGATCGCCGGCACCGCGCCGCTGGTGGCGCACCGCGTGGGCGATGCTGATCTGTTTCGCCGCTATCTGAAGGTGCTGGAGATCGTGGCGGCGCAGGTTCCGCGCGGCCTGCGGCCGATGCTGGAAAACCTCGACCGTCTGCTCAATCAGCTTACGCTGGGCGGGCTGCGCCGCTGGGTGCAATGGGGTGCGCAGGCGTACAGGACCGATTTCGAAGGGCAGGCGGCCTATTTCGGGCTGCAGAGCGCCGATGCGCAGGCCGTGCTGCAGCAGGAGCGCAAGGGCACATTGTTCGTCGACATCCAGCGGCGGCTCAACATCTACATGCGCGCGATCTGGGGCCGCGATTTTTTTCTGCGCCCCACCGCCGGCGATTACGAGAGCCGCGACGGGCTCAGGCCGTACATCGAGCATTATGTCATCCACATCGCAGACGCCTATGACGACTACAAACCCCGGGGCGATGCGACCGCGCCCGAGCAGGTCGTCAGCGCGCTTGAGATCTACCGCGCCGCCGCCAACCACTGCGCCGCGCATCTGGTTTTCACCCAGACGCCGCTGTCGATGCAGCAGCTGCTGCCGGTGCAGATGGCGGTGATCGAGCTTTTCGAGGATGCGCGGGTGGAGGAGCTGGCGATCCGCAGCTTCCCCGGGATGCGCCAAGCCTGGCTGGCGCTGCATCCGGTGTTCGACTATTCGGCCCAGCCGCAGACCGTCGGCGAGTTGCTTGACCGCCTTGCCCGCGCCCTGCTCGACCTCGACTCGACCGACCCGCACCCGTTTGTGCGGCAGGGCGTGGCCGCGTTTCGTGCCCAGTCCGATCTGGACAGCAATCAGGTGAGCTGGAATCTGGGCGTGGATTTATCGCATCGCCTGTTCGAACTCGACCTGCCGACCTACCACAAGCTCACCGATGCGCTCAGCGCCATCTATCGCGACGACAACCGTGCCGTCTGGCATCTGGAGGAATACGACGAGGCGCAGGTGCTGGCCGCCACCTGGGAGACCCGCCAGCAGGTGCGCAGAAAAGTCAACGTGATGGAGATGGTCAACGAGGTGGACAGCGAGTTCGCCGGCGACGATGCGCAGGAGGTGTGGGAGCTCCCCACCGAGTTCTATCTCGACCAGGAAGACGTGACCATCAACTCGCTCGAAGGCCGCCCGCCGGTCTCCGAGCCCTTCCACTATCCCGAGTGGGACTATCAGATCCAACTGGAGCGGCCCAATTGGGTGACGTTGCTTGAGTACCACCCGCTGATGGGCGAGCTGGAGGTGATCGAGGGCATCATCCTCGAGCACAAGCCGGTGATCTCGCGGCTCAAGTTCCTGATCGAGTCGATGGTGCCGCAGGGCATGCAGCGCATCCGCCACATGGAGGACGGTGACGAGATCGACATCAACGCCGCGGTGCGCGCGATGATCGACATCCGCATCGGCCAGCAGCACGATCCGCGCATCATGATACGCTACAAGCGTGCGCTGCGCGATCTGGCGGTATTGGTTCTGCTGGACACGTCCGAGTCGTCCAACGACAAGGTGCGCGGCCACGACTACACGGTGATGGACCTCACCCGCGCCGCCACGGTGTTGCTGGCCGGTGCGCTCGACCGCATCGGCGACCCGTTTGCCATTCATGGCTTTTGTTCTGACGGCCGGCACGATGTGCACTATCAACGCTTCAAGGACTTCGATCAGCCGTATGACGATTCGGTCAAGGCGCGGCTGGCGGGGATGAAAGGGCGGCTCTCCACCCGCATGGGTGCAGCGCTGCGCCACGGCGCCCATTACCTGGCGCAGCAGCCCAAGAGCAAGCGCGTGGTGTTCGTCGTCACCGATGGCGAGCCGGCCGACAACGATGTGACCGATCCGCAATACCTGCGCCACGACGCCAAAGCCGCAGTGGAAGAACTCGGCCGCCAGGGCATCACGGTGTATGCACTGTCGCTCGACCCGCATGCCGACCAATATGTGTCGCGCATCTTCGGCATGAAGAACTTCACCGTCATCGACCAGGTCGAGCGCCTGCCGGAAAAACTGCCCATGCTCTACATGAGCCTGACGCGGTGAGGGCGGGCTGAAGATGAAGATCACCCTGCGCACCTACGTGTTCATGGACGCGCTGCAGCCGCAGCTGGCGTCTTACATCGCGACGTCTTCGCAAGGCTTTCTGCCGGTGCCCGGCGATGCCTGCATGTGGATCGAGGTCGCGCCCGGCATGGCGGTGCACAACCTCTCGGACATCGCGCTGAAAAAAACCAATGTGCGCATGGGCGAGCAGGTCGTCGAGCGCGCTTTCGGCTCGATGGAGCTCCACTTCCGCAACCAGAGCGAGGTGCTCGCTGCGGGCGAACTGATCCTGCGGCAGCTCAACACCACCATGGAGTCGCGGCTGCGCTGCAAGGTGGCGTGGAACGAGATCATCCGCGCCATCACTCCCGACCACGCCACGCTGATTAATCGCCAGTTGCGCAAGGGCTCGATGATCCTGCCTGGCAAGAGCATGTTCATCCTGGAAGTCGAGCCGGCGGGCTATATCGTCTATGCCGCCAACGAGGCCGAGAAGGCCGCGCACATCACCCTGGTCGACGTCAAGGCCTTCGGTTCTTTCGGCCGCCTGACCATGATGGGCAACGAGGCCGAGGCTGAGGAAGCGCAGCGCGCAGCGCTTGCCGCGATCGAGCGCCTGAACCAGCGCGCCGTCCCACACATGTGAGCCCCATGGAAATCGACTCCATCGCAAAAAAGCTGCTGTTTTCCACTGTGCGAGTGGATACCGAACTCGAGGATGGCAGCACCGGCTCGGGCACGGCCTTCATCCTCAGCCACGCCCACGCCCGGGGCAGCACGCCGTTTATCGTCACGAACCGCCATCTGGTCGAGGGCGTGCGCCGCGGCGGCCTGGTGTTCACCCAGACAAGTGAGGGCAAGCCGGCATTCGGCCAGCGCTTTCAGCTCAATATCGACGACTTCCCCGCGGCGTGGTTCGTCCATCCCGATCCCGAGGTCGATCTGGCCATCGTGCCGCTGCGACCGCTCGAGCGTGCGGCGCGCGATCTTGGCGTGCAGCTGTATTACCACGCGATCGACAGCCAGAGCATTCCCGATGCGGCCGCGGTGCGGGGTTTCGACGCACTCGAGGAGGTGCTGTTCGTCGGCTATCCCAGCGGGGTGTGGGATCAGGTCAACCTCATGCCCATCCTGCGACGCGGCACTACGGCCACGCCGCTGGAACTCGACTTCGAGGGGCACAAGCAATTCCTGATCGACGCCGCAGTGTATCCCGGATCGAGCGGCAGCCCGGTATTCGTGGTGCGCGACGATCCGCTGCGCCCGCGCGGCGACTCGGCGCGCACCATCTGGTTCGCCGGGGTGGTGGCGGAGGTGTTCTTCCGCGAAGAGGCCAACCAGCTCGTGCCCGGGCCGGTGCCGGCGCAGCCCCAGTCCGTCGGCGCGGAGATGATCGACCTCGGCCTAGTGATCAAGTCCGAATCCGTACGCGAGCTCATCGACGCATACGTACACAAATGGCTGTCTGACTGAATCCGCCCGCGCCGCGGCTACGATGTCGGGCATGAATGCACTGGACGCCCTGTCCGCGGTTTCGGTCGTGGTGGTTGCGTATTTCGCAAAAGCGGGACAGCAGTTTCGCCAATTGGAGGACAGTGGTTTCGCGAAATCGCTACAGCGAGGCGGCGCTGGTTTTTTAACGCGAGAGGTTGGCTGGATTTTCCGATCTTTCACACGTGACGATCGAAGTCCAGCGGCAGACTTGGTCGCCGGAACGGCTGGAAGAGGCCAATAGCTCAGAATGTGAATAATACCGCCGCATACCAAGAATACTGATTTGTGGCCGGTGCGTTCTGAATGCCTTTCGCGGCATAGCCGAGGAGATGGATGTTTTCATCCAGATCGTATTTCGCCCCGATACCGAGGCTTGTCGTCGCAAGGTTGCCCGCTCGGTCAGCGGTTTGATGAAAGACTTCGACGCCAAGCTGTAGCTTGGGCAAGACCTGTCGCGTTAAGGTGCCGCCATAGATGCAAAAATCGTGAGATCGTCCGGCGGCACTAAACTGACAGCCGCCTCCTCCGAACGCCGACCATTTGCCCCAATCCTTCTGCACCCAGATCGGCAACAGAAAAGACGCCTGGCGATCGCCGACGGATCGGGAGCCGCTTGGCAGGAAGACTCGCGGAAACACGGCGACGTCAAACCCGAACGTATCCTGGTGGAGAAATCTGTACTTTGCCGCGAGTTCGATGTTGCTGAGGCCGATGGCAGTTGGCCCGTTCGAGGGAAAGTCGAAGCCGACGGGTAGCGTTGCGGTGAGTTGCAGGTCGGGGGCCGCACCATAGTTGAAATCGATTCCACTCGCCCCCGAGAGGCCTCCTTTCGAGCGGGTTCCCTTGTTGAAAGTGTAGATTTCATAGTGATGATAATCGGTCGGTTCGGGATCGTCGGACTGATAGGGAGGGCCTGCAATGGCTGGGAAGGCGTGCATGACCGTGAGCCCAGCAGTCAGGGTAACAAAACCAGTCCGGCGCCCGATGCGTCTTTTCGACATTTTGCTCACAATGGCCGCAGTTTCCAACCTTTCGTCGGCGCGAGGCAGCATACCATTTCGTCCGGGATCATGCAGGATGTTGGCCCGCTCGCTGGGGTAGCAGAAAAATCAGGCCAACGATGACCGCCGCCAGCATCGCCGAAGCGAGTGGCCTGCTCAAGTCAAGACCGCCATGGTTGATCGGTTTGTCGAGGAAGTCACCGACGGTCGCTCCGAGCGGTCGCGTCAAAATAAAGGCGGTCCAAAACAAGAAAACGCGCGATACACTCGTCCAGTAATAGAGCGCAGCAACGACTGCGAGCGCGGCGCCGAAGACCAGAGCGCCGCCCTGATAGCCGAGCCCGCCAGTATCGGCGAGCCAATCGCCGAGTGCGGTGCCGAGCGTTTGGGAAAAGGTAATCGTCACCCAATAGAAGATTTCGACTTTTGGGGATGCAACTGTCATCACGTCCACAGTGCCCATGGCAAAATACCAGATCGCAAGGGAGGCCAGGACAAGACAAAAGAGAATCGACGCGCCACCGGTATAGCCAATACCTAAGGAGCGATCGAAAAAGTCTGCCATGGCGGTGCCGACTGTCGTCGACGCCACGATGGCGATCCAATAGACCCAGGCGTTGAATTTCTTCGTTGATATTTGGGCTGCAACCGCGGCGACAAATATCACGAGAAATATGCCTGTGCCGATCAGATATCCGCCATTGTGCGCATTTTTGTCAGCGTGAAAAACGCTCATTGTCACCGCATCGCCGCCGGTCTCCCCAAGCGTCGTTGCAAGAATTTTGATGATCCAGAACCCGAGCGTGACGGCGGGGACCTTGCTCAAGTTGGCAGAGACTTCGTTTTTCATGAGTAATTACCTTCAATCGCTGCTTTTGCTTCCGGCCATACGTGTCGAATCTAGAGCGTTTTCGAGCGAAGTGGGCACCGGTTCGCGTGAAGAAAACGCGTCAATTCAAAATCATAGAGCCTCGCTTCTGATTCCATCAGAAGCGGAATGGCTCTAGTGGCTTTCCCAGACAGGAGTCGGTGAGGTCGATCGCCAACGTGGATTCCGAATGAGCCAGCCGACTTAGGGGGAACTTAGAAATCGAGCGGTTGACGGGAGAATTGAGGTATCGTGCTAAGGCGCCGCTAAGTGCCCTGATGAATTCAGATCGAAACGTTCCCAACATGGAGGTGGGGATCGCCTTCGGGGAAACCGGCATGTCGCCGCTGAAAAAGGCCGAACTGGCCAGGGCGACTGGTATAAAGGGACGTTTCGACGGGCCGTCGGTACGGTGTTTCATGCGTATCCTCTTGGTTGAAGATGACCGAATGGTCGGGGCGGCGGTGACGCAGGCGCTCAAAGACGCCGCCTATGCGGTGGATTGGGTGAAAGATGGCCAAACCGCGATCGAAGCAGCGCATGCGGTAACCTACGATCTCACATTGCTCGACCTCGGATTGCCATCTCCAGACGGCACCGAAGTGCTGCGCGCCTTCCGGAAGATGAACCGGCAGTTGCCCGTCATCATCGTGACTGCCCGCGATGCGATCGACGATCGTATCAACGGACTTGACCTCGGCGCGGACGATTACCTCGTCAAGCCTTTCGAAATCCGGGAGCTTCTCGCGCGCATGCGGGCCATCCTGCGGCGGCAAGGAAGCGGAAGCTCCGCAATCTTGAGCAATGGCACGATAAGTCTCGATCCGGCGACCCACGAGGTCACTCACGGTGGCGGCGCGGCACGCCTGACGGCACGGGAGTTCGCTCTTCTTCAGGCTCTCATGCTTCGCCCGGGCACGATCCTGTCGCGAGTCGATCTTGAACGGCACATCTACGGTTGGAACGAGGAGGTCGAGAGCAACGCCGTGGAGTTCCTGATCCATGCGATCCGCAAAAAGCTCGGAGCGTCGTCGATCCGCAACGTCAGGGGCGTCGGCTGGATGGTCGATCGGTCATGTTGATCGCCTCGCTGCGCGGGCGACTCTTCACGGGGCTCGCCCTACTCACCGTCGGGATGGCGCTCGCAGCGGGCTATCTCGCCTACCGGTGGGCGTTCGATGAGGCGATCGAACTTCAGGACGCGATCCTGTTGCAGGTGGGATCGCTGGCGGCAAACAACCATCTGTCGACCAGACTTCCGCCGGAAGGAAATATTGACGGTGAGGCGCAGGTTCTTATCGAGGAGATCAAGCCGAACGGCGATACGACTACGCGGGGAAATGCGCAGTCGCGGTTCTCGAGCGATCTCCCGGACGGGTTCCAGACTGTCATGCGGGGCGGGACGCAATGGCGGATCCTCGTCCGGACACGTTCCGATGGAAGTCGCGTCGCCGTCGGTCAACCGACGGCCAACCGTGACGAAGTCGCGCAGGACAGCGCGCTGCGGACGATCGTGCCACTGGGAATCCTTGTTCCCTGCCTCATGGTGCTGATTGCCGTCGTGGTGGATCGGAGCCTGCGCCCGCTTTCCCGGTTGGCAAGGCATCTTGACGCGAAGAAATCGGACCATTTGGAAAAACTGCCGACGGACGCCATTCCAACCGAATTGGTGCCATTTGTCGCATCGATCAATCGCCTCCTCGAACGCATCGCGATGATGTTCGACAAACAGCGGCGGTTCGTCGCCGATGCCGCGCATGAGCTTCGCACACCCATCACCGCCCTGGTCGTCCAGGCCGAGAATCTGGGGCAGGCCGATCTTTCGGAGGACGGGCGCGATCGTCTCAACTCCCTCAAGACCGGTATTCGCAGGATGGGGCACCTGTTGGAGCAACTGCTCGCGTTGGCGAGGTACGACAACGACACTTCCGCAGACGATCCGCAAACCGACTTTGGTCACGTCCTTAAGGAGGTGGTCGCCGATCTTCTTCCCGCCGCGCGGGACAAGTCGGTTGATCTTGGTTTTGCTTGCATCGAACCGGTTTCGGTTGGGGTCGAACCGGTCGCCCTTACGGTCCTTGCTCGAAATCTGCTCGACAATGCCTTGAGACACACGCCCCCGGGCGGACGGGTGGACGTAAGTCTTTTTGCTGAAAAGGAGCTTGTGGTTTTCAGGGTTGAAGATACCGGATCCGGAATTCCGGATGCTGATCTTGGTCGGATATTCGAGCCCTTCTTTCGGGGAAGTCATGCTCGCGGTGAGGGGGTCGGTCTTGGTCTTTCGATCGTACGGCGCATCGTCGATCGATGTCACGGATTAATCAGACTTCAAAATAAGCCAGGCATTGAAGGGTCTGGCCTGCGGGCGACAGTCTCCTTCCCGCAGAAATGAAGCGCAATGGGTTGCGCTGTAAAAGGAATCTGTGCGTTCGATCGCGGTACCGAACATCAGTTGGTGCCGTATGTTCTTCCGTCGTTTCGAACCTCATTCTGCCTAAGCTTTCGAGGGGAGACCAACCCCGCGCGACCGCGCCTCCAGCTATGCCGGCGAAGGTGTCGGCAGAGCAGGCATAACCGCGGCGATGAATTGACGCGCGACGATCGATGAAGACGTTTGACCCGGCCGAGTTTGTAGTATAAGATATATGAAGGATATGTATTTTTATTTGACGATGATGCGGCACAAAGGATTTCTCTAACCTCGCCGCGCTGTAAGAAGTGACACCTGATTTCGTCGGCTCTGCGTGAATCGCCTACCTGCTGGAAAACGCTGGGGAGGGGTTATGGTTCAGGAAGTCGTCTGGGGCGTCTCAATCGTGCTGATGGGGACGCTCGCCGCTGTATTCGCTTGGGTGGCGATAGGCGCCAATGTCGCGCTCGCTGATTACGGCCCTATCATCGCGTCGGCATACCGACTGCGCACATGGCTGTTCGGCCTCGCTATCATCGTCCTGATAGGAACGAACTATTACACCCTCGGCAAACTTCCCTACGTGTCGCGTATGTCTGCGCCAACGTCCGCCAAAGCGGCGCAGCCCGTCGAGGCCGTCGCCGAGCAGTGGTCGTGGAGTATCAAACCAGACGCGTTTCGGGTCGGAGAGACGGCGGAATTTCACGTCGCCAGCAAGGACGTGAACCACGGTTTTGCGCTCTACGATCCAGACATGCGCATCGTTGCTCAAACCCAGGCGATGCCCGGATACATCAACGTGCTGCGCTACACCTTCAATGAACCGGGCGTTTATCGGGTGTTGTGCCTCGAATATTGCGGGGTCGCGCATCACGAGATGACGGCGGAAATCAAAGTCTCCACGCATTAAGCGGCGCAGCCAGGAGGATGCTATGACCGTCCAAGCCGTGCAAAGCCGGAGCGCGACGAGCGCACGCGCTGCTGTTCTCGCCTACATAGTCGTGTCTGGACTTGTTCTGTTGCTGATGATGCTGCTCGGACTGACGATGCGCCTGGCGCAGGCGCAATGGATCAGTATCCAGCCGGATTTCTTCTACGTCATCATGACTATGCATGGCGCCGGCATGGTCGGCATCGCCGGCTTGAGCGGCGCTGCGGTGATGTGGTATTTTGTGCGTCGTCACGTGCCGGTGTCGACGGCGGTGTTCGTCGCCAATCTGGTGTTCTTCCTGATCGGCGCCGTACTCATTCTCGGTAGCGGTTTCATCGGCGGATTCGCCGCCGCCTGGACCTTCCTGTTCCCGCTGCCCGCACATTCCGGCGAGCTTTGGTCGGTCAATGCAGCCGCTTCCTACATGGTGGGCTTGCTGTTCGTCGGCGTCGGCTTTCTGCTGCTGCATCTCGACATCGCCCGCGGCATTCTTTCCGTCTATGGCGGGCTGGGCGCGGCGCTCGGTGTCAAACAAGCCTTTGGTCTGGCGCCGGAAGATGAAGGGCCGCCGGCTGCCGTCACAGCTTCGACGATGGTGCTGATCATCAACATCCTCGGCATTCTGCTCGGCGCCGCTGTGCTCGTCGTCTCGCTGGTCAATTTGTATGTGCCAAGCTTCACCTTCAACGCGTTGGCGGCGAAGAACATGATCTATTTCTTCGGCCACGTCTTTATCAACGCCACGATCTACATGGCGGTGATCGCGGTCTACGAGATCTTGCCTGTCTTTACCCATCGCAAGTGGAAGACGAACCGCGCATTCTATTTTGCCTGGGTGCTCTCGACGGTGATGGTGCTGACGGTCTACCCGCATCACTTGCTGATGGACTTTGCCATGCCGACCTGGGCGCTGATCGCCGGCCAGATCATCTCCTGGCTGAGCGGCCTGCCGGTTCTGCTGGTGACCGCCTTCGGCGCGCTCACCAATGTCTATCGTTCCGGGATCAAGTGGACCGTAGCGTCGGGCCTTGTCTTCGTCGGAGTGGCTGGCTGGGCGATCGGCGTCATCCCGGCGATCGCCGATGGAACCATCGAGGTGAACAGCTTCATGCACAACACGCAATGGGTGCCCGGCCACTTCCATACCTATCTGCTGCTTGGCATGGTGGCGATGTTCTTCGGCTTCATGACCTACCTCGTCCCAAGGACGACGGGTGCTTTGCTGCCGTTCGGCTTCTGGCTCTACCTCGTCGGCGGCTCGGTATTTGTGCTTTGCTTCCTCGCCGCCGGAAGCGTCAGCGTACCGCGCCGCTACGCGGTGCATCTGCCGGAGTGGTTGCCTTATGACCGGGTGGCTTCGATCGGCGCGACGCTGGCGGTGCTGGGGGCATTGATCCTGGTGCTTAATTTCGTCATCGGATTGCCATCGGCAATGCGCGAGGAAGCCGAAGCATGATGACGCGCGGCTTTCTTCCTCTGCTTGCGATCGTTGCTGCGACGGGAATCGCCGCGCTGGCGTGGGAGACCGATGGATTTCGCGTCGTCACCAGCGCCGGCGCGCGGCAATTGTCCATCGAACGCACGCCACGCCTCCTCCCCGACGTGCGACTGGTCGATCAGGACGGTGATGCCTTCTCGTTGAGTTCATACAAGGGCAGGGCCGTTCTGGTCGACTTCATTTACACCCGCTGCCCGACGCTGTGCCGCGTGCTCGGCGATGACTTTCATGGCGTGCTGCAGCTCATGCGCGACGCGGGAGCCGGCGCGCCGCTCGACTTACTCAGCATCAGCTTCGATCCGCAAACCGACGATCGGGAGGCGTTGCAGCTTTACGGCGAGCGCTATGGCGCGAAGGCGCCGCGCTGGCGGATCGCCGCGCTCGCCGACGAGCGTGGCCTCGCCACGTTGAAGCAAAGCTTCGGCGTCGTTGTTATCCCCGACGGCATGGGCGGCTTCATTCATAACAGCGCCGTCTATCTCGTCGACGCACGAGGGCGTCTGACCCGCATCCTCGATCCCGATTCGCCTCCACAGCTCCTCGCGGACGCGTTGCGCGTGTCGTCGCCATGAGCCCGCGCTTGTGTTTCGTGGCCGCCATCGGATCATGGCTTGCCTTGTGGCTATGGCCGGTGCGCATCGCACTCGAGAGCGACATGGCCGTGCATATGACGATACAGGTGCCTCTGCTGATCGGCATCGGCTTGTTTCTTGCGAGCGGTGTCCGCGCACATGAGCCGCACTGGCTCGCCGATGCCGACTGGCTCGGTATTCCCGGCATTGTGATGGTAGTGTTGGGCACGTCTTTCTGGATGCTGCCGCGCGCCCTCGATGGTGCGGTCGCTGATCCGTTGGTGGACGCAGCCAAGTTCCTTAGCCTGCCGCTGCTGGTGGGCTTACCCCTGGGCCTGTCTTGGCGCCGTATGCCGCCGCTCGGACGCGCGTTCATCTGGGCCAATTTCATTCCCAAGCTGGGCGCGATCGGCGGCCTCTACCTGGCGGCGCCAACGCGGCTTTGCGCCTATTATCGTCTCGACCAGCAGGCCGTGGCCGGCTGGACGCTGATCGTCCTCGCTGTCGTGCTGGGCACGCTATGGTTCATCGTCGCGTTCGTCGGCTGGCCGGCGCGTGGGCTGCGACAGCTCTCGCCGGCTGCACCTCCATGAGGGTTCCTTGGCCTTATCCTGCTCGTTGTCGATCATGGCAAGAACTCGTCCAATATCGGCTCATCCCCGGCAACGATCAGACGACGTCAAGCCTGTAGTCGACACCCTCCCAGCGATCTTGCGCCGACCAGCGGATGGTGAAGACGATGGCGCTCCCGGGTTTGAGAGTTGCGGTATCGAGGTCGGCAAAGTGAATGCCGAGGCCGCTGTCCGCGGTCGCCGTGTCACGGATGTTACGCCAATCGTCCGCGCTCCAATGGACAAGGGCCTCCGACGGCAGTTCGATTCGTAAAACGCGCCCCGCCGGTATGCGGCGGCATTTGTTGTTGAAGCGCCAGATGGCATGGCGCGGGCGCTTGCCTTCAACCTGATAGCGCTCCCTGGGCTGCGGCGGCATATCGAAGACGCGGCCGTCCCTGAGCGAGCGCAGGAGCTTGACATGCTCCGCATGCGCCCAGACCAGCGGCATCGCCGACCCGGAAGGGCGGCCCAAAAAAAGCTCCCGCTCGGGAATGTCTGCGGCTTCCCAAATCTGCTCGGGGATGAGATGGCCGTCGCTCGCGAAGCCTTCGAGCGCCGCCAGCAAGGTCTCGGCCTCGGCCCGATGGCCGGCTGCGAGTTCGTAATGCGCGCGCTCGCCGGTCAGAAGGGGCCAGCATCGCCCCGTTCCGGTGCCGTCGAACGGCCGGCCGTCCTCGTGTTCACCGTAGCCGTCACCATTGTAGCGATGCCAGCACGGACCCGCAGGCAAATCGACTTTCAGCAAGGCATCGATGACGCGCACGGTGTTCAGAATGCGCGGGTCGTCGGCAGCGCGCAGCCCGAAGCGCACCAGCGCCAGCGCATCGGGGCTCACCAGCAGCGAGGCCTGCAGGCGGCTCGACTGGGGCGGGCGGTTCTTGATCGGAACGAATCCGTCCAGGGGCGACGCGGCATCGGCGACCTCGGGCGGAGCGATGCGAGCGTAATAGCCGTCAACGCCTATCTTTTCGGCGAGCGATGTGCCGGTGGCATAGGTCCACCGCTCGATCGAGCTGTTCCAGACGTCAGCGGTTTCGCGGAGATAGGCTGCTTTCCCGGGCGCGGACAGGCGGTCGGCAATATCGGCAGCAACCAAAAGCGCCGCGATCACAACCGCGAGCGTGAAGGGTGAATAACCGCTGTCTTCCTCCCACCGATCTTGCCCCGTAACAGGCCCGTTGCCGAGGATGAACGTGGCTGCTTTCTCGATCATCGGCCAGATGCCCGGCAACTCCGCCTCCGATAACGCGCCCTCACGAAAGGCAAGGTCAACGAGCAAGATGGGAAAGGCGCATTCGTCAAGCTGCACCCCATTCCAATAGGGCGTGCCGTCGAGCCAGCAATTCTGCGGCCAATGGCCGTCCGCCTCCTGGACTCCCTGAAGATAGGCGATGACGTGCCGTGCTTCCTTCTTCGCGCCCGCGGCAAGCAGCCCGCCCGCGTTCTCGACGAGATCGCGTGGCCAGACCAGATGATAACCGCCGAGATCGCCGTCCCCCTTGGCGAAGCCCCAGGGCACCGACAGGCTCGCAATATAGCCGCCGGCAAAGGAACTGGCCTCATGGGTGCGCAGCACGGCGGTGCTCACTCTGTAGCTATTGTGGTTAGTCGCATGGCCGGCGGGGTCGAGCGGCAGAAGCGTGTCCTGCCAGCTGCGCCATCCGGCGATGTATTCTCCGATCTTCGTCTCCATGTCGTCGTCGAGACTCATGCGAACGCGGAGTGCTGCCTCGGCAGCCGTTCTGCCGAAACCCAGGGCCAGGACGATGTCGTTGCCTGTCGCCAGGCCGATTTCGCCGACCAGGGCAACATTGCCGTTCCGTGCGACATCGTAATGCCAGCGCAGTTCGGAATGCTGCCGCAGATCCTGCCAGCCGTCCGAGACGCCGACGAAGCCGACCGATCTCGCCACGAAAGGCGGCGAGCAACCGAGAGCAAGCGCGGTTCCGCCGCCTTCGGCAAACAGCATCGGCACGCCCTTGTAGTCGTCGACCCAGGCAGTATTGTCCGCTCCCTTATTGACTAGGTGCGGTGCAAGCAGCGCATAGAGCCGGTATTCCGCCGTCGAGCCCACGAGCGCCTGCAATGAGATACGCTGAAGCACGACATCGCGGCGAGGATCGGCGAACACCAATTGCTCGATTTGATAACGGCCCTGAGTACAGGTGCTGGTAATGGCGAAAGCAGGCACACCTTCAGCGATCGATCGAATGGTGCTGCGTGCGTCGCGCTTCTGTTCCGAGAAAAACCCGTGTTCGTCAGTGACGATGAGGCCTAAATCCCGGGTGCAGGCCTGGTCGATTCGAGGATAATAGATCTCGTTGAGGATACCGTGGCTCACTGTAAACCAGACGCGGCTGCGTGGCTCCAGCGCCGTGCCGACACCGCTTTTGGCGCTCGACGTCCACCGCGCCGGGCTGCCGGGCCACCCCGGTGCGGGCTTGTCCAAGGGCATCTGCATTCTCCCATTCGGGTGACAGGTGAGCGATAGCCGGAACGATCGGACGGTCGTCGCGCTCTTGATTGGATTTATTCGGGCAGGGTCTCATAAAGCTTAAGATTGTGGCGCGCCGATTGTTCCCGGCACCGCGATGTTGGCAGAATGGGTACGGGGCGCCGCGTACATGCTCTATGCCCTTGTCTTCGAGCCACGCGGCCAGATCGCTCGCCACGTATGACGAACCGTTATCCGAGAGGAGCCGCGGTAAATCAGTCTTGCCTCACCATTCGAATCGTGTGCCGAGCCCCACCGATGTCGAGCCCTTCGCATCGACATCGGATTCCACGCGGATATGGCGCGTTACGTCCACATTGGCCGAGAGGCCGGACTGGCTGGGGGTCGCACCGGTCCGGACGCCCACGCTCAGCCTGTCGCCGATCGCGCGCGACGCGCCGACCGTCGGGCCGCCGGCGCCGACGCCGACGTCCAGACTGTCGACGCCGAGCGAGCGGCGCATCCGGTCCAGCATCCCGTCGCCACCGCCTGCGAACTGCGCCGCGACTTCCGCGAGCTGCAGGGCCTGCGCCGTCGTCAGGCTGCCCGAGGCCTTCTCGAACAGGATGCGCGACAGGATTTCATCCTGCGGCAGCTCCGGTCGCGACGTGAAGGCGAAAACCGGCGCCGCCGCCGGGCCCGAGATCCCGATCTGGGCGGTGATGTCGGAAGCCTGTATCTCCGCCGCGAAATCGAGTTCGGGCGCGAAGTCTCCATTGAAGGAGAGGTTGCCCTTGGTGAAATTCAGCGTCTTTCCCAGCACCGCCATCTTGCCGCGATAGAGCGAGAACGCCCCCTTCGGCACGGGCTTGTCGGTCGTGCCGCCGACATGAAGGGAGCCGCCGAGTTCCGCATTCACCCCGCGGCCGTGCACGAAGACGTGGTTCGGCGCCGAGACGGTGACATCGAGCGCGGCGTTGAAGAGCGCCTGGCGGCCCTTGCCCTTGCTGTTCCTGGCGGCCTCCGCCTTGCGCGCCGCTGCCAGCCTGGTGGCGGCCTGGCCCGTGGCGTTGACATGGTCGATGCCCTCGATCGGCTTCAGCGTCGAGGGCAGGCGCTCCGGAATATCGACGCTGACATGGGTGAGATCGACGCGGCCGCTTATCTTCGGATCCCGCGCAAGCGCGCCGGTGACGTTGATGGCAAGATTCGCCTGAGCGGTCGCGAGTGCGCTCGCCGCGAGCGTCGCCTGTTGTCCGCGGATCGAGACCGTGCCGGGAAAGCCCGCATCGGGCGCGATCCGGACCTGGCCGGACCCGGAGAGCGTGCCGCCGTTGGGCGTCGTCGCGCTCAGTCGCTCCACGGATATACGCTCGCCTTGCGCCGTGACCTTCGCCTCGATGGCATCGAGCCGCGTTCCGACCAGGCTGTCGCGGAAACTGCCGCCGCTCATGGTGGCGATGCCGTCGACCTGGGGCCTGGCGCGCGTGCCGCCCACGCGGGCATCGATCTGCACGATTCCGGAAACGGTGCGGCCGGAGGCGGACAGCATGGCATTGGCGACCGCGGCATCGAGCCGGCCTTTCGCCGTCAGCGCGATTGCCTCCGCGGCATCGAGCGGCACGGTGCCGGCCGCCGTGAGGGTGCCTGCCTTGCCCGCTGAAGCAGTGGCATAGAGCTTTATGCGGGTCTTTTCGAGGCGGCCGTTCAGGGTGATATCGATCGGCGGCACGCCGGCGCTCCTGGTTTGCGGCGCCGTGAACCGCTTGACAGCGATCTTGTACTCTCCCGTCGGCGCGCTCGCGGAGCCGCCGATCGCGGCCGACGCATCGAGCGTGCCGCCGAGGCCAAGGCCCGGCACAGCGACCTCGGCCTCGGCGAGCGGGACCGCGCTGGCCACGGCCTTGAGGTCGAGCACCTTGCCGGCCTTGCCGTCGAGCGTAAAGCGGCCGCCGCCGATCCCGATCGCCAGATGCTGGATCAGCACGGTGCCGTCGTCGAGCGTGAAGCTCGCGGGCGCTTGCAGCGCGACCGCCTTGGCGCCGCGTTTCGCGGTGAAGCGGTTGAGGTCGAACCGGATAGGCTGCTTCGGTGTCAACAGGCCTGCGGCGTGGAGATTGAAGCCAGCAGCCTTGGCGGACAGGCCGATCGTGCTCGCGTCGGCATCGCCTTTCGCGCTTAAGGTTGCGTTCGCGATCGTCTGGCCGCCGATCTCCGCGCCGTTGATCTCGGCATCCGCGTTGAGCACCGGACGGCTGTAGAGATCGTCGCCATCGGCGCGCAGATCGAAGTTGCGGATGACAGTGCTGGCGGCCCGGAGTCCCGTGCCCTTGCCGGTGAGGCGGATGGATTGCCGCCCGCCGTCGTCGGCCAGCGCAAGATCGAGCGAGGCCGCACCGGCAAGATCGGTGAGCGCGAGCGGCGCGATGTCTGCCAGCGATCCGGCCGCGAAATGAACCTCTCCACGCGCTAGGTTTTGCGCGTCGGTCGCGCCCGCGCCTGTCAGCGACACCGACCCGATGGCGATGTCGAGGGTCCTGGCCTCCCATCCCGCGAAAGCGGGAGTCGGCTGCTCACCTCGATCGGCCTTGTTGCCGGAAGCGCGCTCGATTGAACGGCGGCTTGCCTGAACGATTCCGCGCGCCGGCTTGCCATCAACAGTGCCGTCGAGCTTGATGTCGATGGCGCAAGGTCCGTTGATGTCGGCGACTGTCGCCGTGAGTCCCAGATGCGGGATCGGGCGCTGCATCGCCGTCGCGCGATCCAGCACCGCCGTGAGCGACAGTCCGGGATGCGCGAGTCCTCCGGTCAGCCGGGCATCGAGCGCTGCAACACCCGAGAGACGCGCATCGGCCGCCGCGAGATTCGGAAGTTCGATACGCGCCGCGAGGTCGCTCGCGTCCCGGGTCACGCGTCCCTTGGCGCGAACCGCGACATGGGCGCCGTCGAGCGAAGCCTCGCGTATGGTATAGGTATCGTTGCCGCCGGACGAAAGATCGGCGGCAAGGGTGACACGCGGTCCCGCAAGTCCATCGAGCGCGGCAAGCCCGGTGGCGAACCGGTCGCCGGTGCCGGACAGCCTGGCGTCGATGCGGCCGTGTCGAAGGTCGCCGTCGAGATAAAGACCCAACGTCACCGCGCCCGCAAGCTTCAACCCGGCAAGGCCGCTGAAGCGGCCGAGATCGGGCACGGTGCCGGTCGCGCGCCCGCGCAGCCGGTCTCGGCTGGCTTCGCCCGTATACGCGGCCTGAACCGTGGAGGTGCCGACTTCCAGCCGCTCGATCTTTGCCTTGCCGCCGAGATCCGTGCTGCCCTTCAGCACGAGGGATGCGCTGTCGCCGATCGCTGCCGCGAGAGCAGGGTCCCGCAGCGCGATGCCGGAAGCGCGCAAGCTTGCATCGATCGCGATGGTCGTGGCGAGATCGCTGAGTTCGGCCTCGGGAACGGCGTCGATCGAGGCTTCGAGCGCGTCAAGGCTGCCGTCGGGCAAACGGGCATCGGACACCGCGAGTTTCGCCGAAACGCGGGGCGCCTTCGCCGGGCCGTTGACCCGGCCGTCGAAGGTGAGGCTGCGGATCGAGCCCTGGTCGGTTTCGGTGACGTCGCCGTTGCTCGGCAGCGAGCGAACGGTTGCCGAGAAATCCATTATCTTGTCGGCGCCGAGCGCGCCCTTCACCTCGAGCCGAGCGAGACGGCTGGTGAGCGTCAGCCCGTCCATGACGACGCTGCCGTCATCGCCGATGCGCGTGGCGCTATCGAGCCTGGTTTCGCCAGCGAAGACGGAGGCGGCAAGCGGCGGCAGCCAAGGCCCGAGATGACCGGAGACTCGGGTTGCGAGAACCCGGCCGGTCCCGCTTTGGTCGAGCGTGATGGCGCCGGTCGCATCAATCGTCGGGCCGGCCTGGAATTTCAGCGCGCCGCGAAAGCTGTCGAGCGTGCCCTTGCCGCGAAGCGCGAAAGCGATGGGCGGTTCGCCGGGAAACCGGCCGAGCTTGGACAACAGCCCGTGGGACGGCTCGTCCAACGTGACATCGAGGGTGAGGGCATTGCCCTGCGGCACGAAGGCAAGCGCTACCTTGAAGCGGCCCGGGGAATCCTTGCGGGTCGCGTCGAGATTGAAGGTGAGCCCTTCCGAGGGCGAGCCCAGTTCGGTGTTTCCGGTCGCAGCCAAGCTTACGGCCTCGCCGAGAACCGGCTCACCGAGCACCAGCGCGTGCAGGTCGAACGCCTTCACCTGCACTTTCACCGGAAGGTCGGGCAGCATCGGCTGACTGGACTCCGCTGCGGATGGCCCCGGCTGTGCGGCGGGTTCGCTCGGCTCGGTGTCGGACTGGCCGGTCTCCGCGGTAGGCTGCTCAGGCTCCGCGACGGGCTGATCGGCGGCTTGCGGCTTCCGCCGGATCTCAAGCGTACCGATCTCGAGGCGGTCGATCTCCAGCCGGCCCAGCAGCAGCGCGGTGCGCCGCCAGACGAGGCGGGCGCGATCGAGCTTCAGCCAGATACCGTCCTTGTCGGTGATGGTAACGTCGCGGATCGTGGCGTCGGACGACAGCGCGCCATCGACGGCCCCGATATGCACCTGGGTTGCCGGCGTGGAGAGCGCCCGCGAAACGAGACCGGCGAGCAGATCCTGCTGATTGTCGCCGGTCCCGCCGATCATCTTGTAGGCAACGACGCCGGCCGTCGTGACGCCGGCGAGCCCGAGTGCTGCGGCGGCAAGCAGGATGGTTCGCCGCGCGCGCATCAGAACGCCTGTCCGATGCTGACATAGACCGCCCATAGGCTGTCGCCGGGGCGCGGGTTCAGCGGCGTCGCGACATCGAGGCGGATCGGCCCGACCGGCGTGAAATAACGCAGGCCGATGCCCGCGCCATAGCCGACATAGTCGTCGAAGTTCGGCAGCGATGAACTGGAGGCTGTGCCGAAATCGATGAACGGCACGATGCCGATGGTCGGCGTGACCTTCACCCGCACCTCGGCGGAGCCTTCGACCAGACTGCGGCCGCCGACGATCTTGCCGAGCATCATCGGCGAGATCGTATTGAAACCGAACCCGCGGACGGAGCCGCCGCCACCGGAGAAGAAGCGGTGCGCATCCGGAATACTGGCCAGCGGCGCGCCCCCGAGCGAGCCTACCGCCAGCCGGCCCGCCAGCACATATTTGGCGTCTTCGTCGAGCGCGTAATAAGTCGAGCCCGCGAGCCGCGCCTCATAGAGATCGATCGTCGAGCCCATCAGCTTCGGATAGGCATTGACCGTCGCGGCGAGACGCACGCCGCGCGTGGGATCGAGCAGGTTGTCGGTTGTGTCATAGCGTCCGCTGGCGGTGACGCCGATCAGCGTCGCATCGACCCGTCCGAGCACGTCCCGCGATTGCGATTGCTCGACCTGGAGGCCGGCCTGGGCCGAGGCCATCTCCGAAAAGCGATGGATTACGCCGATGGTGCCGCGCACCGCATCGTTGGTGTAGCCGCCGAGGTCGTTGTTGCCGACGCGCTCGCGGAAGGCGGTGGCCTCGACGAGGAGATCGTTGGGCGTACCGTATAAGGCTGGCTTGATGAAAGTCGCGGCGAATCGTGCGCCGAAATCGGAGGCGCTGAGATCTCTGAGGTTCGAATAGGAGGAGCCATCGAGCCGCCGCAGCAGCGAGGCGGATGCATCGAGCCGCAAGCGCTCGGCGTTGCCGAACAGGTTGCGATGCTCGTAATAGGTGGAGACGCCGGGACCGTCGATGGTCGAATACTGCGCCGAGAAACCCGCCGCGTGCTTCGGCCTTTCGGTCACGTCGATGAAGATAGGCAGGTTGCCGTTGGCGTCGAGCCTGTCGCCCTCGCGGATGCGGATGCCGCCGATCGCCGGAATCTTGGCGATCGAGGTTTTCACCAGCGCCAGGCGCTCGGGCGAATAAGGCTCGCCTTCGCGCAGATGGACATGGGTGGCGACCACGCGCGGATCGATATCCCCGCTATCTGAAATCGCGACATGGCCGATGCCGGCCTTGGGACCGGGCTCGACCCGCAGCCGAAAATCCATCGCGGCGGCGGCATGATCCACGGTGGCTTTCACGTCCGCAATCTTCGCCAGCGGATGACCGTTGCTGCGAAACCAGTCGATGAGTTTCAATTGCGCGGCGCGCAAATTGGCGGAGACCGCCGGATCGCCGGGCTTCAGCGGGAAGGCGCGACGCGGCAGCCGCTGCGGTGCCATCTCGCGGGGATAATCGACATCAACGGTGCGCAGCTTGAATATCGGACCGAGCCGCGCGGCGACCTTGACGGGAATGATTTTCCGGTTGCGAAAGCTCTCGGCGCGGCGCACTGCGGCGGCCAGACCGGTCTCGTCGGGCGAGACGGGAATCCCGTCGATCGTGATGTCGATCTCGGCGTTGTAGCGTCCAAGCCCCCAAAGGGCGTCGAGCAGCGGATTGATGTCGGCCTGCAGGCGGCGCACGAGGCCTTCGCCGTCCTGCGGCGGCTCTTGCCGAAGACGATAGGTAGCGGAGGCATCGCGCAGCGCCTGTTCAGCGTCGCTGTCCTTCTTGCCGTCGGCCGTCCTGGCCTCGATTTCCACCCGATACGATAATGCTGTTGCGCTGATCGGTGGCGGCTTGTCGGAACCGAGCAGACCGGAAAGGTCGAACGCACGAGCAGGCTCGCATAGCGACCAGCCCGCGGTTCCGATGGCGGCACAACCGGTACACAGAAACAGCCTCGCCGCAGCGACAAAATTTCTTCGTCTTGCCGGCCACTCCGAGGGAGCCGGGCATCGTGGCAGCATCTGTTCTTGAATTATTCCGCTCCCCCGAGCTTATTATCGGCTCAACCCGCGTCTTGATCCGCTCAGGCTCCGGCGATTCACTCGCCTCTGCAGCGCAACAGGCACCCCCGTGAAACTGTAGACATTATGATGGATTTTGTTGGGCGAAAATATGGAGCCGCGGTGCAGCGCACATCGGTTGAAAAAAGTCACGCATCTGAAGAGGTTCCTGGCGATACTTTTTCGCAACGTCGGTGCGGGAAGTACTCTCCTCATGCGGCTGCGGCTTGCGAAATCGAACGAATTGTGGCCTGTCTCGCCATGAAATCGATTGATGTGAGGAAATAATGACGCGCGTTTTGGCTCTTTTGATTGCCGCCGCCTTTGTTTTCAATGCGAAGTCCGCTTTCGCGCAGTACGTCGATACGCGCGGCTTCATGGATTTCGGGCCCAGTTTTACATCCGCAAATCCGATCCCGCGACAGCTTGTCCATTTCCAGAGCCGGTATGCGCCGGGCACCATCGTCATAAGCACCGCCGAGCGGCGGCTTTATCTCGTCCTCCCCGACGGCCAGGCGCTGAGATACGGCATCGGCGTCGGCCGCGACGGCTTCCGCTGGGGCGGCGTCCACCGCATCTCCGCCAAGAAGGAATGGCCGAGTTGGACCCCGCCGGCGCAGATGCTGCGCCGGCGTCCCGATCTGCCGCGCCACATGAAAGGTGGCATCGACAATCCGCTCGGCGCGCGCGCGCTGTATCTCGGCTCGACGCTCTACCGTATCCACGGCTCCAACGAACCGGAGACGATCGGACATGCGGTGTCCTCGGGCTGCTTCCGCATGACGAACGAAGATGTAAAGGACCTTTATGACCGCGTGTCGGTCGGCACGACGGTCGTCGTCAAGAATTAGAGCGTTTTCGAGCGAAGCATGCCCTCGGGCTTGACCCGAGGATGGGCACCGATTCGCGTGAAGAAACGCGCCAATTGAAAATCATAGAGCCCCGCTTCTGATTCCATCAGAAGCGAAAAGGCTCTAGGTCGGGGCCGCGGGACGTAACGTCGGCCGGAATGCGCGCGCGAACACAGCGTTTGTGCCTACGCGCGGGTTAAGGGACCCCGGCCGTGATGCATTCAGCTTTCCCGCGCAAGGTTGTCGCCGCCACCCTGATCGGAGCGGCGCTCTGCGCGCGCGCCGCCGTGCAGCCCGCCATCGCAGAGGTTGCGGGTGTCACCGCGCGCCAGCACGCCGACAGAAGGACATTCACCGACAGCGAGATTCTCGACGGGTTCTTCAAGATCGCCTTCGGCGCCGAGTACCATCTCGCCGGCCGGGTCGACCGCATCCGCAAATACGCCGGACCGGTGCGGGTGATCGCAAACGGCATCAGGCGTGCCGACCGGAAGGCACAACTCGCGAAAGTGGTCGCCGATATCGCACGGCGCGTTCGGCATCTCGACATCGCCATGGCCGACAGCATCGCCGCCGCCAACGTCACCGTCCGGCTGGTCCGCGACCGCGATCTCCATCGCACCATCGCCGCGCTCTATGGCGCCAGGCGGGCTCGCGAGATTCACAAGTCGCTCGACCCTCAATGCCTGTCCGGCTTCCGCAAGAACGAGAAATACGAGATCCAGCATTCCGACGTGATCCTGACCGTCGACAACGGCAATTTCATTTTCCTCGACTGCGCCTACGAGGAATTGCTGCAATCGCTGGGGCCGATCAACGACACCGATTCGGTGCCGTGGACCATGTTCAACGACAGCGTCCAGATGGGCTTCTTCGACATCTACGACCAGTACATCCTCAACATCCTCTACGATCCGCGCATCAACGCCGGCATGACCGTGCAGGAGGTCAAGGCAGTCCTGCCGCAGGTCATGATCGATGTGCGGGCATGGGTTGCGAAGGTCAACGACCTGCCGCTGGAGTGAAGCGATTCGTCTCGTCATCCCCGCCTGCGCGGGGATCCATACTCCCTGACGCGGTTGTCTTGCTATTCCCTTGCAAGAGACCAACCGGCGCTGCCTGCCCCACGAACGACGGTGCGTATGGGTCCCCGCCTGCGCGGGGACGACGACAATGTATGTCCGTGTCTACGCGGTCTTCTCGAACAACTCGCGGCCGATCAGCATGCGGCGGATTTCGCTGGTGCCGGCGCCGATTTCATAGAGCTTGGCGTCGCGCAGCAGGCGTCCGGTCGGATAGTCGTTGATGTAGCCATTGCCGCCGAGCAACTGGATCGCATCCAGCGCGCACTGCGTCGCCTTCTCGGCAGCGTAAAGGATCGCCCCGGCCGCGTCCTCGCGCGTGGTCTCGCCGCGATCGCAGGCCTTCGCCACCGCATAGACATAGGCGCGGCACGCGTTCATGGTGACGTACATGTCGGCGACCTTGCCCTGCACGAGCTGGAAGCCGCCGATCGGCTGTCCGAACTGCCTGCGCTCATGCACATAAGGCATCACCACGTCCATGCAGGCCTGCATGATGCCGAGCGGACCGGCGGCGAGCACGGCGCGCTCGTAATCGAGACCGGACATCAGCACGTTAATGCCGCTTCCGACCTCGCCGAGCACATTCTCCTCAGCCACCTCGCAGTCCTCGAACACCAGTTCACAGGTGTCTGAGCCGCGCATACCGAGCTTGTCGAGCTTCTGCGCGGTCGAAAATCCCTTCAGGCCCTTTTCGACGATGAAGGCGGTGATGCCGCGCGACCCCGCTGCGGTATCGGTCTTGACGTAGACCACCAGCGTTTCCGCGATGGTCCCGTTGGTGATCCACATCTTGCTGCCGTTGAGAACGTAGCGGTCGCCCTTCTTGTCCGCCCTGGTCTTCATCGAGACCACGTCCGAACCGGCGCCCGGCTCCGACATCGCCAGCGCACCGACATTCTCGCCGGAAATCAGCTTCGGCAGGTATTTGCGCTTCTGCGCCTCGCTGCCGTTGCGGCGCAATTGGTTGATGCAGAGATTGGAGTGCGCGCCATAGGACAATCCGACCGAAGCCGAACCGCGCGAGATTTCCTCCATAGCGATGCAGTGTTCGAGGTAGCCGAGACTGGCGCCGCCATAGTCCTCCTCGACCGTAATGCCGTGAAGACCGAGCGCGCCAAGTTTGGGCCAGAGGTCGCGCGGGAACTGGTTGGTCTTGTCGATCTCGGCCGCGCGCGGCGCGATCTCATTGTCGGAAAAATCGCGGACCGTCTCGCGGATCGCATCGGCGGTTTCGCCGAGGTCGAAATTGAAAGCACCAGGAGCGTTGGAAGGGGTCACGCGAAGTCTCCCGTATGCACGACCGGAGACCGATCGCGTTTCATTCCAGCAGCGACCATGCCACGGAGAGGGGACGGAGAGAAGAGACCGGCGCGATAGCTCTCTCCCGTCAATGCCTCCATGATGCGAGCGCGCGATGCGTCCGTGACCTTGCGGGTCGCGATGCCTGTATCGTCCCGCTCCGCATGTAAAAAGCTCAGGCCAAGACGAGATCGAACACCGCCGTGTAATGGCAGGCCGCACCGAGCAGGACGAACGAATGCCAGATGGCGTTCTGGAAGCGGAGCCGCCGCCAGGTGTGGAAGATCACGCCGAAGCTGTAGAGCGCCCCGCCCACGACCACAAACCATAGGGCCGTCGCGGACAGCGACGGCACCACGTCGTCGTAGATCGTGACGCCGCTCCACCCCATCACCAGATAGAGAACGATCGACAGCCGGTCGAACCGGCCCGGCAGAACCAGCTTGAGTGTCACTCCGATCATCGCCACGCACCAGACTCCGATCAGCAGAGCGAGCGCAAATGCACTGTCCTTCACCTGCATGATGAACGGCGTATAGGTCGCCGCGATCAGAACGTAGATCGCGGAATGATCGAAGCGGCGCAGCAGCCATTTCCGCGGCGACACCGGCCAGAGGTTGTAGGTCGCGGACAATACCAGCATGGCCATCAGGCCGGCGACGTAGATGGACACGACCGCCACGTCGCGGCCGCCGGCATAAACGGCAGTGAACGCGATCAGCACCGTGGCCGCGATCAGGCCGGCGAGGACGCCGAGCACATGCACGACGCCGTCGGCGATCAGTTCGGCGCGGTCGTAATTCCAGCGGATCGCGCCGGCCGTGGCATTCGCGGGGTCGGTTTGCAACGTCCCTAACTCGGGTTTGGGTCTATTTTCAATGTCTTGCGCTTGCAGAAAGGCGCTACAATGACGGCCGGTCCATCGTCAACGAAGTCTGAACACAAATAATGTACGGGTTGCCTCAAAGCCGAAACTTGATTTCTGCCCGAAAATCGCCACTTTCGGGTTGCCCGCACGCGATTTTCACGCTGTTCCACCCCCTAGCATTATCGTTGACATCACATCGACATGGCCTCCAGCTTTTCCGATATCGTTGAAGAAGCGCGTTTGTCGGCGCGGGCGCTGCTGGACTACGGCGAGAGCTTCTTCAACCCGACGGTCAGGCTCGGCGTAACGGGCCTGTCGCGTGCCGGCAAAACCGTATTCATCACGGCGCTGGTGCATGGCCTGTCGCGCGGCGGCCGGTTTCCGGTTTTTGAATCGCTCGCCAGCGGACGCATCGCCCGCGCCCAGCTTGCCCCGCAGCCGGACGACGCGATACCGCGGTTCAGCTATGAACATCACGTCCAGACGCTGATCGCGGAGCGGCGCTGGCCGAACTCGACGGTTGATATCAGCGAGTTGCGGCTCGTGATCGGCTATCAAGGGCAAAACGGCACGGACCGGACCCTGACGCTGGATATCGTCGACTATCCCGGCGAATGGCTGCTCGATCTGCCGCTGCTCGACAAGAGCTATGAACAATGGTCGGCCGAGAGCCTGGCACTGTCGCGGCAACAGCCGCGCGCGCGGCTCGCACAGGCATGGCACGCGCATCACGCAACGCTCCGGCCCTCGGCCCGCGAGGACGAGCAGGCGACGCTCACTGCGGCGCGGCTGTTCACCGACTATCTCCGCGCCTGTCGGGACGAGCGTTTCGCCATGAGCCTGCTGCCGCCCGGCCGTTTCCTGATGCCGGGCAACCTCGCAGGCTCGCCCGCGCTTACCTTCGCTCCGCTCGATCTGCCAGCCGGGGGGGTCGCGCCCGATGGATCGCTATGGACGATGATGCGGCGGCGCTACGAGGCCTACAAGGACCTCGTGGTTCGGCCGTTTTTCCGCGATCACTTTTCGCGGCTCGACCGCCAGATCGTGCTGGTCGATACGCTCGCCGCTTTCAATGCGGGGCCGGAAGCGCTGTATGACCTCGAAGCCGCCCTCGCCGGAATTCTGGATTGCTACCGTGTCGGCCGCAGCACGTTCCTGGGTACGCTGTTCCGGCCGCGGATCGACCGCATCCTGTTCGCCGCCACCAAGGCCGACCATCTGCATCACAGCAGTCATGACCGGCTTGAGGCGATCCTGCGGCGCGTTGTGGAACGCGCTGCCTCACGGGCCGAAGTCGCCGGCGCCGCCATCGACGTCGTCGCCCTGGCGGCCGTCCGCGCCACCCGCGAGGCGCAGGTGCGGTGCGGGCGCGAAAAACTGCCCTCCATTCTCGGTACGCCCCTGGCCGGCGAAGTCGCCAATGGCCAGCCCCTTGACGGCAACACCGAAGTGGCGACATTTCCGGGCGACCTGCCCACCGATCTCAAGGGCCTTTTCAGCGGCAACGGCGCGTTCCGCGGGCTGTCCACGACGGCGGTGGACCAAACCGATTTTCGCTTTCTGCGCTTTCGCCCCCCGCGCCTCCAAAACGACGGAACCCGCGATCCGGCTCTGCCGCATATCCGCCTCGACCGCGCGCTTCAGTTTCTGATCGGAGACCGACTGCAATGAGTGAGCGATCCGGCCTGCGCCGCCCCGTCACCTTTAAGCTCGACGATCCGAATGTGGTGGTCCTGGATCCCGACGAGGAGGCGGCCCGGCCTGTGCGCAGCAGCATTCGCATCACGCCGGAAGCCGAGCCCGAGCCCGAGCCCGAGCCCGTGTTGCTGCCGGAGCTGCCGGAGATGCCTCCGGTTCCGGCGCGGAAGGGATTTCGCTGGGGCGTGCTGTTCTGGTCGTCTCTCGCCGGGCTCGTCGTGCTCGGTACCGTGCTCGGCGCTATAAATCTGATCCACGACCTGTTTGCACGCAACGAGACGCTCGGCTTCCTCGGGCTGATGCTCGCGGCGCTGTTCGTGGTCGCGTCGATCGTCATCGCGGCGCGCGAGATCGCGGGCCTTGCCCGTCTCTCCACCATCGAAAGCATGCATCGGCGCGCGCTGGCCGCAATCGCGGCCGACGATCGCAAGGAAGCCGATGCGGTCGTTCGCGATCTGGTGAGGCTCGCCCACGACAACCCGCACCTTGCGCGGGCGCGGGCCGCGCTGCGGAGCCACGGCACCGACATCATCGACGGCGCCGATCTGGTGCGGCTCGCCGAACGCGAGCTGATGGCTCCGCTGGATCAGGAGGCGCGACGGCTGGTGTCGGTGGCGGCGCAGCGCGTGTCGATCGTGACCGCGATCAGCCCCCGCGCCGTGGTGGATGTGCTGTTCGTATTCGCCGCGGCGATGCGGCTGGTGCGGCAGCTCGCGCGCCTGTATGGCGGAAGGCCCGGCACGCTCGGGATGATCCGCCTGATGCGCCACGTCATCGCGCATCTCGCCATCACCGGCGGCATGGCGGCCAGCGACACGGTGATCCAGCAGATGCTCGGCCAGGGCATCGTCGCGAAGCTGTCGACGCGCTTGGGCGAAGGCGTCCTCAACGGATTGCTGACCGCGCGCCTCGGGCTGGCGGCGATCGACGTCACACGGCCGATGCCGTTCACCGCACTGCCGCGGCCAGCGCTCGGCGATCTTGCGAAAGACCTGTTGCGCAAACGCAGCAGCGACAAATAGAGCGTTTTTGAGCGAAGCATGTCCTCGGGCTTGACCCGAGGATGGGTGCCGGTTCGCGCGAAGAAAACGCGCCAATCAAAATCATAGAGCCTCGCTTCTGATTCCATCAGAAGCGAAAAGGCTCAAAGGCTCTGACTACCGCTCACCTGCTAACAAGGGCCAGACGGCGGCCACCATTACGCGGCAACGTGGCGTCGCCCTCCGCCAGTTGCCGCCATTTGTAGAGCGGCGAGCCCGGCGGCGGCGAGAGATCGGGTGTCCAGCCCGTCAGCTTTTCCAGAACATAGGTGTCCATCACCCGGCCGCGCCATATTCGTTGAACCTCGCCAAGCGGCGTCAGCACGGCAGATGTCGAGGCCAGAAACGAGGTGTCGTCGGGTTTCCTCGCAATGTAGAGCCCCGCATGGCCTGCGATCTTGCTTAACCCCGGATCGCGGAAGTCCATGAAGCGGCTGCGTTCGTTGATCTGGATTACCGGCACGCGATCCTTGAGATGCCAGCGCAGCATCGCGTAAATCCGGTAATCGTCGGTCGCGATCCAGGTCGCGCCGGAGCTTTGCAATTCGCTTTCCGCGCGGCTTGCGATTTGCGCGAAGCCGGCCTCGCCGCCGATCGGATCGGTTTTGCCGATGAAATTCCAGGGGCTGACGATGTAATACAGAAAGACCGCGGCGACGAGGACGATGCCCGACGCGATCGCGGCGTTGACCCAGAAGGCCGACCATTTCACCATCCCCGCCGGCCATTTTTCGCGGCGGCGCGTTGCGAGGTCGATCGCCGCTGCCGCGAAGCCCAACGGCCAGATCAGCATCGGCCAGGTGTCGCCAATCCGAAGGGTCGTCGACTTCCAGAGGAAATACCCGAACGGCATCAGCACGGCCGTGGACAGCAGCACGGCGACCGGATCGCGATGCCGATATCCGCGCCATGCCGTGAGCGCCACGCCGAACATCACCACAGGCAGCAGGATCGGCCCGACCTGGCCGAACTGAAGG
The DNA here is from genome assembly GCF_036964665.1 of Nitrobacter sp. NHB1. Taxonomy (NCBI): domain Bacteria; kingdom Pseudomonadati; phylum Pseudomonadota; class Alphaproteobacteria; order Hyphomicrobiales; family Nitrobacteraceae; genus Nitrobacter; species Candidatus Nitrobacter laanbroekii. The sequence continues at coordinate 2,999,607 of NZ_JBAMDA010000001.1, forward strand.
CCGATATAGTCGCCGAGCGTGCGCAGCATGAAATCGTGCGCCGCGGTCGCGCGAACGAACTGAAACCTGAACGAAGCCCAGTCGTGCATCCCGTTCCAGATCAGGACCGGCGAAAACACCGCGACGGCAATCAACGCAGCGGCCCATGGATACGGGCTGCGCAGCCAGCGCCAACGCCAGTCCGGCACGACAATGAAGGCGGCAATGGCGGGGACCAGCATCAGCGCGGTCAGTTTCGACAGCAGTGACAGACCGCCGAAGAGGCCGGCCGCGAGCCACCAGCGCGCGTCGCCGCTCTCGGTGAGCCGCACCAGCGACCAGACCATCGCCAGCTCGAACGGGATCAGCGCGACGTCGGGCGCGACCTTCGCCATCAGCAGGCCGTAGTACAGCGCTGCTTCCATCATCAGCACCGCCAGTATGGCGGCACGGATGTCGTGTGTGACGCGGCGGACGATATCGGCCAGCAGCAATTGCGAAACCGGCATCGCCAGCAGCCCGGCAAACCTGACGCCGAAATTGGTATCGCCGAAAATCGCGGTGCCGAAACGAATGAACCACGCGATCATCGGAGGATGATCGAGGAAAGACAACGCGCTTTCCTTCGACCAGGTCCAGTAGTAGGCCTCGTCGGTGCGCAGATCCAGCGTGCCGGCAAAGATGCATCGCATCGCCGTCATCACAGCGATCAATGCCGCGACCCAAAACAGCGACGAAAGTGCCGGACGTTCCGGTTGCAACGCGGGTTTATCGGGCTCTGCGATTGTCATCTGGATGCCGAGGACTGCGCCCGTCGCGCATCCTCGCATGGTTCTCCGGCATTCGGTCGCGCTTTCTTGACCACACAGGCTCCGGTGTCAATCTGAGGCAACGCCGGCCCGCCGCCGCCTGGTTCGCGCATATTTCCCAGCGGCATTTGCGCTGTGTGAGATTTCGCACACACGGTTCGAAATCCCGTCTGCCTGAACGTCCATTCAGAAAATTGTCGGTTCACCCCGTCAGATTCTTCGAACCGCCTTTTCAAAGCAAGCGACGAACTTGCGACGGGCAAGAGCAACACCCAATCACGAGCCCGCAACCGGACAGTACGAATTGAAACGGAAACCCGCGCATCACGCGCTTCATTCAAGGAGAACGACCATGTTTCGTAAACTTGCTCTTGGATTTATTGCCGCTGCTTCCCTCGGTGCGGTGACGCTGGCGCCTTCGGCCGCTTCTGCGCATGGCTGGGGCGGGCATCACCACCACCACTTCGGCCATTTCGGTCACGGCTACGGCTACGGCTATGGCGTCGCCTTTGTCGGCGGCTATGATGACGGATGCTACGTGGTGCGGCGCGTACCGACCCCGTTCGGCTACCGCCTGCGAACCATCAACGTCTGCGATTGAGCCGGCCTTCGGTTCTCGATCGCAAAACCCCGGCTGCCCAGCGGCCGGGGTTTTGTTCGTCGGCGGGCAGCCGCATCGTCCGCCCGAGCAAAAGTCGGCGAGACGATCCATCGATGTTGTCGATCGAAAGCACCGATTGACTTGTAGGCTGGCGGTGCGAGACTTCGCGGATCGATGACCCGTGATGACGGGCCTCGACCGTAAAGCTTCGGAGGAAGCCATGCTTGACAGACGAGAGATGCTGAAACGCGTCGGCGCCGGACTGGCGCTCGGCGCCACCGCCAGCCTGACCCCGTTCAAGGCCTTCGCGCTCGACAGTGTGACCTTGCCGTTCGAGAACGGCGAGCGCCCGCTGGTGAAATATCCGCAGAAGCGCTTGATGATCGGCCAGACAAGCCGCCCGCCGCAGCTCGAAACGCCGTTTTCAGTTTTCAACGAAGGCCCGATTACTCCGAACGACGCCTTCTTTGTCCGCTATCACCTGGCCGATCTCCCGCTCAACATCGATCCCGACACGTTTACGCTCGAGATCAAGGGTAAGGTCGATCGTCCGCTCAAGCTGTCGCTCAAGGACATCAGAAAGATGAAGGCGACGGAGATCGTCGCCGTCAATCAGTGTTCGGGAAACAGCCGTGGATTTTCCAATCCGCGCGTCGCCGGCGGACAGTCCGGCAACGGCGCGATGGGTAACGCCCGCTGGCGCGGCGTGCCGCTCAAGGCCGTGCTCGATCAGGCCGGCGTGCAGGGGAGTGCGAAGCAGGTGGTTTTTGGCGGCATGGACGGTCCCGTCAGCGACAAGACACCGGATTTCGCCAAGGCGCTCGACATCGACCACGCGCGCGATGGCGAAGTGATGCTGGCCTACCTCATGAACGGGCGGGATTTGCCATTTTTGAACGGCTTTCCGCTCCGGCTCGTCGTTCCCGGATATTACGGCACCTACTGGGTCAAGCACCTCAACGAGATCACCGTCATCGACAGCATCTATGACAATTTCTGGATGAAGACGGCCTATCGCATTCCGGACAATGCCTGTGCCTGCGTCGAACCGGGCACCGCGCCGAAAGCGACGGTCCCTATCAACAGGTTCAATGTCCGTTCCTTCATCACCAATGTCGCCGACGGCGCGAAACTCAAGACCGGCGGCAAGCTGCTGAAGGGGATCGCATTCGATGGCGGCACCGGAATCAAGGAGGTCGCGGTGTCGATCGACGGCGGCAAGACCTGGAAGACCGCGCGGCTCGGCCGGAACTACGGCAAATACTCGTTCCGCGAATGGAAGATTCCCGTCAAGCTCGCCGCCGGTCCGCATGAACTGAAGGTGCGCGCGACCAGCAATGGGGGCCAGGTGCAGCCGGAGGAAGCCACATGGAATCCGGCCGGCTACATGCGCAACGTCATCGAGACCGTCCGCGTGACGGCGGCTTGAGGGAGACGATCATGACGCGTCCAGCTCTTCTCGCACTCGCAGTCGCCATCGGACTGGCCGGGGGCATCGGCGCCTTCGCTCCGACCACGGCCGGTGCCAAGCCGGTCAACTACAAGCTTCCCGATAAAGCGGCGGAGTTCAAACCCGGCCCTAATCTCGATATCGTGAAGAACAACTGCACGGCCTGTCATTCGGCGGACTACGTCCAGACCCAGCCGCGCGGCCCGAAATTCAAAAAGGATTTCTGGCAGGCGGAAGTGAACAAGATGATCAAGGTGTATGGCGCGCAGATCGATGAGGCCGACATCGGCAAGATCGTCGACTATCTGACCGCGACCTATTGACGTCCGGAAAGCCGATATTTGCCGGAAATTCTGGATCTTCTCGCTGATCGCCCCGCCTCGCCCGCCGCACCGGCGGGCGGATGCTTGGCGCCCTGGCGCGGGGAATGCCCAGAATTGTGGCAAAATTGTACCGTATTCAGATAGGAGTTGGTTCAGATATTTCGGGCTTGTGTTTGATCTATCAAGCCGGGCCGAGACCGCGTATCGTGCGCGCCGTCGGACGAGCCGGTTTCCGGGGACCGACGACTGTTTCAATCCTGCGGAGACTTGGGAATGGCTAAGGGTACTGTGAAGTGGTTCAACCCGACCAAGGGTTACGGATTCATCCAGCCGGCCGGCGGCGGCAAGGATGTATTCGTCCATATTTCGGCCGTCGAGAAAGCGGGCCTCTCAACGCTCAATGAAGGCCAGACGGTTGAGTTCGAGGAAGTTGCCAACCGCGGCAAGACCTCGGCCGAAAACCTCAAGGTTTGACGCGACGACGCGATTCTCAAGACCCGGATAAAGTCGTGTCCTGACAGGCGGGATGCACTCCGAGGAAAACGACATCGGCTTCGCCGACGTAATCAGGTTTACGCCATCCGCGCAGACCAGATCCGCCGGCGACGAATATCGGCGAACCACATGTATCGGCAAATCGCCGCGGCGCCGCGGCCGCGCGTGAGTGCATTGCTTCGATCTTCCTTGACCCTCAATCTTCCTTGACCCATCGATCCACGGTCATGACATCGGGCAGTTGCGCATAGCCGCGCGGCCACATGTCGACGACCCATTCCACATGCGTGGCGCGCTCCACCAGCACCGCGGTATTATGCGGGGTCTGCAGCACGAGCGTGTTGCCGCGATAATGCGGATTGCCCACGGTGTGAAATTTGAGAAGTCTCCAGTCCTGGAGGACCAGCAAGAGGCTGGTGACGTTGCGCGTCGTGTCCCAGCAATCGAAGTTGTGCTTGTCATCGCCGGCGCGAAAATCGGCTCGTGCCACACGCTTGTCGGTTCCGAGGATCGGCCCCATGCGGCGATCGAACCAGACCACCGCCTTTTGGACCGCCCGGCGCTCTGCGGCGGCCGATGACCGGCCCGCCGCCAGAATCCGCGTCAGCGCAGCCCGATCGCCAGACGTGAAATCGAGGCTTTCACGGCGCCGGCATACGAAGCCGTAGCAGACCGTCATGGACTTCGCGGTTGGCGGATAGATCGAGACGGAGGTGTAAAGCTGCGCGATGCCGGGGCTGAGTTCAGCGGCCCCGGCAGGACCGTCCATCGTCTGGGCCATGAGCAGCATCGCACCCGCCGCAAACAGACGAGACAGGCGGCACGCACGCGATCCGTTAATTCGTCGATTTGGAAAGCCAGCCATCATACGTCGATGAAACTCCCGATACCGGCGGTCCCATTGGCTCCATACCGGATTAAGCTTAGCTTGTTTGGTTGGAGAAAGGGTCGTACGGCCGCAACAGCATTTCAGATTCGTGTCGCGCGCGTGCGATCCACATGACAGTTCTCAAACGGCAGTTTGCGGAAGGCCGAGGAATCGCCGATGTCGCCCGAACTTCCACCGCCGTTTTCGGCTCCCTACGTCTCGGACGACCGGACGATCGCGGCGCGCCTGCTGTCCGAGGTGCGGCTGACGCCCGAACCGGAAGCACGGATCGATCGCACGGCCCGCGGCCTGATCGACGCCATCCGGCGAAACGACGACCCGCTGGGCGGCGTCGAGGACATGCTGCGCGAGTTTGCATTATCGACCAAGGAAGGACTCGCGCTGATGGTGCTCGCCGAGGCGCTGCTACGGGTGCCCGATGCCGATACCGCGGACCGGTTTATCGAGGACAAGCTCGGGCAGGGCGACTTCATCCATCACGAGACCAGATCCAGCGCCTTCCTCGTCAACGCCTCCGCCTGGGCGCTCGGGTTGTCGGCGCGAGTTATCCAGCCGGGCGAGACGCCGCTGGGAACCATCGGGCGGCTCACCAAGCGAATCGGCGTTCCTGCGGTCCGGGCGGCGACGCGGCAGGCGATGCGGCTGATGGGCAGTCACTTCGTGCTCGGCGAGACCATCGAGGCAGCGCTGGAGCGGGCGCACGCGCATTCAGCGGGATACGCCCGCTACTCCTTCGACATGCTCGGCGAAGGCGCGCGCACCGCCGCGGATGCGGACCGCTATTTCAAGTCCTACGCCGCCGCGATCGAGGCGATCGGCCAGGCCGCCGGCGACAGGCCCTTGCCCGACCGCCCCGGCATTTCCGTCAAGCTGTCGGCGCTGCATCCGCGCTTTGAGGCGGTGAGCCGACAACGGGTGATGGCGGAACTGGTGCCGCGCGTTATCGATCTTGCCGCGCGCGCCAAGGTCCGCGATCTGAACTTCACGGTCGATGCGGAGGAAGCCGACCGGCTCGAACTGTCGCTCGACGTCGTTGCCGCAATCGCCGCCGACCCTTCGCTCGCAGGCTGGAGCGGCTTCGGTCTCGCCGTTCAGGCCTATCAGAAGCGCGCCTGCGCGGTGATCGACTATGTCGACGACCTTGTGCGACGGCTGAACCGACGAATGATGGTCCGTCTGGTGAAGGGCGCGTACTGGGACACCGAGATCAAGCGCGCGCAGGAACGCGGGCTCGACGGCTATCCTGTGTTCACTCGCAAGGCGATGACTGACCTGAACTACATCGCCTGCGCGAAAAAACTGCTGACGCTGCGGCCGCGTATTTTTCCGCAATTCGCGACCCACAATGCCCTCACCGTCGCCACGCTTCTCGAACTGACTGACGGAGCCGACGACGGATACGAGTTCCAGCGCCTGCACGGCATGGGCGAGGCCCTCTACGCCAGGCTCGGCAAGGATCGTCCGGCAATCGCCTGCCGCACCTATGCGCCAGTCGGCAGTCATCGCGACCTGCTTGCCTATCTGGTGCGCCGCCTTCTCGAAAACGGCGCCAACTCTTCCTTCGTCGCGATGGCCTCCGATCCCAATGTAGCGGCGGACGCCCTGCTGCGTAGACCGTCCGATATCATCGGGAATGCCGACAACGCCGGACATCCGACGATTCCACTGCCGCGCGATCTGTTGCAGCCGGAGCGCGTCAATTCGCGCGGCATCGAATTCGGCGAGCGCGCGGCGCTGAGCCGGCTGGTTGCCGACCTCGCGGCCGAACAAGCCCCGACCGTCACGGTGAACCACAGCGCGCCGGAAGATGTGAGCCGTGCCGTTGCCGCGGCGCGCGAGGGCTTTTCGCCATGGAGTCGGGCACCGGCGGCTGTGCGAGCGGCTGCCCTGGAACGCGCGGCCGACTTGCTGGAGCAGCGCATGGCGCATTTCATCGCGCTGCTGCAACGGGAAGGCGGCAAGACGCTGGATGATTCCGTGTCGGAAGTCCGTGAAGCCGCCGACTTCTGCCGCTACTATGCCGCGCAAGGCCGCAAGCTGTTCGGCGATGCGCAGCCGATGCCGGGACCGACCGGCGAGCGCAACACGCTGCGGCTGCGCGGGCGCGGCGTCTTTGCCGCGATCTCGCCGTGGAATTTTCCGCTGGCGATCTTTGCCGGACAGGTGACCGCGACGCTGATAGCCGGCAATACGGTGGTCGCGAAACCCGCCGAGCAGACGCCGCGGATCGCAGCCGAGGCCGTGCGCCTGCTGCACGAAGCCGGCATTCCCGAAGCAGCGCTCCACCTGATCCAGGGCGATGGACCCATCGGGGCGGCGTTGGTCGCGCATCGCGATATCGCCGGCGTGGTCTTCACCGGCTCGACGGAGGTGGCGCGGTCAATCAATCGCACCCTCGCGGCCAAGGACGGCCCCATCGTGCCGTTGATCGCCGAGACCGGCGGCATCAACGCCATGATCGCCGACGCCACCGCGCTGCCCGAGCAGGTCGCAGATGATGTCGTGACCTCGGCGTTTCGTTCGGCCGGGCAGCGTTGCTCGGCACTGCGGCTGCTGTTCGTGCAGGAGGACGTGGCCGACCGCATGATCGAGATGATCGCGGGCGCAGCGCGCGAACTGAGGATCGGCGACCCGTCCGATCCCGCCACGCATATCGGCCCGGTGATCGACCGCGAGGCCAAGGAGCGACTCGATGCGCATATCGCGCGCATGACGCGCGAGGCCCGCGTGCATTTCGCTGGGCTTGCGCCCGCGTCCGGCAATTTCGTCGCGCCACACATCTTTGAACTGGCCGACGCGCGGCAACTGAGCGAAGAGGTGTTTGGACCGATCCTTCACGTCGTGCGCTATCGCGCCTCCGGCCTCGATGCGGTTCTGCAAGCCATCGACGACAGTGGCTACGGCCTGACGCTCGGCATCCACTCCCGCATCGACGACACGGTCGAGGCGATCGTCGACCGCCTCCAGGTCGGCAACGTCTACGTCAACCGCAACATGATTGGCGCGGTGGTCGGCGTGCAGCCGTTCGGCGGTCACGGCCTGTCGGGGACCGGGCCCAAAGCCGGCGGCCCGCACTATCTCACCCGTTTCGCGACCGAGCAGACCGTGACGGTGAATACCGCAGCCGCCGGCGGCAACGCCGCATTGATGACGGAAGAAGGGTAGTCAACATCCACCGGGACAACCGAATAACTTAAAGCGCCCGTTCTGATTCCCATCAGAACGGTAAGCGCTCTAGTCTCGGCTCATGCGGGAACGCCAGCCGCCGTGAGGCAGCCATGCGCCGGCAATCCTTTGACGCGCGGCTGGAACGATGTTGATCTTGGGTTCGTTCGAAAGAAGGCGCGGAGCGCAAGGATGAACGGTGCTGAAAGCCTGGTGCGAACGCTGGTTCAGGGCGGCGTGGACGTCTGCTTCGCCAATCCGGGCACCTCGGAGATGCATTTCGTCGCAGCGCTGGACCGGGTGGAGGGCATGCGCTGCGTGCTCGGGCTGTTCGAAGGCGTGGTGACCGGCGCCGCCGACGGCTATTTCCGCATGAAGGGTACGCCGGCCTGCACCCTGCTGCATCTCGGTCCGGGGCTCGCCAATGGTCTTGCCAACCTTCACAACGCCAGGAAGGCGAATTCAGGCATCGTCAACATCGTCGGCCAGCACGCGGTCTACCACATCGGATACAACGCGCCGCTGACGTCGGATATCGAGGGGCTGGCCCGGCCGATGTCGGCCTGGGTCCGCACCTCGCCGGATTCGAAATCCGTTGCCAGTGACGGCGCTGCGGCGATTGCGGCGGCGAAAAGCTCACCACCGCAGATCGCGACGCTGATCCTGCCCGCCGACACCGCATGGAACGAGGCCGACGGCATTGCTGCGGTGCCTGAGACGTCGCAGCGCGCCGGCTATTCGCCGCAGGCGGTCGATACCGCGGCCAAGATCCTGCGCGGCGGCGGCGGCGAGACTTTGCTTTTGCTCACGGGCGGCGCGCTGACCGAGCAGGGACTGGGGCTGGCCGCCGCTATCGCGGGCAAGACCGGCTGCAAGGTGATGGGGCAGACCTATAACCCGCGCATGGCGCGCGGCCGTGGCCGCTTTTCCATCGAACGCATCCCTTACGTGATCGAGCAGGCGTTGCCTGTCCTTAAAGACTTCAGGACCATCATCCTGGTCGAGGCTAACGATCCCGTCGCGTTCTTCGCCTATCCGGACAAGCCGAGCCTCTTGAAGCCCGAGGGCTGCGAGGTGCATCGCATGACGGCGAGCGGCGAAGACTCGGTGGCCGCGCTTGAGGCGCTGGCAGGTGCTGTCGGCGCCAGGCCGCAGGACACGAAACCGCAAAAACCGATGGAAATCGCGTGGCCGAGCGGGCCGCTCAACCACGCCTCCATCGCGCAGGCGATCGCGATGGCAATTCCGGAAAACGCCATCGTCGTCGACGAGTCGATCACGACGGGGCGCGGATTCTTTCCGCCGACCGCTTCCGCTGCGCCCCATGACTGGCTGCAGAACATGGGCGGCTCGATCGGATTTTCGACGCCGGTGGCGACCGGCGCCGCGGTGGCCTGTCCGGACCGCAAGGTGATCTGCATGGTCGGCGACGGCAGCGCGATGTACACGCTGCAATCGCTGTGGACGCAGGCGCGCGAAGGGCTCGACGTCACCACGATCATTTTCTCGAATCGAACCTATCAGATTTTGCATGGCGAGTTCGACGGCGTCGGCGCCGGCGAGCCGGGCCGGCGGGCGATGGACATGCTGAGCCTCGACCGTCCGACGCTCGACTGGGTTGCGCTCGCCAGAGGCATGGGCGTGCCGGGGCGAACCGTGACGACCGCGGACGACTTCAACGAGGCGCTTGCCGGGGCAATGGCCGAGAAGGGGCCGCGCCTGATCGAAGTGCAGATGTGACGACCTATGCGGGGCGCGGCCGGACCGGTAAACAACCGTCGATGCGCTGAGCGCAACTGGGACGCGCCGTGCGTGCGAGAGCCTTGATGAGCCTGACCTATGTCATTCCCGATATTCACGGCCGCTTCGATCTCATGAGCGAGGCCTTGCACAGGGTTCATGTCTACGCCGCGGGCAATGGCGGCACGCTCGTCATGCTGGGCGACTACGTCGACAAGGGGCCGGACAGCAACAGGGTCATTGCCCGGTTGCGCCGCGGAATGCCGGACGGCTGGACCTTCGTTCCGCTCAAAGGCAATCACGATGCGATGATGGTCGCGGCGCGGCGCGACCCCGCGACAATGACGCGCTGGCTGAAGCGCGGCGGCGATGCGGTCCTGGAATCCTATGGCGGCGATCACTCCGTTATTCCGGAGGCGGACATTGCCTGGCTCGAGGCGCTGCCGCTCATGCATATCGATGCGCACCGGATCTACGTTCACGCCGGGCTCGATCCCGGCGTCGCGCCCGATGCGCAGCCTGAGACCACGCTGCTCTGGAAACGCTATCCCAAAGGCGATGCGGCCGGCTTCGAGGGCCGCCATGTCGTGCATGGCCACAACTCGTTTGCGCAGGGACCGGAGTCGTACCAGGGCCGCACCAATCTCGATACCCGGGCTTGGCGAACCGGCCGTCTCGTGACCGGCGTGTTCGACGATGCGTTGCCGGGCGGGCCCGTCGATTTCATCGTCGTTCATGGCCCGGCACAGGGGTCGGGCTGACTCTCTGGCGTGGCGGAACCGCGCAAGGATTGATGAGGGACTGCGCCCGGCCTCTTTCGTGGGATAGCCTGATCGTTTGTCTTGACGGCCGCGCGCGGCGCAGGTCTTTCGTATGGCATGGACAAGGTCTCCACCTCGGTCACGAAACTGCAAGCGACGTTCCGCATCACGGTGAACGGCGAGTCCGTCGCCATCGCGACGGTGGGACAGGCCTACGACTTCATCACCCACCTGAGCACCGTCGAATGGGCGGAGTTTCGCGCACTGCACGAGGAGGCCCGCGCAGCGCTCGAGGCCGCCGCCGGCAACGCGATGCTGAGCCGCAAGGCGACCGATGCGTTGCGGGCGCTGTTTGCGCGAACAAAACTGCTGTGAGCGATCGGACCGGATGATTGCGGCGCGGTGGACTGGAATCCGTCGCCGGACAAATGGTGGGCGCACAAGGGATCGAACCTTGGACCTCTCCCGTGTGAAAGGAGAGGTTAGTTTCAATTCATGCATGTCCCGCAGGGCTTTTTCTCATTTCCAAACAGGCACTGGGCGGATTTTGGGCCAATATGTTTTGCATCCGTTCTATTTGGGTTGATCGTCTGCAATTGTACCGCTAGTTGGTGACTCAATATTGAAAGTGCCGGTGGTGATTCCGTTGGCCTTCATCTTCTCCAATTGCATGCGTCGGCGGTTCTCCCAGTATGACCCTCGCCAAGGATGCTTGTTATTCCAATCTTCTCCAAGCGCTGCTTGCAGCATCATTTCGAAACGAGCGAGCTGACCTTGCCTGGACCCTTGTAATATTATGCTAAGCCGATGATCATCGTGAGGAGCAATAGCTTCTTCGACTTGGAGTAGGTCTCGGAAACCTAACGTTTTAAGCAGTCTCGCCGTCCAATCGTAGTTCCAGCCGGACATTCGCCCGTCTGGCCCTAGCTTTCCGTCCAAAAAGAGCTTGAGAGCTTTCGGAGTGATCTCGATGCCTGACAGATTGCCTGCTTCAACACTGGTTTTGGCGACCGTTTCAAGCGTGGAGTTTGCATCGTCTATCGCCTGAAATTCCCTGTCTGCTAGCTCAAGCATGCCTGCCAAGGCCACAAATCGGCGCCGAATTTCGGTCGGTATCGTCAGGGAGGATTTGTATTGAATATCGTGCTCGATCTCGGCCCAGGCATGCTGCAGAATTGTTCTTACCTGTACTTCTACTATGCTCCCCGCAAATCGCTGGTATTCCGCTAGTTGAGAGCGGTCGTTCTTTAGTTTGAGAAGATAATGGATGCTCTGATAACCGAAACGATCGGCCTCTATCAGGAGCATGCCCTTATTGGATTTTTCAACGATATCGAATTCTGTCCTCAGCATGTCGTCTACGTCAGACAAGGTACTGAGAAAGTGCGTGATTATGCGAACCCCGGCGAGATCAGTGATCTCGTGGAGGGGGTTAGTATATTTCGGTTTCGAGGGATCTTCTTCGGATGGCATCGCTGCTTTAACGGCAAAGCTCGCGGCGTCCTTTGCTCGTGACTGGACCGAGTGAATTTTTACTTCCCGGCCTTCCAACGATTGCTTGATAATGCGACCTACTACTTCAGCAAGATCGACGTAAAACGGCTGCAGCTTCAAATAGTCAACTGCAGCGGTGTCGGCGTGTGCCTTGAGCAAATCTTGGTCGGCATATGGCTGCACATTTACCTCGCGGACTCGGCCACAACCGAGAATAGATTCTAACCCAGCTTTATCCCGTTCCGTGTGGGTCGCAAAGCCCAGCGGGGCTAATGGGAACCTCGTGTTTTACTCACTTAAGTAGCTGAATAGACAAGGTATTTCTATTTCATTGAAGTGAGCTATGCAAAATTGCCGAAAATAGTATTATAATACCGAAATCTCAAAAACCAGTGGGCGGATTTTGGGCGTCATCAAACGTAAAATTACGTCTCCAAACGTATCCAAGCGCACTATGAGAACTTCCTGCGAACATAAAAACCATGCATTTGCAAGGTCTTAACTGGTGGGCGCACAAGGGATCGAACCTTGGACCTCTCCCGTGTGAAGGGAACGCTCTCCCGCTGAGCTATGCGCCCGGGATCGGCATCTGCCGTAAAAATTGCCGGGCTCCGGTTTCGGCCGACCCGGCGCAGCGACCGAAGCCGCGATTTAGGGAATGCAGGGCAGGGGTGTCAAGCGACCTTGCGCCTGCGCCAGGTCGTTCAACCCGGCTATAGCGTTTTCGAGCGAAGCGGGCACCGGTTCGCGTCAAGAAAGCGCGTCAAAACAAAAAGCGGAGCCCGGCTTTGATTCCATCAAAGTCGGAATAGCTCTAACGCGCGCTGCGAGAGGCGAGGGATTGCAGGGCGCGGATGCGGTCGGCCAGCGTGCCGGCGGAGGGGATCGCGCCGCTGCCGGCTGTGCCGTTCACGGTTTTCGCCGCCCTGGTCGGGGCCGCGTCTGCCGCCAGGATGGCCTTGATCGGGGAATTCGGCCCCTCGATGGTCATGGCCAGCCCGGCGACCTCGGCGGCGATGTCGTTGATGTGCTCACGCAACAGCGCGTTTTCCATGTGCTCGGTTGTACCGGACGATTCCGCCTGCTGCTGGATCACATTGATGTCGCGCTGCAGTTTGGCTCGCTCGTCGTGGGCGGCGCGCAGCGCCCGTTCGGCTGCGATCATCTCGTGGCGCAGTCCATCGATGAGCGGGGACTTGCCGCCGTTCAGCGACGCGATCTCCTCGCGCAATTCGCTGATGGCACGTTCCGCGGCCGCGTTGGCCTGCCGCAACCGACCGTTCTTCTCGTCTCGCTCGGCCAGCGTCTTGGTCTGCGCGGCGAGGTGGCTTTCGATCTCCCTGACACGACTGCCGAGCCGTTCCGCGTCCTTGACCTTGTCAATAAGCTCGCCGTCGATCTTGACGACGCGCTGGCTCAGATTTTCTACGTGTTTGCGCGCCTCGTCGCGCTCCCGGGCCGTGGCGGCCGATACGCTGCGCTGCTGCTCGAGCAGCGCCTGCGTGGCGGCGAATTCCTTTTCGACATCGTTGACGCGGCTCTGCAATCGCTCGATCTGCGCGCGCACCGCGAACAATTCGTTTTGCCGGGTCTCCGCCGTCAGCGAGCGGTCCGACAGCTCCTGACGGAGCCGGCCGAGTTCGGCCTGCCTGTCGGCGAGGGTCTGCTCGGTGCTTCGCAACGTTTCGGCCTTGGCGGCAAGCTCCTGTTCGGTGGACTGCAAATGCTCCCCGACCGTCTTCTCGTGCCCATCGAGATTGAATATCGTGGCGTTCTTCTCGCCGAGTTCGACCTTCAGGCGGTTGATTGCGTCGGCCTTTTTGCCGAGCTCGGCGGACTGGCTGGCGGTCTTTCTCTTGAGCTGGTCGACGCTCATCTCCAGACGCCGTGCCGACATCGCAAATTCGGCGCGCAACTGATCCTTGTCGGCCTGGATTTCGGCCATCGACATCGGGGTCGCTGCTTCGAGGCGTTTGGTGGTGAGGCGGACGGCGCGGTTATGCACGAGCGGCATGACCATCAGCGCGCACAGCATCGAAACCAGAAAACCGATCGCCAGATACATGATCGGCTCGACCATGGGCAACGCTCCACACGCCGGATGAGGATTTGGTTACCATGCCACGGCCGGCCGGCAAAAGGCCAGCGCTACGCCCCGATAAGTTCGTCCGCGGTTGCGGACGAACTTATCGGGGATATCAGAACGGGTTCCAGGTCGCCCGCGGTGTATATTTCAGATAGCCGATATTGGCGCCGAGCCGCAGCCCGAGACCGGAGCGGATCGGCACCAGCACGATGTTGTTTGCGGTCAGCGCCGTCATGCCGAAGCCGCCGATGATGTAGGCGGAGCCGTCGATGCCCGCGAAGCGCTGATAGATCGCGTTCGTGGCCGGCAGGTTGTAAACCAGCGTCATGGTGCGGGCGCCGTCGCCGCCCCAGTCGAAACCGACCGACGGCCCCTGCCAATAGACTTTCAGGTCGCCGGCATTCTTGGTGTAGAGGGTGCCCTCGCCGTAGCGCAAGCCGGCGATGAAGGCGCCCGAGCCTTCCTCGCCCAGGATGTAGCCGTTGGGCAGGCCCCACTGGCTTACGGCGCGCTCGATGACCGAGGCCAGACCGCGAGAGACGTTGCCGAAGAACCTGGTTCCGGATTTGAGCAATTCGTCCGACGAATAGGTGTCGTGACCGGCGTGCCGTTGCGGCGGGGGCAGTTGCTGGCCCGGGGGCGCATCGTATGGCGGCGCCGATTGCTGGGCGGATGCCGGCACGATCCAGAATGTCGTCGCTGCAGCGAGCGCGACCGCTGCAAGGCGCGAAATGAAAGTCATGGAAGCATCCCCCAAGGTAGCGAAACTTGTCGCTGTGTCTTTAACCCGATGCTGACAGGCGCTCGGTATGATGCGGCGATCGTCCCCCTCGACTCGTACGTTATCGGCACCAACTATGACGGCACGGCGGCAGGAAAGAAATGGCTTGCGCCGCGGAATAGTCGTGATCGCCTTGCTGGGGTGCTGGTTCGCCTGCTGCGAGGTCGACTTCGCGGCCAGGGCGGCGACCTCCGAACGGGTCGTGATCGACCGCTATACGGGTCTGGCGATCGGCGGGTTCGATCCCGTGGCTTTCTTTACCGACGCCCGGCCGGTACAGGGCTATTCCGACTATGAGGTGTCGCAGGGCGGCGCCGTCTGGCGCTTCAGCAATCCCGACAATCGCGCGTTTTTTATCGCAAACCCCGACGTGTATAGCCCAGGTTTCGGCGGCTATGATCCGGTGGATATCGCGCGGGGCGTGACCTTCGCCGGAACCGCACGGCTCTGGCTGATTGTCGGCCAGCGGCTTTACCTGTTCGGCCATGAGGACAGCCGCGCGGCTTTCGCGGCCAATCCGGCGCGCTATCTGCTTGAGGCGACACGTCGCTGGGCCGTGCTGAAGGAAACGCTGGCGCAGTAGCAGCGGTTTCGACCGAAGCATGTCCTCGGGCTTGACCCGAGGATGGGCACCGATTCGCGGGAAGAAAACGCGTCAAGTCAAAATCATAGAGCCGGCCGTGCAGCTTGCAGTCCGCGTCAAGGCGCGGCCGAGGGATCGCCCCAGGCGATAAATTCCGGCACCAGAAATCCCTCGCGCTTTTCGCCGAACCGCAGCGGAGCGCCGCGCCCGTCCGTGACCTTGCCGCCGGCGGCGGCGACCAGGGCGTGACCTGCCGCAACGTCCCATTCGCTGGTCGGGGCGAGGCGGGGATAAATGTCGGCGCCGCCCTCCGCGATCCGGCAGAACTTGACCGCGGAGCCGAGCGGCTTGCGCACCGCGCCGGGGCGGCTGTCGATGAAGTCGTCCGAACGGCTGTCGCCGTGCGAACGGCTGATGGCGGCAATCCATTGGCAGCCGCGGTCGGGAAACGGTCGGGTCGCGATCGGCTCCGCGGCGCCGACGCCGCCGTCCGGCGTGACCGCGAGGCGCTGGGCGCCGTGGCCGACAAGGCCGCGCCAGATCGAGCCGAGCGCCGGCGCACCGACGATACCGAACAGCGGCAATCCGTCGGTCACGATCGCGAGGTTGACCGTGAATTCGTCGCGGCCGGCGATGAATTCCTTGGTGCCGTCCAGCGGATCGATCACGAAGAAGCTGCCTGCATAAGGCGGCGTCGCCAGATGCACGCGCTCTTCCGACAGAACCGGAATATCGGGGCAGAGCCGCGTCAGCCCTTCGGCGATGATCCGGTCGGAGGCGAGATCCGCCTCTGTCACGGGAGACCCGTCGACCTTGCCGTCGATCGTCATGCGATCGCGGTTGACCGAGAGGATGGCGACGCCGGCCTTCGCGACCAGCGCCGTCAGCGCATCCATCAGCGCCGCAGCGGATTGAGCGTCGATCACCGGCACGTTCGCAGCTTCCTTGCACGGTGCCGCAGAACGGCGGCGACCGCCTGGTGGTGGCAGCACAGGCTCCGGCGGTGTATCAAGCCATGAAGATCGTTTGATTCGCCGTGTCCGCGCGCTGGGGATTGGCCGAAACAGATCCCAGGAGCAGGTTTTATGTCTGACACATCGTCTCCCGGTCCCGCTCCCGACACGCTCGAACTCGCGGCATTGCTCTGCTCGCGCGTCTGTCACGACCTCATTAGTCCGGTTGGCGCAATCGTCAACGGGCTTGAGGTGCTGGACGACGATCCGAAGCCGGACGATCGCGAATTCGCTCTCGATCTGATCCGCAAGAGCGCCAAAACCGCCTCGGCGCGATTGCAGTTCTGCCGTCTCGCATTCGGCGCCGCTGGCTCGGCCGGCGCGCAGATCGATCTCGGCGACGCGCAGAACATGGCGAAAGGCCATTTTGAGGACGGCAAGATCACGATCGCATGGAATTTGCCGCGCCTGCTGCTGCCGAAGAACAGGGTGAAACTCCTGCTCAACTTGTTGGTGATCGCGCAGCAGACGATCCCCCGCGGCGGCGTGCTGACGGTCGATCCGCTCGGCGAGGGCGAGGCGATGGGCTTTCAGATTACCGCTGCCGGGCTGAACGCCCGCCTGTCGCAGACCACCGCCGATCTTCTGGCGCCCGGTTTCGCCGGCTCCATCGATGCCCATGCGGTTCAGCCCTACTACACCCGTCTGCTTGCTGAGGCCTGCGGCATCGGCATCTCGCTCGCCGCCGACGGCGAGAAGGTGGTTGCGACTGCCCGTTGAGGCTCCGCGTCAACCAACATGGTTAGCCAATGGTTTCCGGGCCCGCGAAAACAAGGTTTTCGTTGGACTGTCGGGCGCGTCCTTTTCCGTTTGCTAAACCCATATTAACCAACCTGCATCGAAACTGGCCCAACCCCGAAAGGTGAATGACGTCGCGCGCCGGCGTTTCGAGGCCAATCCACGATGAATGATCGTCTCCACCGTTTTGGCCATTCGTTGGGCGCGTTCTTTTCCGCGTGCTCAACCAATATTAAATACATTGGGTTGAAACTGGCCCGGCCGCGAACAGGCGCGACAACGTCGCCCCGGCATTTCGAAGGCCAGAAGGCTATGGATGATCTCCTCCGCGAATTCCTGACCGAGACCAATGAGAGTCTGGACACCGTTGACAATCAACTCATCAGTTTCGAGCAGGATCCGAACAACGCGAAGATACTGGATAATATCTTTCGGCTGGTCCACACCATCAAGGGCACATGCGGCTTTCTGGGCCTTCCAAGGCTAGAGGCGCTCGCCCATGCGGCGGAAACGCTGATGGGCAAGTTTCGCGACGGCATGCCGGTGACCGGCGACGCCGTGACGCTTATTCTCTCCACCATCGACCGCATCAGGGACATCCTGAGCCAGCTTGAGGCGACCGAGACCGAGCCGGAGGGGGCCGATACCGATCTGATCGACAAGCTGCATCACATGGCCGAGCACGGCTGCGTCACCGCGTCCGCTGCTCCCGAGCTTGTGCCAGCGTCTACTCCGGAGCCCGCCGCCGCCGATCCGGCGCAGGAAATCGGGACGATGACCTTTCAGGTGCTGGAACGGCCGCTGCGTCCGGGTGAAGTCTCTCTCGACGAGCTTGAGCGTGCGTTCCGCGAGACCGAGGCCGAGCCGGTCGCGCCCGCTCCGCAGCCGGCGCCCGAGGCGCCCGCGCCGGCCGTTGCTCCGAAAGCTGTCGCCAAGGTTGTCGCCAAGGTTGTTGCCAAGGCCGCTCCGAAGAAGACCGCTGCCGAGACGGAGACACCGGAGGGCGATCGGGTCGCCCACCAGTCGATCCGCGTCAACGTCGATACGCTCGAGCACCTGATGACGATGGTGTCCGAGCTTGTGCTGACGCGCAACCAACTGCTCGAGATCAGCCGCCGGCACGAAGACAACGAATTCAAGGTGCCGCTGCAACGGCTGTCCAACGTCACCGCGGAGTTGCAGGAAGGCGTCATGAAGACGCGGATGCAGCCCATCGGCAATGCCTGGCAGAAGTTGCCGCGGATCGTGCGCGATCTGTCTGGCGAACTCGGCAAGCAGATCGAACTCGAGATGCATGGCGCCGACACCGAACTCGACCGTCAGGTTCTCGACCTGATCAAGGATCCGCTGACGCATATGGTGCGCAATTCCGCCGATCACGGCCTGGAAACACCGGCAGAGCGCGTCCAGGCCGGCAAGCCGGAGCAGGGCACCATCCGCCTTTTGGCCTATCACGAGGGCGGCCACATCATTATCTGCATCGCCGACAACGGCCGCGGCCTCAACACCGAGCGGATCAAGGCCAAGGCAATCCAGAACGGCCTCGCGACCGAGGCCGAACTCGAGAAGATGACCGAGGCGCAGATCCACAAGTTCATCTTCGCTCCGGGGTTCTCGACCGCTGCGGCAGTGACCAGTGTCTCCGGACGCGGCGTCGGCATGGACGTGGTGCGCGCCAACATCGACCAGATCGGCGGCACCATCGACGTCAAGTCGGTGGCCGGCGAGGGCTCGAGCGTCACCATCAAGATTCCGCTGACGCTGGCGATCGTCTCGGCGCTGATCGTAGAGGCCGCGGGCGAGCGTTTCGCAATACCGCAGCTCTCGGTGGTCGAGCTGGTGCGCGCGCGCGCCAATTCGGATCACCGCATCGAACGCATCAAGGACACCCCGGTGCTGCGGCTGCGCAACAAGCTTTTGCCGCTGATGCACTTGAAGAAGATTCTGAAGACCGATGATGGCATGTCCAGCGATCCGGAGAACGGTTTCATCGTGGTGACGCAGGTCGGCAACCAGACCTTCGGCATCGTCGTGGATGGCGTGTTTCATACCGAAGAAATCGTGGTCAAGCCGATGTCGACCATACTGCGGCATATCGGCATGTTCTCGGGCAACACCATTCTCGGCGACGGCGCCGTGATCATGATCATCGACCCGAACGGCATCGCGCACGCGCTGGGCGCATCGGTCGCGACTCAGCAGGAACTCGCCGACGAGAACGCGGCAGGCGCCGGCGACGCCGAGCAGATGACGTCGCTGCTGGTGTTCCGCGCCGGATCGGATCAGCCCAAGGCCGTGCCGCTTGCGCTGGTCACGCGACTCGAGGAATTCGGGGTCGACAAGATCGAGATCTCCGACGGCCGCTATATGGTGCAGTACCGCGATCGGCTCATGCCGCTGGTACAGATGGATGGCGTTTCGGTCGTGACCGATGGCACGCAGCCGGTCCTGGTGTTCGCTGACGACGGCCGCGCGGTAGGACTGGTGGTCGACGAGATCATCGACATCGTCGAGGAGCGGCTGACCATCGAGGTGGCGAGCAGCCAGCAGGGCATTCTCGGCTCCGCTATCATCAAGGGCCGGGCGACGGACGTGATCGACATCGGTCATTTCCTGCCGATGGCCTTCGCCGACTGGTTCAAGCGCAAGGAGATGAGTGCGGCGGCCGCGACGCGGTCGGTGCTGCTGGTGGATGACAGCGCCTTCTTCCGCAACATGCTGGCTCCGGTTCTCAAGGCCGCAGGCTATCAGGTCCGACTCGCGACCAACGCGCAGGAAGGTCTCGTCGCGCTGCGATCGGGCCAGGGGTTCGACGTGATCCTCACCGATATCGAAATGCCGGACATGAACGGCTTCGAGTTCGCGGAGACCGTGCGCTCCGATCGCCGCCTGAGCGGCACGCCGATCATCGCGTTGTCGTCGATGATTTCTCCGGCCGCGATCGAGCGCGGCCGTCAGGCCGGCTTCCACGATTACGTCGCCAAGTTCGACCGGCCCGGCCTGATTGCGGCGCTGAAGGAACAGACCGCCGAAATGATCCGGGCGGCATGAAGGATCAGAGCATGACCAACGTCAATCAGGGCAGCGAAAACGCAATCACCGAATACGTCACCGCGACGATCGGCGGGCAGTTGTTCGGGCTGCCGATCTCGCGGGTGCACGACGTGTTCAAGCCGGAACGTCTGACCCGGGTGCCGCTGGCGTCGAGCGATGTCGCGGGCGTCTTGAATCTGCGCGGCCGCATCGTCACCGCGATCGATATGCGCGCGCGATTAGGCCTGCCGAAGGATGAGATCGATCGCCCGCCGATGGCCGTCGGTGTCGAACTGCGCGGCGAATCTTACGGACTTCTGATCGATTCGATCGGCGAGGTCATGAAGCTCCCGGACGAAGGCCGCGAGGTCAATCCGGCCAACCTCGATCCGCGGATGGCGGAGCTGTCGGCGGGCGTGCATCGGCTGGAGGGACAGTTGATGGTCGTTCTCGATATCGATCGTGTTCTGGAGATAGCGCCTGACAAGCTTGCGGCCTGAGAGCGGCCGCAGGTGATCGTCGCCGGGAAATGTCCCGTCGTGAAGGCTGAAGAGAGGCGGAGGCCGAAATGAAAACATGTCTGGTCGTGGATGATTCCAGCGTCATTCGTAAGGTCGCGCGACGTATCCTGGAAGGCTTCGATTTTCATATCGTCGAGGCGGAGGATGGCGAGAAGGCGCTGGACATTTGCAAGCGCGAGCTGCCGGATGCCGTGCTGCTGGACTGGAATATGCCGGTCATGGACGGTTACGAGTTTCTTCGCAACCTGCGCCGGATGCCCGGCGGCGATCAGCCGAAGGTGGTGTTCTGCACCACGGAGAACGATGTCGCGCACATCGCCCGCGCGCTCCATGCCGGCGCCAACGAATACATCATGAAGCCGTTCGACAAGGACATCGTGACGGCGAAGTTTCACGAAATCGGCCTGATCTGAAGCTCGCCGCGCCGGGAGCGGATTCCGGCCGGCCCCGATATCGTCTTTGTCCGTCGTTGCGTCTGGTGAGTTGGGTAATGAGTACTGCTGTGGCAAGTCCGGCGGCTTTGGATTCGGGGAAGCAGGAGCCGCTGCGTGTCATGGTGGTCGACGACTCGGTCGTCATTCGCGGGCTGATTTCCCGATGGATCGAGGCCGAGCCCGACATGGTGGTCGCAGCCTCGCTGCGCACCGGGCTCGACGCGGTCAACCAGGTCGAGCGCGCCAATCCGGACGTCGTCGTCCTCGATATCGAAATGCCTGAACTCGACGGCATTTCCGCGCTGCCGCAACTGCTGGCCAAGAAACGCAATCTCATTGTCATCATGGCCTCGACGCTGACCCGCCGCAATGCGGAGGTCAGTTTCAAGGCTCTGTCGCTCGGCGCTGCCGATTACATTCCGAAGCCGGAGAGCACCCGCGAGATCGCCGCGGCCGATATCTTCAAGCACGACCTGATCCAGAAGATCCGGCACCTCGCCGCAAAACGTCGTCGTCCGGCGGCGGTCGTCTCGCCGCCGCTGGCGCCGCGCGAGCAGGGACCGCGCTCCATCCCGGCCGCGCCGGCGCATCCGGCACCGGCGCTGCGCCCCTTCAGCACCCACGCCCCGCGCGCGCTGCTGATCGGCTCGTCCACAGGCGGGCCGCAGGCGCTGATGACGCTGGTGGCAGGAATAGGGCCGGTGATCGACCGCTATCCGGTGCTGATCACGCAACACATGCCGCCGACGTTCACGACCATTCTCGCCGAGCATCTGGCGCGCGCCGCTGGACGCCCGGCGCACGAGGGTGTGGATGAGGAGACCGTAAAGCCGGGTCAAATCTATCTCGCGCCCGGCGGCCGCCACATGCGCCTGGCCAGAAAGGGCGCAGGCGCCGTCATCGCGCTCGATGACGGGGCGGCGGTGAATTTCTGCAAACCGGCCGTCGATCCGCTGTTCACGTCGGCGATCGACGTCTGGCAGGGAGACGTTCTGGCCGTCATCCTGACCGGAATGGGATCGGACGGAATGCGCGGCGGCCAGCAAATCGTCGCGGCAGGAGGGAATGTCATCGCGCAGGACGAAGCGAGCAGCGTGGTGTGGGGAATGCCGGGCGCAGCCGCCCAGGCCGGAATCTGCGCGGCCGTTTTGCCGCTTCAACTGATCGCACCGAAGCTCGTTCGGCTGTTTGCGGGAGACCGTTCGTGACACCGCTTGATTTTGAGTACCTGCGCAGGTTTCTGAGGGATCGGTCCGGACTCGATCTCGCCGCCGACAAGCAATATCTGGTCGAGAGCCGGCTGGTTCCGCTCGCGCGCAAGGCCGGCCTTTCGGGCATCGGCGACCTCGTGCAGAAAATAAAGAGCGGCGCCGCTGCGCTGACGGTCGACGTCGTCGAGGCGATGACCACCAACGAAACCTTCTTCTTTCGCGACAAAACGCCGTTCGAGCATCTGCGCGAGACCATGATTCCGGCGCTGTTGCAGGCCCGTGCGGCTCGCCGCAGTCTGCGGATCTGGTGCGCCGCCGGATCGACCGGGCAGGAGCCGTACTCGATCGCGATGTGCCTCAAGGAATACGGTCCGGCGCTGGCGGGCTGGCGCACCGAGATCGTCGCCACCGATCTGTCGAACGAGGTGCTCGAAAAGTCGCGGGCCGGTCTCTACAGTCAGTTCGAGGTGCAGCGCGGGTTGCCCATTCAGTTGCTGATCAAATATTTCAAGCAGGTCGGCGAGCTTTGGCAGATCAATGCCGACATTCGCGCGATGGTTCAGCACCGCCAGCTCAACCTGTTGCAGGATTTTTCCAACCTCGGCAGCTTCGACGTGATCTTCTGCCGCAACGTGCTGATCTATTTCGATCAGGAGACCAAGATCGGCATCTTCACGCGGCTTGCGAAGCAGATGGAAGGCGATGGTTTCCTCACGCTCGGCGCCGCGGAAACAGTGGTCGGGCTGACGGACGTGTTCAAGCCTCATCCGGACAAGCGCGGTCTCTATCGGCCCAATCGCGTTCGCGCGCCGTCGCTGGTGCCGGGAATGCCGTCACCCAAAGCGGCCGCTCGCGCATAGCGAGTGTGCATACAGGCGGACTCGTCCGAATGCATATATCCGCTGCACAGCACATCAAGGACTTCTCAAGCCGACGGCGTGCCAGCCGCCGGAAGACCGGAGCAGATGCACCCAGGCAGCGTGCAAGCTGCGCGGCCGGGCCAAAACAAAAACCCCGCCATTTGCGGCGGGGTCAGTCTGGGAGGAACGCAGGATTGCGGTGTCAGGCCGGGATGCGAACTTCGTCCTCGTGCGGTTCGCGCAGCACGTAGCCGCGGCCCCACACGGTCTCGATGAAGTTGCGGCCGTCGGAGGCGTTGGCGAGCTTCTTGCGCAGCTTGCAGATGAAGACGTCGATGATCTTCAGCTCGGGCTCGTCCATGCCGCCATAGAGGTGGTTGAGGAACATTTCCTTGGTCAGCGTGGTGCCCTTGCGCAAGCTGAGCAGCTCCAGCATCTGGTATTCCTTGCCCGTCAGGTGGACGCGCTGGCCGCCGACTTCCACCGTCTTGGTGTCGAGATTGACCACGAGATCGCCGGTCTGGATCACCGACTGGGCATGGCCCTTGGAGCGGCGCACGATCGCATGGATGCGGGCCACCAGCTCGTCCTTGTGGAAGGGCTTTGTCATGTAGTCGTCGGCGCCGACGCCGAGACCCTTGACCTTGTCCTCGATGCCGGCGAGGCCGGAGAGGATCAGAATGGGTGTTTTGATTTTGGAGACGCGGAGCTGCTTGAGCACGTCGTAGCCGGACATGTCGGGCAGGTTGAGATCGAGAAGGATGATGTCGTAGTCGTACAGTTTGCCTAGATCGACGCCTTCCTCGCCGAGATCCGTCGTGTAGACGTTGAAACTCTCGGACTTGAGCATCAGCTCGATCGACTGCGCGACGGCGCTGTCATCCTCAATCAGCAAAACGCGCATGCCAGTCCCCTAATCGTCGCCGCGCCGGGCGTCAGGCCGGCCGCAATACTTGCGGCACTGGAAACGCCTTTAAGCAACTGATTCGGATCCTGACTGCCCATGGTTAACAAAAACTGTTTCTGTTGTGCAAGATCTATCGGTGCAATTTTCATCGAATCGTCCTAAGATATTGCATTGAAGCAGTTTTTCTTATCCGGTAGCGTTCAGGCTCCACATTAAAAGTCAGACCTAACCGACTCCTGCGACTCGCCTTCGTCCTGAAGGCCAGGCGCGCTCAGTCACCAAAGACAGTGACGCAATGATTAACGATGCGGGTAAACACGAGGTTAAAGGGTGCCCGCTAATGCGCGGAAACTTAAGGTTTTCACGGTGAAGGGCCTGGCCGAACAGGTCGGCGATATCGAGTGCGTCAATATTTATGGCCGTGTGGTTGGCGTGCGCGGGCTGATGGTCGAGATAGCCGGCCCGATCCATGCGATGTCGGTCGGCGCCCGCATCGTGATCGAGACCGGCGGCGGCCGTGTCATCCCCGCGGAGGTGGTCGGCTTCAACGGCGACAATGCCGTGGCCATGCCGTTCGCCGGCCTTGACGGTGTGCGGCGCGGCTGCCGCGCCGTGATCGCCAATGCCTCCAGCCAGGTGCGCCCGGCCGCCTCCTGGCTCGGCCGCGTGCTCAACGCCATGGGCGAGCCGATCGACGGCAAGGGAGCGTTGCCGCAGGGGGCGGTGCCGGTGCCGTTCCGCAATTCGCCGCCGCCGGCGCATTCGCGCATGCGGGTTGGCAAACCGCTCGATCTCGGTGTTCGCGCGCTGAACACGTTTCTGACCTGCTGCCGCGGCCAGCGGCTCGGTATCTTCGCCGGCTCCGGCGTCGGCAAATCGGTGCTGCTGTCGATGCTGGCGCGCAACGCGGACGCCGACATTTCGGTGATCGGGCTGGTCGGCGAACGCGGCCGCGAGGTGCAGGAATTCCTGCAGGACGACCTTGGCGAGGACGGGCTCGCACGATCGGTCGTCGTGGTCGCGACCTCCGACGAGCCCGCTTTGATGCGGCGGCAGGCGGCCTATTTGACCCTGGCCGTCGCGGAATATTTCCGCGACGAGGGCAAGGATGTCATGTGCCTGATGGATTCGGTGACGCGGTTTGCGATGGCGCAGCGCGAAATCGGATTGTCGACCGGCGAGCCGCCGACCACGAAGGGGTACACGCCGACCGTGTTCACCGAACTG
This sequence comes from Nitrobacter sp. NHB1, assembly GCF_036964665.1. Classification (NCBI taxonomy): domain Bacteria; kingdom Pseudomonadati; phylum Pseudomonadota; class Alphaproteobacteria; order Hyphomicrobiales; family Nitrobacteraceae; genus Nitrobacter; species Candidatus Nitrobacter laanbroekii. The sequence goes on from NZ_JBAMDA010000001.1 coordinate 3,024,707, forward strand.
CCGAGGCTTCTGGAGCGCGCCGGTCCCGGCGCCGCCGGCAAGGGAACCATTACCGGCATTTTCACGGTGCTGGTGGACGGTGACGATCACAACGAGCCGGTGGCCGACGCAGTGCGCGGCATTCTCGATGGCCACATCGTGATGCAGCGTGCCATCGCCGAGCGCGGCCGCTACCCCGCGATCAACGTTCTGAAGTCGGTGTCGCGCACCATGCCGAAATCCGCCGATCCTGCCTTCCTGCCCGTCATCACCCGCGGGCGGCAGGTGATGGCCACCTTTTCCGACATGGAGGAACTGATCCGCCTCGGCGCCTACCGGACCGGTTCCAACGCCGAGGTCGACGAGGCGATCCGGTTGAATCCGCTCCTGGAAGATTTTCTGCGCCAGGCCAAGGACGAGGTAACCAGCATTGAGGACGGCTATCGGCGGTTGCAGCAAATCCTTAAGACCTTGGAAACGGAAAGCTAACTTTGTCGGGCCATCATCGGCTTCTCATAAGAGTAGTGCCGGCGGGACCCGAACAGGGTGCCGGTATCGTCCCGCGTTCAGATTTGGGACTTCTGGGGAGTACGAGTCGATGAAGTCACGTGAAACGCTGATCCGCCTGAAGAAATTCCAGGTCGAGGAAAAGCGACGGAGGGTGGCTCAGATCGAGAGCATGATCGCTGACTTCCAGCGCATGTCGGTGGATCTGGAGCGTGAAATCGAAATCGAGCAGGATCGTGCCGGGATCGACGATCCCGCGCATTTCGCCTATCCGACCTATGCCAAGGCGGCGATCCAGCGTCGCGAAAACCTGACCCGCTCGGCGGACGAACTGCGCGTTCAGCTTGAAGACGCCAAGCTGGGTCTCGCTGAGGCCTTCGAGGAACTGAAGAAGGTCGAATTGCTCGACGAACGCGACCAGGCGCGCGAGCGCGCGGAAGAGAATGCCCGCGAGCAGGCCGATCTTGACAGCATCGGCCTGATGCGGGCGCGCATGGGCGTCATCGCCTGAACGCGACATCGAGAATTCACATCCATCGAATTTGGAGCGGCTCTGCCCGGATTGCCTGTGAGAGACGGGCAAAAGAAAACGCCCGTGGGGGGCGGGCGTTTTCCATTCGTAGACCACTTGGGGTTAGTGGGGTCCTCTACGTACTCACGCGGCGACTTCGGGGGGCAACTAAAGAAGCCTCGTGAATTCCTGAAATTCGTTCAGCGAACGACCATCGTGCCAGAGCTGGTGATCGCCATCGGCTTGCCGGCCTTGATGATGCGCGCGCTCTGCGTATAGCCGTCGTCGGCATTCATGCGCGCTGAAATGGCGAAACCCGCCACCGCGATACCTGCGACCAGAGCCACAACCACGATCTTCAGGTGGGTCGTCCGATCCGCGCTGTAAATCGAATGGTTCATGGAAGCCTCCCTGCCGTTAACTTCCTTTAGAGTTTGTCTCCGTCGTCGGCGCTCAGGTTCATGATCTCGCGCTTTTAAAACGTAGGAAGTCGCCTTATTGTTCCGTAGGGGCGATCACAAGGCAGTGAAAAGGTGTGAACAAGCGCGATCACCCGACTCCTGGCAGTATGGCACGTATCTGTAGTTTTGCAATGATATCAGCGAGTTAATCTTAATTGCGATTGATCGATCGTGCTCGCGAACCCATCATAGGCCGCAGACATAAATCATTTGTCTGATGCCAAAATGCCGCATAGGCGCCCGCTTGATTCGGCAGGGGCGGATCAGATGCTGCCGACGGTCTTGAGCCGGGCGCGCGGATGGATTTCGGCCTGCGACAGCACGGGGGTCTGGGCACGGAACCGCTCGACCAGCGAGCGGACGAATGGCCGGATCGCGGCCGAGGTCACCAGCACCGGCGCTTCGCCTTCGCGGGCGGCCTGTTCGAAGCGGTCGCGCACCGCGGTCATGAATTCGGACAGCTTCGAGGGCTGCATCGCGAGGCTGCGTTCTTCGCCCTGGCCGATGATGGATTCGGCAAAGGCCTGCTCCCATTTCGCCGACAGCGCGACCAGCGGCAGGTAGCCGTTGGCTGAGGTGTTCTGGGCGCAGATCTGGCGCGCGAGACGGGCGCGAACGTGCTCGACCAGCGTCGCCGGATTGCGCGAGAACGCCAGCGCGTCGGCGATGCCTTCGAGGATGGTGGAGAGATCGCGGACCGAGATGCGCTCGGCGAGCAGGAGTTGCAGCACGCGCTGGATGCCGGAGACCGTGATCTGGCTCGGAACGATGTCCTTGACCAGTTCGCCCTGTTCCTTCGGCAGATCCTTCAAAAGCTTTTGCACCTCGCCGTAGGAGAGCAGGTCCGACATATTGGTCTTGAGCAGTTCGGTGAGGTGGGTCGAAACCACGGTCGCTGCATCGACCACGGTATAGCCCTTCAGCGAGGCCTCTTCCTTCAGCGAGGCATCGACCCATGTCGCCGGCAGGCCGAAGGTCGGTTCGGTGGTGTGAATGCCGGGGACGTCGACCTGATCGCCGCCGGGATCCATCACCATGTATTGGTTCGGCCAGATCCGGCCCGAGCCGGCGTCGACCTCCTTGATCTTGATGATGTAGGTGTTAGCCTCGAGTTGCACGTTGTCGAGAATCCGCACCGCCGGCATCACGAATCCCATCTCGATCGCGAGCGAGCGGCGCAGTGCCTTGATCTGCTCGGTGAGGCGATCCTGGCCGTCTGGTCCGTTGACCAGCGGCAGCAGCGCATAGCCCAGTTCGATCTTGAGATCGTCGATCTTCAGCGCGGTCGAGATCGGCTCCTCCGCAGCGGCCGCGGCCGCCGCTGCTGTTGCGGCGTCGGGCGTCGCCGCGGCCTTGGCCTCCGCGGCCGCGATGCGGTGACGCTTTCGCGAGGTCCAGGCCAGCGCCGCGGCGCCGCCGCCGAGCGCGAGGAACGGCAGCATCGGAATACCCGGCAGCAGTCCCAGCACCAGCATCACCCCGGCCGACATGCCGAGCGCCTGCGGATAGCCGGAAAGCTGCTTCATCAGCGCCTTGTCGGCGGCGCCCGTGACGGCGGCCTTGGAGACCAGAAGGCCGGCTGCGGTCGAGACGATCAGCGCCGGGATCTGCGTGACGAGGCCGTCGCCGACGGTCAGCAGGGTGTAGCTGCGCGCGGCGTCGCCGAAGCTCAGGCCCTGCTGCGCGATGCCGATAATCATGCCGCCGATGATGTTGATGAAGACGACGAGCAGGCCGGCGACCGCATCGCCGCGCACGAACTTCGAGGCGCCGTCCATGGCGCCGAAGAAGCCGCTTTCGTCCTCCAGCGCCTTGCGGCGTTCCTTGGCGGTCTTTTCGTCGATCAGGCCGGCGGAGAGGTCGGCGTCGATTGCCATCTGCTTGCCGGGCATGGAGTCGAGCTGGAAGCGCGCCGCGACCTCGGCGATGCGGCCCGAACCCTTGGTGATGACCACGAAGTTCACGATCACCAGGATCGCGAACACGATGATGCCGATGACGAAGTTGCCGCCCATCACAAAGTTGCCGAAGGCCTCGATGACGTGGCCGGCGGCGGCCGAGCCTTCATGCCCGTGCGACAGGATCAGCCGCGTCGAGGCGAGGTTGAGCGACAGCCGCAGCATGGTCGCAATCAGCAGCACGGTCGGGAAGGAGGAGAATTCCAGCGGCGTCTGGATGAACAGCGCGGTCATCAGGATCAGGATCGACAGCGTGATCGAGATCGCCAGAAAGAGGTCGAGGACCACCGACGGCAGCGGCAGGATCAGGACGACAAGGATCGTCAGGACGCCGAAGGCGAGCGCGAGGTCGCCGCGCCGCAGCATGGTCCCGATTTCGCCCAGGCTCGGAAAACCCGAGGCTGAGGCGCCCGCATCCTGACCCGCCGTGATGCCCATCGTCGTCGCCGTTTCTTCCCGCGAATGCCGCTCGCGCGCGCCCAACGTCTGCGCGGCGGCCGAGGGGCCGCCGTTCCGAAAGTGAGGCACCGCACTGGCGTCCACGGGTTCCTCCCGTTCTACGCGGCTGACGACACTCGACTTCACCCGGATTCCACTGGGCAAAATTTGCCCGGTGTATGGTTAGCAAAGGGTTAACGCGCGCCCATAACAGGCTGATTCTCGGTCGATTCCGGACGTCGGCCGCAACAGGTAGGGCGATGGGCGGGTATGTGACTCGCGGTTCGGACGTCGCGGTTTGGATGTCGCGGGTCGAACGATTGCGGAACAGGGCGCTGCCGCGGACCTCCGCTATCCCTGTCGAGCGATGTTCGTTCGTAATATCGTTATATCAACGTCAATATGCCGCTGCGTCGAAGGCTTCCACCTTTCTCCGGTCACGAGATATTTAAATAAATATAACGAGTCGCAAGGGGGATGGTGTGAGACGATCAACGGCGGCCATGGGCAGGAGCGCGCTCCTGGCGGGGTTGCCACAAACGCCACCGACGACAGGACGTGCTCTCGGCGTTCGACGACATCACCTATACGACACAGTCGAATAAGGGCCGCTTCGACAGCTATTCTGACGACAACGCGCGCGGCGGCTCGGTCGAGGCCGGCACCGAACTGATCCCGATGAACACGTTGAACGCGGCGTTCCACTATCGCCAGGATTTCCACACCGAGTGGAATGACAACCGCCCGACCAGCCCTAGCTAGGGCGGCGGTCGCAGGCAGGAGGAGATGCGCGCCGACGGTCCGCATCTCCTCATCGCGGTCGCAGCCGGCCGGAAGCCTGAACGCCGATTGCCGCGCGGCGCCCGACATTGTAAGGGATGCCTGCGCCGACGGCGGTTGCGTATGCGACGTCCGGCCGGGGCCTGTAGCTCAATGGTTAGAGCCGGCCGCTCATAACGGTCTGGTTGGGGGTTCGAGTCCCTCCGGGCCCACCAAAGCCAAGCCGCCGCCGCCAATGCCTTCAGGCATGGTGGGAATCGGGAAGCCGGATTCTCGCTGCTGTTTTCCATAACTGGTGATCGCTGACGTTCAGGTCGCCGAACCGCTTTCCGAACCGCCGTCATTGCGTAGAATCGGCCCGCTCGGACTTCTGCGGCGCGCATGGGATCGCGGGTTTTTTCGAATGAGGATCGTCCACATCACCCTCACCCATGCCATCGCGCATACGTGACATCTTATTTCGCGGCTAGCTTAAAATCCGAAATCGACAATTTTCCATCCGACGGTTGCCGTTGCGGCTGCGACCTTCCAAGGTACGCTCGCCGTTCGATAGCTCGCGCCCATCATCACCGAAATGATTCATTGGTCATCGCGTCCTCGTGGTGGTAGCGCAGAATCTTCCAACCACGAAGACGAGGTTTTACTATGCAAAAAGAAACTCGTGGCCCACAGAAACTGGGACCGCTAACGCCGCTGGTCGGTGAATGGGAAGGCGATGTCGGAGTTGACCTTTCATATCACAACAAGGATGACCAGACGAGTGAAACCACTTACTTCGAGAAAGCTTGGTTCAAGCCGATTCCGATCCAGGAGAACGGCCGTCAGGAATTGTGGGGCCTCAACTACGGCATGACCGCGTGGCGCCATGGCGAGGAGGCGATGGATCCGTTCCACGATGAACTCGGCTTCCTGCTGTGGGATAAGGCGCATGGCGAAATCATGCGCACGGTCGTGTTCGGGCGCGGAATCGCGATCCTTGCTGGCAGCAGTGCCAAGCCACATGACAGGACCCTGACGTTCAATGCTACGCCGGGAGCGCCGCATTACGGGGTCCTGCAGAACAAGTATCTGCTCAAGCGTGCAGAAATCCGCGATTTCAAGAGCGCCTTCGAGATCAACGATGACGGCACCGTCAGCTATGTGTCCGATTTGCTCCTTAAACTCGCTGCCACAGGCGAGGAAATGCATCACACGGACAGGAATACGCTGCATCGTGTCAGGCGCTATCACCCCAGTGCCGAACATAACTGATTGGCGCAGCACGGAACGTGCGCTCCGGCCGCGTTCGCCAGCCCAAAGAGACTGCGGATGAACCGGCCGACCTATGGCCGCGTGCCCCATCGTCGCAGGCTTGCCCTTCTCCGCTGCTCTGAAGTGATGTGGAAATGGCCACGCTGCATGGCCTCGACCAGACTGGATTTTGGCTGGGCTGGTCGAGGCTCAGGGCACGAGATGGGTGAAGGTTACCCGTGTTCTCCTCAAGCGCCCACCTCGGCTCCGTTTGAGTGGTCGCATTTCCTTACGGTGAACCGGTGTCCACTTCACCGGGAAATGCTTTGGCATCAGACCCGAACGTCATCGTCGCTCGACGGAGTGCGCGTAGCCTCCGGTCACGACCGCATCACCGTCATGCAGCGGCCGCGGCTATTAAAGGGATCGATCAGGTTTGCTGTGATCGTCCCTGTTCCACCACCCACCCCCAAGAGCCTGAAACAGCGCGACCGTATTGGCTAATTGCGCGGCCTGCGCATCGAGGCGGGCAAGCGATGTCTGCAGATACGCCTGCTGCGCGGCCAGAAGCAGCGGCACGCTGATCTGGCCTTGATCCACTTGTTTGCGCACCAACGCAATGCTCTCGGATGCGGATCGTTCCGCATCTGTGGCGGCGCTGATCGCGCGCGTGCCTGCCTGAAGAGCCCGCAATACGTCCGCGACATTCTGAAACGCTGCGAGAACCGTGCTGCGATACTGGGCGAGAGACTGATTGGTTTCCTCTTCCGCCGCGCGCTGCTTGTTTTCCAGTGCTCCCGCATCGAAAATGGTCTGCGCAGCGCTTCCGGCCAACATCCAGAGCCCCGCTCCCGGCGTGGCCAGGTCCGCAAATCGGGCGGCTGCGGCGCCGACATTGCCGGTCAGGGAAATCTGCGGCAGACGATTGGCGATCGCGACCCCTATCGTTGCATTGGTGGCATGGAGATTGGCTTCAGCGGCACGAATGTCGGGGCGCTGTCTTACGAGATCAGCCGGAAGACTAAGAGGAAGACGGCGCGGCATCCGAAACGAACTGAGATTGAAAGTCTCCCCCGGAGCGTCGCTCGACAGGCGTCCGGTCAAAAACGACAACAGATGACGCTGCTGCGCGAGCTGCTTTTCGAGCGGCGGCAACAGAAGCCTGGTCTGCGCAACCGCGGTTTCCTGTGCGGCAACATCGGTCAGGGCGATCTGCCCTTGCTCTTGTTGCCGCTTCAATAGCTTCAAGACCTCGGACTGCAAACCAACGACCCGACGGGTTGCCGCGATCTGTCCGCGCAGCCGGCCTTCCTCGATCGCAGCGAGTGCAATGTTGCTTGCCAACGTCAGGTAGACCCCTTCGCGCTGGAACGCGCGCATTTCGGCCTGTGCATCTGCGGACTCGACCATGCGACGTGTCCCGCCCCACACATCGGCGACGTAAGAAACGGTCACCTGGCCAGTATGCAGATTGAAGATGTTTGCGCCGGACTCAAGCGGAGACGCTAGTTGGACCGCCACCTGCTGACGCGTCGCATCGAAATTTCCCGCAATGCTGGGAAAAAGCGCGCCGCGTTGAACCAGCGCGTTAGCTTGCGCGACTCTGACCGCGGCTTCCGCGGCAGCGAGGTCCGAATTGTGCTCGATACCATCTTCCACGATGCGGTTCAGCGCGGGAGAACGAAACAACTCCCACCACTGGGGAGGGATTTCCGCGTTGTGCACAATCGGATGCCCCGGTACGCGATCCCCGGCCGGGTCGGAAAGATAGCTGTTGGTATCCGGCGGCGCTTGAGGCTTGAAATCAGGCCCGACCGCACAACCTGTCAGCACCTGCGAGACGAAAAGTAATCCGGACACGATCAGGAGACGGGCATGGGACCGCGCCTGAGCCCGTCCGCTTCCCCGAGAACCGGACGCCAATGCTCTCTGCCAGTCTCCCCCCACAACTTGTCCTTTTCTACGATCGCCCCGCCGGAGCCATTTCTATTCTGCCGGTTCAAGTGCCGATTCGGTAGCTTCAGCCACTATTTTTCGACGAGAAAATAGCGAGATCAGAACGGGCAATACGATGAGGATGACAAGCGGAGCAACCGTCATTCCGCCGACCACCACGACCGCGAGCGGCTTCTGCACCTGCGATCCGATTCCAGTGGACATCGCGGCCGGCAACAGGCCGATTCCCGCAATGACGCACGTCATCAGGACCGGGCGCATTTGAGCCTCACCCGCCTGCACGATCGCGTCGATCCGCTGCAGGCCCGACTCGATGAGTTGGTTGTACTGCGACAGGATCAAGATGCCGTTCATCACCGAAATGCCGAACAGCGCGATGAAGCCGATAGCCGCCGAGACGCTGAACGGAATCTGGGTCACGAACAGCGCAAAGATGCCGCCGATCACGGCCATCGGAATGACGCTCATTGCAAGCAGCATATCGCGCACGGACGTGAAATTGATCCAAAGCAATAGCCCGATAATGGCAAGACTGAACGGCACGACAATCTGCAGCCGTCCGATCGCCTCCTGCAGATTGCGGAATTCGCCGACCCATTCGAGATGGGTTCCGGCCGGCAATTGCACTTCCTGCGCGATCCGCTGTTTAGCCTCCTCGATGGTGCTGCCCAGATCGCGATCACGAACACTGAACTTGATCGGCAAGTAGCGCTGTTGCTGCTCCCGGTAGATATATGACGGGCCTGAGACGAGCCGGATGCTTGCCACCTCGCTCAACGGAATCTGCGTAACTCCTTTCGGCCCCGGTGCGCCGATCGTCAGCTTGCTGATGGCTTCCGCGCTTTGACGATATTGCGGGGCAAGCCGGACGACGATCGGGAAGTGCCGATCACTTCCCGGTTCGTAGACATCGCCGGCGGATTCACCGCCGATAGCGGTCCGGATCGTCGAATTGATGTCGCCGGGCGACAACCCGTAGCGCGCGGCGCGCTCGCGGTCGATATCGATCTGTATGGTTGGCTGACCGAGCGACGTGAATACGCCGAGGTCCGCTATCCCCGGCACAGTGGCCAGCACCGCCTTGATTTTGTCGGCCGTATCCGTCAGTTCCTGCAAGTCGTTGCCGAAAATCTTGATCGCATTTTCGCCTTTCACGCCTGACACCTGTTCGGCTACATTGTCCTGCAAGTACTGCGAGAAATTGAACTCGATCCCAGGAAATTCCGCGTTGAGCCGGGCCTGGATTTCCTCCGTCAGCTTTTCCTTGTCCAGTCCGGGAGGCCACTGGCTGACCGGCTTCAGCGGCGTGAAGAATTCGACATTGAAGAAGCCCGTGGCATCCGTTCCGTCATCCGGGCGGCCGTGCTGGGTGACGACCGTTTCCACTTCGGGGAAACTGCGGATCACCTTGCGCATACGGTTCGCGTAGCCATTCCCTTCCTGAAGCGAGATCGTCGCCGGCATCGTGGCCCGCACCCAGAGATTGCCTTCTTCCAGCTTGGGGAGAAATTCCAGTCCCAGAAAGCGCATCGCGACGAGCGCCAGAATAAACACCGCCAGCGCCAGAACGGCCGTCAACCTCCGGTTCGCGACAGCGAGCCGCAGAGCCGGGCTGTAAAAGCGATGAAGCGTCCGCACCAGCCACGTTTCAGTTTCCTCGACATGCTTGGGCAGCAGAAGTGCACTGAGCGCGGGAGTCACGGTGAATGTCGCGATCAATCCTCCGGCAATCGCGTAAGCATAGGTCTTCGCCATCGGGCCGAAGATATGTCCCTCCACGCCGGTCATGGTGAACAGCGGAATAAATCCTGCGATAATGATTCCGGTCGCGAACATGATCGAGCGATTGACGCTGATGCTCGCCGTGTAGATGGCGAACAGCCGTGCGCTGAACCCGGATGATTTTCCGCTCACCGATGACGGAGCGGGAGCATCATGTCCGAGTTGCCGGAATATCCGCTCCACCATGATGACGGTGGCATCGACGATCAGGCCGAAATCGATCGCTCCGACGGACAACAGGTTGGCGGACTCTCCGCGCAAAACCATGATGCCGACAGCGAAAAACAGCGCGAACGGAATCGTTGCACCTACGATCAGGGCGCTGCGAAGATTGCCGAGAAACAGCCACTGCAATGCGAAGATCAACAGAATGCCGAACACCATATTGTGCAGGACAGTATGAGTCGTCGTGTCGATCAGGTCCTGACGGTCGTAGATGCGCTCGATTCGAACACCCGGTGGCAGAATGCCGGAGGTATTGATGTGCTCGACTTCCGCCTTCACCCGCTCGATCGTGGGGGTGCTTTGCTGGCCGCGGCGCATCAGCACGATACCCTCGACAATATCGTCGTCGTTGTCCTGGCCTGCAATACCGAGGCGGGGTCGATGGCCGACGATCACCGTGGCGACATCGCGGATCAGCACCGGATTGCCGCCGGCCTGGGTCAGCATGGTATTGTTGATGTCGTCGATCGACCGAATAAGGCCAACACCGCGAACGACCGCCGACTGCGTGCCGAGATCGACGATGTTTCCGCCGACATTCAGGTTGCTGCTGCGCAACGTCTGCAGCAATTGCGACAGTGTGAGGTTGTGGGCGATGAGCTTGTCGAGGTCGACCTGCAATTCGTAGGTCTTGGTCTTTCCTCCCCAGCCAACGACATCCACAATGCCGGGAACGGCGCGGAAACGGCGTTGCAAAACCCAGTCCTGAAGGGTCTTCAGATCGAGCACGCTATAGCCCGGCGGGCCGACCAGCCTGTAGCGATAGATTTCACCAATCGGACTGACCGGGCTGATGGTTGGTTGAACGCCGTCCGGTAACCCGGAGAGCTGCGACAGGCGGTTGAGCACATGCTGGAGCGCCTGGTCGTAGGTATAGTCATAGGTAAACTGCAGCTTGACGTCCGACAGGCCGTAAAGAGAGATGGTTCTCATCACATGGAGGTTCGGCACGCCGGAGAGCTGCGTTTCGATCGGAATCGTGATGTAACGTTCGATTTCTTCGGCCGAAAGCCCCGCGCTTTGAGTGATCACATCCACCATCGGGGGGACGGGATCGGGATAGGCCTCGATATTCAGGACCCTAAACGCGGCGATCCCGCCGGCCAGCGTCATGATGAACATGACCAGCATCAGAACGCGCTGTCTCAACGCAAACGCGACGATCGGATTGATCATTTACGAACGACCTGTATTCGTCAGGTTTGTTTGGAAGCCGTCATCCGGTCGATGAACAGGCTGCCGCGGGTGACGATCTTCTCGCCCGGATTGAGCCCATCCAGCACCTGGATCAATCGACCGTCCGATTCTCCGAGCTTGATCTGACGCAATTCGACCGAACGGTCGTCACTGGCGACCCAGACCCGCGCGTTGCTGCCTTCATAGATCACCGCCTCGCGAGGCACTGTTGGCGTTGGCTTCCCCTCGCTGGTGACGATCGTGACGCTCGCAAACATCTCGGGTTTGAGCAGCCCGTCGACATTGTCGACGCTGGCGCGGACCAGAAGCCGCCGGCTATCGGGATCGATTGCCGGTGCAACGTAGTCGATCCGCGTCTCGAACACACGGTCCGGCTCGGTCAGCACCTTGAACGTCATCCGCTCGCCGATCCGCACTTTGGCGACGTCGGTCTCGCGCACGTAGGCCGCGATCCAGACCTTCGACGTATCCCCGATCAGGAAAATGGGATCGCTATCGCCTCCGCCGGCGCTGACATATTGTCCTGGGCCGATCTTGCGTTGCAGAACCGTCCCGGCCAGCGGTGCATACACCGGTGCATCGGGCGTGAGCGCGCCCGTTTTCTCGAACGCATCAATTTCGGCATCGGTTTTGCCAACCAGCCGCAACCGGTTGCGCGCGGCCTGAAGGGCAATCTCCGCCGAGCGGGAATCGTTCTCCGCGGCGGTGAGATTGGTCTGGGCCTCCTGCCATTCTCGCTGCGACGCGGCCTTGTCCTTGGCCAGGGTCGACATCCTTCGCTCGACGATCTGCGCGAGCCTGACCTGGGAAGCCGCCTTGTTCCGGGTCGTCAGGGCGACAACGAAATCCTTCTGGGCGTCGACGGAGTCGGCCGCCGCGATCACAAAGAGAAGCTGTCCTTTCTGAACGTCATCGCCGGGCGCAACCATCAATTTTGTCACCCGGCCCGCATACGGCGCGAAGATACGGGTGGACAGGTTCTGATCGATTGCGATCTTGCCTTCGGTGCGAAATTCGGAGCGAAATGCATGTTGCTCGACGGGCTGCACCGTCACGGTGCCCCATTGCGCCGCCGTCAGACGCAGCTTTCCGTCGGCCTGCTTGATTTCGCTGTCCAGCGCTGAATTGCGGGTGGCACTGCCACGATCGACGTTCAGAACGATCGCGGCCGCCGCAATCGTGACCAAAGCGGTCATCAGGCCGATGACGGTCCGTGGAATTGTCCACGCTCGCCAGAGTGACGCCAGACGAAGCATGACTTCGTATCTCCACTTCCTCGTGCTCTGCCGGATATCTCCAGGCAGCCCGCCTCGTCAGAATCGATGATTTTTGCGTTGGCACAAGATCTTGCCAGCTCAAGCGATTTTGCGAAACGAGCATGATCCCGATGCACGGCATATCTGCTATAGGGGCTGCATCTTACGGCAGCCTTACAGCGACGGTTATGACAGCTACCTTACACACAGCTTACAATCGGAGCCCCGCGAGGTCGGAATGACGCCAGCATTCGTCCGCCCGATGCTGACCACGGCAACAGCCGGATCAAAGAGGCCATCGCAGCCATGAGAGTCCTGATTGTGGAGGACAGCGAAGAACTGGCTGACCTTCTGGCGAAGGGATTGCAGGCGGCCGGCTACGAGATCGATGTTCTGGCCAATGTGTCGGACGCATACAGCGCGCTTGGAACGACTCGCTATGCCGCGTTGATTCTGGATCTGGGTTTGCCCGATGGCGACGGGCTTTCGATCCTGCGCGAGCTGCGGCATCGCAAGGACCCCATCCCGATCCTGGTGCTCACTGCGCGCGGCGGCGTGGAGGATCGGGTTAACGGCCTCCGGAGCGGGGCAGACGACTATCTGGTCAAGCCGTTCGCTTTTGACGAGCTGGTGGCGCGGCTCGAGGCGCTCCTCAGGCGCCCGGGACAGTTGCTCGGCAGTTCATTGCGGCTTTCGAACGTAACGTTCGACACCGAAGGCCGACAGGCATTTGTCGACATGAAGCCTCAAAACCTCTCCGCTCGGGAAATCGCGGTACTCGAACTGCTGATGCGCCGGAAGGGTAGCGTCGTCTCCAAAAAGCTTCTCGAAGACCAGATCTTCGGTCTCACCGGAGATTTCGCTTCCAATGCCGTCGAGGTCTATGTGCATCGTCTGCGCAAGCAGCTTCTGGATATCGGTGCAAAGGTAAAGATCACCACCGTTCGGGGAGTTGGCTATGTGATGATGGAGAGCGACTAGGTGGCGCTGCGAAAATCCATCCTGTCCCGCATCGTCGCTCTTCATGTCGTCGCGGTGATTGTTGCGGCGGTTTTGCTGCGGTTCGTGCTGCACTGGTCGCTGGCATCGGATGTCGCAAAACTTCAGCTCGGCACGATGGCGGCTCAGACCGAGATCTTTGCCCGCCACCTGGAGCCGTCATCGACAGGGGGATGGTCTCTGCGCCTTCCGGCCGGCGTGCGCGATCAGTATTCTGAGACGTACGGTCGATACGCTTATGCGATCATCGACGACGCGGGCACGGTGATTTTCTCATCGCGCGCGAACAAGCAACCGCTCTTTGCCATCGATCCGGACGCGACCGGAATTGTCCCGCACAGAGCGCGAACCCCCGGCGGAGCAAAGACGATCGCCGGAGCCAGCACTCGCGAGAATATTGACGGCCATGCTGTCTGGATACAGGTCGCGGAGGAATTGTCGCATCGGGACGTGATCGTCGACGATGTTCTCGCGAGATTCCTGCACCAGGTCGTCTGGATCATTGTTCCCATTCTGCTTCTCCTGCTCGGCGCCGATATCATCATTTTCCGCCTGGCGATCGGGCCGCTACACAGGGCCTCCGATCGCGCGAGGCATATCAGCCCGAGGCGCCTTGACGTCCGCTTGCCAACCGACGACATGCCTCCCGAGATCCTGCCTCTCGTGGAAGCCGTCAATCAGGCCCTCGATCGACTGGAGCAGGGTTTCCGCAGCCAGCGTGAGTTTGCCGCCGATGCGGCGCATGAATTGCGGACGCCACTTGCCATTCTCCGCACGCGAATCGAGACTCTCCCCCATAGCGAGGCGAGCCGTGCCTTGGGGCGCGACGTCGAGAATATGAGCAGGGTTGTCGGTCAGTTGCTCGATGCGACGGAGCTTGAGACAGCGGTTGTCGATCCGGAAGCCGTTGCGGATCTTCACGAGGTTTGCGTTGAGGTCGCCGAGTTCATCGCGCCGCTGGCATTGAAGCGAGGAAAGAGCATCGAATTGACGTGCGCCGACGAGCCCGTTCTCGTCAAGGGAAACGCGGAGATGATCCGGCGCGCGACGCGAAATGTCGTCGAAAACGCTCTTCATCACACCCCCGAGGGTACCGCCATCGAAATCATCGTCGACCCTGACGGATCTGTCAGTGTTATCGACAATGGCGACGGTGTGCCGCTGGCGGATCGTGAAGCGATTTTCCAGCGGTTCTGGCGGCGATCCTCTCGTGCGACCGGAGGCGCAGGATTGGGATTGTCTATCGTCAAGAAGATTGTTGAAGCCCATTTTGGGAGCATCACTGTCGAGGATGGCCCCGGTCGCGGCGCCAGATTCATCATGCGTTTTCCGCTCGTCGGCGGCGCTTCAGGCCAAACGATCATGCCTGCGGAAATATGATTGTCGCGATCGTACCGATCTGATCTGCTCGGTTTGCATGACGCAACTGCAGGTCGTGGCGATCCGCGGTGGTTTTCGCAATTGCCAATCCGAGGCCAGTGCCTTCGATTTCCTGCGGCGCAGCACGGAAAAAGCGGTCGTAGATGAAAGGCATTGCCTCGTCGGTAATTCCTGGACCGCTATCCAGAATGTCTATCTTCGGTCGATTGTCGGCGAGCAAAAGTCTGACCGTAATCAGCCCGTTCCGCGGGGAGTAACGAACCGCATTGTCGAGAAGGATCGATACCAGCTTCCGGATTGCGGCCTCGTCGCCCTTGACGGAAGCCGCCGCGACAATCTCCCGTTCGAACTGAATGTCGCTCGCCTCGGCGACGGAGACGAAGTCTGCCAGTATCGAGGTGATGAGTGCAGCGAGGTCGATCATCCGATGTTCCGGAGACGTGGCGCCCTCGGTCCTCGCCATTTCCAGGAGCTGACTCGCCAAATAGGAAGACCTCCTGACACCTTCGCCGAGTTCGTTTGCCATCTCCCGGGATTGATCGCTGAGATCCGATGCGAGCAGATTGTCCGCCTGGATCTGCAGCGCCGCAAGCGGCGTCCGAAGTTCGTGTGCGGCATCGGCAACGAAGCGTCTTTGAGCTTCCAATTCCCGACGATAGCGTTCGACCAATTCGTCGATAGCTACGATCAGAGGAGCTATCTCTTTCGGCACTCCCGCAGGTCCCAGAGGTTCGCGCGCGTCCACACTGCGGCGGCCAATGTCGCTTGACAGGCGGTGAAGACCGCGAAGGGTTCGATTGATCGATCGGCGTATGATGAACCAGGCAAGAGGGATTGACAGAAGCAGTGGAAGTGCCGCACCGGCCGCCGCAAACCTCGCAATTTCCCGGCGCGCGCTCCAGGCTTGTGCGATCTGTATGTTATGCTGCGCGTGGCTCCACCGATAGACACGCCATTCCTGTCCTTCGGCCACGACATCGGTAAGCCCCGGTTGAGAGCGCCAAGGAATGTCGACCGGCGGGCCTGCACGATGAACAAGATTGCCGGAGCGATCCCAGATGCGAACGACGAGTTGGTCCTCGTGCTCCGCGTCCAACAGCGGATCGGCGTCGCGGCGTTCCCCTGGAGCGACATTGATCGCTATCTCCTGAAGCTGCGCATCGAGAAACTTGTTCATCTCGAAGGCTACAAGGAAGAACGACATTGTTGATGCAGCCAGACAGAATGCCGCCAGCAATGATGTAACCGGAGTGATGATAGCCTTGCTAAGCGATCTCATATGCCGGCCTTGGTGACCATCCAGCCTGCGCCCCGTATGTTTCGAATGATATCCTTGCCGTATTTCTTGCGCAGCCCATGAATGACAACGTCGACGGCATTGCTCTGGACCTCCTCGCTCCAGCCGTAGATACGGCTCTCGATCTGGGACCGCGAGAGGATCGTTCCCGGGCGCTCCATTAGCGCGTGCAGGACCGAGAATTCGCGTGCGGAAAGAACAGATTCGATGCCGCGGAAAGTCGCGACGTAGGTGGAAGGGTCCAGGGTAATTTCCTTGCTCGTCACTAGGGAATTGGATCGAGCGTTGACCCGCCGTACGATGGCCCGAATGCGAGCGAGGAGAGCCCGAAGTTCAAATGGCTTGACGATGTAGTCGTCAGCTCCGAGATCAAGGCCGGTCACCATGTCTTCGACCCGGTCGCGGGCCGTGATGATGAGAATGGGCGGGGCCTTGCTGGTTCCGCGCATAGCCTTGAGGACATCGAAACCCGACATCTCCGGAAGTCCGACGTCGAGTAGGGCAATCGCATGTTCCGCACGTTTCAATGCGGCAAAGCCGTCCGGGCCATTGCGAACCCAATCGATGGTCATGCCGTTTTGCTTGAGTCCTCGTACGAGCGCCTTGCCGAACATTGCGTCGTCTTCGATCAACAGGAGGCGCATGGCATCACTCGGGTGATCTACTTGGCTGGACTGGACAGCTAATACGTTGCTCGGACGTCGATTGACTGTCAGGGGACCTTCGACCGGTCAAGCTATTGTCCGTCGTCAAATTTAGAACGATTAAAAATGGCCACCCCGGAGCTGGCGCCGACGTTCAAGCGAATATTGATCTATTCTAAACGAGATTTAATCCTCACCTAATTCTGTCCCGGCAGATGCGTCCTGTATTTGGGCATGCGGCCGCTGCTTTGAATCAGTGCGGCGCGCGGAATTCGGGGCATTTTATGACGAACATCGGGTCAGGGGTTGAGCGTCACGGTTGGCGCTGCTTTTTGTTGTCGACCAGTGCAGCGGTGGTGCTTGGCACCGGATTGTTGCTCGATTCTACCCCGGCGCTGGCGCAACAGGAACAGTCATCTGCAAATCCGTTGCCGCCGATTCACGTATCGCCGCCACAACAGAGAACCCGTCGAGCCCGATCGACGCCCAACACATCGAGAGCGGCGCGACCGAGAGGGCGGACCGTCGTTGCCGCGCCTTCGGAGAAGAAGTTTCCGAGCGTGAGCAGCCAGGACGCGAGGACCGGACAGACAGGTTACGTCACGCAGAGCACGAGCAGCGCAACGCGAACGAACACCGCTTTGATCAACGTCCCTCAGTCGGTGACCGTGCTTACGAAGGACTTCATCAAGGACCAGTCTTTCACTTCGATCGGCGAAGCGACCCGGTATGTGCCCGGCGTCATCTATCATCAGGGCGAGTCTCATCGAGACGACCTGGTGATCCGCGGGCAGCGAAGCAATGCGGACTTCTACACGAACGGAATCCGGGACGACGTGCAGTATTTCCGTGATTTCTACAATTTGCAGAGGCTCGAAGTCTTGAAGGGCCCCAACGCCATGGTCTTCGGACGTGGCGGCGGCGGCGGCGTTATCAATCGTGTGCTGAAGGAGGCCGATGGCACGACCATTCGCGAGGTGACAGTCGGCGGCAATTCCTATCCCGGCGCGCGCGTGACGACCGATATCGGGCAGGCTGTCAACGAGAACTGGGCGGCGCGCTTCAATGCCATGTATGAAAATACGCAGAGCTACCGAGATTTTGTGAATCTCGAGCGCTGGGCCGTCAATCCAACCGTCACGTTTGCGCCAAACGATACCACGACGGTCAAGCTGAGCTACGAGCACCTGCACGACCGCCGCACCGTCGATCGCGGAATACCTTCGCAGATCCGCCCGGGCGGAGCGCTACCGCTACTCCCATACAGCACGTCGGCATCGACCTTCTTCGGCAATCCCAATTTGAACTATGCGCTCGCTGACGTGGACATCGGCACCGCCGTTATCGAGCATGATTTCGAAAACGGATTCACCGTCCGCAATGCTACCCAGGCGGCGCGCTACGACAAATTCTACCAGAACATTTATCCTGGCGGTGCGGTCAATGTTGCTGGCACATCCAGCAATCTATCTGCCTATAATAACGAAACGGATCGTGCCAACCTCTTCAATCAAACGGACCTGACATACAAGTTTGACGCCGGGATCACGCGCCATACTGTTGTATTTGGAGGCGAGGTCGGTCGTCAAAGCGGCCTGAATTTCCGTCATACTGGTTACTTCAACGGCGTGTCGAAAACCCTCGCCGTTGATCCGAGAAATCCGGTCTCCTATGTCCCGGTGACGTTCGTAAACGATGCAGGCGACTCGAACAACACCTATAATCTTAACCTTGGGGCGGTCTATGTGCAGGACCAAGTCGAGATAACCCGCTATCTGCAATTGATCGGCGGTGTGCGGTTCGACCATTTCGATCTTCAGTCGCGAGACAGGCGCACCAACGTTGTACTGGGTCGTGTCGACGATTTGGTGTCACCTCGCGCCGGGGTCATCTTCAAGCCAATCGATAATCTTTCGATCTACGGCAGCTATAGCGTGTCGTATCTGCCGAGCGCGGGCGATCAATTCAGCTCGCTCAATCCCGGGCTGGTGATCGCAGAGCCGGAGAAGTTTGTGAACAAGGAAGTCGGGGTCAAATACGACATCTTGCCTCGGCTTCAGTTTGCCGCGGCATTGTATGACCTCGATCGGACCAACCAGCGTCTTGCGGATCCGAACAATTCTGGCTTCTACCTCCTCAGCGGAGCGACCAGAACGCGCGGTTTCGAGACGTCACTTGCTGGTTATGTCACAGATTCCTGGCAGATTACCGCAGGGTATGCCTATACGGATGCACGGATCGCGAGCAATACGTCGCCGACGGTCGTGGCGGGCAACAGGGTGGCGCTCGTGCCGTACAATACGATCTCCGTTTGGAACAAATACCAGTTCAATCCAATGTGGGCAGCGGCCGTCGGGGTGATTCACTATTCGAATTTCTTTGCGTCGTCCGACGATACCGTCCGCATTCCGGAGTTTACGCGCGTGGATGGTGCGGTCTTCCTGACCTTGAATGAAACGTGGCGTGCTCAGTTGAACATCGAAAATCTGTTTGACCGGAAGTACTACGCAACGGCTGATGGAAATAATAACATCACGCCAGGGTCACCGCGGGTATTCCGATTGTCGGCTACCGCCAAGTTCTGATGCGCTTGAAGCTCAGGCGTGGCGCGGAGCCTCATACGAAGCGCGACGAGTGGCGTGACGGGCGCCCCCCGTCGGAGGAGGGTGAAAGCGATGCTGCTTCGGGGCGCTATTTCACATTGGAAATCGATGGCAGGGCGGTCCTGGTGTTCTCGGCCCCCTCATTGAGATCAGCCAAAACGCGCGTGAGAGAGGATTGGTTCATTCAGGAGATGAGCCAGATGAGAACGGGCGGAAAGCCTTTGTGCGAGCCAGATAGTACCTTTGTTGTACGAGCCGCATCTCTTCAAGAGCAGAGCGAGGCGGAGGTCTGGTTTTTTATCGACCGGTTTCGCGGCGACGACGTCAAGTATCACTTTACTTTTCTGGTGCCGATGGACGCGCAACCGCATTAGGCCGGCCGTTATCGTTGCTCGCACAGATCGATGACCGCTCTTTCGATTCGATGACCGAGATAGTTGGCCTTCGATTCCATGACGTCACCGTAGACGGCTCGTCACCGAGCCTGACGTTCGATGGTACGTCGGGTGACATCGGATCGCCGACGCCGCCAATGGCTTTATGGAAATGGCGTGGATTTTATTCGCAAAGAGAGGCCCGCCAGGAGGAAGCAGAGCGGGCCAAGTCAGGAACCAAGGTGGACGGCACCCGGCCAAAGGGCCGTCCGCGCGGTTAATGTGCAGGGAGAGGAGGGGGTTCCTGGACGCCGGCTTAATCACGGTCATTTGACGGCAGATGAAAGACGGACGAACGAACCTTTGACGGGGTACCGATGACAGATCATCGCTGGGGGAATTTCAGGCCCAGTCGTTAGGCCAGCGCCGCCGGCGAGTATACTCCGCCAGGTGGCGCTGTGCATTTTGATGAGACCATGAAAAACGCCCCGTCGTTTCACGGCAGGGCCCTCTTGTTACGTGGAGATGGCCTGACCGCCGATTTCAAGTCGGCCGTGAGCACCCGATAATAAGAGAAAGCCCGCCGGGGAGGCGGGCCAAGTCGGGTTCGGGAATTGCGGGGGTGAGGGTATCCCGTTCCGGCTGGTTAATGCGCGGGAAGGGGAGGAGTTCCGGGCCTACGGCCACTCCTCTCAAGCGGCTGGCATTCCGGCGCAAGATCCGGCGCAAGAAGGGTCTGCAAGCAAAAGCCCAACATGCTTTTGTCGAACCCTATCCCGATCCGACTCGGCCGGTAACGATAAGAACAATCGCCTCGGTCGATGATTGGGGACACGCCTCGGGCCGGTTCGCGGCCCGAGAGTTTAATTCATCAGTTTTATACAGCCGCGTCGGATGCGCGAGATAGGTTCGAGTACCGAAACCCAACCGCTGTCTCGCGCCCCGTTAGTGTAAAAAAGCCTATGGCCCTCTCGCCGGGTCGGTATGGAAGCCGACGCCGACCTCACCTCTGCGAACCGGGTAGTTGCGCGACACCGGATCAAGCTGCGGGAACAGCGCATCAACCGATTCCTCACGCTCCATCGGCGGAACCACGAAGCGTTCCTCGAAGGTGGGCATGGAGGTAAGCCGCCAGATCGCCTCGACCTCGGCCGCGGTGGTCTTGCCTTCGGCCAGAGCCCGCTGCACCTCTTCCTCCGGGATATCCTTGACCTTCTTCGAGCGCATATAGACGCGCACCGCGACCAGTTTCTTGTAGACGCCGCGGATGATGTCCTCATTACCGCCCGACAACAAGCTCGCCATATAGCGCAGCGATACACGCGACCTTTCGAGCGAACTCATCAACGGTCCCAATCTCGCTTCCGAGGCGATGTTGTCGTAGACGCCGTTTTCCACCTTGGCGAGCACCGGCCCCAGCGGCGGCACGTAGAACAGCATCGGCAGCGTGCGGAACTCCGGATGCAGCGGCAGCGCAATGCCCCACTTCTTGACGAACTGGAAGACCGGCGACTTCTGCGCCGCGTCGATCTTCGCATCGGGGATGCCGTTGGCCCTGGCGGCCGCGATGATCTTCGGGTCAAACGGATCCATGATGATGTTACGCTGCGCCATCACCAACTGGTCTTGCTGGGCCTTGGCGGTTTCCTCGATCGCATCGGCATCGTAAAGCACGAGGCCGATATACCGGATGCGTCCCACGCACGAGTGGAAGCAGGCCGGAGGCTGGCCGCTCTCAAGGCGCGGATAGCACAGGATGCATTTCTCGGCCTTGCCGGTCGACCAGTTGAAGTAGGTCTTCTTGTACGGGCAGCCGGAGATGCACATGCGCCAGGCGCGGCAGCGCTCCTGGCTGACCAGCACCACGCCATCCTCGCCGCGCTTGTAGATCGCCCCTTGCGGGCACGCCGCCACGCAGCCCGGGTTGAGACAATGGTTGCAGATGCGCGGCAGATAGAAAAACACCGTGCTGTTGATCTCGTTGATCTGGCGCATTTCCTCGTCGGAGGCGCCATCGTAGTTCGGATCGTTGTTGGCGTAGACCTGCGAGCCGCCGAGGTCGTCGTCCCAGTTCGGTCCCGCCTCGATCGTGTCCATGTACTTGCCGGTCACCATCGAGATGGCGCGCGCGGTGGGCTGCTCGTCGGCCAAAGGCGCGTTGATCAGGTTCTGATAGTCGTAGGTCCAGGGCTCGAAATAGTCGTCGAGCGTCGGCAGATAGGGGTTGTAGAAGATGTTGGTGAGCGTTCCCCACTTGCCCTGCAGCCGCAGCCGCAGGCTCTTCTGCCTGGTTCCGTCGACCACCCAGCCGCCGCGATACTTGGTCTGGTCTTCCCAACGTGTCGGGTATCCCGTACCCGGCTTGGTCTCCACGTTGTTCCAGTACATGTACTCGGTGCCCTTGCGATCGGTCCAGATGTTCTTGCACGCGATGCTGCAGGTGTGGCAACCGATGCACTTATCCAGGTGAAAGACCATCGAAACTTGAGATCGGATATCCATGTGTCGTGCTCCCTTCGTTCGTTTAGCTCGTTCCTATGGCTTCTGGTCGCCTTATCGGTTTTGCTTATGCCTTTGCGTTTCGTGCTTGTTGCCTCGTGCTTGTTGCCGGTCGTGCCAGCATGTACCGAACGCTGACAGTCTGGCTTTAGCGAAGCCAGACCAGCTATCCAGCAGCGGCACGGGCGACAGGCTCAATGTTGCTTCCGCGCGAGCAACGCTTGCGTCGCCGATGCCGTGCCTTGTCGCGCTCGGGTGGGCATCGTCGGGCGACGAGATCTCACCAGAGAGAACTCGCCCACCTCTTGGCTCTCACGAGCGCTCAATCCGGTTTCTTAACGCTGACTAAGCAGCTTTAGACCGGCTAAGCAGCGGACTTAACCTTAGTCTTCTTTGCCGGCGTCCGAACCACTGGCTTCTTCGGCAACGTCACCATGGGCGCACCGTTCTGGAAGCCTGCCTCGATCTCGCCGGCATCGGCACCTACAGGCAGTGCGGCCTCGCGCTGTTGCTTGTGAGCGATCAGGCGCTCGAATGATCGCGCCAACGCCACCCGGAATCCGGTGGCCGTACTGCGGAACGTGTTCCACAACATCACCGCGCCTTCGCTCGGCACCAGGACCGACGCCATTCCCGATCCGACCGGCGTCCGGTTCAAAACGAGAGGCGAATCGTGCAAGCGGGCAACGGATCCAGCACCAACGTGCTCGTCACCAACGTGCTCGTGCTCGTCCTCGTTGTGCGGCATCGCGACCGGCAATTGCAGCACCGTGGCAGTTTGCCCCGGCATCAGCCGATTGATCTTCAGAACTTGTCCATTTGGGAATTCCAACGCGTCGTGCTGAACGTAGGGATCGTTCACATCGATCTGCCGGAAGCTTGCGACCCTGTGACCCACGCGGCCCTTGCCAAAGCTCACGCCCAAGAAGCTAAAACTGAAGGCGCTGTCGTATTGGACATCCTCGTCGAACGCGAGTTCCGTTCCAGGCCGCAGGCAGACTGCCATCTCGGGTGGACTGTCATGGACGACTAGTTTGGAACCGACTTCTCCCACGGCTGCAAAGCCGCGCGCTTTTGACCGCGCAAGTTCCATCGTCACCAGCTTGTCGGCCACCCTGGCAGGCCGCGAGGAGACGTGATGCAGGCTATAGTCGCACATGAGGTCCTCCTCAAATTCGAATGATCCGTTTGCGGCCTCAACATCAACGTTGGCACTTGGTTCCGACAATTCCTCCAGTTGCGTCCCGGACGTCGATCACTTTTCCGGCATTCATAAAATCTATCGTGGGAAGCCGAATGTTGTGGCGCGAATGACCGCCGACCGTCGATCGTGCCTGCACAGCATGCTGTCTTCGTCACGCGGCAAATCAAACGTCGCCGCGACGGGGAAGTGGTCGCTTCCCAACATACACCAATCAATCAAACGGACCCCAATCAATTAAACGAAAGGGGCAGCCCTTTCCAATTGGCAGGCATAGGCGCGCAAGGGAAAAGACCCGCTGATGGGATCGTAAAACGCGTTACTGATCAGTTTGCTGTAGTTCCGGGAAATGCCGTCTGCGCCTGCTGCATTATCGGTCTGGTCGGACCAGCCATATTGAGCGCAAACGACGTCCTTTTCGAGAGTGCGGTTGAATCTTGCACGCGCCCGGATAGCACCTTGGGGAGAACGGATGATGACCCAGTCATGTTCATCGATGTCGCGTGCTCTCGCCGTATCGGGATGCACCTCGATGAGCGGATCCGGCATTTTGTCACGCAGACTGGGGAGATTTCGAAACTGGCTATGACAAAAGTGGGTCCATTTGGCCGATGTCAGCCGCAATGGAAAGTGTTCTTGCCATTCCGGGTGTTGTTCGATGCTGGCGGCGGGCGCGACATAATCCGGCAAAGCCGACTGGCCGATATCGTGCAAGAGCTGCGAATAGATTTCGACGCGGCCGGTGGGGGTGGCAAAGCCGTGCTGCGTGTATTTTCGATATTCGGTCGAGAGAGGAAGCGCGACGCCTTCGGGATGAGCCCGCAGCGTCTCCAGCGTCACGCGGGACGGTTCCAGCATGGACTCGATGCCTGCGTCGATATTGCCATCGAAGAATTGATCCTTCAGACCCAGACGCTGCGCCAGCTCAAAAACAATCCACGTATCCGAGCGGGACTCGCCGCGCGGCGGCACGACCGCCGTCCGTAGTTGCAAGAGCGCGTCGGCTTCCTGGTTGACGCGAAACCCATCCGCGATCCCCTCCCGCTCCCACGCCGATGATACCGGCAACACCACGTCGGCTTCGGCGGCCATCGGGGTGAGGAACAAATCGCAATGGACATAGAAATCAAGTTTTCGGAGCGCGCGCACGCCCTCCTCGGGGCTGGGGCGGCTGTGCAGAAGACTGGAGCCGAAGGCCACCAGCCCTTTCACCGGGTACGGCTGTTCTTCGAGAATGGCCCGATACAGCTCACGCGTCGTGATCCAGCCGCTTTTCGCCGGACCGACGGGGCGTTCCGTCAACCCGAGGGTTTTGGCGGGCTGTGCGAGAGGGATGAGGTTGCGGCCGAATACGTTGTTCAGTTTCGGCCTGGCAAAATAGACGTTTCCTCCCGGTGCATCGATATGACCGGTGAGGGCATACAAAAGGCACATCGCGCGGCTGGTCTGCGTCGCATTGGTGCTCTGCCCGACCCCGGACCATGCATAGTAGGACACCGGCCCGTGCGTGTAGAGCATTTCCGCGACGAGTCGAATCTGTTCGGCCGGCACACCCGTAATCTTCTGGGTTCTCTCCGGGGAATACGCCCGGCACAAGCTCGCATATAATTCGAACGCCGGCCGGCAGGTGATCCGGCCGTGCAATGTGTCGAGTTCAAACGTGCCGGCCAGAGAAAGCTGATGCGACGATGCATCCTGTTGCGGTCCACGACCACAGACCAGGGGACGCCCGGCCGACCCATCCCATGCCACGTAGTGGTCTGCACGGCCGTTTTCTTTCAAATCGGATTCGACGAGATGACGTCCGTTGTCGTCGCGAATCAGAAACGGGCCGTTGCTCCAGGTGGAGATGAAATCACGATCGTACCATCCGCGTTCGATCATGACGCCGGCGATGCCCAATGCCAGCGCGCCATCGGTGCCCTGCCGCACGCGCAACCACTGGTCGGCCTTATGCGCCAATCCTACTTGCCGTGGATCGATGACGATGAGTTTCATGCCGCGCTTCTTCGCTTCAGCGATTGCCGAGGTTTGTGCCAGCCAGCAATTGGTCGGGTTGAATCCCCACAACACCAGGCATCCGGTACGTTTGAAGTCCGGCATGCCGCTATCGGCGCCAAAGGTGAAAGCGGTGGCGAAATCCTTGTGCCAATTGCAAACATGGGCCGTCGTAACTGCGTTGGGGCTGCCAAAGCCGTTGATCAGGCGGTAGATCCACGGCATCGCGTCGCTGATGGCGGTGCCGCTGGACGTGGTGACGCTGAAGGCGACGGACTCGGGGCCGAACTGTTTCGCCGTTTCTTTCATGCGGCCGGCGGTGAAGCTCAGCGCCTCTTCCCACGAAATAGCTTGCCACCCCGCGTCCGGATCGCCCTTCGGGCGGGTTCTTTTAACGGGCGTCAACAGGCGATCCGGGCTGTTAACGAGCTCGGGTGCTGCCTTGCCCTTGATGCAGAAGCTTCCGCCGGTCGGATGGTTCGGGTCCGGCTCGACCTTGGTCAGAACGCCATTTTCGACTGTGGAAATACACCCGCAATGCGAGATGCACAGCGCACAGTATCCGCGGATTCGCTGCAGAGTCATAGGGAGCCGTCCGTATCGATAATCCCGTAGGAAAAAGCAGAGGCCTTTATCGAGGCGATCCAGTCGTCGGTGCCAGGCAACGAAGTATCGATAGCCTTCCCCGTGGGGAGCCGGTTCCGTCAATCACAACATCATGAACATCACAGGAGACCGACTCGGCTTATCCTCGAACAGGATCACGCCCGCTGTCCAGATCCGCCTGCGTGGAACTGGTATGCGTTGCCAAGGACGGTTTCGCAATGATGACGACGTCAAGACGGTTCATCACAGCACGCGCTCTGCCGGATAGCGGTCCGGACCCGGATGCATGGCTCGACCGCACGGATACTTGCTAAAGACACCAGACAAGCACATCTTTCCTAACGAGTTCATCCTTCCTCGATCTGCTCACATTCTGGCCACGCGATTTGCCGGCGGCGGAACTCCAATGCGATTGACAAGTTTTTTCGACTACACGCTTCGCTTGCTGATGTATGCGGCCACTCACAGTGATCGGTTGATCACGATCGAAGAGGCAGCGGGCGTCTACGGCATCTCGCGTACCCATCTCATGAAAGTCGCAAATCAACTCACGCGCGCGGGCTATCTCAAAGCCGTGCGTGGCAGGTCGGGAGGGCTTGCGCTTGCCAAGCGGCCGAACCGGATCAAGCTCGGTGATGTTTTGTACGCGACCGAGCCGGATTTCGCGCTTGTGGAATGCTTTTCAGCGAACAACAACTGTCCGATCTCGTCGAGCTGTCGCCTGCGAGCACCATTGAGGGAAGCGCTGGCCGCGTTCACAGCGACGCTTGATCGTTATACCCTCGCCGATCTTATCCTCAGTCCGAAAGACTTCGGGATCCCGCCGGCCGCATGATGAGCGCGCGATCCGGCGTTGCCGTAGCATATCGACAAACAATAACGGCATGACGGCTCGGTCGAGGCAGCGGCACTGAGCGATGTTTCCAGGTTTGAAGCCATGCTGAACGCCGTGCGGATCGCCGTGATCGTTATCGCGGTCTGATGCGGCTGCGCAAGGACGCTTTCGGTTGAAGCGTGAGAAGCGCCTTGCGTCCAAGTTGCCGGCCCCGACACTCCTGCACATGAATTTTGCTTTTCACCTATTTTGGGTCTGTACAAAACATACATTTAAAGTACATGTTTGATCCGCGTTGCACGAGAACTCGGAAAATTTGATTTATCAGCGGCGTCGGGGGCATGACGGAAGCACTTATCAATCAAAAGCAGCCTTCAAGGGGCTGGTTAAGGCTGTACATCGTTTCCTCCGCCGCCGGAGTTGCGGTCGGTATAGCCGTTGCGGTTTGGTTCACGCATGTGTCGCCGCTCACCACGCACCATGTCACCGTTCCGCTGAATAGCGCGGCCACTAAGGCGCCGGTGCCGCTCGAAGGCTTGTTCGATTTGCCGAAGTTGGTAGCTGCGCAGGATGCAAGCCGCCCCTGGGCGATCGTGGGGGGAGCGTTGCTGCAGGTGGGCCTTGCTCGTTTCAGTATTCCGATGCTTGAGCGGGCGATCGAGAGTAACCCGGACAATAGCGTGCTTCATGTCGCATTGGGGGAAGCGCTCACGCTGGCGGATAGCGGTCTGATTTCGGATCGCGCCAGGACGGAATTCGAATTTGCGCTCCGGGCCGACCCCAACGATCTGGTCGCGCGATTCTATATGGGGAAATGGCTGCTGCAGAACGGCAAGCCAAAGCCGGCATTGGTCAAATTGGTGGGCTTGATGCGGACGGTGGGAAGCGACCAGACCTGGAATGACCGGCTATGGACGGTGATGCCGATAGCGGCGCAGGAGGTCGGCATGAACCAACTTGCGCTGCAAGCTCTCTGTGTCGCGGGGATGTAGTCGTGGTGCATGGTGATGAGGGTTCATCGCTCAATTCCGGCGCAAATTGTTCGAGAAAACCCAGGCGCAATTGATGTCGTGATGGATTTTTTTATCGTCAGCAATTTTGGTGTAAAAGATGTATTCTAGATATTGCTTTATAGCTCCAAAGATGGCACGAAGCGATTGTTATCAGCTTGCGGGTAGGGGCTTCCGCTTCATGATCATCAAGACCGTTCAGCACTTTCGGCGCCAGCACAATTGGACGCCTGACGGATAAGCAGGTCGCGTGCTTCGAATCGCGATAGCGGCTTATCATAAAACATCAATCTGAAATGCATGTTATTCCCATGATCCTGCAACGCTGTGCGCTGCGCGCACCTCTCTTCGCCTCCATCTTCGCCGCAAGTGCCGCATTATGCGTCGCCAGTCCGCCCACGGCATCCGCGGAGACCCGTCACTTCTCGATGACTATCGACGATACGATTCTCAAGCTGGTCGACAAGCGGACCTTCCACACCTTCTCCTTTAACGGTCAGACACCTGGTCCGCTGATCCATGTGAAGGAGGGCGATGACGTCGAGGTCGAGGTCGAAAACGACACGACGCTGCCGCACACGATTCATTGGCACGGCATGTTTCAACGCGGCACCTGGAAAAACGACGGCGTCCCCGACGTCACGCAGCCGGCGATCCCGCCCGGCGAGACCTTCACCTATCGCTTCAAGGCCGAGCCGTCCGGTACCATGTGGTACCACTGTCACGTCAACGTCAACGAGCATGTCGCGATGCGCGGCATGTGGGGTCCGTTGATCGTCGATCCGAAAGATCCGCCGCCGATCGAAAAGGAAGTTACAAAAGATTACATCCTGATGTTCTCCAGTTGGGCTTCTGCCTGGGCCAAGAAACCCGGCTACGGCGGTATTCCCGGTGACGTGCCGGATTTCTTCACCATCAACGGCAAGGCTTTTCCCGACACCCAGCCATTGCGGATCAAGAAGGGCGATGTCGTCCGCATCCGCCTGATCGGCGCCGGTGACGAAATGCATTCCATCCACATCCACGGTCATGACTTCGAGGTCTATGCCAAGGATGGTCGGCCGCTCGCCAATCCTTACCTCGCCGACACAATCCTGTTCGGGCCGGGTGAGCGCTACGACCTGATTCTGCGCGCCGACAATCCCGGCATCTGGATGGTGCATGATCACATCGACAAGCACACGGTGAATGGCACTTCGCCGATGGGCGGCATGATGACCACCATCGAATACGAGGAAATCCCGGTGAAGGACCAGGCTTTCTATAAATGGAAAAACAAAAAGTTCGTACCTGATTTTTACTACGAGGAGTCGATGAAAAAACCGCTCGGCATGTACGAAAGCCCTGCCCTTAAAGGCGTTCCCGCGCCCTAATGCCATCGAAAGGAGAGTCGATATGAAAGGGCTTTTAGTCGCCGTCGCGGGCTTGACCGCGGCATTCCTGAGCTGCGCAAGCGCTGCCGACAAACTGGATCCGAATTGTGGCGGTTGCCACGCGCTGGTCAAGCCGACCGACACGTCGCTGGATCGGCTGCTGACCCGCAAGGGTCCCGATCTCTGGTATGCGGGCAGCAAGTTCAACAAGGATTGGCTGGTTTCCTGGTTGCAGGATCCCAAACCCATACGTCCCGCCGGCTATCCGTATTTCAAGCACATCAAGAAGGGCGACAAGCATGATGAGGTTGACCCCTCCACGATGCCGCCGCACCCGAAGCTGAAGAAAGCGGATGCCGAAGCGGCCGCGGCGGCGTTGATGGCTTTGAAAGCGCCCGCCGATCTCGTTCCGGCAGGCGCCTTCAAGGGCGATATGAAGGGTGCGCGCATGGGTTCGCTCGCGTTCGTCAAGTTTCGCGGCTGTGTCGCGTGCCATCAAGGCGATAAAGGCGAAGGCGGCCTTTCCGGACCGAGATTGACCGATGCAGGAGTGCGGCTGCAGCCGGATTTCATCGCTGCCTACACGGCCGATCCGCAGCGTTTCGATCCGCATATCTGGATGCCGACATCGAACTTGAAGGATAAGGACATCCAGCGACTGACCGCGTTTCTGGTGCAACTGGGTCAAGGAGGCAAGTGATGAAAGCGCAAATGGTGGCGGCTATGGCCGGCCTGGTCGTGTTGCTCGCGTCATCGACAAGCCATGCCGACCAGTCGATCGAGCAGGTTTACGGTGTCTATTGCGTGCAGTGTCACGGCCTCAAGCGCAACGGCACCGGCATCAACGTGCCCGCGCTTTCGGTGAAGCCGCGCGATCACACCGATGCCAAGAGTATGGGCGACACCTCCGATGACGAACTGGTCAAAGCCATCACAGAAGGGGGACTCGCCGTCAACAAGTCGGTGTTGATGCCGACCTGGGGTCACGTCCTGTCGAAAGACCAGATCAACGGTCTGGCCAAGTATCTGAGGCAGGTCTGCAAATGCGGGAAATGAATTCAACAAGAACGTCATACCAAATCATGAAGCGGAGAGCGATTGTGAAGGGGAGATCGATTTCAATGACGACTGCAGGCTTGAAGAAGAGCGCCATAACGGGGGGCATCGCGACCGCTCTCATTCTGGCCGGCGCCGCGATCACCGCGGCCCAGGCCAAGACCGTCAAGGTCGAACTGACGGCCAAAGAGGTCACTGTGCCGGTCGATAACGAGGGCCACACAATGGCGGCCTGGACCTTCAACGGCCAGGTTCCCGGCCCGCTGATCCGGGCGACCGAGGGCGACACCATCGAATTCACCTTGAAGAACGATGCCGCCAACAAGAAATCGCATTCGATCGACATGCATTCCGCGCGTGCCGATGTTCTAACGGAGTTTGCGCCGATCAAGCCCGGCGAGACCAAGACCTTCTCGTACGTTCCCGAGCACGCCGGCGTGTTCTTCTATCACTGCGGTTCCGATCCGATGATCCAGCACATTGCCCGCGGTATGATCGGGGCTGTGATCATTGATCCGAAGGATCCCAAAGCGATGCCCAAGGCCGATCGCGAATATGTCCTGATCGAACATCAGATCTTCGAGAATCCCGAAGACGTCGATAGCATGATGGCGAACAAGTGGAAGCGCGATGCTTTCAACGCCGTTCCGTTCCAGTATGACCCCGTGCATGACGAACACGCCACGCAGACTCTTGAGGCCAAGCCTGGTGAGCGCGTGCGCATCTATATGGTCAATGCCGGTCCCAACGAGTTTTCCGGATTCCATCCGATCGCTGGCATCTGGGACAGGGTCTATCCTTCGGGCAACCCGAAGAACGTGATGGTGGGGATGCAGAATTACACCCTGGCGCCGGGCGACGCCGCGACGTTCGATCTCATCTCGCCGAAGGAAGGCGCCTATGCGTTGGTGAACCATTCCATGCGCGCAGCACTTTCCGGTGCGATCGCGATCATTATGTTTAGCGACAAAGCCGATCCCTCGATGGGGCATGGGGACAAGATTCTGGTGCGCTGACGCCAGGCTTGACGTGGAGCGTCGCCGGCGCTCCACGTGAAAATCTAGAGCCTTTTCGCTTCTGATGGAATCAGAAGCGGGGTTCTATGATTTTGATTTGACGTGTTTTCTTGACACGAGCCGGTATCCACTTCGCTCGAAAACGCTCTAAAATGAAGTGGTCAAGATCGCCTCGCTGATGTCGTGGCCCTGCAGGCAGGGCAGCCTGCATTGCGGGCGGCAGTCAAGCGTTGGGATTCATCAGCCGCTGATGATCGGTGCTGTGCTGCGCCAGCAGGTCGATGAACATTCGCACTTTCGCGGACAGGTGATGGCGGTGCGGATAGACCACGTTCATGGCGAATTCGACCGGCGTGTAGTCCGGCAGCAGCGGCACCAGGCGCCCCGAGGCGAGATCGTCCGTGACCAGGAATCCCGCCGCCAGAAATACACCGACGCCACGCAAGGCTGCGGCGCGAAGCGTTTCGCCGCTGTTCGTGATCAGGTTTCCGGTGACCCGGACCGAGACCGTCTTGCCGGCGGTGTCGGTGAAGCGCCAGTCGTTTTCGTAAGGGTAGAGCGCGTGGCGGAGGCAGTTGTGCCCGGCGAGATCGGAAAGTTGCAGCAACGGTCCGTGTTGCTCCAGATAGTCCGGCGAGCAGCAGAGCACGTGCCGCCAGGTCGCGAGGCTGCGTACGATCAGGCTGGAGTCCGGCGGCGGAGTCAGGCGGATTGAAAGATCGAAGCCTTCGGCGATGACGTCAACGGCGTGTTCGGCGATCGTCAGATTGGCCGTCACATCCGGATACGATTTCAGATAATCCGCAAGGATGGGCGCGACGAACTGCACGATATGAGTGGCGCAATGGATGCGGAGTGTGCCCCGCGGCTTCGTCTGCAAAGCGCCTGCGATATCGTCGGCCTGTTCGATGTCGGCGAGAATCTGCACGCAGCGCTCGTAATAGGTTTTCCCAACCTCGGTCAGGCTGACCTTGCGCGTGGTGCGGTTGAAGAGCCGGACGTCTAGACGGTCTTCGAGCGCCTGAATGTGGTTGCTGACCATGGTCGTCGACATGTTCAGTCGCCGTCCGGCGGCAGAAAAACCTCCGGTTTCCACCACCTGTACGAATGCGGTCAGTCCGGTCAGCCGGTCCACCTGAACCTCCGATTATCCCGCTTTGGTGGACAATCATTTCCTTTCTTGGCGGATTATCCAAGGCGCATCTGAGGTGCATCTTCCGGGGCATCGCGATGGCGAGGGTTCGGTGATCGAACGGCCATCGCTTAAGGCTCAGGAGATTGACCGATGACCGCCACCTCGTATGTTGCTGATTTACCGGTAAAAACCACGTTCCGGCCATCCCGGCAGGCGATCAAGCGGGCCGCCCTGGCCGTTGTCGCCGCCGTTGGGGTCACCGGTGCTGTTCATTTCGGGTACGATTACTGGACCGTCGGGCGCTATCTCGAATCCACCGATGACGCCTATGTCAAAGCCGACTCGACGATCATCGCGCCGAAAGTGTCGGGCTATATCGCCGGGGTGCTGGTCAGCGACAATCAGCCGGTGAAGGCCGGGCAGGTTCTCGCCCGGATCGACGACCGCGATTTCAGGACCGCGCTGGACCAGGCCCATGCCGACGTCGTAGCCGCGGAGGCGGCGGTTGAGAACCTCGATGCCCAGATCGCGCTTCAGCAGCCGGTGATCGCGCAGCAAATGGCCGATGTCGCCGCAGCGGAAGCGGGTTTGAAATTCGCGAGCGAAGAGCAGGCACGTTATGACGGCCTGATGAAAACCGGCTCGGGCACCGTTCAGCGGGCCCAGCAGACCGATGCAGCGTTTCGTGAAAAGACCGCTCAACTGCAACATGGTCGATCCGCGCTGCTGGCGGCGCAGAAGAAAGTTGATGTGCTCACGACCGAACGCAGCAAGGCCGTGGCGCAGGTTGATCGCGCCCATGCGGTCGAGCGGCAGATGGCGCTCAACCTGTCCTATACGACCGTCACCGCGCCGGTCGACGGCACGGTCGGCGCGC
This sequence comes from Nitrobacter sp. NHB1, assembly GCF_036964665.1. NCBI lineage: Bacteria > Pseudomonadati > Pseudomonadota > Alphaproteobacteria > Hyphomicrobiales > Nitrobacteraceae > Nitrobacter > Candidatus Nitrobacter laanbroekii. Next base: position 3,057,890 of record NZ_JBAMDA010000001.1, read on the forward strand.
GCACCCTGCGGGTCGGACAATACGTGACGGCGGGCACGCAGTTGATGGCGGTGGTGCCGCTCGATGCGGTCTATGTCGTGGCCAATTTCAAGGAGACGCAACTGACGAATGTCCGTGAGGGGCAGCCGGTCAACGTGCGCATCGACAGCTTCCATGGCGTCCGCCTGAAGGGGCATGTCGACAGCCTGTCGCCGGCCAGCGGCCTCGAATTCGCACTGCTGCCGCCCGACAACGCGACCGGCAACTTCACCAAGATCGTGCAGCGCGTGCCGGTGAAGATCGTGCTCGACGACCATCACCTCGCCGGGCTGCTGCGTCCGGGCATGTCGGCGGAACCGACGGTGAATACGAAGGAGGCAGCCGTCGCGGCGCGCGATCTGAACCGTGCAGCCAAACGCCTTGCCGCGAATCCGGAGCAGCCGGGATCCTGAGCCCCCGGATGCTCCCGTCCAGCGGGGCTTTATCCAGCCTCGCTGGACAATCCTTTCGCATTTCCCCGGATTATCGATCTTCCCGTTCCAATGCATTCTGCTCCCGTCAGCAGGAGAGAGCGCTATGACCGCAGTTACCGCGAACACCCTGAACTCTTCCAATGTGATCCCGCAACCTGCGCCAGTCTCGGGCAAGGCTGCTCCCGCCACCTCCGCCAAGACCTGGATCGCAGTGTTCGGCGCGACGCTCGGCGCCTTCATGGCGGTGCTGAACATCCAGATCGTCAACGCCTCGCTGGCCGACATTCAGGGCGCGATCGGCGCCGGCATCGACGACGGAGGCTGGATCTCGACCTCCTACCTGATAGCGGAGATCGTCGTCATTCCGCTCAGCGGCTGGCTGGCGCAGGTCTTTTCGGTTCGGGTCTACCTGCTGACCAATGCCGTCCTGTTCCTGATGCTGTCCATGGCATGCGCCTTCGCGCAAACCCTGCCGCAAATGATCGTGCTGCGCGCGATCCAGGGGTTCACCGGCGGCGTGCTGATCCCGATGGCCTTCACGCTGATCATCACGCTGCTGCCGAAGGCGAAGCAGCCGATCGGGCTGGCGCTGTTCGCGCTGTCGGCGACCTTTGCGCCGGCGATCGGCCCGACGATCGGCGGCTATCTGACCGAGAACTGGGGCTGGCAGTTCATTTTCTACGTCAACCTCGTTCCCGGCCTGTTGATGCTTGGCATGCTCTGGTTCGCGCTGGACCGCAAGCCGATGCAATTGTCGTTGCTGCGTCAGGGCGATTGGGCCGGCATCGTCACCATGGCAATCGGCCTTGGCGCGCTGCAAACGGTGCTCGAGGAAGGCAACAAGGACGACTGGTTCGGTTCGCCTTTTATCGTCCGGCTGTCGGTGATTGCCGCGATCTCGTTGTCACTGTTCCTGTGGATCGAACTGACGGGCGACAGGCCGCTCTTGAACCTTCGCCTGCTGTTCCGTCGCAACTTCGGCTTCGGCATTCTCGCCAATTTCCTTCTGGGCGTTGCGCTCTACGGATCGGTCTTCATCCTGCCGGTTTATCTGTCCCGCGTTCAGGGTTACAATGCCGAGCAGATCGGAATGGTGCTGGCCTGGACCGGCCTGCCGCAATTGCTGCTGATCCCTCTGGTGCCGCGATTGATGAAGCGCTTCGATCCCCGTCTCCTGATCGGGGTTGGCTTTGCACTGTTCGCAGCGAGCAACTTCATGAACATCGACATGACGGCGGACTATGCCTCCGATCAACTGCTGTGGCCCAACGTGGTCCGCGCCGTCGGGCAGGCGCTGATCCTGACGCCGCTGTCGGTGGTCGCCACCGCAGGCATCGAGGCGGAAAACGCCGGCTCGGCTTCCGGTCTGTTCAACATGATGCGCAATCTGGGCGGCGCCGTCGGCATCGCGATCCTGCAAACGTTCTTGACCAAGCGCGAGCAGTTTCACTCCAGCGTGTTGATGCAGTCGGTCTCGACTTTGGAACAGGCGACGCGGACCCGGATTGAGCAGTTGACCAACTACCTCATGAACCACGGTGTCATCGACCCAGCGGCCGCTTCGCATCAGGCCGTGGTCGCCATCGGTCACATCGTGCAGAAGCAGGCTTTTGTGATGGCGTTCAGCGATACCTTCTTTCTGCTCGGCGCGGCGCTGATCGTCGCGCTTGCCGCATCGCTTTTGCTGAGGAAGCCCGCCCATCGCGATGCGGGCGGCGCGCACGAGAGTCGCATTGTTTCAACCAGAGGAGAACGATTATGAAGGCCAGATTGAATCCGTATCAAGCCGCGCCTCAGACCATGAAGGCGCTTCAGGCGCTCGAGACGCAGCTTCAGGCGAGCGGGCTGGAGAAGCCGCTGATCGAACTGGTCAAGACCCGGGCGTCACAGATCAACGGTTGTGCATTTTGCATAGACATGCACGCCCAGGACGCACGCAAGCAGGGCGAGACCGAACAACGGCTCTACCTGCTCAACGCCTGGCGCGAGTCGCCGCTCTACACGGATCGGGAGCGCGCGGCGCTGGCCTGGACCGAGGCTGTGACGCTGGTGTCGGAAACCCATGTGCCCGATGACGTTTACGACGACGTTCGCCGTCACTTCTCCGAAGCCGAAACGGTCAATCTGACCATGCTGGTTGCGGCGATCAACGCGTGGAATCGCATTGCCATCAGTTTCCGGTCCATTCATCCGGTCAAGGCCGCTCACGCCGCCTGATATGTTGAGGAGCGCGGCGCCGAGCGCCCCGGCGGCGGAAAGGCGGACGGTAGACATATCCGGCGTCGCGGTGCCCAGTGTGGAAAGTACGGCCGAATTTGTGCGTCCGATTTAACCAAACCTACAACGTGCTGGACTATCGTTTTTCCTTTGGAAGGCAGCGGGCGTCGCCGTACATGACCGCGACCCGCCGTTTGCTGTCCGCAAGAGCCTGAAAGTCCGGAAATTTCCCCCTTTCAGAACGTGGTGAAGGTTGGAAATTCATGTCCGGTGCCCCTGAGCGAAGCGAAATTTCTGTTGTCGCGAGCGGGGGTGGGCCGATCATGCCGGATGGTTCGCAAACCGATCGAAAAGGCGACCGTTTCGACGACAGCGTTTCCTCGCGGCTGAATTTCCTGAGCGAAGTTGTCAGGTTGCTTCCGGCAGGGGTGACGGTTCAGGACGAGCAGGGAAATTTCGTTCTCGTGAATGCCGCTGCCGCGGCGCAGTTCAATGTGCCGGCATGTGACATCGTCGGAACGGCGTCGGGCGCGCCGTTTCGCTCAAGAGCATTGAACGATCGCAGGCATGTCGCTCGCGGGGTGCTGCAATCGGGCAAGACCAGGATATCCGAAGAACTCATTCGGACGGATCATGCGACAAAAGTTTATCTCACTACGCATGAGCCAGTCCTGATTTCGAACAGAAAACTTGTGCTGTCGAACTCGGTCGATATCAGCCAGCAAAAGACTATCGAGGAGGAGCTTTTTCGTTGTGCATATTATGACGAGCTGACCGGCTTGCCGACCCGGCGGGTCATCGAGCAGCACGCCAACCGTCTTATCCGTGAAGGAAGATATCCGCTCAGATTTGCTGTGGCATTTCTCGATATCGACAATTTCAAGCACATCAACGACTACTACGGCCATACATCCGGCGACGAGCTTCTCATTGAGGTTGCCAGGCGCCTCGGTCTCGGCCTGCGTCCCACCGATATGCTGTCCCGGATCAGCGGCGACGAGTTCCTGCTTCTGCTCAACCCGGTCGAGAGCGACGCCGAGGTTGCCGAATACATCGAATTCCTGCTGCAACGGCTGAAGGCGCCGTTTTTTATCGACGGATCGGAGCTGTTCGCATCCGCATCGATCGGGGTGAGCATCTACCCGGATCACGGCGGCAGTTACGAGTTGCTGCGCCAGAACGCCGACACCGCGATGTATCGCATCAAGAATGAAAGCAAGGGGGCGGCCGCCATTTTCGATTCCGGAATGCAGCGCGAGGCGCTGGCCCGGATGGAAATCGAACAGTCGCTGCGGCTCGCGATTCTCGACAAACGTTTCTGCTGCGCGTTCCAGCCCAAGGTCGACATCAGAACCCAGCAGATCAAAGGTATCGAGGCGCTGGTTCGGCTGCGCAATGACGACGGTGTCATTCAGGCGCCTGGTACGTTCATCGATATCGCGGTCGAACTCGGGCTGATCGACGAACTGACGCATCTGGTGCTGGCCGAGATCATGAGGTCCATCGATCTCATCGATGATACTTTCGGCACCGGCGTCAGCATCAGCATGAACGTTGCCGCCAAGCAGGCCGGCAATGTGGCATTCATGACATCCTTTGCACGGGCGCTTGAGAAGACCGGATGTCCGACGCGGTTCATCGTCGAGGTCACGGAAGACGCGTTCGTGGCGAAAACCCGCTTCCAGGCGGAAATCCTTCCGATCCTGCGAAGGCTCGGCGTCGGAATCTCGATCGACGATTTCGGAATCGGGTATTCGTCGCTGTCGGCTCTTGCCGATATCACGGCCGATGAAATCAAGATCGACCGGTCGTTCATCGTTGATATCCACAAGCGTCCTCGTAGCCAGGGCATCCTGAAGGCGATCGAATCTCTCAGCGAGGCCCTGGGAATGACGATGATCGCGGAGGGCGTCGAGACGTTCGAGGAACTGGCTTATTTGCAGGCCGCGACCCGAATCAAATACGCGCAGGGCTTCTATTTCTCCGAACCCGTCTTCCTCGAAGAACTTGAGCCGGGCCGCCGGGCGGTCAGCGACAACCGCATGAGTTCGGTCAGCCGGCCCGTGCAGGAAAGCCGTCCGGTATATTCCCGCGCCAACGGCTACAGCCGCTAGAGCATTTTCCGGCTAGCTAGAGCGTTTTCGAGCGAAGTGGATACCGGTTCGCGTGAAGAAAACGCGTCAAATCAAAATCATAGAGCCTCGCTTCTGATTCCATCAGAAGCGGACAGGCTCTAGGCGCGGATCGCGATGCGCCGGCTCCGTCGGCATCGCCGACGGCCTGTTGCCATTCTCACAAAATTGTTTCCGCACATAAAATTCAATGAGCGGGGTGGCCAACAGCCGGACGATGAATAATAGTGGTCATTCTTCCAGCCTGTCCTGCCGAGTTCGCCATTGCCCAGCAATATCGAAGACTACGGAATCATCGGTGACGGCGAGACCGTCGCGCTCGTCGACCGCACGGGCTCGCTCGACTGGCTCTGCTGGCCGAATTTCGATTCCGATGCCTGCTTTGCAGCCCTTCTGGGCGATGAGAGCAATGGTCATTGGCGGATTGCTCCTGCGGGCGAGATCGAGCGCTCGACTCGCGGCTATCGCGGCGACGGCCTCATCCTCGAGACCCGGTTCGAAACCGCCGACGGCGCCGTGACCCTGATCGATTTCATGCCGCCACGCGGCACGGCGTCCGACGTCGTCCGGCTTGTTCGGTGCGACCGCGGCCGTGTGAAAATGCACATGGATATGGCGATCCGGTTTGGTTTCGGGAAGGACGTCCCGTGGGTCCGTCGCACGGAGGACAGGGCGCTGCTCGCCGTTTGCGGGCCGGACATGCTGGTGCTGCGCACGCCCGTCGAGACCTGCGGCAAGGATATGACGACGGTGGCCGACTTCGAGGTGAGCGCCGGGCAGACGATTCCGTTCGTCATGACCTACGGCGCGTCGCACCTTGGTATTCCGAGGCCGATCGACGCCGCCGCCGCCCTAAAGGAGACCGAGGCATTCTGGCAGGAGTGGTGCGGAAAGTGCGAATATCACGGGCCGTATCGTGATCTCGCGATGCGCTCGCTGGTCGTCCTGAAGGCGATGATCTACGCGCCCTCGGGCGGCATCGTCGCCGCGCCGACGACCTCGCTTCCGGAAAAACTCGGCGGCGCGCGCAACTGGGACTACCGGTTCTGCTGGCTGCGCGACGCGACGTTCACGCTGCTGGCGCTGATGAACGGCGGTTATTACGACGAGGCCTCGGACTGGCACAGCTGGCTGCTGCGCTCCGTCGCGGGCTCGCCCGCAGACATGCAGATCATGTACGGCATTCTCGGGCAGCGTCGGCTGACGGAATGGGAGGCCGACTGGCTGCCCGGTTACGAAGGCGCGCGTCCGGTCAGGATCGGCAACGCGGCGCATGCCCAGTTGCAGCTCGATGTCTACGGCGAGTTGATGGACGCGTTTCACCAGTCGAGGAAGGCGAACCTCAAGCTGGGCGAGGCGACCTGGGCGCTGGAATGCACGCTGCTCGAGCATCTCGCCGGGATATGGAATGAACCGGATGCCGGCATCTGGGAGATCAGGGGGCCGGGCAGGCATTACGTGTCGTCGAAGGTGCTGGTCTGGGTGGCGTTCGACCGCGGCGTCAAAAGCGTGGAGCATTTCGGCTTCGATGCGCCGGTCGAGCGCTGGCGCGAACTGCGCGACACCATCCATCGCGACGTCTGCGAGAAGGGCTTCGATCGCGAGCAAAACACTTTCGTCGAATCCTACGGCTCAAAGGTGCTCGACGCCAGCACGCTTCTTATTCCGTCGGTCGGCTTTCTGCCGGCGTCCGACCCGCGTGTGGCCGGAACGCTGGCGGCGGTCGAGAAACATCTGATGCCGGACGGCTTCGTGCTCCGGCACGATCCGCGTGCGGTATCGGACGAACAGCCGCCGATCGAAGGAGCCTTTCTGGCGTGTACGCTCTGGCTCGCCGATGCCTATGTGCTGAGCGGCGATATCGAGCGCGCCAAGGCGCTGCTTCAGCGGGTTGCCGCGGTGGCCAACGATCTCGGTTTACTGTCGGAGGAATACGATACGGTTGCCCGCCGCCTGACCGGTAATTTTCCGCAGGCGCTGACGCACATTGCGCTCCTCAACACGATCCACAATCTCAACGCGGTGCGAAAACCCGCGATGCAGCGGTCGAAGGCATAGAGCCTTTCCGCTTTTCTTGACGCTAACCGGTTCGCTCGAAAACGCTATAGCAGCTCACCTGATCGCGATAATCCGCTCGACCGCCTTTGCGAAGCCGTCGTTTTCATTGGTATCGGTGACATAGGTCGCTTGCGCCTTCACGTCGTCGTCGGCGTTGCCCATGGCAAAAGACAGGCCGCTTTTGCCGAACATGGCCAGATCGTTTTGCATGTCCCCGATGGTCGCGATGTTGCGCGGCGCAATATCGAGGCGCTTCGCCATCGCTTCCACGAAAGTCCCCTTGTCCTGTCCGGCGGGGGTGATGTCGAGATAGTAGCTTTGCGAGTGGATAGCCGACGCCTGGCCGGCGAGCGCCGCCTGCAATGCGATTTCGCAACGCGCCAGCTTCTCGGGATCGGCGCTGACACCGACGATCTTGCAGGCATCGTTTGTGAATTCGTCAAGACCAGAAACGATAACGGGGGGCGTCCGGATCGTAGCCTGCTCGTGCGGGACGTAGCGCCCGTCGTCGCGCGTGATCAGCCAGCGGTCCGCCGTGAACAGCCAGATGTCGACATCAGATGCCTTCATCAGCGCATCGATCGCAATTCGCGCTGCGGGCGCGGAAATGACGGTCTTTTGAAGCACGTTGAAGGCGGGGTCGACGATCAGGCTGCCGTTGAAGGCGCCGAGCGGCAGCTGCAGACCGAGCGGTTCGATCAGCATCCGCATTCCGAAGGCGGGACGGCTGCTGGTGATCGTGAAGCCGATATCCCTGTCGGCAAGGTCTTTCACGGCCTTGATCGCGGCCTCCGTGAGGCGCTTGTCAGGCGTCACCAGGCTGCCGTCGACATCGGAAATCACCAGGGAAATGCGGCTCATGAGACTGTTCGAACCGGCCTGAGCATGGTCACGATGCGATCGGCGATGGCGTCCACCGTCGCGTCGATGTCGACGACGATAGGGTGCTCATCCTCCGCCGGCTCCTCCAGCGTTTCGAACTGGCTTTCGAGCAACTCCGGCGGCATGAAATGAGCGTACCTGGCCCGAAGGCGGTCTGCGATCAGATTCTTGTCGCCGCGCAAGTAGACGATGCGGGTGTCGCGGCGACCGTGCACGAGAATGTCCCGATAGGCGCGCTTGAGCGCGGAGCATGCCATGATGATGCTCGTGCCACTTGCGCGCCTGCGCCCGATCTCGGCGGCAACGGCGCGCAGCCACGGCCACCGGTCGCCGTCGGTCAGCGCAATGCCGGCGCTCATTTTCTCGATGTTGCTCGCGGGGTGAAACCGATCGGCATCCTCTACCATCCATTCCAGCCGTCGTCCCAACGCGTTTGCGATGGTGGTTTTGCCCGACCCGGAGACGCCCATGACGATCAGCGCGCAAAAGGCGGAGTCCTGGCTCGCGCTCATGCCGTTTGCCCCGTGGCCGCCGCATCAGTCAGCCAGGTCGTGACGCCGTTGGAACGGGCACGCGTGCCGGGCAGGTCGGCGCCCGCCATGACCTTCGAAAGGATATCGCGCTTGGCTTCGCCGCTGACGAGGAACAGCATCTCGCGTGAGCAAGCCAGCGCCGGAAGCGTCAAGGTGACACGGGGAACGAAGGGCTCGACGTGCGCACGATCTACACCGACGACCCAGCGCTCGGTTTCGGCCAGCGCCGCGTCTCCGGGAAACAACGAGACGGTGTGACCGTCCGGTCCGAGCCCCATCAGGACAAGATCGAAAAGTGGCCGACCTGCATTCAGATCGCGCGTGCCGTAAAAGGCTTGAAGTTCGCGCTCGTAAAGCCGGGCCGCCGTGTCCGGATCGCGCGCGTCGGTCGGAATCGGATGGATATTGTCCGGCGGGGCGCAGCGGTTGAGGAAAATCTCCCTGGCCATCGCCATGTTGTTGCGTGGATCGTCTGCGCTCACGAACCGCTCGTCCCCGATGAACCAGTGGATGCGATCCCAGGCAATGCGCGAACGATAGTCCGGACTTCCCAGCAGCGCGTAGAGCGCTTTCGGGCTGGAGCCGCCGGTCAGGCATATCGCCGGCCGCATTTGATTCTCGGCGACCCGGGCGATCAGATGCTCTGCGGCCTCAGATGCAACCGCCTGCGCATCCGGCAGCACCTGAAACCTGTGGTCAGCCTCGGAAGGTGTCATGTCAGCTTGCGCCACTGGTGGCCATCCCGCGCCAGCAACTCGTTGGCCTCAGTAGGGCCTTCGCTGCCTACCTGATAGCCGACCAGCCCGTCGGCGCCGGCTTTTTTCCAGGCGTCGAGGAACGGCTGCACGGCCTGCCAGCCGGCCTCCACACCGTCGGCACGCTGAAACAGGATGTTGTCGCCGATCATGCAATCGTAGATCAGCGTTTCGTAACCTGTGCTCGGTGCGGCCTTGAAATAATCCTTGTAGCGGAATTTCATCTCAACACCGTCGATCGAAATGGTAGGGCCTGGCACCTTGGTGTTGAATTGCAAGGTGATGCCTTCGGTCGGTTCGATGCTGATGATAAGATAGTTTTGCGAGAGCTGGTCTACCGGCGTGGAGCGAAACATCGCGAACGGCGCCTGCTTGAACTTGATCGCCACCTCGGTGCGCTTGATGCCGAGCGCCTTGCCGGTCCGCAGGTAAAAGGGGACGCCGGCCCATCGCCAGTTATCGATCGTCAACTTGAGCGCCGCATAGGTTTCGGTGGTGCTGTCTGGCTTCACGTCGGGGGTCTTGCGGTAATCCCCGATCGTCTGGTCGCCGGCTTGCCCGGCGCAATATTGCCCGCGCACGGAGTTGCTGAGCGCTTCTTCGGGAGTCTGGGTCTGGATCGCGGCAAGCACCTCCGCCTTTTCCGAGCGTACCGCGCGGGCATCAAACCGTGTTGGCGGCTCCATCGTCACCAGCGACAGCAACTGGAACAGATGATTTGGCACCATGTCTCGCAACGCTCCGGTCGCGTCGTAGAAACTGCCGCGATGGCCCACCGCGAGCTTTTCGTCGACGGTGATCTGGATATGGTCGATGTGGTTGCGATTCCAGATCGGCTCGAACATGCCGTTGGCGAAGCGAAGGACGAGGATGTTCTGGACGGTTTCCTTGCCGAGATAATGATCGATCCGATAGATCTGATGCTCATCGGCGATCTTGAGCAGCTTGCCATTGAGCGATCGGGCCGACGCAAGATCGGTGCCGAACGGCTTTTCGACCACCAGCCTGCGCCAGGCGCCGTTGGCCTCGCGCAGCAGGCCGACCCGGCCGAGTTGTTCGGTGATCGGAGCAAAGGCTGTCGGCGGTACGGCAAGATAGAACAGGCGATTGCCGCACGTCCCCTTGTCTGTCTCGAGCCTCTCAAAAGCCTTGCTCAAGGTATCGAACGAGGCCGGATCGGCCGGATCGGCTTCGAGACATGTCAGGCAGCCAAGCACCTTTTGGGCAACTTCCTTTTTGACCGGCCGCGTGGCGTGCTTGTTCAATCCCTCCATCAGGCTTTGCCGGAGGTCGTCTTCCGACATCTGCTTGCGGACGATGCCGACGATGCAGAATTGCTCCGGCAGCAGGCCGGATTCGGCAAGATTGTAGAGTGCGGGAATGACGAGGCGATGGGTGAGATCGCCGGTGACGCCAAAGATGACGAAGCAGCAGGGCTCCGGTTTGTGTGGCTTGTTGCTTGCGTCCGCCATCAGCTCGCGGTCCTCCCCCTTGCGGAAGAATCGGCTTCTCCCGGCTCCTTATGACCACCGAACCCCTCGCGCATCGCGGACAGGATTTTTTCCGCGAACGTGTGCTGCCGGCGCGAGCGGAATCGCGCAAACAGCGCCGCCGTTAGGACTTCAGCCGGGACGGCTTCGTCAATCGCGGCATTGATGGTCCAGCGGCCCTCGCCGGAATCCGCGACGAATCCCGAATAGGCTTCGAGCGTCTCGCTGCGGGCCAGCGCCGAGGCCGCGAGATCGAGCAGCCAAGAGGGGATGACGCTGCCGCGGCGCCAGACCTCGGCGATATCGGCGAGATCGAGCTTGAAACGATGATCTTCCGGCAACGCATCGATGTTCGCGTTCTTGAGAATGTCGAAACCTTCAGCATAGGCCTGCATCAGGCCGTACTCGATTCCGTTATGCACCATCTTGACGAAATGGCCGGCGCCGACCGGCCCGGCGTGGAGATAGCCCTGTTCGACGCGCGGATCGCGACCGTCCCGGCTCGGCGTTCTCGGAATGTCGCCGCGGCCGGGCGCCATCGCCGCGAAAATCGGGTCGAGCCGATCGACGACGGCCTTGTCGCCGCCGATCATCATGCAGTAGCCGCGCTCAAAGCCCCAGACTCCGCCGCTGGTCCCGACATCGACGTAATGGATGCCTTTCTCGCGCAGCGCCCCGGCCCGCCGGATATCGTCCTGCCAGAAGGTGTTGCCGCCATCGATGACGACGTCATCGCGGTCAAGCAGCCTGGCGATGGTATCGATGGTGGATTCCGTGATCGCGCCGGCGGGCAGCATGACCCAGACGGTGCGGGGTTTTTCGAGCTTGCTGACGAAGTCTTCGAGATCGCTCGCGCCCGCTGCTCCCTCTCCGGCAACCGCGGCCACGGCCTTATTGTCCTTGTCGTAGACGACGGCCTGATGGCCTCCATTTTTCATCAGCCGACGAACGATGTTGGCCCCCATTCGCCCCAGGCCGATCATACCTATCTGCATTCGTCCGATCCTCCATCCGAGCGCCGGCAATCTGTATGGACAGTCCACGTGCTGTCTAACGGCTCAATGATGCTTGCGTTTCAGGGTGTAGCGCAACATCGCCTCGGAATATGTTCAGGGAGACATTGACGCCGTTGAATACGACGATCGTCGGATGAGCCGACGACGGGGGACAAGGTACAAGACTTACGCGCCAGGGGAACATTTGTTCCGCTGCGGTTTATCGCATTTACGTGAGCGCGCCGGGCTTGCCGCCGTCGCGAGCGCGCCGAAGGATACGGATCAACCCAGAGCCCCGGTGATCGCGTCGCCGAGCCGCGACAGGCCGGATCGGAGATCGCCCTTGAGATGCACGCGAAGCGCCCGTCGTCCGCGCCTGGTGAGCACGTCGAAATCGCCGCGCGCCTGCGCCGCCTTGATGACACCGAAGCTGGTTTTCCGGCCGGGGATTCTCAGATCCCTTGTGTCATCAGCGGTGATCTGAAGAAAGACGCCGCTATCGGGTCCGCCCTTGTAGGCTTGTCCGGTCGAATGCTGGAAGCGCGGACCGAACTCGGCGCAGGTGGCGACTTTTTCCCGGTCGCGGATAGCGAGGCGCATCCGCTGCAGATCATTGATGTGGTTGTGGTCGCGTGCGATGTACGCCAGCAACGCGACATAGTCGCCGGGCTCTGTGCGCGCGAAGTGCGCCTTGAGCCACGATGACAGGTCGCCGTCTGCGCCCTTTTCACGCAACGCGCGTGCATTTGCATCGTCGGTGTAGAGATCGAAACCGGCGGTGGAAATCGCTGGCTCCTCATCCGGAAGCCTGCCGGTTTTCTCGAACGTGGCCGTCAGCTCGCGGGTCTTGATCTTGGCGGCTTCGACGTCTGGCTGATCGAACGGATTGATGCCGAGGATCGCGCCGGCGACCGCCACCGCCATCTCGAACCGGAAAAACTCCTGGCCGATCTGATCGATCGAATTCATCACGATCCGGACCACTGGATGTCCGGCCTTCTCGAGCGCGCGCAGTTTTTCGTCATGAGCGGCATCGTCTTCGCTCGCGGTGCGGATATCGACGAAGAAACGATCGTTGCCGTAAAGGCTTGCATCGCCGAGCGACTCGCCATCGATCGGGATCAGGCCCTTGCCTTCCTTGCCGGTGGATTCCGCGATCAGCTGCTCCGCCCATGCGCCGAAATCGGCGATTTTTCGCGACGACAGGATCGTGACCTTGTCGCGGCCTTCGCGCCCGGCGAGACCCATGGCAAGACCGAGCTGGACGCCGGGGTTGTCATGCGGCGGCACCTCGGCTCCGCAGGATCGCACCATGGCGAGGGCGTTCCTGAGCAATCCCGTTATATCGATTCCCGCCGTCGCCGCCGGGACCAGGCCGAACGGCGACAGCACCGAGTAGCGGCCGCCGATCGCGGGGTCGCCATGGAAGATGCGCGCGTAGCCGAGTTCTGTCGCGGCCTTGTCGAGCGAGGAGCCGGGATCGGTGACCGCGATGAAGCGGTGGCCGGCCTTGTCGGCGCCGATGGCCCTGGCGACGCGCGCATGAAAATAGTCTTTCAGCGCATTCGGCTCGGTGGTGCCGCCGGACTTGCTGGACACGATGAAGACTGTCCTTGCGACGTCGATCGCGGCTTCAAGCGCGCGGATCTGGGCGGGATCGGTAGAATCCAGCACATGCAGTTTCGGAAAACCCGCCGTCTTCGCAAAGGTCGTCGCCAGCACCTCCGGACCGAGGCTCGATCCGCCCATGCCGAGAACGACCGCATCGGTGAATGTCTGTTTCCTCACTCGCCGCGCGTAGTCCTCATAGTCGGCTGCCCGATCGAATTCCGCGGCTGGGCTTGCGAGCCAGCCCAGCCATTTGTTTTCGTCTGCGCCGGTCCACACGGATTTATCGTGCTGCCACAGTTTGCGGATCGTGCCGGCGGCCCTCCAGTCTTCCGCCTGTGCGGCGACGGATTTCGCCATGGCGGGGTCGAGCGATAATGTCTGCTGACCGATGGCGGAACCGAGAATTTTCGCACGTTTGCGGGCGACGGCGCCGAGCAGCTTGTCGGCCGCATCGTCGAACAATTGCACGCCTTCCTTCACGAGATCCCGGGTGATCGCATCGAGCGAAATTCCCGCTTCCGCGAGCCCGGCGAGCGCTTGCCGTGCTTCATCCGGGTTTTCCTCGAGGCTGTCGCGCAGCCTGCCGTGATCTCGGAAGGCCTCAAGGGTTGCCGGGGGCACGGTATTGACCGTATCCGTGCCGATCAGTTCCTCCACATAGAGAACGTCGCTGTAGTCCTTGTTCTTGGTCCCGGTCGAGGCCCACAGCAGCCGCTGCGGCCTGGCGCCGTGCGCCTCCAGCTTCTTCCAGTCGTCGGTGGAAAACAGCCGCTTGTAATCCTGATAGGCGAGCCTGGCATTGGCGATCGCGATTCTGCCCTTGAGCGCGGCAAGACGGGCTTTTTCCGCGGGATCGTTGGCCTGCGCGATCTTTTCGTCGAGTTGCTTGTCGACGGCGGTGTCGATGCGGCTGACGAAGAAGCTGGCGACGCTCGCGACGTGCGAGGGATCGCCGCCATGTCGCACATACTCCTGAAGCCCGGACAAAAAGGCCTCGGCAACCTCGACGTAAACCTTCTGGGAGAACAGCAGCGTGATGTTGACGCTGATACCCTCGGAAATCAGGTGGCGGATCGCGGGCAGGCCCTCCGGCGTCGCCGGTACCTTGATCATCAGGTTCTTGCGGTCGACGGATTTCCAGAGCCTTTTGGCCTCAGCGATCGTCGCCCTGGTGTCGTTGGCAAGATAGGGCGAGACCTCGAGGCTCACGAAGCCGTCTGCGCCATGGAGCCGATCGTAGACCGGCCGCAGCACGTCGGCGGCGTGCTGGATGTCCTCGACCGCGAGTTGCTCGTAGAGAGCGGCGACCGATCGATCGCCTTTATCGAGAATGCGAGCTATGGCGCTGTCATATTCGTCAGAACTCCCGATGGCCTTCTCGAAAATCGACGGATTGGAAGTGACCCCGCGCACCCCGTCATTGTCGACGAGGTGTTTCAAATCGCCCCTGGCGATGAAGCCGCGCGCAAGGAAATCGAGCCAGACCGCCTGGCCGTGGTTCTGGAGTTCTCTGACAGGATTCATGATGTTCTTCTATTTCTGACGCCGCGCCGCGCGGAGGAATTTTCCGGCCCGCCAGCGGGTTTGTCAATTTGGCCGGGAAAAAATGGCCTCATCAAGGGGCTTGCCACTCAAATAACGCTTTTGGCAGGATATTGATCCCGCCCGGAGAGGCGGAGAGTGCTGGACCGGCTCGCCTTGTCATGGCAAATCGAGTTCGTCGAATTCGCGGCGTCGGCCCGCTTCGGGCATCCATCCTGCCGCATAGGCTTCTTTATGCCGAGGCTTCTTATCAGGAGTTCAGGAACGAGGCGGTCGCGACTTCGCGACAAGATACGACAAGATCAGGCCCATGGGGACCTGGGTCTTGTCGTCCGATCCTGGTCTCCGATAAAGAAGTCGTGAAGCAGCCGCTAACAGGTTTCACGCTCGGTCGTTAAGGTTCGTTCATGCCACGATATTTTTTCAACACCCGCATCGGCAGCGACCTGATCCTCGATCCGGAGGGTGAGGAGTTGCGCGATCCCGACCATGCCTGGCGCGCCGCGCGGACGACGATCCGGGAAATCCTCCAGACGGACGGCGAACAGCGCGCCATTCTCAACGCCGTGCTGGAAGTCACCGACGCTGCCGGTGAAATCGTCCTCGAATTTCCGTTCACCGAAGCCATCCTTGATTCGGTCGATCGGTCCTCGACGCGGCACTGATCGGCCCGAAATGGTCGATCCCGTCGTCGTCTCATCGAGAGGGTGTCATGTCTGGTGTCTTTGATTTCTCGGCAAATTCGCTGGCCGGCGAGCCCTGCGCATTGAAGCAGTTCGAGGGACAGGTCCTGCTGATCGTGAATACCGCGAGCGCCTGCGGGTTCACGCCGCAATACAAGGACCTCGAGGATCTCCATCGGGCCATGAAGCCGCGCGGATTTTCCGTGCTCGGCTTCCCGTGCAATCAGTTCGGCAAGCAGGAGCCAGGATCATCTGCGGATATCCAGCAGTTCTGCTCCAGCAAGTACGACGTGACGTTCCCGATGTTTGCGAAGATCGAGGTCAACGGCGATAATGCTCACCCGCTTTACAAATACCTGAAGCGCGAGAAATCCGGATTGCTCGGCGCTTCGATCAAGTGGAATTTCACGAAGTTTCTGGTCGGCCGGAAGGGCAACGTCGTTGCCCGCCACGCTCCGACCACCAAACCCAGAACGCTCACGCAAGAAATCGAGGCCCTGCTTTGACCGACGAGACTGTGAACGGCCAGTTGCCCGACCGTTTATCGACGGACCCGCGCAGCCCCTATTACAACGCCGAGATCCTGTCGCGCGATATCGGCGTCCGTTTCAAAGGTGTCGAGAAGACCAACGTCGAGGAGTATTGCGTGAGCGAGGGATGGGTTCGCGTCACTGCCGGCGTGGCCAGGGATCGCCGTGGCAATCCGCTGACCATCAAGCTCAGCGGCACGGTCGAGCCGTACGTCCGGACCGGGGGCTAAGCCTTGTCGGGCACTCACGGCTTTGACGTTTGGGGAGTTCGTTTAACATAGCGACGACCTCTTGCTTGACGCGGATACCCGCTGTGAGCGGTCGGCGCCTTCCTCCGGTCATTCCCGAAAGCCGAAAACCATGCCCCTCACGATCCCGTCGTGGCTCCTGCCGATCCTGATGCTGTTCTGTTCGAATGTTTTCATGACCTTCGCCTGGTACGGGCATCTGAAATTCAAGGAGAGCCCGCTTCCGCTGGTCATCGCGATCAGTTGGGGCATCGCGTTCTTCGAATACTGGTTTGCGGTGCCGGCCAACCGCTGGGGCAGCGCGGTTTATTCGGCGGCTCAGCTCAAGACCATTCAGGAAGTGATTACGCTCATTGTCTTCGCCGGATTCTCCGTGCTGTATCTGAAACAGCCGTTGAGCTGGAATCAGGGCCTGGGCTTTGCGTTCGTCGCGCTCGGCGCGTTCTTCATTTTCCACAAGTGGTCGTAAGGCACTTTCAGAAAATCCCGGGCCGCCCCTGAATCCGCCTCCCGCGTCACGGCGCGGGCTTTGATTCCGCGACACTGATAACGGAGATCGCCATAGAGGCTTAAAGCGATCGGCTCCGGGATCGCGCCGCGGTCCCGGATGGCGCCAATGGTCATGCATCAATATTTGGCTCGGTCGGGCAGCTTTCGGAATTCCAGCCATACTTTCCGGGCTTCCGCCTGCATCATCTGTTGGGGATGCAGCATACGCTGAGGGTACGGCTTCTTCATGTCGATGCTGATATTTGAATCATCGAACAAGTCCGCATAGTCTGTCCACGCGGCAGCATAGTAGATCTTGCTGATACGCGCCCAATAAGCTGTGGCGTAACACATCGGGCAGCATTCGCAGCTCGTGAACAGCGTTGCGCCGCGCAAGTTGGGGGCACCGATCTTTTTACACGCAAGGCGGATGGCATTGACCTCGGCATGAGCGGATGGATCGTTGTCACGCAATACGCTGTTGCCGCTTGCCGCGAGAACTTCGCCGTCACGCACCACAACGGCCCCGAACGGTCCACCGGTTTTGTCGACAATGCCAGCTTGCCGCATGGTCATGATCGCCAACGACATATGTTTGCGATCCTGCTCCGTAATTGCCGACTTCGTGTGAGCCGCCGAATTTGCAGGCTTGGCTACGGCTTCACCGCCAGCCAAAGTGACCGCAGCCAGGCCTGCACCCGCTGTCAGAAAATTCCGGCGGTGCACCACGCGCACCGATGAGAGCAATGCATCAAGCGATTTGTCGATATTCATTTCCCCTCCAGCACTTCCGTCGCCCACACTTTTGCTGCTTGGTGGAGCGTTCTCAATTTTACGAGCCTTAGTTCAATTAAAGGTGAATCTGGCGTACCGCCACTAAATCAACTGAACCCGTTGCAACTCCCTGACCTCCGCACTCTCGACTCCCGCACCATCGACAAACCCGCGCACCCGCTGCTCGCAGCGCCAGGCGTCGCCCCCGCGCGTGATTGAAAACAGGTTGTAGGCGGCGGCCGGATAGTGCCGGTAAGGCATCGCGGATGCCGACGGCACTCCGATGGCGGGCACGCGGCCATGCGGCCCATCGAACCACATGGTGGAATGGATGTGATCATGGCCGTGCAGGATCAAATCGACGCGATGCCGTCTCAGTATCGTCAAGAGCGCCTCCGCGTCGGTCAGCCGCTTGTACGACGATTTCGAAGACAGCGGATGATGGATCAGCAGCACGCGAAAGTTCGGATCGCCCGCAAGCTGCGACAGGGCATTGTCGAGCGCGTCGAGCTGCGCGTGTCCCAGCCAGCCGGTCGCCATGAACGGCGCGGTCGGCACCGCCGACGACACGCCGATCAGCGTCAGCGGTCCCCTGCGGCGCAGGAACGGAAACGAAAGCGGCGCTCCCGCGCTGGCGCCGTCGCCGCGCATATATCCTATCCATTCGGATATCTGTTTTTGCGTCGCGCGAACATAGGCATCGTGATTGCCGGGAACGAGGGTGACGTCGTGCGGCGCGCCGACGCTCTCGAGCCAGGTGCGCGCCTGCGTGAATTCGCCAGGCAGCGCGAGATTGATGAGGTCGCCGGTGATGGCGATGTGGTCGGGCGCTTGCGTCCTGATATCGGCAACCAGAGCGTCCAGCACATCGCGCCGATGAATGGCGTGCCTGCTGCGTTTCCAGTTCTGATAGCCGAGCGCGCGCTTGCCCGCGAGCTGATGCAGCTTTGGTGCCGGCAGCGGCCCAAGATGCGGATCGGACAGATGTGCGAGCGTGAACGCGGCCATTTTGGTGACACTATTATCGAAAGGGCTAATGTCGGGGATTTTCTTGTCGCATGATCTCTCCGGAAAACCGGTTCCCACTTTTCCGGATCATGCGCTAGGCGCTGCCAATCAGGATTCCGGCGAGAAACACCAGCGCGCCGCCGACCGCGATCTGGAACGTCGCCTGCAACCATGGCGTATCCATGAAGCGGTGGCGTACCCAGGAGATGATGCCGAGTTCGACGATCACGACGGCGACCGCCAGTACGGTGGCCACATAAAAATCCGGGATCAGATAGGGCAGGGTGTGGCCGAGGCCGCCGACCGCCGTCATCAGGCCGCACACGCCGCCGCGGATCAATGGCGAGCCGCGGCCGCTTAAGCTGCCGTCGTCCGACAGCGCCTCGGCGAATCCCATGGAGATGCCGGCGCCGACGGAAGCCGCGAGGCCGACCAGAAACGTCTCGAACGGTTTGTGGGTCGCGAAGGCCGCTGCAAATAGCGGCGCCAGCGTCGAGACCGAGCCGTCCATGAGCCCGACAAGGCCCGGCTGCACATACTGCAAAACGAACGCGCGGCGCTCGCTGTCGGCTTCGCCGGCCTTGACCTTCTCTGTGAGATGTTTCGCGGTAAGTTGCCCGGCCAGCGAATCGTGCTTGTCTTCCTCCTCGGCGAGGCCGATCAGCAATTCGCGGATCGATGCATCGCGTGTGGTTTCGGCCGCCTTGCGATAGAACCGCGCTGTCTCCTTCTCCATGCCGAGGACGTATTTGCGGACCTCTTCGAGGCCAAGCGGCCGCGTCAGCCACAGCGGCTTTCGCTTGATGAAACCCGTGACGTCGTGACGGCGGATCAGCGGCAGGTAGTCGCCGAATTTTTCGCGGTAGAGATCGAACAGTCTGCCGCGATGGCGAACCTCTTCCTCCGCCATGCCGGAGAGGACGGCGGCGGAAGCCGGAAAAGGCTCGGCAAGTCCTTCGGCGAATCCGTGGTAGATGCGGCTGTCCTCTTCCTCGCTCGAGATGGCGAGCGCCAGAATCTCGCGTTCCGTCAAATCGGCAAACTGCTTCACTGCTGCCTCGTGCCCCCGGAATGTTCTCAAGTTTTGGCAAGAGCAGCGCTATGATGCAAGGAATCATGCGAGAACGAATTGCGAAATCGCTGTTGCCGGGGGCTTGCGCGCCGTGAATTTCCAGCGTCTGCGCCGCGGTTTCGAGCCCGCGCTGCGCCGGTTGCTTCACCTGTACTGGCGGTTCGCCCGCGGCATGACGCTCGGCGTGCGGGGCGTGGTGCTGGACGGCGACAACAGGGTGTTTCTGGTCAGGCACAGCTATATGGCGGGCTGGCATCTGCCCGGTGGCGGTGTCGAGGTCGGCGAGGCGTTCCGGACGGCGCTGCGGCGTGAGTTGATGGAGGAGGGGCGAATCGAGCTATCCGGCGAACCGGTATTGCACGGCATTTTTCTCAACAGCCATGTCTCGCCGCGCGATCACGTCGCGGTCTACGTCGTCAGGGACTTCCGGCAGGATCGCAAGCCCGAGCCCAATCGAGAGATCGTCGATTGCGGCTTTTTCGCCGCCGCCGCGCTGCCGCCGGAGACCACGGCCGGCACGCGGCTGCGGATCGCGGAAGTCCTCGATCATGCGCCGCCGATACTTACCTGGCGTCGCTGACCGGGCCGGTCACCATATCGGCGGCAGGCAATGGACCGCGCCCGTGGCAGATGCTATCTCGCCTCTCCGATGTCCGATCTGTCCCTCACCATCCTGACCGAGACCGCCGCCGACGCGCAGGCCATCGAGCGTCTGCACGAGCGCACCTTCGGTCCGGGCCGTTTCGTGCTCAGCGCATACCGGTTGCGCGAGCATGTCGATCATTTGCTCGACCTTTCCCTGACCGCCCGCATCGGCACGCTGCTGGTCGGCTCGGTCAGGCTGTTGCCGGTCTGCATCGGTGACACGCCGGCGCTGCTGCTCGGCCCGCTGACGGTCGAGCCGCCGTTTCGCGGCCGCGGGATCGGCCGCGCGATGCTCGATCGCGCGCTCGATGAGGCGAGGGCGAAGGGACATCGTCTGGTGGTGCTGGTCGGCGATGAACCCTATTACGGCCGCGTCGGCTTCAAGACGATTCCGAAAGGGCAGGTCGATATGCCGGGCCCGGTCGATCGGGCCCGGCTGTTGGTATGTGAACTCGTGCCCGGTGCGTTCGAGGGCGTGTCCGGCATGATTCGACCGAACTGGACGTTCGCGAAAGAAGTTACACGCCCGGGCGAATAGCCTGAAATTGCAGAGACCGAAACGTCATGGCCGGATCCCGTTCCGGCCATCCACGTCTTTGGTGCGATCCGCCTCAGAACTTCTGCGTGATGCCGGCATAGAAACCGCGGCGCGGGCCGTACTGCGGGGCGAATACGCCGATCCCCGAGCCGTTCCTGATCTGGTAGACGGTGTCGAACAAGTTGACGACATCGAAACGCAGCGTGGTCGGCTTCGTTGCGCTGACGATGTTGAAGTCGTGCGACACGCCGAGATTGACCTGGGTGTAGGACGGAACGTGGCTGCCGTTTGGCGTGCCGTCGGCGCCGTCGGCGCGCAAACCGCTGCCGAAGATGACCGACCCGCTGTATCGCGTGCCGCGCCACAGATAGGAGGCGCCCGCCGACGCCGTCCAGAGCTGGGAGTGATCGGTGTAGACGTAGTGGCCGGCGATGTAGGCAAGATCGTCAGCACTGAACAGATACTGGTTTGAAACGACGTTGGTTGCGATCTGCTTGCCCCACGCGACGTTGCCATAGGCGCGGAAATTGCCGTTGGTATAGGTGGCTTTGAATTCGACGCCAGCGTTCTCCGCCCGCTCGTAGTTGAAAGCGGTCAGTACATAGGCCGCGCCGAACTGGCCGTCGTCCAGTAAATCCTTAGCCTTTTTATAGTAAGCGTCGAGGCCGACCTCGAGACCGGGAATCGCATAAATCTTCTGGATCACACCGACGTCGAATACATGCGACCGCTCCGGCAGCACTGGATCGTTGGTCGTGACAGATGGCTGTTGCGTCGTGTTCTGCACTAGCGCGAGATTGACCGGCGCCGCCAGTACCTGCGGTGGCGGGGTGAAGTTGCGCGCATAGCCGGCATGGAAGGTGGTGCCTTCGAACGGCTTCCAGGTCAGGCTGACGCGCGGGCTCAACTGGTTGGCACTGATGTACTGCTCCATCTGGTCGAAGCGCAGACCGGCGTTCAGCGTCCACTGGCTGTTGATCTTCCATTCGTCCTGCAGATAGGTGCCGAACAGCCAGCCAGTCTTGGCACTCGAATCGAGCACCGTGAATGGCGCGTCGAACGGATCGCCGGCTCCATCGAGCGGCAGCACGGTGGAGGTGTTGTTGACCAGCGAATTTTCTGCGCTTGCCGTAAAGCCAAAGCGAAGAGTGTGGGCATAGCCGATGCGCCAGGCGGTATCCTCCTGGATGCCGTTGACGATGCTGCGGCGATAGACGTCGGAGGCGACGCCGTTGAAGACGATGTCGCCGATCGCGTCCGGCGTGAAATGCAGCGCGCTGGTACGGTTGAAGTAGGAAATCTGGTAGTCGATATCATCGACCGATTTCTGATACGCCAGCACGTTGAACTGGTTGAATTGGTGCTGCCGCTGGTCGAGCTGTGACGAGTCGAAATTCGAGACGCCATAGGCGGTAAATGCCGGCGTCTGTCCGGGATTGTTGGGGATTTGATAGCTGCCATTCGATACGCCGCTGATGAAGGTGAGGCGGCTGGTGGGATCGAGTACGGTCGAAAGGTAGAGGAATCCTTTTTCCTGATCGGTATGATCGTGAATGGCGTTGCGGGCCGATGTCGGATTTTCAAGTCCGAGATCGCTGCCGAAGTAGCGGCCCGATACGAAATACTGCGTCTGTCCGGCGGTGCCGCCGTATTCGAAACTCGGCGTAATCGTTCCGCGGCTGCCGCCGTAGACACTGACGCTGCCGCTATTGTTGAACGCATCGTTTCGGGTCTGGATGTCGATCACGCCGGCGGTGCGCAGTCCATATTGTGCCGGCAGCGCGCCTGTTAGCAGCGACATATTGCCGATCAGCGCGGTGTCGAAAATCTGGCCGAAGCCGCCGACGCCGTCGGGGAGCGCGATGCCATTGATGCGGTATTGCAGATTGCCGTGCTCGTTGCGGACGTGAAAATCGCCGCCGGCGGCGGAATCCTGCGTCACGCCCGGCGCCTGCAACAACACCTTGTCCAGCGTCGTATTGGTTCCCTGCGGCAACGAGGCGATGGCCTGCTGGCTAAGCGTGTAGGATGCCGCGCCCGTTGGCGCGACGATGTTGTCGCGCGCCATGTCGAGGCTGGAATTTTTCGCGGCCAGCGCTGCGGCTTCGGTTGGCGGCGGCGCCTGCGGCTTCTGACGATGCTGCGGCTCCTGCGGCTCCTGACGATGCTGGTGTGTGGCGACATGCGTCTTGGGACGGCGCGGCTTCTGAGGATGGCGCGGCGCCGTCACCTGGATTTCCGGCAGCCGCGTGGAGCCGCCGGCGGCAGGGGCGCCCTGCGACATGGCGGTGCTCCCGAGGCCACACCAGAGCAAGGAGGCCGAAGAGGATGCGAGAAGGGCGCGTTTGATTGAGAAGGGCATTGATCCAGTCCTGACGGCGCCGCGATCTTCTTCATCTGGAAGGCGGCTTCCCGTCTATGTGCGACAGGTTGAGTTCGACGTCGGCCCGTGGGATCGCCCGTGCAGTCCGGCCGATCCGGCGGATCGTCATGCAGTCGACGTCAGGAGGCGGGAGGCGCGCGCGGCTGGAACACGACGCGCCGCGATTCGAGGTGATTGAATTCGGCGTCGGTGGCCCGGTAGAGGAAATGATACGTTTCGGGCAGTAGCAGCACCGGAGGCTCGGTGAACAGCACGGTGCCCGCGAGTGCCATGACGGCGCAAACGGCGCAGTAATCGCTGTCCTGATCGTGACCTGATGCAGGCTTGGCCGGACTCGTGGCCGATGTCTTGGCGGAATTGTTGACGGCTGCGTCTTTGGTCGCAACGGTCTTGGTCTGGGTTTTGCCGGTGTCGCTCGCCTGCGCCGACACGGCGGGTGCCGCGAGCGCCGCAGCGCCGTGATGATGTCCGAAAGACAACACGAACTGGATCGCAAGCGCGAGCAGCGCGATCCGCGATCCGTGTTTGATGTTCGACCGAAACCACTTCATCGCAGCAGCAGGCCCCCGCGGCGGAGGCTCGTCATTCCCCCGGCGCCAAGATGTTATAATATAACATCGGTGTTTCGGGCCGAT
Organism: Nitrobacter sp. NHB1; assembly: GCF_036964665.1. Classification (NCBI taxonomy): domain Bacteria; kingdom Pseudomonadati; phylum Pseudomonadota; class Alphaproteobacteria; order Hyphomicrobiales; family Nitrobacteraceae; genus Nitrobacter; species Candidatus Nitrobacter laanbroekii. The sequence goes on from NZ_JBAMDA010000001.1 coordinate 3,081,562, forward strand.
GTCAACGGCGGCCTGCTGTGGCCTCGCGATGTGACCGTCAAATCGGGAGACTGTGGGTTTTGAGCAACGGATTGCGGGATCGGGGGGGTCCTCAGCGTCCCTCACGCAGCCATGTTACGGCAAAAGCGCCGAGCAGCAGCAGCAGGCCGATCAGCCCGGCGAACACCGGCAGCACGCCGACGCCGCGGACCACGCTGGCGTCGCGCATCCGTACCCCCATCCAGCCGTCGCCGCGAAACACGCTGGAAGAATGCACCGGAACGATGCGCGGAACGTCGACGCCTGAGCCGTCCGCGATCCGCCGCGCATCGCCGCCGCTGGCCTGCGCGAGCGGCTTGAGTTCGTCGACGGTCGACGTCACCTCGGAGAACTCCTTCGGATTGACCGGGCCGACATTGACCAGCGCCTTCAGCGTGCCGTCGGTCGCCTGCCACAATCCGAGTTCGTCGGCGGTCAGCGTCGCTTTCCAGAGGCCGGGTTCGCTGGCGTTGAGCGTCATTTCGCGGGTCTTGCCGGAGGGCGACGTCACGGTGACCGGCGTGACGCTGTCGGCCATGGTCTGGCGCTGCACGACCAGATCCTTGCCGCTGACCTGAAGACGCAAGGCCTCTTCGTCGAGTTCAGGCTGCTTCATCAGCCAGTGCGACGTCCGCCGCAGCAGGTCGATATACGGGCCGCCGCCCTCGTAGCCGCGCGCCCACAGCCAGATGTGATCCGACAGCAGCAGCGCGACGCGGCCTTCGCCATAGTGCGACAGCAACAGCAGCGGCTTGCCGTCGGCGCCGGTCATGACCGGCGGCACCGAAGCGTTGCGGGTGTCGACCTCGCGGAAAAACCGGCTCCAGTGCGGCGGGTCGCTTGCGGACCCTGCGAGTCCGCGGGTGACCGGATGGCGCTTGCCGGCCTCGCTCAGGCGCGCATGGAACGGCTTGTCGGTGACGCCGACCGGTTCGGCCGGCAGCACCGTATCCAGCGGCGTCCGCCAGATGCTGGTGGTCGAGGCGTAGTCGGGACCAGCCGAGACCAGCACCGCGCCGCCTTCACGCACGTAACGCGCGATGTTGTCGAAATAGGCGATCGGCAGCACGCCCTGGCGCGCGTAGCGGTCGAAGATGATGAGCTGGAATTCGTTGATCTTCTGCTGGAACAGTTCGCGCGTCGGAAAGGCGATCAGCGACAGTTCGTTGATCGGCGTGCCGTCCTGCTTCTCGGGCGGACGCAAGATCGTGAAGTGAACCAGGTCGACGCTGGGGTCCGACTTCAAGAGGTTGCGCCAGGTGCGTTCGCCCGAATGCGGCTCGCCCGATACCAGCAGCACCCGCAGCTTGTCGCGGACGCCGTCGATCGGCACCACGGCGCGATTATTGACCGGCGTCAGTTCGTTCGCCAGCGGCGAGGCCTCGATCTCGACGATGTTCTGCCCGGCATGTTTGATGCCGACATCGACGTTGACGGTTTCCCCGCTCGCAACGGTGCGCTCGCCGATAACCTCGCCGTCGCGGCGCACGACCACTTTCGCGTGTTCGCCGCTGACGCCCTGATCGTCGAGCCGGTAGGTGATGGTCTGGGTCTGGCCGACGATGCCGAAACGCGGCGCTGCGACGACCGCGATGCGGCGGTCGCGCTCGTCCTTGTGGCCGGTGATCAGGGCATGGACCGGCGCCTTGAATCCGAGGGCAGCGACGTTGTCGGGAATGTCGTGAACGCGTCCGTCGGTGATCAGGAAGGCACCGGCGACGCGGTCGGTCGGCACGTCGGACAGGGTCGAGGAAAGCGCCGAGAACAGCTTGGTGCCGTCGGTCTCGCCGTCGGCCTGGCCCGCATCGACGACGCGGACTTCAAGTCCCTTGATCTGCTTGAGGCGGTCGACCAGCGCCTCGCGCGCCTTCGCGGTCTGGTCGGTGCGGTCGCCGAAATTCTGGCTCGGGCTCTTGTCGACGATGACGGCGGCCACCGAGGACAGCGGTTCGCGCTCCTCGCGGGTGAACGACGGATTGGCGAGCGCGAGCAGGATCAGCGCCAGCGCAGCCACGCGCACCGCCGCGCCCCGCGCGCGGCCGACTACGAGCAGCACCGCGATCAAGACGATCGCAGCGAGCGCGGTCCACAGCACGACCACGGGAACCAGCGGGGTGAAGGCGATGCCGTAGGTCATGCGCTAACTCACACCGCAGCTTCCGTCATTGCGAGGAGCGTAAGCGACGAAGCAATCCAGTCCTGCATGCATGGCGCTGGATTGCTTCGCTTCGCTCGCAATGATGAATGAACGGTTCATGTTGGCCTTTATTGCCCCAGCCGTTCGATCAGCGCCGGCGCGTGGACCTGGTCGGCCTTGTAGTTGCCGGTCAGCGTGTACATCACGATGTTGACGCCGGCGCGGAAGGCGAATTCGCGTTGACGCGGTTCGCCCGGCGAAAGCGGCAGCATCGGCTGGCCGTCGGGACGCATCGCCCATGCGCCCGCGAGATCGTTCGAGGTGATGATGATCGGCGAGACGCCGTCGCCACCGCGCGCCGGCCGCGCCGCCGCCTCGTCATCCTCGTTGCGCGGCAGCGCCTCGACCCAGGTCTGGCCGGTGGTGAAGCGGCCCGGAAAATCGTGCAGCAGATAGAACGTCTTGGTCAGCACATGCTCGTGCGGCACCGGCTCGAGTTCGGGGACGTCGAGCGATGAAAGGATGACGCGCAGTGCCTGCATCCCCGGTGTCCGGGATTCGCCGTCCGGTCCCGGCAGCGCATCGATCGCATCGCGGGTATCGAACAGGACGGTGCCGCCGTGCTTCATGTAGGCGTCGATCTTGTCGAGGGCGCTTTGCGGCGGCTTCGGCGCGCCCGGCACCACCGGCCAGTAGATCAGCGGGAAGAACGCCAGTTCGTCGCGGGCCGGGTCGACGCCGACCGGCTCGCCGGCTTCAAGCGCCGTGCGTTGCGCCAGAAACAATGTGAGCCCGCTCAACCCGGCCTTGACGATGTTATCGACGTCGGCGTTGCCGGTCACGACATAGGCCAGCCGTGTCTGTGAGGTGGCCTTCATCGCGAACGCGTCGCTTGCACTGTCGGCGCGCGACGGTGAGGGCGCTACCGCGATCATCGGCAGCGCCAGCGCGAAAGCCAGCGCGGCATGGGCGGCGCGGCGACGCAGCAATGCGGCGAGGCCGCCGCCAAGCAGCGCCACGATGACGGCGTCGATCAGAAACAATGCAAGCGACGAGGATAGCAGGATGCCCCGCAGATCGTGTGGTTCGGCATTGGTGAAACTCGCCCGCCGCGCTGTCAGTGTCGAGGTATCGAGCGGCACGATCCGGTCGGATGCCGCCAGCGTGTTGACGGCGGTCGGTCCGTCGGCGGGGCCGTAGAATCCGGGCGGATGCTCGATGGAGCCGCGGCCGCGGTAGTCGACCGGCAGGGGCTTGGCCGTGGCGGGCGGCGGTCCGAAAGCGCCGAAGCCGTCGAGCGTCCGCAGCGGCGCGACGGTTTCCGCTTTGGCGTTCGTCGTGGGGCTCTTGCCGGTGTTCGCGGTATAGCCGGAGGCATCGACGATCCGCCGCAGCATCTCGACGAAGGTGCCGGACATCGGCAGATCGGACCAGCGCATGTCGGCGCTGACGTGGAACAGCACCAGCAGGCCCTTGCCGCGACGTTCGCCGGTCACCAGCGGCGTTCCGTCGACGAGCGACGCCCAGCTTTTCGCCGGGAGCGCCGCATCCGGTTCGGCCAGCACCTGCCGGCTGACGGTGACGTCCTTCGGCACTGCAAGGCCTGCGAACGGCCCGTCCGTGGCGAACGCTGCAAGATGCTGCGGCTTCTCCCATGTCATGCTGCCGCCGAGACTGCGGCCGCCGTGCCGCAGTTTCACCGGCACCAGATCGTCATCGGCCTGCGCCAGACGCGGCCCCGCGAACCGCACCAGCACGCCGCCATGGTCGAGCCAGGCGTCGATGCGCTGGCGCAATTCCGGCGACAGCGCGCCGACGTCGGCCATCACGATCATCGGCAGTTTCTGATCCAGAAATTGGGTGACGACCTCCTGCGGGGCGCCCTTGTCGCCGAGCCGCACATCGGCGAACGGCGCCAACGCGCGTGTCAGATAGAACGTCGAGGCGAGCAACGGCTGCGCCGTATCCGTGCTCGATCCGCTGACCACGCCGATGGCGCGACGGCGCCAGCGCTTGTCGAGCAGTTGCACCGCGCCTGCAGATCGTTCGCCCGCGATTTCCAGCCGGGCGATGTCGTTGCGCAACTCCAGCGGCAGGTCGAACGCGGCTTCGGTTTCGCGGCCCTGCGGCGGAAACGCATAATGCGTCTCGCCGATCGGCGACCCCTTCTGGTCGAGCGCGCGGACGATCCCGGTCGTCGGGCCGTTCGCGGTAGCGCGCAAAACCTTCACGGTCATATTGGCCGCGGCATTTTCCGCTGCGACCAGCGCATGCGCCGGCGGCGCGCCGCCCTCGACAATGGTCAGGGAACGGTCGCCGATCACCTTGCGAAGCCCGTCGACGAATTCCGCCCCACGTCCGCTGTCGATGCCGTCGGACAGCCACACGATGTCGCTATCGCCGGTTGCTTTCAGGAACCGTTCGATCGCCGGAAGCGTCTCGACGCGCTCAACCGCGTAAGGCTTCGGCGCAAGCTGCCGCAGCGCCACGCGCGCGGTTCCGGCCGGCATCAGCGCGATGTCGCGCGCCGGCTCCGACAAAGGCACGATGGCGACGCCGCGCCGGTCGCTGTCGGCCTCCGTGATGAGTTCATCCGCGGCCCTGATCCGCGTCTCCCAGCTCGATGCGGCGCTCCAGCCGTCGTCGAGCAGGATCGTCAATGGCGCGGTGCTGCGGGCGGCGCCGGCCTTTGGATTCCAGACCGGTCCGGCGGCCGCGAAGATCACCAGCGCGGCGGCCGCAAGTCGCAATGCCGTCAGCCACCACGGGGTGCGCGAGGGGGTTTCTTCCTTCGCGGCGATATCGAACAGCAGTCGCGTTGGCGGAAAATCGATCCGCCGCGGGCGCGGCGGCACCACCCGCAGCAGCCACCAGAGCAGCGGCAGGCTGAGCAGTCCGAGCAGCATCAGCGGTTGCAGGAACGACAGCGGAAGCGCCGACATCATGCCATACGCCCCGCTTTGACCGACGTGGCGCCGCCGCCCTTGCTCGCCATCATGCCGCCGTGGAGGAACAGCAGCAGTTCGGCTGCGGACCGGTCGGTGGTGTGGGTCGAGAACAGCCAGTCGAGCGCCTTGGTCTCCGCGCGGATCTGGTCGCGATGCAGCGCGACGCGCGCGACGTAGTCGCGGGCCCATCGTTCGGCGCGGCCCGCGGTGATGACGCGGCCGTCCTCGGGTTCGACGAACTCGACGCGTCCCGAATAGGGGAATGTCTCCTCGGCGGGATCGACGACCTGCAGCAGCGTGCCGTGCGCGCCGGAGGCCGACAGCCCGGCGAGTATGGTGGTTATCTCCGCGATCGGCGACCAGAAGTCCGACAGCACCACGATTTCCGATCGCGCCGGCGGCACGAACGATGGCGGCAGGCTGGCGCGCGCAAGATCGTCGTGCAGCATCGCCTGCGCCATCTTGTCGATGACGTTGCGGCTCGCGGTCGGGTTCATCAACCCGGGAACGCCGACGCGCTCGCCGCCGGCCACCAGCAATTCGGCCAGCGCGAAGGTCACGATCAAAGCGCGCTCGAGCTTGCTGTCGCGCGCCTGTCGGGAGGCGAAGGCCATCGACGCCGAACGGTCGGGCCAGACCCACACGGTGTGCGCGGCCTCCCACTCGTGCTCGCGGACATAGAGATGATCGTCGCGCGCGGAACGGCGCCAGTCGACATTCTGCGACGGTTCGCCGGATACGAAACGGCGGTATTGCCAGAAGCTCTCACCCGAACCGGCGCGCCGGCGGCCATGCAGGCCGTGAATCACATTGGCGGCGATGCGGCGGGCTTCCAGCACGAGACGCGGCAGTGATGCCGCCAGCGTGCGGCTTTCGCCATCGGCACGTCTGACTGCTTCGAGTTCCCTCCTGACATGCTCGGCCGCGGCGACCATCAACCGATCCGCGTCTTCAGTTGCCCGATCACGTCGGAAATGGTGCGGCCTTCGGCGCGGGCGGAGAACGTCAGCGCCATGCGATGCTTGAGCACCGGCTCGGCGAGGTCGAGCACGTCGTCGATCGACGGCGCAAGACGCCCGTCGAGCAGCGCGCGGGCGCGCACCGCGAGCATCAGCGACTGGCTGGCGCGCGGTCCCGGTCCCCATGCGATCAGTTTTCCGGTTTCACCGCTCTCGGGGCCGGGGCGAGCGGAGCGCACCAGCGATAGAATGGCTTCGACCACGCTGTCGCCGACCGGCAGCCGCCGCACCAGCCGCTGCGCGGCGAGAACGATATCGGCGTTCATTGCGGCTTTCGCCAGGGCTTCCTCGGCGCCGGTGGTCTCAAACAGGATGCGCCGTTCCGCGTCGCGATCCGGATAGTCGACATCGATCTCCATCAGGAAGCGGTCGAGCTGCGCCTCCGGCAGCGGATAGGTGCCCTCCTGCTCCAGCGGATTTTGCGTCGCCAGCACATGAAAGGGTTTCGGCAGGTCGTGGCGCGCGCCGGCGACCGTGATGTGCTGCTCCTGCATCGCCTGCAGCAGCGCCGATTGCGTGCGCGGGCTGGCGCGGTTGATTTCGTCGGCCATCAGAAGCTGCGCGAATACCGGTCCGGCTATGAAGCGGAACGAGCGCTTGCCGCTGCCGCTCTGGTCCAACACCTCGGCGCCGAGGATGTCCGAGGGCATTAGGTCCGGCGTGAACTGGACGCGCTTGGCGTCGAGTCCGAGCGTGACGCCGAGCGTCTCCACGAGCTTGGTTTTGGCAAGGCCGGGAACGCCGATCAGGAGCGCATGGCCGCCGGAGAGGATCGTCACCAGCGTGTTTTCGATGACGCGGTCCTGACCGAAGATGACGGTGGAAATCGCGTCCCGCGCCGCGCGGATTTGCTCCGCGACCTGCTCGGCCGAGCGAACGATCACGTCTTCCAGTTTCTCGACGCCCAGTTTTTCGACGCCTTTGTCAGGGTCCGCAGCCATCCGTCACTCCTTGCGCGAGGCCGCGCCATTTGCGTCGTTACGCCTCTTAAGCATTACGCGAACGTCATGTATTCGTTGAATTAAACTATTGCCACAATACCGGCTTTTCGAGCTATGGCATCACGAAGTGGCGAGGTGCCGTGCCAGTTCCGGCGTCCGACCCGCAGCTACTGGGCTTGTGTCCGCCTTTGTGCCAGAACAGGCGACCAACCTCAGGGTAAACCATGGCGAAGCAAGGGCGATCCGAGAGCCGGACACTGGACGGGCTGACGACCGCCGCGCGTGATGCCGCCGGCTCGCCCGGCAAGGGTCTGCCGCCTGTGCATTTGTGGAATCCGCCGTTTTGCGGCGATCTGGACATGCGAATCGCCAGCGACGGCACCTGGTTTTACATGAGAACGCCGATCGGCCGGCCGGCGCTGGTGCGGCTGTTCTCCACGATCCTGAAGCGTGAGGACGGCAAACACTTTCTGGTGACGCCGGTGGAGAAGGTCGGCATTCGCGTCGATGACGCGCCGTTTCTGGCCGTCGAGATGATCGGGGATCGGGACGATAACGGCCGCCTGCTGCGGTTCCGCACCAATGTCGGCGATTGGGTTCCCTGCGATTTTGGGCATCGGTTGCGCTTCGAGCCCTCGGAGGGCGGTGGATTGAAGCCCTATCTGCACGTTCGGGCCGACCTCTGGGCCAAGGTGACGCGGGCGCTGTATTACGATCTTGTTGACATGGGCGAGCAACGAATGATCGATGGACGGATGATGTTTGGGATCGAATCGGGTGGCGAGTTTTTTGCGATGGCGGATGCGGAGCAGGTGAGGGACGCAGGTTGACCGGGCCTGTGGAGAAGACAGGCGCCGCGAACACCGATGCCGGTGCCGGGGATTTTTTCGACCGCGCGCGGGCGCGGCTGCGATTCGATATCCCCGCGGGGCTGACCGACGCCGGCACCGTTCCGCTGACCGGCGATCAGGACCGCGATTTCGTGCTCCAGGAGACCGCCCGGGAAGAGCCGATGCGGGCGGCGGCGGTACTGATCGCGGTGGTGGCGCACGACGAGCCGACCGTGTTGCTGACAAAGCGGTCGGCCCATGTCAGCGACCACGCCGGCGAGATCGCATTTCCCGGCGGCAAGATCGAGGCGACCGACACCTCGCCGGTCGACGCGGCGTTACGCGAGGCGTGGGAAGAAGTCGGGCTGCCCCGCGACTTCGTCGAGCCGATCGGGTATCTCGATCTCTACGGCACGAGTTTTGGCTACCGTGTCCTGCCCACGGTGGCGCGGGTGAGGCCGGGGTTCGACCTTCATATCAATGCGGGTGAAGTGGAAGAGGCATTCGAGGTGCCGCTGTCGTTTCTGATGAACCCGGACAACCACAAGCAGGGTTGGAAGCTGGCCCGCGGCAGGATGCGCTCGTTCTACGAGATGCCGTTCGAGGAGCGTTATATCTGGGGCGCGACCGCCGGGATCCTGCGCGTGCTGTACGAGCGAGTCTATCTCAAATGATACGTCCGGTTCTTATGGAGATCGGAATCTTCCTGATTCCGTTTGCGATCTATGCGGCGTTCCTTGTCGCTAACCGTGTGGACTTCATGATCGTCGCCTCGTGGCCGGTGCACATCGTCAAGAGGCTCACGCTCGCGGCGCTGCTGCTGGTCGTCGTCAGCTTCATCCTGCTGGCGCGGTTTTCGGGCGCGCCGCCGGATTCGACCTACATCCCGGCGCATGTCGAGAACGGTAAACTCGTGCCCGGAGTCGAGAGGTGAACACGGCCTGCTCGCTACACGAAGCGGGCTGGCTGAAATCGGGGCCTGCGGTGCGCGTTCTCGCGCTGCTCGGTGGAAACGGCGAGGAGGCGCGCGTCGTCGGCGGCGCGGTGCGCAACGCCTTGATGGGGCTACCGGTCGGCGAGATCGACTTCGCGACCACGGCGCTGCCCGAGGAGGTCATCCGCCGCGCGGCCGCCGCCCGCATCAAGAGCATTCCGACCGGGATCGAGCACGGCACCGTCACGCTGGTCGTCGAGGGCCGGCCGTTCGAGATCACGACGCTGCGCGAGGACGTCGAGACGTTCGGCCGCAAGGCCAGGGTCGCGTTCGGCCGCGACTGGGCGCGCGATGCCGAGCGCCGCGATTTCACCATCAACGGCCTGTCGGTCGGCAGCGATGGCACGGTGCACGACCATGTCGGCGGGCTCGACGATATCGCGGCAAGGCGCGTGCGCTTCATCGGCGATCCGGACCGGCGCATCGCCGAGGATTACCTGCGTATTCTCCGCTTCTTCCGCATCCATGCCGCCTATGGCGCGGGCGAACCCGACCGGGCCGGCTATCTCGCCTGCATCCGTGGCCGCGCCGGGCTTGCCACGCTGTCGGCCGAACGATTGCGGGCGGAGATGCTGAAACTGGTGGTTGCGGAGGGCGCGGTGGAGGCGCTGGTCGCGATGGAGGATGGCGGCCTGCTGCTGGCCATTCTCGGCGGCGTCGCCTATCGCGGGCCGCTCGCGGCGATGATCGTCGCCGAGCATGCGCTGGGGCTCGCACCGGATCCGATCCGCCGTCTCGCGGCGCTTGCGGTGTCGGTCACCGAAGACGCGCGGCGGGTCGCGCAGCGATTGCGGCTCTCCAATGCCGAGGCCAAGCAACTGGATTCGATGGGCCACCGCTGGTGGCGGCTCGGCAGCATGGACGAGGCCACCGCGCGGCGGCGGCTGTACCGGCTTGGCGCGCCGCGCTTCCGCGACCGGCTGATGCAGGCCTGGGCGCGGGCGGGCCTCGGCGCCGATCCGGCGCTGTGGCTAAACGTCGCAACCCTGCCGCAGCGCTGGCAGCCGCCGGCGTTTCCGTTGAAGGCGGAGGACTTCGTCGGCCGCGGAATAGCGGCAGGTCCAGCGCTCGGACACGTTCTGACGATCGCGGAAGATGCCTGGCTCGCGGCGGATTTCCCGCTCGATTCCGCGCAGCTTTCGGCGATTGCGGATCAGACCGTCGCGCGTTTCACGCGCGATCACCGGTTGTGAGCGTGATCTAGGGCCACTTCACCTCGGGCGGCATCGAGGACAGGATCGACTCGACGTTGCCGCCGGTCTTCAGCCCGAAGATGGTGCCGCGGTCGTAGAGCAGATTGAATTCGGCGTAGCGTCCGCGCCGGATCAACTGCTCCTCGCGATCGGCCGCGGTCCACGGCGTGTGGAAGTTGCGGCGCACCAGTTCGGGGTAAACCTTGAGCAGCGCCCGTCCGACATCCTGCGTGAAGGCGAGGTCGGCGTCCCAGTCGCCGCTGTCATGCCAGTCGTAGAAGATGCCGCCGATGCCGCGCGCCTCGTTGCGATGCGGTAGATGGAAATACTCGTCGCACCAGGTCTTGTATTTGTCATAGTCCGCGATGGCGGCATGGGCATCGCAGGCGGACTTCATCGCCGCGTGAAAGGCGACGCTGTCGGCATCCTCCTGGGTGCGTCGCCGCATAAGAACCGGCGTCAGGTCGCCGCCGCCGCCGAACCAGGCCTTCGTCGTCACCACGAAGCGGGTGTTCATGTGAACCGCGGGAATATGCGGATTGCGCATGTGGGCGATCAGCGAGATTCCCGACGCCCAGAATTTGGGATCGGCCTCGGCTCCCGGAATCTGCGCGCGAAACTCCGGCGCGAATTCGCCATGCACGGTCGAGCAGTGCACACCGACCTTCTCGAACAGCCGCCCGTGCATCATCGACATGACGCCGCCGCCGCCCGGTTCGCCGGTGTGGTCGGTGCGCTCCCACGGCGTGCGGACGAAACGCCCCGCGCTGCCGCCGTAGAGCGAGGCGGGCGCGTCGTCTTCCAGCTTTTCAAAAGCCGCGCAGATATCGTCGCGCAGGTGCTCGAACCATGCGCGGGCGCGGATTTTGCGATCGTCGCACTGGGCTGCCTCCATCGAGGTCTCCTTCATGGGATGAAACCGGCTGGAGCGCTTACCGTTCTGATGGAATCAGAACGGGCGCTCTAAGTTATTGAGTGATCGCATTTCCTTACGGTTTACGGTGAACCGGTGTCCACTTCACCGAAAAATGCTCAACTGGTCCCATTCTAACATTCGCATCCGGTTTCAGCGCGCCTTCTTGCGAATGCTGGAATCGAAGGACCAGTAGCAAATATAAGTTGCTTGTGGAGTTTTGAACTTGACATTAGCGTCCGGGACGTGCGGCTAGATGGATCGCAAATGTCAAATTCGCTCCACTAGAGCATTTCCCGGTGAAGTGGACACCGGTTCACCGTATGGAAATGCGGCCATTCGATAGCTTGGAGCGCTTACCGTTCTGATTCCATCAGAACGGTAAGCGCTCTAAGGCATACCGGTGTCCGCTTTTTTGCTAAACTCATCCGTGCGTCAGGAGTGCACCGTTCATGGCTGTGTCCGATATCATGCTTGCGGCGAAGCTAAACGATCAGGCCGAACTCTTAAAAGAAAAGGGGCGCTACGCCGAGGCCGAGCCGCTCTACAAGCAGGCACTGGCGATCGTCGAGAAGGCGCGCGGGCCCCATCACCCCTCTGTCGCGCTGGCACTGACCGATCTGGCCGAACTGTACAGCGCCCAGGGTCGCTACGCCGATGCCGAGCCGCTCTATAAACGGTCGCTGTCGGCCTGGAAAAGCGCCCTCGGGCTCGATCACCCCGAGGTCGTGCAATCGCTGAACGGTCTGGCCTCCCTGTACAGGGCCCAGGGTCGCTACGCCGATGCCGAGCCGCTCTACAAGCGAGCACACGCGATCTTCCACAAGGTGCTCGGCCCCGATCATCCCTCTGTCGCGTCGGCGCTGAGCAATCTGGCCTCAGTCTACAAAGAAGAGGGCCGCTACGCCGATGCCCAGCCGCTCTACGAGCGGGCACTGACGATCCGGGAGAACGTGCTCGGCCCCGATCACCCCGATGTCGCGCAATCGCGGAGCAATCTGGCCGACCTGTACAGCGCCCAGAAAGAGAATCCCTCTAGTTCCTAGGTCCGCGTGCCGAAATAGGTGCAGCTTTCGCCACAACTGTCGCGATGCACGCTGACATGGGTCACTTGTCCTGCGCGCTGGACATGGTCCCAGATGAAACGCGCCAGATTCTCCAGCGTCGGCTGGCCGAGTCCTTCGACGTCGTTGAGGAACTTATGATCGAGCTTGTTCCGGACCTCGCTCATGCCGCGTTCGAGCAGGCCGAGATCGAGCACCATGCCGGTCGCGGGATCGGGCGTGCCGCGGACGCTCACCTCGGCGCGGAAAGAATGGCCGTGGATCTCCATGCTAGCGGTCCCAAATGTCGTTCCAGGCAGCGAATGCGCAGCCTCGAAGCGGAACGATTTCGTCAACTCCCACATCGCTGAAATCTGCCTCTATCTCATCCAAGTTCGCGGCTTCATCTACCTGATCCCCAGCGTCTTGTGCGTTTGCAGGCTGAGCCGCCACTGCGGATGCCGCAGGCAATAGTCGACGGCGCGCGCAGTGTTGTCGGCCGCATCCGGCCCGTCCATCGGCTGCAACGAAAACCGCTCGAAGGCGAGGTCCATGAAGTCCTCGGGCCGGGCGTCCGCCTGCGGATAGACCAGCTTGAGTTCGTGACCCTTGGTGACGCGCATATCGGCGCCGGCCTTCGGACTGACGCACAGCCAGTCGATGCCGTCGGGCGGCGCGATGGTGCCGTTGGTCTCGATGCCGATCTCGAAGCCGCGGGCGTGCAGCGCGTCGACGAGTGCCTTGTCCACTTGCAACAGCGGCTCGCCTCCCGTCAACACTGTGTAGCGATGGGGAGCCGATCCGGTCCATTGCGCGGCGACGGTGTCGGCCAGGGCGTCCGCGGTGGCGTAGCGCCCGCCCAGCGTCCCGTCCACGCCGACAAAATCGGTGTCGCAGAATCGGCAGGTGGCCGTGGCGCGGTCTTCCTCGCGGCCGCTCCACAGGTTGCAGCCCGCGAAGCGACAGAATACCGCAGCCCGGCCGGCATGGGCGCCTTCGCCCTGCAACGTCAGAAAAATCTCTTTGACCGCGTAGCTCACGAAATCCTTTCCGGGACGGCCGGCCCTGTCTGCCGCAAAGCCTCGCCCACCGCGATTGCGGCCGCCATGGCGACGTTCAGCGAGCGCAAGCCTGGCTTTATCGGTATCACCAGACGTGCATCGGCGGCGTCCGCGACGGCGTCCGGGACACCGGCGCTTTCACGCCCGAACAGAAGAATATCGGCATCGGCATAGCGATGGTCCAGATAGGGCCGGGCGCCTCTGGTCGTGAACAGGACCAGCCGGCCGCCGTCTCCGGCGCGCCATTGCTGGAATTTTGGCCAGGAATCGTGGCGAACGATGGCGACCTGATCGAGGTAGTCCATGCCCGCGCGGCGGAAATGGCGATCCGAGACCGGAAATCCGGCCGGCTCGATGATATGGGCCTCGACATCGAGGCAGGCACACAGGCGGAGAATTGTCCCGGTGTTCTGCGGGATGTCGGGTTGAAAAAGCGCAATCCGCATTGGCTCACGGCTCTCATGAAATGGCTTCGCGGCTGCCGGCAGATTTTGTGCACTGCACGAGTGAGCGAGTGAGACCGATAGCGCACTTGCGCTCATCCGGCGAGGGTGCCAATAGAACGGCCGCTCGCAAGATGCATCCCTGGAGTGGTTACACTAATAGCAACAAGACCGGCAGCGGATAAGAAGGGGTTGGAATCGTGACGACATCGTCTTCGGCAGGACAAAGCCGCCGTGATTTCCTTTTCGTAGCAACCGGTGCGGTCGCCGCCGTCGGTGCAGCTGCCGTGGCGTGGCCGCTAGTGGCCCAGATGAATCCGGATGCGTCCACGATCGCCGCCGGCGCGCCCATCGAGGTCGATCTTGCTCCGGTCGCCGAAGGACAGGACATCAAGGTGTTCTGGCGCGGCAAGCCGATCTTCATCAGCCACCGCACCAAGAAGCAGATCGAGGACGCCCGTAACGTTAATGTCGCAAGCCTGCCCGATCCGGCGAGCGACCAGTCGCGCGTCAAGGAAGGTCATGACCAGTGGCTCGTCGTGATCGGCATCTGCACCCACCTGGGCTGCATCCCGATCGCCCATGAGGGCGCCTATGACGGCTTCTTCTGTCCCTGCCACGGCTCGGTGTACGATACCTCCGGCCGGATCCGCCAGGGGCCGGCGCCGCTCAATCTTGCCGTCCCGCCTTACGCCTTCGTCTCCGACAGCAAGATCAAGATCGGATAAGACCGAAAAGACTCGCCCCGAACGCGTCGTTTCATTCCTCAGGATCGCATTCAGGATCGCATCATGAGCGGACCATCCAGCTTCCAGCCGCGAAATCCCGTCATCAAATGGATCGAGCGGCGCTTGCCGATCTTCGGCCTCGTCCATTCCTCGTTCGTCGCCTATCCGACGCCGCGCAACCTGAACTACTGGTGGACGTTCGGCGGCATCCTCTCGTTCATGCTCGCCGTGCAGATCGTGACCGGCATTATCCTGGCGATGCACTACACGCCGGAAGCGACCATGGCCTTCAATTCGGTCGAAGCCATCGTCCGCGACGTCGACTACGGCTGGCTGTTGCGTTACCTCCATTCGAACGGCGCCTCGATGTTCTTCATCGCCGTTTATATCCACATGCTTCGAGGCCTGTATTACGGTTCCTACAAGGAGCCGCGCGAGGTCCTGTGGATTCTCGGCGTCATCATCTACCTGTTGATGATGGCGACAGGCTTCATGGGCTACGTGCTGCCGTGGGGGCAGATGAGCTTCTGGGGCGCGACCGTCATCACCAACCTGTTCTCCGCCATTCCCTATTTCGGCGAGAGCATCGTGACCCTGCTGTGGGGCGGCTATTCGGTCGGCAATCCGACGCTCAATCGCTTCTTCTCGCTGCACTACCTGCTGCCGTTCGTGATCGCGGGCGTGGTTGTGCTGCACGTCTGGGCGTTGCATGTCGCCGGTCAGAACAATCCGGCCGGCGTCGAGCCCAAGACCGCGAAGGATACGGTGCCGTTCACGCCTTACGCGACCACCAAGGATGCATTCGGCCTGTCCTGCTTCATCCTGTTCTATTGCTGGTTCGTCTTCTACATCCCGAATTATCTCGGCGATCCCGACAACTACATCCCGGCCAACCCGGGCGTGACGCCCGCGCATATTGTGCCGGAATGGTACTACTTGCCGTTCTACGCGATCCTGCGCTCGATCCCGAACAAGCTCGCGGGTGTGGTGGCGATGTTCAGCGCCATCCTGGTCCTGGCATTCCTGCCCTGGCTCGATTCCGCCAAGACCCGCTCGGTGCGTTATCGTCCGCTCGCCAAGCAGTTCTTCTGGATCTTCGTCGCGGTTTGTCTCGGCCTCGGCTATCTGGGCGCGCAGCCGCCGGAAGGCATCTATGTGATCGTCGGGCGCATCCTGACGGTGTGCTACTTCGCCTATTTCCTGATCGTGCTGCCGACCCTGAGCCGCATCGAGAAGCCTCGCACTGTTCCCAATTCGATCGCCGATGACGTGCTGGGGAAGAAACGCTATGTGGCCTCGGCCCTGGCGGTGCTCGCGGCCGTCGGGTTGCTGGTGCTGGATGGCGGCTCGACGGCGCGGGCGGCGGGCGGGCATGGCCCGCCGGCTCCGCCCTCGCTGAGCTGGTCCTTCGCGGGCCCGTTCGGAAAATTCGATCAGGGCCAGTTGCAGCGCGGCTACAAGGTCTACAAGGAAGTCTGTTCGGCCTGCCATTCGATGAATCTGCTGCACTATCGCAACCTGGCCGATCCCGGCGGTCCTGGGTTCTCGACCGCCCAGGCCGAGGCGCTGGCTTCCGAGATCCAGGTGAAGGACGGCCCTAACGACGCCGGCGATATGTTCGAGCGGCCGGGACGCCTCGCCGACAAGTTTCCCGCGCCGTTTCCAAACGAGAACGCCGCCCGCGCGGCCAACGGCGGCGCGGCTCCGCCCGATCTCTCCCTGATGGCCAAGGCGCGGGGCTACGAGCGCGGCTTTCCGCAGTTCATCTTCGATGCCTTCACCCAGTTCCAGGAAAAAGGCCCGAACTACATCTATGCGCTCCTGACCGGTTTCAAGGACGAGCCGCCGAAAGGGTTCACGCTGCCGGAGGGCTCGTTCTACAACCAGTACTACCCGGGCCATGCCATCAAGATGCCGAACCCGCTGTCGGACGACCAGGTGACCTATGACGACGGGACGCCGCAGAAGGTCGATCAATATGCGAAGGACGTGTCTGCCTTCCTGATGTGGGCCGCCGAGCCGAAGCTGGAGGAGCGCAAGCGGATCGGTCTGCAGGTCATGATTTTCATGCTCGTGTTTGCCGGGCTGCTCTACTTCACCAAGAAGGCGGTCTGGGCCGACGCACATTGAATTTGTGTGGGACGCGATGAGTCAAAACGGCTCTCTTGCGGGAGCCGTTTTTCGTTTCGGGAACGCAGGCCCGCCGTCAGCGCTTGAACAGGCCCATCACCGCCGATTTCGCCAGCGTGTTGAAATGAAGCTGGAACCCGACCACCGCCGCCGAGGTGTCGGCGTTGGCGTTGATGTTGCCGCCGACGGCGTGCACGGTAAAGAAATAACGGTGCGGGTGATCGCCCTCGGGCGGGCAGGGGCCGCCGTAGCAGGCGGAGCCGAAATCGGTGCGGGTCTGCAGCGCCCCCCTCGGAAGCTTGCCGCTGTTGGGATTGCCGGCGTCGAGCGCAAGCTCCGTCACTGAGGGCGGGATATTGATGACGACCCAGTGCCAGAAGCCGCTGCCGGTCGGCGCATCCGGATCGTAGCAGGTCACGGCGAAGCTCCTGGTGCCCGCCGGCGCTCCGCTCCAGCGCAGGTGCGGCGACCGGTTGCCGCCCGCGCAGCCGTGACCGAAATCCGCCGACAGGATATGATCCTTGGCGAGATAGTCGCCGTCCTCGAAACTGTCGCTCACGACCTTGAACGCCATGATGGTCTCCCGGTTTAGGGTGAACGGGAATCTAGCGCGGATCGTGGAGTGCGCAACCGCGATTGCGGTGGGCTACCCCAGCGCCCTTGACATCGCGCAATCAAGGTGGTGATTTCGCCGCCATGAACACCCTCGCTCGCCTGACCCGTCTCTGGTGGCCCACCTTCTGAAGGTGGCCGGTGCGATTTTGCTCCAATTTTGATCGTCAAAAGGCCGTCACGCAGAGCGACGGCCTGTTTCGTTTGTCCTGTGTGGCGCTCCCTCCGCAAGTCTCGTAAGAGGAACCATGAACAGGACCGTCTTTTCCCTTCCCGCGCAAAGCGAGTATGCGACCGCCGGTGGTCTCGCCGTCAGCCGGTCGATCGAGCATTTTACCGGCGGCAGCCGGCTCGACGATCTGATCGGCCTGCTCGACCGCCGCCGCGGCCTGGTGCTGTCGTCGGGCACGACGGTGCCGGGGCGTTATGAGAGTTTCGACCTCGGCTTTGCCGATCCGCCGCTCAAGATCGAAACCACGGGGCTGAATTTTGCCATCGAAGCCACCAATGCCCGTGGCGAGGTGCTGATCGCCTTCCTCGGCGATACCTTAAGCGAACCCTGTGCGGTCGTCACCGAAAAGACCGCGCGCCGGATCGCCGGCCACATCGTGCGCGGCGAAGCGCCGGTGGAGGAGGATCAGCGCACCCGGCGCGCGAGCGTGATGACGCTGGTGCGGGCGCTGGTGGCGGCGTTCGCCTCAGATGCCGATCCGATGCTCGGCCTCTACGGGGCGTTCGCCTACGATCTCGTGTTCCAGATGGAAGACCTGGTGCAAAAGCGCGCGCGCGAGGCCGACCAGCGCGACATCGTGCTGTTCGTCCCGGATCGCCTGCTCGCCTACGACCGTGCCACCGGCCGCGGTGTGACGCTGAATTTCGAGTTCGCCTTCGGCGGCCGGTCCACCGAAGGGTTGCCCACGGACACCGGTGATAGCGTCTACACCAAGACCGGACGGCAGGGTTTCACCGATCACGCCCCCGGGGAATATCAGGCCACGGTGGAAACGGCGCGTGCTGCGTTCGCGCGCGGCGACCTGTTCGAGGCGGTGCCCGGGCAGTTGTTCGCCGAGCCTTGCGAGCGCACGCCTGCCGAAGTGTTTCAGCGGCTGTGCCGGATCAACCCGTCGCCCTATGGCGGGCTGGTCAATCTCGGCGACGGCGAATTTCTGGTGTCGGCCTCGCCGGAAATGTTCGTGCGCAGCGACGGCCGCCGGATCGAGACCTGCCCGATTTCCGGCACCATCGCGCGCGGCGCCGACGCCATCGGCGACGCCGAGCAGATCCGCGAGCTGCTCAATTCGGAGAAGGACGAGTTCGAACTCAACATGTGCACCGACGTCGATCGCAACGACAAGGCGCGCATCTGTATGCCGGGAACGATTAAGGTGCTTGCCCGCCGCCAGATCGAGACCTACTCAAAGCTGTTTCATACTGTCGATCACGTCGAGGGCATCTTGCGGCCGGGCTTCGACGCGCTCGATGCGTTTCTCACCCACGCCTGGGCGGTGACGGTGACCGGTGCGCCGAAGAAGTGGGCGATCCAGTTCGTCGAAGACAACGAACGCTCGTCGCGGCGCTGGTACGCCGGCGCGTTCGGCGTCGTCGGCTTCGACGGCTCGATCAACACCGGTCTCACCATCCGCACCATCCGCATGAAGGACGGGCTGGCGGAGGTGCGCGTCGGCGCCACCTGTCTGTTCGACAGCAAGCCGGAGCTTGAGGATCGCGAGTGCCAGACCAAGGCGGCGGCGCTGTTCCAGGCTCTGCGCGGCGACGCGCCGAAGCCGCTCTCGGCGGTGGCGCCGGATGCGACCGGCTCCGGCAGGCGCGTGCTGCTGATCGATCACGACGACAGTTTCGTGCACATGCTGGCGGATTATTTCCGTCAGGTCGGCGCCAGCGTCACCGTGGTGCGTTACGTCCACGCCCAGGACATGCTCGACAAACAGAGCTACGATCTGCTGGTGCTGTCGCCCGGTCCCGGCCGGCCGGAGGATTTCGGCATGGCCAAAACCATTGGCACCGCGCTGGAGAAGAAACTGCCGGTGTTCGGCGTCTGCCTCGGCGTGCAGGCGATCGGCGAGTATTTCGGCGGGCGTCTCGGCCAGCTCGCTCAGCCGGCGCATGGCCGGCCGTCGCGCGTGCAGAATCGCGGCGGGCGGCTGATGCGCAATCTGCCCAACGAGATCGTGATCGGCCGCTATCATTCGCTGTATGTCGAGCGCGAGGGTTTGCCCGACGTGCTGGAGGTGACGGCGACCACCGACGACGGCGTGCCGATGGCGCTCGAACACAAGACGCTGCCGGTCGGCGGCGTGCAGTTTCACCCCGAATCGCTGATGTCGCTCGGCGGCGAGGTCGGCCTGCGGATCGTGGAGAATGCGTTCCGGCTGGGCGAGGGGGCACCCTAATCTCAGCCCGTCATTGCGAGGAGCGTAGCGACGAAGCAATCCAAGCTTCGCTCCTCTTGTTACTGGATTGCTTCGCTTCGCTCGCAATGACGACAGGGCGCAACGGTCACCTCCGATTGGGAAAAGTCATATGACCTTCGAAGACGATCTGCAGGCCTCGGTCCGCACCATTCCGGATTATCCGAAGCCGGGGGTCATGTTCCGCGACATCACCACGCTTCTGGGTGACGCGCGCGCGTTCCGCCGCGCGGTCGATCAGCTTGTGCATCCCTGGGCCGGCCTGAAGATCGACAAGGTCGCCGGCATCGAGGCGCGCGGCTTCATCCTCGGCGGTGCAGTGGCGCACCAGCTCTCCGCCGGATTCGTGCCGATCCGCAAGAAGGGCAAGCTGCCGCATCAGACCGTGCGGATGGCCTATGCGCTCGAATACGGCACCGATGAAATGGAAATGCATGTCGACGCCATCGCCGAGGGCCAGCGCGTCATTCTGGTCGACGACCTGATCGCCACCGGCGGCACGGCCGAGGGCGCGGTGAAACTGCTGCGCCAGATCGGCGCCGATGTCGTTGCTGCTTGCTTCATCATTGATCTGCCGGACCTCGGCGGCGCCGCCAAGCTGCACGCGATGGATGTCCCGGTGCGGACGCTGATGGCGTTCGGGGGGCATTGAATTCTTCACCCTCCCGGGGAGGGTGAAGGCGATGGACTCGCTCACCCCCGTTGTTGCGCCAGTTCCAGTTCGATCTCGCGAAAACTGGAGTAGTTGTTACGGGTCCACTGATGCAGTTCGGTGGACGTATCCTTCTCCGTTCGCAGATAGTCGGTGAAGGAGAAGGTCAGCCGGTCGATGTAACTCTTGAGAAACGCCGGAAGTGCTGCGATGTGCATCACCCGACTGTGCATGAAGGTCTCGGGCAGGTCTCCGCGCAGGACGAACTCGTTATCGACGGTAACGACCGCGCCGGGCGGCAGCGTTGCCCGCAGGGTCTCATAGCCGCGCGCGGAAACGCGGTCGCTGTCGGCCATGAACAGGATAACCGGCGCCACGCCACGCCGGGCGGCTTCCTTGATGAAGCCGATTTCCTCGATCATCCTGAAGAATTCATCGAAGGCGTGGTAGCCGAGGTCGATCACCTTGGCGAGGTCGTCATCGACGATCAGCTGGTCCATCAGCGCCATCTTGCCGAAGGTGTCGTCGATCTCCGCGGTCTCGGTGAGGCGCGGCAGGTAGTCGACCAGCGAGGGTTCCTTCAGGTTGACGTCGAACGCAAGGACATCGCCCCGCTGCAAGCGCAGATACTCGCTGAGCTGCCGCGCGATCAGTGTCTTGCCGACCTGCGGACGTGGCGAACAGATGATGTAGACAGGCGTGCGGGGCATACGGAGCGATACATCAACGAGCGAGCGCCAGCGGTGTCGATACAATACCATAGTCATTGCGGGGCGTAGCCGCTCGAAGAACGGCGTCGCTTCGTTCGTCTATGACCAGGCTATCCATCATTGAAGGGGGATGGATGCGCGGGTCAAGCCCGCGCATGACGCAACAGTTGGAGGACGCGTGCGGTCAGATCGAAACCAGCTGCGTTAAGCTACTTTTAGCCGCCCGAGGTGCGGGAGTTGCCCTTCTTCGAGGCGACGATGTCGGTGAGCTTGATGCGGTCGAACTCGCGCCAGACATTGGCGAGCCAGTGGCGGACATAGCCGCGCAGGACGAACGAGTAGTTCGCGGACTCGTTCTTCGGTCCCTTGTTGGCCACGAACTTGAGGAACGGCACCGACGATACCTCGACCTGCTCGTAGGCCATCTCGTTGAGCTTCGGAATGGTGATCTCGGTCGCATCCTTGATCTTGTGGAAGTAGGAGTTGTAGGTCGCCTGGTCCCACTCGAAGAAGCTCGTGTTGTTGATGAAATTCTTCACCAGGAAATATTTCGCGCCGGACATGAAGTTCGCGGTCTCCGCGATCTCGTCCAGCGAGGCGATCGAGGGGCCGAGGATGTGGAACACCGCGAAGGTGATCTGCCCGGCCTTCGCCGCATCGAGGAATCCGATGTCGCGAAGCGAACCCAGCGCCGGGGACAGCATTCCGGCGCGGACGTCGATCACGGTGACGCTGGCTTTGGCCGTGTTCAGCGTGTCGAAGATCTTCATCTGGTCCGCGGTCGTCGTCATGTCGACGATCTCGGTGATATCAGGGTGAAAGCGCCTCAGCGTACCGCGCGGCGATTCGGTATCGAAGGCACGGGTGGGCACGTTATTGGCGTTGAAATAGTCGAGCACGGTGCGCGAAACCGTGGTCTTGCCGACCCCGCCCTTGTCCGCACCGACCACAATCACTGCTGGCTTCGCCATGAGACCCCCAAGCTGAAATCCGCAACCCGCGCATTGTCGCGCGGCCGGAATGTCCCCCAATGTGTGCTTGGGGCGCGACCATGGCAGAAACGAGGGAGAATTCAATTCGATATGTTAAATCCGGTAAAATTCGTTAAGGCGTGACGAAATCGCGGGCGCTTATGCACTGCGCAAGCAGGAACCGACTTCGAAACGGCAAAAATCAGGAGTGATTGCCCCAAGGGCCGCGAGCGGGCGGCGTCGCGCTGGGCGGCGGCGTGGGCTCGCTCCACGGCCCAGGCGGGAATTCCTGTCCGCCGGGCAGCTTTGGATCGGTCGCGGCGCGCTCGGGCTGGTTGTGCGGCCGCATCGGGCCGGGATCGTGGCCGCCGGCATATGTCACCAGCGCGCGCACTCGCGTCTCGATCGATGGATGGGTGGCGAACAGGTCGGAGAAGCCTTCGCGCGGGTTGTCGACGCACATTTCCATCACGGCCGAGGTCGCGCCCGGAAGCTCGCCGCGGTTCTCGATTTTGCGCAGCGCCGAGATCATGGCATCCGGATCCTTGGTCAACTCGACCGAGCCGGCATCGGCCATCAGTTCGCGCGAGCGCGACAATGCCATCCGCACCATCTGCGACAAAAGCCAGGCCAACGCGATCAGGGCGGCTGCGAGAATCACGGCGATAATGGCGCCCCCTCCGCCGCCTTTGCTGTTGCCGCCGGAGGAGGAAGAGCGGGACGAACGCCAGCCTCCGCCGCCGACCCGCGTGCCGCTGTTGAAGAAGATGCGGAAGAACAGTTCGGCGACGAAGCCAACTACGCCGGCGATGACGACGGCGACCACCATCAACTGCACGTCGCCGTTGCGGATGTGGGTCAGCTCGTGGCCGAGCACCGCTTCCATTTCCCGATCATTGAGCGCCTTCATCAGGCCGGTGGTGACGGTGATGGCGTATTGGCGGCGGTTCAGGCCGGTGGCGAAGGCGTTGACTGCGTCGGTGTCCACCACCTTCAGCTTCGGCATCGGGATGCCGCGCGAGATGCAGAGGTTTTCCAGCAGGTTGTAGAGCCGCGGCTGGTCCTTGCGGCTGACATCATGGCCGCCGGTGACCGCGTCGATCATCCACTGATGGAAGAAATAGGCGATGACGATCCACAGCGCGGAACCCGCCGTGGCGAAGGGAAAGGCGACGATCAGGTCGTGCCAGGCCTGGCTGAGATAGAACGCCGCGGTGCGGCCGGTGTCGAACTGCAAGACCTCGGCGATCAGCGCGCCGGCGAACACCATCACGTAAATCAGGACGAACAGCCCGGCGAGCAAAAACATCGAACGGATCCTGTTCGATGCGATGTGGGTGTAGAGACCGTAGGCTGCCATCAGGTTAGTCCTCGAACGTCGGCGTGGACATATCCTCGGTCGTCATGCCGGGATGCGCCTCTTGGCGCGGGCCTCAGATGCGCAATTGCACATCGGGGAATCCATACTCTCTGCGGTGATTACGGATTCCTGGCTCGCGCTTCGCGCGCCCCGGACCGACAGGGTGGTCCTGCCCTCAGAACTTCACCTGCGGCGTCTGCTCCACCGCGGTGCGGCTGGCGCCGAGGTCGAAGAACTCCTTGCGGGTGAAACCGAACGTCCCGGCGAACAGCGCCGCCGGCATCTGCTGGATGGCGGTATTGTATTCCTGGACCGCGTTGTTGAAGAAGCGGCGGCTGGCGGCGATCTTGTTCTCGAGGTCGGACAGTTCGCCGGCGAGCTGCTGGAAGTTGGCGTTGGCCTTGAGGTCCGGATAGGCCTCCGACAACGCGATCAGGCGGCCAAGCGCGCCGCTCAACTGGTTCTCGGCGGCGCCGACCTGCGCCGGGCCCTGCGCTGACAGCGCGGCGTTGCGGGCCTTGACGACATCGTCCAGCGTCCCGCGCTCGTGCGCTGCATAGCCTTTCACGGTTTCGACGAGGTTCGGGATCAGGTCGTGACGCTGCTTGAGCTGCACGTCGATGTCGGCGAAGGCCTGGCCGACGCGCTGGCTGAGTGCGACCAGCCGGTTATAAGCGAGGAGCGCGAACACAGCGAGAACGACGATGGCGCCGAGAACAATCCAGCCGGTCGACATGAGAAGGGCTCCTGAATAAGACGAGGCGAGGACGGCTACCGTAGACGATATTCCGCGCAAACGGCAGGTTCCGCCGGGAGGCGGCACCTTTTGGTCTGGAAAAACCTTAGAAAAGTTCAAGTTGTCCGGTATTTTGTTCTGTGTGAAGGATGATTTGCAGGATTTGGATGTGACGGATCAGGACGGCGAGCGCATGATCGTGGACGAGCAGTCTTTCGGCGCGGGGGTGGCCGGCGCCGTGGGTCCGCGTGCCGCCACGCCGCGGATGATGCGCGGTGTCTTTCTGGTGCTGGGTATCGGGCTCGTCGCACTCGGCTTCATCGGCGCGTTCCTGCCGGTGCTGCCGACGACGCCATTCCTGATCCTGGCCGCCGCCTGTTTCGCGCGTTCCTCGCCCCGGCTGGAAAACTGGCTGTTGCAGCATCCGCGTTTCGGCTCGCTGCTGCGCGGCTGGCGCGAGCGCGGCGCGATTCCCGTTAAGGCCAAGCTGATGGCACTGGGCGGCACGGCTATCGGTTTTGCGGGTTTCTGGTTCGGCAGCCATCCGGGACCGTGGCTCACGGCGGCAGTGGCGCTGCTGATGCTGACCGGGCTGACTTACGTCTTTACGCGGCCGTCATAGCCGACGGGAATAACGGGAATCACGTCTCGGCCAGGTTGACGGTGTCGCCCCAACTGATCCGGCGTACGCGGGCATAGGCGGCCTTGTCGCGACGGGAAAATGTCGTGAGGCCGGCGCGCCCGTCCGGTTGGCATAGCTTGACGCGCATCCCCGCCTTGGTGACCAGCGGCGGCGCCAGCACCCGCGCCGGATGTTGCCGGGCGGGCGTTCGGGCCAGCGCGACATAGCTGAATTTCTCATCCTCGAAAGGAAGCTCCGCGCCCTTGATGTACTTGTGCGCGCGCGATCGCGGCAGTCGCTGCACGAAATGGCACCAGTCCGGCGCGGCTTTTTGTTTTGACGCGTTTTCTTCACGCGAAGCGGTATCCATCCTCGGGTCACGCCCGAGGACATGCTTCGCTGAAAACGTTACGAGCGGACATTCTTCGTTGTGCGGGCAGGGCGCAATGACATACGCGCCTTGGGCAACCAGCCGGCGGCGTAGGTCGAGGATGCGTTGATAGCCCGCGGGCGTACCGGGTTCGACGACCAGCAGCATGTCGCGGCTGGCCGCCCACATGAGATCGGCGAGTGCAGCCTGCCGGTCGGCATTCATTTCGCCGATGACATAGCTCGCGACGACGAGATCGGCGCTCGCGGCCGCATCGCGGAGCCCGCCTGATGCTTCGCTTTGCGCATAGCGGAGGTCGTGTAGCCGCGCCTGATCGGCGGCGAGGTCGAGCGCAAGCGTCCGCAGCGCCGGATTGGCGTCGATCGCGGTGAATTCGCAGAGAGAATCGAACGCCTGCGCCGTCGCCCATGTCGCGGTGCCGGGTCCGGCGCCGACATCGAGCAGGCTGTCCGGCGCGAAGTCCGGGCGTATCTCGCGGAGCGCATTGAGGCAGGCGACGACGGCCGCATAGGTCGCGGGCATCCGCGCCAGCGCATAGGCAAGTGCGTCGGATTCGCTCCGGATCGCTCCCGAGCCGCCGCCGCCGCGATAAGTTTGCGAGATCGCCGCCGCGCGAACCGCGGCATCGTTGCGGGAGAGGCCTTCAGCCTTCCGCTGCAATGCGACCTTCAATTCGGCAGGGAGATCGGGAGCGATCATGAACCAGTGTCGTCCCCGCGAACGCGGGGACCCATAACCCCAGACTGAATTCAGCGTACCAAGATTGCAACGAGCAGGAAACAGCGCGCTGCAGCAGCAATTCGCGCCGCGACGTATGGATCCCCGCGTTCGCGGGGGCGACAAGTCTCACGCCACGTTCTGGTCGAGAATCTTCACCGCGTCTTCGAGATCGACCGACACCAGTTGCGAGACGCCGCGCTCGGCCATGGTGACGCCGAACAGCCGGTTCATCCGCGCCATCGTGATCGGATTGTGGGTGATGATGATGAAGCGCGTCTCGGTGGACGATGTCATCTCGTGCAGGAGATTGCAGAAGCGTTCGACGTTGTGGTCGTCGAGCGGCGCGTCGACTTCGTCCAGCACGCAGATCGGCGACGGGTTGGTGAGGAACACCGCGAAGATCAGCGCCAGCGCGGTCAGCGCCTGCTCGCCGCCCGAGAGCAGCGACAGCGTCTGCGGCTTCTTGCCTGGCGGTTTGGCGATGATCTCAAGCCCGGCTTCGAGCGGATCGTCGCTCTCGATCAGGTGCAGCGCCGCTTCGCCGCCGCCGAACAGTTCGGTGAACAGCCGCTTGAAGTGGGTATTGACGGTCTCGAACGAGGTCAGAAGCCGCTCACGCGCCTCGCGGTTGAGGCTCTGGATGCCGGTGCGCAGCTTCTTGATGGCTTCGACGAGGTCGTCGCGCTCGGTGGCGAGCGAGGTGTGCTGGGTCTCGACCTCGCGCAGTTCCTCCTCGGCGCGCAGGTTAACGGCGCCCAATCGCTCGCGGTCGCGGCGCAGCTTTTCGAGATCGGCTTCGATCCCCAGTAGCGGCGGCAGTTCGACGCCGGGCTGAATCTCGGCCAGCGAGGCGACCGCGTCGGGCTCGACCTCGAGCATGTCGCGGATTTCCCGTTCGGTATCCTCGAGACGGCGCTTGCTGCCGTCCATGCGTTCCTCGGCGCGTGCGGTGGCTTCGCGCGCGCTCGACAGCGCCTCAAGCGAGATTTTCGCAGCGCGATCGGTTTCCGCCATCACGGCTTCGGCTGATGCGAGCGCGTCGGCCGCGTCGCGGCGATCCTTCTCGGCGTGCTCGATCTCGCTGATGACGGCGCTGCGCTTTTCCGCGAACAGAGCCGGCGCGTTGTCGAGGTCGGCGCGCTCGGCTTTCACCTCGGTGACGCGCGCTTCGATGGTAGCGATCTGCGAGGCCGCGCTCCGGCTGCGGGCCTGCCATTCGTTGCGTTCGGCCGATATTGCCTGCAGACGGCGATCCGCGAGTTCAGCTTCGCGCGCCAGCGCCTGGGCTTCGGCGCGAACCTGCGCGGCGAGGCGGCGATGGCCGTCGATCTCGGCCCGCACCTCGCCGAGCTTCGTCTCGGTGCCGAGGCTCGGCGGTAACGCGCCAAGAGCCGCCGTCGCGGCCTCATGGGCGGCGGCGGCCTCAAGGCGGTCGTTGGTCAGGCGGCTGTGCGCTTCGGTCAACGCCGAGCGGCGCGCCGCGTGGCGGTTGATCTCGCGCTCGGCGCTCGCATGATGTTCGCGCGCGGCATCGACTTCGCGCTGCGCCGCGCGCCAGGCATTGCGCGCCTCGCTCTCGGCTGACGCGGCGGCGCTGACGACCTGACCGGCGGCGGCGACGGCCTGCTGGGCCGTTTCCAGCACCTGCCGCCGCTCAGCGACGTCGGTGCGCGCGCGCTCGATCTCGCTCTCGATATCGGCCAGCCGTGCGCGCTCGGCAAGACGCCGCGCCGCGCCGGTCGGCGCGTGGGCCGCGGTCACAAAGCCGTCCCAGCGCCAGACATCGCCTTCGAGCGACACCAGCCGCTGACCGGTCTTCAGATGCGCAACCAGCTCCGCGCCACGCTCTTTGGCGACAACGCCGATCTGCGCCAGCCGCCGCGCCAGTTCCGGCGGCGCCTGCACGTGGGTCGCAAGCGATTCGACGCCCTCGGGCAGCGCCGGATCGTCCGTCGTGACCGCCGCGCCGGTCCAGCGCATCGGCGCGGACGGATCCACCGGCGCATCGAGGTCGTCGCCGAGCACCGCGCCGAGCGCCTTCTCGTACCCCTTGCCGACGCTGATGCCGTCGATGATCGGCGGCCACAGGTTCTTGCTTTCGCCGTTGAGAATCTTGGCGATGGTCTTGGCTTCGGTCTCGAGCCGCTGGGCGCGCTTGTCGGCATCCTGTAGCGGGCCGCGCGCCGCTTCGACGCCGGAGCGCGCCATGTCGAGCCGGCTGCGTGCGGCGGCATGTTCGGCCTCGCGCTCGCGGCTCAGGCTTTCCGATTGCGCCAGCGCCTGCTGTGCGCCTTCGATCGCCGCAGTCAGTGCATCGAGATCGCCGAAACCGCTGGTCTGCTGCGCCAACGCTTCGCTCTCGCGCTGGACGCCCGCGATGTCCTGATCGATGCGCGCGAGACGGTCGCGATGGGTCCGCACGTTGGCTTCAAGCTGGTTGCGCCTGGCGGTGAGGTCGGCCAGCACGCGGGTCAGCTCCGCGAATGTGGCCTCTGTCGCGGCCAAAGTCGTTTCCGCCTGCGTGCAGCGCTCCTCGACGCCGCTGCGTGTCTCCACGCGCGACTTGATCTCGTCCTTCAGCTCGACGTCCTCGGTGTCGAGACGCCGCAAGGCGTCGTCGGCATCGGATGATTGCCGCTGCTCGCGCTCAATGTCGGAGGTAAATTGCATCAGCCGGCCATCAAGCTCGGCGGCGCGCTCCCTGGCGCGCTCCTCCTCGCGGTCGAGCGCTTCCCGCGCGCTGGTGAGGCGCTGCAGACCGGCGGCGGCGCGGGCTTCCGCCTCGCGCAGCGACGGCAATTCGGAGGCGCGCTCCGCCTGGAGACGAGCGGCTTCGGCCTGCTCGCGGGTGCGTTCGGCCAGTTCGCGAACATTGAGGTCGTGGATCCTGGCGGCTTCCGTTACCTCTGTCTGAGCGTCCAGCCAGCGCAGGTGGAACAGCATGGCCTCGGCCTTGCGGACTTTCGCCGCGACGTCGCGATAACGGATCGCTTGCCGCGCCTGCTTCTTGAGACCCTCCATCTGGCCTGCGAGCTGGCCGATCACATCCTCGACGCGGGTGAGATTGGTTTCGGCGGCCTTCAGCCGCAGCTCGGCCTCGTGACGGCGCGCGTGCAGGCCGGCGACCCCGGCGGCGTCTTCCAGAACGCGGCGGCGCTGCTCGGGTTTCGCCTGGATGATTTCGCCGATCTTGCCCTGGTGCACCAGCGCCGGCGAGCGTGCGCCGGTGGCGGCGTCGGCGAACAGGATCTGCACGTCCCGCGCACGAACGTCACGGCCGTTGATGCGATAAACCGAGCCGGCCTCGCGCTCGATGCGGCGCGAAATCTCCAGCGTCTCGGAATCGTTGACGGCCGACGGCGCGGTGCGATCGGAATTGTCGATCGACATCACCACTTCGGCGTGGTTGCGCGCCGGACGGTTGCCGGAGCCTGCAAAGATCACCGCTTCCATATCGGCGGCGCGCAGCGACTTGTACGAAGTCTCGCCCATCGCCCAGCGCAGCGCCTCGACCAGATTGGATTTGCCGCAGCCGTTCGGCCCGACCACGCCGGTGAGGCCGGGCTCGATCACGAAATCCGTGGGTTCGACGAACGACTTGAAACCGTGAAGGCGAAGGCGCGTGAGTTTCATGGCCACTCTGCTGTACTGGCAAGACGCGAATCAGCCCACGGTTACAATACCATACGCAGTATTGCCGGCAGCTCCCGAGTCGCGCATCTCGCGAGGTTCGACAATGGCGAGGGCGGCGCATCAGGGCAACCGCGCAAACGGGCTTTTCCAGAGGCTTTTGCAGGAGTTATGCGGGAACTCGCGCCGCGCTGTTTGAAAATTGAGTCAGAGCTGGTCAGGGTGCCAACCAAAACTGTTAGCGTCGTCCCCGCGAAGGCGGGACCCATACACCGTGTCCTCGCTATAGAAGCACAGAAGCGACAACGATCTGACATGCGGTAAGCCGCTTCGTTGTACCACAGTCGTCATGGGTTATGGGTCCGCCGCCCCGGTGCGCAATTGCGCACGAGGCGGGGACGACGGCAGGGAGCGTTTCGTTCGTCAGCTTTTCAACAAGGGATCGATCTTCTTTTTGAATTCCTCGAATGATATCTCGCCCTTCACCATCTCGCCGTTGATGAAGAACGTCGGCGTCGAGTTCACCTTCAAAACCTCGTTGGCATACTTCTGGTCGGCTGCGATCTTGTCGAGCAGGGCCTGATCCTTCAGGCAGGTTTCGACCTCCGGTCCGCTGAAGCCGGCCTGCTTGCCGATCAGTTTCAGCGATTCCGTGGTCTTCGACCCGGTCCATTCATCCTGCGACTTGAACAGCGCGTTGATGATGGCGAAATATTTCCCCGCGTCGTCCTTGGCGATGCAGCGAGCCAGCATCGAGCCGGCGGCGGCTTTGATATCGAGCGGGAACTCGCGGAACACGTAGCGGATCTTGTTGGTGTCGATATAGGCCGCCTTGATTTTCGGGAACACGTCTTCCGCAAAGCGCGCGCAGTGCGGGCATGTCATCGAGGCGTATTCGGTGATGGTGACGGCGGCGTCCTTGGGACCGAGCGCCATGTCCGGCAGCGAGACCGGTTTGGCAACCTCCGCGGCGGTGGCGTTCTGGGCCATGGCCTCGCCGATCAGGTGCCAGGGCGAAAGAGCTGCGAAGGCGGCGAGCCCGGTGAGCGAGAGGGCGGCGTTAAAGGCGCGGCGCGTGATGATCAAGGGTCTGCTCCCGAAACGGCGCAAGCGCGCCTGAAAACACATTTGTTCGCTAGCTTTAAACCAGAATTTGTTCGCTAGCTTGAAACGACAATTGTGGCAATGGCGCGCCGTCGGCGGCCAGCGCCACCGCAGCGTCAATTTCGCTTGATCGAGGCGCCGAGCCTGGCCAGGGCGGTGCGCAGATCGTCGTCCTCGATCGATGACAGCGTTCCCGCGATGCTGGCAACATCCGTCTCGTCCGGCGACGGGGCGGCTTTTCGCGAGGCCTTGCGCGACAAGGGCGCTTGCCGCAAGGCCAGCCGGCCGACCGCGTTCCAGCCGAAGAAGCGGTTGACCCGTTGCAGGATGACATCGGAGGTGTGTTGGATCTCCAGCGCCACCGGGCCTTCGACCCGCAGCACCAGCGTCGCCGGTTCCCGCGGCTGCCCGTCGACGGGGCGAGGCCACTGGATTTTCATCGGTTCGGAATGCGCGGCGATCTCGGGTCCTGCGATCTCTGCCCAGCGCGTCACCAGTTCGCGCGACGCAAATCCCTGCCGCGCATAGGCGTCGGAGAAGACATCGCCGAGCAGCGTGGAGAGCGGCTTGGCCGAGATCGGGCCGGGCTTGGACATGCACTGACGCTTTGCAATAGATAAGGGCATGATCCTAGCAGGTGCGGCCAACAAGCGAAAGAAACCAGCCGCTGCCGCTCCGCGTTTGCCGGACAGGCCCGGACTCCTGCTTGCCTGGTACGATCGGCACCGCCGTCGCCTGCCGTGGCGTGCGCTGCCCGACGAGGTCGCCGATCCCTATCGGGTCTGGTTGTCCGAGATCATGTTGCAGCAGACCACCGTGAAGGCGGTCGGGCCTTATTTCGAAAAGTTCCTGGCGCGCTGGCCGGATGTCGACGCGATGGCGCGCGCGTCGCTCGACGATATCCTGCGGATGTGGGCCGGACTCGGCTACTATTCGCGCGCGCGCAATCTCCATGCCTGCGCGGTGGCGGTGCGGCGCGATCACGGCGGCACGTTTCCCGATACGGAAGACGGCTTGCGCGTGCTACCTGGGATCGGCGCTTATACGGCGGCGGCGATCGCTGCCATCGCCTTCGGCCGCCGCACCATGCCGGTCGACGGCAACATCGAGCGGGTGGTGTCGCGCCTGTTCGCGGTTGAGGAGCCGCTGCCGAAGGCGAAGCCGCGCATTCGGGAGCTTGCGGCGACGCTGCTCGGGCCCTCGCGATCGAGCGACGTGAAGACACGCGCCGGTCGCGACGACAAGAGCCGCGCTGGCGACGGCAAGAGCCGCGCTGGCGACGGCAAGAGCCGCGCTGGCGACGGCAAGAGCCGCGCTGGCGATTCCGCGCAGGCGCTGATGGATCTCGGCGCCACCATCTGCACGCCGCGGAAGCCGGCCTGCGTGCTGTGTCCGCTCGGCGACGAGTGTGCCGCGCGGCTACGCGGCGATCCGGAGACGTTTCCGCGCAAGGCGAAGAAGAAGGCAGGCGCGTTGCGGCGCGGCGCGGCCTTCGTGGTGACGCGCGGCGATCACCTGCTGGTCCGCACCCGCCCCGAAAAGGGTCTGCTCGGCGGCATGACGGAAGTGCCGACCTCGGTCTGGCTTGCCGCGCAGGATGATGCGACCGCGCTGAAGCAGGCGCCGTTACTTGGGAGCGCCTCGCGCTGGCGGCGCAAGGCCGGCACGGTCACGCACGTCTTCACGCATTTTCCGCTGGAGCTTACGGTCTATACCGCGAGCGCTGCCGCGCGTGCCCGCGCGCCCGAGGGTATGCGCTGGGTGCCGATCGCAACGCTGAAGGATGAAGCGTTGCCGAACCTGATGCGCAAGGTCATCGCGCACGGGTTGGGCGAGTGAAAGTTAATTCAACGTCGTCCTGGCCAAGTGAGCGCAGCGAACGCAGAGCCGGGACCCAGAACCCCTGACGTCAGTGAGGGCAGAAGGCGGCTACTGCATTTCCTCAAACGAAATGACACGGCGTATGGGTCCCGGCTCGCGCGCAAGAGCGCTTGGCCGGGATGACGGCTACCAGAGCCTTTTCGCTTCTGATGGAATCAGAAGCGAGGCTCTATGATTTTGATTTGACGCGTTTTCTTCACGCGAACCGGTATCCACTTCGCTCGAAAACGCTATAACCCGCGCTGGAAATCTGCGTTGGTTCCGGCAGCATTACCATCGGCGGCTTGGCGTTGAGAGCTTCGATCTGAAAGGCCCTCCGGCGTGCGCCGAAAGGCCTCGTTACCGTTGATGAAGGACGATCATGCCACCTTGGTCGTCATGTGACGGTAGAGGAAGCCCTTGGCTTCGTCGTCGTTCTCGGTCTTGAAGGTGAACTTGTCCTTCAGCGCGATCGCCCTCGCCGCGGCCGGCCGAACTGAGACCTCGTCGAGCAGCCGCTTGAAGTTGGGATATTTGGCAACGGCACTCTCGCCGATCACGCGCGGCGCCATGCGCGCCCAGCCCCAGAACGCCATATCGACGATCGTGTAGGTGTCGCCGACCATGTAGCGGCTGTTGGCGAGATGATCGTCGAGAACCTTGTAGTGACGATGCGCCTCAAATTGGTAGCGGTTGTGCGCGTACTCCATGCCTTTCGGTGCATAATCCTTGAAATGCACGGCCTGGCCGGAATACGGCCCGAGGCCGGTCGCGATGAACATCAGCCACGACAGCAGTTGCGCGCGATTGGCCGGCGTATTCGCCGGCATGAACTTGCCGGTCTTTTCGCCGAGGTAAAGAAGAATGGCATTGCTGTCGAACACGAACACGCCGTCGTCGTCGATCGCCGGCACCTTGCCGTTCGGATTCACTTTCAGGAATTCCGGCTTGAACTGGTCGCCCTTGCGGGTATCGACCGGCACGAGCTCGCAGGGCAGGCCGGCTTCTTCCAGGAACAGCGCGACCTTGTTCGGGTTCGGCGCGCCATTGAAGTAGAACGTGAGCATCAAAAGATTCCCTGTTTGTTCTTGGTATGAATTGGGACGCGGGCGGATGTCCGCGAAGGAGCATTCCATGCTCGGATTTTTCGATCAATGCAACCGACGAGTCGCTTGCACGGCTATGCGTTGTCAGCAGAGCCGACCGCTGTCAGATCGGAATTCGAGCCAAAGGCTTCAGCCCGCCGCCATCTCGCTGCGGATCTCGGCGCGCAACTCGTCGATCAGCTTGAGGCCGTTGCTGGTTTCGACGTGCCAGAAGGTCCAGCCGTTGCAAGCGCCCGCACCTTGCGCCACCGCGCCGATGCGGTGAATCGATCCGACCTTGTCGCCGAGCATGATGGCGCCGTCGGCGCGCACCAGCGCGCCATGACGCTTCTTGGCGTCGACGAGTTTCGCGCCGGGCGAGATCATGCCGCGCTCGATCAGTTCGGAGAACGCCACGCGGGGCGCTTCGCGCGCGGTCATGAACGGGGCGAGGGTGGCTTCCGGGAGCGGTTCGACCGCCGCGATGCGTTTCTCGGCGGCGGCGGCGTAGGTCCGGTCGCGCTCGAAGCCGATGTAGTTGCGGCCGAGACGCCTGGCGACGGCGCCTGTGGTGCCGGTGCCGTTGAACGGATCGATGACAAGATCGCCGGGCCTTGACGACGACAGCAGCACCCGCGCCAGCAGGCCCTCGGGCTTCTGGGTCGGATGAACTTTCCTGCCGTCCTGGTCCTTCAGCCGTTCGTTGCCGGTGCACAGCGGAATCAGCCAATCTGATCGGGCCTGCACGTCCTCGTTGGAGGCTTTCAACGCCTCGTAATTGAACGTGTAGCCCTTGGCGTTCTCGTCGCGCGCGGCCCAGATCATGGTTTCGTGGGCATTGGTGAAGCGACGGCCGCGGAAATTCGGCATCGGGTTGGTCTTGCGCCAGACGATGTCGTTGAGGACCCAGAAGCCGAGGTCCTGCATGATCGCGCCGACCCGGAAGATGTTGTGATACGATCCGATCACCCAGATGGTGGCCGACGGCTTCATGACGCGGCGGCAGGCGAGCAGCCAGGCGCGGGTGAAATCGTCGTATGCCGCGAAGGACGAGAACTTGTCCCAGTCGTCGTTGACGGCATCGACGTGCGATTCGTCGGGACGCTTGAGATCGCCCTTGAGTTGCAAATTGTAGGGTGGATCCGCGAACACCAGATCGACCGATCCGGATGGAAGCTTCGACATCCCGGCGACGCAGTCGCCAACGATGATGCGCGAAGCGGGAGAGTCAAATTTGGTGCGGGGCGCCCTTGCAGACGCCCCGCGACGCGACACACCCATGACTCGACTACTCTGACTCAGGCGACGCTGTCGGCGACGCGGGACCTAACAACCGACTGGCGTTACAGTGACCTGCCAAAGTAAAAATCGACTTAACTGCAGGACATCTTTCGTTTGATGCAGATGCGTTTTCGCAACCTGGTGCGCAGACCGACATCGTTTTCGATGACCGATATCGTTTCCGATTCATGTGCGCGGTTGCGGTCGCTGCGCTTCATCGTCGGCGCCGGTCGGGGTATCGCCGCGTTCCCGGGACGCGACTATCAAATTCACTCCACTAGGCAATTATTGCCGGGCAGGCTATTGATAAACGAGGTGGAAATTTTACGTTGGTGTCGCCCTTGCGGCGATGTCACGATCGATCGGACACGAGGACGAACGCCATGCGTTATGACGATTTTCGCCGCAGCGACAACATCGACGACCGTCGCGACGACGGCGGCGGCATGGGCGGAGGGGGTGGATTCGGAATGGGACGCGGCGGCCTCGGCGTCGGCACCATTCTGGTGCTCGGCCTGGTCGGCTACGCATTCGGCATCGACCCGCGCATCCTGATCGGCGGCGCGGAAATCCTGACCGGCGGCCAGGCACCGACCCATCAGACCGGCAGCCGCTCGTCGTCCGGCAAGGCCGGTGCGCCGTCCGACGAAATGGGCAGCATGATCTCCGGCGTGCTCGGCGAAATCGACGACCGCTGGAGCGAAATCTTCGCGGCTAGCGGTCAAAAATATCACGGTCCGCGAATCGTGCTGTTTCGCAACGTCACCAACGGCGGACGCTGCGGCATGGCGCAGTCCGCGATGGGTCCGTTCTATTGCCCGCCGGACAAACAGATATTCCTCGACACCAATTTCTTCAAACAAGTGGAAACGCGCTTCCATGGCTGCTCGGGCAACGCCTGCAAGTTCACCGCGGCCTACATCATTGCGCACGAGGCCGGGCACCACATTCAGAACCTGCTCGGCATCCTGCCGCGCGTGACGCGATTGCAGCAGCAGGCCAACAGCAAGGCCGAGGCGAACGCGCTGCAGGTGAGGGTCGAATTGCAGGCGGATTGCCTTTCCGGCGTCTGGGTCAATCGCGAGGAGAAGAAGCGTCCTGGCTTCCTCGAAGCAGGCGATATCGACGCGGCGCTGACCACGGCGTCGGCGATCGGCGACGATACGCTGCAGCGGCAGGCGACCGGCCGTGTGGTGCCAGACTCGTTCACGCACGGTTCGGCGGCGCAGCGCAAGCGCTGGTTCATGACCGGCTACCAGCAGGGCACCGTGCAGGCCTGCAATACCTTCGCGACGGATCGTTTGTGAAGGCACAGTTCAATCCGTCATTGCGATGCTACGCGTCGCCCTTGAGTTCCTCGCAATGTGACGGTGAGGTTGCCTCAAAGCGAGCGCGAAGGAATTAGGTCCATGCCCTCCATCGACGAGACAAAGCCCTTCATCCCGCTCAACATCGCGGTGCTGACCGTTTCCGACACGCGCTCGCTCGCCGACGACAAGTCGGGCACGACGCTGGCGGAGCGGTTGACCGCCGCCGGTCACAAGCTCGGCGCGCGCGAGATTGTCACCGACGACGTCGAGGCGATCCAGATCCTGGTGAGAAAATGGATCGCGGACGCGGGCATCGATGTCGTCATCACGACCGGCGGAACCGGGTTCACCGGGCGCGACGTCACGCCGGAGGCCGTCGAGCCGCTGTTCGAGAAGCGGATGGATGGCTTCTCGATCGTTTTCCACATGCTGAGCCACGCCAAGATCGGCACCTCGACGATCCAGAGCCGCGCCACCGCCGGCACCGCTGGCTCGACTTTCATCTTCTGCCTGCCCGGCTCGCCGGGAGCCTGCCGCGACGGCTGGGACAGTATCCTCGCCCACCAGCTCGATTACCGCTCGCGTCCCTGCAACTTCGTCGAGATCATGCCGCGACTCGATGAACACCTGCGCCGCCCGAAGGCCAAGGGCGCGTCGGCCTGACGGCTCTTAAGAACGTCGGGTTATGTTCTTGATTTGTTCTGTTCAGGTGCTATAGTCTCGCCATGAGCAGAGCATCTTCTGTTGCCCTCGGGCACCCGCCGATCACGCCGCCCCCCGGATCGGCGGGTGCCGTGTCGCCTTTTACCGGGCTTGAGGTCGCCATCGACCGCGAGCGGCGGAGGGGGCGCGGCGCGCAATCCAACGTCAGCGGCCGCTACGAGACTGAGGCGCGGACAGCCTTCGACGATGGCTGGCAGAGCCTCGACGAGCTGCCACCGTTCAAGACCACGGTCGCCGTCGATGCCGCGCGAAAAGTCATCACCGGCAACGACTCGCCCGACATCGGCTTCGACCGCTCGATCAATCCCTATCGCGGCTGCGAGCATGGCTGCGTCTACTGTTTCGCGCGGCCCAGCCACGCCTATCTCGGCCTGTCGCCGGGGCTGGATTTCGAATCGAAGCTGTTCGCGAAGCCGGACGCCCCGGCATTGCTGGAGAAGGAACTGGCCGCGGACGGCTACGAACCGAAGATGATCGCGATCGGAACCAACACCGATCCCTACCAGCCGATCGAGCGCGACCAGAAGATCATGCGCGGCATCCTCGAAGTGCTGGAGCGCACCTCGCATCCGGTCGGCATCGTGACGAAATCGGCGCTGGTGACGCGCGATATCGACATCCTGTCGCGCATGGCGAAGCGCAACCTCGCCAAGGTGGCGATTTCGGTGACCTCGCTCGATTCCAGGCTCGCGCGTTCCATGGAGCCGCGGGCATCGACGCCCATGAGGCGGCTGGAAGCGCTGCGAATGCTGTCGGAGGCCGGCATTCCGACCACCGTGATGGTGGCGCCGGTGATCCCGGCTCTGAACGATTCCGAGATCGAGCGGATTCTGGATGCCGCTGCCCATGCTGGCGTCAGGGAAGCGAGCTATGTGCTGCTGCGCCTGCCGCTCGAGGTGCGCGATCTGTTCCGCGAATGGCTGATGGCGAACTACCCCGACCGCTACCGCCATGTCTTCGCGCTGATCCGGGACATGCGCAATGGCCGCGACTACGATTCGCAATGGGGCGCGCGGATGAAAGGCGCCGGGCCGATGGCGTGGATGATCGGTCGCCGCTTCGAGATCGCCTGCGAAAAGCTCGGCCTCAACAAGCGGCGTTTGAGACTGACGACGGACCATTTCGCGAAGCCGAAACGCAGCGGGCAGCAGTTAAGTCTGTTCTGAACCGAACTTCCGCCGTGGCGACGGCCCGCGAATCGCGGAACCGGGGCGCGGACAGCGGGCATAAATGCATTTCGGGATTGTCTTGAGGCCGTTCCGTCCGCACCATCCCCGAATGATTCGGGAACCATCCAGAGACAAGCCAGGAAAATCGCCGGCCATCGCCCCGAGCTTCCGGCATGAGCGCGCGCTCATCAAGCGCGGCGTCTGGCCGGTCGCGGGTTGCGACGAGGTCGGGCGCGGGCCGCTGGCGGGTCCGGTGGTAGCCGCGGCGGTGGTGCTCGATCCGAAGCGTATTCCCAAAGGCATCGACGATTCCAAGCGCCTCACGGCGGCGCGACGCGAGGAATTGTTCGAGGAGATCATCGCAACCGCGTCTTTCGCGGTGGCGTGCGCGTCGACCGCGCGGATCGATCGCGACAATATCCTGCGCGCGTCGCTGTGGGCGCTGGCGCGCGCGGTTCATGCACTGCCGGACATGCCAAAGCATGTCTTCGTCGATGGCCGCGACCGGATCGAGATCGCTTGCGCGTGCGAGCCGGTGATCGGCGGCGATGGCCTCGTGCTGTCGATCGCGGCCGCCTCGATCGTCGCCAAGGTTACGCGCGACCGGCTGATGTGCAAGCTGGCGCAGGACTGCCCCGGCTACGGCTTTGAGAGTCACAAGGGTTATGGCGTACCGGCGCATCTGGAGGCGCTCGGCCGTCTCGGACCGAGTCCGCATCATCGCAGCTTCTTCGCGCCGGTGGTTGCAGCACGCGAACGTCACCGCGCGCCACCGATCGGGGAGAGCGCCTCTGTGAGCGAAACATCGGGCGGGATATCGGTCGAGGCGGCGATCTGACCGGTCGGGCCGGTTGCCTCGCCGGCTCGCGCGCCTTATCACTCGCGGGCACCTCACTCACGCGCACCCGGAACTCCGCAAGACCCGCCGCCATCAGGCCCTTCATGCGCTTCACCTCGCTGGTTGTCGAACTGATCCGCGCCCGGCCGCTGCTGGTGTTCTGGATCGTGGCGCTGTTTCAGGCGGCGATCTGGCTGCTGGTGCCGCTGCTGCTGTACCGAGGTCCGCCTGGTGATCTCGCGACGGCGCTGTCGTTCGGCCGGGAATATCAGGTCGGAACGGATCTCGGGCCGCCGCTTGCGTTCTGGCTCGCCGACATCGTCTATCGCGCCGCCGGCAACCACATGTTCGGCGTCTATGTGCTGTCGCAGCTCTGCTTCATCGTTGCATTCCGGGTTCTGTACGAACTGGCGCAGACCATTGTCGGCAGCCAGCAGGCGGTTCTTGCCGTCCTGCTGACCATGACGGTCACCGCGTTCGGGGCACCCGGCCTGACATTCGGCCCGCTGGTGCTCGCCTTCCCGCTGTGGGCGTTGCTGCTGCTGCATTCCTGGCAGATCGTCGGGCAGGGTCGCCGCAATGCGTGGTTTGCGCTGTCGATCGAAGCCGGCTTGCTGTTGCTGACCACATGGTCGGCGGTCGGGTTGTTGCTGGCGCTGATCGTGTTCGCCCTGGCGACGGAGCGGGGCCGAAATGCCCTGGAATCGATCGATTGGCTGTTCGCGCTGCTGGTGATCGGGGTGCTCGCGCTGCCTTACCTGATCTGGCTGGTGCGCGCCGACGCACTCGGTGCGCCGCCTTGGCCTGCTTTGGACGAGTTGCACCTGCGGCTATTGCGTTGGGGTGAACTGATCTTCTCACTCATGATCGCGATGGCCGGCCTTGTTTTGCTGATTGTCCTCAATTCCAATCTCGTCAATTGGAGGCCTGAAGACGCGCCGGTGATCGTCCGGCCGCCGGTTGATCCGTTGGCGCAGAATTTCGTCTACGTCTTCGCCCTCGCGCCGGCGCTCGGTGGAAGTCTCGTTGCGGCGCTGTTCGGGGTCGATCACGTCGTCGGAGGCGCGGCAATTGCGCTGTTGATGTCGGGTCTTGCGGTCGTGCTGTTCTCCGGCGAGTTGATTCATCTGCGCCGTCTGCGCGTGCTGCGCGTGGCGTGGCTCGCCGCGGTCGTGGCTCCGGCTCTCGCGGTGATCGCGACGATCGTTGTTCAGCCGTGGTTCGCAAGCACCGAGGTTACGACGTCAATTCCCGCGCCGGCGATCGGCCGTTTCTTCGGCGAGAATTTCCAGCGCCGCACCAATCATCCGCTGCAGGCGGTCGCGGGCGATCCGCAACTCGCGGCCCTCGTCGCACTCGGTCCGTCGCGGCCGCATCTCCTGCTCGACGCGGCGCCTGAGCGCACGCCGTGGATGACGTTTGCGAGGTTCAACGAACTTGGCGGCGTCGTGGTCTGGCGCGCGTCCGATACCGCGGGCACGCCCCCCGACGCCATCGCCAAGCGGTTTCCGGGCATCGTTCCGGAGATTCCGCGCGCGTTCGAGCGCCTCGTCAACGGCCGGCTGCCCTCGTTGCGGATCGGCTGGGCCATCGTCCGGCCGAAAGCGCCGTGACGCCAGATCGATCAAGCCTGCGCTGACTGCTCCAGCGCCATATCTTCCAGCGCCTTGGCGATGGCGCGCAGGTCGAGCCACGCCAACCGCTTGGAGGACGGCGACCGCAGCAGGTATGCCGGATGGAACGTCGCCATCGCGCGGATCGTTCGTGTGCCGGTATCGTAGTCGAACCATTTGCTGCGGGTCTTCATGATTCCCTCGCGGGTCGGCAGCAGCGCCTGCGTCGACGGGTTTCCGAGCGTGACCAGCACGTCGGGGTTCACCAGTTCGATCTGGCGCTGGATGAACGGCAGGCAAATCTGGGTTTCCTGCGGCGTTGGCGTCCGGTTGCCGGGCGGCCGCCATGGAATGACGTTGGCGATGTAGACGTCGCTGCGCTTGAGGCCGATCGCCGCGATCATGCGGTTGAGAAGCTGGCCTGAACGGCCGACGAACGGCAGGCCCTCGATATCCTCGTCGCGTCCTGGCGCCTCGCCGACGAACATCAGGCGCGCTTGCGGATTGCCGTCGGCGAACACCAGCCGCGACGCGGTGAATTTCAGCGCGCAGCCGTCGAAGCTGTCGAGCAATGTCCGCAACGCTTCGAGCGAGGGTGCGGTGCGCGCGGCCTCGCGCGCGGATTCGATGGCAATCTCCGGAGGCGGCGCGATCCCGGCGCGAGGCGCTGCCGTGACCGCGCGGTTTGGCGGCTGCCGCGCCGGAACGGGAGCGGTTCCGGCCGGCGCCACGACCGGCCGGTCGGGGGTGGCCAAATCGAGGACGGCCAAGTCGGGGGCGGACAGGCGGTCGACCGGTTCATCCCCCAGCGCACAATCCACCCCGGCCTCGAGATAAAAGGTCATAAGTTCTCGGACGGTGGGTGCGTGATCGGAGGTCATGGTGGCATGCATGCATACAAGGTTTTTGGGTTTTGCCGAAAATTAACCTGGACAGGACTCTGCATGGAACGCCGAAAGGGGCGCTTTCCATGGTTGTTCTCGGGAAAAAAATCGGAAACAACAAGCTTTGAGACGGCCAAGCCTTGGGAAACATTACAGACCCAAAGGTCGCCGGTTGCGGAAGCAGATCATGAGCAGCGACGAATTGCCGCCCCGTGAATCGATGGATTTCGACGTCGTCATCGTCGGCGCGGGACCGTCGGGCCTGTCGGCGGCGATTCGGCTCAAGCAGCTCAATGCCGATCTCAGCATCGTCGTCGTCGAAAAGGGGTCCGAGGTCGGCGCGCATATTCTGTCCGG
The DNA here is from genome assembly GCF_036964665.1 of Nitrobacter sp. NHB1. NCBI lineage: Bacteria > Pseudomonadati > Pseudomonadota > Alphaproteobacteria > Hyphomicrobiales > Nitrobacteraceae > Nitrobacter > Candidatus Nitrobacter laanbroekii. The sequence goes on from NZ_JBAMDA010000001.1 coordinate 3,123,017, forward strand.
CGCGGTGATCGATCCGGCCGGGCTCGACGCCCTGGCGCCGGACTGGCGCGACGACGCCGACTGCCCGCTCAAGACCAAAGTCAACGACGACCGATTCTACTGGATGACGCGGGGAGGCGCGATCCGGTTGCCCAACGTCCTCATGCCGCCGCTGATGAACAATCATCGCTGCTACATCGGCTCGCTCGGCAGCGTCTGCGGCTGGCTTGCGCAGAAGGCGGAAGCGCTCGGCGTCGAGATCTATCCCGGCTTCGCCGCCGCCGAAGTACTTTACGACGACAGCGGCGCGGTCCGCGGCATCGCGACCGGCGACATGGGCGTCGCGCGCGACGGATCGCACAAGAGTTCCTACGTGCGCGGCATGGAACTGCGCGGCAAGTACACGCTGTTCGCTGAAGGCGCCCGCGGCAGCCTGTCCAGGCAGTTGATCGCCAGATTCGGACTCGACAAGGCCAGCCAGCCGCCGAAATTCGGCATCGGCCTCAAGGAAGTCTGGCAGGTCGATCCGGCCAGGCACCGGAACGGGCTGATCCAGCACTCTTTGGGCTGGCCGCTGAACAGTTCCACCGGCGGCGGCTCGTTTCTCTATCACTACGACGACGATCGCGTCGCCGTCGGCTTCGTCGTGCACCTGAACTATGACGATCCGTACCTGTCGCCGTTCGAGGAATTCCAGCGGTTCAAGACCCATCCCGCGATCCGCGGCGTGTTCGAGGGCGGCAAGCGGCTCGCCTACGGCGCGCGCGTCATCACTGAGGGCGGCTACCAGTCGGTGCCGCGCCTGACATTTCCGGGCGGTGCGCTGATCGGCTGCGCGGCCGGATTCGTCAACGTCCCGCGCATCAAGGGCGTTCACAATGCCATGGGCAGCGCCATGCTGGCCGCGGAGCACGTCGCGGCGGCGCTTGACGCCGGGCGCGCCAACGACGAGATCGCCGGGTACGAGAATGCCTGGCGTGATTCCGCGGTCGGCAAGGACCTGTTCAAGGTCCGTAACGTCAAGCCGCTATGGTCGAAGTTCGGCACCATTGCCGGCGTGGCGCTGGGCGGCCTCGACATGTGGACCAACACGCTGTTCGGGTTCTCGCTGTTCGGCACCCGGTCGCACGCCAGGCCGGACGGCAAGACGCTCGATCCAGCCACGGCCCACGTGCGGATCGCCTATCCGAAGCCGGACGGCAAGCTGACCTTCGACAAGTTGTCCTCGGTGTTCCTCTCCAACACCAATCATGAGGAGGACCAGCCGGTTCATCTGAAGGTCGCCGACATGGCCCTGCAAAAGACCTCGGAGCACGACGTCTATGCCGGACCGTCGAATCGCTACTGTCCGGCGGGCGTCTATGAGTGGGTCGAGGACACGGCCGGCCCGCGTTATCAGATCAACGCCCAGAACTGCGTCCACTGCAAGACCTGCGATGTGAAGGATCCCAACGGCAACATCACCTGGGTTGCACCCGAGGGCGGCGGCGGACCTAATTATGAGGCGATGTGACCACAATCTCGTGAGAGCCTGACGGCATGGCGTTCTGCGGCGGCCACGATGCCGCCACAGTAGAGGTGCTTTCGCAAAGACACTCGCGCAAACCTGACGCGAATGTTAGAAGCGGATCGTGCAATGCTGGCGATCCGGTTGCGCATCGAGATCGCCTGAAGGTCGTGCCGTGAAACCTGGAGCTACGCGAATCCCGATGTTGTCCATTCGTTTCAATCGCCTGGCGATGGCCGTTGCCGCCGCGACGTCGTTAGTGCTGTCCGGTCCGCTGGCGGCTCAGACACCCGAGCATCCGACCGACACCGCGCAGTTTCCCAGTGCCCACGATTTGCGCACCATGACGAGGGCGGGCAGCTATCTCGCCGCGCGCCATGCCAGCGTGGAGCGCGACGCCAAGTCCGCGGCGGCGTTCTATCGCTCGGCGCTGCGCACCGATCCGAAAAACAACGAGCTTCTGGACCGCGCGTTCATCTCGTCGCTGGCCGAGGGCGAGATCGCCGCCGCCGTGAAACTCGCCGACCGCATCCTGACCGTCGACAAATCCAATCGCGTCGCCCGGCTGGTCATCGGCGTCCATTACCTCAAGCTGAAGAAGTACGCCGCCGCCCGGAAGAACATCAATCAGTCCGTCCGCGGGCCGATCACCGATCTGGTGGCGACGTTGCTGTCGGGCTGGGCCGACTATGGCGCCGGCAACGTCAAGCAGGCTGTCGCCAATATCGACAAGCTAACCGGCCCGGAATGGTATCCAATCTTCAAGGACCTGCATTCGGGGATGTTGCTCGATCTTGCCGGCCGGGAAAAGGACGCCGGCGTACGCCTTGAGCGTGCCTATAAACTCGACGACTCCGCGCTCCGCGTTGCCGATGCCTATGCGCGGTGGCTGTCGCGCAACAAGGACGACGCAGCGGCTCTGGCGGTGTATGAGTCGTTCGACAAGAAACTGGCGCGGCATCCGCTGATTCTGGAAGGCATCAAGGAGACCAAGGCCGGCAAGAAACTGCCGCAGCTCGTCAGTTCGCCGCAAACCGGCGCCGCCGAAGCTCTTTACGGCATTGGCGCGTCTCTGACCCGGCGCGGCGGCGAGGATCTCGCGCTGGTCTATCTGCAACTCGCGCTTTATCTCGCGCCCAATCATCCGATGGCGCTGTTGTCGCTCGCCGACCTCTATGAATCGGTGAAGAAGCCGGAGATGGCGATCGGCGTCTATCAGCGCGTACCTGCCAATTCGCCACTGAAGCGCAATGCGCAGGTTCAACTCGCGACCGACCTCGATGCCGTCGATCGCAGCGACGAGGCGATCAAGATTCTCAAGGATGTCACGGAGCAGGACCCGAAGGACCTTGAAGCTATCATGGCGCTCGGCAACATCGAGCGCGGTCACAAGAAGTTCGCCGATTGCACAAAGACCTACGCCAAAGGCATCGACGTGATCGCCGAGGCGAAGGACAAGCCGAACTGGGTCTACTACTATTTCCGTGGCATCTGCGAAGAGCGGTCGAAGAACTGGGACAAAGCGGAAGTCGACATGAAGAAGGCGCTCGAGATTCAGCCCGAGCAGCCGCACGTGTTGAACTATCTCGGCTACTCCTGGATCGATCGCGGCCTCAACCTCGACGAAGCCATGAAGATGATCAAGCGCGCCGTCGATCAGCGGCCGGACGACGGCTATATCGTCGACAGCCTTGGCTGGGCCTATTACCGCATCGGTAACTACGAGGAGGCGGTCAAGACGCTCGAGCGCGCCATCAACCTCAAGCCGGAGGATCCGACGGTGAACGATCACCTCGGCGACGCTTACTGGCGCGTTGGGCGGACGCTGGAGGCGAAATTCCAGTGGGCCCATGCGCGCGATCTGAAGCCGGAGCCGGACGAGCTGCCGAAGATCGAGGCCAAGATCGAAAACGGCCTGCCGGCGGACGAAACCCCGGCGGCTGCGTCGGCGGACAAGAAAAAGGAAGACGGCAAGGGCGGCTGAACGCACGGCGAAACGGCTCGCGCCTTCGGTCCGATCAAGATGTCTCTGTCGCTTCCGTTTCCCTTGCGGATCGCGAGGCCGAACGCAATCGCAAAAATCATTTGATTCGTGCGCGTTTTTGGATTTGACATCGGCCATGATCGTCACCGGCGCCATGAACATGAAATCGACCGAACCGGCGCTGAGCGAGACCGCGCGCGCCAAGGTCAACCTGACCCTGCGGGTGGTGGGCCGGCGCGCCGACGGTTTTCACGATCTCGAAAGCGTGGTCGCGTTTGCCGATTGCGTCGACCGCCTCACCCTGACGCCGGGCACGGAGCTGTCGCTCGTCGCCGGTGGCCCGGGCGCGCAGGAGTGCGGTCAAACAGCCGACAATCTCGTTCTCAAGGCGGCGCGGCTGCTCGGCGAGAGGGTCACAAACCTGAAGACGGGCGTTTTCGCGCTGGACAAGCATTTGCCGGTCGCGGCCGGCATCGGCGGCGGCTCGGCGGATGCGGCTGCGGCGTTGAGGCTGCTGGCGAGGGCCAACGGCATTGCGATCGGTGATCGGCGCTTGATTGAAGTGGCGCGACTGACCGGCGCCGATGTGCCGGTTTGCGTCCGTTCGGAAGCCTGCGTGATGACGGGTGTCGGCGAGACCCTGCAGCCGTTGGGTTTGCCGGCGATGCCGGCCGTGCTGGTCAATCCGCGCGTTCCCGTCGCCACGAAGGACGTTTTCGCCGCGCTCGGCCTTCGGAAAGGCGAACTGCACCTCGGCGTCTCCGATGTGATCGAAGCGATCGTGTGGCCGAAGACCGGGGCGCCGACGGACGATTGGCTGGCCATGCTGGCGGACGGCACCAACGATCTCGAAGCGCCCGCGATCCGCGTTCAGCCCGTGATCGGCGAGGTGCTCGCGAGGCTACGGGCAACCGGCGCGCGGCTGTCGCGGATGTCTGGCTCGGGCGCGACGTGTTTTGCGATTTTCGGCAACGAGGCCGACGCGCGTCGCGCCGCGCAAACGATCCGGCTCGATCGTCCGCAATGGTGGGCTCATGCGGGGACGCTGAGCTAGAGCCTTTTCGTTTCTGATGGAATCAGAAGCGGGCTCTATGATTTTGTTTGACGCGTTTTCTTCACGCGAACCGGTGCCCATCCTCGGGTCAAGCCCGAGGACATGCTTCGCTCGAAAACGCGCTCTATGTGCGGTCAATCGAGGTTCGTCGCAGCGGGCGCTCGCCTCCTCGAAAGCGCGAGGCGAGCCAACATGGTTGCTGTCGTCCCCGCGAACGCGGGGACCCATATTCCGTGTCGTTGCAATTGAAGAACAATGTCATGCCCGTGCGTCGGGGATCTCTTCGCCGCGTCACTGACGTCAGGGGGTATGGGTCCCTGCGTTCGCAGGGACGACCAAGGGATGAGACGCTCCGCATACCCGTCGTCCCCCGGCAAGGCCGTTGCGCATGATGGGTTACTTTCATTGCGGGATGGCGTAACCAGCGCCATGAACTACCGCCATGCCTTCCACGCCGGTAACTTCGCCGACGTCATCAAGCATATCGTGCTGGTCCGCATCCTGACCTATCTGCACGAGAAGCCGGCTGCGTTCCGCGTCATCGACACCCATGCAGGCGCCGGCGTTTACGATCTCTCCGGCGAGGAGGCGGGACGCGGCGGCGAGTGGCTGACCGGCATTGCGCGGGTGATGCAGGCGCGGTTTTCGGACGCCGCCGGCGCATTGGTCGCGCCCTATCTCGATATCGTCAGGGCCTTCAATCCGCAGCGCGGCCTGCGGTCCTATCCGGGGTCGCCGCTGATCGCACGCGCTTTGCTGCGGCCACAGGACCGGTTGGTCGCGTGCGAACTCGAACCCGTCGCCCGCAAGCACCTGATCGGCGCGCTGCGCCGCGACGCCCAGGCAAACGTCGTCGATCTCGACGGCTGGGTGGCGCTGCCGGCTTTCGTGCCGCCGAAGGAACGGCGCGGGCTGGTGCTGATCGATCCGCCGTTCGAGCGCAAGGACGAGTTCGAACGGCTCGCCGGCGGATTTGCCGGAGCCTTCGCGAAATGGCCGACCGGCAGTTACCTGCTGTGGTATCCGGCGAAAAGCCGCCGGACTGCGGACGATCTGGCCCGCAGGGTCGGCGCTGCCACCGGTGGCGGGGCCGACAGATGCCTGCGGCTGGAATTCAGCGTGGCGCCGCAGACCGCGGACGGGCCGCTCACCTCGGCCGGGCTCCTGATCGTCAACCCGCCGTGGACGCTGATGGCCGAGTTGAAGGCCATCCTTCCCGAACTGGAGAAGCCGCTGGGTCAGGGCGGCGCCGCCAGGTTCAGGCTCGATGCGATCCGGGGCTGAGGCATTCCCGTTTTGAAAGGTCCTATTTCGTCGTAGTCAGTTCGAAGGGAACCGTATTAAGCTGCCGCCGTTGCGACTGGCTTTACGTTCCGCTTCCGCGAATGGAGGTGGCTAAGTGACAACGCCATCTGATGCGTCACCTGTCGAAACAGGCTTCGTTGTCGGTTATGGCCGTGACGGCCGTGTTGTCTGGAAAGTGAATGTCCGGTCGAGTCGGCGCGCGGGGGCGCGGCGGCGCAGCAAGGGGAGAGGAGTCTGCCCATGTCCATGACTGGAACGGTCAAGTTCTTCAACGGGGAGCGCGGCTACGGCTTCATCAAGCCCGACGATGGCGGCCGCGATGTCTTCGTTCATATCACGGCTGTGGAATTGGCCGGATTGACGGAACTGTCCGAAGGACAGCGCATCACGTTCGAGGTCGAGCCGGACAAAAAGGGCAAGGGCCCCAAGGCGGTCAATCTCGTGCTCTCGTCCTGATCTCGTTCTGACCTGGGCCTGCAAGGCGCGGCGTTCGTGCTGCGAAAGGTGCGTCAAGCGCGGCTGCGCTCGCGATGGACGGCGACACGTTGCCATCACGAAAAATCCCGGCCGCGAACGGCCGGGAGTTAAAAGCGTGGTTGTTGTTGTTCTTGTTAGAAGTGATAGTTCACGCCGGCGCGGACCAGTCCGAACTGGTAGCTGTTGGGAGCGGCGGTGATCGTGAAGTTGCTGCTCGACAGGTCGACGTAGAGATATTCGACCTTCGCGGTCCAGTTCTGGTAGATGCCGAATTCGGCGCCGACGCCCACGGTCCAGCCCGCATTGGTGTGGGATTCCGACAGGCCAAACGTTTCAGCGCGCAGTGCGCCGAAGGCAAGGCCGCCGGTGCCGTAAACCAGTACGTTGTTGAAGGCATAACCGAGGCGGCCGCGCACCGTGCCGAACCACGGATTGGAGAATTTCCACGGCGCAAAGGTATCGTCGGCGGCACTGGCCTGGATGTCGCCTTCGAGACCGAACACCAGCGGCCCGCTCTGCCAGTTGTAGCCGGCCTGCACGCCGCCGAACACGCCGTCCGGCCTGGTGGCGCTGTTCTGGACGCTGCCCCAGGCATAACCGAGGTTGCCGCCCAGATACGGGCCCGCCCAGCTATAGGCGTTGAGCGGCTGATTGACGGTATAGGGCGAGCGGTAAGAGAAATCCGCGGCCTGCGCGGTGCCGATCAGCGCCATTGATGCCACGGCTGCCAATGCTGCGATCGTTGTCTCGCTCATTTCGACTCTCCAACCCGCTATCGTCGTTCCCGCCGGGACTGCCGGGACATCGCAACCCGATCCATAGGGTTACGAAATCCCAAATCCCGTACGTAGGATTTATCGAAAGTTTTAAGTTAAACGGTTCTTAAGACGGCGCCGCCGCCGTCTGTTGTTCTTAAAAAAGTGTTACCGGCATGGCGGCGCGGGGAACCGGCGACACGCTGCCTCGCCGTGCGGCCAACTCGGCGCCCCGCCGCTGGCATCGGCCGGTTTCATCGCTTAACTGAGGGATATGACGACCGATTCCTCCGATCCCGCAAAGCCGGCCGGACCCGGACACCTGCCTGGTTCCGGGGCGGACACGCAGCCAGGGGGGCTGGCGACGGGACAGGATGTCGATCCCGCAACCATCGAGACCGACGAGGACGACGAGGCGCGGCTGCCCGATGTTCCGGACGAGCTTACCGATGCGATCGCGGAGGGGCCGCTCGCGGTCGGCCGCGCGGCCATCGCGCACGCCGTTCGCCATGCGCCGACCTCGCCCGGCGTCTATCGCATGATGAACGCCGCGCGCGACGTACTCTACGTCGGCAAGGCCAAGAACGTGCGCAAGCGCCTGTCGTCCTATGCGCGGCCGACCGGCCAGGTGATGCGCATCGCGCGCATGATCGCGGCGACGTCCACCGTCGAGATCGTGTCGACCGGGACCGAGACCGAGGCGTTGCTGCTCGAAGCGAACCTGATCAAGCAGTTGCGGCCGCGCTTCAACGTGCAGCTTCGCGACGACAAGTCGTTTCCCTACATCCTGATCACCGGCGACCACTGGGCGCCGCAAATCCTCAAGCATCGCGGCGCGCAGTCGCGGCCGGGGCGCTATTTTGGACCGTTCGCGTCCGCGGGCGCGGTCGGCCGCACCATCACCGCCCTGCAGCGCGCGTTCCTGGTGCGCTCCTGCACCGACTCCTTCTTTGAAAGCCGCACGCGGCCGTGCCTGCTGTACCAGATCAAGCGCTGCGCCGGCCCTTGCACAGGCGAGATCGACTTTCCCGGCTATACGGCGCTGGTTCGCGAGGCGACGGACTTCCTGTCCGGCCGCAGCCGCGCCGTGAAAGAGGATCTGGCCCGCGCGATGGAGCAGGCCTCCGACGATCTTGCTTTCGAGCGCGCGGCGCTCTACCGCGACCGGCTGGCCGCGCTGTCGGCGATCCAGTCGCAGCAGGGGATCAACCCACGCACGCTCGAAGAAGCCGACGTGTTCGCGATCCACCAGGAGGGCGGCTATTCCTGCGTCGAGGTATTTTTCTTCCGCACCGGGCAGAACTGGGGCAACCGAGCCTACTTTCCGCGCGCGGAAAAGTCGTTCACGCCGGAGGAGGTGCTGGGCGCGTTCCTCGCGCAGTTCTACGACGACAAGCCGCCGCCGAAGCTGATTTTGGTCTCGCACCGGATCGAGGAGGGCGAATTGCTGGCCGATGCGCTGTCGGTCAAGGCCGGTCACAAGATCGGGGTTTTGACGCCGCAGCGCGGCGAAAAGAAGGAACTGGTCGCGCACGCGCTGACCAATGCGCGCGAGGCGCTGGGCCGCAAGCTGGCGGATACCGCCACGCAGTCGCGGCTGTTGCAGGGTTTGGCGTCTACCCTCGGCTTGCCGCAGGCGCCGCGACGCATTGAGGTCTACGACAACAGCCACATCCAGGGCACCAATGCGGTCGGGGCGATGATCGTCGCCGGCCCCGAAGGCTTTCTGAAAAACCAGTATCGCAAGTTCAACATCCGCTCCGAGGGTCTGACGCCCGGCGATGACTACGCGATGATGCGTGAGGTGCTGGAACGCCGTTTCAAAAGATTGCTGACGCAGAAAGCCGCGACCGATCCGGACAAGGCCGACGAGTCGGATAAGGATGCGGTGCCGCAATGGCCGGATCTCGCGATCATCGACGGCGGCCTCGGCCAACTCAATGCCGCCAGAGGGATTTTCGATGCGCTGGGGTTGAGTCAGGTCGCGCTGATGGCGGTCGCCAAGGGTCCCGACCGCGATGCCGGCCGCGAAACCCTGTTCCTGCCGGATCGCCCCGCCATCAAGCTCGAACCGCGCGATCCCGTCCTGTATTTCATCCAGCGGCTGCGCGACGAGGCGCATCGATTTGTCATAGGATCGCATCGCAAGCTGCGCAGGAAAGACATCCGCGAAGCCGGGTTGCAGGAGGTTCCCGGTATCGGCCCGGCGCGCAAGCGCGCGCTGCTGCATCATTTCGGGACCCTGAAGGAGATCGAGCGCGCCTCGGTTGCAGACCTCGGCAAGGTTCCGGGCATCAGCGCGGAAAGCGCCCGCAAAATCTTCGATTTTTTCCACGCCCGGCCGGGGTGAGGGTGGATTTTGTAATGATAGTCGGTGGTTTTTTTCGTATTAAGATCAACGGATAAGGTTGCCGCAGCCGCGAAGTCGGCAAATTGCGCTGCGCGGCCGGTTGACGTTCGCGCCATGACAGTATTGGTAAGACAAAATGACCACCGTAACCAGCCAGGCGACTGCGAGGCCTATGCTGTCGCTTCCGAATATTCTCACCTTTGCCCGGATTGCCGCGATCCCCGTGGTGGTGGGCTGCGTCTATGCGCAGTCGATCATGGACGGGCCGTTGCGGCTGCGCTGGGTGGCGCTGGGAGTGTTCGCCGCGGCCGGCCTCACCGATTTCCTCGACGGCTACTACGCCCGAATCTGGGATCAGCAGTCGGCCTTCGGCAAGATGCTCGATCCGATCGCCGACAAGCTCCTGGTTGCATCCTGCCTGCTGATGCTGGCGGCGGACGGCATCATCCATGGCTGGACATTGTGGGCGGCGATCGTGATCCTGTGCCGCGAGATTCTCGTGTCGGGACTGCGCGAATATCTGGCGGGATTGCGTGTCAGCGTGCCCGTGACCAAGGTCGCGAAGTGGAAAACCACGGTGCAACTGGTGGCGATCGGTTTCCTGCTGGCGGGCGAGGCCGGCGATCTGATATTTCCGTTCGTGACCCAGATCGGACTTCTGCTGTTGTGGATCTCCGCAATCTTCACCATCTATACCGGGTGGGACTATTTCCGCGCCGGCATCCACCACGTCATCAAGGAGGATGAAAAATGAAGGTGCTGTATTTCGCCTGGGTGCGCGAACGGGTCGGCAAGGCCGAGGAGGCGCTCGATCCGCCGCCGGCAGTCGCGACGGTTGCCGATCTGATCGCGTGGTTGTCGCAGCGAGGCGATGAATATGCCCATGCGTTCGACAAACCGAAGGTGATCCGCGCCGCAATCGACCGGATGCACGTCAAGCAGGATACGACGATCGCGGGTGCAAACGAGATTGCCTTCTTTCCGCCGATGACCGGCGGCTGATCTGTCAACGACGGCGCCATCCATGACCGTTCCCGTCACCATTCGCCTACAGGAAGCGGACTTCGACGTCGCGCACGAAGTCGCGGCGCTGTCGCGCGGCAACACCGATATCGGTGCGGTCGTGAGTTTCAGCGGCATCTGCCGGGGCGACGAGGGCGGTGACGCGATCGCCGCGCTGATGCTGGAACATTATCCCGGTATGGCGGAGGCCGAGATCGCGCGTCATGCCGAGGAGGCGCTGGCGCGCTGGCCGCTCACCGGCATCACCATCATTCACCGGTACGGGCGGATCGTACCGGGCGAGAATATCGTTCTCGTGGTCACGGCATCGTCGCACCGCGAGGCGGCATTTCAGGGCGCGGAATTCCTGATGGACTATCTCAAGACGCGGGCGCCGTTCTGGAAACGCGAGGAGGGCGCCTCCGGATCCAGTTGGGTTGACGCCCATGATCGCGATGACTCCGCTGCGGCGCGCTGGGCCGAATCCTGATGGCGAAGACCGCCGCGCGCGGTGGACGATCGAAAGTCGCGACCCGTAGTTCAGCCAAAAAACGCCGGCCGACGCGGGCACCAGCCAAAGCTGCAAACTCCTCCGCCGCCAGAACCGCGGCTCCCGAACTCGCAACGATTTTCGACTATGTCCGCTTCGCAGCCACAAGGCTCAAGCGCGCGCGCGTTACGGTTGCCCACGGCACCAGCGATCCGGTGGCCGAGGCCGCCTTCCTGGTCGGCGAGGCCATGCACCTGCATCCGGACGAGGTCGAGCCGCTGGCCGCGCGGCGCGTGCCGAAGGCGGCCGGCCGGCGCATCCTCGGCTGGATCGAGCAGCGCGTCGCGACCCGCAAGCCCGCCGCCTATCTCGTCAACAGGATGTATATGCGCGGCCTGGCGTTCTACGTCGACGAACGTGTGATCGTGCCGCGCTCCTTCATTGGGGAGCTTCTGGACTCGCATTTCGGCGACGACGATGTGCTGCGTCTGCGCGATCCCGCAACCGTGACCCGCGTGCTCGATCTCTGCACCGGCTCGGGATGCCTTGCCATTCTGGCCGCGCGCGCGTTTCCGAATGCGACGGTCGATGCGAGCGACCTGTCGGCGGACGCGCTCGCGGTGGCCGCGCGCAATGTGCGCGAACACGACCTTGAGGATCGCATTCAACTCGCACAGGGCGACCTGTTCGCGGCCGTCGGGAGCAAGCGATACGATCTCATCATCTCGAACCCGCCCTATGTCGATGCGAAGGGCATGGCGGGCCTGCCGCGCGAGTGCCTTGCGGAGCCCTGGATGGCGTTCGACGGTGGTGCCGACGGCATCGATCTGGTGCGACGGATCATCGACGGCGCCAAAACTCATCTCGCGTCCGGTGGCGGGTTGTTGTGTGAGGTTGGCCGCTGCAAGCCGGCGATCGAGAAGGCTTATCCGCGCGCGGATCTGCTCTGGCTCGACACCGAGGAGTCCGAGGGCGAGGTGTTCTGGATCGATGCCGCGACGCTTGCGGATTTTGTGTCCGCGTGACGCCCGGTCGGCGCGGCATGGCCGCCCTGCGCCTTCGGTTCTGGCCAAAGAGCGCGCTGTCACGCGACGCCTGGCTCGGAGAATTCCGGGCCACGCTGACGCTCGGCTGGCCGCTGGTCCTCACCAACCTCGCGCAAATCGCGCTGACCACCACCGATGTGATCGTGCTGGGCCGCGTTGGTTCGTCTGCGCTGGCCGCCGGAACCCTTGGCGTCAATCTGTACCTCGCGATCCTGATTTTCGGCATTGGCATCATTACTGCGACGTCGCCGATGATGGCCGAAGCGTTCGGTCGCAAATTGCACATGGTGCGCGACGTGCGGCGGACGTTCCGGCAGGGGCTATGGAGCGCGGTGCTGATTGCGGTGCCGAGCTGGCTGCTGCTCTGGCATACAGATGCGATCCTCATTCTGTTCGATCAGCAACCGCAGCTTGCAGCGGACGCCCAGGTGTTCGTGCGTGCATTGCAGTGGGGTATGCTGCCGACGCTGGGTTTCATTGCACTGCGTTCGTTCTTCGCTGCGCTGGAGCGTCCGTTATCGGCGATGATGGTGACCGCAGCCGCGATCCTGTTCAATATCGTGGCGAACTGGGCGCTGGTGTTCGGTCATCTCGGTCTGCCTGCGCTGGGGCTCCGAGGGTCCGGCATTGCGACCACGTTGTCGAATACCTTCCTGTTCGTCGGGCTGGCGCTGGTGGCGAGCTGTGGCCATAAGTTTCGTCGCTATCATCTGTTCGGCAACTGGTGGCGCGCCGATTGGCCGCGTCTCGTCACGCTGTGGCGCGTCGGACTGCCGATCGGCGCTGCGCTCGCCTTCGAGATCACCGTGTTCAATGCCGCGGTGTTCCTGATGGGGCAGTTCGGCGCGGCCTCGATCGCGGCTCACGCCATTGCGATTCAGATCGCGTCGGTCTCCTTCATGGTGCCGATGGGACTGGCGCAGACCGCAACGGTGCGTGTCGGTCGCGCTTACGGCGCCGGAGACCGCGATGGGGTCGCCCGCGCCGGATGGGCGTCGTTTGCGCTGGCGATTGCTTTCATGGCCAACACCAGCGTGTTGATGATTGCCGCGCCGCGATGGTTGATCGGCGCATTCATCGACGTCAACGATGCGGCGAATGCCGAAGTGATCGGACTCGCGGCGTCGTTTCTGACCTGCGCGGCGGTGTTTCAGATTGCCGACGGTGCGCAGGTGGTCGGCGCCGGTATGCTGCGCGGCTTGCAGGATACCCGCGTGCCGATGATCTATGCCGGTCTTGGCTATTGGGGCTTCGGCATGTCGCTGAGCTTGCTGTTTGCCTTCAAACTGGGATTTCGGGGCATCGGCATCTGGATTGGCCTGGCGTCGGGCCTCGCGGTGGTGGCCGTCCTGATGATCTCGCGCTGGATCAGACGTGAGCGGCTCGGTCTGGTGCCTCTAAAGGACATGCAGTATCGCGAGGCCTAACCGCAAAAGAAGCCGAACGAACGCGCTGCCGGCGCTCACAGCACCTTGCGGGTCCAGTTGTGCGCGTCTGCCGCGCGGCCATACTGGATGTCGACCAGCTTCTTGCGAAAGCCCATCGCGACGGGACCGGCGGCGCCGCCATTGATGGTGAAATCGCCGTGCGCCGAGCACACCTTGCCGATCGGCGAGATGACAGCGGCGGTGCCGCAGGCGAAGGCTTCTTTCAGCTTGCCGCTGGCGGCATCAGTGCGCCACTGGTCGATTGTATAGGGCTCCTCGCGCACGCGCGTACCGGACTCCTTTGCGAGCGTGATGATCGAATCGCGGGTGATGCCCGGCAGGATGGTGCCGAGCGGCGGCGTCGAGAGCGAACCGTCGTCGAACACGAAGAAGATATTCATGCCGCCGAGTTCCTCGATGTAGCGGCGCTCGATCGCGTCCAGGAAAACCACCTGATCGCAGCCGCGATCGATGGCTTCGGCCTGCGCGCGCAGGCTGGCGGCGTAGTTTCCGCCGCATTTGACGGTGCCGGTGCCGCCGACCGCCGCGCGCGTGTAGTTTTCCGACACCCAGATCGAGACCGGCGCGGGACCGCCCTTGAAATAGGAGCCGACCGGCGAGGCGATGACGGCGAAGATGTACTCCGCCGAGGGCTTCACGCCGAGGAAGACCTCGTTCGCGATCATGAAGGGCCGCAGGTACAGGCTGCCTTCACCGCCCGGAATCCAGGCGCGGTCGACGCGCACGAGCTGCTTGATGGCTTCGATGAACACGGGCTCGGGGAGCGGCGCCATCGCCATGCGCTCGGCCGAATTGCGGAAGCGTCTCGCATTGGCGTCGGGGCGGAACAGGTTCACGCCGCCGTCGTCACGCTTGTAGGCCTTGAGGCCTTCGAAAATCTCCTGCGCGTAGTGCAGGACGGCAGTCGCAGGGTCGAGCGGGAAGCTGGCGCGGGATTCGACGCGCGCGCCGTGCCAGCCCTTCGCCTGATTGTAGCGCACCACGGCCATGTGATCGGTAAACACCCGGCCGAAACCGGGGTTGGCGAGCTTTTCTGCGCGTGCAGTCGCGAGTGTCGGATTGACCGTCGGCTGGACGTCGAATTTCAACGCCATCGCACCATCGATCGTATCGAGCGAAACTCCCATGGGTCTTCTCCCGGCTTTGCAGCAGTCCCGATGGCGGGCTGGTGGTCCGATTCTAGCATTCGCATCCCTTGCGGCAGGCACTTTCGCAAATGCTGGAATTACGGACCACCAGCAACTGCAAGTTTTCCTGTGGGGTTATGAATTGACATTCGCTGTCAGACCTTTCGACAAGGCGGGTCGCGAATGTCAAGTCCACGCCACCGATCGGTTCGGATCCTGGGCTCTTGCCCACCGGTCCGAAAGCCGGTTTCAGCTTTGGCGGAAGGCGCGAAGTCCAGTATGTTGGCCGAAATGCCGCCCGACGATCGTTACGGCCGAAACAATTCTCGGCCGCCTGGCCTCGCCGTTCGAAGATCAGGCCGGCTCCGGGACGAAGCGTTATAATATTTCGCCACGAATGGCAGCCTCGTAACATTGGAACCAAGATATGTCAATATGACTGACATAAATTTCTCGATCCCAACCGTCATGGTTGCTGCCGGTCCGGAAGCATCGGGCAGGCGACCCGCGGAGACGCGATGGGACATCATCGAACTGCTGTTCTTCGCCTATCGCGATTTCGTCGGCGATCCCGATCATGTGCTGGAAAAATTCGGTTTCGGCCGCGCGCATCATCGCGTGATGCATTTCGTCCACCGTTATCCCGGCCTCGCGGTCGCGGATCTGCTCGACGTGCTGCGCATCACCAAGCAATCGCTGGGGCGGGTTCTCAAGCAGCTCCTCGATGAGGGCTATATCGTGCAGAAGGCCGGCGACGCCGACCGGCGCCAGCGCCTTCTTTTCGCCACCCCGAAAGGCGAGGCGCTAGTGGCGCAACTCGCGGGTCTGCAGACCGACCGCATCATGCGTGCGTTGCGAGGCCTCGACGCGTCCGGCGCCGAGGCGGTGCGCAAATTTCTGCTCGGGATGATCGACCACGACGATCCCGACAAGGTGCTGGAGGCGATCCTGCGGGTCGACGGCAAAATGGTGAAGGCATGACGGTCACGCAAACGGCAGGAGTCGTGCGGCCGCCGGTGAGGCCGGCCGACGACGCCCCGCATCTGCTGCTGGTCGACGACGACCGGCGTATCCGCGATCTGCTGTCGCGCTTTCTGGTGGGGGAGGGGTACCGCGTCACCACCGCCATGAGCGCCAGGGACGCCCGCTCGAAACTGCTCGGGCTGTATTTCGATCTGTTGATCCTCGACATCATGATGCCCGGCGAAACCGGCTTCGATCTCGCCCGCTTCATCCGCGTCTCGTCCTCGGTGCCGATCATCATGCTGACGGCCCGGCACGAGGCCGAGAGCCGCATCGAGGGCCTGCAGATCGGCGCCGACGACTATGTCGCCAAGCCGTTCGAGCCGCGCGAACTGGTGCTGCGGATCGGGAACATCCTCAAGCGTACGATGCCGCTGCCGACGGTGCGAGCCGGATCGATCGCGTTCGGGCCTTACGTCTATCATCTGGAGCGCGGCGAGCTGCGGCAGGGCGACGACGTCGTTCATCTCACCGATCGCGAGCGCGAGATGCTGCGCGTGCTCGCCGCCACGCCCGGCGAGACGGTTCGCCGCGGCGAACTGAACGGCGGCGGCACCGTGAACGAGCGCGCCGTCGACGTGCAGATCAACCGGCTGCGGCGGAAGATCGAGCGCGATCCGGCCAATCCGCTGTTCCTCCAGGCGGTGCGCGGCGTCGGCTATCGCCTTGTCGCAGCGCCTTGAGCTGCCGATGCTGCCGATGATGAGCACGCTCGACGCCGGCCTGACGCTGATCCGCACCGCGTCCCGGCGCGTCTCGGTAGCCAATAGCCGGATCGAGCGGGCGTTCAAGAACTGGATGCCCAAGGGACTCTATGCCCGCGCGCTGCTGATCATGATCGTGCCGATGGTGGTGCTGCAATCGGTGGTGGCCTTCGTGTTCATGGAGCGGCACTGGAACACGGTGACGCGACGGCTGTCGGCGGCGGTCGTGCAGGATGTCGCCGCGCTGATCGATGTCTACAAGGACTACCCGCAGGACAAGGATCGCGCGACGATCCGGCGCATCGCACAGCAGCGGCTCGGGCTCGTGGTCGATTTTCTGCCGCCGGGCGATATGCCGCCGCCCGGGCCGAAGCCGTTCTTCTCGCTGCTCGACCAGTCGCTCTCAGTGCAGATCAGCAGGCAGATCGGCAAGCCGTTCTGGATCGACACGGTCGGCCGGTCCAATCTGGTGGAGATCAGGATCCAGCTCGATGACGCGGTGATGCGGGTGTTCGCGCAGCGCAGCGCCGCCTATGCCTCAAACTCTCAAATCTTCATCTTCTGGATGCTGGGCACGTCCTCGATCCTGCTGTTCGTCGCGGTGCTGTTCCTGCGCAATCAGATCAAGCCGATCCTGCGGCTGGCGGATGCCGCCGAGAGTTTTGGCAAGGGCCGCGACGCGCCGAACTTCCGTCCGCGCGGAGCGCGCGAGGTCCGGCGCGCCGCGCAGGCGTTCATCGAAATGAAGATGCGTATCGAGCGCAGCATCGAGCAGCGCACCGCGATGCTGGCCGGCGTGTCGCATGACCTGCGCACCATCCTGACCCGCTTCAAGCTGGAACTGGCGCTGATCGGCGACAGTCCGGAAGTTGACGGTATGCGCAAGGATGTCGATGAGATGGCGGGCATGCTGGAGGCCTATCTTGCCTTCGCGCGCGGCGACAGCGGCGAGCCGGCGCAGCCGACCGACATGGCCGCCGCGCTGGATGAGTTGCGCAGCGACGCCGAGCGCAACGGTCACGCCGCAACGAGCATTTTTTACGGACTGCCCGTTGTCACCGTCAAGCCGGCGGCGTTCAGGCGCTGCCTCGGTAATCTGGTGTCGAACGCGGCACGCCATGGCGATTCCATCGCGATCAACGGCCATCGCGATCATCGCTGGCTCACGGTCATGGTCGACGATGACGGTCCGGGCATCCCGCAGGACATGCGCAAGGAAGTTTTCAAGCCGTTCCTGCGGCTCGACAGCGCGCGCAATCAGGACGAGAGCGGCTCCGGCCTCGGCCTCGCCATTGCGCGCGACATCGCGCGCTCCCATGGCGGCGACATCACGCTCGGCGACAGTCCGATGGGTGGTCTGCGCGCAACGGTGCGGGTGCCGGTGTAACGATCGATGGAGCGGTACTCGGTTCGCGCGAGATCGGCATGGTGGCGGCATGCGGCATCGCGGAAGTCAGTGTTGCCGGAAGGAACTGGTGCAGCCGGGTTCACCGCTCCGGGCCGCCGCGATCTACGATACCAACCGCGCGATCCGCTGCGGCGATAGATGAAAACGGCGGTGATGCGGAGCGGGATGCGGGCGGAAAACCGCTACACACCTTTCCTCATCCCGCTCTCATCCCCATCGAGGGCCGCCAGCCGCTCCGCTTCTTCGATGTCCTCGACCGTATTGGCATTGAAGAACGGATCGACCGGTTCTATCGGCCAGCTTACGGCCGCGAGCGGGTAACGTGCGGTCCAGCGGTCGACCTTGCGGATGCCTTCATTGACCAGCGCACGGCGCAGTTCCTCGCGCAGGCCGACATGCCAGAGCCCGATCACCGGATGCGATTGTCCGCCGGACACGGCGACCGCGAGTTGGGCCTTTTCTTCCGCGCGGCGCTGATGCAGGCGCACGACCAGATCGCGCGGCAAGAACGGGCAATCCGCGGCGGCGCTTAGCACCCATTCGACCTCGGGGCGGTTCGCGGCCGCCCAGTCGAGCGCAGCAAGAATACCGGCGAGCGGTCCGGGAAAATCGGGCACGTTGTCGGCGACGACCGTGAGCCCGAATGGAGCGAACCTTCCGGGATCGCCATTGGCGTTGAGGATGATCCCGTCGCATTGCGGCTTCAGCCGCGCAATGACGCGCTCCAGAACGGTTCGGCCGCCGATCGTCCGCATCGGCTTATCGCCGCCGCCCATGCGTCGCGCAAGGCCGCCGGCGAGCAGCACGCCCGGGGTCGGCGGAATCTCAATCGTCATCGCCTTCCCCCTTGCGCTTGTGCCGCGTCGACTCTTCCTCGACATAAGTGAGGTTCTGATTGTAGACGATGCGCTCTTCGCCCGACAACGCGATGAAGCGTTTTCCCCACGCGCGTCCGACCAGCGTCACCAGCGTAAACGGCGGCGGCTGATCGAGAACCTGTTTGCAGGTTACGCGAACACGCATGGTCGGCGGCAAGACGACCTCTGGCGACTATTTCATTCGTTCCGATATAGCTATAGGCTTCCGACTTCCGATACGAGTGCTGTGTGATAAGCGATAAGCGCAGGTAGCGGCAATGGCGGATCGACCCCAAAAAATCCTGATGTGCTCATGTGAGGACACGATGAGCCTGGATTCGGCCGCGGTCCGAAGGGCGTGTTCCGACGTCGAGATTTCCAAAGCATGAGCGAGGATGGGTTCAATCCGTTTGTCGACGTTTCCGAGCGTCCGGCGCCGCGCATCACCGACGGTTATCTGCGAACGCGAACAGGAAGCAAAAAGCTGACTATTTGACGCGGGCATCCGGCGAACCGATAATCTCATCCGTCAACGGGTTCCAGCGCCGGATCATATGGTAATCAGGTCCTCGCATGAAGGATGATCGACAGAAAAGCCTGCTGCAATGGCTCGCTCCCGAACTCGCAGCGAACGGCGTCCTGCGAAACGAACCGTGGGTCCAGATCAGCGCGCATCAGGTCGAGGACATGTTCTCGGTAAAGCCATTGGCTATCGCGGCCGTGACGATGGTCGTGGTCGAACCGTTCGCGATCGACTATCTGAGGCAAGCTCCGGTCCTTGTGGTCGCGGCGGCGCAGGGCATGGAGTGCTGCCGGCCAACGGAACGAGAATTTGTCCTGCAGAATTGGCAGGCGATCATCCATGACCGCCCGAAATTGCGCGATCTCTTGAGATACTATGGACTCGTCCGCCCGTTACGGGCGCTCAAAGGGCAAGCGTTCCGCGCCGGCCCGACCGAATATCAGGTCATTACGAATTTGTGCGACATTCCGCCGTCGCCGCTGGCGCAGGCGATTCCGACCTCTATCCGCAAGCAGCACAGCTGGCTGCGCGCGCTCGGTGAATGGTCCGACGCAATGTGTCGTCGTGAGCAGAGTGCCAAGGCACTTTTTGACTGGGCCGTATGCGCAATGGGCGATCATACGAGAAGCATGGCAGATGGCACTCTGGATCAGGCATCCACTGTTGCGGATTACGCGGCATTTCATATCGATAGTTTCAATCGACGGTGGAGATATCAACGTGCTTTCCGGGCCGCGCTCGAATGGCATGAGGAACTCGCGCGCGCGAGCAACGAGAAGGCATACTTTCTAACCCATAAGATGGGATGGGACGATGCGATCGATTACGGAGACCTGCCGGGCAGCGTGACCATCGAGGGATACGAAATTGTCGCGCTCCAGTCCGGCGCGGCGCTTCACGCCGAGAGCGCGGATATGCATCATTGCGTCGCGAGCTACGCGGGGAATGTCATACGAGGATTCAGCCGCATTTTCTCGGTGCGCCGAGACGGCCGGCGAGTCGCGACATTCGAGGTCGGCAAGTCAGGCTTCTTGCTTGCGTCGGGCGAGTTTCTTCAATTGCCATCTGGCAAAAGACCGCCTTACAAGCTCATTCAACTCAAGGGACCGTATAATGCCGAGGTCCCGCATGAGGTCGAAAAGGTGATTCATGCCTTTATTACTGGTGTGAACGAAACAATCCGAGCCGCCGGATGAGCATGTCGTCGCCGATCACGCACGAACAGCTTTTCGCCGATAACGTCACGTCCACGTAAAACGGGGCTTCTGCATTAAAGCCCGGCTGGATCGCAACTGTGTTACCGCAAGTGTCCGGCCCACCGATCGCTCACCTTGAGATTCCGTGGCTACCCGAACGACGATCGCGCCGCGGTGCTGGATGCCGCCGGAGCCTGGCAATACCTGCACAAGGACAGGCAGCCCTGTCGATGCAGTGACAAGCGGTTGCCAGGTTGCGCATCGGAGCGGCGAGGTCGGTTCGCTCTAGGACCTGGCTTGGCGCGGGCCTAGCGATTCAGCAGCTTGAGCGCGGCCTCGTGCACGCGCGGGTCGCCGGCGGCGACGATGCGGCCGCCGCCCTGCGCGGGCTCGCCCTCCCATGTTGTGATCAAGCCGCCCGCTCCGCTGACGATCGGGATCAATGCGGCGATGTCATAGGGTTTCAGTTCCGTCTCGATAACGAGGTCGAGATGGCCCGCGGCCAGCATGCAATAGGAATAGCAGTCGCCGCCGTAGCGCGTCAGCCGTACCTCGGCCTCGACACTGCCGAAGGCTGCGCGATCGTCGGGATTCATCAATAGCGGGCTGGTCGTGAACGATGTCGCCTCGTTCAGCGAGGCGCACCGGCGCACCGCGAGTTTGCGCGCGCTCGAAGGGCCGCGATAGCTCGCGGAGCCGTTGTCGCCGCTGAACCGCTCGCCGATGTAGGGCTGGTGCATCATGCCGTACACCGGCAAGCCGCGATGAAGCAACGCGATCAGCGTGCCCCAGATCGGAAAGCCGGCGATGAAGGATTTCGTGCCGTCGATCGGATCCAGCATCCAGACATATTCGGCGTCTTCGTTCTGGTTGCCGAATTCCTCGCCGACGATGCCGTGTTGCGGAAAGCTCGCCTTGATCATCCGGCGCATGACCGCCTCGGCTGCCCGGTCCGCCTCCGTGACCGGATCGAAACCGCTGACGCACTTGTTTTCGACGCCGAGAAGAGACGTTCTGAAGAACGGCAGGATGGTTTCGCCCGAGGCCGTCGCGAGACGATCTATGAAGGCAGTAAAATCGATCACCGTCACGCTTCTACCTCACCGGGCGGCGATCGCACTGCGCGCGCGCCCCAAGCTGAACGTCTCCTATACATGCCCAGATCGGAGGCCGCATCGTCTGCAATTCCATTGCGGAGTAGTTATCCCGCGCTCGAATCATTCGTCCGTGGGTGTGGCATGTGATTATATTCGCGGGTCGGCAGACCGGAAATCGCGGCCTCAAGTATTGCGGCCGGATCGTGACAATCATGCCGGAATCTGCTTAAATATATGTTATCATTTAACAAACTAGTTGTATGCGTTGACGCTCGAAGACATGAAGTTATGTATAATTATTGAAAGAGATCGTCCGAATCCCCTTGCGTTTTGTGCAGCGCAGTCGCATATTGCTGCGGTGCGGTAGCCATTGCGCTATCGCTGCCCTCCTTGGGCGTTTCCTCCCTAGACTTGGGCCGCTTGTTTTGACGAGCGGCCCTTTTTCTTTTCCGCCCCGTTTCAGATTTAGAGGTTCGCTTGTCGATCCGCCGGGCGGCGACGTGAGCGGCCGACGACCTACTCCGCGGCAGACCGGAACGCCCCGAGATCGCCGAGCGGGATGGCGGCAAGCGCATCGGCGAGCGTCGTGAAATCCGCTGCAACCTGCCGGAAGCGCGGACCGCGCTCGCGCCGCCGTTCGTCCATGTAGACCGCGCGGTTGAGTTCGAGCTGAACCGTGTGCAGTCCGCTGGCCGGATTGCCGTAATGTTCGGTGATGAACCCGCCGGCATAGGGTTTGTTGCGTGCGACCGAATAGCCGAGGCCGCTCATCACGTCCTCGATGACGTTCGGAAGCAACGGCGCGCAACTGGTGTCATAGCGATCACCGATCACGATATCCGGCCGCCTCGGTTCGTCGTGCGAGATGCCGGCCGATGGCATCGAGTGGCAATCCACAACAATGGCCGTCCCGAACGTCTGGTGGGCCTTGTGGATCAGCCGGCGCAGCGCGCGATGATAGGGTTTGTAGAGCAACTCGATCCGGCCGAGCGCGTCGTCCACGCTGAGGCGCTCGCGATAGATCTCCTGGCCGTCGCCGACCACGCGCGGAATGGTGCCGAGGCCGCCCGCGACCCGCATCGATCGCGTATTGGCGAAGCTCGGCAACCGTCCGGTGAACATCCGGGGATCGAGTTCGTAAGGCTCGCGGTTTACATCGACGTAGGAGCGGGGAAAGTTGACCCGAACCACTGGAAAGCTGGCGGCCAAGCCTCCGATCAGTTCATCCATGAACGAATCTTCGGACCGGCGCAGGCTGGCCAGATCGATTCGCGACGCGACCAGGAATTGCTCCGGATAGACCGAGCCGGAATGTGGGGAATTAAAGATGATGGGAGACCGCCATATCGCCGGCTCCGCGATCTCGAAAGGAGGCGGCTGGCCGCCGTCAAACTGGGTCATCGCCGGGCGTCGTCCCTGAAATTGCGCCGCCGCCTGCCGAACGTCGTCTGGACAGACGTCTTATGGGCCTGCATTGTCGATAATCGCAGCCATTCTGCCAAGCCAAAGTTCGCCTTCACCCCAAATTTACCAACCATCAGGCTTAGTGGGGCGACTGCTCCTCCAAGCCGGGCCCCGACACCATCGCCATGCACAAAATCCTCCTCGCCGAAGACGACAACGACATGCGCCGATTTCTGGTCAAGGCGCTGGAAAACGCCGGTTTCAAGGTGTCATCCTATGACAACGGTCTGTCAGCCTATCAGAGACTGCGCGAGGAGCCATTTGAAATGCTTCTCACGGATATCGTGATGCCGGAAATGGACGGGATCGAGCTGGCGCGTCGCGCATCAGAGCTCGATCCCGACATCAAGATCATGTTCATCACCGGCTTTGCGGCCGTGGCGCTGAATTCCGATTCGGAGGCGCCCAAGAATGCCAAGGTGCTCTCCAAACCCGTTCACTTGCGAGAATTGGTCAGCGAAGTGAACAAGATGCTGGCGGCCTGATTCGGGCTTTACTCGTCCTTGCCTGTCCGCGCCGGAGCCGATATAGGACGCGGCGACCCCATGCGGAAGTTTCCGGGCGCGTAGCTCAGCGGGAGAGCACTACCTTGACATGGTAGGGGTCACAGGTTCGATCCCTGTCGCGCCCACCATCCAGTACTAAGTGTCTGATATTTCTCGTAAAAATAGCAAATGGCCTATTTTATAGGGCAGGCGCGCGCGCATTTTTGCGGTCTCCGTCTCTGTTCCTAAAATTTGCTATTTTTCAGCGTCAGTCTCTGTTGGAAAAATTCCCGTTCCTGGGAACGAGAGATTAGTTCGAAGACTGGGTGGTAGGGCACTCAGTTCGATCTCTGTCAGCTCCACCACCCAGTCTACAATTTTGTCATTGTATAGAGACTGATAGAAAAGGCCCGCCGTTGGCGGGGTTTTCCGACCTTGGTTTTGTGGGTGGCTGTCTCCGTTCGTGGATCTGTCCATTTTTGGGCCCCTGTCTCTCGTCCAAAAATTCCCGTTCCTGGCACGGTTCCATTCGGCTCAGAATAAACGGCCTGCTGCCACGCGTGGCGCAGATCCCCGGCGCGTGACACTGGATGATGCCAGACGAGTGGTCGTTGCGGACGGATGGGGTATTTTGCTGTGACGAGGGGTTTGGCGCCTCGGTCGCTTCGCCGGATTGCAACCGCGCCTGAATGGTCCTGGCCTGCTTCGGTGACCTGCCAAACTTGACGGGATACGAAGGATCAGTCCTGCGGAGAAGGCGTCGGTTTTGGGAGCGAGTGTCGCAAGCCGCCGAAGCTGAATACTCCATTCACGCGAGGGCGGCGTTTGCGGATTGCGCTTGATCGCGTCGAGGGTCGCCACGACCATCCGGGTGCGCAGACAGCACCTTCAACACGCCAATCTGAAACGATACCAACACCAAAAGTGACAAGGTTGGTATGCGCAGCCGCCATTTCCGGAAAACATAACTAAAGCGTTGGCAATCCAAGCTTTGTATACTGTTTCGACCACTCGGGAGGTGCATCGCGTAGTTCCGCGATGCCTATGCCACGGGGCAGGCGACCTTCGATTGCGGCCTTGACCAGTGGCGGCGCGAGGAAGGCCATCGACAGCGTCAGATTGATTTGCCGAACGCTGCATTTTTGCCTGACCGCAATGTCTTCGATTGTTAATCGTCCGGAGACGATCTCGTCCAGCCATTGCCGGCCGCGTGCAATGGCGCGGATCAGGCCAGCGCGACGCTCTGCGCGGATCGGTCGTGTTCGCTGGGTCGAAGCGGATGCGGGTTGGATCACGTCTCGGAACTTGCGCATCGGCGGCTTGGTCCAGGGAATCAGGATGACCTCGCCTTGATCGAGCGTGGTGCCAGCATCGTCGTGTTGAGCCAATTCGCGATCATGATCTGGCGTCGGTTCAATCGCCTTAAGGGTGACAGCCAAGCGTTTGGCGCGAACCTCGATTTTTGCGACATGGGTTGAAACGGCATTTTGTTCCGAGAGCAACTGTGACCGGTCGTCTGACTCCATCAGTCGGCCACGCACGGCGTTGGTGACCAGCGCCTCGATCTGATCTGCGGGGACGCGAGAGATGGACCCCACCGGATCATCGGAATGACCGCGTTGCAGCGGTTGGGACATATAATAGCGGTACCGCACGCGGTTCTTGGTCGCGTGAGTTGGGACCATTCTGTTGCCAGCATCGTCGAACAGCAGTCCCGATAGAAGCGCTTTGGATTTTTGCTTGGCTCTCGTCCGATGCGACCATTGTTCGGTCAGCTTTGCCTGAACGGCATCGAACAGGGATCGCTCAAGCAAAGCCGGTTGTGGTCCGGGCAGGACCTCACCCTTGAATGTAACCTCGCCGATATAGAACCGGTTGCGCAGCATATAGAACAGCGGGCCTTGGGTGAACGGCACGCCGCCCCGGATGGCACCGCTCGAGAGCTTGCGAACTTTGGAGGTCAGTCCCTTGGTCTTGAGATCAGCGACCAACCGATTGACGCTACCCAATTCAAGGTAACGCTCGAAAATGAGCCGGACGGTTTTTGCTTCGTCCTGGTGGATGGAGAGCTTGCCATCGTTGAGCGAGTAACCGAGCGGAACCATTCCTCCGACCCACAAGCCCTTGCGCTTGGAGGCGGCGATCTTGTCGCGGATGCGCTCGGCTGTGACCTCGCGTTCGAACTGAGCGAAAGACAGCAGAACATTCAGGGTCAAACGGCCCATCGATGTCGTCGTGTTGAACTGCTGGGTCACCGAGACGAATGACACGCCATGAGCGTCGAACAGTTCAACCAGCTTGGCAAAGTCGGCCAGAGAACGTGTCAGGCGGTCGACCTTATAGACGACAATGACATTGATCTTGCGTGCCCTGACATCATCGAGCAACTTTTGAAGGGCAGGGCGGTCGGTTGATCCGCCCGAGAACCCTCCATCGTCATAGCGCATTTTGATCAGCGTCCAGTTTGCATGCGCCTGGCTGCGGATATAGGCTTCGGACGCATCATACTGGGCATCAAGCGAGTTGAATTCCTGATCGAGCCCAGCATCGGTCGAGACGCGGGTGTAGATCGCACACCGGGCGGATTTGCCAGCCGACGTCATTGCGGCCTCGCAGTTGCTGCCCGCAGGCCAAAGAACCGCGGTCCATTCCATTTGGTCCCGGTGATGGCAAAGGCGACCTTGGACAGGCTGTCATAGGTTTTACCCTCAAAGGCAAAGCCATCGGCGAGCACCATCACCCGATGGTCTCGTTCATTCCATTCGCGGGTCAAGATCGCGCCGGGCGCGAGCTCCTGGTTGCGCTGATCGAGCTTGTCGGTAAGTTTGGTGATCGCAGCCGGTCCGCCTGATCCAACGGCAGCCTTCAACATCTGCACCATCCCCGCATCAAGATCGCCGAAGGCATCGGCTTGGATGCGATACGCGAGCATTGCGTACAGCAGATGCCTCAGTAGGTGAACTGGTGCCGAGCGACCCGTCACACCCTCCCATCGGAGGCGAAGGGCCTTGAGATCAAGATCACCCAGACGCGCGATCTCGATCTCAAGAGATGCCGCATCAATGGTGCGACGTGATTGTCTTCGAGGCACCATCGATTAGGCGGCCTTAGCCGATTTGCTGACCCCATCCGCTGTAGGTTTGATGCGATAGCGTCGGACCTCATCAACAAGCTCGGAATCAAGATCGAGCTTCAGTTTCTTGCGAACGACACCGGCAAAGAATCCACGCACCGAATGCTGCTGCCAACCCGTCGCCTTAACGATGGCTTCGATCGTGCAGCCGTTTGTCGATCGCAGCAGAGCGAGTACCCGAGCTTGCTTGGAATCGGCGCGAGCGCCTGATGCTTTCGTTGGCAAGGCGGATGAGTCGGCAGCCGGCAATACCTTCGATGCCGCTGGCCTTTTTGTCTTGGTGCCAACTTGTTTGGCTTTAACGGATCGGGTAGCAGCTAATTTTGAGGCAGGTCTGGTCGCAGCTGGCTGCTTTGCTTTGGCTTTCGTCATGAGGATCTCCGTCGTTGCGGGGCATCCATCGCGCCCCACCGCCGCGACCCCGCAGTGGCCAAAAGCCGGCGGGGCATGATCCTGACGAGCCTATTCGCTCGCTATAACAGCCATAGTAACGCTCCGTTGCCGCAGCAAAGCCAGTCCTTTCTGAGCAATCTTGTTGCTCAACTGGTTCGTATTGCTCTGTAAACCGGCGCTGAACAAAACCCCTTGAAGCTGGCAGTGGTAATCCTTGTGAGAAGTAACGGAATCTGCGTCGGAGTGGGGTCACGATCGGCGCCGATCGTGACCCACTCCGATCGGCTTTTTTCCGATTGTCTTTATGGCGTTACTGCCGGTACCTGCAGCGATCTGACCCTGTGCCGATTCACAGGCAAGCGGATCATTCGGAGAAAATGGGAAGATGCCAGGCGGCGGACACCCGTTCGCCAGCGGGCGACGGACGGCGACGGGATCAGGCGGTGCGCGGTGCGTGCCGGTTTTGTCGGGCGTGGATTCTTGAACTTCTCGCCGGGAGCATCACGCAGGAGGAGTTTCAGTGTTTGCATTTGGCAAAAATCCCAACGTCTTCGACAGCGAGTTCAAGCGTGGCATGACAATACAATCGGCCCCGTTTGGAAAAGGCCGGCTTGGATGAAGACGATGATCACCTTGTTTCGATATGGAGCCTGATTGGGGAGCGCGACCGCTGCAAAATCCTAAAGCGGAATGAAAAAATACTTTGGGCAAGTGCACGCTTTCTGCGTGCTGAAGCTGAATTGATCTCGTACTATCGGACCAGTGACCCTGCGTTCGGGGAGCGCAGGCGCACGTTCAGGTTAGTCTCGTATATGTCTTTCACGCAGCAGGGCGCGGCCAAAGCGTCGGAGTTCGATACCGACGAAGAAAATGTAACCATCGCCGGAATGGTGCGGCAGGGCATTCGAAAAGCCCGCGAAAAGCTGATCGATTTGAGCCTCCGCAATGGCATGTTGAATTATCGCCATTCGGAATCCTCAAGCCGCCATGTCCGCGTTGTTCATCAATTGCCAGGTGCGGTGGTTGAATGTCTTGCGTCCGAGAAAAGCATCGATCTGCTGCCGTTGCCCCCGGTTGAAACCATCCCGCGTGATGAAGACACCGATATTTTCCGCGCGAAGCTGAAGGAAGCCAAAGCCGTCGATCCCGAATGGCTTGCGGCGGAAGACGCGAAGCGCGCTGCGGGCAGTCGACGTCGCAGTAAAGATAAAGCTGCCGAGCGTTCTCTGCGGGATCGCTTGCGCACGCAGCTTGGGATGCCAGAATGGCGAGCGGCTACGGATCCGAAAGTTCGCGCGCAGGAACTGGGTATCAACCCGTCCTATGATCTCGAAGCCGGCGCGAACGGGAGTGTGGCCGCAGGACAGACGAAGATTCAAACACTTTTTTTCCCTGACCGGCTCGAGCCTAAGCTCTCCGCTATCCACGCAAGCGCGCGCACTTTGCAAGAAGACGCGGGCATCAGCGCGTTGTCATGCGCGGTTGGCTTCCTAGAATGGTACGAAACCGACGACGGTGTTACACCGGCCTACGCACCTCTATTATTATTGCCAATCAACATGGAGAAACGTGTCGCCGGTGGCGAATACGTCTTCTCAATCGTCGGCCGCGACGATGACGAGACCACGAACGTCGCCCTGCGCGAGAAGCTGCGGCAGCACGGAATCGAGCTGCCCGAATATGATCCGGAGCAAGGCGCGGAACATTACCTCGCATTTGTAGCCGAGGCCGTGCGCAACCGTCCGCGCTGGCACGTACGCCGTTGGGTCACCATCGGAATTTTCTCGTTTTCACGGCAGGCGATGTGGACCGACCTCGATCCCGACCGGTGGCCTGCTGCGGTGCGCCCCGATGAACACGCGTTGCTTCAACAGATTTATGGTGACACGCCGGTCGGTGAATTGAATACGCTCGCCCCCGTACACGATATCGATCACCCAGACGTTGAGCCTCGAGCGCCGGTGCTCGTAACCGACGCGGACGCATCGCAGGTGAGCGCTGTGATTGATGCCGCTGGGGGCAAAAGCCTTGTCATTCAAGGTCCGCCCGGCACCGGGAAGTCGCAGACGATTACCAACATCATAGCCAATGCGATGTGGGAGGGAAAATCCGTTCTGTTCGTCTCGGAGAAAATGGCAGCTCTCGGGGTGGTGAAGGATCGGCTCGATCATATGGGGCTTGGCCTCTTCTGCCTTGAAGTTCATTCCGCAAAGGCGTCAAAGGCGCAGGTGCTCCACGCCCTGAAAGAGCGCATGGATGCAGGCCGTATCCGCTCCAACGGTGAAGAGATCGAGCGAGCGCGGACGGCGCTCCAGCAAGCGCGCCAGCGGCTAACTGACTATGCCGGCGTGATGAATGCCGCAGCGGGCGATACAGGCTTTACAACCCACGACATTCTCTGGGGCGATGCCAGTCGGACGGTCCCGCCGAACGGGGTGCCGCCAGCGGCGGTCGAGATCCGCTTCCCCGATCCTGTCTTGATCGACCGCTTCAGGCTGCGAGAGCTCAAGAGCGCAGGGAAAGCGCTGGACGATCAGGCGACTGCCATGGGCGACTTCGCCGAACCCGCCCGGCAAGCCTGGCGCGGTGTCGGCAATCTCAACATCACCCGCTTTGACCGGGCAAGCGCCATCGAGGCGGTGACCGAGTGGTTGGCTACCCTAGATCGGGTGTTGCAGGCAGTCCGCGCCATTCGAGTCGGGACTCAATGGGAGGGGATCGAGAATCTCGAGGACGCGCTGCAAGCTTACGAGAGCGTCCAATCGCTGCCCCCCCTTGAGGCAGAGGTCGATCCCGCGTTGTTGTCCCTGACGCTTGAGCCATCCTCCGCGCATGCTTTATCGCGCTGGGTGGAGTTAGTGCTGTCGGCACTCCAACTCGAAGCGTTGATCGACGAGGTGTGCGAGCGCGAAAGATTGTCGTCCCAGTTGAATGACGTGCCAGACTTGGTGGGGTGGGCGGAAACCCTAGGCGTGCAAGCCGCCACGTTGGCGGAGTTAAAAGCGCATCACACCGAGTCCCGGACCCGAGCCGATGGGCTGGAGCGTGCGGTTGTTTTGATACGGCAGGTCTTGAGTGTCACGGACAGGGATCCCGGGGCTGACATCGACATTCGGGCCGAGGCCTTAGCGGCGAGCTTCCTTCGCAACGTTCAAACCTTTCCTCACGCGAAGGCCCATTTGCGGTCAGCACGACTGGCTGACGACGGGGTCATTGAAGATATTAACGTTGCCAAGGACATCGCTTCGCAAGCGGCCGCTGCCGCTTCAGAAGCGCAGTTTGGCGAAGCCCCGACGCCGGCTTTTGCTGCATTTCTACCTGCCGCCCGAGATATGCGTGCGGCGGCCGCTATTATTACGAGTACCTCGTGGGTAGGAAAGCTCTTGAGCGGCGATTGGCGGCGCGCCAAGGCCACATGGCGGCAAGCGTTCCCCGCCGAGAGGAATGTATCTACCTCAAGTGCCGCGCGGCTTGTCGCAGCAGCGAAGTGGAAGGAAGCGCTGGACGCGCTAGAAGGCTGCGTGAACGCTAAGGATGCCATTGGACGGAATTGGCGCGGCATCGCCACTCCATTTTCCGATATTTGCGCAGTAGCCGAATGGATGCGTGCCGTTCAGAAAGTAACCCCACTCGTCGTCACCGGCGCGCGCGCGTTACGGCGGCTGCTCTTCGAGGGTGCATCCGAGGAAATTCATAGTTTGGCAGATGCGGCGAGTTGCGCCGATGCGATCGACCTCATCGGTATTTTCAGCGCGTGCTACGCGAAACAAAGGTCGGTCAGCCAAGAAGCACGATCCGAATTCGAGCGCACCGGTCAACTAGAAGCTTTGCTCCAGAAAGTGGATGCAACCGGGCTGAGGCCCGGCGTCGCGGTTGGGAAATTGAACGAAGCGGCGACGACCCTACGAAGAGCTTTGAAAAACCGCGCTATGCTCGCAATACCTACGGTCGTCACGCATGCGATCGGAGTGGTATCCGCGGATAACGAAGCAGCCCGGGCGCGCACCATTCTTGCAACGCTCGAACGTGCCAAAGAGGTTACTCGCGCTGGGCTGCCCACCAGCGTTGTCAAGTGGCTACTTCATCAGGCCCACGCGTCGCGTATCGAGACGCTCACCAAGATGGCCGTGGCGCTCGGACGCGCCATAGAGGCCGAAGTTCCGGTCCGCGGGAGAACTGACGGGTTGCTGCATATTGATCCGGTTGCTTGGTGCGGTGGGGAATTCGCCGCTGTTCTCATCGAACGGCTCGTCGATAAAGCGTTGCGCGCGGTACAGGCGCCGGACGACCTCGAAAAGCAAATCACCTTGCTCGCCACGGAGGACGAGGCGCGCCGTCTTGGCCTCGGCGACCTCATCGACGCCTGGACTAAGGAAGGTCTGCGCTACCAAGGCGTCGCATGGACTGTGGAGGCCACATTCTATCGGTCGGCGGCAGCGTACCTAATGCGCGAGCAGCCGGCTTTGATGCGGCATACCGGAAGCACACATGAACAGGTTCGCAAGCGGTTTCAGGAACTCGACAAGGAAATCCTTTCGTTGAACCGCCGCCTTGTGGCCGCGAAGCTTTTCACCCGGCCCGTTCCCGTCGGCCAACGCGCGCAGTCGACACGCGACTATACCGACAACCAGATGCTCGATCACCAGACAAGCTTGCAGAAGCCGCGCATCGCGCTGCGTCGTTTGTTCGGCAACTCGGGTGCGGCGATTCGCGCTTATAAGCCCTGCATCATGATGAGCCCAATGTCGGTCGCGCAGTATCTAGAGCCCGGCAAACACCACTTCGACCTGCTCATTATCGACGAAGCGTCGCAGATGCGCCCCGAAGATGCGCTTGGAGCGCTGATCCGCTGCACGCAGGCGGTGGTGGTCGGCGATCCGGAACAATTGCCGCCGAGCGATTTTTTTGTAGCGGCGGAAAGCCGGGACGACGAAGAGATCGAAGACTCACCCGAGGAATCGATACTTGAACTGGGGAGGCGCTGTTGGCGGCCAATGCGAATGCTAGGGGTCCACTACCGCTCGCGCCATCAATCGCTGATCGCTTATTCTAACCGGGAATTCTACGACGACAGGCTTTTGGTCTATCCGAGCCCGGTTCTGGACGACCCCGATTTCGGAGTTACCTGCCAAAAGGTCGCTGACGGTGGCTACGAAGCGGGCCAAGGTCGCAATCCAGAAGAGGCACGGGCGATAGTTGCGGAAGCCGCTTCTCTCATGAGAAAGCGGATAGATCGATCCATCGGTATTGTCGCCGTCAATAAGGCTCAGAGTGAGCTGATCGAGACGCTGATGGACGAATTAATGGCGTCCGATCTCGAGATTCAGGCCTACCGCCAGCATTGGGACGGCACGCTTGAGGCCTTCTTTGTGAAAAACCTCGAAAACGTACAAGGCGATGAGCGTGATATCATCCTTGTCTCGACGGTCTACGGTAAAACGGCCGAAGGGGTTTTCCACCAAAATTTTGGTCCCATTAATAAGGCCTACGGCCATCGCCGCTTGAACGTACTCTTCACTCGCGCAAAGCGTAGACTTGCGCTGTTTACTTCACTTGATCCCTCCCAAATCGTCGCCGAAGGCAAGCAACGTGGCGTGCGTGTGCTCAAAGAGTTTCTCGAATATGCGGCGAGCGGCGCGTTCCAGCACGGGCGGCAAACTGGACAGGAACCAGACAGCGATTTCGAACGGTGGTTTCTCTCGCGCCTTAAGTCGGTCGGCTATGTCGCCCATCCGCAGGTCGGCGTAGCCAAGTACCGAATCGATATAGGTATCGTTCATCCAGACAAGCCTGGCAGCTACATCGTCGGCCTCGAATGCGACGGTGCGACGTATCATTCGTCAAAATCTGCGCGCGATCGTGATCGCTTGCGGCAGAGCGTTCTCGAGGAATTGAACTGGCGCATTCACCGCGTATGGTCGACCGATTGGTATCGCGACCCTGAGCGAGAATTCAGTCGGCTTGTTCAGAAAATCGAAAGCTTGCGAGAAATAGCTGAACCTAACGCCGCGGCGCGAGCCTCTATATTCTGACTCTTTGCCGCAATCTATTTTGCGTGCGGCGACGATCTTCGGGCCGCACTGTTTTGTAACACCACTAAGTCCCGAGGTCGGTCTAGATGCTGTCCCTGTCGCAATCCCCATCCAGCTAGCGGTTTATCGAGAATCGGGCGATGCTGCTGCTCGATGTTGGATTTGTGCAGATAACCAACCTCACGTTCTCTGCTAAGTCGTAGTTGAGATTTCGATTCCGCGCATGGGACGCGTATCCTTGGTTTTCAGTCGATTCGATGCACGTCGTCGAAGGAATCGGTATGCAAGGGGTAATACGTAATCATGCAGCACCGTCGAACCTTGATCGTGCATTCGCTTCTCACCGGCCACATGAGTCGGGTGGACGCCGCCCGTCGCAACGAGACCGGCATGCAGGTCATGACGATGGGCCAGCTTGCCGCAAGGCTCGCGGGCGGCTTCCTGCGACCAATCGACATCGACGTGCTCACTGAAACAGTCCGAGGCGCGTTGCCGGACGTCGAGATGGGCGAGCTTGAACCGATCAAGGACCTGCCGGGAATGCCGGCGGCCGTTACCGCCACTTTCGACAAGGCATGGCGCGCCGGCGTTGATTTGTCGGAAGTGGGCCACCCGCGAACCGCGGCGCTGGCATCGCTCGAGCAGGTTGTCGTCCAGCGCCTGCCGGCGTCGATGAGGCGCCCGGGCGATCTGGTGGCGTTGGCGCTGCAACGGGTCGGACACGCACCGGCTGTGATCGGTCAACTGGAAATCCACGGCCACAGCGAGATGTCGCCGTGCTGGCGGCGGCTCCTGATCGCGCTCGCCGAGAGCGTCCAGGTGTCTTGGATTGCCGGCCCCAGGCATGTTCCGGAATGGCTAAAGGGGTCGAAGGTCGGGGTGGTGACGGCACCGCCGGCCGAGCCACCGACGGAGCTATTCTCCTGCGCGAACCAGCTTCATGAGGTGGGCGAGGCGTTTCGCTGGATGAGGGCGCTGCTGGCAAAAGAGACACCGGCTTCGGACATAGCGATCGCGTCGTCGAGCCCGGGCGACTATGCGGACCATGTGTATTCTTCTGCGCGGGACAGCAACCTTCCGATCCACTTCGTTGGCGGCATCAAGGCGCTGACGACGGCCGAAGGGCAGGCGGTCAGCGCGCTCGCCGAAGTGCTGGTCAAAGGTTTGTCGCAAGAGCGGGTGCGCCGACTGCTCGCGTTGCTGCGGGGTGGCCCCGCGCTGCGCGATCTGCCGAGAGAGTGGACGCGGCTCCTTCCTGCCGATGCCCCGCTGACCTCGGTCGAGCGCTGGGAGCGGGTGCTGACGCAGGCGGACGTCGCCGCCTGGCCCGACGGCAAGAATAGGTCCGCCGACGTGATGGCAGTGATCCGGCTCCTCGACCGCGGCGCCGAGGCGGCGGAAGAGGCCGGCGAGACGCTGTTGAGCGGATTGCAACGGTCGCTATGGCAGCGCGCGCTGCGGGAGGGGCCGGCTCAGGCACTTCCGGTGAGCTTAGCGCGCTTGCGCATCGACGACAACATCGAGCCCGCCGCCAACGCGATCTGGACGTCGGCGATTGCGCTGGCGTCGTCGCCGCGCCCGCACGTCTGGCTGATGGGGCTGAATGCCGGCCGCTGGCCGCGGCGGATTTCGGAGGACCGGCTTATTCCGGATCACGTGCTGCCAATCGAGAAGCTCGATCCGCTTCCGGTGGCGGACGGCGACAAACGGGATTTTCGGACCATCGTGACGACGGCGCGGAGCGTCGCGATCTCGTTCAGCCGGCGCGACGCCGAAGGCCGCATGCTCGGCCGATCGCCGCTGATTGCGGAGATGACGGAGACTTATCTCGACCACGCCGGCACGCCCGGCCACGCCGCCAGCGAGTCCGATCGGCTTCTGGCCCGTCCGTCGGAATTCATGAAGCTGCCGATCGCTGTCTCGGGACTGGCGTGCTGGCGGGACTGGCATCGCAACGAGATCACGGAGCATGATGGCCTAATTGCGCCGGCGCATGCGCGGCTCACCAAACTGTTCGAGCGGCCGCTGTCGGCGACGTCGTTGAAGATGCTGTTGCGCGATCCTATCCGCTTCGTCTGGCGCTACGGTCTTGGGTGGAAGGCGCCGGAGGATGCCGACGAACCGCTGACGCTCGATCCCAATGCCTTCGGCACGCTTGTTCACGCCCTGCTCCGGGTTGCCGTTGAGCGCCTTGAAGCAGACGGCGGCATGGCCGGCGCTGACCAGCACCAGATCGAGGCTGCGCTTGCCGCTGCGCGCGACCGGACCATCGCGGACTGGGAGGATGCCCAGCCGGTGCCGCCGGACGTGATCTGGCGGAGCACGACCGCCCGCGGTCATGCGCTGGCGGCGGTCGCGCTTGCCTATGACGTCGGCGAGTTTCCTGGGCAGCAGACTTGGTGCGAGATTCCGTTCGGCGAAACCGATCCGGACAAGAGCGGTCGGGACCTCCCGTGGAAGACCGACGTCACTGTTGAGATCCCGGGCACCGGCCTCCTGATCAAAGGACAGATTGATCGGCTTGATCTCGCGGGCGACCACTCGCGCGCCCGCGTCGTCGACTACAAAGCGGGCAAGCTCGCGAAGAAGATGAACGAGGTGATCATCAAGGGCGGCACCGAGTTGCAGCGTTGCCTCTATGCCTTCGCCGTCAAGACTTTGCTCGGCACCGACGTGGCGATCGAGGCGTCTTTGCTTTATCCGAACGCTGGCGAGGGCGAACAGGCGCTGTTTCCGCTTGCTGACCTTGCTGGCGCGCTAACGAAGGTGTCGACCGCGGCAGCTGCGTCACGCGATGCGTTGCTGTCCGGCGTGGCGCCGCCCGGCGAGGATGCCGCCAGCGATTACAACGATCACACATTCGCGTTGCCGGCCAACGCCGGCTATTTGCAGCGGAAGCTGCCGTTGGCGAAGGACAAGCTCGGCCCGGCCGCAGCGGTCTGGGGGGAGCCATGAATGTGATTCCCGACCTGGCTGCGCGGATGACTGCGCTGACCGCCGTCGACCGTACCCTGCTGGTCGAGGCGGGTGCTGGTTCCGGCAAGACGTCGGTGATGGCGGGACGGGTCGCCGTGCTGTTCGCCGCCGGCGTCGAACCGAAGCACATCGCCGCGGTCACCTTCACGGAATTCGCGGCCAGCGAGCTCCGACTCCGGATCGAGCGGTTCACGACGGCGCTTTCCAGGGGCGAGGTGCCTCGCGACCTGAGACAGGCTTTTCCGGACGGCGTCAGCGAGGCGCAGAAGGCCCATGTCCATCGGGCTTGCGAGAATTTCGACCAACTGACCTGCAGCACGATCCATGGCTTCGCTCAGGCGCTGATCAAGCCTTATCCTGCGGAGGCGGGCATCGATCCGGGGGCGAACATCGTCGACCCCGCCGAGGCCGATCTGGCGTTCAAGGAGCGATACGACGCCTGGCTGAAGGAACGGCTGTCCGGAGAGGGGGGCGACGGTTTGATCGCCGAGCTCATCCTGGCAAGCGAGTCTTCCGGATTGAAGCTCGTGGGCGAAGTAGCCCAGTTCCTGCGGAAAAATCGCGATGCCGATTGTGCACAGGCTGCATGGTCACCGAAGGCGATGACCGACCTGATTGCGGCGGCAAAGCAGTTCGAAACCGAGATCGGCGGTTACGGCTATCAGGAGGAGAAGACCTCGGCCGCCTGCCGGATATTGCGCGATCTCGCCGATCTGCTCGACGGCCACAAGCTCGCCGACGCGACGCCCAGCAACGCCGCGCTGATCGCGGCGCTGAACTTCGAGCGCGACGAGACCTGCTTCACCCAGACGGGCAGCGCGAGAGCGCTTCAGGCCAGCGGAAAATGGCAAGACGCCGCCGCCAAGGCGGGCCATTCCAAGACCCACGGAAAAGCGGCCTTCGACGCGGTCGTTCCCCGATACAAGGCATGCCACGAGGCCCTGGAAGCCTTGCTCGGCGCCATCGCCGGTGAACTGCTTTCTCGTCTGCGCAACGAGTTGCGGAGTCTTCGCGACGACTGGCGCGACTACAAGCGGGACGCGGCGCTATTGGATTTCGACGACCTGCTTTACACCGCGCGCAATCTGCTTCGGGACCACGAGGAGGTGCGGCGGGCGCTGTCGCAGCGCTTCCGACACGTCATGGTCGACGAATTCCAGGATACCGATCCGCTGCAGATCGAGATCCTGTGGCTGATCTGCGGGGAGGAATGCGAAGGAATCGACGCGCTGGCGCGTCCGCTGCGCCCCGGCGGGCTGTTCATGGTGGGCGACCCAAAGCAGGCGATCTATCGTTTCCGCGGCGCCGACGTGAACGCCTACATCGCCGCGCGGTCGGCGATCGATGCCGGCTCCCAGATCAAGATCACGGCCAACTTCCGGTCGGTCGAGCCGATCCTCGCATTCGTCAACAAGCGGTTCGAGCCGGTGCTGTCGGCTGCCGGGCAGCCGGGTTTTTCCGAGTTGTCGTCGATCCATCCCGCGATCGGTTCGAAGCCTTGCGTCTGCGCGCTGGATGTGGTCGTCGAGGGCGAGAAGCCGAAAGCCGCCGCAATACGCGACGGCGAAGCACTGGCGGTGGCCGATCTCTGCAACAGGCTGGTCGGCAACCTGCAGGTCCGCGACCATCACACCGGCGAGATGAGGGCATGTCGTTTCGGCGACATCGCGCTGTTGGCACCGGTTGGCACCGAACTTTGGAGGTTCGAGGAGGCGCTGGAGGAATTGGCGATCCCGGTCTCCACCCAGGCCGGCAAGGGTTTCTTCCGCCGCCAGGAGATCCAGGATCTAATCGCGCTGACCCGTAGCCTGGCGGACCATCGCGACACGCTCGCGTTTGGCGCGCTGCTGCGCGGGCCGCTGGTCGGCCTGACCGAGACCGATCTGCTCGACATCTCGGAAGCTCTGCCGGTTGTTTCGGACCGGCGGGGGCTGCCGATGCTCACGCTCCGGACCGATCCGGCAAGCGTGAACCATGCGCTCGCCAAAGATGTCCTGATGAAGCTGTCGTCGCTGCGCCGGCGCGTCCGGACCACGACGCCAAACGCGCTGCTCGCCGATGCGATCGCGGCGCTTCATGTCCGCCCGCAGATCCGTCAGCGCTTCAAGGCCGGCGCCGAGCGGGCGGTCGCCAACGTGGATCTCTTCCTCGAAATGGCGCGGGCCTACGACGTTCGCGGATTGCGGGCTTTCGCTAGCGAGATGCGCGCTAACTGGGAGGAGGCAGTCCGTCAGGTCGAGGGCCGGCCCGACGCCGAGCAGGAGGCGGTCTCCCTGATCACGGTACATGCGGCCAAGGGGCTCGAGTGGCCGGTCGTGATCCCTATCAACATGACCGGTAAGCCGAAGTCCGAATCCGGCCTGGTGCAGGATCGCTCGAAGAACTTGTTCTCGATCCCGATCCTCGGCAACTGCCCGGCGGATTATGCCGGTATCGAGGCCCGCGCCGAGGAGGAGCAGCGGCGCGAGCGCGTGCGGCTTTGGTACGTGGCCGCGACCCGCGCACGCGACCTGCTGATCCTACCTCGGCATTCCGCCGCGCTGTCCGACAAGTGCTGGGCGAAGCTCGTCGATCTCGGCGTTACCGATCTGCCGCCGATCAAGCTGGAGGAGATCGGTGCCGCGAAGGAGCGAACGGTATCGCCGCAGGAAAACGGCCAGACTCGGGAGATCTTCGCCGCCGAGTCCGCCGCGATATTCGCCGGCCGCAAGACCGTGACCTGGCGCCGTCCAAGCCGAAGCGAACTCGATCAGGTCGGCCAGGGGGAAGCCAAGATCGAAAGCGCCGAAATTCCGGAAGCAATTGAGATTGCCCCGGCTGCCGTCCTCGGCAGTTCGACGCGCGGCACGATCCTTCACAAGCTGATCGAGGAGGTGCTGACCGGTGAGGCCGGAGACGCGAAAGCGGACCTGGAAGCCAGGGCCGCCGACCTGATCCGTCAGATGGGGCAGGAGCCGGTAGCGGACCCCAAGAGGGGAATCTGCGCGGCGGAGTTGGCCGGCGCGGTGCTCCGAACGCTTATGCTTCCTGACGTCGCGGCGTTGCGCCAGCGCCTTGTCCCGGAATTGCCGTTGTTCGGCAGCGAGGTGCGTGACGGCCAGGACATCCTGCTCTCGGGCCAAGCGGATGCGGTCGCGTTCGACGAGACCGGCGCCATCGACGTCGTGGTCGACTGGAAGAGCGACGTGTCTCCCGAACCGTCGAGCATCGGTCACTACCGGCAACAGATCGGCGACTACCGCAGGCAGACCAAGGCCAAGCGGGCGCTGCTGGTGTTCATGACCACGGGACAGGTCGTCGATGTCGCTTGATCACATCGACGAGATAACCCACGAACCAAGGCTGCTTTTCACGGAGCCATGGGATCCGTCGCGCGTAAGAAGGCATTACCATTGCCACGAACGCCGCGATCGTTCTCAAAACGGCACAGGGGACGACCCTGCATTGACGGAATTTGTGCAGGAGTTGTTTGAAACGAAGCAGTATCAGGACATTGTCAAAGCGATAGGCGGCCGAAGGTAACGTAATGGCTATACATGAGTTAACTCGCGACGGCTTAGTACCGCTCAAGGCGGTCACGTTTGCATCTCAGAGCATTCGAGAGCGGGAGGATCTACAACGTATCCTGCGAACTAATATAAGCGCAGTAGCACCCGACACGTTTGTTCTTGCGGAGGAGTTTTCAGATTGGGAGGACTCCTGGCGAAGCATTGACCTGTTGTGTCTAGACAAACAAGCCAATTTGGTGGTCGTCGAGCTGAAACGAACGGACGATGGTGGCCACATGGAATTGAGGCGATCCGCTACGGGGCGATGATCAGCAAGATGACCTATGCGGACGCTCTTGCTGCGCACATGAAATTTCTTTCCAAGACAGGCGGCGAACCGAGTAGTGCCGAGAATGCCATATTGACCTTCCTCGGGTGGGATGAGCCTAAGGTAAGCGAATTTGCACAAGATGTTAGGATTGTGCTTGTCTCAGCTAATTTCTCAAAAGAGATCACGACGTCGGTTTTATGGTTGAACGAGCGCGACCTCGATATCCGCTGTGTGCGTCTAATTCCATACCAGCTGATAGACAAAGTGCTGCTGGATATCCAGCAGGTCGTGCCATTACCTGAAGCAAACGAATATCAAATCAGGCTAAAGAAGAAAGCTGCCGAGGAGCGTCAAAAAGAAGAGGGTGGGGCGGATTGGACGCGCTACGATCTTCGCATCAGCGACAAGGTTTGCCCGAAGCTCTACAAACGGCAGCTGTTCTTGGCAGTGGTTCGAGCTTTGGTCGAACGGGGCGCCTCGGTGTCAGATCTTCAGGGGGTGCTTCCCGCGAGAAAATTCGTCGGAGTAGGAGGCAAGCTATCAGGACCTGAATTCCGAGCAGCGGTCGCGGAACTGAGGACGCATAGTGGAGGACTTTACGACTCAAGGAGGTATTACTTCGAGGACCCAGAACTGTTTATCTCTGATGGAAAGACTTGGGCTTTGAGCAACCAGTGGTCCATCACCTATATCTCTAATCTCGATCAGCTTATCTCGAAATATCCTGATGCAAGGATCAGCTATTCGGTGGCAGCTCAGGATTCCGCCTGACTGGGCGGCTCGTGTTGCAGGCGTGGGGTCGGCTGGAACGAGGGGAACTGGAGTAATGGTAGCGGACGGCCGCACCTTCGTCGTTGCTTCTGATGAAGCGCTTATCAAGCTGATCTTAGGGGCACGCAATCGTCTCGTGGTGATTGCCCCGGCGCTGACGCAAGCTGTCGCAGACGCGCTTTCAGAACGTCTACACGATCTGAACGACAGGGTAACGATCATTCTGGATTCCGATCCCGAAGTGTATCGTCTCGGCTTCGGTGACCAGGCCGCTTTGGACAAGATTCGCGAAGTCAGTGCCGATAGCCATGTCGGTCTTCGCGAGCAGCGGGGTGTACGGATCGGCGTTGTGATCGCCGATGATACGACAATGGTCTTTTCGCCGGTCTCAAGGAACATCGAGGCGGGCTCAACATCGATGGACAAGCCGAATGCAATCGTGCTGTCTGGCAATGCTGCCAATCGCCTCGCTACGGCGGCTGGATCAGATAGCCGTGACGATGCGCCCCCGGGGGAAGTCGGAACAAAGGCTCTTGATGCAGCCAAGGTGCTCGCGATGCAAGCAGACCTGAAGGCAAATCCTCCAAAACCGTTCGACATCACGCGCAAGATGAACGTTTTCTCATCAAGAGTTCAATACGTTGAATTCTCAGCGTCGAACTACCGGTTGACCACCAGGCAAATACCATTGCCGCCAGAGCTCATCGACGTCGATGACGCCGATCTAAAAAATCGGATCAATAGCCGGATTCGTCCACCATTCGATGGCATCGGAAAATTGGCGATCAGGATCGAAAGCGGCGGAAAATCAGAGTCAATCCAGGTCGACGATACTTGGCTCAAAAATGAAAGAAAGCGGATCGAAGACGAGTTTACCTTTCAGATAAACAATTTTGGACGGGTGATCCTTTACGGCGACCGGGAAGCATTCGACAA
The DNA here is from genome assembly GCF_036964665.1 of Nitrobacter sp. NHB1. Taxonomy (NCBI): domain Bacteria; kingdom Pseudomonadati; phylum Pseudomonadota; class Alphaproteobacteria; order Hyphomicrobiales; family Nitrobacteraceae; genus Nitrobacter; species Candidatus Nitrobacter laanbroekii. The sequence continues at coordinate 3,164,358 of NZ_JBAMDA010000001.1, forward strand.
CGCAACGTCTAGGTTTAAACAAATTATCGAAGCGTATCAAAAGGCGCTAAGCAAGAAACTTGTCGAGGAAAAAACCGCCTTCGAGGAACGAATCGTAGAGGAGTTTTGGCGCAGATGGGAAAACAATCCGCCTAAGTATTTTGCGCGATGGAACCTGGAAACCAGCTCTGAAAATATCAGACGTGAACTGGGGCGATTGGCCGAAGAGCTTTTCAAAAGCGCAATTTCGTTTGAGGCGCCAGTCATCAAGATTCTCTACAAGAACGTCGCGCCGGAGAACATTCGAGATTCCAGTTTTCTGGAATCGCTCCGGCGAATAATGATCAAGCGGCGGGTGCCGCCGACGATTATCGATACGCTGTTTGAGTCAGGTGAGGCCGCACCGGAGAGCGGTGCGTTTTTTGGTCGATAAGAAATGGCAGGTCCCCAAAACCCACCCAGCTTTGTCGAACTGAGCGCAAAAGGCGGCGTGGGATAACGGCTATCGGTTGGAATGCGGCGTCGACCAACTGTCGCAGATAACAATGCGTATGGGACGCAGCACATCATCTCGAAAGGGGCAATCCTGAGTTCCGGGCACCAAATGGCGGTTGGTCATCCCGGCATGCTGTTGCTCGGCATAGTCGTGCTAATGACGGCGTTGCGGATTATGGTGTTCTCGTCATTCGGCTACGCGCCGCGCAGCAAAACGATGGGTATCGACGACAAGCGGATTCAATGGACGGCGTTTGTGATCGCCGGAACGGCCGCGGGAATCGGCGGCGGGCTGTTTGCGTTTCTCAAGGGGATCGTCGGCATGGTCCGGTCTCTTCAGGCGCGCCGCGGCTGGCCAGCGAAATTCGCCACCCTCGCGACGGCCCGGCACAGGACGGTGGCACCAATGGGTTGGTTATCGTCAACGACTGCCAGGTTGATGGTGTTCAAGCTGCTCTGCGCCGCATCAAAGCGCCGCATCAAAGACCTGGCGGCGGCTCAAAGGCACATATCAGTTGCCGAAAGTCATCGCAGGTATCAGTTTCGAAGACGGCATCGAGGTCATCGAAGTGCTGGCAAGCCACACCGCCTGATCGCCTCGTCACCCAAAATCCCGCATAGCTCAGCTTTTGGCGGATGCCGAGCTGTTTAAGATCTCACCTGCGTGCTATGTCTTTTGTGTCCTAGCATTACAGTCGTAATTTGTATTGCGCGCTTTAGCGAGTTCTGACTCGATGCATCACCATGATTCGACATCAATCATGGACGACGGGCGTGTCGATCGAAATCGTATTCGTTTTCGCGCGAGCCGCTGCGCTATTCTGCGGATTTCCTGGACCGACCAACGGATGAGGTCTCGCGCGTTCGGATTGCGCGCGATGTGTTTTTTTGGGACGGCGCGTTGGCTTTTCGGCGAATGGCGGCCATCATGGCGAAGGTCAACATGACAAACGACACGTGACGATGCCAGCCATGCCAGGATCGCGTTTCATTGTGATCGAGGCCGAACTCGTTCTTGGCGGTCTCAAAGCTGTCTTCGATCGCCCAGCGATGTCCTTCGACGGCGACCAGCTGCTTGATGGACGTTCCGGCGGGACACCAGGTGGTGAAGTAGGCGAGTTCGCCATCGACGATATGGCGTCGGATCAGCAGGCCGCGCGTCCACAAGCCGCTCCTCATTGAACTCACCGGCGTCGAGATCGGCGAGTTCGAGATACGCCCAGTCATGCAGCCGCGGCCCCTTGGTTCCGCTGCCTGCCGACAGGCGGCGCCAATCGGTCGGCTTCAGCGCTTTGGCGATCTTTTCCGCCGAACCGCCGATCAGCCGCTTCCGGCTCCAGGATCCGAACCAGTGGTTGGCGGCAACGCCGAGCACATAGCCTTTGCCAGCCTGGCGCAAATCCCGCTCCATGTCGCCGACGCCATAGACCGTATCGCCTGCAACCCAGACGAATGGGACGCGCGCCGCAATGGCCCGCGCGATCATCTTGGCCGCGAGCCGCGGTTTCGTCGAAAATCCGACATCGCCTGGCGCATGCGCGGCTTTCAGGCGGCGCGGATCGTCCGTCTAGCTCTTCGGCAGATAGAGCGCGCGGTCCATGAAGGCATGACCGTGACGCGACACATAGGCCGCGAATACCCCGATCTGGCAATTCGTGATCTTTCCGGCCGAACCGGTGTATTGTCGCGCCACTCCGCAGGAGGCTTTGCCCTGCTTCAGAAAGCCGGTCTCGTCGACGACCAGCAACCTGGCTATGTCATCGCATGGTCGCTGTGGCGACGCGCTCACCAGGCCGTCGCTCAAAAAACCCACATCAAACAAAAATTACGACTGTAATGCTAAGGAAGCTCTGAACAACTTGGCGACTATAGCACTCTTCGATCATTGATTCGGGGAGGCGCTCGGATGGGCCAGCTGAGTTTCGCGTCGCTCGATTATGCGGCCAAGAAGAAGCGCACGAAGCGAGATGTGTTTTGGCTGAGATGGCAGGCGTGGTGCCTTGGGTCGCGCTCGAAGCTTTGATCGAGCCGCATTATCCCAAGGCGGGTCCGAGTGTCGGTCGAGGTGTAGATGTCACCGCCGCTGACGGCCGCCGCAAGCTTGCTGCCGTCGCTCGATGAGGCGATGCTGGTCCAACTCCGTGAGCCTGCAGCCGTTTGGTCGGTCCAGGTATAGCTGCCGGTGCAGGCACTGGCGCATGCCGTGGTCGCCCAGGGCAGCCAATTGGTGCCGTTGCACGTCGCATAGTATGGCGCCCCGCCACTGAAATACTCACGCCCTCCCGCGCGGCCTGCCACGCAGGTGCCGCTGGGCGTGCCGCAGCTTGGATTGACCCACACCGATCTGTTGCAGAAATACTGCTCATTGCCAAAGCGATCGACTTGGCCGCCGCGGCCGGTGCAAGTGGTGTCGCTGACGACGCCGGTGATGCTGACGTAACCGGCCGCCGTGCAAAGTCGGATGGTGCTGCCGTTCCAGTGAAGGCCGCCCGGGCACCGCATTCGGGCTAATACAGGGGCCAACGGCAGCCCAGGCTGGCAGCGCTGACAAAACCAGCAACGCGAGCAGCGCGCGCATCATCAGTTATTGGTGCCGGGCGGATAGGTCTTCGAGTCATGCGGCGGAAAATCCGCAGCGCTCGCGCAGACAAGCGTTGCAAAAATAAAGAATAATGAGCGCACCTTCATGCGTCGAAGGTGCGCGCGGGCTATGTTGTCCGCAACGCTGCTGCCTGAACGATGGGCACTAAATTCTGAAAGGCTTTAAGGGGTAACTGCTCAATGTAGCACGGAGCCATCAAGCCAGGCTACGAACACGCGCTCGCCCGCAAGGCCTTAGGCGGCGGTCGGCCGGATTGATACGGTGTTGGCGGCGATGAGTTGTCACAGGTGTGTGCTGGCGGCTGCTCCGTGGCCTACTTTGTCACCGCCGTACACATCCTGAGCTGATTTCTAAACAAATATGCCGGCTGCGATTATCCCACGAATATGCCGACTGCGATCATCCCAACGACAATGAGACCAAGACCTCCGATCAGCATCGGCACCAAAGTGTCAGCAGGATCGAACGATGGTACATCGACATGGAACTGATTGTATCTGTTAGCTCTGTTCATCATACCTCTCCTTTGTGAAAGACCGCTCCTTGCGGTTGCCAAGACATTGTGTTCACGGCTGAACCATTCGACTCTTTCTGGCATTGCTGCTCCTTCAGTCGCGGATCACGATCGGCGAGGCAGGATCGCGACCTATCCTGCCTAAGCCTTGCTGCGGCTAGCCGAGACACCGACGCCGCACGTTCGGGGGTTGCTCTTAAAGATGCATTTATAATGTATCTTTATCCGCGTCGACCGCAACCGAAACCCCAGCGATGCGGTGACAACTTCCTGTGACTGAGTGCTAAGGAAGCTCTGAACAACTTGGCGACTATGGCACTCTTCGATCATTGATTCGGGGAGGCGCTCGGATGGGCCAGCTGAGTTTCGCGTCGCTCGATTATGCCAACGACCGCGAACAACGACAGGCGGAAGCAGCGGGCGTTCTGTGGGCCGTGAAGGCGAAAGCGAAGCCCGGACGCCCCCTGTCTATATCGCAACGCCGGCGCAATCGCCGCTTCGGAAAAATCCGTGCCAAGGTCGAGCACGTGTTCCGGGTGATGAAATGCCAGTTCGGCTATCGCAAGGTTCGCTATCGCGGCATCGCCAAAAACGGCGCACAGGTCTTCGGGTTGCTCGCGCTCGCAAACCTATTCCTTGCCCGCAGGACACTTGCGTCCGCTTGACAAAGTCGCCGGGCGAATGCCACCCGCGGCAGGTGCAAACAAAGAACCCTTCACCGCCAACGCAAACCTGTTGCGACTGCTTCAGAAAAAGTCACGTTGCTCAGAGGTTCCCTAAGTGGCCGTTTCGAAAAGGGTTGAGTGGCTGAAGTCCGAGTGATTCCAAGGTGATTGCTGATTCCCACTTTGGAGCCTTCATGTGGACCCCTGCCACTCGCGAGAAGTATAGCTGCCACACATTGCGCTACCAGAGCGATGTTACCGATCAGGAATGGCTGGTGATCGAGCCGCTTTTTCCAAAGCCGAAGACCAGAGGACGGCGATGGCGCTGGCCGTTGCGCGAGATCGTCAACGCGATTTTCTATGTCATGCGGTCGGGCTGCACCTGGCGACTGCTTCCTGCGGACTTTCCGCCCTGGAGCACGGTCTATCGCTGGTTCCCCACGGCGAGCCGGAGAGGATGGATTGATGATCCCCCTCCGTGCCATCCTGATCCCGCTGGCCGCGGCGGCGCTGATCGTCCTGGCCGGCTGCGGTCCATCCGACCCGACCGAGTCCGACATGGCGGGATGCGCGGTGCGCGGTGGCGGTCCACCGATCTCAAGTCGTGAGGTCGCTGACTGTGCGGTTGATCGCGCGGAGATAGAGCGGGGGCGCGAGCGCAAGTAATCCGTGCCGGACGGAATCCGGTAATCCTCCGCGAGCTTGCTTAGAAGCTCATTTTTGCGGTTGAGGCTGTGTTACGGCGTTCGGCGCATTATCGACTGACTTCGGATGCGTGCCGCGCCCAGTGTAGAAAACGGAAAAACTGAGCAGCAGCACGAGGATTGCGCCGCCGATGGCCCAGCCGATGTAAACGCGAGTTATACTGGCCATTTTTCTGGTAACTACCATGCTATGCTCCATTCCTGTTCCATGACGCGTTCGGCCTTGTGCCAAGATTCGATATTCTCCGGTCTAGGCCATGCTCCGCCACAAAGCCAATGCGGCGCTGGTTGATGATTTTGGAGAGGGGTGATGTCATAGCAGCGGCCTCAGAAATCCGAAGTGGGTTTCGCTGCCGAAGCTCGACGTCGACATTTCGGTGTGACGGCGCGTCCTCTTCCCGGGGTTCAACACTGTCATCTTGCACCACGGCATCGCGTCCGGATCGACGGGTACAATCACCTCGTCCACACGCATGCGCCGCCCATCACGCGCGATCCACTCTGAGCCAATATCAGGTATCATCCTCTCTCCATCCTAGTCCGAACCGGAGGCGGTGTCAGGGGCGTTAGTGGCGCGGGAACCGATACGCCGGCCGGTCCATTGACTCACTCACGGGGTAAGCCAGTCGCCGCGCGATCTGCAATCGAAGGATCAGTCCATGACATCAGATTTGAAGTACGGCCCCGGAGGACAACTCGACGACGGCAAACCGCGCTTGTCCGAGGATGATATTCAACGGAATCAGTTCGGGCCTCGCGGAGTCCTGGGGAAACCGGATCCCGCCAAAATGACGCCTCAGCGCGAGAAAAAGACGCCCAAGAATGTTGATCCCGGACATACCGCGTAGGGAGCGTCGGCCGTGTTCGTAATGGCAACAAAGGCCGCATAAAAATCGCCACCGGAGCTGAATAAGTCCGGGAGACCTTCAGGCAGCCTCAGGACGAAGCCCGGCAAACGGCCAAGGCATTCCTCGATCGTTGGCCGGCCGCGACATGTCAGAGGTCGAATCCTAGCGGGATCTGCCCAGCGGCGAGATCGAGTTCACGATGAAGCGGCTAAAGACCGCCGATTGACCTTGGCGTCCCCCTAGTCCCCCTTAGCATCGCGGCTCTTTGCCTCCTCTTGGGCGGCCCAATAACCCGCCTCAAGCGGTAACTTATCGAAGTCTGTGTTTCGGCGCGGGGTCTCGACCATGATCGGCAAGGGGGTCCCATCATTCCAACTCAACGAAATCAATGGGCTGAAGGGGTCTCCATGATGCCGATGGGGGTCATTTTTCGATCAGCATTCACACATGGCCGCAGAATAACGTAAGCGTCGCGCGCGGGGTAGGGGTTAGCGTCTCGCCAGCCTAACGCCAGGGCCGCCGTCGATCGATTGGCCATCCGCCAGGAAGATGATGCCAGCGGTTTCGAGGGCGGCGCGTGGATAAGCGAGCAAGTCGTGTTGCTGCATCATGACCCCGTTGGGTGGTCACGCTAGATCCATTGCAAAGCGTTTGAGATCGGCGAGCGAGCAATATGTCAGCGCACCCTCATGAGTGGCGCGCAAGACCACTCGTGGCGCTTGGTTTGCTTTGAATGCTTCCTGCCAGCGGGGTGCACATAAGCACCACCGGTCACCGGGTTTCAGGCCTGGGAAACCGAACTCCGGCAATGGTGTCGAGAGATCGTTGCCGCGCGATTTAGAAAAACTGAGAAACCCGGCAGTCATCACGACGCAGACCGTGTGACTGCCTATGTCCTCTGTCCCAGTGTCGCAGCAGCCGTCCCGATAAAACCCCGTAATCGGTTTGATCGAACAGAGTTGAAGTGGCTCGCCGAGCACATTCCGACCTGTACGGCGCGGAGGGCCGCCCCCACTATCCCGATCGTCCCTTAGCATTGCCGCACCTTGCCTTCACCCCTGCATCTGGCACCGATCAAAAGCGGCGTCGATGGCAGCCTAAGACTTAAGCGTATCGAACGCAGAAATGATATCTGCGTACGGGGTCGCGTTCGAGAACGAATACAGGACCGCGCCATCTGTGCTGTCCTTGCGAAGCTCGACGGTTCGTGCGGTGTGATTGTAAGAAAACGCGTATCGGATTCCGTTGAATTTCACCCAAAGGACGTTTTTCGTGTCGCCCTCTGAACCCATCGGCTCAATAGGATCGGCATCTTTTTTCCAGACGATCGCGCCCGTAAGAGCCAAAATCACACCATCCACGTTTCCCGGATGATGTTTCACCCGACCCATTGCAGCTTCAAGGTAACTCTTTAACGCGTCGACGTCATTTACCTGAATCGCCATGTTCCGCTCTCTTTTGGAGAAGGATATTTGTCACACTGTTCGCAAGGTGATGCAAGCGGGCGCCACGCGGCGGCCTTATGCATTTTCGACCGAAGGAACCGGCGTCTGTCAATGGCGGTCGGAATCCGGGCCACTGCGGCGGCGTAAAACCAGGCCAGTTCGGGTGCGGCGGAGGCCGCTCGCGAAACGCGCTTTTCGATAGCGCCGTAGCGAGCGAGCGGTCGGTGGGATTTGGTCGGCTGGTTGCGGCTTAGACGATTGCCGGATCGACTGCAGGGGCATCGACTTGATTGTCTGTTTCGGCGATGGCCTAGTTTTGCCCCGCCGCGTTGGTCGAGGTGGCTGCTCGGCGGCGGCCGGCGGATTGCTTGAGGCGGTAGCTGTCGCCGTTCATGTTCAGGATATGAGGGTGGTGGGTCAGCCGGTCGAGCGGCGCACCGGTGAGCCGCTCGGAACCGAACAACAGAGGCTGCCGCCATTCTCGACGGAGTGGTGTCTCATTTAACGGTCGTAAACCCGCGCCACGGCCTTGCGGGTCAGCGTCTCGAGCTCATGACACCGCGCTCGGGACATGGTCCGGCCTTCGTCGTTGTTCGATTAACCGACGCGGCCTTGAAGGCGCTAGAGGTGGTCCGCGAGCGCACCGGAGGCGAAGGTCTAATCTTCCCCGGCAGGCGACGCGGCAAGCCGATTAGCGACGTGTCGCTCGCGAAGGCGATTGCGCGCCACACTTAAAGAGCAGGCGACGACGCACGGCTTCCGTTCGACGTTCCGCGATTGGGCTGGCGACATGACGAACTTCCCGCGCGAGGTGTGCGAGCAAGCATTGGCCCATGCTGTGGCGGACGAAACGGAAGCGGCTTATAGGCGTTCGGATGCGTTGGTGAAGCGGCGGCGGTTAATGGATGAATGGGCAACGTACTGTGCCGGTGGCCGGAGTGTTCGGCACGGCTGACGTCTGAAGCCGTTAAGGCATTTCGCGCCTTGAGGCTGATGCCACGCCGCTATATATCGCCGCGTGGACCGCCGCGTCTTTTGCGGCTCTAATTTCGCGTGCGACTTTGAGCGCCCGGCGCAGAAACGGGTCTTCTGTCTCTTTGGTCAGAGTAATCAGCTTGTTGCAGTTGAGGCAATTAACCTGTGCTCCATCGCGGACGCGACTGGCATTCTCCCAGAAAATATGAGTGCAGGCCGGGCAGCGGATTTTCACCTTGTCATCCATGGCAATATCCCTTGTGAGAAAGGGTAGTGTTGCGCAACGGGATTACAAAATTCTGAAAAGGATCGATAGCAATGCATGTTCCCCGTCAGCCCCCTGAGACAAATTGAGGGGCTTTCCGAAGGGAGGATTTCTGGTTCATCGTAGCCGCAGGGAGCGAAGATGAGACAGAAATCCGGACCGGGTAAAGCGCCCGCAGAACAAGTGCTAAAGGACATCCGGCGCCAGACGCGTCGGCAGTATTCGGCGGAGGAGAAGATCCGCATCGTGCTGGAAGGACTGCGCGGTGAGGAGAACATCTCCGAGCTGTGCCGCCGGGAAGGCATCGCCGCCTCGATGTATGGCTGGTCCAAGGAGTTCCTGGAGGCTGGCAAACGCCGGCTGGCGGGCGACACTGCGCGAGCCGCAACGCCTGGCGAGGTGAAGGATCTTCGCCGTGAGGCCACCGCTTTGAAAGAGGTCGTTGCCGATCTCACCCTGGAGAACCGTCTGCTTAAAAAAACGTATGGCTCGCCCCGTCTGCAAGTGTTTTGTTAATTTGGCTGATCAATCTGCACCAACGTATCCGGTCTCAGGAACGTATCCTGGCCAAGATGGAGCTCCGCGCATTCCGATCCTCATAAGCATGACGGCGATTATCGCCATTTTTTTAATCAGGTTTTCGAAATGCCGTTCGACTGTCGGCCATCTTCACACTACCACCCACAGACATTCGAAGGTCTTGGACGTCTTATATGTTGAACAGTCCTCGACCGGTTGTGATTATGCAGGCTCTCTCACCGCCGCTGCCTTGAAAGCGGTACCGTTCCGCAGCACACACCAGATAATCCGCGCCATCTTGGCAGCCAGCGCGACGACGACCTTGTTGATATGCGCTCTTGCCAACAAATTCCGCAGCCAGCTTCCCAGGATTGTCTGGCCTTTTGACAGCGTCGGCAACGCTGCTCTGGCACCGTGGATCAGCATCTTTCGCAAGTAACTATTTCCTCTCTTGCTGATCCCCAAGAGTTTAGGCCGTCCGCCGGTCGTCATCTGACGGGGCACAAGACCAAGCCAGGCAGCAAGATCCCGACCATGGCCAAAGGCCTGCGCATTGTCGATCGCCGCCACGAAAGCTGTTGCGTTCAAAGGACCCACACCCGGGATCGTCACCAGAAGCCTGCATGCTTTGTCCGAGCGGGCATAAGCCTTAAACTCCTCATCAAACGCCGCGATGCGACGATCCAGATCGTGCCATTGACCTTGCATGTCCTCGATGAGGGTTCGGATTCTTGGGCTGACAGGAGCAATATCTGCGTCCATCAGCACCGCGAGGCTAGTTTCCAGCTTTCTGCGGCCTCGAGACATGATGATCCCACGCTCCAGCAAGATGGCCCGCAATTGATTAATGAGCGCTGTTCGCTCTGCAACAAGGCGATCACGCGCGCGATGTAATATCTGCATGTCGAGTTGTTCTTCGCTTTTCAGTTCAACGAAACGCATCGTTGGCCGGCTGGCGGCCTCGGCGATCGCCTCCGCGTCACGATCGTCGTTCTTCTGCGCTTTGACGTAAGGACGAACATATTCCGGTGGCATTAGCCGTATCTCATGCCCCTGTTTCTGAAACAGGCGTCCGAGATGATGAGCCCCACCACAAGCCTCCATTGCAACCACACAGGCCGGCAGGCCCGAAACGAATTTAATTACGCTCTCACGCCGCACGCGACGGCGCAGGAGAACGCGCCCCGCGTCGTCGAGACCTGCCATGCTGCAGCTATTCTTCCCGAGGTCGATACCCAGAATTGCGATCTGCATTGCTCTACTCCTATGCTTGATGGATCCTGAGCATCAATGCGCCAGGAAGGAGGGGCGAGCCATTCCATAAGTATGAGCGGGGATGGGGAAGACCAGGCATGAGATATCCCGCATCCGAGAAGGCCGAGATCATCGAGCTGGTCGAGCAGTCACATCTACCGGCCAAGCGCACGCTGGACAAACTCGGCGTCCCGCGGGCCATATTCTACCGCTGGTATGATCGTTATTGTAATGGCGGGCCTGAAGCGCTGACTGATCATCGCTCACGACTGGACCGCGTCTGGAATCGCATCCCGGACGATGTCCGCCGCCAGATCATTGACCTGGCGCTGGAGCTTCCTGAACTCTCGCCGCGAGAGTTGGCCGTGCGGTTCACCGACGAGAGAAAGTACTTTGTCTCGGAGGCTTCGGTCTATCGGCTGTTGAAGGTCCATGACCCCATCACCAGCCCGGCTTATGTGGTGATCTATGTGAATCGGCGCCGGGGTTAGGCGCCGGTGTTGACCCCACCCCGGCGCGGGTTATGTCAACTGCGACAAGGAATTGTGGCCGATAGTTCACGGGGCCAAGTTCGGCGCCGATTAATAGCGGGGGATTGGCTTGGCGATGGAGTACGTCCAGAGCAGCCGAGATCGTCGAGGCCATGGCGCGCACGGCAAGCCACTCGCGCTGCTACTATGCCCGCTCGCGCCGCGCGGCAGCCGGCGCGCCTTGCGCCCGCATGGTGCCCGGCTCGGCCGCCGTCGCGCGCACCGCACCGTGCGGAAGCTGCAGCACGGTGGCGATCTGGCCTTCGACCAGACGGGTAAGCAGCACGATCTCGCCGTTGGCAAATTCGAGCGCGTCGTGATGCGCCGTCGGCTTGTCGAGCGCGACCTGGCGGAAACGCGCCACCCGCTCGCCGATCCGATGCTTCGGCATCAAGGGAAAGTTCGGCGCCGCCTTGACCTCGCGGTCGAACGCAATTTCCGTCCCCGGAAGTAGGCAAATCACGACGGCGGGCTCACCGATTTCGGTGAAACCGCACGTCATCGATGTGGGGAACCGGGTCGTTACCAGTCGCTGGCCGGCGGCGGCGGGACGAGAAGCAACGTGCTGCAAGCTGTAATCGCACATCAGAAGCCTCCATCGTGAGCCAGCCCCGATCTGCAGTCCTCAGCATACCCAACACCTTTGGCTGAACTAAGTTTCGGGCCGTCGGCGAAAACCGCTGCCGGGGCCGCAGTGGCGTCGAAGGCACAGATACAGATAGAGGCGGTGAAACGATGTCGGCGGTGAAGCTTGTCGCAATCGCTGCTCTCCTGCTGTTGACTGGCTGCGGTCCATCCGGCCCGACAGAGGTCGACATGGCGGGATGCGCGGTGCGCGGCGGCGGCCCACCCATCTCAAGTCGTGAGGTCGCCGACTGTGCGGTTGACCGCGCCGAGAGAGAGCAGCGTCGCGCGCGCCAGTAGGCCGCCGAGATTTTGGCTCCGGCGGGGTTTTTTATCTCGAGAATTTGATGGGAACGGACGCACTGTTTCTCCGTTGGGCCGTAACCGTTAGGCTGTAAAAGGAGAGGCGACATGAAAACAGTTCTCTCAGCAGTTCTGGCAATAGGAACACTGGTTAGCGCCAGCGCGCCAGCATTAGCTCAACATCGGACGTTGGCTCAATTTCGGGCGACGTTCGCTCAATATCCGGTGATCGCTCAATATGATGCCTACTGCTTGCAGGGCGAGGGTTGGGGCCAGCCCGGTGATTGCCGGTTCTCGACCTTTGAGGCATGCAGAGCGACAGCGTCAGGAATTGGCGGAACGTGCGATAGAAATCCGATGTCGAACGACTATCCTACTCCTGGGTGGTAGCACCGGCTTCAAAGTCCCCGTCAGTCCAGGCTGGCGGGGTTTTCTATTCAGGCCGCAAATGCGCCTCGATCAACTCCCGTGCCGCCTCGTAAACGCGTTGCACGGCGGGATCGGCGCCCTGTTGTATTTCGATCATCATCAGGGCGTTTTCATAAATCTCATTGGCATCCTGCTGAGTCAGGACGCCGCGATTGACCAGTGCCGGGATCAGTGCTGCAAGCACCGATGCCGAAACCAATTCGGACGCGGATACGGATTCGAGAGGATCTAGGTCTGGCATCCAGTGGACCCCGTGGGGTTAGCGGTCGCGGAATAGCCCGGAGAGAGACTATTGCCGGGGCCGGGTGCGCAAAGGAGGCGCCGGTCAACTTGTTTTCTTTGCAAGCACGTCCCGCTCGTTGGCCAGTCGCTCCAGTTCTTCCGTTTGTTGAGCGATCCTGTCTGACACCAAGGCATCGCTTTCAGCCCCTGACGTCGCGGCAGCCTGTTCAATCAATTGCCGGATATTGTCCCGGATGATGCCCATCCGGGCCTCGATCTCTGAGAGAACATGCGTTCCAGCCATCGGCGCTTCTCCGCATTTCGGCAGATCTTAGCTCATTTTTGGAGGTAAAATCCATGGGTGAGATCGTCGCTTTGCCTGACATCCGGCTTGAGCGGGACGCGCTGAGCGATAGCGGTGAGGCCGCATCAAAGCCCACCGTGCGGCGCCCAACCTGTTAGGCGAGTTGTTCTTGCGGTCACGTTGCCGCGTCCCCTATTGGCTGCTGATTTCGTGTTAATGTTCACCTAGGGCGGGTAGGAACTCGCAACATGAAAAAGCCGAGCAGAACAGCCGGAGAACTTGAAGCGTCGATCAAGGTAGAGATGGAAAACATTTGCGACCTGCCTACCGACATGACGATCTCCGTTCAGCCCGACGGCGACACATGGAAAGTGGTAATCTCGGAAGACGCTGCGGCTCTCGACCCGAGCCGTCGTCAGATGATCCTTCAGGTCGCCGAAGGACTCCGATGCGAGTTTGATTTGAAGGGGTGACTGCATCGCGGCCACCGCCGCCCGTCAGCACCAGCCCGGCCGGCATGCAGCGGTCGCCGCTGCACACGTAGCGGTGTGTCTGTCCCTGTCGCAAACTCAATCCGGCTGGCGGTTGATCGAGAATCGGGCGATGCTGCTGCCCGATGTTGGATCTGTGCAGACTGATCTTTGGAATGGTGATGGACCTGCTGCGGTCGCGGGTAGCGCTTGAGGCAGAAGTTCTGGTCTTGCGGCAACAAATCAATGTGCTGCGGCGAACCCGTTCCAGGAGGCCTCCTTCATCTCGATTGACCGTCTGATATTGGGAGGTATCTGCGGACTGTTTCCAAAAATGTATGATGTACTGGCGATCGTCCGACCGGACACCGTGATCCGCTGGCATCGTGCTGGTTTCAGATCGCATCGGCGCTGGGAATCGAAGCGTCGCTACGGTCGACCGGCCGTACCGTTGGAAATTCGCCGGCTGGTCCGCGAGATGAGCACCGCCAACCCGCTGTGGGGAGCACCGCGGATCCATGGCGAGCTGCTCAAGCTTGGCATCGAGATTGGCCAGACCAGTGTGGCCAAGTATATGGCGCGGAGGAGGGCCCCTCCGTCGCAGGGGTGGAAGACGTTCCTTCGTAACCGTGCTGACAGGATCGCCGCGATGGACCTGTTCGTCGTGCCGACAATCTTCTTTCGTCCTGTCTATGGGTTGCTGATCATGGGCCATGGCCGGCGGCAGATCCTGTGGTTTGGGGTCACCGCGCATCCGACAGCCGAATGGATCGCCAACCAACTGACGGAGGCGTGTGGCTGGGAGCAAATCCCTCGTTACCTGATCCGGGACCGCGATGGCGCATACGGCGAAATATTCATGCGTCGGGTTCGGTCCATCGGTATTCGAGATCGCCCGACGTCTCCTCGCTCACCCTGGCAAAACGCATACGCCGAACGGCTGAACGGATCGATCCGCAGGGATGCGTTGATCATATCGTGGTATTCGGCGAACGCCATCTGCGCCACGTGCTGCTCTCGTACATGAGCTACTACAATCCTGTTTCATAACACACATCTGTCTATGTGATTGGAGAGAAGAGGCTTTGCTGATCTGGATGCGATCCCGTGGGGTGATTTGGGTTTTGCCTCGCGCGACGAACGAGGCGCTGAGCCGCCGGTTTGCTGAGCGTTGATCGGCTGAAGATCCAAGGACCATCCGGCAGAGGATGACCCGCCTCGATCTCGCCCGCTGCGGCGGCGAGCCTAAGCGTCTTCGGTGCAATGCCGAGCAAACCCGCCGCCTTGTTCAGATTAAGCCATGGCTCGTTCCCATCCGGCGCCGGCCGAAAGACCGGGATCTTATGATGCGACCTGAGCGCGGTGACCCGCTCCCGTATCCAGCGATTGCCGTGGCCGGTCACCAGGCCGTTCCGGTTGAGAATGCCGGCGATCAGATCATCATTGGCGATGAGAACCAGTTGGCGGACGGCGGCCAGCATGTCGGCGGAGATGCTATTGCGCTGTCCGCGGCGGCGCCTCGGCAGGCGCAGTTCGGTATGAACGCCGCCCATCCAATGGGTCAGGAGAACGATCTCTGACGCTTCGTCATCGATATCGGCGACCACCTCGTGGATGACGGTGCGCACGATTCGCTTCTTGAGCCTCGCGTCGGTCGACGGCGCCGACCAGACCGCCTTGAGATCAGCGGCCAGCGCGGCGAGGTGGACTGGCGCCCGTGATGGTGCCGATGTCGCGGCATCATGCGCGGCAATCCTGATCTCGATCTCGCCGACACGTGTGAGCGCGCCGTTCCATCGCAACTCCAGTTCCGCCGCGATCAGGCGGTTCTGCGGATCGACGGCATCGTACTGCCGGAATGCCCGATCGGCGCTGTAGCGCGCCGCCTCGAGGTCGCGCACCAGCGCCTCACGAACCTGATCGCGGCGGTTGGCCGCTTGTGCTTCGGCCTCGACGGCCGTAGCTATCGCTCCCGGTTCGACAACCCGCAGAAGAGCTTCCTCGATGGCGTCGTCGACACGCAATCCTCCGAATGCGATGCAGCGTGGCTCGCCATTGTCGAGCGAACCCCGCCAACAGGAATAGCGCGGAATGTTATGCTTGGCGCCGGTGTAGCGAATCGTCAGCTTGCGTCCACAACGCCGGCAGCGGACAAGGCCGGCGAGCAAAGCGTCGCCGTGCTTCGGCGCTCCGTGATGTCGGCCTGTGGGCATGTTGTCGCGCACCATCTTGCGGATCGCCTCCGACCGCTCCCAGCTGACGTAACCCACATGGACGCCTGGGATCAGCGCCAGCCATTCGGCTCGCGCCTTACGACGGCGGCTGGGTCGGATCACGCCTGCTGCGTCATATCCTGTCGCGACACGACTCTTACCATAGGCGTAGGCGCCGCCGTAGATCGGGTTCTCGATCATCCGGTGGATGGTCGCATAATTGGGCCTGCGCCAGACCACGTCACCGTTGTTGCGCTTGGCGGGCAAGTCCAGCCCATGCTCGATGAACCAGAGCAGGGCTTGCCGGACACTGCCGAGCTCGGCGACCTTGTCGAAGACCAGAATGACGGCTTCCTGGACACGGCGATCGGGATCCTTCTCGAGCCTGTCGCCGACCTTCACAAAGCCGACCGGGGCCGCGACGATGAGTTCGCCGCGCCGGGCCTTCTCATAGCGGGCCGACAGGGAACGCTGGCGCAGAAGATCGAGCTCATACTCGTTGAGGCTGCCCTTCAATCCCAGCAACAGCCGGTCGTTGCCCTGACGCGGCGCATAGACCATCTCCTGATCGATCAGCACGGTATCGACGACGCGGCACATCTCGATCAGCTGCTGCCAGTCGCGGCTGTTGCGGGCGAAACGCGAGACTTCCCGCGCCGCGACCGCACCGACCTTGCCCAGGCAGACCTCGGCCACCATTCGATCAAAGCCGGCGCGCGCGACGCCGCCCGCCGCCGAGCGCCCGAGATCGTCATCGACCGTTTCGATGCGAGACCAGCCCAGCGCCGTCAGACGATCGCGCATCGCATATTGCAAGGCGCTGCTCTCGCGATTGTGGAGAACCTGATGGGCGGAGGACTGCCGGACATACAGGATCGCCTTGCGCTCCAGATGGTGCGGCCTGATCTTCTCAGACATCATGACGCATCTCCTCCCGTTCCCGAACGAGGTCGCCGTCGGCGTGGCCGAAGATCAGGCGGACCAGCAGCTTCGTCAGCGTATGGCGCGTCTCGGCGGGCAACGCCTGCCATTGCGGCGTCTGCGCCGCGGCGTAGGGCGGGTCGCAGAACAGATCGAACTGACGTGCATTGCTGTGAGGATGGCGATGAGCGGTAGGCGGGCGTGGCATGGACATCTCCCCGATTCGTGTCGTGAGAGCCCAATGCTGCGCTTGAATCCCGCAATTGCGATGGTGCGCCCGAAACGGACGTCACATCCTGCAGCAGCGTTGCCAAGGCGGTCAGCACCGCAATGTCAACATAGGGTGCGGCGCCGACACACCAGGCCGCCCGATCGAACATCCACGCCGGAATCTCCAGCCATCGCGCGGATGCCCGACCAATGAGGCTGCACCGGAAAACTTCTCCGCCAGCCTTCTCGATGACCTCATGAATATGGACCAGGCATCCGGCCCATGGATGCCACGGATAAAGAAGCTCGCGCTCCTCGGTCCCGTGGGCGTTCTGTCGTCGTGTTGTACAACGGCACGCGCACCCATTTGTCATTAAACAAGGACGCGCCGATGTCACGCGTCGCCGAGACAGCCGGACGCATTAGCTGTCGTCCGATTCTGGGCGGACTGCATCATCAATATACCCGGATTTGATTTGCGATAAGGACAACCGGCGCCAGAGGCCGTGTAATGGCCGGCTCTGCTACGCGGACCAGCTTCGCTGGCCTCACCAGCCATGGCGCCAAAACCGATCATGCACTAACATTCAACCCAGACCACCCGTGGGGGCGGACCATCAGTGGACGAACCAAAGGCGGAATAATGACTAAGAAGAGCAGTGAACGCCCGCAATCCGAGCCTGAAATTATCCTGCCAGGTAATCAACCCGATTCCGGCATTTGGGCCTCTAAGACGACGCACGGAACTCACCGTATCTATGTCACAAGGCTTGGCCCATTCGGGATCACCATTTTTGCTGCGGCAATCGGCGCAATTTTGATGCTAGCCGTCGTTCTTCTGCTTGGCTTCTTTTTGATCTGGATACTACCTTTAATAATGACATTGATCATCATTGCCGTCGTGATCCGTTTCTCGCGTCGAATTTTCACCAACAACAAATAACCGCATAAGGCGGCTGGACCTACCACATATCAAATCTGAGCATATTGATGGTGCAGTCTGCCCGGAATTGGATGGCAGATAATGCGTCCAGATGTCTCGGCGGCGCGTGACTTCGGCGCGTCTTTGATCAATGACAAATGGGTGCGCGTGCCGTTGTGGTCCCTGTCGCAAATCCCATCCGGGCGGTTATTGTGCAAACTGATCTTTGGGACGGTGATTGATCTGCTACGGTCGCGCGCCACGCTTAAGGCAGAGCGTTTAGGTGTGCCCGCGCAGGCAAGCGATGCTAGCACCGTCGCCGCTGCCGGATCAATTTCGCCGCAATAGGCACCCCTGCAGCGGATCAATGCCGCGCGGGCAGGGCGGTAGCTCCGGCCGCGCCAATCGTCCCCACGTGCCGTTTCTGGCGCGTTGCGCCGCTGTAAAATCTTCCGTGCTTCCCTATATCCGATAGAGTTCCACGCGAACGGTCATCCCGTCGCGTTTGATCTCCGCAGAAAGCGGTGAAGAGTCAACATCTGGATCGTCCGTTGGGTCATCGTCGGTTGGCATGGCGCCAGTTTAGCCGGTGATTTGTAAGCGCAATTTCTCGTTTCGATTTGCGGGTGCAAACCCGCGATCGGAACTTTCAAAAACTGGCATATCTCAGACCGCCTCGTGGCGGTCCCGGTTATTGCCGTTTTCGTATTCTGGATCTGCTGAAAAGCGATCGCATGAGCGTTACGGCAAACATTGCTTGCGCCCGCGGAGAAGAGTTTCATTATTGTCCATCCCTGAAAGGAGATACGACATGCGCTTTGTCTTTAGGGTAATAGCGGCTTGCACAATTCTGGCCGCGGCCTGTTCTTCCAGTTTAGCTGCGGATGCCAAGCCTCACCACGTCACAATCCAAGTGGACCAGAACGATCCGGCTATTATGAACATCGCGTTGAACAACGTCACCAATATCCTGGAAACATACAAGGAAAGCCTGTTTGGAAATTGGGCTAGGCGGGGATTCCGGTATCGCAGCGAATATGATTCACACTTGGGATGTGGACACGTAAGCAGCGAAGCCGGATGGCCAGGATCGCCCGAAAGACCAAGCGATATCCGTCTGATCTGACGGACGAGGAATGGGAACGGATCGCGCCGCTGATGCCGAAACCAGGACGCCGGGGCCGGCCGCGTGAAGTCGAATTTCGCGAAGTGATCAACGCGGTGCGCTATCTCGTGCGCTCGGGCTGCGGCTGGCGGATGCTGCCAGTGCATTTCGGTCACTGGCGGACGGTTTATGGCTGGTTCCGCGAGTTGGCGCGGCGCTTCCTGTTCCAGACGATCCATGACGTCGAACTGATGCTCGATCGGGAACGGCAGGGGCGCGAAGCAAGCCCGTCGGCTGCGGTGATCGACAGCCAGTCGGTCAAAGCCCCGCATAGCGAGACGCGCGGCTATGACGCCGGCAAGAAAATCGTCGGTCGAAAGCGCCACATCGCGGTCGACACGGACGGGCGATTGCTGATGGTCAATCTGACAACCGCCGACATCTCCGACAGTGCAGGCGCACAAGCGATCCTCGATGCGATCCGCAAACGCTGGCCGTGGGTGAAACATCTGTTCGCCGACGCCGCCTACGACCGACTGAAACTGATGGACAAAGCCGTCTATCTGCAGTTCGTACTCGAAATCATCCGACGCCGCGACGGGCAGAAGGGCTTCGAAGTCCTGCCGCGCCGCTGGGTGGTCGAACGAACTTTCGGCTGGATGATCCGCTGGCGCAGGCTCGTGCGTGATTACGAACGTCGCATCGATGTCTCAACCGCCATGATCCATGTCGCCATGGCCGGTGTCCTCATCCGCAGAAACGCTCATCCCTGATTTTCCAAACAGGCTCTTAGGACCGGGCCAATAAACATCGACGATATTTAACTTAGCGCGCCTCTAGCTTCACCGCAGGCTCCTTTGAATTCAATCAAACAAAATCAAACTCGACTGAAATAAAATCAAATGGCTAGAGACGGGGCAAGACTTAACGCTGGAGGAGCGATCCCAATGCGTCTCTATCTCCCTCTGAGCAGCATGATGACGGGACGCCCCTGACCGTCGCATACGGCGTGCAACTTCGAATTCAGGCCGCCCTTCGTACACCCGATACGACGGGGAACAGAGGAGGCTCCAGCGCACGAAGCGGTTATAGGTCTTGTGCGGGTCATACTCACGCGGCGCATCGCGCCAGCGCAGCCGTTCCTGATGACGAAGATGATGCCGCTGATCACCCGCCGGCCGTCAACCCTCGCAACCCCATGCGACAACGGAAAATAGGGTTCAATCCGGCGCATCTGCGCCTCCGGCAGCAACAACAGATACCCATCGATCCGCAACCACTATTTCGGTGCGTTGTCGCTTCGATGGGATTTTGCGATTCGCCCTAAGGCTGTGGTCTGTCTGTGAAACTGCCGGATTGGTACAGCGGGCGCGCCGCCAACCGTGATAAGAGGCGGCACGTCGCGCATCACCCCGCTACACGCCGCGATGCGCGCGCCGGATCCAATCACGATATGATCCGCTATCGCTGCTTGTCCACCAATCATCACGCCGTCGCCAAGGTTAGCGCTGCCAGCAATTCCGACCTGAGCCGCTATCACGCAGGAGAGACCGATTCTTGCGTTATGACCAATTTGCACCAAGTTATCGATCACGGTGCCCGCACCAATGACGGTGTCGCCAAGCCCGCCTCGGTCTATTGTCGTGTTGGCACCGATTTCGACATTGTCTCCGATAACGACGCGACCAAGTTGTGGTATGCGGATTGGTCCGCGCGGTCCTGGAGCAAATCCGAAACCGGCTGTGCCAATCCTTGCGCCAGCAAAGATTTCCACCCCATTGCCTATCAGCGCATGGCTGACCGAAGCGCCATCACCCACAATACAGCTATCGCCGAGTACGACGCCTTGCCCGATCACAGTATTGCAGCCGATCTGGCAGCGGGACCCCAATACAACGCCTGTACCTAAGACGGCGCTCGGCTCGATTTGGCAGTCGGCGCCGACTATCGCGTTACCGCAAACCGCGACTCTCATCCTGACCACGCTGCCTCGCACTGCCTCAGGATAGAACAACCACGCTACAGAAGCGTAGTGTAGGCGCGCGGTCTCGGAAAATATCAAACCAACACCTAACCGGGGAAATTTTTCGCTCAAGTTTCGAGTGGTAAGCACCGCGCCGGCTGCTGTCGTTATGTAAGAGGAATAGTATCGAGGGTCTACAAACGGGCTGAGATGTGTGATTTCGGCATCTTCGAGCGTCGCCACATCCGTGATGATTAGATTGCCCTTTGCCGCATCTCCCAGATGCGCTCCGATACGCTCTGCAATCTCAGCGAGGGAGAAAGGTCCGGCGCGCTGGAAGAAACGGGCATCGGGCATGTTGCGCGGTCCTTGTACGGCCCCAGCCTTGATAAGTTGACATAGTGTCATTGACGAGATCAAGGCTTAGAACCGCTGGGACGCGCGAACGTCGCCTCGAGGGCTTGATGAGTCTTTGAGAGCATTCTGCGGCGTGCTGCGAGATGACATTTAGCTAATGCAAAAAAGCGGACATTCCTATTTATTGCTATAGGGTTTGAACAACCGGGGAGATCGTCGGGTGTGGTTTCTATCCAATCTCTTGAGGCGCTTTATCCGCCAAGGCACCCTACGAATCCGCGATGCCGGCGGCAAGGTCCATGTGTTTGGCAATCGATTGCCAGGACCCGATGTCTCCATCGGCCTGCACAATCGTAATTTGTACATGAAGTTGTTCATCAATCCGGAGCTCTACGCCGCCGAAGCCTATATGGATGGAACGCTGACGCTGGAGAACGACACGCAGATTTACGACTTCTTGCTTCTGTTCTCGGTCAATCGAACGGCGCTTTATTCGTACGGCTCACAGAGACTGATGCGGCGGGTCTGGCGCGGCTTGCGGCGCTGGCATCAGGCCAACCCGATCGGGCTCGCGGCTGCGCATGCGCGCCATCACTACGACATCTCGACCGAACTTTATCGTCTGTTTCTCGACGATCAGATGCAATACTCCTGCGCCTATTCTCGCAATCTGGAGCATGACACGCTCGAACAGGCGCAACACAACAAGCTGATCCACGCCACCACGAAATTGCAATTAAAGCCTGGAATGACGGTAGCGGAGATCGGCTCCGGCTGGCGCGCCTTTGCCATTCATCTGGCGCGTGAGACCGGCGCCCATGTCACTGCGGTCAACGTCTCGCCGGAGCAGATCAAGGCGGCGCGCGGCTATGCCGAAGCCGCCGGGGTTTCCGATCGTGTTAGTTTCGCGAGTTGGACTACCGCAATCTGACTGGACAATTCGACCGTGTGGTTTCGGTCGGCATGATGGAGCATGTCGGAATTGGACATTTCGATGAATATTTTCGCAAGATTCGCGAGCTGTTGAAGGCCGACGGCTATGCATTCATTCACTGCATCGGGCGCATGTCGCAGCCGGGCACAACCGGGCCGTTCATCCGCAAGTACATTTTTCCGGGCGCCTATGTGCCGGCCCTGTCGGAAACGTTCGCCGCCACCGAACGTTGCGGACTATGGTGCGATGACGTTGAGGTTCTGCGATTGCACTACCGCTACACTGTGAAGCACTGGCGAGAGCGCTTTACCAAAAATCGAGCCAAGGCAGCGGCGATCTACGCTGAGCGATTTTGCGGATGTGGGAATTCTATCTAGCCGCCGTCGAACTGGAATTCTTGCATGGGTCGCACATGGTGTTTCAAATTCTGCTATCGATCAACCGTGGGGCGGTGCCGATCACCCGCGATTTTATGGTCGACGCCGAGCGTGCAGCCATGAAGACGGCCAGCTGAGTCACGCTGATGCGAGAACCTTCGCGCCACCGCTACCGCTCTGCTTTGAACCTCACCCCCAATTGCCGAACGCCTTGAGCGGAATCCCGTGCGCCTAGCAATACTCTCGCTGATATTATCTGCCTGCGGCTTGGCTCCGACAATGGCGATCCAATCGGAGCGCCTCGGCGACGAACTCAGGGCCGTTGTCTGAACGTATGTGCCCAGGGATGCCCCGCGAGACGCAGAGTGCTTCGATGACATCGGTCGGCTTGAGCTTCCGTGCGACACGGATGGCCAGGTCTCACGGGTGAACTCGTCGATGATGCACAACATCCGGAACGCCTTGCCATCGTGGGTGGGGTCAGCGACGAAGTCATAGGACCAGACATGGTTGGGCCGCGCCGGCCGCAGACGCCAGCTGGACGCATTATCTGCCATCCGATCCAGGGCGGACTGCATCATCAATATACCCGGATTTGATTTGCGATAAGGACACCCGGCCGCCGCAGAGCGTTTCTCGATTGATGGCCCGCCGTGGCGTATATGTCGGAAGTCGAGACATGGTGATAGCTTCCGGGCGGCGATATCGTATGAATGAAGCGGCTACGGAGCGCCAATTGACCGCAAACGGGGAGTAGCATTCCTTGTGTGTGCCGAAAACCTCATCCGAGTTGATGATGTGACGGAATCGCCTAGGCTGGTGGAATGATCGGGCTGCTCTGTTTCTCTCTGGCTGTCCTGGCCTCGCCATTCAAGTCGAATTTGCGACTTGAGGCTGAGAATGCTGTGCTGCTACATCAGTTGATTGTTTTGCGGCGCAAGCTGCGTGGCCGTGTTCGACTCGCAAACAGCGATCGCTGGTTCTTTGTCCAGCTGTATCGCTGGTTTCCGTCGATTCTGCAGGTTCTCACGATTATCCGGCCCGAGACGCTGGTGCGTTGGCATCGGGCTGGCTTTCGCCGCTATTGGCGCTGGAAGTCACGATCTTTGGGAGGGCGACCTCAGATCGAGACGGAGCTGCGCGCGCTGATCTGGCAGATGAGCATCGAAAATCCGCTTTGGGGCGCTTGCGCGCCATGGGCATCCGGGACAAGCCCACCGCACCAGCTTCACCCTGGCAGAATGGCTTTGCCGAACGGCTGATCGGATCGATCCGGCGTGAGTGTGTGGACCACATCATTATCCTGGGTGAGGTGCATCTGCGTCGAGTCCTGCAATCCTACGCCGACTATTACAATCCTGTTTCATAACACACATCTGTCTATGTGATTGGAGAGAAGAGGCTTTGCTGATCTGGATGCGATCCCGTGGGGTGATTTGGGTTTTGCCTCGCGCGACGAACGAGGCGCTGAGCCGCCGGTTCGCTGAGCGTTGATCGGCTGAAGATCCAAGGACCATCCGGCAGAGGATGACCCGCCTCGATCTCGCCCGCTGCGGCGGCGAGCCTAAGCGTCTTCGGTGCAATGCCGAGCAAACCCGCCGCCTTGTTCAGATTAAGCCATGGCTCGTTCCCATCCGGCGCCGGCCGAAAGACCGGGATCTTATGATGCGACCTGAGCGCGGTGACCCGCTCCCGTATCCAGCGATTGCCGTGGCCGGTCACCAGGCCGTTCCGGTTGAGAATGCCGGCGATCAGATCATCATTGGCGATGAGAACCAGTTGGCGGACGGCGGCCAGCATGTCGGCGGAGATGCTATTGCGCTGTCCGCGGCGGCGCCTCGGCAGGCGCAGTTCGGTATGAACGCCGCCCATCCAATGGGTCAGGAGAACGATCTCTGACGCTTCGTCATCGATATCGGCGACCACCTCGTGGATGACGGTGCGCACGATTCGCTTCTTGAGCCTCGCGTCGGTCGACGGCGCCGACCAGACCGCCTTGAGATCAGCGGCCAGCGCGGCGAGGTGGACTGGCGCCCGTGATGGTGCCGATGTCGCGGCATCATGCGCGGCAATCCTGATCTCGATCTCGCCGACACGTGTGAGCGCGCCGTTCCATCGCAACTCCAGTTCCGCCGCGATCAGGCGGTTCTGCGGATCGACGGCATCGTACTGCCGGAATGCCCGATCGGCGCTGTAGCGCGCCGCCTCGAGGTCGCGCACCAGCGCCTCACGAACCTGATCGCGGCGGTTGGCCGCTTGTGCTTCGGCCTCGACGGCCGTAGCTATCGCTCCCGGTTCGACAACCCGCAGAAGAGCTTCCTCGATGGCGTCGTCGACACGCAATCCTCCGAATGCGATGCAGCGTGGCTCGCCATTGTCGAGCGAACCCCGCCAACAGGAATAGCGCGGAATGTTATGCTTGGCGCCGGTGTAGCGAATCGTCAGCTTGCGTCCACAACGCCGGCAGCGGACAAGGCCGGCGAGCAAAGCGTCGCCGTGCTTCGGCGCTCCGTGATGTCGGCCTGTGGGCATGTTGTCGCGCACCATCTTGCGGATCGCCTCCGACCGCTCCCAGCTGACGTAACCCACATGGACGCCTGGGATCAGCGCCAGCCATTCGGCTCGCGCCTTACGACGGCGGCTGGGTCGGATCACGCCTGCTGCGTCATATCCTGTCGCGACACGACTCTTACCATAGGCGTAGGCGCCGCCGTAGATCGGGTTCTCGATCATCCGGTGGATGGTCGCATAATTGGGCCTGCGCCAGACCACGTCACCGTTGTTGCGCTTGGCGGGCAAGTCCAGCCCATGCTCGATGAACCAGAGCAGGGCTTGCCGGACACTGCCGAGCTCGGCGACCTTGTCGAAGACCAGAATGACGGCTTCCTGGACACGGCGATCGGGATCCTTCTCGAGCCTGTCGCCGACCTTCACAAAGCCGACCGGGGCCGCGACGATGAGTTCGCCGCGCCGGGCCTTCTCATAGCGGGCCGACAGGGAACGCTGGCGCAGAAGATCGAGCTCATACTCGTTGAGGCTGCCCTTCAATCCCAGCAACAGCCGGTCGTTGCCCTGACGCGGCGCATAGACCATCTCCTGATCGATCAGCACGGTATCGACGACGCGGCACATCTCGATCAGCTGCTGCCAGTCGCGGCTGTTGCGGGCGAAACGCGAGACTTCCCGCGCCGCGACCGCACCGACCTTGCCCAGGCAGACCTCGGCCACCATTCGATCAAAGCCGGCGCGCGCGACGCCGCCCGCCGCCGAGCGCCCGAGATCGTCATCGACCGTTTCGATGCGAGACCAGCCCAGCGCCGTCAGACGATCGCGCATCGCATATTGCAAGGCGCTGCTCTCGCGATTGTGGAGAACCTGATGGGCGGAGGACTGCCGGACATACAGGATCGCCTTGCGCTCCAGATGGTGCGGCCTGATCTTCTCAGACATCATGACGCATCTCCTCCCGTTCCCGAACGAGGTCGCCGTCGGCGTGGCCGAAGATCAGGCGGACCAGCAGCTTCGTCAGCGTATGGCGCGTCTCGGCGGGCAACGCCTGCCATTGCGGCGTCTGCGCCGCGGCGTAGGGCGGGTCGCAGAACAGATCGAACTGACGTGCATTGCTGTGAGGATGGCGATGAGCGGTAGGCGGGCGTGGCATGGACATCTCCCCGATTCGTGTCGTGAGAGCCCAATGCTGCGCTTGAATCCCGCAATTGCGATGGTGCGCCCGAAACGGACGTCACATCCTGCAGCAGCGTTGCCAAGGCGGTCAGCACCGCAATGTCAACATAGGGTGCGGCGCCGACACACCAGGCCGCCCGATCGAACATCCACGCCGGAATCTCCAGCCATCGCGCGGATGCCCGACCAATGAGGCTGCACCGGAAAACTTCTCCGCCAGCCTTCTCGATGACCTCATGAATATGGACCAGGCATCCGGCCCATGGATGCCACGGATAAAGAAGCTCGCGCTCCTCGGTCCCGTGGGCGTTCTGTCGTCGTGTTGTACAATAGCGTCAGAACCCATCGATCCCTGAACAAGGATGCCCCGGTTTCTCGCCCGGTTCAGCGAACCGGTGTGATCAGGTCACGCGCCATTCTGGGCGGACTTCATCACCGCTACGCCCGTGTTTAAGTTTTCGGTACACACAGGGGTCACGATAGGCGCCGATGTTGACCTCACCCCGGCCCGGATTATGTCAACTACGACAAGGAATTGTGGCCGATAGTTCACGGTGCCAAGTTCGGCGCCGGTTAACACCCCGGCGCCGAACATGCTCTGGCTCTCGGACTTTACTTTACCTACGTCAGCACATGGTCGGGCTTCGTCTACGTGGCCTTCGTCATCGACGCCTACGCCCGTCGCATCGTCGGCTGGCGGGTGAGCAGGGCGGCACATGCGAGCTTCGTCCTCGATGCTCTCGAGCAGGCCCTGCACGAACGGCGGCCTGTCCATCGCGGCGGCTTGATGCATCATTCGGACCGCGGATCGCAATATGTTAGCATTCGCTACACCGGGCGCCCGGCTGAGGCCGCTATCGAGCCCTCCGTCGGCAGCGTCGGCGACGCTTACGACAACGCTCTCGCCGAGACGATCAATGGCCTCTACAAAGCCGAGGTCATTCATCGGCGCGGCTCGTGGCGAAGCTTCGAGGCCGTCGAGTTCGCGACGTTGACCTGGGTCGATTGGTTCAACAGTCGCCGGCTGCTGGAGCCCATCGGCAACATCCCGCCAGCCGAAGCCGAGGCACGCTACTACGCCATGTTGCAAGAGCCAGCCATGGCAGCCTGACTCAAACCAAACGGCCTCCGGCAAACCCGGGACGGTTCACCGAAACCATTGCTGTGAAGTATTGGGGTAACCTGAATCTCAGCCAGCTTCGGGATACATATCGGGATACATATTATCCCTACTGCTTATTCCTACTGCGAGATGCCAAGGCCAACCTTGAATACATTCATGTCGGCGCCATCGATGGGCAAGTTTTATAACGCCAACATCAAGGGTTCGGGAAAGGATGGGCCGTACGACTGTAGAACCCATCGGAAGCCGAGCTACTGACGTCAACAGGGTCCTTTCCGAGTGGCGGCCGGAAGCCATTCGGCGGCTCGTGGACATCGGGCTGAAGGCCAAGGGGCAAACGAGTTGGGCGATATGGGCACGGCGCCCGTCGTTTGGCCGTCGCGTCCCGTCAGCGAAAGTCGGTGCTGCGCAGGATGAGACCGGGCGGCTTGCCCTCGAATTCGGAGTTCTGGAACTTGCGGATCGCGCAATCCTCGATCCGGTCGCGTAATCGCTCGAACTGCGCCGCGCGCTGGGCAGGCGCGATGCGCCCGGATTTTCCCAGGCTGTCCAGCGCGTCGGTGCTGATGGCGCAGGGGATTTCCACCTTGTCGTTCATCATCGAGAACAGCACGACCATGCGGTCGAATTCGAAGCCGCGAAAGGCTCCGCGTGTCAGCGTCATGACATTGTTTCCTTCCCTGTAGCGAGCGCACCAGATATCCGGCGCTCGATTTCACGTTCATCGAGCCGCTGCGGAGCAGTCCGCGTCCGACCCAGGCGAACCTGTTCGCCCTCAGCCTTCACCGGAGAGCCTGGCAAAATCCGCGATCACGGCCGCGACGAGGTCGCGATGATGGGTATCGGTGTCGGCGAGGCTCGCGGCATACAAGTTTAGCACGTAGCGGGCCTTCGCGGCCGCCTCGTGCCACGAGGCGGCCGGAACCGCCAGTAGCTCTATTTCGAGGATGCCCTGCTGTTCGCGAAGAATTTTCGCATGGGTCTCGATCTCCGCCAGCACGCGGCGGATATCGGTGGCCTTTTGCGCGGCCATGCCGCGATGCTTGTCGAGATCGACAGGAGTATCACTCATGTGATGCACTCGCGTCGTTGCGCTGCGCGTCCGACAGATCGACCGAACTGATAGTCACCATTTCCATCGTCGCTGTATGCGAGGCTGCGCTCGGCACCATGATCATGGTGGCGACACGGCGAAAGCAGGAAAACGACAACCCCTCGATCATCTCGTCGTCGGTGACGATCTCGTAAGGACCGGCGGGCAGCAGGCGACCGACGCCCTTCATGTTGAAGGGATGTTTGAAGTAAACTGTTTCCCGCCGCGTTCGGGTCGTCATGATCCGTCTCGCCTGTTTCGCCGCAGCGGAAATGCTATGTCGTCATAGAGGCTGCGAATCTGGTCCACGGTGAACCGCTCCTCGCCGACCTCGAGCAGCGCATTCTCAAGCAACTCTGGCGTGAGGCTTTCCATGGCAAAATGGATCGCCTCGGCCGCGTTCGAAAAGCGCCGGTACGTCGTTTTCCGGTGCGCCTTCATGCCGGAGCGCTTCGTGTAGAGGTCCGCGCTGGCGTCATAGTTGAACATGTCCGGATAATGCGCTCTTTCGGCCCGGCTCGCTAACGATAACTTTCAGCCGAAGGCAACGCGAGCCACGTCATCGTGCGGTGAAGGCCTTGTATCGTCAGGCTTTGTCGCCACCTGTACAGGACGACTGCGTTTATTTGTGGCGCAGCCCGCCTCACCTTACGCCGCAGCGCCAAAGGCGGCTGGACGATTTGTGTCATCTATGATGTCTGCAGGATCAGGCTTGCGACCGAAGTTCGCTCCGCCTTCCACTCCGCCCAATCAATCAGCATCGGACAACCTTCTCGCCAAGTTCTATTCTATTCTCGTCACAGCGGTGCACAACCTTCTGGTATCCGCGGTGACGGTGGTCAGCATGGCGCGGCCGCCGACTGGCTGTCTCGCACGCGAAACCGGCTTTGCGAGACCTGCTCAAGACAGGGGTCGCATCCAGAGCCCAGTACACTTCAGCGGGAGCGCGAATACTCAACCCAATGAAGCAAGAAGCTAATTCGATAACTTTGATGGCGGTCATGCCTCGATAGCTGTCGGCTCACGGCTTCTTTTTGCCCGCACCGAAGTTTGGCTGCCAGGCCACAGTGCCCTTTTGACTTGGTGCTGCCGCGATGATCTTTGCCTTTTCCTTTTTTGGCTTCTTCGACTCTCGATTGCTTTTTGCCACGGGGATCTCCTCTCGTTGAGAACGCGTCTCTTTAAACAGCGCACTCACATCGAGCAGTAGCGTTTCGTACTTCGAACTGCGTCGTCGATCTCGTCGGCCAACTCGGTTTCACTTATTTGATGAAGGTTGTCGGCCAATGTCGAAGCCTGAACCGAACTCATGGAGAGCGGTTCACGATCTGCGTAGCAGAACTTGATGCGCCAAACGCCTTCCCGGTTTCGATGCGGTTCGATCAAAGTTATCGGAAGATCTGGTAATCCGTTTTCAGAAAATAGCATCGACAGCGCGCCCGTCATGGCATCGCACTAAATTCGTCTGGGATCTGTCCTTCCCGATAAAAGACCGTCGGCTCCTCGTCATAGTCGCCGGTTTCATCATCAGAGGTTATCGAGAAGGCAACGACGCCTGCCTTGGACAGTGCGAGCCTCTGCGCGGTCCGACGGGCGCCCTCTGCTGATCGACACACAATCGGCCTGTCTGGCTTCAACTGGTCGCCTTTTGCGGCGTTAAAAGCCTGCACGAGAAATTGCGTTTGAGGCGACATTCCGTAGACGTGCGCTCTTTCCGGTCTAATAGCTATTTATTAATTCCGGACCTGCCCTCATAACGCAGGACACCAAATGTGACGTGATTTGACCGGGCCCTTGTATTTTCCCTAAGTCACCATATGTAGGTCAAATTCGAACTGTCGCTCTGGCTTGTTGACCGCGCCGAAACCGGCTCTACTCCCCAAGACATCGCTGAACTCGGATCAAACTTGCACGGACGTCGTGCGAGCGAACGCGCTTTCGCGCATCTTGGAGACTATAATGGCAACTGGAACAGTGAAGTGGTTCAACGCGACAAAGGGCTTCGGCTTTATTCAGCCTGACGGTGGCGGACAGGATATCTTCGTTCATATCAGCGCGGTCGAACGCGCTGGTCTGAGTTCCCTCAATGACGGTCAGAAGGTTTCGTTCGAAGCCAAGACCGACAGCATGCGCGGCAAGACCAGTGCTGAAAACCTTCGCGTCGATTAAATCCGCCGATTTGAGATACCCACGGATGTACTGGGACCTCTAGATCGGCTGCGCGTCTCTCAATGGGAGGCGTTCTCCAGGTTATCGAAGTGTGATGGAACCCGTCGGCTGCGAAGCCGACGGGTTCTCAGTTATCGGGCGGCATTTGTGCCAAGATAGCCATGGCTACTTGGCTTGAAAGAGCGCATGAATACGAAGCGCCTAATTATAGCGCTGGCGCGGAATTCGGCAGCAATTCGACCTTGTTAAAGCTCGGTCGCGACACGTCCGCTGAATGTGGGCATGAAGATTTCGTTGCCGCCACCTGAACCGCGATGCTGTGCATCGCGAACGACGCATTAGCTTAGCTTTTAAATCAGGATCGCGCCGCGCTCACAGCAGTGAGCGGCGTTACCCCATCTCGTGTCGGTTCGATTTGTGAGCCGGAGGCCCGGGAGGCCATGTGACGATCGAACATGCCGTTATGCAAATGCATCGCAAGCCTTGGGGAAGCACCGATTTGCTGCCATGGGCTGCGGCACCTGCAAACGGAGATGCGATCGGTGAGCTGTGGTTCGAACGTGCTGATGCCGTCGCGCCAAAATCGGCGTTGCTTCTCAAGTTGTTGTTCACAGCCGAGCCGCTATCCATTCAGGTTCATCCGGACGACGATTTTGCGCGGTCCATCGGCCTGCCGAACGGCAAAACTGAGGCCTGGTATATTCTCTCTGCGAAGCCCGGCGCGCAGGTTGCCGTTGGTTTGAAACATCCGCTGTCATCAGCGGAGTTGCGCGCTTCGATCGAAGACAGTTCCATCGCTGATAAGGTGCAGTGGCGCCCGGTTCGTAACGGCGATGCGATCTTCGTCTCTGCGGGCACCATTCATGCCATCGGCGCCGGAATCGTTCTTGCGGAAATCCAGCAGCAAAGCGACGCCACCTTTCGCCTGTTCGACTATGGACGGCAACGTGAATTGCATGTCGATCATGCCGTGGCCGTTGCCAAAACAGGACCGGCCGAATCTCAGCTACCGCCGCATAAGCTGACCGAAGCAAGAACCGCGCTCGTCGTCAGCCCGCATTTTGTACTGGAGCAGTTCGATCTTCCGGTAAATTCCATCTGGATGCTCGACGCGCCGGAAGAGACCTGGGTTTTGGTTCTCGGAGGCCATGCCCGGATCGGTTTGATCGACGCATCTCGCGGCGATGCCATTTTTGCGGACGCGGATCGGGCCGGAATCGAAACCGGTGATGAGGGTGTGATGGGCTTGCTCGCCTATCTCGGCCCGAATGTAAATTCCAGCGCGCTTGAGCAGCAGAGCAATATCGGCACCGTTACCGGTCCGGTTTCTGCGTGCGCGCCATCAACGCAGACTGCGTCCGAACACCTGCCGCCGTTCGCAGAACAGGAGGCACAGACATGACCACGCTGAATCGCATGGCGTTGATTGGCAACTCATTGCCCCGCCGGTGCGGAATTGCGACCTTCACCACCGATCTCCAGCGCGCCGTCGCCGACTCTCGTCCGGATCTCGAAGCTACCAT
Organism: Nitrobacter sp. NHB1; assembly: GCF_036964665.1. NCBI lineage: Bacteria > Pseudomonadati > Pseudomonadota > Alphaproteobacteria > Hyphomicrobiales > Nitrobacteraceae > Nitrobacter > Candidatus Nitrobacter laanbroekii. The sequence continues at coordinate 3,196,099 of NZ_JBAMDA010000001.1, forward strand.
CGTGGCCATGACCGATCATGATCAGCTCTACGATTATCCGCCCACCGTCGGTTTCCAGATCAACGATAGCCGCCTCGAAGACTATATCGGGGCAGCGGATTTCCTGAACGGCGGTAAGTTCGAGGCCGTCTCTCTGCAGCACGAATTTGGTATTTTCGGAGGCGAGGCCGGCGATCGCATCATGGTGCTGCTGTCGCGGCTCACCATGCCGATCGTCACGACGCTGCACACGGTTCTGTCCGAACCGACAACCGCGCAGCGCGACGTGCTTTCGCGCATCGTGGCGGTTTCGTCCAAGATCGTCGTCATGGCCGAAAAGGGCCGCGAACTGTTGCGCGCGGTCTATCAGGTGCCCGACGAAAAGATCGAAGTCATCCCTCACGGCATTCCGGAGTTTGAATTCGTCGAGCCGGACGGAGCCAAAGCCAAGCTCGGATTCACCAACAGAGCGGTAATTCTGACGTTCGGTCTGCTCTCACCCAACAAGGGCGTCGAGGTCATGATCGATGCCATGCCGTCCATTCTCAAAAGCCGGCCGGATGCCGTCTACGTCGTTCTCGGCGCCACCCATCCGAACCTGGTGCGGGATCAGGGCGAGGCTTATCGTGAGAGTCTCATCGAGCGCGCCCGCAAGGCCGGCGTCGAGGATCACGTGGTGTTTCTGGATCAGTTTGTCGATCAGAAGACGCTGCTCGATTTCATTTCCATGTGCGACGTCTACGTCACGCCTTATCTCAACGAAGCCCAGATGACGTCAGGCACGCTGGCTTACAGTTTTGGGCTGGGGAAAGCCGTCGTTTCCACGCCATATTGGCATGCGAGGGAATTGCTTGCTGACGGCCGCGGCATTCTGGTGCCGTTTGGCGATGCTGCAGCGATCGGCAGCGAGATTGCAAAGCTGCTGAAGAACGACGCGCTGCGGCAGGCGATGCGAAAGCGTGCCTATTCGAGCAGCCGCTCCATGACGTGGGAACGAACGGCGGATCGCTACATGTCCGTGTTTGAAAATGCCGGCCGCAGGCATCGGCTCAAGACGATTGCCCGATCGGACACCAGCACGTTGTTGCGAGACAGCCATGCTCCGCCGGAAATGCAGATCGATCATTTCCTGTCGATGTGCGACGATACCGGCCTGTTTCAGCACGCCGTTCACTGCGTGCCGGATCGCTCTCACGGCTATTGCATTGATGACAATGCGCGCGCGCTGCTGTTGGCATGCGCGCTCAACAATCCCGGCGAGCAACGCCTGCCTGAGGTGCTGACGGCCCGCTTCGCCGCTTTTGTCCAGCATGCATGGAATCCCGACACGAAACGTTTCCGCAATTTCATGGGCTTCAATCGCAGCTGGCTTGAAGACGCGGGATCGGAGGATAGCCATGGCCGAACGCTCTGGGCGTTGGGCGTGTGTGCGCTTGCTGACGCAAACCCGTCCCGGCGGACATGGGCGGCGGCGCTGTTCGCCGACGTCATGTCAACCGCGGAGAAACTTGGTTCACCGCGCGCGTGGGCATTCGTGTTGCTGGGGCTCGACGCCTACTGCGCCGCGGTTGTCAATGATGCGCGGGCGATCAGCCTTCGCCTTCTTCTCGTGAATAGATTAATGTCGATTCTTGCCGCGGTCGAGACGCCGGACTGGCTCTGGTTCGAGGAAGGGCTGGCCTATGACAATGCTCGCTTGCCGCAAGCACTGATCCTGACCGGCATCGCCACTAAGACATCGGCCTATCTCGAAGCCGGTCTGAAATCCCTGCACTGGCTCGTGACGCAGCAGACCTCCACCACCGGTCAGTTCAGACCCGTCGGCACCGAAGGATTTTCCGACAGGCGAAAGCCGCCCCAGGCGTTCGATCAACAGCCGCTGGAAGCGGCCGCGACCATCGCCGCCTGTCTTGCGGCGTGGCGCGCCGATCATGACGTGGAGTGGAAGGCCGAAGCGGCGCGCGTGTTCGCATGGTTCCTCGGCAGCAATGATCTGTCGGTCTCTCTGGTCGATCTGGAAACCGGGAGCTGTCGCGATGGCCTGCACCCCGATCGTCCCAACGAGAATCGCGGGGGCGAATCCGTGGTGTCTTATCTTCTAGGTCTTTGCGAAATTCGCCAGATTGCGCGCCTCAGCGAGAGCCGCGCGAATCTCCTGCCGCGCGTGGCCTGACGAACTCGAACGTTCACACCTCGTCAAACAATCCGAGGATTCCTTGTCTCAACATCCATTCCTGAACCGTCAGGCGCTATCTCTGCGGCCCGACCCGAGCCGCGTAATTGTGCGGTCTTTCAAACCGGCAACCGAGCCACGCGACCTCAACCCGACGGACAAGACCCGCGCCAACCATATCGTGGACAGAGTTTTAAGCCTTGATGCCGATGCCGCAGCGAGCCAGTTGGCCGACGTCCTGGAGAATTTTCAGGGGCGGCACCGCAACCTGCTGCGGGTATTCGAGACGCGCGCCGAAGAGATGGAAGGCGCGCTGGCCGAGCACGCCGCTTTCACGCAGGTACAGCGCCAACTGATTGGCGCTTACTTCCTGAATGAATATTCGTTTGAGGCATCCGCGCTATTCAATCCCAGCATCGTGGCGCATCCGGATCAGTCGGACACGCCGAAAGGCAGTCTGCGGTTTGTTCTGAGCCTTCGCGCGGTCGGCGAAGGCCATGTGTCGTCGTTGACGTTTCGATCCGGCGTTATCGCTGCCGACGGAACCGTCAGCGTAGATTCCGCTGCCCGCCTTGCATCGAGCCCCAAGATCGTCGATCCGGTCTATGATCTTGAGAAAGACGATATCGAGGTCGCATTCCAGGCCGATGAAGATATCAGCGAGCGAGTGATTTTTCCCGTCACGGCATCGCAATCCAACGGAATCGAGGATGCGCGCTTCGTTGAATTCCGCGAGGGCAGCCGAAGAACTTACTACGCAACCTATACCGCCTACAGCGGACGGGCGATCCGGTCCGAACTGATCGAGACCTCCGACTTCGTTTCGTTTCGCCTGTCGGTGCTGAACGGCAGCGCGGCGCGCAACAAGGGCATGGCGCTATTTCCCCGCAAGATCGGTGGCAAATACGCGATGATCGCGCGACAAGATAACGAGAACGTCTATCTGATCTATTCGGATGATCTGTACACCTGGGATGGCGGGCAGGCGATCTTGAAGCCACAATTCCCGTGGGAGTTCGTACAGATCGGCAACTGCGGATCGCCGATCGAACTCGACGAGGGATGGCTGTTGCTGACGCACGGCGTCGGACCGGTCCGGAAGTATTCGATCGGAGCAGCGTTGCTCGACAAAAATGATCCTTCGAAGGTGATCGGCCGTTTGCGCGAGCCCTTGCTTCGGCCCGACCCCTCGGAACGAGAGGGATACGTTCCGAACGTCGTTTATACGTGCGGCGCAATGCGACACAACGACAAGATCATCTTTCCTTACGCGGTCTCCGATACCTTTTCCAATTTTGCGACCATCGAAATCGCCGCCTTGATGAAAGCCATGGGCGGGTGATGATGGCCGTCCCAGTTCAACGTCAGGGAGATCCGACATGAGTGAACGGCTCGATACATTGAAGAAGGCGCGGGATCGAATGATCGAAGACCGCGATGCCCATGCCAAGGTGCTCGCCGCGCCATTTGACCGCGACAAGGCAGAGCGCGCTCGAACGAAATTCATGGAGATCCAGGGATTGGTGGACGCGCTCGACCGTGCGATCCGCGGTGAGCAAGCCGCGCCGAATCTCGGTCCGTCACCGACTTCATGATGATTTTGGCTGCTGCTGGTGTCGTGTCGGTAGTTGGTAACTCCAGAAGTCCTAAAAAATCTGCGAACAGCTTTTGCGGCAGAGTTTAGACCGCCGCCGGGCTTCCCATATAGAAATAATCGCCAGCACACTATCATCGGCGCCGGCGACAGAGAGACGTTCCCGTGCTCCCCGCCCACAGAGGGAGCCAGCTATGAACGCTATCATCTATCCAATTCATCTTCAGAGAAGCTCAGAGCGCAAATGGGCAAACCGCGTCGCTCGTGAATTGCCTATTCGAAGTTCGCGACCCGAGGGGACTGATACCTGCGCTTGCGGGTATATCGTAACAGCACCCGTGAGCTCACAATATTCGCTCCATGCCGTTACCAACAAATGGCACTGCTCTAAGTGCAATGCCCGGTGGACGACGGAAGCATCCCTTTGGTGCAGCACCTAACGGATCGAGCCTCCCTGATTCGGCTTCCTCGCCGCAAAAGTCGAATAATGAACGGCGCTTGCGGCGTTCTGAGCGCTCCTCACCGCCCGGACTCCGGCGTTTTATCGGTGACTGAGAGTGTTGCGCTCCCGCCTTCGGCAAACAAAGGAGCCACGCCATGCAGACTCGACCTCGCTTTCCACAGAATCCCAAATCGCTATATCAACGCCTCAAGTATGCCTTCGGGCGGCGCTTCGCCTTAGCCGAGGTTGGGATCATCGCCGCGCGGCCATAACGGATGCCACGCTCGGGGATAATACGATCGGCGAAGTTGTGCACGTCTCCCGCTTGATCCCTTGAGAGCGGTCATCTGCCAAGTTCGGCGCCGATTAATATTCACGGCTTAGGCTTGAAACTCCATTTGTGAAATTCTCGGGCAACAGCCTATGACGGCAATGTGGACAGGCCGTGATCATATTCCGAGATCACCACACATTATCAAGTGCTTTGACGGTCAAGGAAGATAAGTTGGTTGGTCTCTCAAGGAACCGTCGGCATCATCGATTCCGCGGGTAACGCCTCTATTTACTTATTCCGCCGCCACCCGCTGACGTCAGGGAAGCCAACGGCATGTCGATCGCGTAGACGAAACCTGCCGGCTGATACGTCAATTGCACGTCGCCCTTGAGCAGGGGGATGTCCCGGGTTCTGTTGAATTTTTGAAGAGGTCGGCGTTGCCCACCTTGAGCCGGTAGGCTCGGGGTGCTGATTCCACAAGGAGAGCAACGCCATGACGAGAGATATCACACCGGCTGGTTTGCCGGCGACCGGAGCTGTGGACGAAGCGTTTGCGGAAGTGCGGGCGAGCTTCGATCGGTTCTGCCTTACGGCAGGGATCGAAGTGCTCGGCACGATGATGGAGGCGGATGTCACGGCGGCCTGCGGGCCGCGCCACGGTCGCGATGCGGCGCGGCGGGCGCACCGTTGGGGCCGAACGCGGGGACGGATCGGCTTCCACGGCGGCAAGATCGAGGTCGAGCGCCCGCGGGCCCGGGGCGTGGACGGCCGCGAGATCACGATCCCGAGCTGGGAAACGGCGGCGCAGGAGGACTGGCTCGGTCGCTGGGCGATGAACCTGATGCTGATCAATGTGTCGACGCGCCGGTTCGGTCGCGCTGTCCGGCTGCCCGAGGGTGACGTGCTGGCACCGCCCGGATCGGGGGTTTCGAAGTCGGCGGCCTCGCGGAGGTTCGTAGCGCTGTCGGCGGCGCGGCTGGCCGACTTCATGGCTGCCGATCTATCCGCGCTCGACCTTCTGGTGGTGCAAATCGACGGGTTGCATCTCGGCGGCGATCTCGTGCTGGTCGCCGCGATCGGGGTTGACGGCGAAGGCAATAAGCATCCGCTGGCGCTGGTGGAAGGGGCGAGCGAGAACGCCGCAACGGTTCAGGCCCTGCTGGACAACATGGTCGCGCGCGGGCTCGACCCGACGATGCCAAGACTGTTTATCGTCGACGGCGCGAAGGCATTGTCGAAGGCGATCCGCCGCACCTTCGGTTCGGCCGCTGCGATCCAGCGCTGCCAGATCCACAAGGCGCGCAACATCATGGAACGCCTGCCGAAAGAGCATCATGCGGCCACCCGTCGGGTGCTGCGTCAGGCTTGGGAGCTCGATGACGCCGACAAGGCTGAAAAATTGATCCGCAATCTCGCGCGTCGACTCGACCAGCAATGGCCCGGCGTAGCGGCCAGCATCCTCGAAGGCCTCGACGAAATCCTGACCATTGTCCGGTTGAAGCTGCCGAAGGAGCTTCGTCGATCGCTCGCCTGTACCAACATCGCCGAGAACATGATGGGCACCATTCGCCGCGTCACCCGCAACGTCAAACGCTGGCGGGATGCCGGTATGGCCTTGCGATGGGTCGCGGCCGGCATGATCGAGGCCAACAAGGGCTTCCGACGATTGAAGGCGCACAAACAACTATCGGTACTACGAGCGGCCCTTCAAGCTCACCACAATCGCATGACGATCAAACCAGTTGCCCACGTCACGAGGGCTGCGTAACATCCATTCCGCCAACGTCGGCCCGACGCGTAGTTCAACAGCGATCGGGACATCCCCTTTGAGCTGCTTGCCTAGCGTCTCGATGAGGCGCGTCCCGAAACTGTGGTTTTCCGGAGCGTGAACTACTGGACCGTTCATTTCGGTCCATGCCAGGTGCACGCGCTGCGTCTTTGGATCCAGCGTCCAGGCGACGTCGACGTGCCCAGTTGGCTCCGACAGGGCTCCGAACTTCGTGGTGTTCGTGCAGAGTTCATTGAGCGTCATGGCTATGGCGATCACGGCGCCCGACGCCATCTGGATGTCCGGTCCTGCAATCGAGAATTTCGGAACGTCCGGATTGTCGAAGGCCTCGGTGGCGCTGCGGATGATATGGCCAAGGTCGGCGCTGTTCCACCTTGCCTGTAGAAGGAGATCGTGAGCTCGTCCGAGCGCCTGCAGCCGGCCCGCGATGGCGTGCTGCGCGTGTTCGGCGCCCTTCACGTGGCGAAGGCTCTGGGTGGCGATGGCGCTGACCGTCGCGAGCGTATTCTTGATGCGATGATGAAGCTCTTCCAGGATCAGCTTCTGCAGCTTGTCGGATGCCTCACGCTCGCGGGCGTCAATGCCGGCCTGAGCCAGCAAACCCTGGGCATCGATTTCGGGCTGCGCCAACAGCAACCGAAGGCTGACATTCTCTGCCTCCAGAAAGTCGTGAGGCGGTGCCGCGCCGTTGAGCGACACCTCTCAATCTTTGCGATATATGGAAATGTAAGGTGGCAGCCATCCATAACCCTGCGCTTGCGCGACCAGTCGGCGGGCATCGCCTTCAGGAGTTATTTTGCCGTTCAAAACCGTGGTCATTCGACCTGTTCTCAAGTTGCCGGCGAGACTTTGGTACATCAAACGCTCGACGAACCCCGCGTATTGAGGCTGAATGCGGTCGCGGTTGCAGACGGCGGCCGAAACGGAGAGATCCGTTATTTCGGTGAAGTCGAGTCATCGGACGCGAGTAGCCGACGCGACAGGGCTCGATCTCGATCGAGACCACGTCCTGCGCACCGACATGCCCCCTCCACGCCGATCCACATGGCTGCGACGCCGGCGGCGCGAAGGTAGTATTTTGCGAATTGTTCGTTGCGTGTTGGCTTGCCCATGCCCCAGGGGCTGTTCAACGCTCTTTACTGAATCTCATGGAAAAGATGGATTTGAGACCGCCTGTCTGCCGGCCGACGACAATGCGTCGCCATTCAAGCTTACGGCCGGCAGCGGAGGCCCAAGCGACGCCCATGATCTGCGGCTTTTTCAGTTGCGACGTGCGCCCGTTCAATCCGCTGCTCGATTCGCTGCCGCGCTTCATCCGCTGTGGGGGCGGGACAGCCACGTCGGACGGACTGCTCGATAATTTCATTCGCTTCGCCGCGAGGGAGGCGAACAGCAAGCGCGCCGGAAGCCAAACTGTTCTCAACCGCCTGTCGGAGTTGATGTTGGTCGAAGTGATCCGCACGCATATGGATCAGCCCTTGTGCTTGACCTCGTGAATCCACTCGGGACGGTCAGGAACGGCGGTTGCCCCGGAGGGAAGGCAGGGCTCGAACGCAGATTTAAGCATCGGAACAAAATAGACCAGCTAGAGCATCGGGCGCTCATTTAAATCCATATCCGGCGGCATTGAAGTAGTTTGAGCACTCATGCGGAGAGAAGAGCGCGCAGATGTTGCCGATGGCCTTCCAAAGATCGTCGATGGTTCTGACAGCCCTGGCGCGTAGATGGGCCTTGAGTTTTGCGAAGGCCATTTCAATGGGATTGAGGTCCGGGCTATAGGGCGGCAGGAACAGGAGCCATGCGCCTTGCGCCCGGATCGCTTTTTCGGCCCGCTCACTTTTATGGCTGGAGAGGTTGTCGAGGATGACGACGTCGCCTGGCTTGAGGGCGGGCGCGAGCTGGGTTTCGACATAGGTCTCGAAGATCACCCGGTTCATTGGGGCATCAATGACCCAGGGGGCGATGAGGCCGTCGCACTTGAGGCCCGCCACGAAGGTCTGCGTGCCCCAATGGCCGAAGGGAGCCTTGCTGTTCAACCGTGTGCCTTTTGTTGAGCGTCCGCGCAGGCGCGTCATCTTGGTGGTGGTGCCGGTCTCGTCAATGAAGATCAGCCGCTCGCGCTGCTTGCGCATGATGGGCTGGCGGCCCACTTTCCACTCGGCCCGGGCCTTGGCCAGTTCAGGTCTGTCTTGTTCGCTGGCCCGAAGAGTTTTTTTTGAAGCTGAGCCCGCAGGCGATCAGAAACTTCGAAAGGGTCGACGGGTCGGCTTTGACGCCTTTGGCTTTCGACAGTTCTTTCGCCAGCTCAGGCATGGTGATGTCATCGCGGGCCGCCACAGCAGCGAGAATAAAGTCCCGGTGGGGCGCGAGCTTGCCATGCCGGAAGCCGCCGCGAGGCCGTGGATCAACCCGGCCGGTCTGCCGCCAGAGCCTCATCAAATTGACGACGAAAGACACCGAAGTTCCGAAGCGCTCCGCCGCATGGTGGCAGGAATGCCCCGCCTCGACATGCGCCACAACACGTTCACGAAGATCGTTCGACAAAGGATACGGCATGGCAAATCACCTCCGCATACTTTGAATCATTTTCAGCCTGATTTGTGAATCGCTTTCGATTCCAACTGACAACCCGTTGCTCTAGTTGTCGTGAGCCGCGATTAGGGCGTCGATATCCTCTTCGGTAAGTGCGGGACGGCTCAGCAGGGCCGCAGCGACGCGCTGGATCGCAGGCCAGTTTTCCTCGACTAGATCGGCAGTCTTTTGGGTCGTAAGGCTGAACAGGCGGCCGAAGTCCTCTGTCTCGGGGCCGTCCAACTCGACGTAGCTGCCCGGCACCGCCGGCTTGCCGTGCTGCCGCAAAACCAGCATCGCCAGGAGGCTGCTCGCGTTGGCGCGATCCACGCGCCAGCCACCGTCGCACGCGCGATTCTGGGCCGCGCGGGACATGGGACGATAGTGATGCTGGGCCTGCGGGCCGGCCAGCGCCACAATGGCGTACTTCTCCGGCGCCTCAAGGTCGTCGGGGGCGAGGTGCGTCGCCTTTGACGTCGTCACCACGGCGCTGGCACCGTCGAGTGCATCGAGGGTCGCGTAGCTTACCGGGATGTCCAGCACGCGCGCGATCACGGCGTGTCCGGCCTCGTGATGGGCGATGCTCTCTTTCTTCCCCACGACGACAAGCTCCGATAACATGCTGACCAAAGCGGCCGACCTGGCGCTCGAACGCAGGATCGGACTGACCTGACCTCGGAGGTTACCCGATGGCCAAGCGGAAGAAAGGTAGCAAGACGGTGCCGAAGAGCAAGACGCTGCTCGGGGAGTTGCCCTTACCCTACGAGGTCCTGGTTGGGAAGCTTCATCTCGCCGGCGGATGTCGGGCGTTTCCGGCCCAGGCAGCGCCTTCAGCATGACTCATACCCGGTCCGCTGAATTTGACGAGAGACCGGCGCATCTTCGTTCAATGATCGGTGCGTTCTGACGCCGTTGTAATAGCCAGCATAGGATTTCAGAATTCGGCGCAGATGCGCCTCGCCCAAGACAATGATGTGGTCCAAACACTCGCGCCGGATCGATCCGATCAGCCGTTCGGCGAAGCCGTTCTGCCAGGGTGAAGCCGGTGCGGTAGGCTTGTCTCGAATGCCCATGGCGCGCAATCGGCGGGTGACAACCGCGCCATAGATTTGGTCCCGATCGCGGATGAGATATTTTGGGGCATCATCCCAAGGAAATGCCTCCGTTATCTGATGTGCAACCCATTCTGCCGTCGGGTTTGCTGTGACGTTGATCCAGACCATGTCTCTGCGGTCTAGCCGGACGATAACGAAGGCATAAAGCACGTCGAAACCGATAGTCGGGACAACGAACAAGTCCATAGCGGCAATATCCGGTGCGTGATTACGCAGGAAGGTCCGCCACCCTTGGCGTGGCGGTCCTCGCCGTTTGACCATGTACTTGGCGACGCTTGATTGAGCGACCTCAAACCCAAGCTTGAGCAGTTCGCCGTGGATGCGTGGCGCGCCCCAAAGCGGATTTTCGATGCTCATCTGCCGGATCAACGCGCGCAGTCCCGTCGCGATCTGCGGCCGACCTCCCAAAGATCGTGACTTCCAGCGCCAATAGCAGCGAAAGCCAGACCGGTGCCAGTGGATGAGCGTCTCGGGACGGATGATGGTGAGAACCTGAAGGATCGACGGGAACCAGCGATACAGCTGGACAAAGAACCAGCGATCGCTGTTTGCGAGTCGAACACGGCCACGCAGTTTGCGCCGCAAAACCATCAACTGATGCCGAAGCGCCGCGTTCTCAGCCTCAAGCCGCAACTTCGACTTGAATGGCGAGGCCAGGACGGCCAAAGCGAAACAGAGCAGCCCGATCATTTCGCCAGTTTAGGTGATTTCATCACGTCATCAACTCGGATAAGTTTTCGGTACACAATGAGATATCCTGCATCTGAGAAGGCAGAGATTATCAAGTTGGTCGAGCAATCACACCTGCCCGCCAAGCGCACCCTGGACAAACTCGGTATTCCCCGCGCCACCTTTTACCAATGGTATAATCGCTATCGTGGCGGCGGGCCTGAGGTGCTGGCTGACCACCGTTCCCGACCGGACCGCGTCTGGAATCGCATCCCCGACGATGTCCGCCGCCAGATCGTCGACCTGGCGCTGGAACTTCCCGAGCTGTCGCCGCGGGAGCTGGCCGTGCGGTTCACCGATGAGCGGAAGTACTTTGTCTCCGAGGCTTCGGTCTATCGGCTGCTGAAGGCGCACGACCTCATCACCAGCCCGGCCTATGTGGTGATCAAGGCCGCGAACGAGTTCAAGGACAAGACCACCGCCATCAACCAACTCTGGCAGACGGATTTTACCTACCTGAAGATCACCGGCTGGGGCTGGTACTACCTCTCGACCGTGCTCGACGACTTCTCGCGCTACATCGTGACCTGGAGGCTCGGTCCCACGATGTGTGCCTCCGACGTCACGGCCACGCTCGACCAGGCGCTGGCAGCATCGGGCCTTGATCACATCACCGTTGCTCACCGGCCGAGGCTTCTCAGCGACAATGGGGCGAGCTACGTCGCTGACGATCTGGCCAATTGGCTCGAAGGCAAGGGCATGCAGCATGTGCGCGGCGCTCCCTATCACCCGCAAACCCAGGGAAAGATCGAGCGCTGGCACCAGACCCTGAAGAACCGCATTCTGCTCGACAACTACTACCTGCCCGGAGATCTCGAACGACAGATCCGCGCCTTCGTCGAGCACTACAATCACGTTCGCTATCATGAGAGCATCAAAAACCTCACGCCAGCCGACGTTTACTTCGGCAGGGCTGAGACGATCCTCTCAGAAGGTCAGCGCATCAAGCGCGAGACCATCGCAAACCGCCGCTTGCAGCATCGACTGCAGGCCGCTTAAACTCTAACCCCTGATGAACCAGAGCCTCCCTTCTCGTAATGCCTGATCAGTCTCAAATTATCTGACGACGAAACACTTAGATTTTGACCGCGATCAATTAGCTCTCATTCTTTCCAAAGCTGATTCGCCCGTCACCACGCCATTTTGGGCAGAGCTCTTTCGGGATCCCGTGTCCCCTCGTTCAATCAACTTAGGGCAAGGCATCGTCTTTGGTGTTCGAGCACGATTGGGAAAGTTGCAGAAACCCGAGACGGAGGAGTTTGTGCCTCTGATCGCGCACGAGATTTTCTAAATTTAAGTTCGTTCAATCGAGGCAATGCAAGGCGACCATTGAGGGCTAGTAAGAGAGTTTCAAGGTTTCAAGTCTACACGTCCAGAATCCGAGCCTGCGCGATCGCCTCCATGAGCCGATCTCGGGATGGCGCGGCCAATCGTTCGACTAGCATGAGCCGTGCCAGCACTAGCGGAGGATCGCCTTCGTCGAGCACGCGGGGGTGCGACAGCACGAAGTCAGCCAGTTCGGCGATCGAGATTTCGGCCAGGCTGCGGCGGTGTTCCGGGCCCTGCGGCGCGCGGAAGGCAATATGCGGCGCGACGGCGATGCGATAGCCGGACACGCCGACCTGCGCGACCACCTGCCAACCGCGTCGCTCCAATTGCACGGCTACGGCCTCCTCGAACGGCGATTCCATTTTGCCTTGCGAGCCGCTGTCCTGCGCCGGCAGCGCGATGGCGCCGCGTACTGCGTAATCAAGGAACGCCTTGAGATGGCGAACGCCAACGGCCTTCGTGCGATCGAGATTGATATCGTCGGCTCGAATGCCGGAAAACACCTTCAGCTCCCGGCGAACGCGCGTGACCGCAACATTGAGACGGCGCTCGCCGCCGTCGCGGTTGATGGCGCCGAACGTCATCGGCAGCTTGCCGGCTGCATCGCGGCAGAAGGTGATCGAGAAATAGATCACGTCGCGCTCATCGCCCTGGATGTTCTCCAGGTTCTTGACGATCACCGGTTCGATGCGGTCATCGGCGAAAAACCATTCGAGCGCCGGGTTTTCGCGCCGAGCGTCGTCGAGGAAGTCCTGAATCAGGGTTTGCTGCTGCACGTTGAAGGTAATCACGCCCATGGTTTGCCGCTGCGTCTCCGGCAGCACCAGCCAGGCTTCAAGCTTGCGGCGGATGTCGACGGCAATGGCGCGCGCTTCCTCACGATTGGTGCGACTTTTGCCGCGGTCATAGATGCCGGTTGGCACGAAGGTGAGCGAGACTGCTTCGTCCTGCGTCACCGGGCTCGGGAAGGTGATCAGATTGTTTTCGTAATAGTGCCAGTTCGAGAACGCGATCAGCGATTCATGGCGGCTGCGATAGTGCCAGCGCAAGCGGCGCGTCGGCAGTCCGGATGCTGCGGCCTCGTCGAGGATGCTTTCGAGATCGCGGTCGAACTCCGGCACGTCGTCGCTGTCGTCATCGTTGCGGCCGAAGAAGTTCGTCGGCGGTAGTTGCTTGGGATCACCGACAATGATTGTCTGACGACCACGCGCGATAGCGCCGACGGCATCCCAGGTTGCTATCTGCGAAGCCTCGTCGAAGATCACGACATCGAACAGGGTGTGGTTGGTCGGCAGATACTGCGCGATCGACAGCGGTGACATCAGCACGCAGGGCGCTAGCTTGCCAAAGCTCTCCGGCATCGCCCCGATCATGTCGCGGATCGAACGGCTCGGCCGCTGCAGACCCATCTGGTGACGCAGCAAGCCTAATTCGGACTGCCGGGGCACTGAGGCCGACGAAGGCAGGTCATGCACCAGCGAGCTGATCACCTTGTCGGTCGCATGCGCCCGCACGAGGTCGCCGACTTCCCTGAAGTCCGCGATGGCGTGTTCGTGCTCGAAGCGCCTGAAGCTGCGCAATTCGCGGTTGGAATCGATAGCTAGCGGCAGCCACCACCTGGCATAGCCGAGACGGAAGGCGCGGCCCGAATCGCCGGGCGCCACCACGACGACAGCGCCTGTTACGGTTCCTTTTTCATTTGGTTCGCTATGCCCATTCCAATGGGGAGGTGCTGGGCGCCTACGTGCATGGTGTACTAATCGGCGTGCTGGGCATGATCCAGCCCGGCCGGTGTCGTCCGACGCTGAGTGGCAGGCTGCGCATTGGCCTTGCACTCTTGACCAGCATCCGGCCCGCGGTTCTGTTGCGTGTCCATCGTTGGCTCGCTGCCTGGGAACGGAACGACCCGCGCGAGCCGCACTGGCACATTGGTCCCTTGGTCGTGCTGCCGGCATATCGGCGGCACGGAATTGGGCGGCGTTTAATGATGCACTGCTGCCAGCGTATGGATGCGCTCTCTGCCTCGGCATGGCTGGAGACGGATCTAGAAATCAACGCGACATTTTATCGGAGTGTCGGCTTTGTTGTGATCAAGCAGGAACTCGTTCTTGAAGTACCGAACTGGTTCATGAGCCGCTCGCCAATGTGCGTCACGTCCCGTGCGCTAATACACTGATCGATCAGATCTTCGCTGTCCCTGTCGCAAAAGAAATCCGGCTGGCGGTTGATCGAGAATTGGGCGATGCTGCTGCCCGATGTCGGATTTGTGCAGACTGATTTTTGGAATGGCGATGGACCTGCTGCGGTCGCGAGCAGCGCTTGAGGCAGAAATTCTGGTCTTGAGGCAACAAATCAATGTATTGCGGCGAACCCGTCCCAAAAGACCTCCCTTCATCTCGATTGACAGACTGATATTGGGAGGTGTCTGCCGACTGTTTCGCAAGATGTATGATGCACTGGCAATCGTCCGACCGGACACCGTGATCCGTTGGCATCGTGTCGGTGTCAGATTGTATTGGCGCTGGAAATCGAGGCATCGCTGCGGTCGACCGGCGGTGCTGTTGGAAATTCGCCGGCTGATCCGTGAGATGAGCGTCGCCAATCCGTTGTGGGGAGCGCCGCGGATCCATGGCGGGCTTCTCCAGCTTGGCATCGAGATTGGCCAGACCAGCGTGGCCAAGTATATGGCGCGGAGGAGGGCTCCATCGCAGGGTTGGAAGACGTTCCTTCGTAATCACGCTGACGGGATCGCCGCGATGGACTTTTTCGTGGTTCGGAAAATCCGCGCCAAGGTCGAGCACGTGTTCCGGGTGATGAAATGCCAGTTCGGTTCGCCCGGGCTTCGCTTTCGCCTTCACGGCCCACAGAACGCCAGCTGCTTCCGCGATTACATATATTTCTATTTCCGTCACAAGGAGATGCGAGATGGCGATGACAACCACCCAGGTCACTTTCGATACGCCGGCGCCGGAGTTTCGGCTTCCAGCGACCGACGGCAAGACTTACGGACTGGACGACCTTGCGGGCGGAAAGGGCACCGTCGTCGTCTTCATCTGCAACCATTGCCCCTACGTCAAAGCGGTGATCGACCGCATGGCTGCGGACGCGCGGGTGCTCATGTCGGAGGGCATTGGTTTTGTGGCGATTTGCTCGAACGATGCGGCGAGCCATCCCGAAGATTCATTTGAAAATATGAAGCATTTCGCCAAGGCTCATGGTTTCCCATTTCCTTATCTGCACGACGAGACCCAAGCAGTGGCGCGAGCGTATGGGGCGGTGTGTACGCCGGACTTCTTCGGTTACAGCGCTGACCGCAAACTCAAGTACCGCGGTCGGCTCGACGAAGGCCGCAAAACTCCGCCCCGCGCGGAGGCGCCCCGAGAGCTTGTCGAGGCCATGCGCGCGATTGCGAGCACCGGTCTGGCGCCCGCTGACCAACAGCCGTCCATTGGCTGCTCGATCAAATGGAAGGATGCATAAAGCCGATCCTTCATCATAGGCCGTACCGGCTACGCAACCGCAACACGGTCTGCGCGCCCAAGGTTCCGGCCTGTCGCGCCACCATTGGTCGGCTGCAGCGGGCGTTCCAAAATACAATTCGATCTGAGAGGCAAGCAGCACGAGGGCCCGCATCGGCGGGCTCCAGGCTGCTGTCAAAGGAAATTGACCCAGTTCATTGTCTCGTCATACCCGCTGAATTCGTGGGCGAGAGCCTGGCTGATGCTGTCGACCTGATCGTCGTGCCGCGATTGAGGGAAAGCGAATAGTTCTGCCGCCAGATCCGGTAGCCACGGAGGGGAGGAGGGCAAAAAAGACCTTTCCACTTTCGAACTTTGCCGCCACGATCTGCGCTCTGGTGAGCTTATCAGTCATTGGCCGTACGCCGGTTGTGAATGCTGATTGAACTTTGACCCCCTCAATCGGTCGCACGCGTAATCTAACGTTTTGATTCTATTGATGCGGGAACAGTGACCCAGGCGCCGAATCGGCGTCCAAACCCGGGCCGAAACACACACCGACGTTGGCAACGCGATCTTGACGGGTCTCAAGAATGGTGGTGTGGGTCCCATTCCTCATCCTACCCAGCTCAAAGTGGTGTCATATCCCGTCCCACCGTATTTGAGAGCCAGACTGATACTATCAACGATGTCGTCGGTCTCTCCGTAAGGATAGCTGAGAAGTTCTTTTTCGACCTGCGACATGAATGACGCGTGTTTGGGAAACTGCACAGCGCCGTCTTTAAATGCGACCTGCTGTGTATAGAGCCGACCTTTCCGATCTTGCTCGATGGGTTGAAGTTTGATTGATGAGCGCCCCGGTAAGTTGAGGTCGCTTTTGAGCGCTATACCTATTGCAGTTTCCTCGATCTGGATCTGTTCTGGATCGTATTTTTGTACGAGATCAACGAACACTTTCCGCAATTCGGGGTACTCGTAAATGCCACGTTCTACGTGCAGCAAATAATATATGTCGCCAAGGCGCATCCAGACCGTGCACACCGTCCAGTCACTTTGCCCGCCGTCCTGGATCGCAGTGTCCCAGGATAAGAAAACGCGCTTGTATCGCTGATCTGCAGGTAGGGCAGTGTAATAGTGAATCCACGCCTGCTTGATAAGATTGCCGCGCCATCTCGGATTTTGGGTAATCCAAGCCAGCGCGTAGACTGTGGAATCGACCTGGTCGTCATAGTTCGAGCTTGGAAACGACAGCAGTTCGTTCAAGTAGGTATCGAGCCAATCTGCCGATTTCGGAAACAGAACGCGTCCGCCTTCGATCATCGACGTTTGGCCATACAATCGCATGATCTTGTTCCCGTCCAGGGTGGGCGCGGCCTGCACCTTAGAAAGGCCTTCGCCACGCAATTGCTGAATCAAAGAAGACCCGGATGACATATCTTCGATCAAAACGACCGTCGCATTGTGCCGTTCAGCGAGACTTTGGACGGATTTTTTAAGATCGGGAAATAAAAGCCTTTTACGGAAAATGTCGAGCAAATAGGCTTTGTTGTCCTTAACTCCCCAGGTGGTGCAGACGCTGAAATTTGCAAGCTCGGTGTCCTTGACGGCCGTGTCCCAACTTTGAAGAATCGTTCCAAAATCGGCAGGCTTCTTGTCTGGAGTATAGAACTTTAGCCACTCGCGCTTGACGATGTGGCCTTCTGGCGGTTGCGGGTTTTGCTGATATTGGGCCGCAAAATGGTACGGCGTCATTGTCTCGCGCAGCGCCTTCAGGGTCGCGGACGGCGTCAGGGACGGTTGAAGAATCACTCCTTCCTTTCGATGAAACCGACTGGTTTGGTACGGCGTTCGAATCTCGTAGGATTCGTCCTCCTCGGCGATCGTCGCAAACGACAGTACTGTCCAATTCTCCGTCTTTTGGACATGAGCTACCAGATCGTCGGCGTGTAGCCGCTGCATCACTATAACGATCGCACCTTCGACTTGCTTGTTGAGACGACTCCGCAGCGTATTGTTGAACCATTCATTCACGCTGTCGCGTCGTGCATCCGACAGCGCTTCATCCGCCTTCAAAGGGTCGTCGATTACAATGACGTCTCCACCACGACCCGTGAACCCACCTCCGACTGAGGTGGAGAATCGGAAGCCGCCCTGGGTGGTTTCGAAGTCAGCTACGGTGTCTCTTCTGGGAGAAACCCTGGTGTCGAACAATGCTTGATAAAATGTACTGTTCATGATGCGACGGGACTGGCGTGCCAAAGTATCGGAAAAATCCTGGGAATAAGAGACGCAAGCCACCTGCTTTTCCGGGAAATGTCCCAGGAACCAAGCCGGGAACGCGATGGATACAGAGTGAGATTTCAGGTGTCGCGGTGGAACATTGATGATGAGCCTTTTGCAATTACCGTAAGCAACATCTTCGAGGGCTCGCGCAATTACTTCCTGATGCCAATTGTATTCGAATGTCGCCGATGGATTTAGCTCAAGAAAAGAACGGTGGATGAATGCAAGCAGGTCCTGCCGGTAGATTTCGGCGGTCATCTCTGCAGGAGATAGGGTCATCAGTCGCTCCCCCGCTCGTCGTATGGCCGCAGGCGTCGATAGATTTCCTCGATCACCGTTTTATCGGTATCGTTAAAAGGGTAGTCGGAAGGTCTGGCAGCTTCGGCGCGTGCTTCGATGCCTGCAATCAAATCGATGAATTTCAACAACAGCTTTTCGTTTCCTGTTGCGCCCGCGTTCGCGAGGTGTATCGCAGCTGCCTGAGCTTTCGATATTCTTCGCTTCTTCCCATCGATGGCTACGGTGACTTGGTCACGTGCGGCGTCCAGTACGAGAGTGGCAATATTTTTGCTGCCCTTGGGGCGACCGGGCCGAACTCGGCCATCGCCCGTTTTGAATTGAGTTTGTTTCGGTGGTTTGCCGTGGCCAATCGAATATTCATCTTTGTTTGCGGCTGGGTCTTCTTTGTCGCGCGTTGTGTTTGCGCGAAGTGTTTGCTTTCCGCCGGACGGGTTTTTGCCCATCCGACTTCTTCCCTCTGGCGTTAACCGCATCCGCTTCGCCATTATTGTTGCGCTCCGTCCGCTGGACCCGAATTTGATCGAAACTCAAATCAGACTCTACATGTATGGCTCTCAAGCCATAGATCCCTTCGAATCGCTGAATGATGAGATCAGCATAGTGCGAATCCAGTTCGATGCCGTATCCCCGCCGGCCGGTCTTCTCGGCGGCGAGCAACGTGGTGCCGCTGCCGGCAAACGCATCCAGCACAATGCCGCTTCGTTTCGAGCAGTCGAGAAGGGCGTCGCTAACAAGTGCAAGTGGTTTCGGAGTCGGATGTCCGGCAAGTGTGACGTCCCGGTCCTTCCCAAAACTACTCATACCGGTATATTGCCAAATATTCGTTCTGCTTCGTCCGAATCGCCCAAGCTCGACATTGTTGATGTGCTTGGCGCGGCCGTTCTTGTAGACAAAAATGAACTCGTGAGCGGAGCGATATAGCGAGCCCATACCGGCATTGCTTTTCGACCAGACGCAGATGTTCTTGAGCTCCGTATATGCATCATCGGCGGCATCGGCCAACTCCCGGATATGTCGCCAATCCATGCATACGAAATGGATCGAGCCATCGACGCTGAATTCTGCGAGATTCGTCAGAGCGCGCCGCAGGAAATTCGTGAATTCCCGCCGGGTCATTTCGCCCGATGCCATGGCAAATTCCCGGTGCCGATTCTTGCCCAAACCAGAAACGTTGCCCGCGATCCGTACGTTGTAAGGCGGATCAGTGAACACCATCTGTGCCCGTTTGCCCCCGAGGAGGCGTTCATAACTGTTCGGCTTGAGGGCGTCCTCGCACAGCAGAAAATGGTTGCCGATCTGCCAGCAGTCGCCGGGCCGCGATACTGCGGGCAGGGAGCGATCGACCTCGGGGATGGCGTCTGCCTCGTCCAGTTCGTTCTCGCTCGCCTCGCCGATAGTCAGATCGATCTCGGCCATCTCGAAGCCGGTGACCGTCACATCGAAATTCGGCTGGACGGAAAGCTCCTGCAGTTCCAAGGCAAGCAGCTTGGGGTCCCATCCTGCCTTCTCGGCAAGTCGGTTATCGGCGATAACGTAGGCCCGGATTTGGGTCGGGCTTAGGTGGTCGACCCTGACGGTCGGAACGTCCGTCATGCCAAGGGACGTGGCGGCAGCAATCCGTGCGTGGCCGGCGACGATGCAGTCCGAGCTGTCGATCAGAACGGGATTGATAAAGCCAAACTCCTGGATGCTGGCGGCGATCTGTTTGACCTGCCGGGGCGTATGCGTGCGAGGGTTTTTGAGGCGAGGTTTGAGCTTGCGCGGGTCTTTATATTTGATAGCCAGCGTCCTCACGGCGCCCCCCAAGCATGGCGTTTATAAAGGTTTGTGCAACTCACCGATTGCGAATCAAAGACCTTGAGAAGTTTCCCATTTCTTTTGCCAATTTTCCCAATTCTATGAGGTGTTTTCCCATTTATTTTTTTACCTCAAAATCCTCAGATATGCCTGTGGCACAGGTGTTTTCTGCATTTTGCCGTTCGAGTCGCAGTGATTTGCCTAACTTTTCCCATTATTTTTCCCATTCCGCCGCGTGCACGGTCGCAAGACGGGTTCGCATCCGACTGCGTCCGCCACCACCCAGTCTGTTATTTTTCACATTTCCAGAGACTGACGAAAAAGGCCCGCTGTTGGCGGGCTTTTTCGCATTTTGATCTGCGGAGGCGCGGTCTCCGTGACCCGTCTGGGCCGGGTTTGGGGCTCTGTCTCTGCCGCACAATTTCCCGTTCCTGGGAATCAGACCGATGAAATAAGGGCCGGTCACCGATTGGCAGAATCGGGAGCGCCTGTCGGTGCCAAGCCGAGGCGACTCATCTGCTGAGGCCATTCAGCCGGCGCATCGCGGAGGGCAGCGACACCGACCCCGCGCGGGAAACGTCCTTCAACGGCGGCTGTCACAAGGGCCGGTGCAAGGAAGGCGAGCGAGATCGTCATATTGATATGTCGCGTGCTGCAATGTTGCCGGGTGGCAAGGCTTTCGATCGTCTCGCGGCCGTCCACGATTTCCTGAAGCCAAAGCCGGCCGCGGCCGATCGATCGGATGAGAGCCGACCGGCGTTCGGCCTTCATAGGCCTGGCGCGATGCTCTGGCGTATTCGCCGGCAGCAAGATCTCCCGGGTGGACCTTGATGGCTTCTTCCAGGGCACGACGACGATGCGTGAGGTGACAGCGCGGTGCTCAGCCGGATCCGGATCGTGGTGGCTCTGGATCCGCTGGATATCATTTTCACCAAACCTCAGATTGAGCGCCAACTGGTTCTTGCGAACCTCAATCCGGGTGACGAACCGCTCAATCGTTTCTCGAGACAACGTATCGTTCGAAAGCGGTTCATCTATGTTCGTGTTGGCAATGACCGCCTTGGAGATCGTGACTTCGATCTCTGACGCAGGCACGCGGGTGACACAGCCAACAGGCTTATCCGTCTGACCACGGATGCAGGGCGCAGAGACGTAATAGCGATGGCGAACGCAGTCCCGACTGGAGTAGGTCAAGATCATCCGATGGCCTGCGTCATCAAACAGCAGCCCAGCAAGGAGGGCGCGTGTTCGGATACGTGTCGTCGTGCGATGTGACCACTGTTCGGTCAGCCTTTGCTGCGCAGCATCAAACAGTGCGCGGTCGAGCAGGGCAGGCTGAGGTCCAGGCAAAATCTCACCCTTAAACTTGACCTCGCCGAGATAGAAGCGGTTCCGTAGCATGTAAAACAACGGCCCCTGCGTGAACGGAACGCCCCCTCGCGTTCCACCTGACGCCAGCTGCCGGACCTTCGACCTGAAGCCTCGCTCCTTCAGGTCCTTAACGAGGCGGTTGACGCCGCCGAGTTCCAGATAGCGCTGGAAAATCAGCCGAACGATATTGGCCTCTTCCTCGTGAATGTGAAGCTGACCGTCCTTGAGGATGTAACCAAGCGGCACCATGCCGCCGACCCACAGCCCCTTGCGTTTAGAAGAAGCGATTTTGTCGCGGATGCGCTCGGAGGTGACCTCACGCTCAAATTGCGCAAAGGAAAGAAGGACGTTTAGTGTCAGGCGCCCCATTGATGTGGTGGTGTTGAACTGCTGAGTAACAGAGACAAAAGAGGTGCCATGGGCATCGAACAGTTCGACCAGCTTGGCGAAGTCAGCCAGAGAGCGGGTGAGCCGGTCCACCTTATAGACGACAATGATGTGGATCCGGTGTGCCATGATATCTGCGAGCAGCCGCTGTAGGGCAGGGCGATTGGTCGATCCGCCAGAGAACCCACCATCGTCGTATCGCGCTTTGATCAGCGTCCAGCCCGCATGCGCCTGGCTTCGGATATAGGCTTGGGATGCGTCATACTGGGCATCCAGCGAGTTGAACTCCTGATCAAGGCCAGAGTCAGTTGAGACCCTCGTATAGATCGCGCATCGAACGATTCGGTTGTCGGCCGGCTTCATGTTCGTACTCCCTTGCCGTTTCCGGCGCGGAGACCAAAGAAGCGCGGTCCATTCCAGTTCGTGCCCGTGATGGCGAATGCAATCTTGGACAGGCTGTCGAAGCTCTTGCCCTCGAAAGCGAAGCCGCCTTCGACGACCATCACCCGATAATGTTGGCCGTTCCATTCCCGCGTTAACACAGTGCCAAGCAACATAGCTTGCTTGCGCTGATCCTGAGCCGCTACGAGCGGCAAGATTTCGTCCAAAGATTGTACGGTAGCCGCACGCTTCAGGAGTTGAATCGTCGCAGCATCGAGATCCCCGAGCGCATCGGCCTGGATGCGATAGGCGAGAATGCCGAACAGCAGATGCTTGGGCAGGTGTTCTGGGGCCGGCCGCCCCACAACACTCTGCCAGCGAGATTGTAGGCCAATCAGATCGAGACTGCGCAAATGCGCAATCCCGTCTTCCATTGACAAACTAATAAGTCGTCGACTGACAGGCTTTCGTGATCCTGGACTTCGCGCCATGGCATCAGGCCGCAGCCTTGTCGGCCTTCGAACCGGTCGACGCGGCTGACGCGTCGTTTCCAGTTATTTTGTAAATCCGACCGGCTTCAGCAGCTTCTGATATCAACGTAAGCTTGAGCTTCTTCCGTATGACACTAGCGAAGAAGCCGCGCACCGAATGTTGCTGCCAATCTGTGGCCTTCATGATGTTGTCAATCGTTGTACCCTCAGGCTTCATCAGCATCTCGATGACCCGAGCTTGCTTGCTGACGGCGCGATGCCGCACCGGCGGATCCAACGATCGAGCTGGTGCTGAGCTGCTCTTCTTGACTGCTGCAACCTTGGCGGTCTTGGTCGGTGCACGGCGCGTTGACTTTGCGCGCTTGGGCGCCGCCGGTGATCGGGATGCAGTTTTGCGGGACTGTGTTTTGGCCATGTGACGTCTCCGTTGGGGCAGCATCATCGCTGCCACCACCGGAACCCCGTCACGGCAAAAACACCGGCGGGGCAGGCTGTTCAGTGGCCAAAGGAGGTACCTAACGCGCCGACAGTAACGCTCCAATCGCCCAGCAATGCCAGGGGTTTCTGAGCAATCTTATTGCTCCTTCCATGCCGCCGCTCGACGACAGCATTTTAGTTTCAGTAGGCATCCGGACGTCGGACCCTCACGGTTTTCTTTTGACACGGCATTAGTAGTCCGGTCATTTGCCACGCTGGCGGCCAGATACCAAGCCGCTTTCATGTCCCTGGCGTGCATGTCACACAGACGACCGCCCCAACCTTGTGCCGACCCGCCGTGACCTCGGCGTCGCGGAGTTGCGCGCCCGTCCGCCCTTGCCAACCCACGCTCGCCAGCTTTCAGGCGCCCTCTGGCCAATTGGACGGATTTAGCAACTCTTATTAAAACCATGATCTGCAGCCGGACAAGCCAGATAGGCACACAATGTTGGCCGTTGAAATCGGGATCGTTACCGCCTTGATCGTGATCAATGGCCTCCTTTCGATGTCCGAACTTGCCGTCGTGTCTTCGCGCCCAGCCCGTCTGACGGGTCTCGTCCAAAAGGGAGTCAAGGGTTCGCGGCGCGCACTCGCGCTCGCGTCCGACCCGGGCAAATTTCTCTCCACGGTCCAGATCGGGATTACTCTGATCGGCGTACTGTCCGGTGCCTTTTCGGGAGCCACCCTCGGTTTGCGTCTGACGAATTCGTTCGTCCAGCTTGGATTGTCGCAGGGCGTGGCCCACGCGGCCGGTGTCGGCGCGGTAGTGACGATTATCACCTATGCATCCCTTATTGTCGGTGAACTCGTTCCCAAGCAGATTGCGTTGCGTGATCCGGAAGCGGTCGCGGTCCGCGTCGCACCCTACATGGTGCTCCTTGCGAAGATTTCTTTGCCGTTGGTGTGGTTGCTTGATCGCTCCGGAAAATCCCTGCTGTGGCTGCTCGGACAGCGCGGCGATGCCGAAGAGAAGATCAGCGAAGAAGAGATCCATACCTTGGTCGTCGAAGCCGAGAACGCCGGCATCCTTGAACCGGGAGAAAAGGAAATGATCGCTGGTGTCATGCGGCTCGGCGATCTGCCCGTCGGCGCGGTCATGACACCGCGTCACGAAGTCAGCATGATTGATCTCTCCGATACGTCGGAAGCTATTCGGGCGGCGTTTTCAGACAGTCCACATTCACGGCTGCCCGTATTCGATGGCGATCGCAATGCGGCGCTCGGCATCGTGCAGGCCAAGGATCTGCTGGACGACTATTTGTCGGGACGAACTCCCGACACGCGGCAACTGATCCGTCAGGCACCGATCATTCCGGAGACGCTCGATGCGCGCGACGTCGTCTCAATTTTGCGGGACTCGCCCGTTCACATGGGGCTCGTTCACGACGAATACGGAACATTCCAGGGCGTGGTAACGAGTGCGGACATCTTGGAGTCGATTGTCGGCAGCTTCCACACGGAAGAAGGGCCAGGAGAACTTGCCGTCGTCAGGCGCGGCGGTGGATCGTATCTTATTTCCGGCTGGATGCCGGCGATCGAATTCGCACAGCTGCTCGACATCCCTCTGCCAGCTTCCCGAAAGTATCAGACGTTTGCCGGTTTCTTGCTGCAGCAATTCGGTACCATTCCGAATGTCGGCGAAAAGATCGACGCCCACGGTTGGCGGTTCGAGATCGTCGATCTCGATGGTCGTCGTATTGCCAAGGTATTAGTCGCCAAAATACCAGACCTAAAGGACTAGTACCCCTCATGACTCCCCTCATTTTGGCGGACTCAGATGGGCCTGATTTGTCCGGCACCCCAGGAAGATTGCGAATCGCATTCTTATGAGCCGCCACCCTGAGCCGTCCGATCAAGCGCATTGATTTTGTTCACGACTTTCTCGCTGGAATCTTCGCCGATGACCTCCATGCCAAGCGCGTGGCTTCTTTGGCCAATGGTGCGCTCGGCGTCATGACGAGTGCATCGCTCGCAGTGTCGATCATCGGCCACTCGCTGGCCCAGGCGCGCGGTCTGCTTGGCAAGCACGCCATCAAGCAGGTTGACCGGCTGTTGAGCAATCAGGGCATTGTCGTGTGGGACATGTTCGCCACCTGGGTGACCCAGATCGTCGGACAGCGAAAGGCGATTGTCGTCGCCATGGACTGGACGGATTTTGACGCGGACGATCAGACGACGCTGGCGTTGAATCTGGTTTCCAACCACGGCCGGGCGACGCCATTGTTATGGCTGACCGTCCTGAAGGACGAACTGAAGGACAGCCGCAACGACCTCGAGGACCTTCTGGGCGCGTTTGGCAGAGAGTCTTCCCGATGGCGTCGCGGTGACCATCCTTGCTGATCGAGGCTTCGGCGACACGAAGCTGTTCGGCTTTCTCGAGACGTTGGGGTTCGATTACGTTATCCGCTTTCGCGGCAACATTCATGTCACGGCGGCCGATGGCGAGACGCGCGCCGCCGCCGCGTGGTGGTGTAAAGCGCTGATGCGGCGTAGGGTTCGGTTGCGAAGCCAAAACCATCACCTTCAACCGTCAACGCCACGCCCGCCATGACCCATGATATGATTCAGCCCTTCTCGTTTCCAGTCGTTCACGCCAAAAAGGTGGCTGCTGCCCTTCGACGGTGGGCGGCTGACCTCGAATGAGGCGGGATGCTTCTGGCAGTCGCGCGGCGGCCCAAAGCTGCCTGATCAGACGTTTGCCTGATGGCGCCTTGGCTGTAAACCGCGAAGCCGCACAATGAGGCTCGGTTCCGGTTAATGGGTGCTTGCACGCCGCGGGTTGGGAAAGTGCAACTCCGCGCGGCGGTGTGCAAGTTATTGGAACAAAAGTTTCGTGAGCGCGTCATCCTGTCCGACAACAAACCGTCCCACAAGAGGCTTGGATCCGTATGCGCGCAGAGCAAGCAGACGATCGGGTCGAGGACAAGAAGCGCAGCCGTAGCTCACAGCTGTTCGGCGAGATCGCGAACAGCACGTCGCGGGCGGCCGGCCGCGCTCCGACTTTTGTCGCCGCTGTCGCCGTGGTTCTGATTTGGACTATCACCGGTCCGTTCTTCGACTACTCGGATACATGGCAGCTCGTGATCAACACCGGCACGACAATCGTAACTTTCCTAATGGTATTCTTGATTCAAAACTCTCAGAACCGGGATGGCGCGGCTATTCAGGTCAAATTAGACGAGTTGATCCGAGTGAGTACGGCGCATAATTCATTTGTCGGAATTGAGCATCTGACGGATGATGAGCTCGACCAAATTCGCGAAAAGTGCGAACGTCGGGCTAAGGCCAGCGAAATAGAGGTGCGATCAATAAAAAAGGCTAAGCAGGCCGCCGGTCGGGTCTCCGATTGATTGTGAGTTCTCGCTCTGTAACAGCAGGACGCATTCTCTGTCGTCCGATTCTGGGGGACTGAATCATCAATATACCCGGATTTGATTTACGATAAGGACAGGTGGATCGGGAGTCGGACGGGCGGACAAATGACGTTGGAAGCCCTTCCCGAAATGCAACTTCTGATAGCTTCTGCTTATTCGCCTCCCCAAGAGCCTCCATGCCAACACCGGTCGTCAGGCTCATGACTCCCTTCATTATGGATGGCCCGCCCCTACTGAAAGGCTGCTGCTAGAGCGGTTTTCGGTTGATGTGAATCGGAACCGTAAGGGGGTTCCCAGAGACGCGCAAATCAGATTCGGTTGCTTTGACAGCAACGGCGAGGTATCGCGCGATGGCGAAGGGATACTCGAAGGACCTCAGGGTGCGGGCGGTAGCGCTTTTCGAAGACGGCGAGAGCAGACGGGAAGCGGCGCGGGTGCTCGGTCTCGGCGCCTCGACCGCAATCCATTGGATCGAGCGCTGGGCGACAACGGGCAGTGTAGCGGCATTGCCCGGCACGGGCCACAGTCGCTCGCCGCTTGAGGTGCACCGCCAATGGCTGTTTGATCTGGTCGCAGCGGAGCCGGACTTGACGCTCGAAGAGATTCGCGCGCGGCTCAAGTCCGAAAAGCGGCTGAAAACCGGTACGACCTCGGTCTGGCGCTTCTACGAACGCCACGACAACCGAGCGGGCGAATTGACAGCTGTCTGGGTACCGGACGTCGCGCACGAAGCCATGCGGGATCTGGTTCGAGCATGAACGACGGCAGTGCGGGTACTGGGCAAGGCGCGCCAGCATCTCGGTGAAGACCGATCGGCGCGACGCTTTCTCGAGACGTTGGGGTTCGATTACGTTATCCGCTTTCGCGGCAACATTCATGTCACGGCGGCCGATGGCGAGACGCGCGCCGCCGCCGCGTGGTTCCTGTTGCGCGGGCTCGACAACGTCGAAGGTGATGGGTTCATCTGGGCCATCGCACACCGCGTCGAGCTACAGCCGACATCGTAATTGGCAAGCGCGGCTGAGCGGCGGGGTCAACCGTTGCTGAGCGCAAACATTCGCTTGATGTTCCACGCCATGGTGACCAAGCTCCACTTGGTGCGTCCCTTCTCCGCGGTCCCCGATCTGCTTCAGCGTGTGCGAGATGCCGGCATCAGGAGCGCCATCGCATCCTCAGCCACGAAAGACGAATTGGATAAGTACCTCGACATCGCGCGCATCGGCGATCTGGTCGACGTGACGACGTCTTCGGACGACGTCGAGCAATCGAAGCCGTCGCCCGACATCTTCGAAGTGGTCCTGAAGAAACTTGAGATCGGCGGCGCGGAAGCTGTCGCGATCGGCGACACACCCTACGATGCCGAAGCCGGGAAAGGCGAGGATCGCGACCATCGGCGTGCTCTGCGGTGGTTTCACGAAGAGCTCGTTGCGGCAGGCTGGTTGCGTCCAAGTAATTCCGGGGCCGGCCGCATTGTTGGCTCGCTTCAAAGATTCCCTGCTCGCGCGGTAAACGGCCGATGGCAAGAAAACTACCAGACCTCACTGGGGTTCTTCGATAAGGCGATCGCCGCACCATCGATGAAGCGGCGTTGGATGCCTGGGGCGCCGACAGCAATCTCTTCCGCCAGGGTGCGGCGAAGGAAGAACGTCGAAGGCACGAGCAACAGCTTTCTTCGGCTTCGGAACGCGAGTGAGGGGATGTTTTCGCTGGTTTGCTATCACCGAGATGGTCGGAATGTCGGCGTCCTCGCTGAACGGTCCGTTGGATCCGTTGGATCCGACAGGGCGCTTGAGAACGATGCCGGGCTTCTTCATGGTCGCGGCGATGACGTCCGGATCGTCGCTACACGCACGGCATCTATCAGCGAACTTCTTTCAAGCCGGGTCACTCCCTACCGGCGGTTTTCTGGCGACGCCGCCATAAGACGCGTTAGGCGGCGTGCGTCATAGATCTTCCCGCAGGCCTTTGAAGACCGGATGCCGGAGCTTCCCCTCAGCGGATTTCGCCCTGTATTCGATTTCTGCAAGAAGCTTCGGCTCGACCCAGATGGCCTTGTGGGCGATGCGCCTGGTGTAGGGCTGCGTGCCCCGGATCAGCGGCTTCAGTCTTTTCTGAAGATCCGCCGCGGACGACTTGTCAAACCCGTGGTCGACCTTGCCCGCGTAGATCAGGCCGTCGCCGTTGCGCCTGCCGACGTAGAGTCCGTTCCACTTCGTGCCGTCGAGCACGAATCCAGCAATGGTCAGGGTCTCCCGCTGCGCGCAGGTTTTCTTGACCCAGTCGTTGCTGCGTCCGGTGGGGTAGGCGCTATCGCGGACCTTCGACACGACGCCTTCCAGGCCGACCTTGCAGACGTGGGCGAACATCTCGCGTCCGTCGATCTCGAAGCTCTCACTGAGCTGGACATTGGTGCCGGCGCAGATCTTTTTCAGCTCGGCCTTGCGCTGGAATAGCGGCAGCTTCCGGAGATCGCGGCCGTTTAGATAGAGCAGATCGAACGCCACCAACACGATGCGCGTGGACTTGCCTCTAAGTTCTTTCTGCAGGACGGAGAAGTCGGTCGTGCCGTCGGCGGCCGGGACCACGATCTCGCCGTCGATGACGGCGGAGCCGGCCTTGATGTGCCAGGCATCATGCGCGACCTTCTTGAAACGTTGCGTCCAATCGTGGCCCCTTCGAGTGAAGACCTTGATGGCTTGGTTGGCCAAGTGGATCTGGACGCGGTAGCCGTCGAACTTTATTTCGTGGATCCAGCGGGATCCGGAGGGTACCTTATCGGCTACAGAGGCTAATGCCGGTTCGATGAAGCCCGGCAAAGATGCCTTGACGTCGATCGCGTCAGTTTTCTTACGCTGAAACGCCACAACCGACTCCAAGCAAACACGACAGCCGACTCAATCGGGCGCAATCGGATTCGTTCCGGAACCGGTGAATCCTTGTCGCGTTGCTGTATCGGAACGATCAGTCAGGAGAAGACACCAATGGCAGCAGCGAAGAAGACGACCAAGACGGCCCGAGGCCGAAAGCAGGACCGGGCGCGGGTCGCTGGCGGTCAGAAATACGAAGTGAGCTATGAGGCCAAAAAGACGAGCCGCTCGGCGCAGGCCGTGAAGAAGGCCGTCAAGAAGGTCGGCAACGTCCGCAATAAGGTCGAAAAACGTTTGGCCCGCAAAAAGTAACGCTCTAGCACGCCGTCACCGCGGCGGGAAAGTGTCCCCGATGGAATCGAGAACCTCCCGGACCTCCGCTTCGGCGGCGTCCGGAGACAGGCTTGTGGGCAGATGCTGCCGGGCGATGCTGACACTGTGATCGCGGGCATGCGGATCGGCCCGGTCCTTGACCCAGCCGTGGAATTCGCACTCGTGGATGGCGTGCGCCTCCTGCAGCACGGACATCGCCCATTCCCGGAGGTCCGGATCGCCGGTCGTCGCTCGCTTGTCTTCAGCATTGCAATGGCTCCTGCCTGGACGAATCCTGCGTGCGCTTGCCAAGCTCGCGCTCGCTCAGGCAGGAAACACTGGCGCGATCTGCCCGCGCGGTCTGGCGTCGGCAGAAATACTGTCTGGGCGGCCTCCGGTCTGCCAGGCGCATCTCTCGTCGGCCGGGCGACAGGACGCAGGCAGGTACGTTTCCACCGCCGACGTTGGGATTTCCGATTTTCCATTCGTGCATCATTCGGCTGAACCCAAAAAACGATGCTTTTGATGTTGCGGTTGTCGGAACCAAGATCCCCCAATTGTCTTGAGTCGAAGCCGCCCCTCGATGGAGTACCGCGTACAATGGACCCTCGCGCGAACTGGAAAGGCTTCCTGCGCCTTTCGCTCGTTACCTGTCCGGTAGCTCTCTACCCGGCGACGTCCGAATCCGAAAAGGTTTCGTTCAACCAGCTTAATCGAAAAACCGGCCACCGCATCAAGTACACCAAGGTTGATGCGGACACCGGTGAGGAGGTGGCCAACGAGGATATCGTCAAGGGTTACAAGGTTGATACCGACACCTTCATCGAGGTGTCGATGGAAGAGCTTGAGAACGTCGCGCTGGAATCGACTCGGACCATCGAGATCGACGAGTTCGTCGACCGCACCGAGATCGATCCGCGATATCTGATCCGTCCCTATTACCTGCGTCCGGACGGCAAGGTCGGCCATGACGCCTTCGCCGTCATCCGCGAAACCATCCGCGAGATGAACAAGGTCGCGATCGGACGCGTGGTGTTGACCAATCGTGAGCACATCATCGCGCTGGAGCCGATGGACAAGGGACTGATGGGGACGCTGCTGCGCTATCCGTACGAAGTCCGCGATCCGGCCGAATATTTCGACGATATCCAGGACGTCAAAGTCACCAAGGACATGCTCGACCTCGCCAAGCACATCGTCAACCAGAAGGCAGGCCACTTCGAGCCCGACAAGTTCGAGGACCAGTACGAAACCGCTCTCCTCAATCTGATCAACCAAAAGCGCGCCGGCAAGCCGATCGCAGCGAAGGACCGGCCTCGCGGCGAGAACGTTGTCGACCTGATGGACGCGCTGCGCAAGAGCATAGGCGGCGGCACGACCGCGACTGCTGCGGCGCCCAAAAAGGCTGCGGGAAAGAAGCCGAAGAAGGCCGCATCCGGCCAAAAGGAGATGCTGATGCCGATTGCCGGAAAGAAACCGGCCAAAGAGGCGCCGACGAAATCCTCCGTCAAGTCGCGGCGGAAATCGGCATAGGTCAAGTGAAACATCCCGTGACGCCGGACGGTCGCTACTTCGTCGTCCGTGGCAGGCTTTGGCGCATGGCGAATCCTAGCCTCGACGAAACAAAGCGAGGCGATCTTGTCCGCCGGCTGATGGCGGCCCGTCGCGCGGTCCACGATGCCAAAATGAACACCGATCTCAAGACGGAGGCCGCCGCGCACCACGCCGTGGACGAGGTAAAACGGGCGCTCGGCGAGCGTCGCCCGGTCTGGTGGACCGACGGTTCGCCAACCTCAATCGGCACATGGCCAAAAACACGTCATACGCCGAATGGTACGCGAAAATCGGGCCCACATAGCTCTTCCCTCGCCCTTTCCCTGCGATCTTTCACGTAGCTGCCGAAATAGGATCGGCCCTGGTTTGCGCCGATCTCGGCATCGTTCCCGAGCTCGAGCCGAGACCGGACCACGCAGCCTATGTGGCAAGCTGGATCGCCGTGCTCGCCAACGACCGACAGGCCATCTTTTCAGCTGCCGCCCATGCGCAGCGAGCCGTCGCCTATTTCACAGCCTCCAACCGCAGGCCGAACGCGAGGAGGCGGCCTGATGTGTCATATGTGGAACGACCCGCCTAGCATGATCACATGGGAATCATCGTCTGCTTTGTGCACCTCGCCTCTGCCGGCTACCGCGCCGGTCAGTTCGTTTTGGCCGACTTCCGGTTCAAGCGCTCGCTACGCCATTTGCCGGCTCCGGGCCCCGATATGTCCCGGCCTTGGTTAAAAGCGCCCAAATGACCCGCGCCGTCTTGTTGGCGAGCGCGACGGCCACGACTTTGTAGGGCCGTCGTGCCAGAAGCGCGCTCAGCCATTTCGGCGCTTTATCGTTGCCTCGCACGCGTCGCAGGACAGAGCTCGCGCCGAGGACAAGCAGGGAGCGGAGCTCCGGATTGCCCATCTTCGATATTCCGCCCAACCGCTCCTTGCCCCCGCTCGAATGAGACCTCGGCGTCAATCCCAGCCAGGCGGCGAAGTGACGGCCGGATTTGAACCCGCCGGGATCTGGAACAAGCGCCTTGATGGGCGCCGCCGTGATCGGACCGACGCCCGGTATCGTGGCCAGACGCCGCATATCCTCGTCACGCTTTGCCCCCGCGACAATCTCCCGTTCGAGTTTGTCGATCTGCTCGATCAACGCCTCGATCTGATCTGCGATGGACGGACGCGTAGCTCATAACTCCGCTAGGCTATGGTGTAGATATAGTGCTCATCATCGTCGAGCGTGGCCCGCCAGTCCTTCCGCGACGAAGAGCCTCCGCGGACTCTTGAGTGCGCACAAAAGCGCAATAAATGTTCCCGTCAGCACTTTCTTATCGGCCAGAAAGTCTTCAACCCGCCATCTCGTTATTCGCGCTCGAAGCGTCCTGTACGGCTTTGCACAGATCGCTGACGTCGCTTGCCGATACCGACGCGGCTTTGTTGCCCCAGGCCCTTCGGATGTAGCCCGCGACGACAGCTATTTGTTCGTCGGATAATTTCCAGCCGAAACCCGGTTGAGGATTAGCCGAATCACCGTCGTCGGTTTTGCTGATTGCACGATGGCGTCGCCCTTCAATGACGGGAATAGTCCCGGTTGATGGCAGGCGGAGCAGGCATCGGCATAAATCGTTGCACCCATGCCGGATGCGCTTTGCGAAGATCCACGCGCGGCTTGATCCGATCCCGTCGCTGACAGTGATTTCAGATAGGTGGCAACGGCCTTGAGATGTGCAAAATCCTCGGCCAGGAGGAAATCAAACCGCACAAGGTGCGCCACTATCTGGAACGTCGCGATGCCGAGTTCGAACAGAAGATGGCGGAGGTTCTGTGCGTTTATCGCGAGGTCCAGGTTCTGAAGAGAGCCGCCGCCAAGTCGCGCAAAGCCATCAAGCGAGTGGCGATTGTTTCCTACGACGAAAAACCGGGAATCCAGGCCATTGCCACGACGGCACCCGATTTGCCGCCCAAGCCCGGCGTCCACGCCACCTTTGCGCGGGATTACGAGTACAAACGTCATGGCACGCTGAGCCTGTTGGCCGGAATCGACCTGCTTACCGGGAAGGTCTATGCGCTCGTCAGAGACCGCCACCGCAGCCGGGAGTTCATCGAATTCCTCAAGCATCCCGACGCCGCTTATCCGGCCGGCACCGCGATCAAGCTGATCCTCGACAATCATTCTGCGCACATATCGAGAGAAACAAGAGCCTGGCTCGACGTTCGACCGACTGGACGCTTCGAGTTTACCTTCAAGCATGGCTCGTGGCTCAATCTCATCGAGGGCTCCTTCTTCAAATTCGTCCGGTCGGTCTTGCGCCACTATGCGCTCAGGAAACATTGCCTTCGTGCCCACCGTCGCGAATTTGATGCGCCCGCTAACGAGTATATCGATCGTAGTATCGTTGGAGACTATTCCGCGGCGGTTGCGATCCTTTAGTCAAGATCACGCCTAGTGCGAAGCCGATAAAACCAGCCATCAGGAGGGCGCTTCCCGGACTTTTAGCAACAAGCTGGGAGCCTTGATCGTAAGCCGCTGAGAAACGAGTACGCAAGCTGATGAAGGCCGACGGCCTTCAGGCAAGGGGAAAGCGGAAGTTCAATGCAACGACGAACTCCAATCACGCCCTGCCGGTCTCGCAGAATCTGCTGGAGCGGAACTTCAACGCGCCGCGGCCGAACCGGGTCTGGACAGGCGACATCACTTATATCCGGACGGACGAGGGCTGGCTGTATCTTGCTGTCGTTATCGACCTGTTCAGTCGGCATGTGGTGGGTTTTGCAATGCACGAGCGTATGACACGCCAGCTTGTGATCGATGCCCTGCGGATGGCCTAGTTCCGGCGGCATCCGGACTCTGGCCTGATCTTCCATTCCGATCGCGGCAGCCAATACGCCAGCGGCGACTTCCAGAAGCAGATGAAGGCCTTTGGCATGCTGGGATCAATGAGCCGCAAGGGCGATTGCTGGGACAACGCCGTCACCGAAACGCTGTTCGGTTCATTGAAAGTCGAGCGGCTCCACGGGATGCGGTTCAAAACGCGCCGCGAGGCGAAGGACGAGGTGATGGATTGGCTTCAATTCTACAACCATCGTCGGCTTCATTCGACGCTGGGTTATCTCAGCCCCATGAACTTCGAGAAGGCGCAGGTTGCCGAGAAAAAGCAGCTTGCGGGGAGTGACAGGAACGCAGCATAATCCATTTAGCCAAGGGAGACGCTAATCCCGGGCAAGATCAGTGACGGGTTGTTCGAATAGCTGTCTTCAAGTGCGGCATGGTAGGGGCGCGATCTCTTCCACCGATATTCGCCGCCACCGCGTTGATGAAAATCCTTCCGCTGCATCAAGAACTCGGGCAACCGCGCGATGCCGTTGGCAATGCGCCGCGCCTCATCGGACGTTAGATGGTTATGCGCGAAGCCGATGCCTTGAAGATCGTCGCGGAACGGCACGTATGCGAGCGGGACGCCCTTGGCGTCGCTGATTACGAATGGTCCCGCCCCGTCCCGGAGGACTCGCCACGGTGCGGGAAAACGTCGTTTTGGATCGCTTGACTTCATGAGAACAAAAAAAGAACATACTCTCCGCGCGGTCAAGACGGAACCCGGCGCGCTGGTCAGCATTATATGCTGCGGTTATTGATCACTGTTCATTCGAGGGCATGGACGATGAAAGATATCAAATTGTATTTGGAGAAGCTTCGCTCCGACGCCGAGGACTGCCTGACGATTAGCGAAACTGCCGCGAATAAGACAAAGCGCGACATTTTCAAAATGCTGGCAGCCACATATCACGGGCTTGCTGTCGACTTAGAGAAAATCATCGACTTAAACTTGATCGCGGACGGCGAACGCGAAAAGCGCCTCATGGGCATACTAAGCGGTGACGACGGCCCCGAACATCTAGCCGAGACTGCGAAGCTGCTGAGACAGCATGGCGCGGTGAATGACACGCGGCGCTAATGGGCTGGCGAACGCGACTTCAATCGTCTGAGGTGGGTGACTGGAAGAATATTCAACGGGCGGGCGGGACGGGTTGCGGCGCTGGTGACGTGTTCGCCTGCATCGTGGCCGGGTGTTTCAGGTGATCCAATCATGGCGGATGTAACCTATTATGTAGCACTGCCGTTCGGCATTGGCGAAGCCGGTTCTGAGCCTCGCGAATGAATGTACAAGCGCGAGTGCGGCAATCATGCGCGCCGAACGATTAGCGCGAACTGAGGGACATATCGGTGCTGTGGCGTTCAGTCGTACACGGGCGATCCGGCAGCGGGAGTTCGGGGACGCGGTTGTGCTGAAATCGTTTGGTGAAGTGCCGAGCGGTTTGGGCGCTTTGTAAATCGCCTTATGTGCAATGCGCAGGAACAACGCGAAGAGTGGCGGGTTGTAGCGCGCTGGGAGCGCAATAGAAGAAAGACTCAACAATGCCAAAAGATGCACATAATAAAGCTGCCGAGAATCACGAAAACGCGGCAAAGTCCCATCGTTCGGCGGCCGAGAGCCACGGCAAGGGTGACCACGCCAAGGGGACGGAACATTCAAAGACAGCCCAACAGCACTCGCAGACGGCAAATCAGTTAAGCGAACAGGCGCACACTAAAAGCCAACAGCAAAAGTAAAAAAGTTACAGGACCGCGCATCGCTACAATGCGCGGTCCCTATTATCTTCTTAATCTTCGAGGCGGTCTTATCATCTTCGAGAATGACGGATAGATGTTGCGAACGGGTTTCCGTGCAGAGAGTTCCAGCGCCAATTCCAGCAGCAGCGGAATGAAATCGAACCGGGAACTCAGCATCCGGTTCAGGTTTCAGCGAAGTTCCATGGGAAACCGGGAGAACATCCAACCTCCTGACCGGGGAAGGCGTTTAAATCGCCCGAGGTGGCCCCGACAGCGATTTTGGGCGTTTCCAATACTCTCCGCGGCAGGGTTTAGCTAACAAGACGGAAGGGCGGGCTTCTGCGGCCAAAATAGGAAATCGAGGCATGGAAGGTTCCAGTCGGTTCCATCGGTGGAACTTTAGACCGTGGATGCGAGTGAACTTGAATTTGAACGCGCGTGGCAAGCGCGTGATCCAAACCGCGCTGCTGTCCCGGCTCGCAGCGTGACCTGCGCAAGTTAAAGGCCGAATTTGCGCTCAGCGCTGCGGGTCATCGAGGACATCTTGAGAGACGAGGGGCTGACTCAAAATCTGTCTCGCTCGTTGACGACGCGCCGGCGCGTGGCGCGAATTTGGCGACGTGCCGGATGATTTAAGCGCGCTCTAACGTTTGGATATTCGACGTGAACTCCACGAAGAAACCGAAAAGCCTAGGTGGGTTGCCTCGCGTCTCGCCATGTCGAAAAGCCTATTATTCGAATGGCGGATATGTAATATCGCCGCCCCTATTTCGAGACACATGCCATGCTCGACAAGAACCCGGAAGCGGCCGGGAACCAGAACGAGGCTTTCCCGTTTCGCGGCGGCAAGATGGGTCCGCTTATTCGTGCTTTCGACTTTTCCAAGACGAGCTTGGGGCCTATTTCCCGATGGCCCGCGCATCTGAGGGCCGCCGTGGGGCTTATGTTACCGGCAAAGGCGCAAATCGTGCTGTTTTGGGGTCCGGAATTCCTGGCTTTATATAACGACGCCTACGCCTCCACGATTGGCGACAAGCACCCGACGGCGCTTGCACGACCGGCACGAGAGAACTGGGCGGAGTTGTGGGGCGACCTCGAACCGTTGCTAACACACGTTCTGCTGACCGGCGAAACAATGTCCGCGAGAGACAGGCCCTTTCATATCGAGCGGCGCGGTTACCCGGAAACCGCTTACTTCAACATTTCCTATTCTCCGATTCATGACGAGACAGGCCGCGTCGACGGCGTTTTGTGCATTGTCGACGAAACGACGGAGCGCGTCTCCGCCGAGCGCGCGTTGGCAATGACAGAAGAACGCCTCTCCTACGCATTGGCGGCGGCCGGCATGATCGGAACCTTTGATACTGATTTCCGAACGAATACGGTCTATTCGGATGCCTGCTTCGCGACGATGTTTTCGGTAAACCCTGAGAAGGCCGCCAGCGGCGCTCCGCTTGCCGACTATCTCTCGGCTATCCATCCGGATGATGTTGAGCGGGTCAGCGACGCCATACAGCAAGCGATTGTGACAGGAGAGAAATGCCTCCTCGAATATCGCGTGTTGAGCAAGAATGGCACGATCCGCTGGCTTGAAGTGCATGGCAAATGTTTTTATGACGACACCGGCAAGCCTTGGCGGATGCCCGGCGTTGCGGTTGACATCAGCGACCGGAAGCGAGCCGAGCTAGCGAGCGGGCATCTTGCCGCAATCGTCGAATCCTCTGACGATGCAATCATCAGCAAGAATCTTGATGGCGTCATTATGAGTTGGAACGCCGGAGCAAAGCGGTTGTTCGGCTATTCAGCCGAAGAAGTCGTCGGTCGACCCATTACGATCCTGATTCCGGAGGATCGGCAGAACGAGGAGCCCGATATTCTGGCACGGCTGCGCAGCGGCCAGCGTGTCGAGCATTTCGAGACTGTCCGCCAACGGAAGGACGGCAGCCCGGTCGATTTATCACTGACGATTTCACCGATTCGAGATAGTGACGATCATATCATCGGCGCGTCCAAGATTGCCCGCGATATCACTGATCGCAAAGCAGCCGAACGGCTAAACATCACGCTGCTGCGTGAGATGAAGCACAGGCTCAAGAACAATCTGTCAACGGTACTCGCCATCGCGCGACAAAGCTTCCAGACCCAGGGGAGTGAAAGCGAGGATTTTCGGAAATTCGAGGGGCGTTTGTTGGCATTGTCGAATGGTCACGATCTAATCACCCGCGAGAAATGGGATAGCGCGGAACTGAGGGATATTGTTGCGCAGATACTTACCATGCATGGGCGTCAGCGATTCGAAATCGACGGGCCAGATCTGCGACTCTCGCCGAAATCCGCGTTGGCGTTGACTATGGCTCTGCACGAGCTGGCGACGAATGCGGCCAAATATGGCGCCCTTTCGGTCCCGACCGGCAGGGTCACGATCAGGTGGGGGATCGAGCAACGCGGCTTCCCCGGATTTAGCTTTCGTTGGCAGGAGCGGG
Source organism: Nitrobacter sp. NHB1 (assembly GCF_036964665.1). Taxonomy (NCBI): domain Bacteria; kingdom Pseudomonadati; phylum Pseudomonadota; class Alphaproteobacteria; order Hyphomicrobiales; family Nitrobacteraceae; genus Nitrobacter; species Candidatus Nitrobacter laanbroekii. The sequence continues at coordinate 3,234,224 of NZ_JBAMDA010000001.1, forward strand.
AAGGTCCTACCGTCTCACAGCCCAGCCGAAAGGGATTCGGTTCGCAATTGATCGAACGTGTGCTGGCCTTCGAACTTAACGGCGATGTGCAGATCACCTATGATCGAGCCGGAATTGTCTGCGAAATCGTCGCTCCCCTTTCCGCCGACTGGGAGGAAGGATCGCAAGCATAAGGGGAGCAAGCCCTCAGGTATCCCCTCATTCACACGCATGAGAAGGTCTGATTTGGCGCGGCGTGTTGATTGATGTATTCGCTAAACCGGGCGACAAGCGAGCGCAGGCTGTGCCTACCGCAAATCAAACCCTGGCATATTGATGGTGCAGTCCGCCCAGGACAATGAAGTGGTCCACAGCCTTCGTCATCGTCGGGCTCGACAGCACAGACCTCGTCTGGATCAACGTCACAACAAATCCGACAGCGGAATGGATTGCGCGTCAGATCACGGAGGCGTTCCCTTGGGATGATGCCCCAAAATGCCTGCTCCGCGATCGGGATCAAATCTATGGCGCGGTCGTCACCCGCTGATTTGCGCGCCATGGGCATCCGGGACAAGGCCGCCGCACCAGCTTCACCTTGGCAAGCATTCACGCCGGATCGATCGGATTAGCCGTTCGGCAAAGCCATTTTTGCGAAGCGCATGCAGGAAATCCGACGGGGGATGACGTGCATTTGCTCAGCGTCCGTATCGATCGGTTGAAGCGGGGCACCGCCCTCGGGGTTTCGAAGTCGGCGGCCTTGCGGAGGTTCGTAGCGCTGTCGGCGGCGCGGTTGGCCGGCTTCATGACGTCCGATCTATCCCGTTGGACCTTCTGATGGGGCAAATCGACGGGCTGCATCTCGGCGGCGCGTAGGCTTTTATATCGAGGAGACACTGGCGCTCGGCTGCAGTCGAAACCAAACTGTCTCATCGGCGTTGTTTAAGACGTTCATTTTATCGTTGATCCGTTTAATCCCCATGAAACAACTAGAACCGATGTTTGCTATCGAAGAGGACCCCGTTGGGCGGGGAGTCCAAATTGTCGTGATTCGGCCCGACGGGTCGCGGATTGTCATTACTGGCGGTCACTCGGAGCACCGAAGCCCGCGCTTTGAAAAAGAACAAAGGTCTTCGCAACTCGCAAAATTCCTTGAGCGCAATCCCCCAATAGCTCACTGAAGTTAATTGCTCGCATGGTGTTTAGTTTTGTTTGCGCACGGTCTTGTACGACGGTTCCGCAATGGATGTGCGCCTTCCAGCTCGCTAGTTGGTGGCGCCGTAACAAGCGTGGTAGGGCAGGGCTAGTCTCTCGGGCTTCGATTGGTTGGCGCGAGCGACAATCCTTCGCGCTGCACCTTCCCACGGACCGATATCTCGGAGCGCTTTAGCTTCATCGCGATTAATCGGGTCGGGGTGTTTTCCTTAATGAAGGTCTTGAGCTGCTTAATATCGTCTTTCGACCACGATCGACGACTTGAGCGGCCGTTCTTCTTTTGAGCGTCGCTCTTTTTCGCGCCCGTTTTGACGGCTTTCTTTCCCGTCTTTTTTGCGATAGCCCTTCGGCGTTTTCTTTGCCGACTTCTTTGCGTTTTTGGCCATTGCTCACTCCTGAAGGTTGATCACCATGTCTATGCGATTCTCGAAGCTGGCGCTAAGCCGCGGCTAGCCGACGGGTACGGTGCCGAGCAAAAGTGCGTATTCTCCGCATCGTCAGCACGGATCTCACGGGATCATAAGCACGGATTTCGGACATGGGCGTCGATCCAGTCGGGAGCGCTTGCGTCCAGCACGCATGAAGCATGGTCAATCGCACTGTGGCGAACGGAAGGGCAATGAAGGATCTCCCCCCATGGTTCCGGACGAAAGCTTGATTTCGGTGACACATTGAAGCGTCGTGCGTTACACGGTTACTCACGGGCCATATCTACGCGGCACAATGTCGCTGTTTTTCATAAAGGTACGCCCGCGGCCCAAGGAACGTTTGCTGCTCCGGCGGCTTTCTCCTCCTTAACGAGGAGAAGCCCATGCCCACCGAAAGCAGAGCCAGCAACCTGATCGACAGCGATAAAGAGTCGGGGAAAGCGGTCTACGGGGCCGATGACAAAAAGATAGGTTCGATCGAACGCGTTATGGTTGACAAAACTAGCGGGAAGATTTGCTACGCGGTGTTGAGCTTTGGTGGCTTTCTCGGCATCGGCGACGATCATTATCCGGTGCCTTGGAAGGTCCTGAGGTACGACTCCGAGCTAGGCGGCTACCGCAGTGACATAAGTGGGAGCCGGCTGAAAGGCGCTCCGAAGCACGGCACCGAGACCGTCTTTGACTGGAACGCCCGTTATGCGGAGCTCGACGACTACTACAACGACGTCGTGATACGTCCAGGCTGAATATCCTACTCGGTCGACTTTCCCATTTATCGAAAAGGCGTACTCAGGAGATAACGAATGAAACGAGAAAACGGACGCATAGTTGAAACTGCAATCGAAGCGCGAGGTGCAGAGCGTGGCCCCACGGTACGTAACGTACTGGTCGCAGGGATTGGACTGGTCGTAGTGGCCTTCGTGATTGTCTATCTCGTATATTTTGCAGCCTGAGCTAACTCGGCGGGTCGCAAGCAGCCTCGCGGCCTTCTATGAACGAAGAGGAACTAGGCGCTGCCCCGATATTTGTACTGACGGGTCGTGCAGTTCGTCTCTTTTCCTGTAACCCCGCTCGCACGGCCCTGCAGGTGCTCCCCCTCACAGCCTTGCAGGACCGCGTGCCGCGACCGGCGACAGCCTTACCTTCAACCTGCGGCGGATTTGCGGAGGTCTTTCGCATCGAGCCACAGAAGGTCGAAGGCGTATGTATAACAAACGATCCTGACGCCCGCCTGCGAGTTCGGCCGGCAGTTCGGAGAAGTTGGTTCGTCCCTCATGGAGGACCACCACCTCCCATCAATGATGGCCGGACGAATATCCGGCGCGCCGGCAATGCTTGAAACGCGTTTGACCCAGTAGCGGCCGTTGCGAGTGAGGCGCGAGGGGCGCTGCCAGTATGGATTTGAACCTAGTAGCCGTCAAACTTGTATCTCATGCAGGTAGCCTTTGCCCGGCGCCTTCATTTTGAGGGTCGTCAACTGCGGCTTGATGAAACCCGGCATACGCATACGCAAAACTCACATGAGCGGGTTAAAACATAAGAAATCGAAAGTGTTCTCATGAGCGAATTCAGCACTGACAACAGGGACGAGCGCAGCGGAGCCTACGGCCCCGTGAGCAAGGAAGGTCTGCCCCAGCCCGATCAAGTCAAGGATACGTCAACTCCCCATCAAAAAGCCCAGCACGGGGCAGATGTCCGCGCTGAACCATTGCCAGGTACAGAGCCCGTCTTGCCTGAGGGGCTTGTTCGAGAACCGAAGGGACCGCTTAATCCCCGTACCGGACGACGCGATGCAAAATGATCGACAAGGGATTTATTGAGAGGCAGATCGAGCGTTGCCGCAGGCTGGCAAAGGGTGCCGATCCCTCTACCGAGAAACGGCTCCTAAAACTAGCCAAGGACTACGAGGAGGAACTTCGGCAGCTTAATGCCTCAACCACAAAACCAGAGCAACGATGACGATGCCGGCGACAATCGCCATATTGGAACGGGACACTTTCTTCCCACCGCAAGACAGGGCTCCTGGACCTCGCGCCGTGCTGTGGAATATCTTTCAATTCCTGTGGCTTTCTGGCTGCGCACTCATGTGGCGGTGTCCGTGAGGGAGTTTCCACTGTGCTTTCAGTGGCGGAGTTCTCACCATCTCCCGCAAAATCCACTGGATTTCTATTTTCAATTCGTGCTGTGCCTTCAGACGCAATTGTCATTATGATCCTTTAGCCCGTCCTATTCGTGAGAGTGCGGTTTTTTTGGTTCGATTGATGTGGCCGCACATCTGCTCGGACGAGGCGCACAGGATTGCCTTCGGCTTTTCACCGCCTGACGACCGGTACTTTGCAACGCGCTTGAGGGATGGGTTGGGCGAAGGGGGGTGCACGCCCCGGCGGTCAAGGACCGTGTGGCAGCAGCGAGCCCGGCAAGCTGCGGAAGAGGTCGGCTTCGGGACATGCCGCGGCGAACGCGAGGCGAATGCGGCTCGCGGTCTCGACGACACGGGCGGCAATTTTCAAGAGACGAAGACGCAGCGTCGCGAACTCGGCAGTGGCCAATTCCTGGCCTTTGGGAATGGCGTCGCGCACGGTCAGCATCAGCCTGCGCATTCCGGTGATGACGACCATGCGTTCCGGTGCATGGCGACCACTTGATCCGGTCGATGACGACCAGGGCGGCGCGTGAGCGAGATGGCGCCGTTGGATGCATGTTTTGATCTCAGTATTCGTGGTTTCGGTCAAGCTTCAGGTGGAGCCCGTGCGCGGCGCGCAGTGACCGCCGCGAGTCAGACGGAGCGCTGCGCACGGGTGGACGGCTGGTGGTGCTGTTCATTTGTTTGCACCCTTGGCTGGCTTGGCGATTATTGTTGTCATCGCGTCCGCCGTATCTGTGGCCGGCGCCGCAGCATCCGGTTTGGCCATCTTCGGATCCCGCATCGAGGGACCGTCGAGGGCGAGACGATAGGCATTGTGCACGAGACGATCGAGGATGGCGTCGGCGAATGTCGGCTCACCAAAGCTGTCATGACGCCTGCTTCCTTGATCGTCTGGTGCGCTGGATTTTTGCCCGCAGTGTTGTGATGCGGTCGTTTGACAATTCGATTTGCCATGGCTGTCCCTTCGTTAATTGACGTCCCTCGATCCATCCACGAGCGAGATAGTCGAACACGGTCTGCGGCGTGATGCCCAAAGCCGCTGCCGCGCCTTGAACGGAATAGGTCCCGTCCGGCCATTGGGCGGGATTGACGCTCGTTCCATTGATCTTGACGGTGGGAATGCCCCAACGTGTTCGCAGCAGCCATACGTTCTCGCCCTTGAACTTACAGCCACGTGCCGCCAGGAAGCCTTCCACGTTGAGCGTTGCGGCGATTTCCCGGTCCATTTTGCCGGCGGTGTTGAGTTCGATCACGCGACTCCGCAGCCGCTCCAGATCGATGTAGTCGCCATAGGTGTGGACGCGTCTTTGAAGGCGGTGCTCGCTGGTCGCTCCGGTCTGCCACACGATCTTGAACCAGACCTGACCTTGGAACCGTTTCTGGTCGAGGATCACTTCGCAGATGATGAGGCGCAGGATGCCTTTGCGTTCGGCCGACGTCGTTGAGGGGGAATGCCAGATGCCGGGCAGATCTTCGCCCAGCTTTTGTAATGCTTTGCGATCCGGCTCGGTCAAGACCAGAGGCTCATCGCATCGCCAACATCCGTACTCCTGCTCGACCGCCTCGGCGGCGCGCAGCTTTTCTTCCCAGACGCGCTCCAACGAACGCGCCACCAAGCGGTTCTCGGGTTCCACCGCATCATATTGGCGCCGTGCTCTTTCCGCCTCATAGCGTGCTCGTTCGCGCCGCAGCGCCGACTGGCGTTCAAGCTGACGCGTCTCCGCTTCGACCTAGCCCAACGCGGCGATGGCGATGGCGATTTTGTCCGGCGTCAAAGCCTCGAGCAGGGTGCTTTCGACGCGCGCGTCGACAGGTAGCGCGCGCACTTCCTGGCATAACGGGCCTCCATCCTGGTCGCGGTCAGCACGACACGTGTAGACGGGGTAATCGCCCGCAGGACCGCTATAGCGCAGGCTCATCCGGCGACCGCATCGTCCACAAACAGCGATACCCTGCAGCAGCGCCGCTCCCTTGCGCGGCACGCCCGAATGGCCGGCTTCGTAGCGGTTGATGTTGTTTGCCAGTCGCCTCTGGTTCTCCATGAACTCCTCCCAGCCGATGTAACCAGGATGGGCAGCCTGAAGGCAAACCTCCCAGTCCGCGATGGGGACCTTGGTCGTCTTCGGACGATAAATGCCGCGACGGATTCGCCCGCCTTCCAGCCGCCGCCGCCCATAAACATACGCCCCGGCATAGGCCGGATTTTGGAGAATGCTGAGGATCCGTGGACTATTTGCCTTACGCCATACTGCGCATTTCGGTGATCGTGAGCGGCGATTTCACTCGATGGTGAGCGCTCGTTTCATTTGATCGTGAGCAGACATTTCAGGCGATCATGAGCAGCCGCTTTGGCCGACTTGGTGATTGGTTCAGGGGTTCGCGGCTTCGTCAAGCGTTCTGTTTCGCGCGTTCTGTTTTCGCATGCTTTCTCCGCTGAGTTGGAGGCGGTGGGCGTTGTGAACGAGGCGGTCCAGGATGGCGTCGCCCAATGTTGGGTCGCCGATGACGGCGTGCCATTGATCGACCGGGACCTGGCTGGTGACGACGGTGGAGGCGCGACCGTGGCGATCATCGAGGATCTCGAGAAGGTCGCGTCGCTCTGACGGGTTGAGCACCGACAGGCCCCAATCGTCGAGTACCAGCAGCTGCACGCGGCTGATGGTTTTGAGCAGGCGGCCATAGCGGCCGTCGCCGCGGGCCAGCGCGAGCGCCTCGAACAGGCGGGGCACGCGATGGTATTGGACCGATCGATTGTCGCGACAGGCCTTGTGGCCAAGTGCACAGGCAATCCAACTTTTGCCGAGCCCGGTTGCCCCGGTGATCAGCAGGTTCTGATGACGGGCGATCCAATCGCCGGCGATCAATTTGGCGAACACAGCGCGATCGATGCCGCGCGGCGTGCGCAGGTCGATATCTTCCACGCATGCGTTTTGCCGAAGGGCTGCGAATTTGAGGCGGGTGGTGAGACGTTTGGTGTCGCGCTCTGCGGCCTCGCGATCAACCAGCAAGCCGACGCGCTCCTCGAACGACAGCGCGTTGAGATCGGGTGATCGTCGTTGTTCCTCCATGGCCTTGGCCATGCCGGTCAAGCCGAGCGTGATCAGCCGTTCGTGGGTAGGATGTGTCAGCATAGGGATCTCCAGGGTTCAGTGGAAATAGTCCTGACCGCGGATGTTGCCGTGGCGCAGGGGGTGGTCGTCGGTTGCCTCGTCGAGGAATGCGCGATCCAGTCCGTTCTTGAGGATCGAACGGATCGAGGCGACGGAATGCGCCTTGATCAGGATGCCGCGCCGGCAGGCGGCGTCGATGCGGGCATCGTCGTAGCTCCTGGTCAGCGCCAGGATGCCGAGGCAGGTGCGAAAGCCTTGTTCTGGATGCGGCCGGGCCGCGATGACGGCCTGGAAAAACGCCGCGGTCGATGGGCCGATCTTCTCGCCGGCGGCGATCAGCCCTCCCGGCGTCCACTTGCCGTAGCGGCGATGCGCGCTCGGCATGTGGTCGGCAATTGTGGTGTGGCCGCGCCGGTTCGGCGCACGCGGGTGGCTGGCAATCCTCTGGCCCTTGTGGAAGATCTCGACCGTCTTGTCGGTGATGCGAACATCGACGAGTTCACGGATCAGGCGATACGGCGTGGAATACCAATGGCCATCGACCTCGACGTGATAATCGGGGGCGACGCGGCAACGCTTCCAGCGCGCAAAGACATAGGGCTGCTCCGGCAACTCCCCCAGCTTGGGACGGTCGACCTCGGCAAACAGTTCGGCACGGCTGGTGCCGAATCCGCGCATCTGCCGGGCGTTGAGCTCGACAACCAGGGTACGAATCGCAGCATTCAGCTCTGCCAGGGAAAAGAACCGTTGATTGCGCAGGCGCGCCAAAATCCAGCGCTGTGCGATCTGGACGGCGACCTCGACCTTGGCCTTGTCCTTCGGTCGTCTCGGCCTCGCCGCAAGGATCGCGGTGCCGTAATGACCGGCCATCTCGGCATAGGTTCGGTTGATCCCGGGATCGTAGCGATCGGGGTTGGTCACGGCGGCCTTGAGATTATCGCAGACCACGAACTTCGGCACGCCGCCGAGATACCTGAACAGGTTGGTATGCACGCCGATCCAGTCGGACAGGCTCTCGCTTGGGCAAGCCTCGGCGTAGGTGTAGTTCGAGGCTCCCATCGCCGCGACGAACAGCTTCATGGCGTGCGCTTCGCCGGTGATCGGATCGACGACGTCGATGGTGTCGCCGGCAAAATCAACGAACACCTTCTCCCCGCCGATGTGGGTCTGGCGCATCGACGGGCGCACGCGGTTCTTCCAGGCCTCGAAGGTCGTGCAAAACCAGGTGTAGCCAAAGCCGTCCGGATTGGCGGCGCGATACTCTTCCCAGAGCAGCAGGCGCGTCACGCTGCGGCGGCGAAGCTCCTTCTCGACAAAAGCCCAGTCCGGTATCGGGCGCCGGTCGCTTTGCGACGCTGACGCCGGTGCCGGGAATAGCAACAGTTCCAAGCCATCGTCGTCCATTCCTTCCGGAAGTGGCCAGGCGAGCCCCGCCAGGCGCGCTCGCCGCACGTAGCCATGGACCACGCCATTACTCACCCCCAAGGTCCGCGCGATGACCCGCTCGGTCAACCCTTGGTGCCTCAAACGTAAAACTTCTCTGATCCGGCGCATCGACAATCTCTCGGTAGGCATCGGGCTTCCTCATCGGTTGAATGAGGAACCCGTAACCCGGTTGAGTTTGTCGGCCGAAGCGTCAGGCACCCGCGAAAGGGGTGCTCACGATCGCCTGAAATCGCTGCTCACGATCCCGCGAAATCCCTGCTCACGATCATCTGAAATCGGTGCTCACGATCCCGCGAAACACGCACGCCATACCACATCGTGCGGCGCCGGCCCGAGGATAGGGCGTACCGGCAGCGGCAGATCGTTTTTGCGCAGATAGCGCATGACAGCCCGGGCACTGCGAAGCTCGCGGAATTTAGCGAAGACCAAGCTCAGTCGCGCCTGTACCTCCATGGGTCAGCATTAGTGTCGTCTCCTCAGTGGAAGTAGCGGGGGCCACGGAAATCGCGTCGCCGTCCATGTGCGCTCGTCGTCCAACCGCCGCCACACGACAGTGCGCGAACATATGCCATCCAGCCACCGGCGCCGGACCACGTGCCGAACGCAGCGTCACGAGCTCGAGACGCTGACCCGCAAGGCCGTGGCGCGGGTTTACGACCGTTAAATGAGACACCGCCGCCGAAAAAAGCGAAAGCCCGTGTGTGCGAGCCGATCCAGTCAGGTAGCGACTGCGTGGCCGTCGCCTCGGCGTAGGTGTAACTCGAGGCACCAAGCGCTGCGACGAACAGTTGGCAGGCATGCACCTCGCCAGTCGTCGCGTCAAAAATGTCGATCGTCGTGCCGGCATAATCGACGAACAGCTTCTCGCCGGCCACGTGCGCCTGCCGCATCGTCGGCGACAGGCGGCCTTCCCAGGCACGATAGAGTTCGCAGAACCAGCTGCGGCCGTAGCCGTCGGGATGGGTAGCGCGGTACTCCTCCCACACCAGCTGCAGCGTCACGCCCTTGCGGCGCAACTCGCGATGGACCGCCGGCCAGTCCGGCAAAGACCGCCAGTCCCTGGTCGCGGCCGCAGGCGCCGGATACAGGCGGCGTTCCAGCGTGTCGTTGCCGAGATCGTCGGGCAGTGGCCAACTGATACCGGCCTCACGCGCCCGGCGCAGGCACGCCCCGGCAGCGGTCGGGCCGATGCCCAGGCTCGCTGCAATCTGGCGTTTGGATAGGCCGGCGGCCGACAGCCGCAGTACATCGCGGATCTTGCGCATGGGTAATCTCGATTGGGCCATTCCTGCTCCTTGGGAAAAAGGAGCGAGGTCCGGCTGATTCGCGGATCACCCAACGGCGTTCATCACGCCCACCCACAGCCCTGTTGCCCTGGTCGCCATCAACCGGAACAGGTGGTCGTCATCGACTGGAAATGCTGGTCGCCATCAACCGGAAACCCCGGTCGCCATGGCCCGGAGCGCGCAATCAGCCAATAAGCGGCGGTATGGAGCACGAGACGGACCTGGTTGGCGAGCGCCGAACGGCAACTGGTGCGATCGGAGGCGAGCTGCGTCTTATACAGCTTGATCAGGTTCTCGGCCTGGCCGCGCGCGCAATACAGGCTGTCGTAGATCCACTCGGCCGAGCCGGCATCGAGGCTGGTGACGACGAAGCGGATGTTGAGGCCGAGCATCGTCGCCTCAATACGGGCGACGGTGCGCCGTTCGCGATCCCAAGGCTTGGCCTTGTGGCGCGTCTCGGTATAGCCGCGCAGAACCGGCAGGTTCTCGATGGCGCGTCGGGTGCGGATGTCGTCAGCGACCTCGTCGACTTTTCTGGCGAGCGGCTTGGTGCCAGACAGGCCGAAGATGTAATCGATGCCCTTGTTTTCGCACCACGTCATCGCCTCCGGCCGGGCATAGTGCCCGTCGCCACGGACCGTAGTTCGCGTCTTGTGCCACCGCGTCCGGATATGCCGGACCAGACTTCGCAGATGGGCGCGCACCTCGACGCCGCCTGGCGTCTTGCCGGGCCGCAGCACGACCGCCACGGGCCGGCTCTTCTCCGTGTCGTAGACGTGGATCGGCAGGAACAGCGTTCGTCATAATGAGCGTTGAATAGCGAGAGGAGGAAGCGGCATGAGCACTAATGTGCCCGAGATCCTGCTCTCCCATTATCTCAAAACCCTCAAGCTTCCGACCTTCCGGCGCGAGTACCAGAAGCTGGCTCGGCTACACTGGCCGATGATCGACACTGCGAGCGATGCACTCGTCATGACGCGGAGCACACCATTGGCCAAGGACGCCACGCGCTTCAAGAACAGCGTCGGTCAGATCGCCCGCCAAAGGCCACGCCAGCCCGGCAGTCGAGGCACGCTTGGATCGTGCTGCGCGCCACGCCGAGCGTGCGCCTGATCTCCCGGGCGCTCACCCCATCACGGGCAAGCCGCAGCATCTGTCGTATCTGTCGCATGGTCAGTTCTCTCTTGGCCGGCATCCGCTTCCCCTCGTTGGTCAACGAGGGACTTGATGCCTGAGGGACTGACCCAAACGAAAATGCCGACTTCCAAAAACCCGGCCGGCTTCAAATCGGAATACCCGGCCGGAATTAATCGGAATCCGCACGGCATCATGTGAGGATCGACAGAAACCAGTGATACAGCTGGATAAAGAACCAGCGATCTTGGTTCACGAGTCGGACGCGACCATGCAGCCTGCGCCTCAAGACAATCAACTGATGTCGAAGCACCGCGTTTAAGGCGCAACTTCGACTCGAATGGCGAGACCAGGACGGCCAGAACGAAAGGTGCCGTAGCGGATTGTGTTGGAATTCGAGGCGCAGCCTCCGGTAGGTCGAGATTATCGTTTCATGCGGCGAGGTCAATCTGCTGATCGAGCGGCTTGGCAGGCAGCGCCCTCCATCCGTCGATCTTGCCCATCGAGATTTGCCCAGACGCCATCAGCGCCCAGAACAGCATGGCCGCGGTTTCGGCCGAAGGTAGCACCGTCTGGGACTTGATGCGCCGCTTGAACTCCTCGTGCAGACGCTCGATGGCATTCGTTGTCCTCGCGCTTTTCCACTGGCTCGGCGGCAGGCGGGTGAACGCAAAGAGGCGCTCGCCGGCTTCTTCCAGGCTGTCGGCCACCGCACGGCATTTGAGCCGCCATTTGCGCAGGAAGGCCTTGCGACGGCTCTCGATCTCCTCGGGCGTGGCCGCATAGATCATGTCGGTGTAATCGGCGCTGATCTCCTCATGCAGGCGCTCGGGGGCATGGGCAAGCAGATTCCGGTGCTTGTGAACCGTGCAGCGTTGAACGGGAACGCCATCCCACAACGCGGCGATGGCGGCATCGAGCCCCTTGCCACCATCGACGATAAGGAATTCGGGCCGACGCAGGCCGCGCCCGACGAGATCATCGAGGACGGTGCGCCAAGCCTCCGCCGTCTCGCCGCCCATGTTCTTGACGCAAAGCAGGACCTTCTGGCCATCCTCGCGCAAGCCGATTACCACCAGCAGCGAGATCGCGGTCGCCTTGCGATCGAGCCTGACGCGGACCACCGTGCCGTCGAGGATCAGGCGCACGATCGGCTCATTGGCCAGCGAGCGGGCGTTCCATGCATCCCAGTCGGTCTTGACCTTGCGCCAGGTGCGGCTGACCACGTCCTTGCCGATCGCGCCGCCGAACAGCGCGGCAAGTGCACGCCGCACGCGCCGCATGTTGGTGCCGGAAAGATAGACCGAGGCGATCAGCGCATCGGCCGCCTGTGTGCGCCGTTGGTAAGCACGCAGGGCCTTGCTCTTCCATTCCGCCGTCTTGCCGTCACCGGCGTCGAGGCGCGCTCGTGGCACCGCGATCTCGGTCGCGCCGAACGTTCCGGTCAACGTGCGCGTCCGGCGACCGTGGCGGTGGCCGGCAACACCGGCCTCATCATCGCGCTCGACCGGATGCCGCCCATAACGCGGACGGGCAAGCACCGCATCCAACTCCGCCTCCAGCATCGTCTCGATGAAGCCGCGCACCCGCTCGCGCAGGCCGGCTTCGATCGGGTCAAACCAATCGTCGAAAAGATAGCGGGCAGCCTCAGCCCCACGATGATCGGCATCGGTATTCATGGTAGTTATGGTCATGGCGTGGTCTCCTGTTCGACGCTCCAACGTCGGATGATTCGAGGTTGATCACCCGGAGACTACGCCAACTTCAATTCCAACCACTCCCGCGACGGCACCGAACGAAACAAAGCAACCCGATCATTCCGCCGGCTTAGGCGTTTCCGTCTCATCATCAACTCGGATGACGTTTTCGGCACACACAGCCACGAGTTGATTCAAAACTCACGACTTGGATATCAGCGTCAGTTCAGTTGCAGACCTCTGAAAAATTGAGTTACTGAGCCTCAGCCATCTTCGGTCGAGATGACGGCATCTGCGCGTTGGTTGCCGATGGCCGGTTCGACGGCGATGCCGGATCCGGCCATCGGATGGGGGCGTCAGGCGGCGTTTGCTGCGATGCTCGACGCGCAGCGGTTGCCGGAAACACGATCACTTTTGCTCCGACTTTCACTCGCTCATAAAGGTCCATGACGTCCTCATTGGTCAGCCGGATACAACCGGACGAAACCCGCTTTCCGATCGTATCTGGCTTGTTGGTACCGTGAATTCTATATTCGGTCTCGCCCAGGTACATCGCCCGAGCGCCGAGCGGATTGCCGGGACCGCCCGCCATAAACCGCGGGAGATAAGGCTGACGCGACAGCATCTCCGCGGGTGGACGCCAATCCGGCCATTCAGTTTTCCGAGCCACAGTCTGTTCGCCGGACCATGTGAAACCTTTGCGGCCAACCCCGATGCCGTAGCGCATCGCTTGCCCCTCGTTCAGAACGAGATAAAGGAAAGTATTTCCTGTATCGATGATGACGGTGCCTGGCGTCTGATGGCTTACGTAGTCAACCACCTGCCGAACAAGTCTGCCGGGAGCGTCAGCGGCTTTTGGTGTTTCGACCCGTGGCGCCGGGACTGAGATTGCAGCTGGAGCTGATGCTACGTGAACTGGAATTGATACGCGAGCTGGAGTTGACGGTGCCTGGACTTGGTGCACGGGCGGCCTCTGTGTGGATCGAACGCTCGCAGGACGAGACAGCAAGCTGTACGCCAATGCGGCAGAGGCCATGGCGCCAATCGCAACCCTTCCTACCACCGGAAGTGCTAGCGGCTTGGTCTTTGCACGTTTGGCCCGCTTCCTCATATTTTTCCCCAGATCCATTTCCTGGTAGAAATACCTCAGAAAATTATAATAAACTTTGAAGCGATTTCGCTGGGGCTCGAGCCGTTAGTCGTCGTTAACGCTTGGACTTGCGCGGGAAAAATGGAGGGCTTTCTGGTAGCGCTGGACGCGACAGGAGGACCCGACGGCAAACGCGATGGACGGACATTACCGAAGAGTTCAAGCAGGAAGCAGTGCGGCTGGAAACGGTGTTCAAGACGAAGTTCGGACAGATTCTCGGGATAAGTGAGTCAGGCCGTTTTCTGATGATGGAGAAACTGGGCGACCTTGACGATGCTGAGTACGAGAGTACGTCAGCGCCTCCGACTTGGTTGAACGACGTGAAGAAAAACGCATTTGGCAAGACAGCCGATGGCAAGATCAAGATTCGCGACTATGGAGCAGTTGAAATAGGGACTTCGCTGGCCAAGGCGCCTACACAATTGGCGGGCTGGCAGATCACAAAAAAACGCCTGGGAATAGATTAAGCCCCACACCGTTTCCGGTGTGGGGCAAACAGCTCTGCACCTCGCGGTTCATCAGCTTGCGCAGAATTCGTGGTCGCGGGAACAAGCGCAGGGGAGAGCAAACGTGCGAACAATACCTGTCGACCAGTTGGCTGTGTCCGAGCTGCACGTTGACGCATGTTATCAGGGCGGCCGCCATGGCAACGCGGGCGACGATCCGCTGCCAAGTCTGCTGCGGGTGGATAGTCAAGGAGGCTTCCGCAAGCGAGGAAAGGTGGCGGGCAAGCTTCACATGCTTGTCCTTACATCGAGTCTCGCTGATCCGGACTGGCCGGATTCACTCGACCGCGAGATGGGTGTCTTCACGTACTATGGGGACAACAAGCAGCCCGGACGGGAGCTGCACGATACCGGACGCGACGGCAATCTCATCCTGCAGAAGATATTCACGGCGGCACGGTCAGGCGCCGAAGGCAGACGCGAGGTCCCGCCCACCTTCATCTTCGCGGGAGCTGGTACCTGGCGCGACATGATTTTCCTCGGACTGGCGGTGCCGGGGGCGTCTGATCTGGACTCGTCGGAGGAGCTTGTTGCCATCTGGAGAACGGCGAAAGGGCAGCGGTTTCAGAACTATCGCGCGAGATTTACGGTACTGAACGCATCGACGATTTCCCGAGCATGGCTCGACAGTCTGATTGCCGGAAAACCTGAGGACAGCCTTGCGCCAGAGGTCTGGCAGACCTGGGTAAAGACCGGTCGTCGTCAGGCGCTCATGGCGACGCGTTCGCTTGAGTACCGCAGCAAGATCGAACAGCTGCCGGCGGACAAGGAAGGCGAGGCAATTGTTCAGGCTATCCGCGACCACTTCGAGGGGAGCCCGCATGCGTTCGAACACTGCGCTGCCGCGATCACCTGCTTCATGATGCCCGACGCCGTGACCCTCGACGTAACGCGGCCTTCGCGGGACGGAGGGCGCGATGGCGTCGGTCAGCTTCGCGTGGGTGTGGGATCGAGCGGGATCCTCGTTGACTTTGCGTTGGAAGCAAAGTGCTACTCAGCGACGAATTCAGTTGGCGTCCGTGAAATGTCGCGCCTGATTTCCCGCCTCAGACATCGCCAGTTCGGTGTGCTTGTAACGACAAGTTGGGTTGATCTGCAGGCCTACAAGGAAATCAAGGAAGACGAGCACCCGATCGTGGTTGTCTCTGCAGCCGACATCGTGGAGCTGCTCCGCAGAAATGGAAAGGGCAGCGCGGCGACGGTCGTCGCTTGGCTTTCCGAGGAATTTCCCAAATCCGCTTAGCTGGGAATGGCCGCCACTATCGCAGCGTCACTTTGGATCACGCCGCCACGTTGACAGGCCTGGAAGGCCTCAAGGGCCGGCTTTGCCTGTCTGGCTGACGGCTTCTTGTCCCATCCGCCGGCGGCGTAGCTGGCAAGCGTTCGGCAGATCCCCGCAACTTTCCAGTGAACAACACCTGCCTTCTGCCCGCGCTCGGCAATTTCAAGCCAAGTTGCGGCGGGGACATGCATGCACTGCTCGATCCGCTCGTAGTCGACGACGGAATGGGCTCGGACAGGCACGGAGGATGCGTCGTCGTCATCATCTGCCCCGGCGTACGAGAGTTCTGGCGGGAGCGGGTCGGACAGTGGCGGCAGCCGATTCACGATATCGAGCCAGCACTCCTCCTTCTTGAACCATTCGCTGGGGTTTTTTTGCCCGGCCGACTGGCGCAGCAGCGTGTCAATCTGAGGTGCCCAGGCCTCGACCAGCTTTTCAAGCTCTGTGCTGACGGATTGCTGGGACCAGATTCGCTCGAAGTCGACACGGCCCCCGGTCTTCTGGGCGAGACCGGACACCGCATAGGCGGTGATCTGCGCAGCGTACGCAGGAAACTTCATCGCCCGAATCTTCTTTTCGACCGCGCGATAGAAAATGGCTTTCGCGACGAGCCGCTTGAACCATGTCGTGTCGGGCGGAGGTGGATTGCTGTCCTTCATGCGCTGCATGTAGTGCTGGAAGTTCTTCTGGCCGCCGAGGCAGACGCGGTAGGGCAGGCCATCCCACGCGGTCAGATAGCGCGCCACATCAAGCTTGCTGAGCCGGCTGCGTGTTTCGCGGGATCGTGAGCACCGATTTCAGATGATCGTGAGCAGGGATTTCGCGGGATCGTGAGCAGCGATTTCAGGCGATCGTGAGCACCCCTTTCGCGGGTGCCTGACGCTTCGGCCGACAAACTCAACCGGGTTACGGGTTCCTCATTCAACCGATGAGGAAGCCCGATGCCTACCGAGAGATTGTCGATGCGCCGGATCAGAGAAGTTTTACGTTTGAGGCACCAAGGGTTGACCGAGCGGGTCATCGCGCGGACCTTGGGGGTGAGTAATGGCGTGGTCCATGGCTACGTGCGGCGAGCGCGCCTGGCGGGGCTCGCCTGGCCACTTCCGGAAGGAATGGACGACGATGGCTTGGAACTGTTGCTATTCCCGGCACCGGCGTCAGCGTCGCAAAGCGACCGGCGCCCGATACCGGACTGGGCTTTTGTCGAGAAGGAGCTTCGCCGCCGCAGCGTGACGCGCCTGCTGCTCTGGGAAGAGTATCGCGCCGCCAATCCGGACGGCTTTGGCTACACCTGGTTTTGCACGACCTTCGAGGCCTGGAAGAACCGCGTGCGCCCGTCGATGCGCCAGACCCACATCGGCGGGGAGAAGGTGTTCGTTGATTTTGCCGGCGACACCATCGACGTCGTCGATCCGATCACCGGCGAAGCGCACGCCATGAAGCTGTTCGTCGCGGCGATGGGAGCCTCGAACTACACCTACGCCGAGGCTTGCCCAAGCGAGAGCCTGTCCGACTGGATCGGCGTGCATACCAACCTGTTCAGGTATCTCGGCGGCGTGCCGAAGTTCGTGGTCTGCGATAATCTCAAGGCCGCCGTGACCAACCCCGATCGCTACGATCCCGGGATCAACCGAACCTATGCCGAGATGGCCGGTCATTACGGCACCGCGATCCTTGCGGCGAGGCCGAGACGACCGAAGGACAAGGCCAAGGTCGAGGTCGCCGTCCAGATCGCACAGCGCTGGATTTTGGCGCGCCTGCGCAATCAACGGTTCTTTTCCCTGGCAGAGCTGAATGCTGCGATTCGTACCCTGGTTGTCGAGCTCAACGCCCGGCAGATGCGCGGATTCGGCACCAGCCGTGCCGAACTGTTTGCCGAGGTCGACCGTCCCAAGCTGGGGGAGTTGCCGGAGCAGCCCTATGTCTTTGCGCGCTGGAAGCGTTGCCGCGTCGCCCCCGATTATCACGTCGAGGTCGATGGCCATTGGTATTCCACGCCGTATCGCCTGATCCGTGAACTCGTCGATGTTCGCATCACCGACAAGACGGTCGAGATCTTCCACAAGGGCCAGAGGATTGCCAGCCACCCGCGTGCGCCGAACCGGCGCGGCCACACCACAATTGCCGACCACATGCCGAGCGCGCATCGCCGCTACGGCAAGTGGACGCCGGGAGGGCTGATCGCCGCCGGCGAGAAGATCGGCCCATCGACCGCGGCGTTTTTCCAGGCCGTCATCGCGGCCCGGCCGCATCCAGAACAAGGCTTTCGCACCTGCCTCGGCATCCTGGCGCTGACCAGGAGCTACGACGATGCCCGCATCGACGCCGCCTGCCGGCGCGGCATCCTGATCAAGGCGCATTCCGTCGCCTCGATCCGTTCGATCCTCAAGAACGGACTGGATCGCGCATTCCTCGACGAGGCAACCGACGACCACCCCCTGCGCCACGGCAACATCCGCGGTCAGGACTATTTCCACTGAACCCTGGAGATCCCTATGCTGACACATCCTACCCACGAACGGCTGATCACGCTCGGCTTGACCGGCATGGCCAAGGCCATGGAGGAACAACGACGATCACCCGATCTCAACGCGCTGTCGTTCGAGGAGCGCGTCGGCTTGCTGGTTGATCGCGAGGCCGCAGAGCGCGACACCAAACGTCTCACCACCCGCCTCAAATTCGCAGCCCTTCGGCAAAACGCATGCGTGGAAGATATCGACCTGCGCACGCCGCGCGGCATCGATCGCGCTGTGTTCGCCAAATTGATCGCCGGCGATTGGATCGCCCGTCATCAGAACCTGCTGATCACCGGGGCAACCGGGCTCGGCAAAAGTTGGATTGCCTGTGCACTTGGCCACAAGGCCTGTCGCGACAATCGATCGGTCCAATACCATCGCGTGCCCCGCCTGTTCGAGGCGCTCGCGCTGGCCCGCGGCGACGGCCGCTATGGCCGCCTGCTCAAAACCATCAGCCGCGTGCAGCTGCTGGTACTCGACGATTGGGGCCTGTCGGTGCTCAACCCGTCAGAGCGACGCGACCTTCTCGAGATCCTCGATGATCGCCACGGTCGCGCCTCCACCGTCGTCACCAGCCAGGTCCCGGTCGATCAATGGCACGCCGTCATCGGCGACCCAACATTGGGCGACGCCATCCTGGACCGCCTCGTTCACAACGCCCACCGCCTCCAACTCAGCGGAGAAAGCATGCGAAAACAGAACGCGCGAAACAGAACGCTTGACGAAGCCGCGAACCCCTGAACCAATCACCAAGTCGGCCAAAGCGGCTGCTCATGATCGCCTGAAATGTCTGCTCACGATCAAATGAAACGAGCGCTCACCATCGAGTGAAATCGCCGCTCACGATCACCGAAATGCGCAGCCGGCGCTGCTTGGGCGTCTGCGCCCGGAAGCTCTGCTGGTCAGACTTTCGGTAGGCTGCCTTCTGCTCTGCAGCCAAGTAGGAGCCCCTGGCGCGCTCGTAGAACCAGCGCCCCTTGCCGTCGTCAAGCCACGTGTTGTTCGCCAGAGTTTCGATAAGCTGATGGAAGGGATCGCCTGCGGAGAAGTCCGCGAGCTGCACAGTGTTCTGGCGGTTCGCTGCTCGCGAAATGGAAGCAACCATCTCGCTCAGATCGGCGCCGCCGACCTTGATGATCTTCACGGGCACGGCGACATTGCCGAGATTGAGATTTTCCTTGCGACGCGCCCGGTGAAGCGACGCTGTCGTCTGGCCGCCGTTTACAATCTGCAGGCCCTTCAGTGATTTGATCGACGGTCGTCCGGCCTTGTCGCTTACGATCTCAAGGTCGTCTACGGTTGCAACGATGCCGTTGTTATACGCCAGGAACATCGAAGGCTGGTCGGCGATGGTGCGCCTGAGTTCGGAGTTGACGCTCTTCCGGCCCTGCAGTCCAAGAAACGCGCGCACGTTCAATTCGAGGAGACGCACGCCATATCTTTCATAGATGCGCGAAAGGGCCTCGCCCGGCAGCACCGACAGGTAGGCATCGTATTCGCCGGCCTGACTGGGGACATGGAGACACGGGACAGGGCCGCCCGTGAGCGCCTGAAGATCCACCGTGATATCTGCGCGCGTTTCGCCCTGACCAAGGACTCTTTGCAGCCGCACGATGTCGTAGGTATCGAACTCGACCCTGTGGTCGCGCCAGTCGGTAGACCCCGTGGTCTTGTCGACCACGCCATTGGTGAGAAGGGTGATCTTGACGCTTCCCAGGGTCTTCACCTGAGACTCGATAAGTCTCGCAAGGTCGCTCGCGTCGCTGTTGGAAGGTTCGAGCTGCGTGGCAAGTCCCTCGACGCAAGCATTGACGAAGCGGATCGCGCGTTCGAAAGCCCGGTTCACTTCGGGCTGCGGAACCCGCGTCGGAGGTAGCTCCTCGCGATAGATGGTTGTGAAAAGCTCCAGCCGGGACCGTTCTTCATCGAATGAGTAGCCATCAACGCGATAGATTGCGTTGCGGACGCGGCCCTGCTGGAACAGCGGAAACGTGCCGTCCAGGTGATTGGCGTCTTCAAGGCGTTCAAGAATCAGTCGAGTAAAGATTTCCTGCGAAAAAGGTTCGTCGTCTGACAGTGAACCCTCAACTTCCCGGGCGAGTTCCTCGGCGAACTTCGCGATCACGTCGTCCGTCATGCGTGACCTCCTTGCATGAACGCCCCCAGAGTAGCAGTCGCGTCAGCGGCAAAGACGGCGATGGATCGGAGGTCAAGCGTGTAGGTTGCTTCGGTAATGGCAGTCGGCAGGTTTTCGCGGAGCAGACGCGGGAAGCCTTCGGAAACGGAATAGGCATCGATGGACCGTTGCTGAACCCTGGGTGTAAGTCTGGCAGCATCGTCATCCGGCATGAGGCCGCGGCTCAGAAGCGCGTTAGCGAACGCGCGTCGAGACGCTTCATCCGGCAGAAGGTCGTCGATCGCGGTCATGATGTCGCGCAGGCAACGCCCTCCGGGCGCTTCGACAAGTCTCACATGCAGAAGTTCGAGCTGCCGAAGGCCCGCAGCGTCAAGCTGATCCAGCTTCGAAATCGTAATCGAAGACGATGGCCCAAGCCCGGTCTTGACTTCGAGCGCCTGACCACCACGCTGGAAGTCGTGCAGACCGTCATCGGGGGCCTGCCAAGCGGACAGGCTGTCTGGGCTTACCGCAAGCAGCTCTTCCAGAACGATAAGTTCTCCGATGAGACCGATCGTTTCCGGTCGCGATAGTCCGATGCGTCGTTCCCGAAGGAACTGCCTCCAGGCATTCAGGCGTGCGACAAACTGATTCAGCGGGTCCGCCGCTCCGATCTGCGCCGCGGAAGCGACAACATCTGCACAGATAGTCGAGAACAGGTCACGTCTGCTTCTGTCTTCCAGCGACAATACGAGAAACGGCCCAGATTGGTCGGCCGTGGTGCTCAACCGCATTCCACCAAGCTCGAAGAGCGTTTCGGGTGCCGGCATGGTCTGGAGCATCAGGCAGGGTGCGCCGTCAGCGGCCCGCATGCCCGCAAAGATATCCAGTGGAACGTCTTTCGAGATCAGTTTCGTCCGATATTGGCGTGCAATGGGGCTCGTCTGCGCGAGTTCATTCCAGGCGTTGTTGAGGACATCCAGCCAGGCGGTCATGACTCTTCACGCTGCCGTACGCTGTTGATCAGGTAGACCCGTTTGTCTGCTGCGCCACTGTCCGGGAAGCTGACAACCACGCTGATGACTGGCCGGTCGGTCGGCTCAACTTCGGCCTTGTCCGGATCAATAGGGTAGATGATCAGGAGACCGTTCTGCGGGCGCGTACCCCGGACCTTGCGGATGAACTCGCCCGACGGGACGTTGGTGTCAGATTGCACGTTACCGCGGGACCTTCTTTCCAGGTTGGTCGTAGCGAGGGCTTGGTCTAACTCAGCATCAGTCAGATCAATCGCCTGATCCAAGGGGCTCAGCGCCGTCCCGATAATGAATCGATCCTCTGGCGATTGCTGACCGTTGCGCGGCTTTCTCGGGTTGCGCAGGACGCACCTTCTGCGGCGTCCCGCCAAGTTAACCTCCTTCTCACTGCCGGTGGCCAGGAAAACAGTCCAGCTGGTCAATTCGGGGGGCTGCATGGCCAGCTGGTCGTTGATGAAGTCCGCCAGCTTTTTCCCATCAACCTGAGAGCTTTCCGGTGGAAATGTCAGGTTCTTGAGATATTCGGCGATTTCTCGGCCGGCGACTTTGTTCCAGAGCGTGCCCTCGGCTGTCCTGTTTCCCGGGCCCGGGCGGCGTGGACTGTCGGTGCCTGCTCCAAGGCTCGATATGAAATCGTCGGTTATCGCTGCATTGCGTTCGACGGTCTGGCGGTCACGGAACATGACCGTCTGCACCTTGCCTTCGCCGGCATAGCTGCTTTGGCGCAGCTCGCCGTGTCGCTGCTTGTTCCTTGCGGTCACTTCCAGAATATCATGAACGCCTATCTTGAGCCCGAAGTCCTTCGGCGTGGCATTCACCTGAGCCATTTCAAAAAACTGCTCGCGCAATTCTCTCTGCGCAGTCGCGACGTAACGGAACCAGTCCTCCATGTCCGGGGTCGTAAACAGCCGGCACAGGTCGGCAAATCCCCGGCGATAACCGAACCAGCGGCCCATCTGGAGAAGACTGTCGTATTGCTGCGAGGCGCGCAGGAAATAGGTGACGGAAAGACCTTCAAGCGTAAGGCCACGCGAAAGCTTGTCGCCACCTACTGCGATAACTGAGTACCCGGTTTCCTTGTAACCGTCATAGTCGATATCGGTCTTGGTCTTTCCGTTCGCCGTAATCACCTGGATTTTGTCGGAGCTTTCCGCGATGACCGATAGAATCTGATCCCAGGTCACAGAAATCGTGTTGCGTCCGTAAACGGTCGGTCGAACCGCTTCCATGGTCGGGAGATAGTCGGACTCCCACATCCTCTTCAGGCGCTGCATGGTTTCGCGGTCGCCGTTCGAAATCATCGCGCGCGTCTCGCGCAAGTATCTTTCGACTTGGCGATGAACCTCGTCGTGAACATCTACAAAGCGTGATACGTGAACCAGCATCGAATTGTGTTCGCGCTCCTGGCCTCGCGCCGCGCGGGCAGCACAGGTCAGGAGAAAGGCGTCGATCGCTTCCTCCAGGCTTGGCGGGATGACATCCTGATTGTTGAAGCGCGGTTTGAAGTACTTGTCGTGCTTCTGTCGTATCCAGTCTTCCTGAGTCTGATCGAAAGGCCGGACCAGGGGCAGGCCAGGATTGTCCGGGTCGTCGTTAGTGCCGAAGACACCGGCCGGGCCGAAGTAGTCATCGGGCGGCGTGAGCGAAACGATGAAGGTCGATGGAAAGAGATCCGGGCCATAGTCGATTGCCGACCGCTCATCGTGAATGAGGATGTTGGCAAACGGAGTGGCGGTGTAGCCGACGTAAACCCTGCGGTCGAATGACATGAGCAGACGTCTGATCTCGCCGTTGACGCGCTTTGGATCGTAATCGGGCTCGAACGTGCCGTCCTCAAGGAAAGGCTGGTCTCCCGTATCGACCGAGGCCTGATCCGCCTCGTCATCAATGACAAGAACCGGCGCTGCCTTTGCCGGTCCAGGCAGACGCGCGATCCAGTTGTTTAGATTTTCCAGAACTTTTACGTTCTTCTTGACGATAAGCAGGCAAGGTTGATTTACGGGCGAAAAGTTGGACTGATCGGCCATGCGCTGACTGAAGTCGCCATTGGGATCAGCCATGGTCAGGCTGTCGACGATGAGCTGCGCGTTGAAATTTCCAACTCCAATTATGCGCATGGGCTGATTGGGTCGACGCGTCTTCGGATTGGTATCGTACCCGAGGAAGTCCTTGTCGAATCGCTTCTGTGTCTGGAGTCGCAGTATTTTGTGCATCCCGGCCAGCACGATGATGATGCGATAGCCCGCATCCGCCGCACGGTTCACGACGCCGGCATAGCTGGCGGTCTTCCCTGATTGCACGTCACCCACAACAAGGCCGCGCCAGTCCCAGCTTCCCGGACGTTCCGGGTCATCCATTACTTCCAGAATGCGTGCGGTACTGTCCTGAAGCTGCACGATCGATTCATTGGGCCAACCATCCTCCTCCAGTTTGTAGAGGTAGCGCTGCATGAATGCGCCGGGTTGTCGGCGACCGCCAAGATACCATGGGGCGGGCCTTTCCTTGTCCTTCAACGCGAGTGCGGGGCCTTGCTCCGTGACGAAGATCGTCCAGAGCATTCGTGCGGCGGCCTCCTTCTGCTCGGCGCTGACCGGCTGCCTAGTCATCAGAGCGAATGTCTGCGAGTCGATCTCTACGAGCTTGGCGATGGCGTCTCGATTTATTTCCTCGCCCGCTTCCTTCTGCATCTGCAGAATTTTTCTCGCTCTGAGAGCGAGAGCTTCAACAACGTCTGTCATGCTGCCGCTCCCCGCATCCTGCGCAACAGTTCCGTCCTGAGTTTTGTCAGATCGCCTGGAAGATTTCGGAGAAGCACATCCGCGCGTTGATCGGGCGTCATGGATGCCGGTAGGACCTTGCCAAGTTCAAGCAGCTGGTCGCCGAGCTGCGAAATCTCGTCAGGAGCGAGTGCCGCCGTAGCAGCGCCGTCGGATTCCGAAATATCCAGCCATATACGTTCGACCGGCACGCTTCGTTCGATGATCGACAGAACTGCATTGAAGGGACGGACGCCTCCCGCGCTGTCCCGGCATGCTGCGATGACAGGGTGATCGCGATTGATCCTGTACTGAAGTCCTTTCGGTCCGGGCACGGCGACCCAGACGGCGGGCACGGCATGGGGCAGGCCGGGCGCATGCGGACCATGCCCCCGGAATGCAAAACACTTCCCGGCCTCCCGGCGGCAACGGCTACCAATCGCTGTCAGACGAGCCCGGAGTACGCCCGGAGGGCGTGCCTGCGATTTGCGGACATCAATGCGCCAGTCTCTGTCGAGGTCGGTCGGGAGGTCAACTTCGATGCGGGCAAGACGGCTGGCCTCATCGCGCGTCCAGGTTCGCGCACCACCGAGACCCAGCCAGCTGCCGGCGACGAGCAATCGCTTTCCGCGATAGACATAGAATCCCTGCCGTGCTGCCCAGCCGCCGGGGCCTCCGGCGGCCTCGTATTCCGTTTCGTTGGCGTACCGATCGCGGTGAGGCAGCACATACGGTCTGACCGTGAAGGCGGAGCCACCATGGCGGACACGCTCCGAGGGCAGCTCTCGCGTCGCAGGATGCGCGGTCTGAAACGGGTCCCAGGCTTTTACTGGTCGCCCGTTCAGGATGATGGTGAGCTTGCGTGCGTCACCATTGATAAATCGATGGAAGACCATGCCGAGGTGAGCCCGGATTTCTTCCATGCGCAGGTAGAAAGTCTCCTTCTCAAGCCCCGACAGGCCACCAAGTGAGTCCATGCGATCCCAGAGGACCAGCGTGCCGTGTTTGAGCTTAAGCAGCTTCGCGGCCAGCGGATGTTGCGACGGCGTGGCCGGCCTGGTTGCAAACCAGCCGCGCTTCGTAATTTCGTCAATATCGAGGACCAGCGCCGATGTCTCGCCAGCGGATCGGCTGATGATCGTGAGCTGTCGGCATTGCGACAGGGACGCAGTCTTCAGGCCGAGCCCGAACCTGCCGAGATCACCGGCCATACGAGCAGAGGATGGACCGATGCCACCGAAGCGCAGGGCCTCGGCAAGCGTGTGGCGATCCATGCCATTGCCGTCATCCAGGAGCGCAGCCTGAGGACTGCCATCGTTCCAGTGCAGTTCGAGTGCGATCGTTGCAGCATTCGCAGCAATGCTGTTGTCGATCAGGTCGGCGATTGCGGTTTCGGGCGAATAACCCAGACCCCTGAGAGACTCTATCAGAGCTGCTGCCGACGGCTTGATCTCGACGGGCCGCTCTCTTGCCATGTCCCTAGGCAACCTGAAGATTGTCTGCAGATTGCACAGCTCGATCAAGCTGCTCCTTCAAGACGCGCGCAACCGCAAGACCGAGCAGCGGCGGCACCGCATTGCCAATCTGCCGGAAGGCGGCGTTCATCGCCCCGGCAAAGGCAAAACCATCTGGGAACGACTGAAGGCGCGCAGCTTCGCGCACGGAGATGGTCCGGCACTGCTGACCGTCGTAGTGGATATGCGAGTAGGTATCCTTGCCCATGTGAGCCGTCAGTGTGCGCGATGGCTTTGCGGGGTCGAGCTTCCACCACTTGTTCGGAAACTTGTCGGGATCGTAGGGCGGCACTATTTCCGCGCGGAGATCGCGATAGGCAGAAGAGTTCTTGTGGATGCCGTTCAGACGCTTTCGGCTCAGGGCTTCCTTGAACAGTTTCTCGGCGAGCTTTCTTGCCTGAGGATAGTCGGCACCATGATCCATCGCTTCGAAGATCGGGAAGTCTCGCGGCGTCAAGCGCACAAGGTGGCCATCCGTGCCGGCAGCAGTCGAGAAGCCCTCCCAGTTTCGCATCATGCTGGCGTATTCTGACAAAGCCTTCTTGCTTTCACGATAGGGCAGTACCTCGGTGAGCTTGCGTCGGCGTATAACTCGGGGATCATCGACGTGCTCGGTTATTCGCGGAAGGTCGGCAAGCGCCGCCCTGGCTCCCACGGCTGCCTTCAATGAATCGGCGGGTTCGTGAAGCCGGTGAAAGCGCCCGCTGTTCTGGTCAACATGCTTGAGCGCTACC
This sequence comes from Nitrobacter sp. NHB1, assembly GCF_036964665.1. Lineage (NCBI taxonomy): Bacteria > Pseudomonadati > Pseudomonadota > Alphaproteobacteria > Hyphomicrobiales > Nitrobacteraceae > Nitrobacter > Candidatus Nitrobacter laanbroekii. The sequence continues at coordinate 3,260,270 of NZ_JBAMDA010000001.1, forward strand.
CTACGCGTCCCCTGATAACCACTCGGCAGCTCGGCGAAATGAGTGGGCACGGGGAAGCGCGGCTGTTCTCCAAGGACGTGAGCAAACGCTACGATGAAAAGCCGTTCCCTAATCTGAGGCACGCCGAAGTAAGCAGCATTGAGCAGGGTGTATCCCGTCGAATATCCGGCAGCTTCTAGATGTTCACATATCTCCTCCGGCACATTGTGACCGCCGAAGTTGAGAATGTCCGGAACGTTCTCGATAACGATTGCGAGAGGCTGTGTATCCTCGACGTACTTCAGAAACCGGCGATAGAGCGATGCGCGTGGGTCCTGTTGAAAGGCATCTTCCTTGCCACCCGATACGGAGCGCAGCTTCGATCTGCCGATGCGGGCAAAGGCCTGGCAGGGTAGTCCGGCCGCCAGAACGTCGAACGAGTCTGCCGCTGAGGTCGGCAGCCCCAGGTCGGTTATCAGTTCTGCCGCCGAAACCGATTCCATGTTCCGCGGGAGAGCCCAGGGGCCCTTCAGGTCACGACCGTTGGCAAAATTGAGGGCATAGCTCTCAGCCGCCTCGGGATCGATCTCGACGTGAGCGGCAAGTTCGATTCCCGCGGTCTGCAACCCCAGAGACAGGCCGCCGGCACCCGAACAGATTTCCAGGGCACGCGGGCTTCCGCCCGAGCGCAACCGAGCGAGCTTCCTTTGGCGAATCTGCAGCGCATCAGCTGTAATCATCGGCGACCAAGCACTTCCTTCAACCTCTCGGAGGCTGTCAGAATCCGCGGTTTCGCACCCCCAGATGACTGCGACGCGCCAACCCATCTCCTCCAGCCCCGTCCTTACGCGTCTGTCGCGTAGGACGTTGTTCTTAAACTTTTCCCGCCAGAATTGTATATTCGACTTAGGCACATAGCAATAAGGACACCCCTGATGCCTGTGCCAGAAACAGCCGTGGACAAATAGAGCAATCTTTCTGCTGGGAAAACCACATCGGGCGACCCGGGCAGCTTCTTCACGTGAAGTCTGAACCTGAAGCCGAGCCCGTGCGCAGCGCTCCTGACCAGCAGCTCGGGTTTGGTTCCCTTTCCCCGGATGCGGCTCATCATTTCGGATCGACGAGTCGGAGTTACGATATCTGCCACTTAGCAGCATCCTTTTTGCCAGGCGCGGCGAATACCAGTTTGACTTCTTGCTGGCCAGTGCCTGTGCCGATGTCAACGGAAGCGTTTTATGGGTATTCTTGAGGCGGCGATTTTTTGGGACGGTTCAGTTCGCTAAACGGCATCACTTCGTTGACGGCTACGCGTGCCGATATCATTCGGTCGCTTCTCACCGTCGGCTACCGCTGTCCCTGTCGCAAACCTCATCTGGCTGGCGGTTGACGGAGAATCGGGCGATGCTGTCATATCATGAGGGACCTTTGCAGGCTCATTGGTTGGACGGTTGTCGATCTGTTTCGGTCGCGGGCAACGCTTGAGGCAGAGATTTGGGCATCTGATGTTCGTGGTCCCGCTGTCTGGCCCCATACGCAGCAGTTCCTTGAAGTCGACGGTCTTGCCCTTGGCCTGCAGTTTCTCTGCGCGCTTTTTGGTGGCATCCATCAGCGCCTTTTGCGACGACGGCATGCCCCAGCGCGCCATCGCAATCTCGCGTCCAGAGGCGCCGTTGCGAACGATCGGCGCGGAATAGTCAGGGTAAATGCCAAGCATCGCCGGCAGATTGCCGGACGTGTCGTTCGAAGCGTCGACCTGAAACAGTCGCCGGATGGCTTGAACATTCGTGGTCATGGAATAAAGGGCAGCTCGAAAAATAGCGACCCTTCCTGAATTTGTGCGAGTCTAACTGTCGCAATGGGAGGGGATGCGGATACGATGGGTCAATTCGGTTTTTTTGATGCGGACAAGCGGCTTGCGGTGATTTCCGCGAAGGGCGATCCGCTTGAGATGATTGATCGGGTGGTGCCGTTTGAGAGCTTCCGCGCCGAGATTGAGGCGGCGACATTGACACCGGCGAGTAAAAAGAAGAGCAACGCCGGCCGCAAGCCGATTGATGTCATGGTCATGTTTCGGATGCTGGTGTTGCAATCGCTTTACAATCTATCCGACGAACAGGTTGAGTATCAGGTGCGTGACCGCCTGTCGTTCACGCGGTTTCTGCGGCTTGGCATCGAGGACAGCATTCCCGACGGCACGACGCTTTGGTTGTTCCGGGAGACGCTTGCGAAGGCCGGTCTGATTGAGAAACTGTTCGAGCGTTTTGGCCAGCATTTGGAAGCGAGAGGCTACATCGCTCGCGGCGGTCAGATGGTTGATGCGACGATTGTTCCGGTTCCCAAGCAGCGTAATAGCCGTGATGAAAATGAGGATGTGAAGGCCGGCAAGACGCCCCGGACCTGGAAGAAAGATCCGTCGAAAAACCGGCAGAAAGACAAGGATGCGCGCTGGACCAAGAAGCACGGCAAGAGTTTCTATGGATACAAGAACCATGTGAATGCCGATGCCAGGCACAAGCTGATCCGGCAGTATGACGTGACCGACGCGAGCGTGCATGACAGCCAGAAATTCGATGGGCTTCTGAACAAAACCAATACGTCTGCGGATGTTTACGCGGACAGCGCCTATCGGTCGGCCGAGAGCGAGGCGAAGCTCAAGGTACGCGGCTTGCGCAGTCGGATTCATCAGCGCGCGAGCCGCAATCATCCGCTATCGAAGGCGCAGGAGAATGCGAACCGCAAAAAGAGCAAGATTCGGGCTCGCGTCGAGCACGTGTTTGGCGCTCAACAAACCTCTCCGGGTGGTCGGATAATACGGACGATTGGCATTGTTCGGGCGAAAGCCAAAATCGGCCTCCAGAACCTCGCCTACAACATCCGCCGTCTTGTCACGCTGGAACGAATGGCCGCCACATGAGGGTGTCGTGCGCCCGGTACGCATAAAACCGGACGCAGATCGCGTAAACGCAACCGCTTCCCCGGAAAATCAACAGTGAAAACGAGCGTCACGCCACAGCTGCGGGAGATCCAACAATAAAAACGTCATTGTTCGAGGTGCCCTAAAGATTGCACACTTGAAATTCCTACCGCCACATCCCGCGCATGCGGGCGCCGACGTCGATGCGCGGGCCCTGGCCTGTGGTCCGCGCGGCGGCCCCGGCAATCGCAAGCGGCCACGCCGTCTTCTCGAACAACCCGAGCAGCCGATCCGGGATGAATCGTGTCCTTGAGGCATAGACGTGACGGTCGCCGTACGTATGCTGGCCATGCGTGAAGAAGCGCTGCGGCACGACAAGATGCAGATCGTCCTTGGCCCGCGTCATGGCGACATAAAGAAGCCGGCGTTCTTCCTCGATCTCGGCGGACGTGCCGGTTCCGAGATCTGACGGCATGCAGCCGTCGACCACGTTGAGCACGAACACCGATTTCCATTCCTGCCCTTTGGCGGAGTGGATCGTCGACAGGATCAGGTAGTCCTCATCAAGGAGCGGCACGCCGGCCTGGTCGCTGGTGGCATCCGGAGGATCAAGCGTTAGTTCGGTGAGAAATTTTTCACGGGACGAGTAGCCGCTGGCAATTTGCTCGAGCTGGATCAAATCGGCACGCCGGGTATCCGCATCTTCGTGGATGCGGTCAAGATGCGGTTCGTACCAGAGCCGCGCACGCTCAAGGTCGGAGGGCCATTCCGAATAGCGCAGTTCGCCAACGGCCTGTATAAAAGCCTTCCAGTCGTCGCCGGCGCGGGGCGGAGCGAGGATACTAGAGAGCGCGGCGATTGGATCTGCGGCTTCCGCCATGTGCTCGAGGACGCGTTGCGCCGATGCCGGTCCGACACCGGGTAGCAGATGCAGCAGGCGGAATCCGGCGACGCGATCCCGCGGATTCTCGATGAACCGCAGCAACGCCAGCATATCCTTGATGTGCGCGGCATCGAGAAACTTCAGCCCCCGAACTTGACGAACGGAATGTTTCGCCGGGTCAGTTCGACTTCGAGCGGACCGCTGTGGCTCGAGGTCCGAAACAGCACCGCTTGCTCCTTAAGCAGAGTGCCGGATTCGCGGTTTTCGAGAATGCGCTCGACGATAAAGCGCGCCTGGTCGGCTTCGTCGTGTACCGTGACAAGTTGAGGTTTCGAGCCCGATGCCCGTTCGGTCCAGAGGTTCTTGGTAAAGCGCTCCTTCGCCAGATCGATCACGCCGTTTGCAGCGGCGAGGATGGTCTGCGTCGAACGGTAATTGCGATCGAGTGTGATGACGCTGGCGGGAGGCGAGAATTGCGTGGGAAAATCAAGGATGTTGCGCACCGTTGCCGCGCGGAACGAGTAAATCGATTGCGCGTCGTCACCGACCACCGTGAGGCCATGGCCACCAAGCTTCAGCGCCAGCAGGATCGACGACTGCAGTCGATTGGTGTCCTGGTACTCATCAACGAGAACGTGGTCGAAGCGGCCGCCGATATCGTCGGCCAGCGCCGGATCGCTCATGGTCTGCGCCCAGTAGAGCAGGAGGTCGTCGTAGTCGAGCACGTTCTGCTTTTGCTTGGCCTCGACGTAGGCCGCGAACAATTCCTTCAGCTCAGTCGCCCATCCGGAGCACCACGGATAGGATGCACCAAGCACCTGCTCGATCGCAGTCTCGGCATTGACGCAACGCGAATAGATCGAGAGACACGTGCCCTTGGTCGGAAACCGGCTCTGCGTTTTCGAGAATCCTTTCTCATGCCTGATGAGATTCATCAGGTCGGCGGAATCCTCGCGGTCGTGAATCGTGAACTGGGGATCGAGTCCGATCTGGTCTGAATAATCGCGCAACAGCCGCGCCCCGATACCATGGAAGGTGCCAGACCAGGCCAAGGCGTCGGTCAAAACACCGGCATTGTCGCCCATCACTTTGCGGGCGATCCGTTCGACTCGCCTGGTCATCTCGGAGGCGGCGCGGCGCGAGAAGGTCATCAGCAAGATGCGCCGCGGGTCGGCGTCGTTGACAATCAGGTGCGCGACCCGATGCGCCAGCGTGTTGGTCTTGCCGGATCCAGCACCGGCTATCACCAGCAAGGGCGCGAAGGGGCCCGGTCCCGCGGCGCCGTGCTCGACGGCGCACCGCTGTTCCGGATTGAGACTGTCGAGGTAGGTGGCCGCTGGCTGCACGATGGTGATCGTCCTTGAATAGAAAAAAACAGACTCCGCGATTCCCTTCGTCGTCACAACGACTTCCGCTTTTTTTGCGCGAACCCATCGCATTGGAACCCAAACGAACCGTTTGACTCTTATCGAGCAATACGAACAAATCAAGAACAATCCCGTCCCGAGAATGTAGAAGAGGGCATGAGTGCTTCGGTCCAACCACCCGCCGTTCTGCGGCTTCGCGAGCAAATTCAACGCTTTGAGAGCGTGCCGTTGCGCGCCAGGACAGTGCTTCCGTTCGGCGTGGAGGCCATCGACAGCCGGCTACCGGGCGGCGGCCTTGCGCTCGGGGCACTGCACGAAGTGGCGGGAGGTGGCAATGCCGCTATCGACGGCGCAGCGGCCGCCTTGTTCGCCGCCGGGATCGCCGCGCGCACCAAGGGCAAGGTTCTGTGGTGCATCACCCGGCAGGATCTGTTCGCGCCGGCCCTGGCGCAGGTGGGCCTCGCTGCGGACCGTGTCATCTACGTCGACGCCTGTGACGAGAAATCCGTGTTCGCGTGTTTTGAGGAAGGCGTCCGTCACGGCGGGCTGGGTGCGGTGGTCGCGGAGGTCGCGCGGCTTTCGATGACGTCGTCGCGGCGATTGTCGCTCGCAGCCGAAACATCGGGTTCGATCGCGATCGCGGTGCGACGGTGGCGACGGCAGACCGAAGCGGCGGATTTCGGACAGCCGACGGCGTCGGCGACGAGATGGCGGGTATCGACGCTGCCATCGAGTCCATTGCCTGTGCCGGGCGTTGGCCGCCCCCGATGGCTGCTTGAGTTGATCCGATGCCGCGCCGGCGAAAGCGCGGACTTTGTAATGGATGCGTGTGATGTCCAGGGTCGTCTCGCTTTACCTGCCGACGTGGCCGACCGATCGGCTACGACGCAAGATGGGCGCCGCAGCGCCTGATCCAACGATGCCGCTTGTGCTGGTAGGCCAGGCCGGACGACGGCGCGAGGTTGTTGCGGCGAATGCGGTCGCGATACGGATCGGCCTGCGCGTCGGAATGCCCGCGACAAAGGCGCAGGCCCTGGTGAAGGAGCTTATGATCCATCACGCGGATCCCGCTGCAGACGGTGAGGCGCTCGAGCGTCTCGCTGTCTGGGCGCTGCGCTACTCACCGGTCGTCGCCATCGACGGTCCGGACGGCCTCGTCATCGATGCGACAGGTGCCAGCCACCTCCACGGTGGCGAGGACGCTATACTGGCCGACATGATTTCGCGCCTGGAAAGTGTCGGCATAACGGCGCGCGCGGCGATGGCGGACACACGAGGTGCTGCATACGCACTGGCTCGGTTTGCGGCCCAGTCGAGTTTGGTTATTCCCGAACGTGAAAGCGCCGAGAGGATCAAGCCGCTGCCGATCGCGGCGCTACGGCTGACTGCCGACATGGTCGACGATCTTCGCCGGCTTGGTTTCGAACGGGTATCCGATCTGCTGGCCACGCCCCGTGCACCACTCACGTTAAGGTTCGGTCCCGAGCTCGGCCGCAGGATGGACCAAGCCACCGGCCGGACCGGCGATCCCATCGAATCCGTCCGGCCTCCGGACATCATCGAGACGCAGCAGCTTTTCGCCGAACCGATCGGCGCACCAGAGACCATCGCCCGCTATGTCGCCAAAATGACCATACAGCTCTGCCAGGAAATGGAGTTGCGGGGTCTCGGAGCCCGGCGCCTCGATCTGCTGTTCGGGCTGGTTGACAACCGGGTGCAGGCGATCAGAATCGGGACTGCCCAGCCGGTGCGGGATGCGAAGCGGCTGACGCGATTGCTCTGTGACAAGATCGAGAAGGTCGACCCCGGCTTCGGCATCGAGATCATGCGGCTCGCGGCAACCGCGGTCGATCCGTTCAATACAAAGCAGACGATCTCGTCGCTGGTCGACGAGCCGGAAGCGGATATATCCGGGCTGATCGACATCCTCTCAAACCGGGTCGGTGAGACCCGGCTTTATCGGTTCGAACCTGTGGCGAGTGATGTTCCGGAACGATCATTCCGGCGAGTCGCCGCAGCCGCCCCAGTCTCCGAAGAGAGTTGGCCCGCGCATTGGCCCCGTCCTGCCCGGTTATTAGCCGCGCCTGAGCTCATCGAGACGGTCGCGCTGCTTCCGGACCATCCGCCGGTCAATTTCACCTGGCGGGGTTTGCGGCGGCGCGTCAGGAGAGCCGACGGTCCCGAGCGAGTATTCGGCGAGTGGTGGAAGCGCGACGCCGAGCTGATCGCGGTCCGGGACTACTTCCAGGTCGAGGACGATGCCGGTGAACGTTTCTGGATTTTTCGCGCTGGCGACGGCGAGGACGCGGCGACCGGGTCTCACAAGTGGTTTCTGCACGGGATTTTCGGATGACGTCCCGTTATGCCGAGCTCCAGGTCACGTCGCACTTCTCCTTCCTGCGGGGAGCGTCGTCCTGCGAGGAACTGTTCGCGCATGCCGCGTCGCTCGGCATCGAAGCGCTGGCGATAGTGGACCACAACAGCCTCGCCGGCATCGTGCGCGCCCATGAGGCCGCCAAGGTGGCCGGCGTGCGCCTGATCGTCGGCTGCCGCCTCGATCTCGCCGACGGCATGTCCGTCCTGGTTTACCCGACAGACCGGCCGGCGTACTCACGGCTTTGCCGGTTGCTTTCAATCGGCAAGAAGCGCGGCGGTAAAGCGAAATGCATCTTGAACTGGGAAGATCTCGTCGACTGGTCCGAAGGCTTGATCGCCGTGCTTGTTCCGGACGTGGCTGACGATGCCTGCGCGCTGCGGCTTTGTCGCCTGCGCGACACGTTCGGCGACCGCGCCTATATGGCGCTGACGCTGCGCCGGCGTCCGAACGACCAGATGCGAATTCACGAACTGAACATTCTGGCGCAGCGTTTGCAGGTAACGGCGGTCGTCACCAACGACGTTCTGTTTCATGAACCTGCGCGCCGCATCCTGCAGGACGTCGTCACTTGCATCCGTCACAACGTCACGATTGATGAGGCCGGCTTTCGCCGCGAACGGCACGCGGACCGGTATCTGAAACCGCCCGACGAGATGACACGGCTGTTCTCGCGCTATCCGGAAGCGATCGCCCGCGCGACCGAAATTGCCGCCCGGTGCACCTTCAGCATGGACGAGCTTGCCTATCAGTATCCGGAAGAACGGACCATGCCGGGCCTGACACCGCAGCAGGCGCTGGAGAAGCTGACCTGGAAGGGTGCGGCGGAGCGCTACCCGGAGGGCCTGCCCGACGAGGTCAGGCCCAAGCTCGAGCACGAACTGAGATTGATCGAGCGGCTGCAATATGCCCCATACTTCCTGACGGTGAACTCGATCGTCCGTTTCGCGCGGTCTAAGGACATCCTGTGTCAGGGCAGGGGGTCTGCCGCGAACTCCGCCGTCTGCTACGTGCTCGGCATCACCTCAATCGATCCGGAGCGCAACGATCTCCTGTTCGAGCGCTTCGTTTCCGAGGAGCGCCGCGAGCCGCCCGACATCGATGTCGACTTCGAGCATGAGCGCCGCGAGATCGTGATGCAGTGGGTGTTCGAGACCTACGGCCGCAACCATGCGGCGCTCTGCTCGACCGTCATCCGGTACCGCGCAAAAGGTGCGCTGCGCGACGTCGGCAAGGCGCTCGGACTGACCGAGGACCTGATCAAGCTGCTGTCGTCGCAGATCTGGGGTTGGTCGGAGGAAGGCGTCGAGCCCAAGCATGGCGAAGAACTCAATCTGAATCTCGACGACCGGCGGCTCAAGCTGGCAATCGTTCTCGCCCGTGAACTGATCGGGACGCCACGACATCTCTCGCAGCATCCGGGCGGCTTCGTTTTGACCCATGACCGCCTGGACGAACTGGTGCCGATCGAACCGGCGGCGATGCCCGACCGCCAAGTGATCGAATGGGACAAGGACGACATCGACGCCCTGAAGTTCATGAAGGTCGACTGCCTGGCACTTGGCATGCTCACCTGCATGAAGCGCGCCTTCAACTTCCTGGCCGAAGCCAAGGGTATCGAACTGGATCTTGCGACGATCCCTTCCGAGGATCCTCGGACTTACGCCATGATCCGGAAGGCCGACACACTCGGCACCTTCCAGATCGAGAGCCGCGCCCAGATGGCGATGCTGCCACGGATGAAGCCCCGGACGTTCTACGATCTCGTCATCGAGGTCGCCATCGTCCGGCCAGGTCCGATCCAGGGCGACATGGTCCATCCTTATTTGCGCCGGCGTGAAGGCAAGGAACCGGTGGTGTTTCCGAAGCCCGAGCTTGAGAAAGTGCTCGGCAAGACGCTGGGTGTGCCTCTCTTCCAGGAGCAAGCCATGCGTGTCGCCATCGAATGCGCGGGCTTCACGCCGGGCGAAGCCGACCAGCTTCGCCGCGCCATGGCGACCTTTAAGTTCACCGGTGGCGTGTCCAAATTCAAGGACAAGCTCGTCGACGGCATGGTGGACCGCGGCTACGACAAGAAATTTGCCGAAAGGACTTTCAGCCAGCTCGAAGGTTTCGGGAGCTACGGATTTCCCGAGAGCCATGCTGCGTCTTTCGCGCTCATCGCCTACGCATCATCATGGATGAAGTGTTGGCATCCGGACGTGTTCTGCGCCGCGCTCTTGAACGCCCAGCCGATGGGATTCTACGCGCCTGCACAAATTGTTCGTGATGCGCGCGACCATGGCGTCGAAGTCCGGCCGGTCTGCATCAACGCCTCGCGGTGGGATTGCACGCTGGAGCCGATCGACGACGACGGATTCGCGGTCCGACTGGGGTTTCGGCAGGTGCGCGGACTATCAAACAAGAATGGTGCCGAGATCGTCGCCGCCCGTGCGGACCGGCCATTCGAATCCGTCGACGATCTCTGGCGCCGTGCGGATATCCCGGTTGCATCGCTGGTGCAGTTGGCGAAAGCCGATGCGATGAATGAATCGCTGGGGCTGGCACGGCGGGAGGCGCTGTGGGCGCTCAAAGCGCTGCGGGACGAACCGCTGGAATTGTTCGCCGCCGCCACGCAGCGGGAGGCCCGGACTATCCAGGAAGTTCGCGAGCCGACCGTGTCGTTGCGGCTGATGACGTCCGGAGGCGAGGTCGTCGAGGATTATCGGCACGTGGGCCTCACGCTGCGGCAACACCCGGCGAGCTTCTTGCGGGCGGACCTCTCAAGCCGTCGCATCGTTACCTGCGCCGCCGCGATGAACGCCCGCGACGGCAAGTGGCTGACGACCGCCGGCCTGGTGCTGGTGCGACAGAAGCCAGGGTCCGCCAAGGGCGTCATGTTCATCACGATTGAGGACGAGACCGGCGTTGCCAACCTGGTGATCTGGCCGTCGCTCTATGAACGCCAGCGCCGCATCATCCTTGCCGCAGGGATGATTGCCGTTCAGGGACGCATTCAGCGCGAGGGCGAGGTCGTGCACCTCGTCGCCAACAATCTCATGGATTTGTCCGCGGACCTCGCCGGCGTTGGAGACCGCGATGACGCATTCCCGCTATCGCACGGGCGCGGCGACGAATTCCATCACGGCAGTTCTGGGATTGACGCGCGCAGCGTGCCGAAGGGGCCGAGCCCCCGGGACATCTACGTGCCGGATCTGCTCATCGACAGCATTAAGGTGAAATCGCGGGATTTCCGGTAGCGGGGAGACGTGTCCCTGTCGCAAACGCAATCCGGCTGGCGGTTGATCGAGAATTGGGCGATGCTGCTGCCCGCTGTTGGATTTGTGCAGACTGATCTTTGGAATGGTGATGGACCTGCTGCGGTCGCGAGTAGCGCTTGAGGCATGATGCACTGGCAATCGTCCGACCGGACACCGTGATCCGTTGGCATCGTGTCGGTTTCAGATTGTATTGGCGCTGGAAATCGAAGCATCGCTGCGGTCGACCGGCGGTGCCGTTGGAAATTCGCCGGCTGATCCGCGATGCCAATCCGTTGTGGGGAGCGCCGAGAATCCATGGTGAACTTCTCAAACTTGGCATCGAGATGGGCCAGACCAGCGTGGCCAAGCGCGAATGTCCTTGAGTTCTTCGTCGGTCAGATGCTCAATTCCGACAAACGAATTCCGCGCCATACTCACCCGAATCAACTCGTCTAGTTTGACCTGAATAGCCGCACCATCTCGGTTTTGGGAGTTCTGAATCAAAAACACCATCAGGAACGTCACGATGGTCGTGCCGGTGTTGATCACCAATTGCCAGGTGTCGGAGCATTCGAATAACGGGCCTGTAAACGCCCAAATCAAAACAAGCGCGACAGCGGCGACAAAGATTGGCGCGCGACCAGCCTGCCGCGACGCATTATTTGCGATCTCGCCGAAAAGCTGCGCGCTGCTGCTTTGTTTATCTTTGCTCCGCTCGTTTGCATGTTCTACACGCGATGCCCTGGCCATTTGGACTCCGTCAAGGCACTTGTTGCCTGACAGAATGACGCGGAGGAGGAACTCTTGTTCCAATAATCCTCTCTAAGGTCTCATGACTCCCCTCATTTTGGCGGACTCAGATGGGCCTGATTTGTCCGGCACCTCATGAGGATCGCGAATTGCATCCTTACGAGCCGCCACCATGAGCCGTCCGATCAAGCGCATTGATTTTGTTCACGACTTTCTCGCTGGAATCTTCGCCGATAACCTCCATGCCAAGCGCGTGGCGTCCTTGGCCAATGGTGCGCTCGGCGTCATGACGAGTGCATCGCTCGCAGTGTCGATCATCGGCCACTCGCTGGCCCAGGCGCGCGGTCTGCTTGGCAAGCACGCCATCAAGCAGGTTGACTGGCTGTTGAGCAATCAGGGCATTGTCGTGTGGGACATGTTCGCCGCCTGGGTGACCCAGATCGTCGGACAGCGAAAGGCGATTGTCGTCGCCATGGACTGGACGGATTTTGACGCGGACGATCAGACGACGCTGGCGTTGAATCTCGTTTCCAACCACGGCCGGGCGACGCCATTGTTATGGCTGACCGTCCTGAAGGACGAACTGAAGGACAGCCGCAACGACTTCGAGGACCTTTGTCTGGCGCGCTTGGCAGAGAGTCTTCCCGATGGCGTCGCGGTGACCATCCTTGCTGATCGAGGCTTCGGCGACACGAAGCTGTTCGGCTTTCTCGATACGTTGGGGTTCGATTACGTTATCCGCTTTCGCGGCAACATTCATGTTACGGCGGCCGATGGCGAGACGCGCGCCGCCGCCGCGTGGGTTGGCAAGGGCGGACGGGCGCGCAAGCTCGGCGCCGCCGAGGTCACGGCGGGTCGGCACAAGGTTGGGGCGGTCGTCTGTGTGCACGCCAGGGACTTGAAAGCGGCCTGGTGTCTGGCCGCCAGCAACGCTGAAGCGACGGCGCGCGAAATCACCAACCATTACGCCCGGCGCTGGACGATCGAGCCGGGGTTTCGCGACACCAAGGACCTTCGCTTCGGCATGGGGTTAGGCTTTCTTCGCATCGCCGATCCGCAACGCCGCGACAGGCTTCTTCTTTTGAACGCCTTCGCCATCGTGCTTTTGACGCTGCTCGGCGCAGCCGGCGAGAGCCTCGGTATGGATCGCCATCTCAAGGTCAACACCGCCAAGCGCCGAACTCATTCGCTGTTCCGCCAGGGATGCATGCTCTACGAGTTGATCCCAAACATGCCGGATGTCCGCCTGCGCCCGCTTGTCGCGCGGTTTAGCGAATACATCAATCAACACGCCGCGCTAAATCAAACGTTCTCATGCGTGTGAATGAGGGGATACCTGAGCTCTAAGGTGTAAACCGGCGCTGAACAAAGCCCTTGAAACTTTCAGCAGTGACTCCTCGTGAGAAGCAACGAAATCTACGTCGGAATGGGTCACTATCAGCGCCGATCCTATCCGCCTTTTTCGATTGTCTTTATGACGTTACTGCCGGCACCTGCAGTGATCTGACCCCTTTGCCGATTCACAGTTAGGCGCTCGATCCGGCAGATGGCCCGGCGTAAACTTGTCCCTGAGATGCTGGCCGCACTTTGGCGCTTGCTCCCGGTCGATGTCGTTTTAAGTTACGCGCTTGCCTTCTCACGGGCTGCATTGATCGCGGAGCGGGCAGTCTCGGGCAGCCGATCTACGGCTTCCGATCCGATGTCACCAAGTTCGGCTTTTAGCGAGTCGGAAGCCTCCCGCACGCTTTGCGAGACCGCTCCGGCACGCGTCTTCAGGTCCTCTTTGACGCGGTCACCGAGTTCACCGAGCCATTCATTTTCGAGATCCGACGCAGTGAACGCACCTGCGACGGCAACACCGACCGCCAAACCTATGGCGCCGAGCACCAGCGGCTGTCTCTCGAGCAGATCGGAAAGGGAGGATTGGACCTTCGCTATGGTCTCCTTCTGGGGAAGCGTCTCGGCCGCCTTGCTGAAACTCTCGCGTGCGTAAGTGACCCCTTCTCCGAACCGATCTTTGATCGCGTTTGCGGCACCGGATGCCACCTCGGATGCCGCGCTGGTGGCCTCGCGCACCGTATGGCCGTCATGCTGCAATGATCCATGGTCTATTTCCGGAACGGTCGGCGGACTGTTTGTGAATTCGGGCGCGCTCGACCGCAGATCGGCACCAATATCGGCGAATGGTGCGGTTGCCGCGCTTACCGAATTTGCCGCGGTCTTCAGCCTCTCGTTTCCAATCAAGAGCCATAGCGCGCCGCCGCCGATCAGCGCGGCAGAAATCGGATTTTCGCGAACCGATACCGTCAGATTGTTCAGAAAACTGCTCATCGCACCATGTCCTTCACGGTCGCCTTGTCCTTCTCGAGCTGACCCATCGTTTCACGAGGCGCCAAGTTGCGCGGGTCCAGCCGGTTCAAGCCAACGGCAAACAACACGCCGGCAATCGCTGCGGCAACCACCGCGGAGACAAGGTATGAAATCGGCGGCGACCAGCCGGCCGCCATCAAGACGGCCGAGAGCGCAAACAGGGCCATGACGAGCGCGGGAATGACCAGGACCGCTCCCGCCGCCAAAAGACCAACCGCCCAACCGACCCGCTGGACCTTCTCGCCTAGCTCGACCTTGGCAAGTTCGACTTCGTTCTGGAAAAGTTTGGCGAACTGCGAAAGCGCATCGCCGAGAAGGGTTGAGATCGTCCCGAGATCGGATTGGGTGCTCATCACGCGTCCTCCTCGTGTGAGGATATGGTGTGTTTTCCTGAAGCTCTAAAGAAACGCACTGCTGCGAAGCCGGCGAGCACCGACAGTCCGAGGAAGGCGGCCGGCTGCCGCTTCGCGAAGTCGGAGGCCCCGTCCACGAGATCGCGGAAGGTCCCGTTGCGAATCTTCTCGGCAGCATCTTCCACGTAGTCGGCGCCGGAATTGATGCCGCGCGCGGCAAACGGCGCGTCGTTGTCGAATGCATGGGCGGCTTGCCGAATGTTCCCGGCAAGCCGGCCTATGAAGTCCGCACCGGAGCGCTGCTGCTCCTCGGCCTTGTCCTGGAACCGATCCGCAGCTTCTTCCGCCACCTCCGCAGCGGCGTCGGAGGCCTCCTTGAACTTGTCGCGCGCGACATCCGTTGACGCCCGCAGCGCATCGCTCGCGCGCTGCCTGACTTCGGCGCCTGCATCAGCGACTTGGTTCTTCAGACTTTGGGAGGAAGTCGAGTCTTGGCCCTGAGAAGCGCCTTCTCGGATATGCATATCAAATTCGCTCATGATGGGTTCTCTTTGGTTTGAGAAGGATTGAATGCCGCGGATACGATGTCGTCGGCTGCTTCCTTCAGTCTTTCGGACACATCTCGCGTCATGTCGTCGGCGGATTTGCCGAGATCCGCCTGGGACACGCTCTTTGCGGCGGCATCGGCCGCCGACAGCACCGCATCCTTGGCATTTTCGAATCCGGATTGGACGGCCTTGCCAGCCGCGCGCTTTACGCCGCCACTCGCCTTGCCGAGGACTCCGGCCTCCGCCCGGGTGTCGGGGAGGGAAGCCGCAATGATCGCGCCGATCGCAACTCCCAGACCGGCGATCAGGGCGGCATTGTCGCCGATCATCTGCTGGGCGGTTTCCGGGGCCGCGTTAGCCTTGTCGCGTGCGGTCGAGCGAACCTGCTCGATCTTGCCTTTCGCGGTTTCCGAGGCGGCATCCAGGCCGGCCTTCACTCTGTCGGTGGTCCGCGCCGCCCGGTCAGTCATAGCGTCGGCCGCTCCGGCCGCCCTAGCTTGAGCCTCGCTTACCCGGTCGGTGGCCCGGCGCCCTATCTGGGAGGCCGCGTCAACCGCATCCTCGCCGAAAGATTGAACGCGCCCGGCGGCTTCACCTGCCATTTCCTTGACCGTTTCCACCGCCGGAGCGGCCGCGCCCGCTGCGCGGGCGCGCATCGACTTCGAAGTCAGGGCAAGGCCTGCGCCCATCATCAGCAGAGGAAGTGGAAATCCCCGTGCCAGCCGCAGCGCGGGCACCGCAACCGCACTCCCGGCGGCGATTGCCTGCATCGGATGTTCCATGACCTGCTGCTTGAACGCATCAAGCCAACTATGGGTTTTTCGGCTGACGAACTCGGAGACCTCCGACTTGATCCCTTGCGGTGAAACCTTGTAGCGCAGGTCTTCCGCCGTGTCGGTGATCTGCTCCCTTAGCCGATCGACCGTCGCCGCGAGCTCGGCCCGGTTACGCTCGGACTCGGATCTTAATTCCTCAAGGGATCGTGTCATGGCCGTCACCGCCTTATCGTTTGTTTGAAGCGAACTCCCGCTCTGGTGAATCGTTCCTCCGCGAGCCTGGCGGTCGGCGGGACACGCACTCTCCGCGATGGCTTTGATAGCTCGGCGGTATCGGGGATCACGCTGCGCCGCTTGCATGACGGGAGGAGCTTCGAAGGACTGGTAACGGCGGCATATCAAGATTAAGACGGGTCGACCGTGCAGCCGAACTTCCAATACATTATTAGCCATCCGGCGGTGGCGCGGTTCCTTCCGTCGGCCACTGGCCGGGAAGCGACTCCGGAGCACATCGGTTTTTGGTCTGCAGACCACTTTGAGGTTCTAGAACTCAGAAACATTAGCATCAGTTGTTACGATGCTCGAAACCGTCGCTCGCTCCAAAGGTACGGAACTCCGCCTCGGGAATGCGATTAGCATGGCCGGAGGAGTTCATGATTGAAACCGGAAACGGACCGGGCGGACAGTCCCGGGGCGGGGGGTGGCGTATCGCTGCTGCACTTGGTCTGTTGATGACGGCCATTGTCGCCGGTCGGCACGCACCTGCGCAAAAGGAGGTCCCCTCGCGAAGAAAGGAGGCGAGCCGGGATGCTTCGACAGCCCCTCTAACGACCGAAGGCAACAATCCTGGCCGCTCGGCGACGACGCCCTCGGAGATACCGGCCCGGGGCTGGAAGGACATCCTGTTGAGCGTTTACGCCAACATGTCCAATCACCGCATCCTGGCATTGGCTGCCGGCATGACCTACTACTCCCTGCTCGCGATTTTTCCGGCGCTGGCTGCCTTGGTTGCCATCTACGGCCTGTTCTCGGATCCTAGTACAATTGCAAAACATCTCGATCAGGTCTCCGGGTTTATTCCGAGCGGTGCCATCGATGTGGCGCGCGAGCAGCTCACCCGCGTCGCTTCGAAGGGCAATCAGACGCTGGGCCTGACTTTTTTGATCGGCCTGGCCGTCTCCCTGTGGAGCGCCAATGCCGCGATGAAGTCGCTGTTCGACACACTCAACATCGTTTACGGCGAGAAGGAAACGCGCGGGCTTGTCAAGCTGAACGCGCGGTCGCTGGCGTTCACTATGACCGCCATATTGTTCGCTCTCGCCGCCCTCGGTGCTATCGTGGTCTTGCCGGTCGTCCTGACCTACGTTGGACTCTCGAACTTCGCCGACCTTCTCGTCCGGCTCGCGCGATGGCCCGCGATGTTCGTTGGCCTGGCGCTGGCGCTGGCGCTAATCTACCGCTTCGGCCCCGACCGCGAGGCGCCACGGTGGCGATGGATCACGTGGGGTAGCGCGGTCGCGACGATCCTTTGGCTCGTCGCATCGGCCCTGTTCTCCTGGTACGCAGCCGATTTCGGTAAATTCAACGAGACCTACGGCTCGCTTGGCGCGGTTATCGGCTTCATGACCTGGCTGTGGATCTCCGCGATTGTGATCCTGTTCGGGGCGGAACTCGACGCGGAGATGGAGCATGAGACCACCTGCGACACCACAACGGCAGACCAAAATCGATGACACGCGCGGCGCCAAGGTGCCGACGCCCGCCTTGCGAAAGAAAGCGGTTGTGAGAAGCTGATAAAACCTGCAACATGAACACCTCGGATCGTTTTGTCTCCTTCGCCTGATCTGTGCGCGCCCACCGTGCGGCCAAGCGCTCCGCTTCACCTGGAGCCTCAGCTTTGTGCTGATAAACACGTGTGCTTGTCCTTGAGTCCATCAAGGACAACCGGGATGACCACATAGGAGCACCGTGTGAAACACCGCATAACTTCACTTCACCTCGGGGTGCTGGCTGCAAACCCAACCGCGTTTCTGATTGTGAAAATTTGTGCGGCGCTTTGGCTTGGTCTTCGAACGAGCGTCGTTCGCCCGGCACGCCATGACGACCTTGGCGACTTGGGTGATGACGTGATTATCCAACGGTCCGAGAACCGAGACAGACAGGCCATACATGCTAAGAGTCGGTTTCGAAATTCAGGCGTCTCTGGCGATGCGGCGGACGAGAAGCATGATTGAGGCGGCGTAGAGGAAGGCTCTGGCCGAATCGATTGTCGCCTCGAAATCCTTCGCCAGTCGTCGGTTTCGGTTGACCGATAGCGGTGCCCGGCGCTGAACAAAGCCCCTTGAAGCTGCAGCGGTAACTCCTTGTGAGAAGTAACGGAATCTACGTCGGAGCGGGGTCACGATCGGAGCCGATCGTGACCCCCACTCTGATCGGCTTTTTTCGATTGTCTTCATGGCGTTATTGCCGGCACGTGCGCCGATCTGACACGTGTGCCGATTCAGACGCGATATTTCCGACCTAAAGACCGGCCTCAGAAAAGCGGTGATTATGTAGAAGCTTTATCGCGAAAAGATAGATCCTACCCCAAGAGCGACAACGAAAGCGTTGCGCGAGATCATAGAGCCGATCCAGGAAGAACTTGAGTCAGATGAGTCGGTTGTGATTCCATGTCTCGGAGCGATTCGTGACAGGAGCCCCCGATGTGGAAGCCCGAACACCGTTTGACGGCTGACCGAGGCAGTCTTCGCTATCCCAGTGATTTGAGTGATGCGGAGTGGGTGCTTGTTGCTCCGATGATCCCGCCGGCGCGACGAGGCGGACGCCGCCGTTCGGTCGATGTACGCGAGGTGTTGAACGCAATCTTCTATGTGCTATCGACCGGCTGCCAATGGAAGGCGATGCCGAAAGATCTACCGCCGAAGAGCACGGCGCATCTCTATTTCATGTTATGGGAATGGGACGGCACGTTCGATCGTATTCACGACGTACTCTATGTAGCGACACGCGAAGCGGCCGGACGCGAGGCGAGTCCCACGGTTGCAATCATCGACTCCCAAAGCAGCAAGGCAGCGCAAAAAGGGGCCCTGCACTCGACCCGCAAGGCTTTGATGCGGGCAAGAAGATCACGGGCCGCAAGCGCCACATCCTCGTCGACACACTCGGCCTCTTGCTTAGCGTGAGCGTCCATGCCGCAGATATTCAGGACCGCGACGGCGCGCATGACTTGCTACGCCGGGCGCGGCGGCGCTTTCCCTTCGTCGAGCGGATTTTCGCCGATGGCGGCTATCAGGGACCAAAAATGGCGAAGCCTGTCGCCGCGACGGGGTGTTGGAAGGATCGAGATCGTCAAGCGCTCCGATCTCCATCGCTTTGTCGTCCTGCCCAAGCGCTGGATCGTCGAACGGACTTTCGCCTGGATCAGCCGCAATCGTCGCCTGATGCGCGATTTCGAGCGCTACACCAGGACCGTCGCAGCCTTCGTCCGCCTCGCTATGGTCCGCATCATGCTCAAACGCCTCACACGCTCAACCCAATGCTTCCGAATCTAATCTTCTTGGATAGGCTCATAGGCAAGAAACGATCACATCCTCGTCGGACGCAAGGCTTGCTAATGCACGCCGTCGCGCGTGTCGCGGATTTGCGGGATCGCGATGCGGGACCCTTGTCATGGCGACCCTGTTGGGTCTGTATCCGTTCCTGTTGAAGCTTGATTCCCATGACGGTTATTAGGGTCCGATATTCCGGCGCGCCATGAAGAAGATCATGTCGCGCGTGAATATCGAGATCCTCACGCGCTCCGATACGGCGAAGAAGTTCGTCGTGTTGCCAAAGCGATCGATCGTCGAGCGCACATCCGCGTGCTAGCTAGTACCCGGAATCATAGCTGAGTGATACGGCGGCCTTGGAAGCGACGTTGACGGACCTTTTTCTTGGTCCAGACGAAGGGCTCGGCTTTGTCGTTGTACGCGTTGACGTAGGCATCGATGTGCTCCTGAAGCTGCTTGAGGCTTGTGAAGGAGGCTCCGCTAAGCGACTGGCCCTGCAATATCGAGAACCATACCTCGACCTGATTGAGCCAGGACGCGCTTGTCGGCGTAAAATGAAATTGCACGTTGGGGTGGGCCTTGAGCCAGTGCTCGTTTTTCTTGTGGGTGTTGAGGTTGTCGAGGATGACGTGAAGCTTTCGGTCCGGAAAGGCCGCGGTGACGCTGTTCATGAAGTCAAGAAACTCGACGCGGCGACGGCGTTTTGAATGAGCCGCGATGATCTTTCCGGTGGCGACTTCGAGGGCCGCAAACAATGTTGTGGTGCCATGCCGCTTGTAATCGTGGCTCTGGCCGGTCAAGGCGCGGCCATTGGGTAACTTCAGATAACCCTGCGCTCGTTCCAATGCCTGGATCGAAGGCTTCTCGTCCACGCATAGCACGATGGCCTTTGCGGGCGGGGCGACGTAAAGGCCAACAACATCGGCGGCTTTGGCCGTAAAGTTCGGGTCGTTGCTCTCACACCAGGACTTGCGAGCCGCGAGGTCAATCTTGTGGCTGCGCAGGAACCGCCAGACATATTGGACGTCAACATCGCCCAGCGCCCCGGCCAGCAGAGGGCCGGTCCAGCGCGCAAACCCTTGCGGGGGCGGCTTGTCCAGCATGCGCATTTCGGTGATCGTGAGCGGCGATTTCACTCGATGGTGAGCGCTCGTTTCATTTGATCGTGAGCAGACATTTCAGGCGATCATGAGCAGCCGCTTTGGCCGACTTGGTGATTGGTTCAGGGGTTCGCGGCTTCGTCAAGCGTTCTGTTTCGCGCGTTCTGTTTTCGCATGCTTTCTCCGCTGAGTTGGAGGCGGTGGGCGTTGTGAACGAGGCGGTCCAGGATGGCGTCGCCCAATGTTGGGTCGCCGATGACGGCGTGCCATTGATCGACCGGGACCTGGCTGGTGACGACGGTGGAGGCGCGACCGTGGCGATCATCGAGGATCTCGAGAAGGTCGCGTCGCTCTGACGGGTTGAGCACCGACAGGCCCCAATCGTCGAGTACCAGCAGCTGCACGCGGCTGATGGTTTTGAGCAGGCGGCCATAGCGGCCGTCGCCGCGGGCCAGCGCGAGCGCCTCGAACAGGCGGGGCACGCGATGGTATTGGACCGATCGATTGTCGCGACAGGCCTTGTGGCCAAGTGCACAGGCAATCCAACTTTTGCCGAGCCCGGTTGCCCCGGTGATCAGCAGGTTCTGATGACGGGCGATCCAATCGCCGGCGATCAATTTGGCGAACACAGCGCGATCGATGCCGCGCGGCGTGCGCAGGTCGATATCTTCCACGCATGCGTTTTGCCGAAGGGCTGCGAATTTGAGGCGGGTGGTGAGACGTTTGGTGTCGCGCTCTGCGGCCTCGCGATCAACCAGCAAGCCGACGCGCTCCTCGAACGACAGCGCGTTGAGATCGGGTGATCGTCGTTGTTCCTCCATGGCCTTGGCCATGCCGGTCAAGCCGAGCGTGATCAGCCGTTCGTGGGTAGGATGTGTCAGCATAGGGATCTCCAGGGTTCAGTGGAAATAGTCCTGACCGCGGATGTTGCCGTGGCGCAGGGGGTGGTCGTCGGTTGCCTCGTCGAGGAATGCGCGATCCAGTCCGTTCTTGAGGATCGAACGGATCGAGGCGACGGAATGCGCCTTGATCAGGATGCCGCGCCGGCAGGCGGCGTCGATGCGGGCATCGTCGTAGCTCCTGGTCAGCGCCAGGATGCCGAGGCAGGTGCGAAAGCCTTGTTCTGGATGCGGCCGGGCCGCGATGACGGCCTGGAAAAACGCCGCGGTCGATGGGCCGATCTTCTCGCCGGCGGCGATCAGCCCTCCCGGCGTCCACTTGCCGTAGCGGCGATGCGCGCTCGGCATGTGGTCGGCAATTGTGGTGTGGCCGCGCCGGTTCGGCGCACGCGGGTGGCTGGCAATCCTCTGGCCCTTGTGGAAGATCTCGACCGTCTTGTCGGTGATGCGAACATCGACGAGTTCACGGATCAGGCGATACGGCGTGGAATACCAATGGCCATCGACCTCGACGTGATAATCGGGGGCGACGCGGCAACGCTTCCAGCGCGCAAAGACATAGGGCTGCTCCGGCAACTCCCCCAGCTTGGGACGGTCGACCTCGGCAAACAGTTCGGCACGGCTGGTGCCGAATCCGCGCATCTGCCGGGCGTTGAGCTCGACAACCAGGGTACGAATCGCAGCATTCAGCTCTGCCAGGGAAAAGAACCGTTGATTGCGCAGGCGCGCCAAAATCCAGCGCTGTGCGATCTGGACGGCGACCTCGACCTTGGCCTTGTCCTTCGGTCGTCTCGGCCTCGCCGCAAGGATCGCGGTGCCGTAATGACCGGCCATCTCGGCATAGGTTCGGTTGATCCCGGGATCGTAGCGATCGGGGTTGGTCACGGCGGCCTTGAGATTATCGCAGACCACGAACTTCGGCACGCCGCCGAGATACCTGAACAGGTTGGTATGCACGCCGATCCAGTCGGACAGGCTCTCGCTTGGGCAAGCCTCGGCGTAGGTGTAGTTCGAGGCTCCCATCGCCGCGACGAACAGCTTCATGGCGTGCGCTTCGCCGGTGATCGGATCGACGACGTCGATGGTGTCGCCGGCAAAATCAACGAACACCTTCTCCCCGCCGATGTGGGTCTGGCGCATCGACGGGCGCACGCGGTTCTTCCAGGCCTCGAAGGTCGTGCAAAACCAGGTGTAGCCAAAGCCGTCCGGATTGGCGGCGCGATACTCTTCCCAGAGCAGCAGGCGCGTCACGCTGCGGCGGCGAAGCTCCTTCTCGACAAAAGCCCAGTCCGGTATCGGGCGCCGGTCGCTTTGCGACGCTGACGCCGGTGCCGGGAATAGCAACAGTTCCAAGCCATCGTCGTCCATTCCTTCCGGAAGTGGCCAGGCGAGCCCCGCCAGGCGCGCTCGCCGCACGTAGCCATGGACCACGCCATTACTCACCCCCAAGGTCCGCGCGATGACCCGCTCGGTCAACCCTTGGTGCCTCAAACGTAAAACTTCTCTGATCCGGCGCATCGACAATCTCTCGGTAGGCATCGGGCTTCCTCATCGGTTGAATGAGGAACCCGTAACCCGGTTGAGTTTGTCGGCCGAAGCGTCAGGCACCCGCGAAAGGGGTGCTCACGATCGCCTGAAATCGCTGCTCACGATCCCGCGAAATCCCTGCTCACGATCATCTGAAATCGGTGCTCACGATCCCGCGAAACACGCATCCAGCAGCTTCAGAATCCGCTTGTCGGTAGCCTTCGTATAGATCGGCTGCTTGCCGGGTCGCGGCTTGTCTTGCAGCCCTTCAAGGCCATGATCGGCATAGCGGTGCCGCCAAAGGCTGACAATCCGCGGCTGGACCCCGACTTCTTTGGCGATCGAGCGGGTGCTGCGCCCGTCCGCCGCCAACAGAACTATCCGCGCTCGCTTCAAATCGCGCTGCAACGTCACCGGTGAGCGACAACACGCCTCAAGCACATTGCGATCTTTCCTCGAAAGGCGAACTTCTCTTGCTTCGGGGATCATCCCGATCTTGATGATGTGGACGCCCCCGCACCCGCGGCAACCTCTATGGTGTTGACCGGACACCGAAGCAGGAAGAGGAGCGTTTACGATGACGATTACGACGATTGGGCTGGATTTGGCGAAGAGCGTGTTTCAAGCGCACGGCGTTGATGAGAGCGGCGCGACGATTTTGGTGAAGCGTCTGCACCGCAAACAGATGCTGCTGTTCTTCTCGAAACTTCCGCCCTGTCTTATAGGAGTGGAGGCGTGCGGAACGGCGCATTACTGGGCGCGCACCCTCACCACCATAGGGCACGAGGTTCGGCTCATTCCACCGTCTTACGTGAAGGCCTACGTCAAGCGCGGCAAGAGCGATGCACTCGATGCCGAAGCGATCTGCGAAGCCGTACAGCGCCCGACGATGCGGTTTGTGCCGGTAAAAACGGTCAAGCAGCAGAGCGTTCTCATGACCCATCGCGCCAGAGCCTTGCTGGTGCGCCAACGCACCATGATCGCCAATGCCTTGCGCGCGCATCTGGCCGAACTCGGCCTTGTCGCAAATCCCGGCATCGCCAATCTGGCGAAGCTGGCTGAACAGGCACTGTCCGACGAAAACACTTTGCCAGCTTATGCTCGCACTTCTTTGGGGATTCTTGTCCGCCACATCATGGTGCTCAACGATGAGATCGCGGTGCTGGATCAGCAACTCATGGCCTGGCACGCCGAGAGCGAGACCAGTCGCCGACTCGCCGGGATCCCCGGCCTCGGCGTGATCACGGCCACGGCTCTTGCTGCCACCGTCACCGATCCCGATCAGTTTCGCTCGGGCAGACAGTTCGCCGCCTGGCTCGGTCTAACGCCGCAGCAGCATTCCACCGGCGGCAAGACCCGGCTCGGCGGTATCTCCAAGCAGGGAGACCGATACTTGCGCCGCTTGCTCGTCGTCGGCGCCACCGCCGTGATCCGCCACACAAAGGACAAGCCAACGCCCATGGCTAATTGGATCAGAAAGCTCATGGAGAAGAAGCCGTTCAGGCTCGTCTCCGTTGCGCTGGCCAATAAGCTCGCCCGGATCGCATGGGTCGTGCTGACGCGAAAGGAAGCCTATCGGCCCTATGAACTGACAGCCTGAGCACAGGCCCCAGGCAACCCTAATTGGTAACGGCAGTCGATGATGTGTAACGATCGAGCCAATGGTGAGACCAACCCGTGTGATTCAATGCGCTTCATAAGCGCGGCATCTTGATAAGGGACCTCACCGGCGGATTTCCATCAAGGCCAGCGGCAATCACAGCGCCGCATAAACAGGCCGGACATATGAAAGCAACCGATCACACCCATCCCGACAAAAAGCCCTTGCCATAGGGGGCGTCCACATATGAATCACGACTCACCTTCTAAGAAAAGGAGGTACTAGGACGATGCCGTAGGCTCGCCATGGATTGGGAGATTTCCAATCAGAAAGCGCTCGCGTTCCTGCGTCTCGCGTCGATCCGCCTCATGCTGAGAAAGCTATGCGATCCCGCATAATGTTTCCGGATAGACTCACTCTTTCGGATACAAGCTGAGCGACGGCCCCTTTAACGGGCCCTTTGGTTCCGGCGACTATGATTCCACCTACCAGGTCGCCGGCCAGCCATTGCGCAACTGATCTGGCGAAGCTTCTGCAAACGCTTCGCGGGCCTGTATGGAGCGCGCAGCGACAAGGTTTCGTCTAACCCGCTTGTGATGTTTGATGCGGGAAGCTTTGTGTCTGGAAGGTGTGACCGCTGCGGTCTGGATTGTTTGATCGTTCATCACTACGGATGCAGTTGCAGCTTCCCGCGTTATCGCAATTTCGCGGGGCTGCAACTCGCGGCCGACACCGCGTAGACACCCCTTCGAGAAATAAGGCCAGGTTTGTTCGCCGCATGCATCTTGCCGTGTCGCTTCTCTTTCGGAGGCGGGTGTTGCAATCTTCGATGCTGAAAATGCCAAAGCAGCTGCCGGAGAGGCGCTGGAAGTAGCTGCCCTTGCCGGTGGGATATTGCCAAACTGGCTATAGGCAACCAGTAGAAATGCCATCACGGATAGAGCGAATCCGACCCACATTAGATTGCTTCGCGTGATTGTTTTATCGTTGTGCATTATCGGATCCGCTTCCTTGATGCATCTTTAATCGCGTAGGGCTCCACTTCGTTCCGGAGAAGGTATCGGGAACTTGGCGCAGCAAGAGAATCATCAGTGGCGTAGCTGCGGGCGCTTTACTCGTCGATTTGAAGTCGCCCTGATCCTATACATAGTGCTCGGAAGCCGGCGCCAGCTTGCTGACGTGCCTTTTTGCATTTGCCGCTGGGCCAGAGGCTGTCACATTGCAGACTTGTGCGTTTTCCGCGTTCCTAACGCGGTGCGCAATTTTTCATTGGCCGCAGCGACTGCCTTTGCCGCAGCCTTAGCGGCGGCGGCTGCTGCTGCCGCTTCTTGCTCCGCTTTTCGAACGATGCTGCTGATCGCTGGCGCAAGCGACACGGACACGGCAACAGTTGTCTGGGTGTGCGACAATCCGCCGGCTCCTTCGCACGGTGCCTGGCGGGGAAGCTGTTGCGTCAGCTTCAGAGTTTTTGATTCCAAAGCCCAGCTTTGGGTAGGGCTACCAGTAATCTTGCGCACATAGCCTTCTGTCTCTGCTGGCAACACATCCTTACGCGCGAGCCAACTGTGTAATCCGGCCGCTCCCGGCATTGTAGGCCGCCGCCGCCAGACCGAGATTGCCAAATGGTCGTGGAGTCGCCGCAAAAAGCGCGCTGACGCCGGCGATGCCTTTATCGGATCAAACGGATCGTCAATTCGCCATCATGTTCAACGAGCGTTTCGTCACCGCATGATGGTTCACCTGCCTCAAACACAGAATTTCCGACACTCCCCGCGCATCCGACGGCCGAATGGATCGCCAACCAACTAACGGAGGCGTGTGGCTGGGAGCAAATCCCTCGTTACCTGATCCGGGACCGCGATGGCCCATACGGCGAAATATTCCATGCGTCGAGTTCGGTCCATCGGTATTCGAGATCGCCCGACGTCTCCTCGCTCACCCTGGCAAAACGCATACGCCGAACGGCTGATCGGATCGATCCGCAGGGAATGCGTTGATCATATCGTGGTATTCGGCGAACGCCATCTGCGCCACGTGCTGCTCTCGTACATGAGCTACTACAATCCTGTTTCATAACACACATCTGTCTATGTGATTGGAGAGAAGAGGCTTTGCTGATCTGGATGCGATCCCGTGGGGTGATTTGGGTTTTGCCTCGCGCGACGAACGAGGCGCTGAGCCGCCGGTTTGCTGAGCGTTGATCGGCTGAAGATCCAAGGACCATCCGGCAGAGGATGACCCGCCTCGATCTCGCCCGCTGCGGCGGCGAGCCTAAGCGTCTTCGGTGCAATGCCGAGCAAACCCGCCGCCTTGTTCAGATTAAGCCATGGCTCGTTCCCATCCGGCGCCGGCCGAAAGACCGGGATCTTATGATGCGACCTGAGCGCGGTGACCCGCTCCCGTATCCAGCGATTGCCGTGGCCGGTCACCAGGCCGTTCCGGTTGAGAATGCCGGCGATCAGATCATCATTGGCGATGAGAACCAGTTGGCGG
The DNA here is from genome assembly GCF_036964665.1 of Nitrobacter sp. NHB1. Lineage (NCBI taxonomy): Bacteria > Pseudomonadati > Pseudomonadota > Alphaproteobacteria > Hyphomicrobiales > Nitrobacteraceae > Nitrobacter > Candidatus Nitrobacter laanbroekii. Next base: position 3,286,990 of record NZ_JBAMDA010000001.1, read on the forward strand.
ACGGCGGCCAGCATGTCGGCGGAGATGCTATTGCGCTGTCCGCGGCGGCGCCTCGGCAGGCGCAGTTCGGTATGAACGCCGCCCATCCAATGGGTCAGGAGAACGATCTCTGACGCTTCGTCATCGATATCGGCGACCACCTCGTGGATGACGGTGCGCACGATTCGCTTCTTGAGCCTCGCGTCGGTCGACGGCGCCGACCAGACCGCCTTGAGATCAGCGGCCAGCGCGGCGAGGTGGACTGGCGCCCGTGATGGTGCCGATGTCGCGGCATCATGCGCGGCAATCCTGATCTCGATCTCGCCGACACGTGTGAGCGCGCCGTTCCATCGCAACTCCAGTTCCGCCGCGATCAGGCGGTTCTGCGGATCGACGGCATCGTACTGCCGGAATGCCCGATCGGCGCTGTAGCGCGCCGCCTCGAGGTCGCGCACCAGCGCCTCACGAACCTGATCGCGGCGGTTGGCCGCTTGTGCTTCGGCCTCGACGGCCGTAGCTATCGCTCCCGGTTCGACAACCCGCAGAAGAGCTTCCTCGATGGCGTCGTCGACACGCAATCCTCCGAATGCGATGCAGCGTGGCTCGCCATTGTCGAGCGAACCCCGCCAACAGGAATAGCGCGGAATGTTATGCTTGGCGCCGGTGTAGCGAATCGTCAGCTTGCGTCCACAACGCCGGCAGCGGACAAGGCCGGCGAGCAAAGCGTCGCCGTGCTTCGGCGCTCCGTGATGTCGGCCTGTGGGCATGTTGTCGCGCACCATCTTGCGGATCGCCTCCGACCGCTCCCAGCTGACGTAACCCACATGGACGCCTGGGATCAGCGCCAGCCATTCGGCTCGCGCCTTACGACGGCGGCTGGGTCGGATCACGCCTGCTGCGTCATATCCTGTCGCGACACGACTCTTACCATAGGCGTAGGCGCCGCCGTAGATCGGGTTCTCGATCATCCGGTGGATGGTCGCATAATTGGGCCTGCGCCAGACCACGTCACCGTTGTTGCGCTTGGCGGGCAAGTCCAGCCCATGCTCGATGAACCAGAGCAGGGCTTGCCGGACACTGCCGAGCTCGGCGACCTTGTCGAAGACCAGAATGACGGCTTCCTGGACACGGCGATCGGGATCCTTCTCGAGCCTGTCGCCGACCTTCACAAAGCCGACCGGGGCCGCGACGATGAGTTCGCCGCGCCGGGCCTTCTCATAGCGGGCCGACAGGGAACGCTGGCGCAGAAGATCGAGCTCATACTCGTTGAGGCTGCCCTTCAATCCCAGCAACAGCCGGTCGTTGCCCTGACGCGGCGCATAGACCATCTCCTGATCGATCAGCACGGTATCGACGACGCGGCACATCTCGATCAGCTGCTGCCAGTCGCGGCTGTTGCGGGCGAAACGCGAGACTTCCCGCGCCGCGACCGCACCGACCTTGCCCAGGCAGACCTCGGCCACCATTCGATCAAAGCCGGCGCGCGCGACGCCGCCCGCCGCCGAGCGCCCGAGATCGTCATCGACCGTTTCGATGCGAGACCAGCCCAGCGCCGTCAGACGATCGCGCATCGCATATTGCAAGGCGCTGCTCTCGCGATTGTGGAGAACCTGATGGGCGGAGGACTGCCGGACATACAGGATCGCCTTGCGCTCCAGATGGTGCGGCCTGATCTTCTCAGACATCATGACGCATCTCCTCCCGTTCCCGAACGAGGTCGCCGTCGGCGTGGCCGAAGATCAGGCGGACCAGCAGCTTCGTCAGCGTATGGCGCGTCTCGGCGGGCAACGCCTGCCATTGCGGCGTCTGCGCCGCGGCGTAGGGCGGGTCGCAGAACAGATCGAACTGACGTGCATTGCTGTGAGGATGGCGATGAGCGGTAGGCGGGCGTGGCATGGACATCTCCCCGATTCGTGTCGTGAGAGCCCAATGCTGCGCTTGAATCCCGCAATTGCGATGGTGCGCCCGAAACGGACGTCACATCCTGCAGCAGCGTTGCCAAGGCGGTCAGCACCGCAATGTCAACATAGGGTGCGGCGCCGACACACCAGGCCGCCCGATCGAACATCCACGCCGGAATCTCCAGCCATCGCGCGGATGCCCGACCAATGAGGCTGCACCGGAAAACTTCTCCGCCAGCCTTCTCGATGACCTCATGAATATGGACCAGGCATCCGGCCCATGGATGCCACGGATAAAGAAGCTCGCGCTCCTCGGTCCCGTGGGCGTTCTGTCGTCGTGTTGTACAACGGCACGCGCACCCATTTGTCATTAAACAAGAACGCGCCGATGTTACGCTCTGCCGAGACAGCCGGACGCATTCTCTGTCGTCCGATTCTGGGCGGACTGCATCATCAATATACTCGGATTTGATTTGCGATAAGGACAGCCATCGTCGACACCGATCCGATTCGGTATCGCCGCCCCGATCCTGACGGTTAGTTCTCCGGTAACATTCCTGATGAGGCAATGCGCCCCCTATCGGCGTCCAAATAATATTGCGGGCCGAATAACAATCAATCCTGGACGAGTTCACCATGGCCGCCCTGCAAGCCTGGCAAATATTGCGTCATCCCGGAGAAAGTTACCAAGTCTCGCATAGCCTTTGAGACTCGCATCCGGCCAACTCGAGGTCGCCTCGTAGCCGAGAGCTTGGCTTATGCTATCCACCTGATCGTCGTGCTTCCCACGCGGGAACGCGAACAACTCTAATTCCAGATCCGCGAGCCATGGAGCATGTGCCGGGAGGAGCACGCGGCCACTCTCAATCTTCGAACATTGGACGAACATTCGGGTTTGTTTGTCAAAGTCCGGCCTGACGGGAATGATCGAGAGCGATTCTTGCTTTAGGTCTTGGGCCAGCGCTGTGCCGATCCCGGCATCTTCAATGAGAATTGCGTTGGCCCCGTGATGTTTAGCCTCGGCGATCACGCGTGCCTTTAGCGTCGGATAGTCAAAACGGCCCCGCAAAACGTCGGCGAGGTAGTACCGCTTCTCAAGAATTAGCCATGTGGTGCACACAGACCAGTCATTCTGCAGTCCTTGCTTACTCGCTACATCCCAAGACTGCACGCAAAATCGGGATGATGGCCGCGGTAGCTCATCATAGCGTCTAACCCACTCCCGCTTGATCATAACGCCCTCTGGTGGGACTGGCCGTTGCTGGTACTGTGCAGCAAATACTTCTGCGCCGAGTTGTGCGCGCAAGGACGCCAGGACTGCCATTGGCTCGCGCTCAGGATGGAGTACGTCGCCGACGCAACGGTAATGGTAGTTACCATTTCCAACCGGAATGTTTTCATCGTGTTCTGCGATCGCAGGCAAATTCAAGAGGGTCCATTCGTCCGACTGCCGCAGCAGGACACCCACTAAATCGTCCTCGTGCAATCTTTGCATGACAACCATAATGCTACCGTTCTGCTTGTCGTCCAGTCGCGTTGGCAAGTTGTTGAAGTACCAGTCAGCGACGTGCTCGCGTGCCTTGTGGGAGAATGCCGCGCTCGGGAACGCCACCGATCTATGGCGCAGCCACCGACGAACGCATCCGCAAAGTTCTCGATCGGCCGCCGCCCAAAGGATTTGCGCATTGGAACGGGCCCCTGGTCGCCAAAGCATTGGGCGATGTGGACGTGCAATACGTCTGGCGATCCTTGCGCGAACAGAAGATCGATCTCGGCGGCCGCAAGAGCTGGTGCGAGAGCAACGATCCGGACTTTGCGAGCAAAGCCGCAGATGTCGTCGGTCTTTACATGGCGCCGCCTGAGAGGGCGATCGTCCTGTGCATCGATGAAAAGCCTTCTATCCAGGCGCTCGAACGTGCGCAGGGATATCTCAAGCTGCCGAACGGACGCGCGCTGACGGGCCACAGCCATGACTACAAGCGCCACGGCACGACCACGCTATTCGCAGCCTTCGAGGTGGCGACCGGCAGGGTCAAGGCCACACACAAGAAGCGCCGACGCCGCAAGGAATTTCTGGAATTCATGGATGAGATTGTTGCAACTTACCCGAAGAAGCGGCTTGAAGTGATCATCGGCAATCTCAATACACACAAGAAGAACGAAGACTGGCTGACGCGACATCCCCTCGTGACATTCCACTTCACACCAACCCGCGCGTCCTGGCTCAATCAGGTGGAGGGGTGGTTTTCGATCCTGCAGGGACAGTCTTTGACCGGCGCATCATTCACGTCGGTCCAACAATTGAAGGCTCACATGGACGCCTTCATCGAGACTTATAACATTGATGCAGAGCCGTTCGTGTGGACGAAATCGAAAGTGCATCAGCGCCGGGTCAAAGGCCGCCGTCTCAGGGACTTGTGATTCCGGGTACTAGGACCACGGCAGCTTTATCAGATCGCCAGCGACAGCAGGGAAGCCTCGACGTCTAGAATTTGGGTGGCCGGATGGCTTCCCGGCCACCCACAGACACCAAAGACTTACTTGCTTTCACAAGCAGTAAATTGTCTTCATCTCCTCATGACTCCCCTCATTTTGGCGGACTCAGATGGGCCTGATTTGTCCGGCACCTCATGAGGATCGCGAATCGCATCCTTACGAGCCGCCACCATGAGCCGTCCGATCAAGCGCATTGATTTTATTCACGACTTTCTCGCTGGAATCTTCGCCGATGACCTCCATGCCAAGCGCGTGGCGTCCTTGGCCAATGGTGCGCTCGGCGTCATGACGAGTGCATCGCTCGCAGTGTCGATCATCGGCCACTCGCTGGCCCAGGCGCGCGGTCTGCTTGGCAAGCACGCCATCAAGCAGGTTGACCGGCTGTTGAGCAATCAGGGCATTGTCGTGTGGGACATGTTCGCCGCCTGGGTGACCCAGATTGTCGGACAGCGAAAGGCGATTGTCGTCGCCATGGACTGGACGGATTTTGACGCGGACGATCAGACGACGCTGGCGTTGAATCTCGTTTCCAACCACGGCCGGGCGACGCCATTGTTATGGCTGACCGTCCTGAAGGACGAACTGAAGGACAGCCGCAACGACTTCGAGGACCTCTGTCTGGCGCGCTTGGCGGAGAGTCTTCCCGATGGCGTCGCGGTGACCATCCTTGCTGATCGAGGCTTCGGCGACACGAAGCTGTTCGGCTTTCTCGAGACGTTGGGGTTCGATTACGTTATCCGCTTTCGCGGCAACATTCATGTCACGGCGGCCGATGGCGAGACGCGCGCCGCCGCCGCGTGGGTTGGCAAGGGCGGACGGGCGCGCAAGCTCCGCGACGCCGAGGTCACGGCGGGTCGGCACAAGGTTGGGGCGGTCGTCTGTGTGCACGCCAGGGACATGAAAGCGGCCTGGTGTCTGGCCGCCAGCAACGCTGAAGCGACGGCGCGCGAAATCACCAACCATTACGCCCGGCGCTGGACGATCGAGCCGGGGTTTCGCGACACCAAGGACCTTCGCTTCGGCATGGGGTTAGGCGTTCTTCGCATCGCCGATCCGCAACGCCGCGACAGGCTTCTTCTTTTGAACGCCTTCGCCATCGTGCTTTTGACGCTGCTCGGCGCAGCCGGCGAGAGCCTCGGTATGGATCGCCATCTCAAGGCCAACACCGCCAAGCGCCGAACTCATTCGCTGTTCCGCCAGGGATGCATGCTCTACGAGTTGATCCCAAACATGCCGGATGTCCGCCTGCGCCCGCTTGTCGCGCGGTTTAGCGAATACATCAATCAACACGCCGCGCTAAATCAAACGTTCTCATGCGTGTGAATGAGGGGATACCTGAGCTTCATCTCGGCTTCGGCCGTGCTCTCGGTAGTATAGACCTTGCCGGCCGGGCTAACCACTACAGACGTAGCTGTCATCGGCTTTTCATGCACGACTGTACATTTCTTCGTCGCGGAATCTTGTACGACATAGTATGAGTTCGCCGCGAACGCGGGAGCCGAGAAAGCAGTGAACATGGCGGCCGCAGCCAATAATTTCAAATTCATTTTCGATGCTCCTGTTTTGTCACACAGGCCCTCCCGTGTTGTGCATAAACTCGGCTTAGGCACGAACGTTCCGGTGGGAAGGTACGCGTAAGAACGGCGTAGACGAATGGTCCAACGGTTGAAGAAAGGGGACGCCCCCTGGCGGCAGGTTTCCCTGCCGCATCTTTCGCATCAATCGTCATCGCGGTAATGGCGATAATAATAGCTGTGATGATGATGATGATGGCGTCGATATCTGTATCGATCATGCGGCACGACCACGATCCGGGGGGGCATCCCTCCAATGGGATTATCTGACGCGCTACACCGAAGATGGCAGGATGCCGATCGACAACAATCTCCTGGAAGCGCGATCATAATCTTCGCCCCTGGCAGAAAGGGCTGGCTGTTCAGCGACACCGTCGAGGGAGCCAGGGCCAGTGCCGTCGTTTACGGTCTGATGCTGATCTGCCGCGCCTCACGCGTCGAGCCGTTAGTATGGTTGCGCCACGTGCTCACCGAATTGCCTCAGCGCGCGGGCAACGCCGATATTACCGACCTGCTGCCCTTCAACTTCCCCAAAACCGCCACTGCCTGAACCGGCTAAATACCGCCCCGATACGAACGCCATCCGTCAAAAGCGGGGGTCAACGTGCGGGGAAAATCGCGCTTACGCTTGGTACGTTTGCGAACCTCTTCTTCTGGCGGTTTGGGTGTCATCACTGCTTTCTTCTGGGAGGGAAATTCTATGATTTGCCTGTCCCAGAGGACCCGTCATTCGGCTCTATCGCAGCGATGATCGCCGCCAGGCGAAAGACGTCCGCTCTGCCGTGGGGTCTCGCTACGGCGACATCCTTCCAGCCGAAGGCCACTTGTTTGATCTGGTGGAACCAGAGGAAGCGGTACCGGAGTGGAAGCGCTGGTCGCCGATCCTGCTCCGTCCGGAAGGGCTTTACGGTACCCGGCCGGGCGATGGCGGCAAGAAGGCATCAAAGCTCAAGGCCATTCGCGAGGCGCTACGCACCGCCAAGCGAGTCTGGCTCGCCACCGATTGCGATCGTGTGGGTCAGCTCATCGGTCAGGAAATCCTCGAGCATTACAAATACCGCGGCGAGGTCATGCGGGTGCTGTTCACGGCGCAGGATTCGCAGACCATTCGCGACGCCTTCGGGCGGGCGAAGCCAAACTCAGAATATTCTCGCCTCTACGCCGCCGCCGTGGCGCGCCGGCAGGCTGACCAGATTTACAACCTCTCCCTCACCCGCACTGCGACCGTGATCCTCGGGCAGGGTGCACGCGGCGTGATCGGGGTTGGCCGGGTGAAGACGCCGACGTTGGCGATCGTATGTAAGCGCGAGCTGGAAATCCGTGACTTCGTGCCCGTCACGTATTTTGAGATTGTCGCCACCGCGAATGTTGCCGCAGGTGAATTCCAGATGCGGCACGCGCCGCAAGACAGAATTATCAAGCGCGAGAATGCCGATATCGTCGTCAAGGCCGCTCAGGGTTTCCACGGCCCGCTTGGCGTGCGCGTCGAGGACAAGAAGCAAGGCCCGACAAAGCTGCATGATCTCCCCTCGTTGCAGAAACTCTGCTCATCGCGCTTCGGCTGGTCAGCCGCCAAGACGCTCGAAGTGGCGCAGGAGCTCTATGACGGCCACGGCAAGAAGATCATCACATATCCTCGCGCCGAGGTTCGTTACCTGCCGGAGACCCTGATCCCGGACGTGCCAAAGATCGTGGCTGGCCTGCGGGTGGGGCGATCTTTCAGTACAATCCCCGTGCCGACACCGCCCGTTATCCGAAAGGGTGCACACGGATCGTTCCACGACAAGGGACTCGAAGGCGCCAGCCATCATGCCGTCATCCCCAACGTCAATACGGTCGACGATCTGCGAATTATCTGGCCACGGCTTTCGATCGACGAGAAGAAACTTTTTGACGTGATCGCACGCGCCTATCTCGCTGCCGTCATGCCGGACTTCCGCTACCGTCAAAGCACCGTCATGTGCTCGACGTCGCTGGATTTCCGTTCAAGGCCACAGTCGTCAAGAATGTCCGCAGGGGCGGAACCCCAGCAACGGCCTAACCCTCTGATGAGCTTCACAATTCCAAAAGCCTGCAAAACGGCTTACCCATGTTCGTACCCGCTTGGAACAATTCCTTGCACAAAAGGAACCTCCACCGTGAAGTGGAGGTCAGTTGGCTTGCCGGAACGAGGGGTAGCCGACAAGGTCTTGCATGCAGCGAGCATTTAATCGAACGGCAGGGCTTCTGGAGGCTTTTGGAGGACTGCTTCAAGCTGCTCCGGCGGTCGCTCGTACCAGTCTTCGCAGTAGGCGCTACAGAACGGGCCGTGGTGCTGTGCCGCTCCGATAGGGCCGGCGCAGAACTTGCAGACCAGCTGCGCTCTCAGAGGTTCAGTTTTTAATAGCCGCATATTACGCTCCTCAGTTATGAGGCATGCGGTACGGGTCCGAAAACCAAGTACCGTTATGGCAACTCTGTCGACGCTCTAAAGTTGCCTGCACGAGCGCTTAGGGATAGCGGAGCGCGGCGATAAGGTCGTCGTGCGGGTCGGCAACAACCGGCGTCATCTTCTGATTTTCCTCCCACGCGACGCAGTACGTCGAGCAGTAGGGAAAGTTCGGCCGGGTTAGCCCGTAGCATCCGCCGCAAAACTTGCAGACGCGCTTAGTCCTTGGGGGCTTTTGTTTTAAGAGCCACATGGCGACGCTCCTTCGGTTGTGGAGGCGCATGGCGGAGTGGGACACTCAAACGCAACTGCGCCACACGATTCCAAAACCGACGAATCGAACTGGCTGCCTAGAGTCTACCATGGCTTCATTGTGCCTACAGGAAAGTGCACAGCTTTCTCGTAACCAAAAAACTTCTTTGCGGTGGAAGGAGCTCTAAACGACCGCAACAAGTGGGTCGTCACGATGCCCAAAGGTTTCGAGCCTCCAAGTCGGAGGCCGCTCGATGCGTTTCGGTTCGCCTTAGCAGGCGCGAAGATCTAAAACGAAAAGGGCACCCCATTTCTGGGGTGCCCGATCCGTTAGAACAGCCGATGAAGTAAAAGCATCATCGAAGCCCAACTAGCCCGTCTTATTCGTAAGCGCTCGTTCGGGACCCTATTGATGCTGGCTTGACGTTTTGCGGAATCTCCATGGCATGAGGTCGTCGACTTTGTTTTGCGGGTGGCCGGCGATGATTGCCTCGAGTGTTTCGGCGATGTAGGCGACGGGGTTGACGTCGTTGAGATGGGGTGGTTGCCGCCCTCCCTAGACGGCATCGCAATGTGCCAAGAAAGTGGATGTTAACAGCCACTGAGCGGAAGGACGGCAACCGTGACGAAAAATACAATAATCGGCATCGACCTAGCAAAGAGCGTTTTCCAACTACACGCTGCATCGATGGCGGGCGAGCTCAAGTTTCGCAAGAAGCTGTCGCGGCAGAGCTTCTCCAGATTCATGGCTGAACAGCCGCCAGCGTTGGTGGTGATGGAGGCCTGCGGCAGCGCCCATTACTGGGCCCGCGAAATGATCCGGCTTGGTCATGAGGTGAAACTGATTGCTCCGCAGTACGTGAAGCCGTTCGTGAAGCGCCAGAAGAACGATGCAGCGGACGCCGAGGCGATCGTGATCGCGGCCCAGCGGCCCGAGATGCGCTTTGTCGGCCCGAAGACTGCCGAGCAGCAAAGCCGGGCGGTCTTGTTTCGCGCCCGTGAACGGCTCGTCCATCAGCGCACCGAACTGGTCAATGCCCTCAGGGCCTGCCTCTACGAATACGGTCACGTTGTTCCGCAGGGCATTCACCAGATCAAGCGCATCGTAGAAATCCTGGATGAGCCGAATAACGACTTGCCTGCTTTGATGCTGGCAGAGTGCCGCGACCTGCTGGAGCAGATCGCCGAGAAGACGGTCCGCATCAATACCAAGACCGCCAAGATCAAAGTGCTCGCGGCCGAAGCTGACGCGGCGCGACGATTGCAGACCATTCCAGGGGTCGGCCCCTTGACCGCTCTGGCCGTTGAAGCCTTCGCACCGCCGATGGAGAGCTTTCGCCGTGGTCGCGACTTTGCTGCATGGCTCGGTCTGGTCCCACGCCAGTTCTCTTCTGGCGGCAAGGAGCGGCTCGGGTGCGTTTCGAAGGCAGGACAGTCTGATATCCGCAGAATGCTGATCATCGGTGCCATGTCGCGACTGAGCTGGCTCGGCCGTAAATCAATCCCGGCAGACTCATGGCTGGCTCGCCTGACGGCGCGCAAGCCGAGGATGCTCGTGGCGATCGCCTTAGCCAACAAGATGGCGCGAACCATTTGGGCGTTGATGATCAGGAATGAAGATTACCGAGATTCGACGCAGGCCGTGGCGGCATGATCAACATACCACCAAATCTGCCTGACGTCGGATAGGGGGGTGTAAGAGAAGACGACGACCCGAATGGGCAAATGATCGAACCGATCTGGATCAGGAAAACCAGTTGCAAGCTCAGAGCTTTGAAGCTCGACGTTGAGATTTGGACCCGATCCGCAGATCACCATACCGGCCAGCGGCTTCTGACATGCCGTATTCAAAGGCCTGACAGAAGACCGCATTCGATCACCTGCACATCGGCTCGGAAACTTCTTGCACCACAGGCGGCAACCACAGAAGCTTGCAGGTCGCCACGATCGACGCCAGCAATGCCCAGTTCTCGGCTCCGATCTCATGGCCTGCGAAGAGCGCATTTTTTCTGGTCAAGCAGATCGGCCGGATCGCGTTCTCGACCGGATTAGTGTCGAGTTCGAGACGCCCGTCATCGAGGAAGCGCGTCAGTCCCGGCCAGTGATTGAGCGCGTAGCGGATGTCCTCGGCGAGCGTCGAGCCGCTCGAGATCATCGAGAGCTGTTTCTCGAACCAGGGTTTCAACGCGGCGACGATGGGCAGCGAGTGCTCCTTGCGCGCGGCCAGTCGGATGTCCGGCGATGAGCCGCGGACCGTGGCCTCGATGGCGTAAAGCTGCGCAATCTGCCGAACCGTGGCCTCGGCGATCGGCGACTCGCTGTTGCGGACCAATTTGACGAAGCGCCGGCGCAAATGGCTCCAGCAATACACGAGCGTCCACGGTCCCTGCGGTCGAACGACCCCGGTGAGCCGCTTATATCCGTCATAGGCGTCGCACTGCAGGAAGCGTCCGTTGCAGCCGTCGAGGAACTGCTCGGCGAAGGCGCCGCTGCGGCCGGGGGCATATCGGAACAGCACGATCGGCGGACCAGGACCGCCATGGCCGCGATCGTCGGAGACGATCGCCCAGAAGTAGCCTTTCTTCGTCGCGCCGCGCCCCGGATCGAGCACCGGCGCCGTGGTTTCGTCCATGAACAGGCGATCCGCCGCAGCCAGGTGGCGATGCATCCGATCCCCAACAGGCTGGAGATGGAAGCAGGCGCGGCCTGACCAGTTCCCCAGCGTCGCCCGATCGAGCCGGATCCCTTGTCGGGCATAGATCTCGGCCTGACGATAAAACGGCGTATGGTCGCCGAACTTGGAGACGATCACCTGTGCGATCGCAGCTTCGGTCGGCAGGCCGCCGGGCACGACACGCTCCGGTGCGAGCGCCTGCACGACAGCGCCCGAGCAGCTACGGCAGACGTATTTCGGGCGGCGCGTCACCAGCACCCGCCATTGCGCCGGGATCACGTCGAGCCGCTCGCTGACGTCCTCGCCGATCTTCGTCATCGCGCCGCCGCAGCCGCACCGGCAGAGCGTGCTCGCCGGCTCGATGATCCGCTCCACCCGTGGCAAATGCGCAGGCAGGCGGCCCCGATTGCGATGGCACGATCGATCCGATCCGCCGCGCGAGCGGCCCTGGATGATCGCCGCGGCCTTCTCCTGCGCCGCGTCGAGCACGCCCTGCGCGATCTCCACGTCTTCCAGCGGTAAATGATATTGATCCGGCCGCAGCTTCTCGGACTTCGCTCCGAACTTCTCCCGGCGGAGTTCACCGAGGATGACCTCCAGCCGGCGCCGCGCCTCTTCCGACGTTGCCAGTGCCGCCTGATGCTCGCTCAACGCTGCTTGCGTTTGCGTCAGAAGCGCTTTCAAGCGTTCGTTTTCGTCGCGCAGCGTCGCGGTGCTCATGCGCTATTTCCAGCACATCGCCGCCGTTCTCGCCATGCGCAAAGAGCTTCCGAGTCACTCTGCCGCAGCTATCCCGCGACCTGAGGACGGCGCGCCTCCTCAGGTCGGACCAACCTCCAATCGAGACCTTCAAACAATGCCGCGAACATCGCCGGCGATATCCGCATCACGCCATCCGCAATCTTGGGCCACACGAACTTGCAGCCTTCGAGCCGCTTGTGCACCAACACCAGGCCCGTGCGATCCCAGACCAAAATCTTGATCCGATCCGCCCACTGCGATTCATAATGCATCACTCCATTAGATGCCGGGAAGGCGGACAACTTTATCATATTGATACTCTTCAAAAACTTTCGGGCGTCGGTCGATCACTTTCTGCACCCCTATCCGAACCGCTTCTGTGTCGAGAGCTTCGACCGGTACAAGCCATGGCGCTCCCTTCATGATCTGTTTGCCTGGCAGTGTTCGCCGTCAGCACCCCTGAGACAAATTGAGGGACTTTCCGAAGGGAGGATTTCTGGTTCATCGTAGCCGCAAGGAGCGAAGATGAGACAGAAATCCGGACCGGGCAAGGCGCCCGCAGAACAAGTTCTGAAGGACATCCGGCGCCAGACGCGTCGGCAGTATTCGGCGGAGGAGAAGATCCGCATCGTGCTGGAAGGACTGCGCGGCGAGGAGAACATCTCCGAGCTGTGCCGCCGGGAAGGCATCGCCGCCTCGATGTATTATGGCTGGTCCAAGGAGTTCCTGGAGGCCGGCAAACGCCGATTGGCCGGTGACACTGCGCGAGCCGCAACGCCTGGCGAGGTGAAGGATCTTCGCCGTGAGGCCACCGCTTTGAAAGAGGTCGTTGCCGATCTCACCCTGGAGAACCGTCTGCTTAAAAAACGTATGGCTCGCCCCGTCTGCAAGTGTTTTGTTAATTTGGCTGATCAATCTGCACCAACGTATCCGGTCTCAGGAACGTATCCTGGCCAAGATGGAGCTCCGCGCATTCCGATCCTCATAAGCATGACGGCGATTATCGCCATTTTTTTAATCAGGTTTTCGAAATGCCGTTCGACTGTCGGCCATCTTCACACTACCACCCACAGACATTCGAAGGTCTTGGACGTCTTATATGTTGAACAGTCCTCGACCGGTTGTGATTATGCAGGCTCTCTCACCGCCGCTGCCTTGAAAGCGGTACCGTTCCGCAGCACACACCAGATAATCCGCGCCATCTTGGCAGCCAGCGCGACGACGACCTTGTTGATATGCGCTCTTGCCAACAAATTCCGCAGCCAGCTTCCCAGGATTGTCTGGCCTTTTGACAGCGTCGGCAACGCTGCTCTGGCACCGTGGATCAGCATCTTTCGCAAGTAACTATTTCCTCTCTTGCTGATCCCCAAGAGTTTAGGCCGTCCGCCGGTCGTCATCTGACGGGGCACAAGACCAAGCCAGGCAGCAAGATCCCGACCATGGCCAAAGGCCTGCGCATTGTCGATCGCCGCCACGAAAGCTGTTGCGTTCAAAGGACCCACACCCGGGATCGTCACCAGAAGCCTGCATGCTTTGTCCGAGCGGGCATAAGCCTTAAACTCCTCATCAAACGCCGCGATGCGACGATCCAGATCGTGCCATTGACCTTGCATGTCCTCGATGAGGGTTCGGATTCTTGGGCTGACAGGAGCAATATCTGCGTCCATCAGCACCGCGAGGCTAGTTTCCAGCTTTCTGCGGCCTCGAGACATGATGATCCCACGCTCCAGCAAGATGGCCCGCAATTGATTAATGAGCGCTGTTCGCTCTGCAACAAGGCGATCACGCGCGCGATGTAATATCTGCATGTCGAGTTGTTCTTCGCTTTTCAGTTCAACGAAACGCATCGTTGGCCGGCTGGCGGCCTCGGCGATCGCCTCCGCGTCACGATCGTCGTTCTTCTGCGCTTTGACGTAAGGACGAACATATTCCGGTGGCATTAGCCGTATCTCATGCCCCTGTTTCTGAAACAGGCGTCCGAGATGATGAGCCCCACCACAAGCCTCCATTGCAACCACACAGGCCGGCAGGCCCGAAACGAATTTAATTACGCTCTCACGCCGCACGCGACGGCGCAGGAGAACGCGCCCCGCGTCGTCGAGACCTGCCATGCTGCAGCTATTCTTCCCGAGGTCGATACCCAGAATTGCGATCTGCATTGCTCTACTCCTATGCTTGATGGATCCTGAGCATCAATGCGCCAGGAAGGAGGGGCGAGCCATTCCATAAGCATGAACGGGGATGGGGAAGACCAGGCATGAGATATCCCGCATCCGAGAAGGCCGAGATCATCGAGCAGGTCGAGCAGTCACATCTACCGGCCAAGCGCACGCTGGACAAACTCGGCGTCCCGCGCGCCACATTCTACCGCTGGTATGATCGTTATTGTAATGGCGGACCTGAAGCGCTGGCTGATCATCGTTCACGACCGGACCGCGTCTGGAATCGCATCCCGGACGATGTCCGCCGCCAGATCATTGACCTGGCGCTGGAGCTTCCTGAACTCTCGCCGCGGGAGTTGGCCGTGCGGTTCACCGACGAGAGAAAGTACTTTGTCTCGGAGGCTTCGGTCTATCGGCTGTTGAAGGCCCATGACCTCATCACCAGCCCGGCTTATGTGGTGATCAAGGCGGCGAACGAGTTCAAGGACAAGACCACCGCGATCAACCAGCTCTGGCAGACGGACTTCACCTACCTCAAGATCACCGGCTGGGGCTGGTATTATCTGTCGACGGTGCTGGACGACTTCTCGCGCTACATCGTGGCGTGGAGACTCGGTCCTACGATGTGCGCTTCCGACGTCACCGCCACGCTCGATCAGGCGCTGGCGGCATCGGGCCTTGATCACATCACCGTTGCGCACCGGCCGAGGCTGCTCAGCGACAATGGCGCGTCTTATGTTGCAGGCGATCTGGCCGACTGGCTCAAAGACAAAGGGCATGCAGCACGTGCGGGGCGCACCGTATCACCCGCAAACCCAGGGCAAGATCGAGCGCTGGCACCAGACCCTGAAGAACCGCATTCTGCTCGAAAACTATTATCTACCAGGCGATCTCGAACGACAGATCGGCGCCTTCGTCGACCGCTACAATCAAGTTCGCTATCATGAGAGCATCGACAACGTCACACCAGCCGACGTCTACTTCGGCCGAGCGGAGACCATCCTCGCAGAACGCAGACGCATCAAGCTTGCTACCATCGCAGCCCGTCGCTTGCAGCATCGGCTGCAGGCAGCTTAAACTCTAACCCCTGATGAACCAGAGCCTCTCTTCTCGAAACGCCTGATCAGTCTCAAATTACCTGACGACGGACAGGCGAGCCTTTGCGAGCCTTGGCGCAAAGGCAAGCCATATCAGCGCGACAATCAGCACCACATACCGATCGCGATGACCACGAGCAAGATACGGGACATCTACCCCCAAAGAATAAGTGTCCGCAACTTAGCCCGGTCTCCGAATGCAATTTTATTGAGGACGCTCGCTTCAGAATGGCGCCGGAAAGGAGCGGATATGGAAAAGTCAGCGGCCGAAGAACAGCCACAAGAGGATAATTACCGGAATCGGCACGCCGATAAGCCAAAGCAATAGTCCTCGTCCCATCGTCACCTCCATTAGAATGACGCGGCCCTGGCCATTCGAGAATGAAAGGACGGGCCGCAAGGCTGCCAGGGCAGGGGAGGCAGCCTCGGAACAACGCCGAGCTATCGCTATGGTTCCCGCGCCTCGCCCCCGTAGCCTGCAGAATCGCGTCCAACAATGACCCCACCTCGTATGGCGCGCAACATATTGCATCCATGGGAAAAACGATGAATTTTGCGGGGTCACGGTTGGGGTCTGACTCACATCTGATGAGTTTTCTGCCGATCTTGCGGTTCTCCAACGGGGGAATCAGCGCCATGCGAGCCGGTCTTCGAATTTCGTCGCTTGTGCCGAGCGGGTTGGTTATCGAGAGCGTAAGTGATTCATCTGACTCGATTATTTTAGCCGTCCGATCCGACGGCGGCATGGCCGAGTGCCCATTGTGCGGGGCGAGATCGCGCCGAATCCATAGCCGATACGATAGACAAGTCGCGGATTTGCCGTGTGCAGGTAAGCAAATACGCCTTCGCGTGTTCACGCGACGGTTCGTTTGCGAGGTACCTCATTGTCGGCGGCGGATTTTCGCAGAACGGTTCGGGGACGATGTTCTCCCGACCCGGTCGCGCCGGACGGGACGGCTGGAATGCATCGTCCACCATCTGGGGCTGACACTCGGCGGCAGGCCGGCAGCGAGCTTTGCCAAGCGACTGATGCTGCCGGTGAGCAACGATACTCTGCTGCGGGTTGTTAGGCGACGAACGCGCCCGAGAACGGAGCCTCTGATCGTCGCCGGCATTGACGACTGGGCTTTTCGCAAGAACCATCGCTACGGAACAATCGTGTGCGATCTGGAGAGACGGCGGATCGTAACCCTGCTTCCAGATCGCGAGATTGCAACGGTGCGGGCTTGGCTTTCCGACCATCCGGAGATCATGGTCGTATCGCGCGACCGTGGCGGCGGCTACGGTGAGGCCGCGGAAAAGGCGCTGCCCGACGCCGTCTAGGTCGCCGACCGTTGGCACCTGATGGAGAACGCAAGCGCGGCCTTCCTCAACGCGGTGCGCCGTTCCATGGGGGTGATCCGCACCGCAATCGGTGCGACGACGATCAATCCAAAACTGCTCACTTGCGCGGAAAGGCTGCAGTATGAAGGGTATCTCCGGCGCAAGCAGACGAATGCCGCCATCATGGCGCTCGTCGGAGACGCAGTGCCACTCAAGGAGATCGTCCGTCGAACAGGACACAGCCGTAAACTCGTTCGCCAAGTCAGTCGCGGCGAGAGTACGGATGTCTTCCGGACACGGCAGAGCACGCTCGATGCCCACTTGCCCTTTCTGGATGCGCAATGGAACGAGGGCTGCCGTAACGGCGCAGAGCTCTGGCGTCGTTTGCAAGGGCAAGGCTTCCAAGGCTCCTTGCGCGTAGTCAGTGAGTGGACGACACGGCGACGACGGGCCGAGAAGGCGACCAATCAACAACTGCAAAAAGTGCCATCCGCGAGAACAATCTCCCGATTGATGACCACTGCGCGCGACAATCTCAGTAAAGCAGATACGGTCACCATCGCCGCCATCGAGGCGCGCGTTCCCACACTCGTCGAAGCCCGCATGCTCGTCGAAAGCTTCCAGACCATGGTGCGCAAGAAGCTCGTTGCTGATCTCGATCCGTGGATCGCCACCGCCAGCTTGAGCCTGATCGGCTCTTTTGCGAGTGGCATCATCAGGGACGAGGCCGCCGTCCGTGCCGCCATCACCGAACCTTGGTCCAATGGCCAGACAGAAGGGCAGATCACGAAACTAAAGCTCGTAAAACGCCAGATGTATGGGCGGGCGAAGATCGACCTCCTGCAAGCCCGGCTGATAGGCGCCATCTAGTTGCGGCAAACCGTCATCGAAGTTGCGTCAGAGCCAAAATTGGACGCCGATATGGGGTCAAATTTGAACACGATGACGTAATTGCGGTCGGCGCTCGCGGCACAAAAGCTCCGTTATCGTTGAACTCTCGCAATCAAATGATTCGGAGGAGCTGTCATGAAGCAATACGTCGGGCTGGACGTCTCGCAGAGAGAAACCGCAGTATGCGTGGTCAGCGAGACTGGGCAATTAATCTTCGAGGGAAAGGCCAAGTCTGATCCCGGCGATCTGACTAGGCTGCTTCGTAAACATGCGCCACTGGCGGAGCGCATTGGCTTTGAGACCGGTGCGATGGCGAGCTGGCTTTGGCACGAACTTCGGAGGGTCGAGCTTCCGGTCGTTTGCATTGATGCGCGGCATGCACACGCCGCCCTGTCGGTGCGTATGAACAAGAGCGATCAGAACGATGCGCGAGGTCTCGCTGAATTGGTGCGGGTCGGTTGGTATCGAGAAGTCAAAGTTAAAAGCGAGGAAAGCCAGAGGATCCGCTCGATACTCGTCGCGCGAGCCCGGCTCGTGTCCATGCGCCGGGATATCGAGAACCAGGTCCGCAGTCTGATCAAGGAATGCGGGTTGCTATTCCCCCGCGCCATCGGCCGACAGTTCCGCAATCAGGTCAGCGAGCTATTGGGTGAAGATCATCACCTCCTCAGCGTGATTGCGCCGCTCCTGTCGATTCATGAGCATATCTGTCAGCAGCAAAGCAAGTTCGACGACGATGTCCGCCGCTTGGCGAAGTCGGACGAGACGACGCGCCGCTTGATGACGGTGCCTGGTGTCGGCGTGGTGACCGCCCTAACATTCCGCCATACTATCGATGAACCGTCCCGCTTCCGATCGGCTTCCTCGGTCGGCGCCTATCTCGGCCTTACACCTCGGCGCAATCAATCTGGTGAGATTGACACTAGTGGCAAGATATCGCGATGGGGCGACCGGTTACTCCGAACTTACCTGTTCGAAGCAGCAACCGTTTTGCTTTATCGGACCAAAAAATGGTCCTCCCTCAAAGCCTGGGGAATGAAGCTTGCAAAACGGATCGGAATGAAAAAGGCGAAGGTCGCCATCGCCCGGAAGATCGCGGTGGTTCTCCACTGTATCTGGGTCGACGGCACGTCGTTCGATTGGGGCGCGAAGCCGGCCTGACGTATTTTGCAAGTTCCTGGCCCGGTCCGCCGGGTCGGCGATGTCCCGCTGGGACGGTCGTCGTGGTGACCTCGGTCAATCGGCTGGTGGCGGTTAGTCTGCACTCCGCTGAACACGTTGAGGCACCCGACCCGGACATCATCATGAGGCGCCTAGCGACCTCGGAAAGGACCATGACCCCAGTGCCGGCGTCGCAAGGAGGCTTGACAACATAAGGCAATTAAAGGGCCGATTGACATCGGGACAGAAGTAGGCGATCGGGCGACGCATTGAAAGCGACCGAGGCGGAATGAACGCGCTATGAGGGACCCGGTCCCATTGCGAAAGTCACATCTTCCAACAATGCGACTTCATTGTCTTCCAGCGTGCGGGGTTTGGAGTCGAGAATGCACAGTGCCCCGATTATCAGACCGTCGGTTGCGCGTAGCGGCGAACCGGCGTAGAAGCGCATGTTCCATTGCGCGATCGTCTCGTTATCGGCAAAGCGCGGATCGCGCTCAATATCCGAAACGACTAGCGTCTTGTCGTTGGCTACGACGTAGTTGCAGATCGCGTGATCGCGGTCCATCGCTAGCAACGTGCCTGCATTATCGGTGATGGCGTCTGGCAATTTTCCACTTTGTCCGACGAAGTATTCGCGACCCTTGTCGATAGCGGTGATCACGGCAACGCTGGTGTTGAATACGTCGGCGGCACGCTTGGCGAGTGCATCCAGAGCTTCACGTTTCTCACCCTCCAAGACCCCGGTCGCTTTTAGCGCGTCGACACGCTCTGCGTCGTTGTCAGGCACGGTGGCTTTTTGGGCTGCCTTGGCTTCTTCGGGGTCGATGATGCGGTGAATACGACGAACCGCCTCCTCAACCGAAGTCACGACAGTATCGGCTTTGAGCGCTGAAAGGGATTCGTCGGTCAGCAGTTCCGGCGGCGCGTTCCATAGCGCAAGGACGATGCGCAGATTCGGCCATCGTCTTCGCAGACGCCGG